>JAJDAF010000031.1 GCA_029261995.1 Candidatus Zhuqueibacterota bacterium
AACAACTAATTCAGCAGTGGGACGTTATTGCGGCGATCGGGAACAAGTTTTCGTTTGACTGTTTTCGCGGCATTCTGTATCATCCATTCATCCTGCCTTGACCAACACCCGGAAAGGAAAATGACCATGCCGGAACCCGTCGTAGTTGAATCTGCTCGTTCGCACAGCGCTATGGATTCGAGGTCTCACATCGTTTACGACATCGATGACATGCCGCCGATTCGGGAAGCCGTTCCACTTGGCTTGCAACACCTGGTGGCCATGTTCCTGAGCAACATTGCCGTGCCGCTTATCATTGCGAATGCCATCGGCTTATCGACCCCGGACAAAGCCTTTCTGGTTCAGGTGGCGCTCATTATGGCCGGCCTTGCTACCATAATTCAGGCTTACCCGTTGGGCCCGGTTGGCGCCCGCATTCCCATGGTGATGGGCACCAGTTTCGCCTTTGTCGCCGGCATCATCAGCATTGCGAAACAATACAATCTCGCAACCGCCTTGGGGGCATGCCTGGCAGCGTCTTTTGTCGAGGTCATAATCGGCTACAGCTACGATAGATTCCGGCGGCTCTTCCCGCCGCTTTCGACCGGCATCGTGGTGATGCTCATTGGCCTGACTCTGGTTCCGGTCGGCATGGATTACGCGGCTGGCGGCGTCGGAGCACCCGATTACGGCTCTTTCACGAATCTCGGTATAGCAGCAATTGTGCTTTCGGTGACGCTCTTGCTAAATCAATTCTTCAAGGGTTTCCTCAGTTACGCGAGCATGATTGTCGGCGTCCTTGTTGGCTATGGCGTCGCCATACTGGCCGGCAAGGTCGGCTTTTCACAAGTGGCCGACAGCGTCTGGTTCAACGTACCTCTGCCGTTAAAATTTGGCCTGGAGTTCCATGTGGCGCCCATCTTGATGATGAGTCTCATCTATGTCGTCAGTGCTCTTGAAACTCTGGGCGATATCACCGGCACGGTTGCCGCGGTCGGCCGCAAACCTACCAGTCGTGAGATGAAAGGTGGTCTGGTGGCGGACGGCGTGATGAGCGGAGTGGCAGCGCTGTTTAGCGCGTTCCCGAACACCTCCTATTCTCAGAATGTCGGGCTGGTGAATTTTACGGGTGTTGCGAGCCGGCACGTTGCTGCCATTGGTGGGATGTTTCTGCTTGCGTTTGGCATGGTTCCGAAGATCGGCATGCTGGTCGCAACCATTCCCGCTGCTGTAATCGGCGGCGGTGGACTGATTATGTTTGCCATGATTTTTGCGAGCGGCCTGGCAATTATTCATCGCAACGTCGAGATGAACAAGCGCAACATGATTATTATTGCGGTTTCGATTGGGCTCGGCCTCGGCGCTGAGTTTCGACCGGATGTGCTACGCGAGTTCCCGCAGTGGGTGAGGACTCTTTTCGGACAAGGGCTGGTCGTCGGCGGGCTTGCGGGTTTCTTTCTGAACCTGTTTTTTCCCGAGCCGACACAAGGATGAGATGCCTTGAGATTTCTTGCTTGCGTTTTTATTGCTAATTCCCGAAGTTGCTGCTGTCCTGTTATATAACTCTTTACATCATAATTCTGGAGGTGTACCATGAGAAACACACTGTTGTTTTTGGTAGTTGCCTTCCTTGCCCTGACCTCCTGCACCCAAGCCAACCACTCCAACGAAGATGCCAAGGCAATTCTGCAAAGCCAGATGACCACCATCTGGAACAGCGGAAATGTGGCCATGATAGATGACTCCCATGCAGCGGATTTTGTGCGCCACCATCCCGTCAGTATGATGCCGGCAATGGTGACCGGTATTGATGAGATGAAGGAATATGTCACAAGCGTCCGAGAAACTTACAAGGGCTTCAACGTCGAGGTGCACAATGTCATCATGGACGGCAACCTGGCCGCCGTGCGCTGGACTGTGACCGGCACACACCAGGAAAGTGGTGCTGATGTCAGCCTGGACGGCATTTCGATGCTGCGGATGGTCGAGGGCAGAGCCGCCGAAGAGTGGGTGGCCTGGGACACCAAAAGCGTTCTCGACCAGATCAGTGCAAATGCTGAGACCTCGATGAAATAGCAACAAATGGTAACGCGCGAACCAACCGGAGATGAATGATGGCAAGGTGTGGGCTGTTCAGTTTTGCGTTTCTAACTGTGTGTTCGGTAGTGGGGCTGTTTGCTCAGACTACTCCCGAGCCCAGCACTCGCCAGATGAATCTCATGTGCTGGCAGGAATTCCAGGAAGTCGTGCCGGCGAGAATCGAAACGGTTTTGCTGCCGGTTGGCACGCTTGAGCCCCATGGGGTCATCCCAAATGGTTCTGATAATCTCGCGCCAGAGGCCATGGCGCGAGAATTATCCGTCCGCGTCAACGCCCTTGTGGCGCCGACCCTGAACTATGGTGTCACGGGGTCGATGCAGGGCTTTCCGGGCGCATTCGCCATCAGTGAAACAGCCTACCGCCTGTTTGTGGCCGACCTGTTCCGCGGATTGTCGAAGAACAAGTTCAAGAACATCATCGTGCTCAACGGTCATGGTGGGCCGCAGACAGCCATTCTACGCAGCGAGGCGGACAAGGCCTCGGCAGCCTATCGCGTCCGCATTCTGGTGATCAATTGGTGGAGCCTGGCGTCGGAGGAAACGTTCTCTGTCTTCGAGCAAAACGGCGGACATGCCGGCAACAACGAAACAGCCTATGTCCAGGCCATTGTTCCGGAACACATCCATCCCGAGCGCTATTCCGCTGACATGGCCACTCCTTATCCGGCAGGAAATTCGTGGCACGCTGTGCCGTTTCCATCGTCCATTGGCCTGTATGAAAAGGGACAGGGTTATCCAACGTTTGACAAAGAGCAATCGGAAGCCTATTTTGCAAAGGTTAACGACCGCGTGGCAGGGTTAATTGAGGATGTCGTGAAAAAGTGGGAGGTGGCACGCCTCTACCGGTAGCAGTCTGACTCGGTCATCATGGCGCTCAGACAGTGGCAACGCAACTCAATTGAGGAAAGAATCATGGCGGCAGACGACATCAACGCACTGCTTGAGAATCAATCTCTCAAGAATGAGTTCATCTATCGCGCCCTTGATTTGTCCAAGGTGTTCTCTCCGACGCCAGACGATCTCGACTGCGAAAACCAATGCCTGCGTAACTTGTTGGATTGGGTGTCTCGCTACCAGGATTGCCATGACCGCGGAATCATGGAAATGGAAGGCTATGCCTTTCCGCCAATCGACCCGGGTATCTCTCCGGAAGGAGACTGGTTTCGCTTCATCAGGTGGATGAACGGCGAGCCGGTCGCGAACACTTTGCGCGACCAGTTGCAGGTATCATATCAGCCTCCCGACCCGGACGATTTGTCAGACAAACAGATCGTTCGCGAGTTGAAGGTCTTGGAAGCGCATCTGGCCGAAGTTCATGTCTGCGTCGAGTTGATTGAGAATGTCCCGCCACGTCTGATGTACCAGCATTTGCTGGAGTGTCTGGATGATGAGTTTGACCTGTTCGCGGATGGCAAATGGCACCTGTCGGGCTGCACAGGATATTGCCCCGAGTGCTTTCAGCGGCCCTGGTGCGATGCCGGAACCAGTTGTTGCTGGGCTGAGGACATTGATGCTGGCGAAATGGTGATTCCCGATGAAGTCAGGCAATACGTCTGCGCCAGCAAGGGTTCACTGCCAATCCTGCAAAAACTGCAAGAGGAAGAAGACAAACGGATGGATGAGTTCCGGGCAACCCATGACATCGATGATTCGCTGATCGGCCCGTTTCGTATCGACTCCGAAGAAGATGATGATTTGCCATTTTGAGTGACTCCAAACATTGCAAATCGATCGATAGAGTCTGGTCGCGCGCTGGCGAAGGGGGCTGTAGTGTCGTGGTGCAGAGCCTTTGCCCGACGTGCCTCGCTTGTGCTCGTAGCCTCAGAAAATGCTTGTTAGAAGTCCGCGCGCGATGAATGGTTTCGAAACCCATTCCCACCTGAAATGACAGTGCCACAATGACCCGATCTCTATTCGTCCTGCTTCTCTGCATTCAAAACCTCTTGTCACAACCGCTTCCCGGCCGGCAGGAGATTCTTGCTGAACGTGGCCGGCCCTATCTCCAAAACTTTGCTCCCAAGGAGTACGGTGGCTATCAGGAAAACTACGCGGTTGCCAGAGACCAGCGCGGCCTGGTGTACTTCGGCAATAATTGGGGCGTTCTGCAGTACGATGGTGTCAGTTGGAGGCTGATTAAGACCGGTAAGGAAACCACCGTGCTTGCGCTGGAACCCGATAGCACCGGCGCGATGTTTGTCGGCCAGGAGAACGGCTTCGGGTACCTGGCGCCAGATTCCCTGGGAGACCTTCAGTTTGTTGCGCTGGACGAGAGACTTGACGATGGGGACAGTCCTGTGGGCGATATCTGGAAAGTGCATGCGACCCGCCAAGGCATTTTCTTCTATTCGTTGAAACGCATTTACCATTGGGCGGATGATTCGTTAAGCGTCCTGCCGATCACTGGCGCAACGCTCTCCGCCGCGATCAACGATACGATTTACTACGGGGAGTGGCAAGTTGGCATCAACCGGCTGGCAGGCGGCGAGACCTCACTGCTGCCCGGCAGCGAGTTGTTCGCCAGTCAGCAGAATTATCTCATCATTCCGTACGAGGCCGAACAGACAATCATGGTGGCGACGCGCGAACAAGGGCTACTTGTCTATCGCCGCGGAACCTTTGAGCCCTTCCCAACGCAAGCCGATGATTTTCTGAAACGCAATCAAATCTACAGCAGCGCCAACTTGCCGGGTAACAGGCTGCTACTGGGAACCATTCGCGGCGGCGGTGTGGTTCTGGACCAGCAAGGCAAAGTGTTGGATCTTATCGACGCCGGCGCAGGGCTGCGTGACCAGACCATTGTGCAACCGCTCTACCAGCCGGGAGGGTCGCTTTGGCTGGCGCTTTACAATGGCATCGCCCACGTCGAGCTTGATAGTCCGCACTCGCGTTTTGGGCCAGAGTCCGGGTTGACCACCGGCGTTAACGACATCATCCGCCATGACGAGGTTTTGTATGCGGCTACCCATCTTGGGGTTTCGTACCTGACGACCCGCGAGAATGGCTTGTTGCTCACCCGATCCAACTTCGAGGCCGTTGCCGGCATCAGCACATTTGCCTGGGGTTTCTATCAACAGGGAAAGGAACTCTTTGTGGGCACGGACAAAGGCATGTTTTTGCTGGACGGAGCAAGCGCAAATAAGATTGAATCCTACGCCTACCGCGTTTACGGTTTTTGTTCATCCGGTCAAAACCCGCAGCGAATTTTTGCTGCGACTCAAAACGGACTCGGCGTCATTGAACGCGCCGGCGGAACCTGGCGCTACCGTGGCCGGGCTCTTGATTTGAACGTGGAAACCATTTCTATCAGCGCTACGGGTAACGATGTCTTGTGGCTGGGCACGAACGCCAGCGGCGTTTTTAGGATCTCAGGTGAACTGCAACCATCCACGCAGAAACCCGGTATGTGGCTCGCCCGGGTGGAGCAATTTGGCCGTGAATCCGGCTTGCCTTCCGGTGAAGTGAGAACAGTGGTAGTTGACGACAAACTACTATTCACAACCGAGTCGGGGGTATGGCGTTTCGACGAAAGCGAACGTATGTTCCACCCGGATTCAACCTTTGCCCAGGCAAGCGCCGGCTATGTCGGTCAGTTGGTAGAAGCAAGTGGCAATCAGACCTGGCTCTATTCACGCATGGCGGAAGGCAGGCGTCTTGGTGTCATCGAGCGCTCCCACGGCAGACCTGACCGCTGGTCGCACCGGCCATTCAAGCGCATCCTGGATGTGGGAGAAATCAAGAAGATTTACCCTGAGCCGGACGGCAGTGTCTGGTTCGGCGGCACGGACGGAGTGGTACACTGGTCAGGGAAAGAGCAGCAAGGGCCGGACGTGACATTTCAATCATTTGTCAGGCGTGTCTTCGTCAATCAGGACTCTTTGATTTTTGCAGGCACACGACCATCTGACTGGTCGCAGCCGGTGCTCGACCACGGCCACAACGCCTTGCGGTTTGAGTTTGCCGGCGCCGCTTACGAGGCTTCGGAGGCGAATCGCTATCAGTACTGGCTGGAGGGATTTGAGTCCGGTTGGTCATTGTGGACGGAGGAGATCCGGAAAGATTACACTAATCTGACCGAGGGCGACTACGTTTTCCATGTTCGCGTGCGTGATGTCCACGGCACTATCGGGCTTGAGGATGTGTTCGCCTTTGCCATTCTGCCGCCCTGGCGCCGAACCTGGTGGGCTTACGGGCTCTACGCGTTGGCCCTGACTGCTGCCCTCGCCGGTTTGTTGCGACTGCAGTCTAAGCGTCAGCGCCTGAAGGCAGAAGCTGCACTGGCGACTGAACAAGAGCGGGCCAGGTTGCAGGAGGCGGAATTGCGCGCTACTGCCGCCGAGTTGCAGGCCAGCGCTTCCGAAGCGCGCAAGGAAGTGGAAAAGGAACAAATGCGCCGCCGAATTGCGAGCGATTTACACGACGAAATTGGCAGCAATCTGAGCAGCATTTCTGTTCTCAGCCAGACTCTTCAGCAGAAACTCAAGATCGAAGCTGATGAGAAAGCGCGTTTGCGCGATATTCAGGAAGTCGCGCAGCAATCGGCAGATTCAATGCGGGATATCGTCTGGTTTGTGAATCCTCAAAATGACGAGTTCGCAAAGTTGATCGCGAGAATGCGCGAAACGGCGAACAGACTCCTGGCCAATCTCGAGTTTTCGTTTCAGGCGCCAGACCACGAGCCGGCTTTCGAAACAGACCTCGATTTCCGCCGCAACTTTTTTCTTCTCTACAAGGAGAGTCTGCAGAATATTGCCCGGCATGCGCAAGCCTCAAAAGTCGAGATCGCGATCATTCTTTCTGACGATGGCAAGCAACTGAGGCTGGAAGTAAAAGACAACGGCCAAGGGTTCGACCAGGGTGATCCGGAGGGGGGAATCGGATTGCAGAATTTCAAGAAGCGGGCCCGGGACCTGGGGGGCGATTTGGTGGTGGCGTCAGAGCCGGGCAAGGGAACTTCAGTGTCTCTTGCAATCCCGGCTCCGGGACGTGACTGACTTCCTTACGGAATTCCCAGGACTTTTCTGTCAGTGCCGCAGACAGCCCTGCGGGCAAAGCACGGCAGACGACAGCGTTTACTCACCACCTGCGTCTTTGTCAGCCGTACCGTCTTTCGAAGAGTCGTTGGAGTCATTAGAGTCTTTGTTTTCTTCTTCTCCCTCGAGTGGCAGTCCAAGTTTGCGCCGCCGCTTCTCTTCCTTCTTTTTCTTCTTTGCCAGTTCCCGTTTGCGTTTTTCGAACTGATAATTGACTCTTGCCATCTTGACTTCCTTTTTTTGTTATCGTGCGCGATATTTGCGAAAGTTTCTAAAGCCGGCGTTCCGGCCTAGCCTGCCGTGGCAGTCCCCCAGTAGTTGAAGCTTGCGGGTCTCCAGCCGGGAATGTACATGGTTTCCAGATTGCTTATTGTGAACCCTGCCTGTTCCAGCAGTTCAGGAATGGGGCGGTTGAGGTTACAGCCGCCGCCAATTTTCCTCCAAACCGGATTTATTCGGTCCTGCCACCGCCTGACATTGTCGTCAGGTGCGGCGCCGTGTTCACAGAAAATCAGGCGTCCGCCGGGCTTGAGTACCCGGCTCATCTCTGCCAGGGCATGTGTTATCTCAGGAATCGTACACAAAGTGTAGGTCACGAGCACGGTGTCCGCGATTTGAGGGTCAAGCGGAATGTCGCTGGCGGAAGCTTCGATGAACTCCAAGTCGAAACCGACTGAACCTGCTTTGCCATCCACCATCGCCCACATGCGGCTCGATGGGTCCAGCCCCCAAACCTTCTTCACTTTGCCAGAAGTGTAAAAAGGCAAATTCAGACCGGAGCCGATGCCAATTTCAACTACATTGCCCTCGGCAAGGGGCACCACTTTGGCGCGCTGTTTCATAGCGGGTTTTTGGCTGCAGGCGATGTTGACCAATTTGGGAAGAATGTGATTGTCGTAGAGGCCCATGTCTATTAATCTTGCTGTGACGGAAAAGGGAGCCGTTAAAGGCCCTCCACCAGCTCAATGATCCGCTCCATCTCGTCGGCAGAATAGAACTCGATTTCGATTTTCCCCCGGCCGTCCTTGCCGTCCTGCTGAATCCGCACCTGAGTACCCAAAACGCCGCGCATCTTGTCCTCAAGTTCCCGAATGAAAGGCGAGACCTCATGTTTGACTTCTTTCTTTGCCTTCCTGGGAGACTTCTTTTTTTTGATCAGGCCCTCAACCTGGCGTACGGAGTGTCCCTTCTTCAAGGTCTCCTGCCAAAGGCTGAGCATCTCGGCCGGGCTTTCGAGCGCCAAAAACGCCCGGGCGTGCCCTTGCGTGACTTCGTCTTTGGTCAAGCTTTCCTGAATCTGCTTCGGCAGTTTCAGAAGGCGCAGGAAATTGGTGACGGTCGAACGGTCCTTGCCGACTCGTTTTGCCACAACCTCCTGGGTCAAATTGCACTCGTTGATCAGCGTCAGATAGCCGTTCGCCTCGTCTATGGCGTTGAGGTTTTCGCGTTGAATGTTCTCGATCAAGGAAAGCTCGATCATCTGCTGGTCGGTTTCGACTTCCATGACGTAGGCCGGGATACGGTCCAGGCCCAGATCAGAGACAGCACGCAGTCGGCGTTCGCCAGCGATGAGTTCAAAGCCAGAAGGCGTCTGGCGCACGGTTATTGGCTGAATTACGCCGTTCTCAGAGATCGACTGCTTGAGTTCCTCCAGTGCGACCGGGTCAAATGTTTCGCGTGGTTGGAAAGGATTGGGTTTTACCCGGGCAACATCGACATCGCGAAGCCGCTCGGGGGATTTCCCCTGTTCTGCATCTTCGGTGGACATTTCTGGGATGAGGGCGCCGAGACCTTTGCCAAGTCGCTTAACGGCCATTGTTGAGGATTTCCTCCGCCAGATTCATGTAGCTCTCGGAGCCTTTCGAGATGGCATCATACAGAATGATGGGCTTGCCGTAGCTCGGTGCTTCGCTGAGCCGGACGTTGCGGTCGATAATGGTGGTGAAAACTTTGTCGTCGAAGTACTTCTTGACGTCTTCGGCAACCTGGCGTGAGAGATTGAGGCGGCTGTCAAACATCGTCAGCAGCACGCCCTCGATGACGAGGATCGGGTTCAGATGTTTCTGAACCAACCGGATGGTGTTCAGCAACTGACCCAGCCCTTCGAGCGCGTAATATTCGCACTGGATTGGAATGAGCACTGAGTTAGCCGCTGTCAGGGCATTAATTGTGATAAGCCCCAGAGATGGCGGGCAGTCTACAAAAACGTAATCGTAGTCTTTCGGCAGGTGCTGTACTGCCGTGCTCAGTTTCTTCTCGCGCGCAACGGTGTTGACCAACTCAACCTCAGCGCCGGCGAGACGAACGTTTGATGGGACCAGTTCGAGAAAGTCTAGTTTCGTCTTGTGGACAGCCTGTTCGATCTCCAGACCTTCTATAAGAACTTCGTAAATGCTGTTCTCGACATTTTTGGAATCAACTCCCAAGCCGCTGGTTGAATTGGCTTGTGGGTCAATATCAATCAACAATGTCGAATGTTCCGCAACTGCCAGGCATGCTGCCAGATTCACAGCAGTTGTGGTTTTCCCCACACCACCCTTCTGGTTAGCGATTGCGATAATTCTGGACATTGAGTCCTTTCCGGTTAGACATTTGGAAATTGAACGAATATAGATGCTAGCCTTGTTAAAAGCAAGACAAATTGTTTCACGATGTTTCACGGAAACTTGTCTCGGCGTACGGATTCTATTTCAAAATGTGAAGTCGAATAGCCTCCCCTCGATTTTCAGCAGTTACGCTGATGAAGTACACGCCCGAGGGAATGCCTTGTGAACCCCACTCTACATGATGTTTGCCACGACGTATTCTCTGTCTTGCCAGTGTGGTGACATGTCTACCGAGAATATCATAAACCTTAATACAGACATTCTCAGGCTTATTGAGTTGATATACAATCTTCAAGTTCCGCGGGCCATATAATGGGTTCGGATAAGCTTGCAAGTAAAATGATTCGGGTAGCGGGTCTGTTCCATCTGCGGCATAGCCCTCTACGAAAACCGTGGCCTCAATCCTTATCGGTAAATGGATTGGCGTTAAAATTTGGCCACTGAGTCCGCTGGCGTAAATACGCAGTGTGTCCTCGAAAGCTTGTTCAAGGCCATCTTCTCGAACGAATATATCCAGGAAGATTGAGTCCCCAGGGAAAACCAGAAAAGGACCTTTGCTGAATGTCTCAGGAAATACAAAGTCCCCCCCCTTGATAATATGAGGGTTTGGAATAGAATAACGAGTCATTTTCTACTTTGACCGAATCAATAATCGTGAGTCCTTTGCCATCATTGCTGAAGACAATTCTGCGGTTTTTGACATTTTCGGAAAATACGAGTTCTTGCTCACTTGCAAGCAGTGCCGGCTCTTGATCTCTGAGAAGGGTTCCTGTAGTATCGCCGTTAATTATTGCCGCCTGCAATGTCCATGATGTAATTTCCCCTTCTCCTCCGGACCATGACGTTTGTCCCAATTCTTCCGTTGTGATGAAGTGAGAACTTAAAAGGCCATGTTCTAGAGCGAAAAGCTCTCGCTGCACTCTGGACTGTCCAAGAAAGATTTCCGGATGAATAGAGTTTAGCATAATCTCTAACTCAGAATTGGAAATAATCGTGTCTCCAGGTTTTGCAAAAAGACTGTCTACCAAAAGTTCGTCGCCGTGAAACAATCTATCCAGGGGCACAACTTCATACACATTCAGGCTAGTACTGTCAACCCGCCGCAGTCGTATTTCCTGACGTATGCCTCCCAAAAAATCCGCCTCCTGCCGTAAGCCCATATCGTAGCTTACTTGATTTAATACGACATATCTTTTCCCGTTGCTATGGACGCTGTCCTTTATTGCTGTAGCTAATCTCAACAGGGGAAACGAAGTTATAAACCCAAAACTGCGATCACCGGAATAATCCCAGACATTTCCAACTTGAATTGGGTAATGAGCTAATAGTGAATCATTAGTTGATTCCTGCGCTAAACTCAAATCAGACAAAGCTGTCAGTATCAGAAATAGAAATATTACTTTGAGCCGTGTCATACTTTGAACATCGTAAATTCTAATATTTAACTATATTTTCGGTTGGCCATATTCGCCCCCTGCAATTATCGCCCAGATAAATCCGCACCCAGGCTCAAAAGTTTCACCTTATCAAGACATTATCCGTCTTGAAAAGACCGAGGACGGACCTCCAGTGACAGGCCCCACTGTCATGTCGCATAAAAACTACGAGACACGTAGTGAGCGCTCGAAATGACATACGGCGTGCCCTTTTTGGGACAACTTCTAGAAAGGACTCTGCAGCACCGAAGTCGCGCCGCCCCGGTTCTCGATTTTTATACTGCGCAGGTGAGCGGCTTTGATGTTCACAATAAAATAGTAGCCTTTCCCAATCCCTGACGGATTCCAGTCGAAGCGCGCCTCCCAACAATGAAGGTCGCGGTAGAATGAGATGCGTTGATCAACCACATCCGACTTCTTCAGGTCGTATCGCAGCCGGTAGCCGATTCGCCAGTTGCGCGTGAGCTGCAGTTCGACATTGCTGAGATCGACATAAGCGTTTTTCGTAGTGGTCAATGGCGTTGGTTTCGAGACATTGAATGAGAATGCCAGATTGGCGCGCCACGGAATGTCCAGGGCCGAAAAAGCGCTTTCCGGGTCGAAATCGTTGTCGCTGCCTCCGCTGGCACGGGTCTCGTTCTGGCGCACATTGAACGGCAACTGTCCGGCAGCGCCCACCGCCGCGGAACCGGCCTGAGTACTCGTTCCGGGCTCTCCGCTTGAGGTTCCGCTCAAACTCCAGCGGGCATCGACCCGGAAGGAGGTCAGCCGCGGTGCAATGAAATCATCAACGGTGCGCCGCAGGTCTGTGTCGTAACTATAAAAACTGTGGTTCATGCTGGCTGTGACGTTGACGTTCTTTTTGGGGTTGGCCCGAAAAGAGGTCGCCAGATTCCGCAGTCGCAGGCTGTCCGCCGCGAAATTATAGCCGGTGCTGAAGTTCAAATTGAAAAGGTCGATTTTCTTTTCCTTCTCGCCCTTACCGACTTTCATTTGGAACAGGTTGCTTAAACTGAAATTCATACTCATTTGCTTGCCGCTCGGCGTTCCGGAAAAGCGGTCAAACTTGCGTTCATTGCCGGCGGTGTCGGTGGCGGTCACGAAGTAATTCCAGCGGTCCACATCTGAGAAGTCTGGCTGGTAGGAAAAAGAAAGCGACGGACTCATTTTGTGCCGCAGGGCAGTGACCGAAAAAATATTGGGGGCCAGGGTGCCGTATAGATTCGTACTCGTGGAAGCCGAATAACGAAAGGTTCGGCGCTGAAAGAAGCCTTTCTCCTCCACTGCTTCCAATGTGTTTCGCGACGAATCCGTGATCACATATTCTGCCGCGCGCCGGTCGAACCAGTCTTCATCATACCTGACGGATTGGGTCAGGCTCAACCCGCCGAACAGCTTGCCCGGGCTGGTGAAGCTCAAATTGACATCGTGATTCGCCTTGCGGTCGATGTCGTCGGGATTTTCCGTGGTGTCGCTGCGCACGGTATTGTCGAGCTGGCCACGGTAGTCGTACTGAATCAGGTTGTACCAGCGCGGCTCCGGGGTGGTACAACCGCGTTTCGCCTTCCGAACTGGAATGAAAGCGCGCCGGCTGCGTGTGTAGCTGAGTCGCGGCAAGGTTCGCGAAGTGCTGCCGCTCTCGAGATCTTTTGTCTGCGAAAGATTGAGGTCGATGCTGCTTTTGCCGTTGTCCCACCGTTTGCGAAAAGTTGCATTTGAGACAATCTGGCGGGCCAAGCGTTGCGTGCGATTGTTGCTGAAATCCCGGTAGAAATTGTTGCTGCTTTGGAAACGGCCGCTCACCGAAAAGCTGGTGTTTTGATCGATGGTCTGGCTGTGATTGACGCGCAAGTTCCAACCGCGCTCGCCGTTATCGCCAAATGTTTTTTCCGTAAATGATCCGCTAACCGAGCCCGTGAATTTGTAGCGCTGGGCATAATTCATATTGCCGCGAAAAAGAAAGCCAGCCTTGTCGAAGAAATCCACGGTCAGCCGCATGTCCATGTAATCGTTGGTGGCCCAGTAGTAGCCAAAGTTGCGCAAATAGCGCCCTTCACGCGGACTCGAGCCATATTGCGGAATGATGATGCCAGACTGTCGGCCGCTCTCCTGGGCCGGGAACATGGCGAACGGAAAAATCGCCAGCGGGATTTTTCCGAGATAGAAAACAATCGGCTTGGCCAGCACTTTGTCATTGGCGATGACCTTCATCTTTTTACCGCGGAAATGGAAATGCGGCTCCTCGCGGTCGCAAGTCGAATAGGCGCCGTCCTGCACAAAAAACACTTTCGGCTCGACCTGCTTGACGGCCTTTCCGAAGTAGTGGCCTTTCTGAAATTCCGTGCGGCCGCGCAGAATGCGACCCTTGTTGGTCACGAAATTGTAAACCATGCTTTCGCCGACCATGGTTTCCTTGCCGTCTGTAAACACCGGGAAATCTTTGAGCTTAAAGTCAACGGAGTCACCCACTGCCAGGGAATCCGGCACGCCGGCGGAGCTGTCCGGGATGCCTTCTGCAAGCAGTAAGTTTTCTTTCTGCTTGATGGTGATCTTCCCGGCCTTGATCGTGACCTCCCCGAACTTGACTTCAGCATCGCCAGTGAGAATGATCACACCATCCTGCTTGTAGCTGTCGATGCTGCGCGCCTTGTACTCTACCGTAGCATCGATGCCGAGGTCAGCCAGTTCGATTGGCGGAGGAGCCATAGAGTCGGCCTCGGAACTCCTCTGGCGCCGGCCGAAGGGATGCTCCAGTGAATCGGCGTCGGTAGAATCCGGAGCCACGGAGATAGCTCTCGCGCTGCTGTCAGGCGGGAGAGACTGCTGTGCCACCAGGATGGCGGGCAAAGCCAGAAGATGGAAAACAAGGAGAGGAAGAAATTTATAAGACATCCTTTTCATACAGGTGTTAAATCTACAAAAATTTAACACCAAAACAAGGTGGAAATGTTCCGCCTGGTCCGGAGCGGCCTGAACGTGGTTGCATGGTCCAGCTCAGAAATGGTTGTTCAACGAGTACGATTGGGCGGGGAGAGAGTGTGGATTGGCGAATCGAAAAAGGCGGCGGTCACTTGGTATTCTAATCGTCGGTGTAACCCGTTGATGACGCCCTGACCAGTTGGATGTTGTGCTTGAATCCCTGCCACGGATGCGGTCGGCAGCGACAAAATGGTTTTGAGAAAGACACTATTACCCGCCGACCTGCTTGCCTGTTGCGATGGAAGGCTTCTGGCGAACGATCTCTTTTGGGACTTCAGGCGCTATCGTTTCCAAATCCGTGAGAAATTCTTTCATGTTGAAATATCGGGATTCAGGGTTGTAATTGAGTGCTTTGCGCAACAACGTATCCAGCTTGCTGGCATTTTCAGGGTAAGCCTGCAAAACGTCCGGCAGAGCGCTCAGCAATCTTTGTTGCGGAAAGGATTCCTGTCCGTGCTCGGCGGCGCCAAAACTGCCGGTTAGCATTTCCAGGAAAATAGCAGCCAACGAATAATTGTCTGCGCGGCCATCGATGCGTTTGCTGCGGAAATAGACCTCCGTCGCCATGTAGTGCGAAAGGTAACTTGTTTCGACCTCCGCGGATTCTGACTTGAAAAGATGTGAGGCCATCCAGTGGCTGCCGAAATCGTCCAGGCGCAGCCAGTCATCTTCACAAACATAGATGCTTGCCGGATTCAGCAGGCCATGCACGACCCCCTGGATGTGGAGTAGTCGCAGCGTCTCTGCCAGGCGTTTCACGATCAATTGAACGCGCCCCATCTCAAAAGGGAATTCATTCTTGAGCACCGCACTCAGCGAAGGGGAGGTTACCGGCTCGGTAACCACAAAAAAATTGCCGCCGTGGCCTCCAAACTGTCGGATTTCACACATGGCCGGACTCTCAGCAAGGGTTGCGAGACGGGCACTGTTGAGAAAGCTGAAAACCGCTTCTTCACTCCGACTGAGGTCCGGATTCAACACTTTGAGCACACAGGGCAGGTCATCCGGCTGATAGACGGCCTCGAACACCGAGCAACAAAGTCTCTCGCCGGTTTTGCGTGTGACTGTGTAGTTTTTTATCTTTGGGAATTTCATGACGTCATCCAATCAAGGCTCATAGTAATATCGTTCAAAGCCCCAGACTCTTGAATCGACGCCTCTGGTTCAATGTTCTTGCCGCAAGGTTGAAAGGTCATGGTCACGCCTGCATTGAGGCTGTTAGTGGGAGAAGATGGCGGGCGGCGGTTGGTGAGTTCAGCCCTCCTGGTGCAGTCTTTTCTGGCGGAATCTCAAGAAAAGACATGAGCCACGCGTGAGCATCTCCACCAGGTTCCAACCCTTGACGGAAAGTTGGAATATCCTGACGCGTATCCCGGCCTTGAGATCCTCCACGGAATCAAAATTTCTCAAGCAGATTCGCTCTTCCCGAAAACGATAGTCGCCAATGTGGTAGGTAAGTGGGATGCTTCCCATAGAGTTGCCCCTGTCATGTAGTAATAAGCTGATGAGTGAATTCTGGCAGAAGCGCAGTGACGAGATTCAACACTGCGCCCATTTCTGGTACACATTGAAATGCAAAACCCCTCAAAGAAAATCGAAATCCGACGAAAAAAGCGTTTTCAACCTTGGTGGTCAATGAATTCCAACAGGTGTCTACTCCAAACAACGTGGTCTTCCAGCATGGGATAGTGGCCGAGTTGCTCCATAAAAGTCAGCTTTGCGTGTGGCATATCCTCGAGCAAACGGTGAGCGATGGCGGGGACTGCGATCGGGTCGCGGCGGCCCCAGAGAAGGTGAGTTGGCAGATTGGAATCTTGCAACGCACCGATCCAGCGGTGCCAGAAACGGCGCCGCTCATCGATGTATCCGGAGATCCGGGGCAGTCTCTTGCGACCGTCACTTTTGTTCATCAGCAGCCACAGAGCGTCAAGCTCTTGGTCTGAAACACTTTCCGGTTTTCCCAGAATGTCACGGATTCGTCTCCTGAAAAATGCCCGGGAAACCAGCCTGACAAAAAGCGGCGCGGTCAACCGGTTACGCATGAGCTTTTGCGCCAGCGTCAGGTGCGCCAACTCGATGTGGACGCTGCCGTTGCACAAAGTCAGGCTGTTGAGTGCAACGGGCAGGGCTCCCCTCTGCTGCCGGGCGAGAATCTCGGTCGCGATGGATGTGCCGTAGTCGTGCGCCACCAAGTGCCCCTCTTGCACGCCAAGGTTTTGCCAGACAGCGAAGGCCACTTCCGCCTGCTCGATTAGGGAGTAGGAAAAATTGGCCGGTTTGTCGGACAGACCGAACCCGAGATGGTCGTGCACCACCACCCGGTAGTTGGCCGTCAGTGTTTGCATGCAGGCGTGGAAATCATAAGAACAGGACGGGAAGCCATGTAGAATCAGGATCGCCGGGGCATCGGGTCTTCCTTCTTCCACCACGAAGACCTGGCGACCAAGGATGTCAATAGTCCGACCGCGACTTTGCCAATCTGAAATTGAGGTCATACTCGAGAACTCGTATGCAATTCGGAGCTTCGGGAACTAGCGGAAGAATGCAATTTTTTTGGGTAAGTGTCAAGGAATGGTTGACGCGCCGTTGCTGAGGTGACCTGGCTTGGCCAAGAGATTGGCTAAATCAGCTTTCTAAATAAGATGCTCGCGCAAGGCCTTGGCGACGACGTCGATTTGCGAATGAACCTGCAGCTTGGCGTAGATATTTTTGAGGTGAGTCTCGACAGTATGTTGGCTGATAAAGAGCGTTTCCGCGATGTGTTTTTTGCTCACACCTCCCACCAGGTGGTGCAGAATCTCCTTCTCGCGTATGGTCAGACCGTACTCCTTTTTAGGTTCGGAGTACTGGGCAAACATAGAGAGCACCTTCGCGGCAATGTGCGGACTCATGGCCGCGCCGCCGGCCACGACATCGAGGATGCAGGCGCCAACATTTTCCGCCGAAGCAGATTTCTGCAGGTAACCCGATGCGCCCTGGCAAACCGCGTTGAAGATTTTGTCGTCGTCATCGAACACCGTCAGAATGATAATGCGGGAGGCGGGTGACACACGCCGGAAATGGGAGATGCCTTCAATGCCGCTCATTCCCGGTAGATCGACATCCAGCAAAATCACGTCTGGCGCTAACTCATCCTGCAACGCCACAAGCGCATCTTCGCACGACTCGAAGGTCGCGCCGCAACGGATGGCAGGGCTGTCGTCGATCAATTCACGGATCGAGTCCCGAAAAAGGACGTCATCTTCGACAACAATGACAGTGATGGGATCGGATGGTCGTGTTTTTGGGCTCATCTGGATTTAAGAATTCGGAACGAGGCCTTGTTTATCGTGAAGAATGAATTCAAGATAAGGATCTCTTGAGCAAAATACCATACCGCGATCCCGGTATTTGCATTTCCCACAAAAACGGAGGAGTCGAAGAGCGTAAAATACGGCGACCTGTTGATGGGCAGGCCAGGCTAATTCGGGGCGACCTGCAAGTCAGGCCGGCATGCGGATTTCTCGGTGTGGCTGCTGAGGCGTTCGACCAGGAAGGGTTCGCAAACTCCGGCCGAGTGGGTGACCGCAGCGGCCAACGCCTGCCGGACGATGCTTTCCGGGTCCGCCGGCGACTTGCCCGCCTTGAAAGATGTCAGGCAGTGCAGAGCGCCCTTCGCATACTTTGCGCCGCAACCCACAGCTTCGTAGCAGGCCGCGCCGCGCCCAATCTGAAAGTCGCTTTCAATTTTGTAGATGTTATTTCTGTATCCCAGCAGAAAAACGCCACCGCTCTTCTCGCCGTCCTTGCTCCGGGCAAATCCCTTGTCGGCCAGGCATGCCATAGCCGAATCGATGAAGGAAGTACACAGGTAGTGGTAATCGTCCTGGTCGGCTGGCTGGTCCGGGATATCTACAGCGTAGCGCAAGATTTGGCCCATCCGAAAGGAGGTCGTAAATCCAAACAGCATGTTGCCGCGCCGGAAAACCTTCTCGTCGGCACGAACCGTGATATCCATGGCAGAGACGCCGGCCGAATCTGCCCCCATGTAAAGTGTGTCTCCGTGTTTCAGAGCGACGATGCAACTCATGTCGTTCACCTGCAGGTAGTGATGATTTCCTTAGCTTGAGAATGTGACTACAATCGTTTGCATCGGTTGTTGTTGCGCATAACCTTAAGAACGAAGTTGGAGCGGAGGTCTGCGGTCTCAGCCTGAATTCTTATCGTCTGCGATGGGACGGATTCGTTTGCCGAATTCAAGCGGTGGTTTTGCTCAAATTGACCTTCCCATCGGGAACCGCAATAGGCCATTCCCAGGCCCGGATGGCCTATTCTTCCCAATGCAAGACACGCCGCTATCATGTGAATTTTCAGCAATCTTCGCAAATGAACTTGCTTTTTTGCCCTCTTGAGATGTAAATCTACTTATGCCTTCCGGCTGATTCCCATATTTCGAACGTTGTTTCAAAATCAGTTTAGGACGAACGA
This sequence comes from Candidatus Zhuqueibacterota bacterium, assembly GCA_029261995.1. GTDB lineage: Bacteria > Zhuqueibacterota > Zhuqueibacteria > Oceanimicrobiales > Oceanimicrobiaceae > JAJDAF01. Next base: position 18,597 of record JAJDAF010000031.1, read on the forward strand.
GAAGATTGACATGAGTCACCACCTGAAAATTCGAGATGGTCTTGACAACGCCTATTCAGATGTCTTGACAACAGATGCATTGTCCACCCTATCATTTCTGGCCAAATTCAACCACGAGCAAAAAGCGCTGATGGCCGACAGAATGAAGCGAAGAGCGGACCGTGCACGTCATCGGCGCAAGATAGACTTTCTGAACCCGGCGCAGACTATTCCTCGAGCCGACCTTTCGGTGCAAGAAGCGCGGGATGGTAAGTTCGTCGGCTCCGAAATTCCTCCCGATTTGCAGCGCCAGTGGATCCAGGGAACCGGTCCGGCCGCCAAGCCGGGATCTCCTGTCAGAAAGAGCATCCGCAACGTGGCCTATGCGCTGCTTTCCGGCGCCGACGGCTGGATGTTTGACGGCGAAGACGCGTTGGGTCAGGTCAGCAGCATGTCTCTCGACAACCAAAGAAACCTGAAGCTCGCCATTCACAAAGATCCCCTGTTTCTGGAAATTGCCGAGCAGGTTGCCGGAGAAATGAATCGCTGGGCCTCTGAGTTTTTCGGCCGCAAAATCATTGACGACTGGCGTGCGCAACTGGACTTCACCACCAAGCTCTTTCGTGCGCGCGGTTTGCATTTGGATGACCGTCACATCCGGGATGAAGCGGGTCAGGCTCTCTCAGCCTCCATTGTGGATATGGCGCTTTTCATCGTGAACAACCACCAGTGTTTGCGGGAGAGCGGTTCTTCGGTCGTGCTCTACCTCCCAAAGATTCAAACGGCCGAAGAAGCAGGGTTCTGGAACGACATGATTTCGGCGCTCGAGGAGCACCTTGCGTTGCCCTTTGGCACGGTCAAAACCTACGTCTTGGTTGAACAGCTTGAGGCAACATTCCAGTTGATGGAAATCCGTGCGGCGCTGGGCAAACATTTTGTCGGTTACAACACCGGCAGGTGGGACTACATCAACAGCGTCTCGGACGCTATGGCTTGGGATGACAGCTTCGTCAACCCAAACATTGAAGCCATCACCATGACCTACGGCTACATGAGAAATTATGAAGATCGCGTGCGCCGCTGCGTCAATACGCCGGACTCGAACGGCAATTGCGCACTTTGGCAGGGCGGCATGGAGCCAAACATCCCGGTTGGCTCGAAAAAAGGTGTTGCCGAAAGTATGGAGCGGGCAGTTGCAGGGGCAAGGCGTGAACAGCAGGAGGGCGCCAGCGGAAAGTGGGTGGCGCACTGGCGAATGGTCCACATCATTCGGCCGGTGTGGGAGAAGGCCGGGGAGGAAAATCAATTGGGTCGTTCATTTCCGGCGCTGACTTACACGCAGGATGATGCTGACGGCTTGATTCTGCTCGAGCCTACCCCCAGAACAATCCGTGGCGCCCGCAATCTGTTGAGTGTGGCTCTGCAGTACGGCAACGCATTTGGCGAAGGGTTCCAGGCGGCCGCTCTCAAACCGGCGGATTTTTTTAAGGATGACGATATTCTCTACCTCATGGAAGACATGGCAACCGGCGAGATTCGCATGAGTATTCTTTGGGAGTGGATTCACAAACGGGCGAAATTGACCGACGACGATCCTGAATCCGGCCTGAACGCGGGCGACATTTTCACGGTCAAGGTCTTTGAAAGTTTGCTCAAACAAGAGTACGAAAAGCTGCTGCGCGCCAGCGACACAGATGTACACGATGGCTCGAAGACCACGACCTTGCCCATCGTCCGCGAGATCGTTGAGGCGTACATTGGGGACCCGATCAAGTTTCCCTGGTACATTGACTTGCTGAATCTCAATCTCAATAATCAGGAGTTGACCACGGCCAGGGAGCGTATTCACCTTTACATGACGGCATTAAAGAGCGACGGCCGGCGCATCACGGAAAATCTGGATTTTGCCAGTTAGGCAGGCACCCGACTGCATTCTTTTCAGGTAACTTATCACAGGAGAAAAACATGGAACGGTTTGACCGAGACCTGATCGAAACCAAAGAATGGTTTGCTAGTCCTCGATTCAAGGAGATCACGCGACTCTACAGTGCGCGGCAAGTCGTAGAACAGCGCGGCACGATTCACCGCGACTACTCGATTGCGAAAAATGCCGCGAAAGAATTTCACGAACTTCTCAGGGAGTTGTTTGCCCACCGGCAGTCGATCACGACGTTTGGCCCCTACTCCCCGGGGCAGGCCGTGATGATGAAACGCCTCGGAATAAAAGGCATCTATCTTGGCGGTTGGGCGACTTCCGCAAAGGGCTCGGTGACCGAAGATCCAGGGGCCGATCTCGCAAGCTACCCTCTGAGTCAAGTCCCGGACGAAGCCGCGACGCTGGTGCGCTCGCTGCTTGCCGCCGACAAGAATCAGCGCTATGTCAGGTCGCGGATGACTGATGAGCAGCGCAAGAATACGCCGGAATACGACTTCCGGCCTTTCATCATTGCCGACGCCGATACCGGTCATGGCGGCGACGCCCACGTGCGCAATCTCATTCGCCGATTTGTGGAAGCCGGCGTCACCGGCTACCACATTGAGGACCAGAGGCCCGGAACCAAGAAATGCGGCCACCAAGGCGGCAAAGTCCTGGTGCCGGTGGATGAGCAAATCAAACGGCTGAACACTGCCCGGTTGCAGCTTGATATCATGAAGGTGCCCGGCATTATCGTGGCGCGTACGGATGCCGAAGCCGCAACTCTGCTCGAAAGCGACACCGATGGTCGCGACCACCCGTTCATCGTGGGCGCCACAAATCTGGACTTGCCGATCTACAAGCTATGCTACTTAGCCCTGCTCAAGAAATTCCACGACACGGGTGTGGAGGAGATTAACGGCCACCTGCTCTATAACATCTCTGATGAAGAATATAAAGCGGCTTACTCCTGGTTCAAAAAAGCGAAAATCTCGGCTTTCATCGATGAACGCATCGAGGCCGCCAAGAAAAACCACGGGAGCAATCTGGAACAAGCGTTGGCTGAAGCCGCAACTCGATTTGTGGAAGCGTGGGAGACCGATGCCGGCATTAAGACCTACGGCGAGGCTGTCGCCGACGCCATGCGATTTCACATCGAGGAGGGGAAGAAACTCTCCATGACCCTCGATGAGTGGCTGGAATTCGCGCACACAGCTTCGTTTTCGCAGGCGCAGGCAAAAGCTAAATCCATGGGCATCGAGGCTTCGTGGAATTGTGAAATCTCGAGAACCCCGGAAGGCTACTATCAGGTCAGGGGCGGCATCGAGTATGCCATCGCGAAATCTCTCGCGGTTGCGCCTTTCTGCGATATCATCTGGATGGAAACCAAAACAGCAGACCGCGAGGATGCCAAAGTTTTTGCCGATGCCATCCATGCCGTCTATCCCGACAAGATGCTGGCCTACAACTTGTCTCCTTCATTCAGCTGGGACACAACCGGCATGTCAGACGATGAAATGACGGCGTTTCCGAGTGAGCTGGGAAAACTTGGCTTTGTGTTCAATTTCATTACCTACGGCGGCCACCAAATCGATGGACTCGCGGCAGAAGAGTTTACGAGCGCGCTGCAGCAGACCGGCATGCTCGCCCTGGCGAAACTCCAGCGCAAGCTCAGGCTGCTGGAATCGCCCTACAAAACACCCCAGAGTCACGTCGGCGGCCCGCGCCTGGATAGCGCCCTGGTTGCGTCTTCCGGACGGACCGCTACCACCAAAGCGATGGGCAAAGGCTCAACCCAATTCCAGCACCTGGTTCAGACTGAAGTGCCACCCAAGCTGCTGGAAGGCTGGCTCGAGATCTGGTCAAAACAGTACAATATCGTCAACACCCTGCACGTTAAATTACGACCCCACCGGGCTGGTTCCGAGCTTCTGGAGTTGGCTGTCTGGGACGAATACGAAAACAAAATGGCGAACATCGTTTTTGCCACGATTCAGGACCGCCGCGACAAGAACATTGTGTCTGTTCGGGACCACAATACGCTAAACACGGAGTTCCGCAAAAAACGCTTGATGACGCTGATGGAGCTGTTTCTGATTCATCGTTACAAAACCGACTCTGTTCACTATGTCACGCCAACCGATGACAATCTGAAGCAGACCCAGGGCATGAAGAGGGTCGGCATCTTCAGTGAGGTCAACACAGAAATTGGCGACATCATTGTTGCATCGGTGAATTCCGAGCGCGTCAAAGAACTGCTCGATGCGAATACAGCCGCATTGCAGAAGTTGATCGCCAAGACTCACTAAGTTCAGGCGGCAAAATATCTGTCCTCCCGGCCGGCTGCCGCCAACAAGCGAAACAATGGCGAGGCGGGGAGGGCAAGGAAACTCAATCCGTTTGAGGCTCGACTACAGCGGTGAAGCCCGGTGGGCTTCCCGAACTCGCGAGGGCTGGCGCAGGCTTCGGGATGCGGCTCACGAAACTTGCGGTTTCAAAATAAGAGTTTGATCAATATTCAAAGTTTGCCTATCTTGCTGGCGCTGATTTCCTAATCCCGAACGTGTTAGCATCTTGCCAGCCTTACTTACACCGCATATCGATCCGCACGACGAAGCCATCTGCCTCGGCCACGATGAAGATCTGGACGAAAGTCGCGGCTCGATCATGCCGCCGATCGTGCAGACTTCCCTGTTTGCCCATCCGTCACTGGAAGAATTATTCGACAGCCTGGACGCGGAGCATGCGAACGCAGTTTACACGCGCGGCCAGAATCCGACCGTTGCGGTACTCGAGCGCAAGCTGGCAGCACTGGAGCGCGGCGAACGCTGCAAGTGTTTCGCCTCCGGCATGGCGGCCGTGAGCGCTGTGTTTATGGGCCTGCTTGGCAGCGGAGACCACGTGTTGTTCGTGAACAATATTTATGGCCCGACGTTGCAGCTGGCAAAGAACCTCGAGCGGTTTGGTATCGAGCATGACCTGGTCTTGGATACTGATTTGCAGAAAATCGAAAGCCGGTTGCGGTCGAACACCAAGCTCATCTTCTTTGAAAGTCCTGGCACCATGCTATTCCGGGTCATAGATTTTCAGAAACTTGTGGCTCTGGCCCGCAAGCGGGATATTTTGACGGCGATGGATAACACCTGGGCGACGCCGCTGTTCCAGAAGCCGCTTACTCTTGGCGTGGATATTGTGGTGCATTCGGCAACCAAATATATCGGCGGACACAGCGATGTCGTTGCCGGCGCCGTGGTCAGCAGCGAAGCTTTGATGCAACGGATTTTCTACAACGCTTTTATGCTGAACGGAGGCATTCTCTCTCCTTTCGATGCGTGGCTCCTGATTCGTGGACTGCGAACTCTCCCGGTCAGAATGCGTCAACATCATCAGGACGGATTGCAGGTTGCCGGTTTTCTGCGGCAGCATGCCGGGGTTGCCGCCGTTTTTCACCCCGCCTTCGATGGTCAGGCCCAGACCCTGGTTGAGCGCTCTCTCACCGGTTACTCGAGTCTCTTCAGCTTTCAACTTGCCACCAGCGAATTCGGAGCCGTTTGCCGCTTTGTGGATGCACTCAGACTTTTCCGCATAGGCGTAAGTTGGGGCGGCGTGGAGAGTTTGGTCATTTCACCCAACCGAGTTGACAATCAGGCCGCCCTCGCAGCGCACAACATTCCACCCGGAACGATTCGTATTTCCGTAGGCCTTGAGGGCGCGGAAGCTTTAATTTTGGATCTTGATCAGGCCCTGGTCGGGTTGGCGGTTTAGATTCAGGTCAAGCATCAGTAAGCTGGCAGCCTGCGCTTTGGCTGCTTCTTCTGCTGATTCCGGCTACTGAAGAAACCAGGCACGAGCAAGAAGACACATCCAGCAAAGAATTCACCATTCTTTCGGCCCTCCTGCCGTTTCTGACCCATGCTAGAGGGCTTTGCCGTTGGCTCCCTGTTTTTACTAATTTTGAGCGTCCGGCTTTCGAGAGACAAGACTGCGACCTCACGCGCATCGGCGACCGTGAAAGCCGTGCACCACAAGACCGATGCAATAACGCGGGATGGGCACCCCTTGAACTATTTGTAACTTTTAGAAAGAACTTGATCTTTTAGGTTTTTTATTTTAACTTCCTCTCTATTTTTAAGCGCTACACACAAGAATATTCAGGATTTTCAAAGCTACAGTTCACTCAATTGCAAAAACGACGTTCAGACAAGATATCGATTCTCGTTGTCCCTGAAGACAATGCTGAGCCTTACAGCTTCAGGCTGAAGACGAGTTATGTCAAAGTTCTTTATGGCGTTGCCCTTGTGCTGGTTGTGCACATGATTGCGGGCGGCGTTTTTTATTGGAAGTACGCGAAACTGCACGCTGAAACCCAGGCACTCATGACCTTTAATGAGCGCCTTCAGGATGACAATAAGCGAGTTATTGCCCTTGCCGATCAGTTCTATACGCTCGAAAGAGAGTATCAGAAAGTGAGAAGCCTGCTCGGCGTAGAGAATCTCGGTGCAGGCCTTGAGACGGCGAACGATTCTCCGGGAGCATCCGATTTGTTTGACAACATCATGCCTGCGGTTCGTACTGAAAACGAGTCTCGTGTAAATCTGTTCGAACACAAAGGCCGCTACCTCCTGACCCCAAAGAAAAGTAAGGTGCATGACTACGCAGGTCATATGCCCACCCTGTTGCCGGTCAAAGGTATCCTGACTCAGGATTTCCAGAGCAATGCCTGGTTCGGGCCAAAGCGTCACACCGGCATTGATATCGTCGCCAAGAAAGGGACTATCATTCGGGCATCAGGCGCCGGTACGATTATCTTTGCAAACTGGACCTACGACCTTGGCAATCTGGTCATTATCAATCACGGCGATGGCGTTTTTTCCTACTACGCACATAATCAGCGCATTTTGAAACCCGAAAAGGGCGTCGTTCAGAAGGGTGAGCCTATTGCGCTGCTTGGTACTTCAGGCAAGAGTTCGGGGCCACATCTGCATTTTGAGATTTGGAAGGATGGCGAGCCCAGGGATCCCAAAGAATATATCCTGGCATTTAACGAGAGCATAAAGGCAAAATAATGAGACTGCGTTCATATCCAAACGGGGAGTACTAATGTTGGGAAAAAAAGGATTTGAAGAAGTCAGCACCGGCGGAAATCTCAACACGATCATTGGCAAGGGTTCTTCTTTCGAAGGGACCCTGAAGGTGCAAAGTACGCTACGTGTTGACGGAAAGGTCAAAGGCAATGTGACCACCAGCGACTCTCTTGTCATTGGCAAAGATGGCTCAATGAACGGCGAAGTCACGGTCCGCAATGCGATTGTTGGCGGAAAGCTCCGGGGCAAGCTGGTGGCCTCCGGCAAGGTCGTGCTCGAAGCCAATTCGATGTTTAATGGCGAATTGAAAACCAGCAAACTTGTTATCGATGAAGGCGCGATTTTTGAAGGACGCTGTTCGATGGGGGCGGTAGACGATGCGGAGAAGAAACCGGAGCTGGCAAAGAGCGTATCTGCGATTCTCGACAAGAAAAGCGATACGAAAGAAATACAAATCGCAAAATAAGTGAGTGATACTCCGCAGAAATCCAAGTCCGGGTTTCAGGGGGTTGCACGGTTCATGGACCTTGGCCTTCGCTTTGCGTTGGCCATTTTACTGTGTGCTGGCGGCGGCTACTGGCTCGATTCGAAACTAGATACAATGCCACTTTTTTTAATAATTGGCCTATTCATTGGCGCAACTTCGGGGTTCATGACCGTTTACAGGGCCGTATATCCAGGAAGCGAGAAAGAGACTGGACAAGGCGAGTGAAAATCTAAGGTTTTTGGCTCAGGCCTGCGGCATTTCTTCAATACTCTTGGCTGCCTCGATTTTGCTCCTGAATATGGTCGGCAGAACGGATATTGTCATGGGAGTCGTTTACGGCTTCCTGTTGAGCTTGCTCAATATTGCGTCCTCCTTTTTTTCGCTCAGGTGGGCGTTCACTAAATCGAACACCACTTTTTTGGCAGTCGTGTTAGGCGGCATGGGAGCCAGAGCGCTGGTTCTTTGTGCAGCCCTTTTTTTTGTCTGGAAGTTTACTCAAATTCCGTTCATTGGCTTTATTGTTTCTCTGTTTGTTTTCTATTTGCTGCTGCAATTCATTGAAGTCAGATTTATCCAAAAGAACTTAGCTAGTAGGAAGGCAGCCGTTTCATGATTGCTACTTTGAATAAAATCATGCCGCTGGTCGGTGGTGGCGGAGAGGGTGAAGGCCACCAGGAACAGCTCGGCGCGGATTTTATCATGCACCATATTCAAGACCACGTCTTGTGGGAGTTCCACCCGTTTGGTTACGATCTCTCCATTACCAAACATGTCCTGATGATGTGGATCGTCTCCGGACTCATGCTGTTTTTGTTTTCGCTTGCTTTCAGGCGGCCGAAGCTTGTCCCGAAAGGGCGATTGGCAAACTTCTTCGAGTTCATTATTCTGTATCTTGAAGAAGAAACCATGAAGCCTTACCTGGGCCACGACAGCCGGAAATACGCACCTTATCTGCTGACGGCCTTCTTTTTTGTCCTGTTCTGCAACCTTGGTGGACTGGTCCCCGGTTCAGCAACGGCGACGGGAAATATTGGCGTGACAACAGGGCTCGCCCTGCTAACCTTCAGCATGGTCCAAATTGCCGGCATCAAGAATAATGGCTTTGTCGGCTATTTTAAGGGACTGATTCCGCCCGGGCTGCCGGCGTTCATTTTGCCGATCATGGTGCCGGTCGAAATCGTGGGATTGTTCACAAAGCACGTGGCGCTGGCAATCCGTCTGTTTGCGAACATGGTGGCCGGTCACGTGGTCATTTTTGCCCTGCTAATGATTATTTTCAGCTTCAAAAGTTGGGGTGTCGCCGGCATCACGTTAGCCGGCATTTTGTTTGTGAGCTTGCTTGAAATCCTGATCGGACTGATTCAGGCGTACATTTTCACAATTTTGTCGGCGGTGTTTATCGGCATGGCTGCGCACCAGGACCACTAGCGGTGGCCGTAAATAGGACTCGGGTTAAGATTTGGTCGCAGAAAAGACAAGCTGGCGAGTTCTGCGGCTAACAAAACAATAAATTCGAACATACCATAATTCTTTAACGAACTCTTGGAGGATTTTTAAATGACTGATTTAGCATTGGCGTATCTGGCTGCTGGCTTGGGTGCAGGCATTGGCGCAATCGGTGGCGCGTTCGGTGTTAGTAAGCTTGCAAGTGCAGCGATGGAAGGCATGGCAAGACAGCCCGAAGCCGCCAACGACATCCGTGGCGCCATGATCATCACCGCCGCCATGATCGAAGGTGTGGCGCTGTTGGCTCTGGTTATCTGCTTCCTGTTGGCCGTCAAGGCGTAATCTAACTCAGAATAGGTGAATAAATGGAACTACTGACTCCGTCAGTCGGCACCCTTTTCTGGACCGGGTTGACCTTCGTTCTATTGCTTTTCATTTTGAAGAAGATGGCCTGGGGTCCCGTTCTCCAGATGTTGGACGAGCGCGAGAAGAAGATTCAGGAATCTCTGGAGAAGGCCGATGCGGCCCAGAAAGAGACTGAAGCCGCGGTTGCGAAGAATCTCGAGATCATGGAACAGGCCAAGAAGGAAGCACAATCGCTTCTGAGTCAGAGCAAGAAGACTGCCGAGGCCACTCGTGAAGAACTCACAAAACGGGCTGAAGCGGAAGCCACCAAGATCGTTGACAAGGCGAAGAAAGATATCGCCCAGGAACGGGAAAAAGCGGTGGAAGAACTCAGAAATCAGGCCGCTGAATTGTCGGTTGCCATTGCTTCGAAATTGATTGGCAAGACCCTGTCGAAGGACGACCACAAAGACATCATCGAAAGCTCGCTGAAGCAGATGGTGGAGGCAAATTGAAAGATACGGTCCTGGCAAGAAGATACGCCCGCGCGCTGTTCGACCTAGCTGTCGAGCGGGATATTCTTGACAAAATTTGCAGCGAATTGCTCTCTTTTGAACACAGCCTGCAGACACATGCCGGCATGCGGTCTTTCCTCTATTCTCAGAATGTGAGTAAGATGGAAAAGGCAAGCAAGTTGGAAGCCGTACTGCAGGACTCGGTATCAAACGTGTTCGTCAATTTCCTGCATGTGTTGTTGCGCAAGAATCGCGAATCTATCTTCACAACCGTCGCGCATGAATTCATGCGCATGGTGGATGACCATCAGAAGAAGACACGTGCGACAACCATCACGGCTGTGCCTTTGGACAAGCAGGCGTTGGCCAAACTCAAATCGGTATTGGACAAGGCCTTCGGCAAAGATGTCCAAATCGACAACCGTGTTGACGCATCTGTCCTTGGCGGTATCGTGGTCAGCGTTGATGGCCAACTGCTCGATGGCAGTTTGAGTAGCCAGCTCCGTCGTCTCGAGGGCCAACTGATGGGAAGCAGCAATTCAAAACACTAGCAGCTATTTTTGCAAACTGACTAAACCTAACCTGGAGGTTTTTAGATAGGATGGAAATACGTCCTGACGAAATTACTTCTATTATCAAAAAGCAGATCGAAGGCTTTGAGACTGCGGTCGAGCTCGAAGAAGTAGGAGAGGTGGTTCAGGTTGGCGATGGCATCGCACGCGTCTATGGCCTCGAGAAGGTTATGGCGGGTGAACTGATCGAATTTCCAGGCGGACTGTACGGTATGGCTTTGAACCTCGAAGAGGACAATGTCGGCTGCGTGCTCTTTGGCGAGGACACTCACGTCAAGGAAGGCGACACAGCCAAACGTACCGGCCGCATTATGGAACTTCCAGCGGGCGAAGCGATGCTCGGGCGCGTTGTCAATCCGCTCGGCCAATCCATTGACGGCAAGGGTCCGATCAAGACCACGGAGACCCGCACCATCGAAGAGAAGGCGCTGGGTGTCGTACAGCGCCAGCCGGTGAAGGAGCCTTTGCAGACCGGCCTCAAAGCGATCGATTCGATGATCCCCATTGGCCGTGGCCAGCGTGAGTTGATCATCGGCGACCGGCAGACTGGTAAAACGGCTGTGGCCATCGATGCTATCATCAACCAGAAAGACACGAATGTTTTTTGCATCTACGTCGCCATCGGGCAGAAGGCTTCGAGCGTTGCAAAAGTCGTGAAGATACTGGAAGAACACGGCGCGATGGATTACACAATTGTGGTGTCCGCCTCCGCATCTGAAGCTGCGCCGTTGCAGTACATCGCACCGGCTAGTGGCGCTGCGCTCGGCGAGTTCTTCCGCGATAACGGTAAGCACGCGCTCATCGTTTATGATGATTTGTCGAAACACGCCTGGGCCTACCGGCAGATGTCTCTGTTGTTGCGTCGGCCACCTGGCCGCGAGGCGTATCCTGGCGATGTGTTTTACCTGCACTCCCGACTTCTGGAACGCGCCTCAAAACTGAGTGACGAACTCGGCGGCGGTTCTCTGACCGCGTTGCCGATTATCGAAACCCAGGCCGGCGATGTGTCGGCGTACATTCCAACAAATGTCATTTCGATTACTGACGGTCAAATCTACCTCGAGTCAAACCTGTTCTATTCTGGTATTCGACCCGCGATCAACGTTGGGCTCTCTGTTTCACGTGTGGGTGGTAACGCTCAGGTCAAGGCGATGAAACAGGTTGCCGGTAGTTTGCGTCTCGATCTCGCGCAATTTCGTGAGCTGGAGGCGTTTGCAAAATTCGGCTCTGATTTGGATAAAGCCACACAGGCGCAGATCACCCGTGGTCAGCGCATGGTTGAGATCCTGAAGCAGGGGCAATACGCTCCGCTCACTGTCGAAAAACAGGTGACGATTATCTACCTCGGCACCAAGGGCCATCTCGACGCAATACCCATCGACCAGATTCAGCGGTTGGAAGCGGAGTTCCACCAATTCATGGACTCGAACTATGCCGATCTTCTGAAGGGCATTGCTGAGAAAAAGCAGCTCGACGACGATTTGACCAAGAAGCTCGATGCAGCCGTTCAGGACTTCTTTAAAATATTTTCGGTGGAAGAATAATTGGCTACGCTAAGCGATATCAAGCGACGCATCACGAGCGTCAAAAGCACCCAGCAAATCACCAAGGCCATGAAAATGGTGGCCGCGGCCAAGTTGCGCAAAGCGCAGCAAAGGCTGATGGATGCCCGTCCTTACGCCCAGGGTCTCGAGACCATTCTGGGTCACGTGGCTGCGCAGCAGGACTCCGGCAGTCATCCGCTGCTGGAGGTGCGGGAGCCGGAGAATATTCTCTATCTCGTTATCTCCTCTGACCGTGGCCTGTGCGGCAGTTTCAATGCCAACGTGAATCGCCGCGCCCAAGCCGAAGTCGATGCTCACGGCGATGATGTCGGAACTAAGCTGGTCACGTTCGGCCGCAAGGGGTCTGAGTTTTTCACTCGCCGGGAGTATGCCATTCAGGAGAGATTTGTCAACCTGTTGAATGACCTGGAGTTCTCGCATGCGATCATAACTTCCAACCTTCTGCAAAAACTCTACACCAGTGGTGAATTCGATAGAGTTTACGCCGTACACAACTGGTTTAAGAGTGCAGGCACTCAGGAGGTCTTGGTGAAACAGTTGCTGCCAGTGGAACCGAACGCGCCGGCGGCAGAAGATGAAAGTCATTTCCAGTCTGTAGGCTTTCTCTACGAACCTAACCCCAAGGCCATTCTGGACACCATCATCCCAAAGAACCTGAACATTCAGATTTGGCGAATGCTGCTCGAGTCCTATGCGGCTGAGCAGGCTGCGCGGATGGTGGCGATGGATTCCGCAACTGATAATGCTCAGGAAATGATCTATCAGTTGTCGTTGAGTTACAACAAGGCGCGCCAGGCAGCGATCACGACCGAGATTTCGGAAATTGTCGGTGGCGCAGAAGCCTTGCAGGGCTAGCTTAGAGTTATCGAAGCTGCGGGCCCGAAGAACTGGTGAAATGATTACAATGTTCAAACCATAACAGGAAAGCACGTCATATGAAAGATGGTCAAGTATCCCAGGTGATCGGCGCGGTCGTTGACGTTAAGTTTGAGGACGGCGAACTGCCCGAATTGAGGACTGCTCTCGAGATCGCTCGTGAAGGCGACACCCGGCTAGTGCTGGAGGTGCAGCAGCATCTGGGCGAGCAAACCGTTCGTTGTGTGGCCATGGATACCACCGACGGCCTCATCCGCGGAGCCAAAGTGAAGAATACAGGTGCTCCCATCACCGTTCCGGTTGGTGAAGGCACTCTGGGCCGACTTCTGAATATCACCGGCGATCCAATCGACAAACTCGGTCCGATCAAACACGACAAGAGATATCCCATTCACCGTCCGGCTCCGAAGTTTGAAGACCTCGATACGAGTTCAGCTTTGCTTGAAACCGGCATCAAGGTCGTCGATTTGCTTGAGCCCTACACCAAGGGCGGCAAGACCGGATTGTTTGGCGGAGCAGGTGTTGGCAAGACGGTTCTGATTCAGGAACTCATACGCAATATCGCCACTGAGCACGGTGGCTATTCGGTATTTGGAGGTGTCGGAGAGCGAACTCGCGAGGGCAACGATCTCTGGCTCGAAATGAAAGAATCCGGAGTTATCGACAAGACCGCGCTAGTTTTTGGTCAGATGAACGAGTTGCCTGGCGCACGCGCGCGGGTGGCCTTGACTGCTCTGACCGCCGCCGAGTACTTCCGCGACGACGAGGGCAAAGACGTTCTGCTTTTCATTGACAACATTTTCCGCTTTACCCAGGCGGGTTCTGAGGTGTCGGCGCTGCTCGGCCGGATGCCGTCTGCCGTGGGCTATCAGCCCACGCTGGCAACCGAAATGGGCGAGCTGCAGGAACGAATCACCTCTACGAAAAAAGGCTCCATTACATCGGTGCAGGCCATCTACGTGCCTGCTGACGATTTAACAGATCCGGCGCCGGCAACCACCTTTGCTCACCTCGATGCTACCACGGTTCTGTCACGCCAAATTTCTGAGCTGGGTATCTATCCGGCCGTGGATCCGCTCGACTCGACCTCGCGCATTCTTGATCCGCTGATTGTCGGCGAGGTGCACTACAATGTCGCGCGCCAGGTGCAGGTGATCCTGCAAAAGTACAAAGATCTGCAAGACATTATCGCAATTCTTGGCATGGAAGAACTCTCCGATGACGACAGGTTGGTTGTGAACCGTGCCCGCAGAATTCAGAGATTTCTATCACAGCCCTTCTTTGTTGCTGAGGCATTCACCGGCACACCCGGGAAGTATGTTCCGCTTGAAGATACGGTACGCGGCTTCAAAGAGATCATTGAGGGCAAGCATGACGACCTGCCTGAACAGGCGTTTTACATGGTGGGCGGCATTGACGAGGCGATTGAAAAAGCAGCCACCATGCAGAAACAAGCGGCCTGAGCGCGACGAGAAAACAGATGATTCCTGAAAAGATAAAACTCGAGATCTACACCCCTGAGCGGAAGGTGCTGTCTGAAGACGTTTCCTCGGTTAGGGTGCCCGGCGCCGGTGGCTATTTTGGGGTTTTCCCTGGCCACACTCCTTTTATTGCAGCATTGCAAGTCGGCGAGATCAAAGTCGATATCGACGGCGCCGAAACGCGCTACACCGCCGGCGGTGGCATTGCCGAGGCGATGCCGGGCAGCGTGTCGATCATGGCGGAAACGTGCGAACTTGCAGGTAGCATCGATGTCAAGCGTGCTGATGAAGCCCTTGCTCGCGCGAAAAAACGCATTGCGGAAGGCCGCAAAAGCTGGGACGTCGATCGGGCGCAACTAGCACTCGCCCGTGCCTTGAACCGGTTGAGAGTGGGTTCAAGGTAGTTTCGCAACCTCCCCCCAACACGTAAGAATTTGAGTTTGTTGTTAGTGACAGCCACCACCCGGTGGCTGTCACTGCGTTTGTTGCCGCAACCACTTACGGCTGCCACTTCGGTACGCCGCGCCCAGGGGTCCAGGGTGCTCCTGCATTTTCCAGTTTCTCCTCCAACGCCACCAGATCTGTCTCTATGGCCTGGCGCAGTTCCGGAAGAATCTCTCCAAACTCCGCTGCCGCGATGTCGTAATTCTTGCGGTGCGTCGCGGTAGGTCCGTGCGTCGAAGACCAGTGACCGAACACAATCTGCTGGATGCGCCGCAAGATACCGCGCATAGCGGGCTCGTTGCGCTGCGGCTTTGTCGGGTCGCCGGTGATTTTTTCTTGTAAGTCAGTCAGCCGCGATTCCAGAGTGCTTGCCTCAGCTCGAATCGATGGGCCCAGACTCGGTGTGTTTTCAATAGTGCGCTTGATGTATTTGATTCGGTTGGCCGCTTCTTTGGCAGCCTCGCGCGCGCCAAGCACAGCCCGCTGCAGCGCGCCGGTTTTCTTCTGGAACGAGAGGATGGCATCTCTCGCCGCCGGCTGCAGCGTCGGTTGTCCCAGCGGTTCGACTTCAAACGCAGTCGCTGGCGCCAGTTCGGTAAGCTGCCCACGCACCCGTTTCGTCAGGCTTACCGTATATTTTCCCGGCAAGGCAAGCGGGCCTCTGCTGTCATCGTCAAACTCCGTTGGCTCGAAACTCGGGTAGCGGAAGTCCCAGGTCACCCGCTGAATGCCGGATTTGGCCGGACCTGACAGGCGGCGAACCGTGTTGCCGTCCATGTCACGAACGGTCAAAATGACAGCAGGCTCCTCTTCACGGTCCTCTTCCTTTAGCGCTGGCCAGGGTGGGTAGAAGATATCCTTGCCCGCCTTCGCCAGCTCTGCTTCTTTCTTCTGGCGTTGTTTCGCACGCGTTTTCAGGTCATCTCTCAAATAGTAGGTGAAGGTCGCACCAAACTTGGGATTAGGCGCAACGTAGAAGCTGGCCCCCTGAAATGCCTTCTCGCTACCAGCCAGCGGACGGTCCTGAATGTACATTTGCGCCTTTTTGACCGGAAACAGCCGGGCGTCCTCTAGCGCCATGGATTCACTTACTTCGCGCAGCGGTGTGTAGTCGTCGAGAATGTAGAATCCGCGGCCAAAGGTCGCCAGCACGAGATCGTTCTCCCGCCTTTGAATTTCGAGATCGCGCACCGCGATGGTGGGCATCCCGCCTTTGAGCTGGATCCAGTGCTGCCCCTCATCCACGGTAAAGAACACGCCAAACTCCGTACCGCAGAACAAAAGCTTTTCGTTGATGTGGTCCTGCTTGATAGTGTAGACGCAGCCACGTTCCGGCAAATCGCCGCTGATCAGAATCCAGCTTCGGCCGCGGTCTGAGCTTTTGACAATGTAGGGCTTGAAATCGCCTTTCTTGTGGTTATTGAGGGCCGCGTAGACGACCTTGGTGTCAAACAGCGATGCTTCGAGGTCATTGACGTAGCTGGAGGCTGGCACATTTGCGATTTTTTCGCTCTTGCGCCAGGTTTGACCACCATTTTCTGTCGTCTGGATCAGGCCATCGTCGGTGCCCGCGTACAGCAGATTCTCCTGCAGCGGCGACTCTGTCAGCGCTACGATTGTGCCATAAAATGAAGTTGACCTGTTCTTTGAAACAGCATCGACGCTCCAGATCTGGCCCATGATTGGCAGTTTGTTGCGGTCGAGGTTGCGGGTCAGGTCGCCGCTGATGGCGCGCCAGGAATCCCCGCGGTCGTCGCTGCGAAAGAGTATTTGCGCGCCGTAGTAGAGTCTTTCGTTTGCGTGCGGGCTGATGATGAGGGCAGAGTCCCAGTTCCAGCGCAACGGCGGGCCGTCTTTAGCCTCCTGCGGTTTGATATCAATGCGCTCGCCGGTCTGGCGGTCGAAGCGCACCAGCCCGCCATACTGCCACTGCGAGTAAACGATGTTCGGATTTTCCGGGTCAATCGCCGGATCGAAGCCGTCTCCAAACACGGTGATAAACCAATCGCTGTTTCGGATGCCGTTGATGTTGCGCGTTCGCGACGGCCCGCCCTGGGTGGCGTTATCTTGGGTGCCGCCGTAGACATAGTAGAACGGCTCGGAATTGTCGATGGCTACTTTGTAGAACTGCGTGATCGGCAGATTGGCCTTGTAGTGGTAGTTTTGGCCACGGTCCCAGGTTTCGTACAAGCCGCCGTCACAGCCAATGATCAGGTGGTCGGCATCGTCGGGGTCAAAGGCCAGCGCGTGATTATCGACATGCTTCCATTTTTCGCCGAGGCGGGTGAACGTCTTGCCGCCATCCTCCGAAACCATCATGTGAGTGTCGAGCGAGTAGATGCGGTCGAACTTGTGGGGGTCGGCGAAAATCTCCTGATAGTACTGCGGGCTGCCGCTGACATAGTCGCCCATTTTGTTCCAGTTTTCACCGCCGTCATGCGAGCGATAGAAGCCGCTGCCGTCGTGCGCCGCCTCGACAATGGCGTAAACCACATCCGGGTTGAGCG
The DNA here is from genome assembly GCA_029261995.1 of Candidatus Zhuqueibacterota bacterium. Taxonomy (GTDB): domain Bacteria; phylum Zhuqueibacterota; class Zhuqueibacteria; order Oceanimicrobiales; family Oceanimicrobiaceae; genus JAJDAF01. The sequence goes on from JAJDAF010000031.1 coordinate 35,813, forward strand.
GCGAGATCGAGAGGCCGATGCGGCCTTTGTCCGCCTCAGGCAGCCCTTTGTTGATCTTGCGCCAGGTTCTGCCGGCATCCGTGGACTTGTGAATACCAGACTCCGGGCCGCCGTTCAGCAGCGTCCAGACATGGCGCCGGCGTTGGTAGCTGGCCACGTAGAGCACGTCAGGATTGCGCGGGTCGAAATGCACATCGGTGACGCCCGTGTTTTCACTGATTTCGAGCGCCAGGTTCCAGGTCTTGCCGCCATCGGTTGTCTTGTACAGACCTCTGTCGCCGCCGGAAGACCAGAGCGGGCCCTGCGCCGCCACATAAACAACGTCGGAGTCTCGTGGATCGACGATGATTTTGCCGATGTGTTCGGAGTTCTTCAGGCCGACGTTCTCGAAACTTTTACCGCCGTCGAGCGATTTGTAGATGCCGTCACCGTAGCCGACACTGCGCTGGCTGTTGTTTTCTCCGGTGCCGATCCAGATGGTCAAATGGTTGCTGGGATCGACCGTGACGCAGCCAATGGAGTAGGAGCCCTGCTTGTCGAAAATCGGCTCGAACGTGGTTCCCGCGTTGGTGGTTTTCCAGACATTGCCTGAGCTGACTGCCACGTACCAGGTGCTGCGTTTCACCGGATCGACCGCGATGTCGCCGATGCGACCGGACATGAGCGCGGGACCGATGCCGCGCAGCTTGAGGCCGGAGACAAGCTCTGACTTGAGTTTGGCGTTATCGCCTTTCCCGCCAGAATCCTTGGCCCAAGTAGACAGGCCACTCAAAACCACGAACAATATGCAAATAACGAGTTTTTGATTCATTTTTCCTCCACTGAGATTGTGTTTGCGGCAATATAAAAAAGGCGTCCGGCAAACTCAACGGATTCGACGCCTTCCGGCGCTTTATATCCGTGAGCCTGGGCCGGAATTCTGCTTGTGTTTCAGCTTCCTGACGATTATCTTGTTTTCATTTTCATGAATTGCCGAATCCTGCTAGAATAACCAGTGGAAAGTTCTCCATCCATGTAATCAGAGACAATGAAACTCGTGGAGAGTCATAATGAGTTTAGAAGAACTTGAAAACGAAGCCTTAAAGTTAGGCATTGAAGAGCGAGCTGCTCTGGCTGAAAAACTCCTGTTGAGCGTTGATGCTCCATCAGATGCCGAAAACTTGAGTCTGTGGGTGGCTGAAGCAGAGCGACGCTTGAAGGAGCTACGTGATGGCACAGCTGAAGAGATACCCGCTGAGGAGGTATTCCGGCGCGCCAGAGCCGCCATCTCATGAGCGGCGTCAAATTCCACCGAGAGGCAGATGCGGAAGTCACTGAAGCGGCTCAATATTATGAAACGAAGTCCGGCGGCCTTGGTTTTTCATTTCTGATGGAACTCGAACGTTGTCTTAAGCAGGTAGTGGCCAACCCGAAGGCCTGCCAACTCGTCAGTGAAGCGATACGGCGAAAGCCTTTCAGACGGTTTCCCTATAGCCTGCTCTATTTCGTCGCTCCCGATTGAATTCAAGTTGTCGCTGTGGCGCATTAAAAGCGGCGCCCGAATTACTGGCAGTCTCGACTGTTAGACTAAGATGATGGGCAGGCCGACCAGGTGGACTCAACTCCGTCGGAGCTTGTTTGCTGAGTTTCAGCATCAGTTGGTTTATGCGAAAAGACATTCCGGTTCGCCAGAAAATTAATGCAGCGCATCCCAAAATGAGCCAGGGCCACCCGAAATTGGGGCAGGGCACCCTGAAGTGGCTCAGAGCCACCCAGGAATCAACCAGCGTCTGCCAAAAATGGTAAAGCGGCGCCTAGAAATCGTATAGCGGCGGTTAAAAATGAGTCAGCGGCGTTTTGAAATCGCGTGGCGGCAGTCAAAAATGAAATAGTGGCATCATGCTACAAATGTTACGGAGATAGAACCTGCATAGAAGTAAATTTAGATGGATGGTGCTTGCGCTAGTGTGATGATTTTCAAATGAGCGAACTCTGACAGGGTTTGATGTTAACCGTTTTAGACATAATAAAGGCGTCGAAACCCTGTCAGAGTTTTGTTCGGGAAATTAGAAATCGTGACACTGTGAGCATGCTCCTAATGAGCTTGAATACAACTGTAAGCCCTCAAGATAATGATAAACAGGAGGTGATGATGGTTGTCACTGGAGAATTCGAAGTTCAATTTTCGCCGCAAACGGAAGATGAAATCAATGTCGGCCGAATGTTAATCAGCAAAACCTATCGCGGGGGTCTCGATGGCTCGGGACAAGGGCAGATGTTGAGCAAACTTACTGCAATTGCAGGCTCAGCGGGTTACGTTGCGATTGAGGAATTTAACGGAAGTATTCAAGGAAAAAAAGGTTCGTTTACACTGCAACATACGGGACTCATGAATCGCGGCACACCATCCTTAGAGGTCATTGTTGTTCCTGACTCCGGAACCGGAGAATTAGAAGGTATATCTGGAACAATGCAAATAACTGTAGCAGAAGGCAAGCACTCATACGAGTTTGAATACACTATCAACCAAGAAAAATAGCATAACCAAGCAGACTAGCGGAAAACCTATGCGTTGTTTCGGTTTCTGTTAATTGCGGCGTTATCTGCCTCCTTTTGACATGAATCAATAATGTACCCTGCAAAATGAAAGACAATACTTTCCAATATGGCGAAGACACCTTGACCCCTCGTCTCGCCCTGGATATCGCAGCAGGCCCCTGCGCCGGGGTTGTCACTCCTGAGGTAGCCGGAGCCGTGCGCCTCAGCTGCGAGGCCGTGGAAACCATCGTATCCCGTGGCGACATCACTTACGGCGTGAACACCGGCTTTGGCCCCCTGTGCACCACCATCATTTCTGAAAATGAAACCCGGCAGCTGCAGGTCAACATCCTGAAAAGCCATAGCGTCGGTATGGGCGAGCCGATCCCGGATGAAGTGGCGCAACTGATGCTGGTGCTTAAGATGCACGCACTCAGCCAAGGTTACTCCGGAGTGGCGCTTGAGACGCTTGAGCGCATTCAATGGCACATCGAGACGGGCACAACACCGCTGGTGCCGTCGCAGGGTTCTGTCGGTGCTTCAGGGGATTTGGCTCCGCTGGCGCACTTGTTTTTGCCGCTCATCGGCCTGGGCCAGGTGCGATACAAAGGCGAATTGGTCGAGACAGCCCACGTGTTTCAGAAGGAGGGACTTGAGCCGCTGGATTTGGGCCCGAAGGAGGGTCTCGCCCTGATCAATGGCACCCAATTCATCGCGGCATTCGCGGTGAAGGCGGTTGAGCGGCTGCACAATTGTCTCGAAACAGCGGACATTATCGGCGCCATGAGCCTGGAAGGCATTCTGGGTTCAGGCAGGCCATTCGAACAAAAACTGCACGAGATTCGACCCTATCCCGGCAGCCGGCACGTCGCCTTTCGTTTGCGACAACTCCTGGCTGACTCCGAAATGGTTGCCTCGCATACGGACTGCGGACGAGTGCAGGACCCCTACTCCATTCGCTGCATGCCGCAGGTGCACGGCGCTTCGCGTAATGCCTGGCTGCACCTGAAGCAGCAACTTGCCATTGAGTTGAATTCCGTGACCGACAATCCCATTATTCTGGATGCGGACAACAGCATCAGCGGCGGCAATTTTCACGGCCAGCTTCTGGCTTTGCCGCTGGACTACACCACTCTGGCTGCAAGCGAAATCGGCAATATTTCTGACCGGCGCACCTACCTGCTACTGGAAGGCGGCGTTCACGGCCTGCCGAAACTGCTCATGCGAAACACCGGGATTAATTCGGGGTTCATGCTGCCGCAGTACACCTCCGCCGCGCTGGTGTCGGAGAACAAGAGTCTCTGTTTTCCGCCAAGCGCGGACAGCGTGCCAACTTCTCTGGGCCAGGAAGACCACGTCAGCATGGGAGCCATCAGTGGCCGGCGCGTCAACCAGGTTGTGGACAATCTGGAGAAAATTCTCGCGGTCGAGTTGGTGTGCGCCGCCCAGGCGTTCGACTACCGGCGTCCGCTGAAGTCAGGCAAGGTTCTGGAGAATTGCCACGCTCTGGTTCGCGAGCGCATCGACCACGCCGAAGAGGACCGCGTTTTCGCCAATGACCTGGAAGCCGCGCGCCGGATGATCGCCCAAAAGGAGTTGGTGGTCGCGGCAGATGAAGCAGCTGCAACTGCGGGGATTGATCTCGGCGGCAGCAGCGACTTTGTTCTGTAGACAGGGCAGTTGCATGAGTCAGACCAGCCGATCGTCCGATAGCCAAATTCCCCATTGATCCACCTGACCAGGATGTCCCCCAAAATTTGCTTGGACACCACAATATAATCAATTAATAATTTAGGAGTTACGTATTACAGAATTCGTGTAAATTGCTTGCAAAAAAGGCTCCAACCTTATACATTAATTTTATCAGGATTAACTTTTCA
>JAJDAF010000032.1 GCA_029261995.1 Candidatus Zhuqueibacterota bacterium
GAACGGAAAAACACCGATGGAAGTCTTCAAAACCGGCTTGTCAAAGAACTTCAAATGGCAGGAAAAAGCTAAAACAAAAGCCCAATAATTTATCAACGCCCAGAGGAACCAACTGTCAGGTCAATACGATCATTGTACACATCGTCTCCAGACATGGACTCATATTGCCAGCGTATGGCAAACAAAGCACGATGAAGGAACGAACATGGTTCTATCTTTTCCGTGCGAACGCACTTGTTAGTCCTCCGATAGTACTGTCCATAGACAAAGGTAATAACTTACCGCCAAGTTTCGACTCTATCTCAGTAAGAGAATTCTTATCTAAGCTACTTGCTCTTCGGGAAACATTCTCATTTACAAAATCTACAACACCAGAGCTACAGCCTAGTCCAATATGATCCAACACTTTCCCGATTGTAGTTACTGGCTCACTTGAGAACGCAGCATATGATATTTCCAGGTATTTATCATCGGGGAGTTTACTAAGAAAACCTACTGCCGACTCGGTACTCAGCCTCCATTCCAGCAATCCTTTGTGATAATAACTCTCACATGATTCAGGCAATTCATTGGTAATATTTGTGCGCTTGGAGTAATCACTTAATTGCTTCCACTTATACTCGCTCTGCTCGCCAAACCAGGCTCCTGATTCACTCATTTTCTCTATTGAGCGTGCAACTTCAAGACCATTTCGATAAATGTGGACGAACCTTGCATCAGGAAATATTGCATGGATAAATTCTACTCTGAAATTGTTGATTGGCATTTTTTCAACCAAAACTGGTTTAGAGGTCCTAATGGTCTCCCTATGAAACAGTCGGCGAAGCTTTGAACTTTTTGCACTGGCTACATTTTCTGAAGTCAAGCTCATTTTCCCGTTACGGCTAGTTGCTTGACGCGTCCATATATCTGTTTCCGGATAAGCCTTAAACCACAAGTCCCGCCGTTCATTTAGATAGGTAATGCTGCTGTGCTTAGACAAAGCAGTCCCCAACACAGTGGTTCCAGACCGTCCACATCCGAGTATAAATATTGGACGTTCGATTCCTTTCATTGATGGAAAATGTAAGATATTTCTTATTGGCATTGTGGATATGGCGATGGTTCTTATTGTCATGCAAGCACGGAACTTAAGCCCACCTGCTTTCCCGCCAGGAAATCCCTCGCTCGCAAGGGCAGAAACACGCTAAGCTATTGCGGCCCGTCCGTGCCGACTCGGCTATTTTGAGAGTGGTTTTGGTACGCCGGGCAAACCCAACCACCCATGTCAGTTCTACTTCGTTGAAGAAGTAGAGAGTGTCCAAACAATAGAAAAAACCACAGGATTGTCAAGATATTTGTTGGCTCTCGGAAGTGGCCACAACCCGGGAATCCCGGCTCGTTGAGACGGCGAGGTCACCGAACCGGCCGCGTTGCCCTTCAACAAGGCGTTCCGGCTGAAAGGTGAGGTTGCGCCGTGAACCAAGTTCTCAGTTTACATCTTGACCGTGGCAATCCTGCGCTGCGGGCGCCAGGTCTATCTTTTTGATAATACACAACATCCATCAATGGCGATGAGAATCTACCACAGACGGCATGCCGATTGCATGTTGCGGACAGAGTTACATCAATCGAACTTGAGGGTGTCATGCAACAGAAAATACCTGGCATGCAATCGCTGTTCTGGGCAATGGTACTCGTGGGACATCTTATCCCATCGAGCCCACTGACCGCCCAGGACAATGACGTAGATTTTGGGTTCCTGAATCCCGGCATCAAACTGGCGTATGCCTTTGGCGGCGGCATCACTGTTGGGGCTGAAGTGAGTATTGGCGCCTGGAACGGCCTCTTTGCCGGGGCGGCAGTCGGGATCGACTACACCTTTGGAGGCAGTGACAAAGACGGCATGCTGCGCGCCTACCTGGAAGGCGAAGCCGGATTTATCCTGGCCGGGCTGGGGTTCGGCGGCTCGATTCTGCTTGATGAAGGCGAGATTCGGCTCGGACGCCAGATCAACGTCTTCGCAAGTTGGCCCGTTGACTGGGATGACGCCGACCTGTATCGTATCGCCATGCTGCACTACCAATTCACGACCTGGGGACAGGGCAAGTCAGCCAAGGAACTTGGCATGTTTTACAAATGGAGCTATCCCATCGGCAAGGGCAATTATAACACGCGCTGGGATTGGGATTAGCCGGGGTGCCCGGCAGAAACCCTGCCATCGAAACAATTCTTTCCACTTCAAATACGCAGGACTGGGGATGGTCTTCCGCTCCTGCATTCGCTACCCTGCAACTCTCAGAAGTTAATCCACTCATAATTTGGAGGAGTTATGCGAACAACAAGGTTTGGCCTGTCGCCGGCGATGGGTATCTTAATGACCGCACTATGCCTGTGGAGCCCACCGCTATCGTCGCAAGAACAGTTTGATATTGTTACGGCGCCCCGGGCCCAATCAGCGAATTTCAGTTGGGCTGAGACCTACGGCAAGAGCCCGACCCGGTTTACCCAAGAAGATTGGCAGAAAGTCATCGATGCGACCTGGGGCGCAGGTTTACCGACCCAGGAAAAGCTGCGGATTTTCGACGCCTGGTTCACCGAAGTTGATCTCAATTACGGCTCTTTCTTCAATCTCGACTTTGATATCTTCGCGTTCCGTGACAGATATCGTCCGGAAATTGAGGCAGGCGTGAGCCGCGGGCGGTTTGCTGCAATCATGAATTATTTCGGCTACTTTCTAAAGGACCTGCACACCTACATCTTTGACGTCCCCGTGCGCAACACGCCGCTCGCCAAAGGCACGCCACTTCTGGTCGTCGGACAATGGGGGGCCAACCAGCATTTCGGGGCGCTGCTGACGCCATTGCCGGATAGTACGCTGCTGGTCTACAAAACGCTGCCAAACCATCCTCTCGGCCTGCAGCCGGGCGACCTAGTGCTTGGCTATGATGGCGAGCTTTGGAAGGATCTTTATCCTCAGTTAGTGCAGGCGCAGCTACCGCTGCTGTTGAACTCTGTCAATGGCAGCACAGATGAGTCCATGGCATACTATCACTTGCAGGCCGCAGGGTTGAACTGGCATTTGTTTGACACCATCGATATCGTCAAATATAGCTCCGGCGACACGCTGCATTTCGCGACACGTTTGCTGTCGGGGCAAAGACGAACCCTTTGGGGAAGCGAGCAAATCGGGGTTCCAGGCGTTGCGTGGCCCGATAGAAGCCGGGACATTCGGATAAATTGGGGCGTCATTGACAATAGCAACATCGGATATATCTATGTCACATCGTGGTCCTTCGACGCAAAGTTTGGCATTCGTGAAAAATTCAGAGTAGCCATTGACCGCCTGATGCATGAAATCCAGGCCGATGGTATTATCATGGACTTTCGTTTCAATACTGGCGGTGGCGCCTTGGCAGTCGATGGGCTGAAGCTGCTTTTCGATCAAGTGACACCGACTGTGGGATTCGACAAGCGTACTGGCACACCCAACCATTTTGAGATGATTCCGGATCCGGGCAGGCGAGAGAGCAATCTGGTTATTCGGCCCGACCCCAATAACTTCTATGACAAGCCCATTGCGGTGTTGATAGGCCCAGGGTCGATCAGCGCCGGTGAGCTTGAAGCCATCCGGCTCTCCTTTCAACCCAGGACCAGGCTGTTTGGCAAGCCGGCCGCGGGCGGAAACAGCGGCTCAGACTTCCTCAACCTCGCCACCAACTGGTTCGCATCCCGGACCTCCGGGCCAATCTACTATGTCAGCAACCACGAATACCTATCACACATTTCTCTGCAACCCGACGAACCCGTTTGGTTCAACCGAGACGATGTCGCCAGAGGAATAGATACGGTGGCGGAAGCAGCAATCGCATGGATAAAGAGCGAAACGCCAACCAGCGTTGGTGCAGAGCAGGGCAGCACTCCTCCGGCAACATTTGAGCTAGGCCAAAACTATCCCAACCCGTTTAATCCCGGAACAACGGTTAGCTACAAACTCCAGGAATCAGCCCGCGTAGTCATGAAAATCTATAACACCGTGGGACAAGAAATTCGGACACTGGTTAATTCCATCTTGCCGGCAGGCGAGCATTCAGTGAACTGGGACGGTAGAGATGGTGCAGGACAACCCGTTAGTTCCGGGCTCTATTTGTACCAACTGCAAACCGGACAAGGAGTACAAACGAACAAGATGATGCTGCTCAGGTAACTGGAGAGTTTAATCTGACGCCGGTTGCTAATCTTGTCCATTTGTTTACCGTCACGTCCTTTGGGTCGGGCTAGGTCGTCGCACCTCACCCAGATCCCGTGGCGCGGTGCCGATCACGAAACCAAAACCTTTGCTTGACATCGGTTGTGAGATTGCCTTCATTGTTGTTCTAACCAATCTAAACCACCAAATCTCGGAGGAGAGAACTGATGGAGACAAAGAAAATGTTGCGCAGTGCGATTGGATTGTGCCTGGTCGCGAGCCTGGCAATCAGTTGTCAGGAGCAACAGAAAGCTGACGAAACAGCAGAAACGCCAGCCGTCGATCCTAAGGCCGAACTCGTGGCCTTCGTTGAAATGGCCGCCGCGGAGCTGGAAGCAAAGGGCGAAGCAGCTTTCGCTGATTTCCGGCAAGCCGACAGCAAATGGTTTCAGGGCGACAAATACCTGTTTGTGTTCGACCTGGATGGCAATGCGCTCTGCCATGCCGCCAATCCGGATCTGGAGGGCACGAGCATGGTCGATACGCAAGATGCGGATGGCACATCGCCCACGCAAGAGATGTTGGCTGTACTTGAGAGCGGTGATTCCGGCTGGATTTCCTACAAATGGCCCAAGCCCGGCGCCACTGAGGCTTCTGACAAAGCAGCCTACGTCATGAAAGCAAAGTTGGGCGACTTGACAGTGGCAGTGGGAAGCGGCATGTACATGAAAGCGGAAGTCGCGGAGAAGTAGACATCCCGCGTCAGAATCCGGCAAGATGAAAAGCCCCGCGGACGAGTAGTTCGTCCGCGGGGCTTTTGTGTTTGTGCAGGACTTTCAATGTCTCCCGGTCCCGCCTGTGCCATTTTTGACTCCTGGTCTTGCCCGCCCATTGAGATTCACCCTTGCTTTTCTAACCACATTTTGCTTTCATGGTCAGGTAGCAAACCTGCGAAACTTCACGGACCATGAGAATCGCCTCGCTGACAATTCTTCTTTTGCTGGCCGCTCCCCACCTCTACGGACAGGAGGGCCCGACAAACCCACAAACATACGACCTGGAAATGGTGGTGGACCGCCGGAATGACGTCTGGCTCGCGACCTACCCGGGAGTGAAACGCATCTCGGCAGACAGTTTGACTTGGTTCAGCTCGCGAAACGGTTTGGCCCATGATTCCGTGACCACCATCCGCGAGGACGGCGATGGCCGGATTTGGATTGGCACCGTGGATGGCATCTCTCTCTTCCACCGGCAGCAATTCAGAAACATGAGCTACAAAGATGGCTTGCTCAACAAACGCGTTCACAAAATCTTTGTTTCCGAAAGCGGCGACATCTGGATTGCCACCGACGGCGGCGCGCACGTCTACCGGGACAACCGCTTTTTCATCTTCGAGCCCACCAGAAATGCCCCGATTTTTGACATCGCCGAGAGCGAGAGTGAATGGGTTTTGTTGACCCGGGATGGCCTGAGCCGGTTCGCCAAGCAGCGGCACTTCTGGCGGAGCCCGTGGTTCAGGTTCGGGACGGCCGGCGTGGGTGTGATTTCACTGGCGCTGCTGGGACTGGCCCTTACCGGCAAGCTCAAATCTAGCCGCTCCCTCGAGTTCGAGCTTCGACAAATCGAGCAAAGAGCTTTGCTGGCGCAGATGAACCCGCACTTTGTTTTCAACGCACTCAATTCGATTCAGAAATTCATCATGAACAACGACGGAGAATCGGCGCAAGACTATCTGTCGAAGTTCAGCACGCTGATCCGCGCGGTGCTCGAGAACTCACGACGAACCTCCCTGCCGCTGGCTGAAGAACTGAAAATATTAAAGCTATATTTGCAACTGGAGGCCCTGAGATTCGGGGACGGCTTTGACTATGACATCCAGGTGACGCCAGAGGAGATCTGCCATTTTGAAATCCCAACCATGCTGTTGCAGCCCTTTGTGGAGAACGCCGTCTGGCACGGTTTGATGAACCAGGACATCCCGGGAAAAATCTCTTTACGTTTCGGGTCGCGAGGGGACGCCATCGTCTGCGAAGTGGAGGATAATGGTGTTGGCAGAAAAGAAGCCGCGGCCATCCAATCACAGCATGCCAGTAGGAGGCGCGGACGCGGAACGCAAATCGTGCAAGAGCGGATTGAACTCTTGAACCGAAAGCGTCGCGCCAAAATCAAGCTGGCAACCGTCGATCTGGCAAATGAAAGCACAGGCGCATCCGGAACGCTTGTGCGGCTCGAGATTCCGACAAGCTACCGGTGAACAGAATAACCGAGACAAACAAATGATAAACGCCATCGTCATCGACGACGAAAAAAGCAGCCGTGAAACTTTGATTGGGCTGGTTGAAAACTACTGCCCGGAAATCAATCTGGTCGCTGACGGCGACTCGGCGGAAACTGGTAGTGAGCTTGTCAAAGCACACAAGCCAGACTTGATTTTCCTCGACGTCGAGCTGCCGCTCGGCTCCGGATTTGACCTGCTGGAGGCTGGCGGGCAAGCGGCGTTTGATGTAATTTTCACCACCGCCCATGACCAATATGCCCTGCGCGCCATCAAAGTATGCGCGCTTGATTACCTGCTCAAGCCAATCAGCGTTTCCGACTTGAAGGCGGCGGTCGCCAAAGTCGGCCGCAAGGAAGGGCGCGGCGCCACCCAAACCCAGCTTGGCGCCTTCCTGGAGAACATCAACAATCTCAACAATCAATTCAGCAAGATCGTATTGCCGACCCTGGACGGCTTCATCGTCACGCAGATTCTGGATGTCATCCGATGCGAGGCGGACAAGAATTACACGACAGTCATGCTGGCCAGTGGCGAAAAAATCATGGTCAGCAAAACGCTGAAAGAATATGAAGAACTGCTACACGATTTTGACTTCCTGCGTGTGCACCAGTCGCATCTCATAAATGCGGCGCACGTGCAACGCTACATCAAAGGCAGCGGCGGTTATGTAAAAATGTCGGACGACGCCATTATCGAGGTGTCCCGGCGGAAGAAGGAGCAGTTGGTGCAACGGTTTCTCAAGACTTGAGGCAGCACGGCTCGTGAACGACTGGCCCCGCAATCTCTCACCATCTACTATCCACAATCCACCAGCCTCTATGCCGAATAATAGCTCAGCACAACCGGATTTCAACAGGTCCCAGCCGGAGGCTCACTCTTTGAATCTTCCACGCGGCGTGGGCGTCGAATAGAGTAGAACTCAAAACAAATCCACCCAAAAGGAACCCATGTCATGGAAATGAGAATTGAGAATCTCTCCAAAACCTATCCCGGCGGCGTCAAGGCATTGGATCGCGTCAGCTTGAACATCGGACAAGGCATGTTCGGCCTGTTGGGTCCGAACGGCGCGGGCAAGTCAACCCTGATGCGGACCATCGCGGCACTGCAGGAGCCGGACAACGGTACGATCTTCCTGGATGAAATCGACGTACTGCAAGACAAAATGGCGGTTCGTCGTGTTTTGGGATACTTGCCGCAGGAGTTCGATGTTTATCCGCGGGTCAGGACTGATGAACTGCTCAACCATCTGGCGATTTTGAAAGGCGTGGTAAGCAAAAGCGAGCGCACGGAAATGGTCGATGCGTTGCTGCATAAAACCAATCTCTACGAGTACCGCAAACGTTATGTCAGTACTTTTTCCGGCGGCATGAAACAGCGCTTCGGCATTGCGCAGGCGCTTCTGGGCGAGCCCCTGCTCATCATTGTCGATGAGCCCACGGCCGGACTCGACCCCGGCGAGCGCAACCGCTTCTACAATATCCTCAGTGAAATCGGCGAAAGCATCATCGTCATTCTTTCGACCCACATTGTGGATGACGTCAAAGAGCTGTGCACCAACATGGCCGTCATCCACGAAGGCAGAGTTCTGCTGTCAGACAAACCCGGTGCTGCCATCGACAAAATCAGAGGCAAAGTGTGGAAGAAGAAGGTCGAGAAGAGCCAACTGCCGGAATATCACTCAGACTACAAAGTGCTTTCCAGCAAACTCGCTGCCGGCAAACCTGAGATTCATGTCTACAGCGATGCTTCACCGGACGCCTCCTTTCAAGCCGTGGATGTCGATCTCGAGGACGTCTTTTTCTCTGAGATCTTGCAGGCGGCGGACGCGTAGCGCGTGAAGCGTGAAATGTATGAGTTGAGCAGGTGCAAGTGGGTCAGTAAAACAGGCAAAGACACCCTCTGCGCTTTACGCTCAACGGCTTCAACACAAAACCGATCACACCTAGCCGACAGAGGCCACAAAATGTTCAAAGAATTCTTTCTCTTCGAAATCAGATACCGCCTAAGACAGCCCATGGCTTACGTTTTCATAGCTGTTTTTTTCGGCATCGCATATTTGACCACAAGCGCTGAAAATATGAACATTGGCGGCTTTGGCAACCTGAGCAATGTGCGCAACAATTCGCCATACATGATGATGGCGATTACCTCGTTGCTCTCGTACCTGGGAATTTTGCTGGCAACCGCGTTCATGTCAGGGGCAGCTTTGCGGGACCATGTGAATAACTTCCACCAGATTGTTTTTACGACACCGGTCGAGAAGTACGGCTATTTGTTTGGCAGATTCGCCGGCGCCCTTGTGATTCTGATGCTTCCCTACCTCGGCGCAATCCTGGGCAATGTTCTGGGAACGGCTCTCTCCGATTCCGCCAAAGCGGGGCCGTTCATGATTTCGGCATATGTGAATTGCTTTCTGGTGTTCTACCTCCCCAACATCGTTCTGGCCGGCGCTCTGTTTTATGCTGTTGCTGTGGTCAAGCGCAGCCAGCCGGTGGCGTTTGCCAGCACGATCTTCCTGCTGTTCGCCTACGCCATGTCGATGTTCTGGATGCGGGATCTCGACAATCAGACTCTGACCTTTGTCGCTGACCCATTTGGCGCTCTCGCTTCAGCCGTACTCATGAAATACTGGACCATCGCAGACAAGAATTCTCTTGTGCTGTCATTGACAGGCTGGATGCTGGTGAACCGCCTGGTGTGGCTTGCGGTTTCCGGCCTGATTCTCACGCTGCTCTACCGCCGTTTCTCCTTCACGAAGCGGAAAGCAAAACCGGGAAAAGCCATTGCTCACATCCAGCCGGATATGCGAAGAGATGCACTATCCTACCTGGATCTGCGGTTGCCACGGGTGGCAGTCACACATGATTTCAAGACGCACATGCTGCAGTTTTGGAGCCAGGCAAAGCTGGACTTCTTCGGCATCGTTAAGAGCCCGGCATTCAAGCTGATCGTGTTCTATCTCTTCTCGAATCTGCTATTTGGTGCGCTGGCCAGTTCAGAATTCGAGGGCGCAGCAATCTCCTATCCGGTCACCTACAAAATGTTGGACATCATCAGGGGCAGCTACCTGACGATCTTCTTCATCGTTATCGTCTACTATGCCGGCGTGCTGGTTTGGAGAGAGCGCGATGCGAAATTTAGTGAGTTGAACGATGCTTCGCCTTTCCCATCATGGGTGGCATTCATGTCAAAAGCCGCGGCTCTCATTCTCATGGTCGCCAGCCTTTGCCTGATGTCAATCGCGATAAGTGTCGTTGCGCAACTGGTGCAGGGCTACACACAAATCGAACTGGGCTTGTACTTCAAAGACATGTTTCTGGTGGAGTTCACCTACTACGCCATGTTCTGTGTCCTGGCCGTTCTGCTCCTGACCCTCATAAATCATCGATACATCGGTTACCTCGCCATCGTGGTCTACCTGCTCATCTCTAAGAATCTGTTCGACGACTGGGGATGGCAGCACAATCTCTACCGATTCGGCGAGGCGCCAAAATACACCTATTCCGATTTCTATGGTTTTGCTCCGTACGTGGCAGGCATAGCCTGGTTTAAAATCTACTGGGGTGTCGGCTGCTTGTTGCTTTGCGTGGTCGGCACTCTATTCTGGGTGCGTGGCAAGACGTTTGGCATCGGAGACCGCTTGAAGATAGCCAGGAAGAACATCACTCCGCTCCTTAGATCTGTGGCAGTCGCCTGCACCGTCTGCTTTGCGGCTGTCGGGAGTTTCGTCTACTACAACACCAATGTCCTGAACGACTATCGGGCCGAGGCCGATGGAGACAGGTCCAGTGCGCAATACGAAAAATCATACAAGAAATATCAGGGCATAGCCCAGCCAAAAATCACGGATGTCAAGCTTAATGTCGAGATCTTTCCGGAGAGACGAGAAGTTCACCTGAGCGGAACTTACGCCTTGACAAACAAATCTGACGCCAGAATCGACTCGGTACACATCACGACCTTTCCTGAATGGGAATTGCTCCGTCTGCAGTTGCCGGGTGCCAAGACTGTCTCTTATGATGACGAACTTGCTTACCGAATCCTGCGACTGCCACAACCGCTTCATCCCGGTGACTCCACCCGGTTGGAATTCGAAGTCGCCGCAGTGGCACGGGGGTTCGAGAACCAGGTTACCCACAGCAGGATTGTCCAGAACGGCACCTTTCTGGATAACAGCATGCTGCCGCACATTGGCTATTTTAAAGAGCGTGAACTTGAGAAGAAATCCAAGCGCGTGAAACACGGGCTGTCGCCGTACAGAAAGCTGGCGGATATGAATGATATGACCGCCAGAATGAGCAACGACCTCGGCTCCGATGCAGACTGGGTGACGTTTGAAGCAACCCTCTCCACTTCAGAGGACCAGATCGCCGTGGCGCCCGGAGCGCTGCAAAGAGAATGGCGTGAAAATGGCCGGCGCTACTTTCACTACAAGCTGGAACATGTCACTCACAATTTCTTTTCTTTTATCTCCGCCGACTACGAAGTAGCCAGGGACTCCTGGAATGGCGTGGATCTAGAAGTCTATTATCATCGCACACACGATAAGAATGTGCCTCGAATGATTGCTTCCATGAAAACCTCACTCGCCTACTACTCCGAGCAATTCGGACCCTATCCGCACAAGCAGGCTCGCATCATCGAGTTTCCGCGCTACGACCGGTTTGCCCAGGCTTTTGTCGGCACCATGCCGTACGGCGAATCTGTTGGCTTCATCGCCGACCTGGAGGCCGAAGATAGCATTGACATGGTTTATTACATTGTGGCGCACGAAATGGGCCACCAATGGTGGGCGCACCAGGTAGTAAGCGGTGCGGTGCGCGGCAGTTCTGTCTTGTCGGAAACCCTGGCGCAGTATTCATCCCTGATGGTGATGGAGAAAGAGTACGGACGCGAGAAAATGCGCGAGTTCCTGCGCTATGAAATGGACACTTACCTGCGCGGCCGCGGCAGAGAAACCAGGCGGGAGATGCCGCTGCTCTACAACGACTACCAACCCTACATTCACTACCGTAAGGGCAGTGTTGTCATGTACGCGTTGCGGGAGTACATTGGTGAAGAAGAACTCAACAGCGCGCTGGCGGAGTTTGTGGCGCAGCATGCTTACCAGGAGCCTCCGTACACGACATCTTTTGAGTTGTACGAAGCGATTCGCGCGGTCACGCCGGATTCCCTGCACACCATGCTGTATGACATGTTCGAGACGATTACGCTTTACAGCAACCGGGTGACGGATGCCTCCTATCGTGAGCTTCCCAATGGCAATTACACGCTCTACCTCAATGTCGAAAGCCAGAAATTCAGGGCGGACTCCCTAGGTGTTGAAACTGAGATTCCGGTTGACGATTGGATCGATATCGGGGTTTACGCTAAGCAAAAAGGCCGAGAAGATGAGTTGATTTACCTGAAACGAGAGAAAATCGACAAGTCGAAGATCGAGTTCGAAATTCTGCTGGACACCGAGCCAAGCAAAGCAGGGATTGACCCAAACTACTTGCTCATCGATAGATTCCCGCGCGACAACATCAAGAGGGCAACATCGTTGGAGAAAGAGTTCAGCAGCGGGCTCACAGAGCTTTAGCAAGCAGTGTTTCGGACCGGAAAGGTGCAGAAGTAACGAACTCTCCATCGTGAAGCTCGAATTTGCATCATAGGCAGCCAGCAGGAAGCATTGTGGCGAAGCTCGTGACGGGTTTATTTCCCCGCTGGATGGAGATTTGGGCCCTGACAATCCGGCCCTCATTACTATTCTCAAAGAGAGAATAGAAAGTCCGGTTCCTGAAGTCAATCTCAAACTGCGTAACGAGGGAGATAAACTGGGCGTGGGTGCCAAATCCAGACGAGCATTATGCTCCTTGATTTGTTCCAACACCTTATTAGCCAAACAACAAAATGGACATGCCTCATGGATGGACGGTCATCGCAACAGTAGCATTTTCCGGCTCTGCTCAAATGAGCCAATTTCGATATCGTAGAAATATACGCCACTGGACAACCCGGAAGCATCAAACCTAACACTGTGCGCGCCAGCACTTTGGTATTGGTTGACCAGTATTTTTGAAACCCGGCCAGTAATGTCAAAGATGGACAGCTTTACGTGGCTATGTTCCTGCAACACATAGCTGATTGTTGTTTCCGCATTAAACGGATTGGGATAGTTCTGGTGGAGCTGGCTACTGGATGGTATTTCATCGTTGCGCAACCCGGTAGTCTCATCAGTTTCAAAAACGGCATCAAGTGTGTCATCGACCGTTAGAATGAAAGCAACTGAATCGTTGCTTGCCTGAGCAATCCCCTGCCACTCCACAAAGCGGTAACCGTGCTTTGGCTGCGCTTTGCATTGGATGGGGATATTTCTGAAATAAATCCCCGCGAAATCAGACGGGACGGCAACTCCGTTTATTAAGACCTTTCCCATTTCCGAATTTTGAACACGTACGTGAAGTTGGGCTGTTCCACTCAATCCGAATTTCCGGACAACATGATTGATAACATGGCCCGGTCTTCTGGAAGCAAATTCATGCATCTTCTCAACGTGGTAACTCCATCCACCATCAAACGATGTGGACTTTGCCCATTTTTGAATGTGCCGTGGTATCTCCGCTGCAATGTTTGCTTTCAGGCTGTCGACAATGTGGTGAACCCGCTCCGGCTTAAATGTTGTATTCAGGTGGCTGGCAAACCTCTGAATAAATTGGTTCTTGAATTCACTATTCTGCAGCAGCTTTCTGAGCAAGAATGTTGACCAAGGCGGATTTGCATAGTAGGTTGCGCTGGTGGCAGTGGCATTGGCAAGCGTGTTGCTGTCGTACTGGCCACGGCTGTGCGCGCCAAAGCCGAGATCTGTGTCAAAAAGAATCCAGCGCCATTTATGGTTTTCTCCATGCTGCCGCCAGGTCTTTGTGTTCCCACCCGGCCAATCGATGTTTGCGAAATAGATCTCGGCAATCTGATAATTCAGATATTCATCGATATCCATTTGCGTGCTAACCCAATCATAGTACTCGGTTAGCGCCATATCGTGCGTTTCAATAAACTCGATCATCTCATTGTACAATCTTGCGGAACCTTGCTTGACGACTGCATTGCCCTTCAGGATGTCTATCTTGTCCGGATCAATCCCGAAGTTCGATTCCAAATAATGTTCATTGTGCTTCTCCCGAATGGCGTGCAGACCCCAATACTCGCCGTTAAGAAAAAGAACAGCTGGTTTGTATGCCTGCCAATCAATGTCCATGCGATTTTTCACAAGCATTTGCATGAACCCGTCGCGGAACATAGCGCGCCACCAATCCTGGCCGCTGTTACGCAAGAGAATGTTGTTGAAACTGCCAATAGCCTTGTCGTCAAAGACTTGGTATTCTATTTTGGATGTGCCGTAACTTGACCTTGCGTAGATGGCGAGAGTTTTCTGTGGGTAAAGTCGAGTGCAACCGCCGCCGATTTGCATTCCCGCATCTAGTTTGAAGCCAGGCGCACCATCAACTTCAAACATCTCCAAACTGATTGGTTTTTCCCAGGGCTGGTTCCAGTTTCTCGGCTCATTGGAACAAAAACCGCGAATTCCGTTTGTACCTTCGACATAAATGCCGGTCTCATTAGACCACAGATTAGCAGGATCGGTGGCCACGCAAACAACAGGCAATGTTGTCGGCTCATCAATTAGGAAGGTGTGCGTTATAACCGAGCTGGACAGGTAATTGCGCCGAATTGCTTGGGCGCGAACGACAGTGGTCTGACTGAGACGGAGCGGTTCTGAATAGGTCAGTGATTGCTCATCTGGCGGCGAGCCATCGAGCGTGTACTTGACGATCTCAGCCGAATTTTGTGCTGTGAGCACTACGATTTGCGGTCCATCATAAAACCCGCCGTTTATGGCGAAGTGAGGCTCGGATGCCCGCCCTTTGAATCCTGGAAGAACATTTGATCCAACGGGCGTCGGGTGGTCAAACAAAAACCAATCAGAACCGCCATCGGGATAGCGCCCGTAGGACATGTCTTTGATTTGCTCACCATAACTAAGAGAATCGATCAAGGCGCCAGCAGCAGAATAAAGGCCGATATGTTCACCACTTCTTGAAAGCTTGAAATTTGTGTGCCGGGCTGTATTCCGGCCATCAGCCCAAAAAGATATACGCCATCCGGGCCGGACTTTTGTGTTCAGTGGGATCTTGTACTTTTGTGGGTCTTCCGGATTGTCGGTTAGATAGAAACCGCTGATTACAACGGTGGTGTCTTCACCATTGTAGATTTCCAGCCAATCTGAATATTCTTGAAACTCCGGGTCAATCACGGTTGCGGCATTGGAAGCCTGAAACTCATTGATGAAGAGTTTGGGCAGATTGTCTTGGGATAGGATGCTGCTGCAAAAACAAGAGTTGATGAGTACGACTAGAATTGAACTGACAGGAGAAGGATAGTTTGAGCGGAGACGGGACATTTAATATATCCGATCATGTACCAGTCAACTCGACGCATTGATGTTTTCAAATTACAACCAAATGGGCAAGGATGCAAGGAATAATGATTGTGTAAGCCTTCTGGTAGAAAGCCAGACGTTGGAGGCTGTTCAGCCCATAAGAAAGCAGGCTCCATGACTGGGGGCGGCTTTTCAACTCTGCGGGAAGGAAACTATGACACCGGTACCTTCATCCCGAGCGAGCATTGAGGTATGCAAGAGGTTGCCGGGCAGCCGGAAAGCCTGCCTTTTACGGACGCTGGAAACCAGGACGCCCAGCGGGAATGACTCCCGCCTCTTCAATCATGCCGCAAAGTCTCGACGGGTCAGCATGGCAAAAACAAGCGCCACGCTCCACGTCTTACTCATCCCGCAACGCCAACGCCGGATTCGCAATTGATGCCCTATAAACATGCAAAGCAACAGTAACAAAGGCCACCAAAAACATGAGCGCGCCGGCCTGCACGAACGGCACAGGATTGAAGCCGACATGGTAGGCGTAGATGCTGCTCAATAGCATGTCAGTAGAGGCATAGCCCAGCGGCAGGGCAAGCACGAAACCCAGAGAGAGCAACAGGACAAACTCCTTTGAGATGAGCTGGCCGATGCGACCGACTGAGGCGCCCAGGATTTTGCGCACCCCGATCTCCTTTGTGCGCTTGGCGATATTCAAAGAGACCAGGGCGAACAGACCCAAGGCCGCTATCATCACGGAAATGATCGCAATGTAGGAAAAGAGTTGCTCGATGCTCCGGGTTACCTCCAACTCTTCCGCTAAAGTGGTTTCCAGAAAAAAGCCGTCATAGGGCCGCGACGGGAAAAGCGTCGCCCACTGCTGCTGAACAAATTCGGCCACCTGTGGCAATCGACCGTCCGCAATCAGCAGGGTGAGATAGCGATACCTTGCCGGCTCAGTCAACGCCATGATGACCGGCCGCACGGGTCGCCAAAAACCATTTGTGCGGAAATCCTGCAAAACCCCGACGATGCGGTACTCCTTCTCGCCTTCCTCCAACTTTACTTTGAGGTACTTGCCAATGGGTTCCTGCCAGGCGTACTCCCGCACCAGTGTCTCATTGACAAGCAGCCCTTCATCCATGTCGGCTTGGAGCTGCCAGTCCAGTTGCCGGCCGGCAAGCAATTGATGGCCGATAGTTCCAAGGTAGGCCTCGCCGATTTCGTACATCGCGACTTCGCCCTTTTGCTGCTCGCGTTCGATTTCCACGGTTCGCCAGGAACGGCCCACCAAACTGCGAGACCCGCCAACGCTGACGACATCGCGATTTGCCTGCAAGAGAGGTTGCAGAACGTTGTAGTCAGCTTCGCCCCGAACCGGCACAACCATCACCTGTTCGCGGTCGAATCCCAGCTCCGCCGTACGAATGTACTCGGCGTTGAGACTAAACACCAGCCCGCTGACGATTGCCGTGATAGAAAACGCAAACTGGAAGGTGAGCAAGACTCGAATCAGCCCGTTGGTGCCGCCGAGTTTTTGTTTTCCCCGAAAAATCGTCACTGGCCGGAAAGCGCTGATGTAAAAAGCCGGATATGCCCCGGCAGCCACGGCGGTCAACGGTAGTAAGATAATGAGAAAAAGCATCAGTTCAGGATTTTCGGAGTAAGACATGGACAGGTCCATGTGGGGCCAAAGCGCGTCGTAGGCCGGCACGAAAACCTCCGCCAGTCCCATACCGAGCAACAGCGCGGCAAAACAGATCACGAGATTCTCGACCAGGTGCTGGGTAACGAGTTGTCGGCGCACACCACCCACGACTTTGCGAATTCCGATCTCCTTGAGCCGGCGCCCGGCAAAAGCCACCGCGGTGTTGACGTAGTTGAAACACGCCAAAAGCAGTACCAGCAGCGCGATAATCGACGGCGCGACGATTGCCGAATCCGGCATCTTGAAATAGGGGTCGCCGCGCAGCTCCCTGGCGATCTTGGGAATGTTGGCAAAAGGTTCGATGAAAAGGCCGGCCAGCTCCCAATCAGGATTTGCTTCATTGGCGATAGGCAGATAGCGTTCAAGCTCCTGTTGGATGGTCGGTAGATGGCCAGACTCGGGAACCTGAATAACTGTGACCTGCGAGTACGATTTCCAGTCCTGCCGGTCATATTGATAGAAGTCGAAGTGGTTGTCGAGAGGAAGCAAAATATCGAACTGCAGTGTCGAGTTCGTTGGGACGCGCTTGAACACACCGGCCACCGTGAATGGGTACACGGCGTCGCCGACCGTAATCTGAACCTGCTGCCCGATGGGGTCCGCGGAACCGAAGTACTTCTCGGCAAGCTCATCACTCATAGCCAGACTGAGTTTGTCTTGCAGCAATGTGGCCTGGCCCTGCATAAGTTCAAATGAGAACATTTCCAGGAAGTCAGGATCGACGCAGTGGAAAGTCTCGTTGAACACGTTATCTCCATAACGCAAGTTGCCTCGTGCAAACTTCAGGCGTGAAAAACGCTGGACTCCCGCTACATCGTTCGCCAATGTCGGCGCCAGAGGCAAAGGTACGGATGACCAGTCCTGGCGCTTGCCGTTCAACACCTTGAAGCTGTGTACGGCATAGAGATTGTCGCGGTTCTTTTGGAAGTTGTCGTAGCTTTGACTGAATTGGTAGTTCAGGTAACCGGTGATGCAGATCGCAATCGCGACGCTCAGTCCGACAATGTTGATGGCGGCATATAGCTTATTCTTGTAGAGATTTCGCAGAGCAAGTTTGACATAACTTCGAAACATGATTCCTCCTGGCAGTGTCGTTGTGTGGCCCCGAACCGACAAGAACCGTACCAATCGCCTGGATCAGGCCATGCTCAACTCGAGGCCAGCCTGGTCGTCCCAGCCAAGTATCCGGTTGCAGGACAAGATGTGTCCGGTAGCGAACATCGAGGCCAATGGATGCGCCTGGCACGACAGTAGGCTCACGTGAAAAATGCGCTTGCAGCACGATGCCTGTCTGGCGCAAAAGGCCTGTGCTTTGACACCGGCGTTTTCACGGTCACACCTGATTGGCTCATCTCAGCCAATTGGCAGTTTTCAGCAAAGATTGGCTGAGTTCATCAAATCCGCGGAGATGCACAAAAGCTCGACTCTCTAAGATCATTCTTTCTGAATTACAACATAAGAACATGATTAATTTGCACTTAATGGCCTTCCAGCACAAGAGTTTCTCCAGGATTATATCTCTGGCACACACCTTGCCTGTAGCGGGAATGGAAAACGAACAGAAATAGATCTAACACTAAATTTGGAGTACCGCATGAAAAAGCTAACCAACTTCGTTCTGGCGCTGTTCAGTATTGTTGTCGCCGGTGCAATGACCCTCGGTTTTGTTGGCTGCACTTCCGAATCTCCACTTGACTCATCAGGGAAGTTATCATCTCCTGGCGAAGTGCGGATACTGCAAATGGAAAGTGGGCCTCTTACCTTTGGTGCTGACGGCCCTGAGCCCATAACCGTGTCCGGCTTGATCACTCCTAAGAAGGGCGGGACTCTCGTACTTCGTCAGGGAGTTTATGCAAAAGACGACCGCAAGAAGAAGGACAAGAAGCATAGTCCGCGCCAGGGAATCGCGCTAAAATTGCGCGCAAGACCAGGCAGTGTCGATAGGGCAATGACCGTGCAGCTCACCCTGCAGAATCCTGATATCGATATGGAATTCGGCCCGCATGGCGCCGTCTTTAACAGGGACCTGCTCTTGAACGTCAAGGCCATCGGCCTCGATCTGACAGATGTCAACACCGAAACGCTGGGCATCTACTATGTGAACTCCGAAACAGGAGAGTGGGAGAAAGCTGAACACGCCCGCCTTCGAGTGAAAGCCGCAATCGGTTTCATCAAGATTCTCAAGGTCAGAATCCCTCACTTCTCACGCTACGCTTTGGCATGGAGCAATTAACTGAGTATCCATTTGAGTTTGGACGATCTCGATACGTACAGATAAAAATTCTGTGGAGAAACGATAAATGAGTTCTAATGTCGCAGGGAGTAGCTACAAGGCAGACTGCAAGGGCCTGGCTCAAGTCCTGAGCACTCAAGAAAACGATTGGCAACAGATGAGTTCCTTCCCTGCCCAGGGTGTCGGGCCAGCCCATGTCTTCCACGCCGAGGCACATATCAAGGCCCAGACCGGCGGTCGCGTCGTGGCGGGAAACCAGGAATTTGGGTACAGCAAAATACTGTTTCGGCCCGATGATTTGCAGCAGGATACGACCATTACGCTCGAGTGGGCGCCATACCCAACAGTAGAAGAAATAGTCAGCCACTTCAGATTTGGGCCGCACGGCACCGTCTTCAATGCGCCGGTGCGGCTTGAAATCCATTATGAGACTGCAATATTGGACGAAATCACTGAAGACAAGCTTCATCTGCTGTACTACAAAGAGGAAGCTGACGCATGGCAGCGCGTCCCGGCACTGATCATGGGTGAGCGGCAGAAAATCGTCACGCATATTTCTCACTTTTCGAGGTACGCTTTGGGTTTGGAGTAGGTGAGCCACGAAATAGCGTAACCCTGACACATTCCCGTTTCGACATCAAGGCCCATGCTCATGCATGGGCTTTTGTGCTGTACTCGAGAGCTAACCGACAAACGTCGGTTGTGTCCTGATTCAACACAAACAGCATAAATGATCGTGGCTTGCTCGCCGATAATGTAACGACAGGCCTTTGCATAGGTCTTTCACCTAAACTGAGGCTAAATCGAGAAAGAATGGCAGGAATTACGCAGCAATCACTTGGCAACATCCTCGTGGGTCGCGAGCGCGAACTGAGCCTGCTGCGTAAAACATGGCAGCAGGCGAGACAGGGTTCAGGCTCCTTGGTGCTGATCACCGGAGAGGAGGGAATCGGGAAAAAAGCGTTGGTGCGCCGCTTTGTTGAAGGAGCGCTGCGGGACGAAGGGGCCATTCTCGGTTCAGCAAATTTTGCCCAAAGCAATTCCTGCGAGCCTTATGCACCCTTCCTGAAAATCGTCACTAAATTGCAGCACTCAGTCTCACATGACACCTCCAACCTGCAAACAGTATGCGTGCCGGGACCTGCCAACGCCAGCTTCCAGCAGTCGGGCAATTGGGACCTTCAATCACTCTACTCGTTACAGGCAGAGCGTCAGCTCGTGCAACAGCGCCTGTTGTCATCGGTTCTCCAGGCATCACAAGAAAAACCGTTGCTAATTGAGTTATCCGACATGCAGAGTGCCTCCATTACTGCATGGCGGTTTCTTCACTATCTATGTGAAAGCGTCAGTGAGCACAGCCTGCTGATCATCGCGAGCCTGCAGCAGGCCGACACGGGAACATCAACTCCAAAGGACCTGCCATATTCAGATGTCCTACAGAGAATGAATCGCGAGGGTCTTCTAAACAAAATCGACGTGGGCCGACTCGATCCAGCCGACGCCAGGGACGCACTCAGAGTCGCGTTCCCCAAAAGCGATTTTTCAGGCGGATTCGTGCCCATGTTGGTTGAGATTGCCGATGGCATCCCAGCACACCTTGTCAAATTGGTGACACTCGCCGTGGGAAAAAACTTTGTCTACCAACAAGACGAAATCTGGTTCAACCGCGATGGCGTCGAGCGGGAGCTGTTGCTTAAATTGTTGCGCGAACCCAATGAGAAGCAACCAACGCGAAAAATCCTGAGCAAACTCACAGCGACGGCCAGATCCATTTTGGAATATGCGGCAATCACCCCTAAGCCCATTGATGGTGCTCTGCTCGTCTCGGTTGTTGATGGGCGGCGTATACAAATAATCAAAAACCTGGCTCGTCTGGTTGAGAATCAACTGCTGCGGCAAATTGGAGAAGACAAGTTCTGGTTCGGGCCGTTCTTGACGCCATCAGCCCTGATAGAGAAAATTGCTCCTGACAGACTCTTGTCCATGCATCGGGAAATTGCCGCTGCCATAGAAACCTCAGAGCGAATAGCAGGTCCAGACAGAACCTATCGCCTGGCCCATCACTGGTCGCGAACGAACGAACACGGGCAGGCCTTCCGTTACTTGAGTGAGGCCGCCAAAGTAGCGATCACAAATTTTGCCTTCCTGGAGGCACGGCACTTTATCCAGCAGGCCGTCTGCATTCTCGATATCAAACCCGACGCAGCGCACAAGGAAGATGCCGTACGCCTCCTGACACAGGCAGCCTGGCTGACCAGAATTCTCGGCTACTGGGGTGAGTCCAAAGAATACTGTTCGCGGGCTCGAAGACTGATGGACGATAATGTTGACGATTGCTACATGAACCAGGTACTCATACAGGAAGGGTTAACACACTTTCGGCGGAATGACTGGGGCCAGGCGCGGGCAGCTTTCGAGCACTGCCTTTCCAGCCGGATATGCTTGAGTCTGTTTGACCAGGCCATGATTCTGAATGGGCTTGGTAGCCTGCACTTCGAAATGTCAGACTACAAAAAGGCAAACAAATGCTTTGAAGAGGCGCTCGACCTGGCCAACACCGCAAATGCCACAAGACTGAAAGCCAACATAATCAACAGTCTCGGCGCAGTCAAAAACGTTCGCGGCAATCACGTCCAGGCGCTCGCCCTCTACAGTCAATGTATTCCGCTATTTGACGGCCTCGGAGATCTGCCCGGCATGGCCAAGGTCTATCACAATATCGGCATGACCTACGCGGATGAATGCAATTGGGATGAGGCCAACAAGTTCTATGGCAAGAGCCTCAAAGTCTCAGATGAGATGGGCCTGGCGCCGCTCAAATCGACGACTTTCCTAAATCGAGCTATGGCGCTTCTCCATTTAAAAAAGTTTGACGAGGCAAGGGAGTACAACTTCAAAGCTCACAGACTTCTGCAGCGCCTGGGGGACAACCTCGGGATGGCCGAGTACCACAAAATCCAAGGCGTCATCGAACGTCACGAGTCGCGTTGGCAAGAAGCTGCCGGCCACCTCCAAGAAGCCTCGAAACAATTCGAGAGCCTGCGCAACCAGCTTGGCAGCGCGGAGACAGCGTACGAGCTGGGTCAATTGTCAATCGAAATTGGAGAACATGACACGGCGGTGACCTGGCTGAAGCAAGCGATACAAAGCTACTCTGAGTTGGGGTTGGAAGACAAGGTGAAAATGATAAACACCATCCTCCAGAACTACCACCAAGACAAACGGCCGGTTGCACCATTCACCGAGGCGAATCAATGAAATCCCGAGGTGGAGTAACAATTAAAGAGTGCCTGGCGCGAATGGCCGGGCTTGCAAAGCAGGCAGCTTCCCAGTCAGGCGGAGAAAACGACCCGAAAATTGCTGCGCTTGTCAAGACTCTCCACAAGCTCAGCACCGAGGAATTCCCCAAGGAACCTGATTCATATTCTGACCTGCGGGATGACTCGCTCCAAAAGGTAAGCCGTTATATTGAGCTGGCGCAAGTGACTCTGGAAACCGTTCATTCAACGCTATCGGAACAAGAACAACAGCAAGATATTCTGCTCGCTTTGGGTGAGACCTTTGAGGCATTGGGTAACTATGACGCTGCCCTGAAGAACTACCAGAGCACCTTTCGAATCGTAGAAACAAGTAGGGACCAATCTCTGCAAGGCCACGTTCAATATCGTATGGCCAGAATCTACTCAGAGATGGGAGAATGGAAAGCGGCGCAAGACCTCCTCCACAAGTCCATCTCAACACTTGCTGCAGCCGGTAAAAAGAGCGACGTTGCGCTGGCTCAAATTGAACTGGGCACCATCTCCTACCGGCAAGGAGAGTACCACGAGGCTCGCGAAACATTGCAGAAGGCCTTGCTCGCTTGCCAGGTTGCAAATGATATTCCCAGCAGTGCACTTGCGAGCAATCAATTGGGCACCATCCATCGCATATTGGGCGATTATGACGAAGCTCATACACATTTCCATCAAGCCCTGATAGAATTTCAAAGCATCCAGAACTCCCAGGGCACAGCAGAAAGTCTCAACAATCTCGGGCTTTTTCACTTTCGTCAGAATCAACTTAACCAGGCCATCACCTACTATGACAAATCACTAAAACTTTGTCATGAGATGGGATACTTTCCGCTCTCGGCTTTTGTCTTCCTGAACAAGGCCGAGTACTTCTTGAAAACCAAAGATTATCCGGTAGCCGCATCGCATTGTTGCTGTGCCCTGGAGCGCCTGGTGCGCCTCAAGAATCCCATCGGAATAGCAAAAACAGACATGATCTTTGGCCGCATTCTTTGGAAGGCTGGCGACCAGACAACGGCGGAAGCCTTCTACCGCGAGAGCCTGGGTCTGTATGAGAAATTTCGTATTCCGTTAGGATTAGCTAACTGCTCCGAAGAATTTGCTACGATGTTGACCGAAATCGGCAAACCTGACGAGGCGACCGAATTCAAAAACAAGGCTGATGAGCTCTACTCCAGGTTGAACATAGAACGTCAAAGCGTGGGGTTGTCCAGGAAAGCCTGATGAAGAAGATCAAGCAGTACAAGATCATCGAGAAGCTGGGCACAGGAGGAATGGGAGAGGTCTACAAAGCCCACGATTCTATTCTCGACCGACCGGTCGCAATCAAGCTGATGCATCCGCATTTGCACGAAGATAAAGTCAATGACGCTCGCTTCATGCATGAAGCGAGGATCGTAGCCAAGCTCGTGCACCCAAATGTGGTCACCATCCACGAAGTGGGTGAAGCCGAGAATCGCCGATACATTGTGATGGAATTTATCGAGGGCGCATCGCTCACAAGCATCATTCGGAAAGAAGGCGCACTCAACCCGGACCGGGCTATCAATATAACAGGTCAGATTTTGAGAGGCCTTCAGTATGCGCACAGCAAGGACGTTTTGCATCGAGACATAAAATCAGAGAACATTATGGTCACGGACGGGGACCACGTCAAGATCCTGGATTTTGGCATCGCGAAACTCATGTCGCAGCAAGGTCTCACCGTCGCAGGCGATCTACTGGGAACGCTCGAGTACATGGCGCCGGAGCAGTTTATGGGCGAACCGGTGGGCCCTAGTTGTGACATCTACGCTGTGGGAATTCTACTCTACCAAATGCTCACCTCGAAGTTGCCGTTCTTGAGTAATTCGCCCGCGGCAATCCTGTACAAACAACTCAACGAGGAGCCCGTCGCCCCGTCCTACTATAACGACAAAGTAGAACCTGCCCTGGTCCAGGTAGTCCTCAAGGCCATCCACAAAGACAAAGCGGATCGATGGTGGTCTGCTACCGAGTTTGAGGCCGCCCTTGGAGACACCTTGGGAAAGGCGCCTGCACCGGCGACCCTGACGAAATCGGAATCCCAGAACCGCCCGCACCAAGTAGTTTTTGATATGGATGAGCCCGGGCAGACGGCGACTGTGACTCTGCGCTCCGTTTTTATCGGACGGGAATTGGAAAAGAAGAAGCTTGTTAGCCTGTTTGCCGATGCATTGCGAGGTCGAGGTCAAGCCGCGGTTATGATGGGCGAAGCGGGAGTTGGCAAGAGCACCCTGGCAGACCACTTCACAAAGTACGCCAAAGCAAATCAAGCTTGCGTGCTGTACGGAGCGTGTCTCTACCAGGACGGAATGGACGCTTATCTGCCATTCATCGACGCATTGCGGACGTTCTTCCACAACGACAGCTACAGCCTTGGAGAAGAAGCGCGGCAGCATCTCAAAGACGCTGTGCGCGACAAAGTCCCGATTCTCCTGGAAGTCGCTGACCGCCTGATGACGGTAGGCCCAAAAGTCCCGGAACAGACACCTCCCGAACCAAGCTCAGCCAACTTGATTGAGGGCTTCTATCGCCTGATTGCCCTGCTCTCAACAATGCGACCCGTGGTTTTGGTCATCGATGACATGCAGTGGGCAGATGAAGCAACTCTCAGGCTTTTTCACTACTTATCGCGTTATGTAGCAAGCCACCCGGTGTTCCTGCTCGGGATCAGTCGCACAGATCGTTATGACCTACAGCCAAATGGCAAACCCGGGATGCTCATGGAAGTTCTTGCCCGCATTCGGCGCGAGGGCACTTGTGAGCAAATCGATATCAACAGACTGGACCGTGACAGCTGTGACCTGCTCATTGACAGGTCGATATCTCCCAACCAATTCACTGAAGAACTCTATGAGTCAATTTATCTCGAGACCAAAGGCAATCCGCTATTTCTGACGGAAACCCTGAAGCAGCTCCGAGAAAACGGTGGCATCTTCAATAAGGAGGAAACCTGGTACAACAAACGTGACGGACTCGAGTTGCTTGTGCCCAATCGAGTTGAAGACATCTTTGTTCGCAGGCTCAGCGGGCTCAGTGATGAAGAAAAAGACATTCTGCAGGTTGCCGCTGTCCAGGGTCACAAATTTGATCCGTCGTTGCTGTCTCGCCTGCTGGAAACTCCAAAAATCGTGCTGCTCAAAGTCCTGCATCGCATCGAAACTGAATTGCAGATCGTGATCAGCAACGAGCATGGCTTCCAATTTGAACATCCGATGCTCAGGGAATTGCTGTACAAGGATATCCCAACCGCTTTGAGTCGCGAATATCACCTCATGATCGCCAACGAGCTTGAAAAAATCTACGGCAGTGATTTTGGCGCTCTGGTGGGCGATGTGGCCCAGCACCTCAGACGAGGCGGCGACCACTTAAAAGCGCTGCCTCTGCTTTGTCAAGCCGGGATGCGCGCGTTTGGTATCTCGGCGTACCGTGAAGCCAGCCTTTTTTATGAGGATCTTCTTGCTTCCTCCACACAATGCGGCAAACCTATCGACGAGTTAGTGGCTCTTGCTGAACTCCATTTCAATTTAGGAATCTGCTATGAAGAGACGAACCGGCTGCAGGACAGTCTCAAGGCTTACACGGAGGTTCTGAATTTCGGGCGGAGTAACAATGACGACAAGGGTCAAACCGACGCGCTGCTGCGTATCGGCAGGATCCATGGCAAACTCGGAGACTGGGATTCGGCGCTTTCGCACTATGACCTTTGTATCGAGCTGGCACAGCAGGCATCCGTCCAGAACGTGCTTAGCAGGGCCTATAACAATGTCGGTATCATCTACTTTCAGAAAGGTGATTTCGAACTGGCGCTCCAGCATTTTGAGCACACACTGCAAGCCATTGATTGTGACATGGGCGAATTTGACAAGGCGCATGCTCTGACCAACATCGGGATCATCGCAAGCATTCGTGGCGAAAACAACGTCGCCATGGACAACTATCGCGAGGCTCTTGAAATCTACGCCAGGAAAGGCAATCGTCAACAGGACCAGGCGCGAATATATCATAACCTGGGCATGGCGCATGCTGACACCGATGACCTTGACGCAGCGCTCAATGCATTTGAGCAGTGTCTGGATATTGCCTATGAGATACACGACAGACCCCTGCAGGCGCTCACGCACCTCAACATGGGCAAGACAATGGTCAGACAGGACAAGCTACTCGAAGCCAAGTCTCTGATGGAGAAGGCAATTAAGGTTTTCAAGCGTACAGACGATACTCTGAACATGGCGGAAGCACATCTCGTGTTCGGCCTGATTCATCATGGCGAAGGAGATTTTGCGGCTGCGGAAGAATCGTTAACAAGGAGCATGCAGCTCAATGACAAGCTCGAAAACAAGCAAGGGCAGGCCGAGTGTTACGTCGCCTTTGCCAAGCTTTGCTATGACCGCCAAGATCAGGGCAGCGCGGAAGAGCATTTTGCAAAGGCTCTGCAAGCCTACCGGAGGCTGGACCTGCAGTCCAAAGTTGAAGATGTTCATAAGATGATTGAAGAGTCCTTGCCCGATTCAGAGCTGAATGTCACAACGGTTGATACTGAGACCAGCGATGAAAATGCCGAGACCAAACGTGTTACAAAGGTCCACCACAGCTAGGAACTCCAACCCCCACGGCTGTCCCGAAGTAAGAAAGTTCACACGAATTAATCGATGTGAAACTGATACGGAGTAGAGAGAAACCGTATGAAAACATGCCCACGATGTCACACGCCCAACTCTGATGAACACAGGTTTTGCGGCCTCTGCGGCTACAATCTCGCGGTAGAAAGTGTCAGCAATTTCGTCACCAAAGTTGCCATAAAAGCAAATGACGTTCAGTTTGACCTAGGAGTTCTTTGCTACAAGGATGGCAAGTACGACCAGGCGGTTGCCATATTTCAAAATCTGCTCGATAGCAACCCTGACAACCTGCAAGTCGCTCAGATGCTACAGCAAGTGCAGGAAGCGAGTAGAGAGAAAAAGGCCAACTCACAGTCTGATTGAGGCATACTATGACGCCAGGAACGGCGAGCACCACGTGCTCTTACTGCAAACACGAAAATCTGGGCAGAAACAACTTCTGCACACAGTGCGGTTCGAAGCTGCTCCCAGACCAGGAGGCAAAGCCCCGCCTCTGCATTCTCTATGGGCAACCGCATGGTGCGGTGTTTCTGCTCCGAAAGGGTCGCACCACGATTGGTCATGATCCCGGGAACATCGTTGTTCTGGGAGATCAACATATTTCGAACAAACACGCAGCGATTAAGCTGGAAGACGGCTGCTTTTGGATTGAGGATCGCCTCAGCAAGAACGGCACCCATGTCAATGGACAGAGAATTATGCAGCGCACGCCACTTGCCAACGGCAGCGTGATAAAACTGGGGTCAACGATTCTAAAATTCGAGGACGGCAATCAGAGCCAAATCGCGACCTCCTGAACTTCCTATCTGGAGAACGATGGCACAATGGTACGTAGATATCTGACGGTGCTGGCAGTCTTCTGTCAGTTGGCCCTTTCAACAACCGCAGGCTCAGCAAGCAAACCATCCGAGAAAGGCGCGCGCCCCACTTATGGCGGCACCTTGATTATCGGAATAGCCAGTGATATAGACAGTTTCAATCCGCTCTTTAACGAATCAGCACTGGCTCAGGAGATAACTCACTTGCTTCTGCTCGGCCTTGCCGATCTCAATGAAAAGTCAGAATTTTCTCCTGAACTGGCGTCATCCTGGGAGAGTTCGGATGACTATCTGACACTGACCTATCATTTGAGAAAAGACGCACTCTGGTCAGACGGCGTCCCAATCACGGCGGATGACGTCAAATTCACGTTCGACGTACTCATGGACACCACAGCCGGTAGTCCACGGTACGGCGCGACCGAATTCCTGAAAGCGGTTCGCGTCGAAGATTCCCACACGGTTACGTTTGAGTTTACCGAGGCATATCCCGCTCAGCTATTTGATACAGCCGGAGAAATTCTGCCCAGGCATCTTCTCGAGAATGCAGACCGAGCCTCGCTCCGAAGTCACAAATTCGGACGAAACCCGCTATCATCGGGGCCATTCGTACTCAAGAAATGGGTGAGTCAACAATACATCGAGCTTGCAGCGAATGAAAAGTACTACGGTGGTCGGCCGTACTTGGACCGCGTCATCTTCAAGATCGTGCCGGACAACACAAACCTCTTACTGCAAATACAAACTGGCGAAGTGGATATGATGATCGGCGTTCCGCCGTCAGAGGTAGAGCGTCTGCAGAAAAGCAACAAGCACATCAGCATTCACCCCGTCTCCGGACGTGTCTATCATTACATCAGCTACAATCAGAAGAACCCGCTTTTCTCGGATGTGAGAGTGCGTCAAGCCCTGACCATGGCAATCGACCGGCAGGGTATCATCAAGGCTGTGCTATATGGTTTTGGCAAACCTTGCCAGGGACCGTTGTCCTCATTGACCGCGTCGCTTGACAGTGGCAATGGCGATATTTTTGCCCATGACCCTGAGCGAGCAACAAAGCTGTTGCACGAGGCAGGATGGCTGGATACGGACCATGATGGCTGGCTCGACAAGGACGGCAGGACGTTCAAATTTACAATCAAAACCAACGCCGGCAATCAACTGCGCTCGGATGTAGCGGTCATCGTCCAAAGCCAAATGAAAAAGATTGGCATCGAGGTTCGACTACAGACAATCGAATGGAGTACGCTGGTAGGTCAACTCAGGACCAAAGATTTTGAGGCCCACATGGGTGGCTGGAGCACCCCTTTGTACGTTGACCTTACGCCGATTTTTCATTCGTCGGCACAGAATCTCTTCAACGTTATGAGCTATGCAAATACGGAAGTTGATCGACTCATAGAATCAGGTCGTGAGGAAATGGACCGCCAGAAATCTATGAAAATATGGAATGAAGCGCAGCGTCTCATCTACCAGGATCAGCCTTACACTTTTCTATTCTGGGTCGATCGGATTATTGCGGTCAGCGACAAGTTTAACAATGTCACACCTATTCCACTGAGTGCGCTCTACGGCCTCGAGAAGTGGTACCAAGCCTCTAACTAACCGGTCAGATTCAGAACAGTGCTGCTGAGTGTTCGAAATCTCTCAGTCCGCATTCGAAATCTCGGCGGCGACTTTCACCCCGTGAAGAACATATCCTTCGATGTGAATTCAGGGGAGACGCTGGCCATCATCGGGGAAACTGGCTCCGGTAAAACCATGGTGGGCTTATCCTTGATTGGATTGCTGCCTGACGGAGCAGAAGTCGTCAGTGGAGAAGTTCGCTTTTGCGGAGAGGCCATTTCGCCAGGCAGCCCGAAAGGATTGAAACACCTGGGCGGGCGTCACATAGCGATGGTTTTTCAGAATCCCGGCGCAGCACTCAATCCTGTTTTCCGGGTCGGCTCGCAGATCACCGAAGTCATCAGAACGCATCTCCCGCTTTCAAAGACTGACGCGCGGACACGCACAATTGAGCTGCTTGCCCAATCCGGACTCGCGGAGCCGGGTGTTGTCTATCGCTCATACCCGCATCAATTGAGCGGCGGCATGGCGCAGCGGGTCATGATCGCGATGGCCCTGAGTTGTAGGCCAAAACTCATCATCGCAGATGAACCGACCACGGCTCTGGATATTACGACTCAAATTCAAATCATCCAACTTCTGCGCAATCTGCAAATTGAACACAGATTCGCACTCCTGCTCATCAGCCACGACCTGAGTATCGTTGGCCGACTGGCCGACTCCGTTTTGGTTATGCACGCCGGCAAACCCGTTGAGCAGGGACCCGCTGGTGACATCTTAAGGTCTCCCCGGAACAGCTATACACAAGAACTGATCGGCTCGATTCTTGAATGTCCTGGTTCGCAACCAAGGGATTCAGAGCATGTCTGACCCGATAGTGCTTAGAGTTCAGAACCTGAGCAAGACCTTCGGATCGAGTTCTCGCGTTGCGGGAGCCAGGAACCAACCGGCCCTGGACGATGTGTCGCTGGATCTGTTTGCAGGAGAGTGTCTGGCTCTGGTGGGCGAATCCGGTTGCGGCAAAACCACACTCGGCAAGTGTATTCTACGATTGACTGAAGTAGATGAAGGTAGAGTGCTTTTCAACGGGCTTGATCTTGTCAACCTGAGCGGCAAGCAACTCCGTCGCAATCGCTACGGCCTTCAAATGATTTTTCAGAATCCGCTGCAGGCGCTGAACCCTCGTCAAAAAGTCGGAAAATGTGTTGCTGAAGTTCTGCAGGTTCATCACGGCCACGGCCACGGTGGCGAGGCGCTGACCGGGCACATCAATCGGCTATTCTCACAGGTGGGTCTGTCCGAAGAGTTGTTCGATCGGTTTCCACATGAACTTAGTGGCGGGCAACAACAGCGCGTGACGATTGCCAGAGCGCTGGCCGCAGAACCCAAAGTCCTGGTCGCAGATGAGCCAACCTCGAGTCTTGACGCCCGATTCAAACGGCAAATCATCGATCTTCTGCGTGACTTGCAGCGACAGCTGGGACTTACACTGTTACTGATCTCGCACGATCTGGCGATGGTCCAGGCGATCGCCAACCGTGTGGCTGTAATGCTGAATGGCAGAATCATTGAGGTAGCCGAAACCCGAACGCTGATGGCGTCACCGCAACATCCCTATTCGAGAAAACTTCTCGCCGCGGCCAGGCGTGACTTCGAAACGGAGTACGCGTAAATGTCTGGATTCATATTAAGACGACTTGGCGCGGCTCTGCTCGTTGTCTGGGGAGTGCTCAGCTTGAGTTTCATCTTCCTCCAGATGGCGCCAGGCGACCCGTCCTCCATGTACACAAGACCCGGAACTGACCAAAAAACAGTTGAACACATTCGACAACAAATGGGACTGGATCTGCCGGTCTGGCAGCAATATCTCGTATGGTCCCGGGAATTTTGCACAGGCAATTTCGGAACATCGTTCATGCAGCAGCGGCCAGTGAGCGAAATCTTTGCCGAAGCGATTCCAAACACGCTGCGCCTGACGGTCGTGGTGTTTGTGCTGCAATTGGTCATCGGGATTCTGCTTGGCGTGCTTACGGCAATCAAGCGTGACAGCAGCTTGGATTTCATACTCAGCTCAGTTCTGCTTTTCTTGTACTCGATGCCCGGCTTTTGGCTGGGACTGATGGCGATAATGGTATTCTCTCTTACACTGGGCTGGCTGCCATCCAGCCAGATGCAATCTCTGGTCATCCCTGACGGGACGTTGCCAATACTGTGGGACCGCATTCGGCACCTGATTTTGCCTGCATCTGTTTTGGCGGCGCCACTTGCCGCCCACGTTGCCCGGTTCGTCCGGGCCAGTCTCATCGAGGTGCTGGCGCAGAATTACATCCGAACGGCCCGCGCCTACGGCATCAGTCGATGGAAAATTTTGTTCAAATATGCCTTGAAAAACGCATTGTTGCCGCTCACCGCACTGTTTGGCGTCTACTTGCCGTTCCTTCTTGCAGGGGCTGTCATTACCGAGTATGTATTTGCCTGGCCGGGATTTGGTATGGTGACCGTCAACGCGATCTTTGCACACGACTTTCCGGTGATCCTGGCCAGCAATTTCGTAGCAGCTATTGCTGTGGTTGCAGGGAATTTGATATCCGACCTGCTTTCCAGGGCTGTTGATCCAAGAATTAGACTTGAACCAGGTTCATGAAATGCCGAGCGCGATTTATCATCTCAAACTGACCGAACGGCTCTGGTCGCACAAAGCCCTACTTGCTGGAATCTGCTGTATTGGAGTTCTGGCCTTTGCCACAATCTTCAGTAATATGATCTCAGGTTACGATCCGGTGGCGCAAGGGGATTTGCTGACAGACCGCTATCTGGAGCCTACAAGCGAGCATCCATTTGGGACAGATAAATTTGGTCGCGATTTGCTGAGTCGGGTTCTGTACGGTGGCCGAATATCTCTTACAATTGCATTCAGCGTGGTTTTCTTAACGGCAACGATAGGTCTGCTGTACGGGACTCTCTCCGGATATTTGGGGGGCCTGACCGACTCAGTCATGATGAGGTTTGTAGACTTCCTGCTGGCCTTTCCTTCGATTTTCATCGTCATTACAGTTGTTGCCATATTCGAAATGAATCACTGGCTCCTGATACCCATTTTGAGCCTAACAAGCTGGATGGAAACAGCGCGCATTGTGAGGACAGAGGTGCTCACCCTGAAGGAACGAGATTTCATCAGCGCTGCGAAAGGCCTTGGCTACACTCCCGTCCGCATTCTCTTTGAACACATCATCCCAAACAGCATGACGCCAGTCATTGTCGCGGCGACATTGAAAGTCGGCGAGGTCATTCTTCTGGAATCGGCGCTGAGTTTTCTCGGACTTGGCGTGCAGTCGCCAACACCCAGTTGGGGGAACATTATCAACGACGGCCGTGAGGTGTTGATGACGGCGTGGTGGGTTTCAACCTTTCCGGGGCTTTTTATCGCGATGTCGGTGATGAGTTTTAATTTGATTGGCGATGGACTGCGGCAGGCACTCAGTCCATCACGCTGATTTCGGGCTTAGCGGGCACAGGGAAACAGATCAAGCTTAACCTGGTCAAAGCCGATAATGTTAACAAATGGAAACCCATGTCCGACCCGAAGATAGCGTCATTGGAGAGTCGCCCCAGATAACTCAGGTTCTGGCGACCGCAAGAAAAATCGCCAAATCTCCAGCACTGACCACCCTCATTATCGGAGAGAGCGGCACGGGCAAAGAAGTCTTTGCGCGGCTGGTCCACGAACTCAGCAGCTCTGCGAGCCAGCCTTTTATCGATATCAACTGTAGCGCAATCCCCGAGACGCTTCTAGAGTCTGAACTCTTCGGGCATGAAAAGGGTGCTTTCACAGGTGCCGATTTCAAAAAGCCGGGACTGTTTGAACTGGCCAACGGCGGAACCATCTTCCTGGATGAGATCGGAGACATCTCATCCAACTTCCAGGTAAAACTTCTGAAGGCTGTTGAAACCAAACGGTTTCGGCGGATCGGCGGCGTCGAGGAAATTGAAGCCTCTACCCGGATTATCGCGGCCACGAATGTTGAGCTAAGGCAGGCAGTACAGCAGGGCACATTTCGCAAGGATCTTTACTACCGGCTAAATGTCTGTCAGATTCACATCCCCGCACTGCGCGACCGGGCCGAAGATGTTCTACTTCTGGCCCAGAGCTTCATTGAGCAATATAATCGTGATTATGGTCGCAAGATTAGGGGGCTTGAGGCCTCGACAAGAAAACTGTTGAAGGCTTACCCTTGGCCCGGCAATGTTAGACAGTTGAAAAACGTGATCGAAAGGGCCGTGTTGGTGGAGGCAGACGACTGGATCAAACCTGAGCATTTGTGGCTCGACTCCGATGAAGAGGTTCCCCAGATTGTCACCGAGGTGCACGAGGTTCAGTCAGAGCAGACAATCCAGTTTGAACGTTTCGAGATTCCTCCTGAGGGCATAGCGCTTGAGGAGATCGAGCGGAATATCATTCTCAGCGCCATCGAAACGGCCAATGGCAATATCAGCAAGGCATCGAGGCTTCTTAAGATCAACCGCGGCAAACTCCGGTATCGGCTGGAAAGGTTGAACATCAACCCGCAAGACATCCCACACTCAAAGCCAGCCTGAACAACTAGCTGGACATCTTCTCGATTCGCAACTCGGAGCTATGTTCATCCACAAACATGAACTTCATCTCGCGAGTCTCACTCAAGCCAAGTGTTCAAAAACTTCTACTTGACCTTGACCGAAAAAGTGATTATGTTTTTGTCAATACTTGGGCGATTAGCTCAGTTGGTTAGAGCGCTGGTCTCACATACCAGAGGTCGCAGGTTCGAATCCCGTATCGCCCACTAGTAAAATATCAATCTATCCCACGCGTTTCCGGCAG
Organism: Candidatus Zhuqueibacterota bacterium; assembly: GCA_029261995.1. Lineage (GTDB taxonomy): Bacteria > Zhuqueibacterota > Zhuqueibacteria > Oceanimicrobiales > Oceanimicrobiaceae > JAJDAF01. The sequence continues at coordinate 33,976 of JAJDAF010000032.1, forward strand.
CCCGCTTGGCTCCACCCCCACGTCAAATGTGATTCCGGGGCTTGCCATCAGGGAATACCCTTCTACCGAGTTGAAATATTGTTTCATCCAACAGGAATGCTATGCTTCCCAGGTGGAATATTGGTTATTCCTGTTGGAATGTGCTTCTTCCTACCTGGAATACTGTTTGATCCAGTTGAAACTGCCTGCTTCCCACCTGGGATGGCTCCTGGATCACCTGCAAAAAGATTGCCGACATGTCTGTTCGATTGGCGTGGAAGATGGCTTCAAGCAACGGAGCGCATCGACGGTTCTCTCTCTCCAGAGTGATGCGTTGTGAGAAAACATTTCCCAGCCGTTCCGGTTCTTGAGAAAGCGTAAAAACGATTTTCTCAGACTTGCGACAGATGGCTGCTCTCACCTCGCATTTTGGTTGTGTGGCGCTCATCACTAAACATTTTAAAAATATTGCTTTAGATCTATCAAAACCAGTACTGGAATGACTTTTGCGAATAAGAATCGTGCGCAATCCGGAGAGCGAATAGTCCACAATGAAGGAGTTGGTGAGATGGCTGAAATCAAGAGAATATTGCTCCCCACTGATTTTTCGAAGCACGCAAATCAAGCTTTGCGACATGCTGCCCGCCTCGCTACCGAATTTGACGCTGAGCTTGTCCTCCTGCACGTGGTTTCCGTATTTGAGGACGACCCGTACGATGAAGCTCAGCACTTTCCGGATATGGAGGCATTCTACACGCAACTGGAAGACAGTGCCAGGGCCAGAATGGCGAAACATGCTCCCCATTTTGAAAACATCGAAACAAGTTTTGAAACCTTGCGCTCAATATCTCCTGCCGACGAGATTTTGACTTTTGCCACCAAGAGCGGCATCGACCTGGTCGTCATGGGCACGCACGGCAGGGCTGCCATCAGCCATTTTCTGCTCGGCAGCATAGCAGAGAAAGTCGTTCGCCATGCGCATTGTCCGGTGGTGACGGTGGCTCACCAGGAAGACACTATTTACGATTTCCCGAAGCTGCAGCGCCTGCTGGTTCCAATCGATTTTTCCGACCACTCGAAACTGGCGGTGAAGCATGCCGCAACCTTAGCGAAAAAGTTCAAGGCCGACATTGACTTTCTGCATGTGGTCGATCAACGCGTCCATCCCTCTTACTATGTTATGGGCGAGGCTTCGCTCTTGCAGGTTTTCCCGGATATCGTCGAGAAATCCACCGCCAAGCTGGAAGAGTTTGTGGGTGAACTCCTGTCTCAAAAAAACAGCGGACAAGTGTACATTCGCGAGGGCAATCCACACACCGAGATCGTCAAGTTCGCGCAAGAGCATGGCGCGGACATGATCGTGATGGCGACTCATGGGCTAAGTGGACTCGAGAAGTTGATCATCGGCTCTACTGCTGAGAAAGTGGTGCGCAAAGCGACCTGCCCCACCTTCACCGTTAAGCCGAAACACGCGGGACCGTAGAGAGTAACCGGTCATTTCATGGCCGTTTCTCACCCGCAGGTTAATCTTGTCCTGCGTTGGGAAATCGCCTTGCAGGAAACTGACACCAACGTTGCTCAAACCCTGAAGGTCAGGAGGCCATAATGAAGAAGCTGACGGCAAAGGATATCATGACGACAGACGTGATCACGGTTCGCGACGACATGAACGTCCATGATTTGGCGAACTTTTTCACGGAAGAAATGATTTCCGGCGCACCAGTAGTAGATGAAGACAACAGGTTGATTGGTGTTGTCTCCGTTTCCGACATCGTGCGTAACGACATGCGGCGCTCAACGATCATTGCCGGCGACCGTGAAAACAACTACTATCTGCAGGGCTGGCAGGATAATTTTGATGAATCTGATCTGAAAGAGTTGCACCTGGAGAAAGATGACGGTCTGACCGTGGCAGACATCATGACTCCTCTGCTTTTCAAGGTCTCAGAGGCTGCCGCCATCGCGGAAATGGCGGACATCATGATAAAGGGCAGAATCCACCGGTTGCTGGTCACGCGCGACGACAAAGTAGTCGGCATCATCACCACACTCGACATGTTGACGACCATGCGGGCATTTACCAAATAAACCTTTTCATTGCACACAACTTAAAAAGGGAAATATGAATTGCCCGTTTTGCGAGTATGAGGTCGAGGCAGAGTTCAATTTTTGTCCGTCGTGCAGCCAACCACTCAAGACGCGACCTACCGACGAGTATTTGCTGATTGCGTTTGAAAATCTGGCCGAAGGTCAGGTCAAGGCGGCAACCAGGCAATTCGAGGCAATCATCCAAAAGGAGCCGAAACACATCGTGGCGTTGAAAGCGCTTGGCAACATCTACTTCCACATGGGAGAGTTGGACGCCACCGTCAAGATGTATAAAAAAGTGCTGGAAATCGACCCGAAATATATTGATGTGCTCTATGATTTGGGCGTCGCGTACTACTATCGCGGTGACTTGAAAGACTCTGCTCAGTTTTTCCGAACTCTGCTCCGGATTGACCCGCACTACAAGTCCGCGCTCTACCGGCTCGGCCTGACTTGTTTCCACCTGGGACTGCTCGAAGAATGTTTGGAAAACCTGTCACGCTGCGTCGCGCTTTCGCCCAATAATTTCATGGCGCGCTACCACCTTGCCGTCGCCTACTTCTCGAAAGGGGATTGCGAGCAGGCCTGCCGCGAATTCAAAACTGTCACCCTGAAGACACCCGAAAATTCCGCAGCCTTCTATCAGCTTGGGCTGGCGTACAAGGAGAACAATGAGGCGAAGAAAGCCCTGAAGGCCTTCCAAAAGGCGCTGGAGTTGGAACCCCAAAATCAGAGAGTAGTGAAAGAGTTTGCCGAACTCCAAAAAAAAATATGAACGCGGACTGCCCCTGGTAATCGTAGACAATTCAGGCGGCAAAACAGGACACCATAAAACGGAGACGACTCTTGAAAACTGTCATTGAACCCTTCCGCATCAAAATGACCGAACCCATCACTTTGATTTCGCGAGAGCAGAGAATTGAAGCGCTGGCGAAAGCGCACCACAACGTGTTTCTTCTCGATGCCGAAGATTGTTGTATAGATTTGCTGACGGACAGTGGAACTGGAGCCATGTCGGCGCAGCAGTGGGCGGCGCTGATGCTGGGCGATGAAAGTTATGCCGGCAGCCGTTCATGGAAAAAATTCGAATCTACCATCAAGGAAATCACCAGCATCAAGCACGTGTTTCCGACACACCAGGGACGTGCCGCGGAGAACATTCTGGCGCAGACTCGTCTGCGGCCCGGCGACGTCATCCCAAACAACAGCCATTTCGATACGACCCGCGCCAACATAGAGTTTGTCGGAGCAATCGCTTTGGACCTGATCTGCGCGGAAGGCCTGGACACCGGTCTGATTGCACCGTTCAAGGGCAACATGGATGTGGAAAAACTGGAGCAGTGCATCGCCGAGCATGGTCGAGAGAAAATTCCATTTGGTATGATCACGGTGACCAACAATACCGGCGGTGGCCAGCCGGTTTCCATGGCCAATATCCGCGCCGTGAAAGCGGTGCTGCAGAAACATGATATCCCGCTCGTCATCGATGCCTGCCGGTTCGCCGAAAACGCCTACTTCATCCACGAGAATGAACCGGAGTTCCAGGACAAAACCCTGCTCGAAATCGCACAAGAGATGTTTTCGTACGCAGATGCCGCTACCATGAGCTGCAAGAAGGATGGGTTGGCGAATATCGGCGGATTTCTGATCTGCAACAATGACAAGTGGGCGGAGGAGTTCAAAAATCTTCTCATTTTGCGCGAGGGATTCCCGACTTATGGCGGGCTCGCAGGCCGCGATCTGGAGGTCATCGCGGTCGGGCTGAAGGAGGCTTTGGACTACGACTACCAAGTCTACCGCCACGCGACCGTAACCTACCTCGGGGACCGACTTGAAAAGATGGGGGTGCCCTATGTCAAGCCCGTGGGTGGCCACGCGGTTTTTCTCGATTCCAGGGCTTTCTTGCCGCACCTGGCTCCCCTGCAATATCCCGGGATTGGGCTCGTGAATGCGCTGTATGTGGAAGGAGGCGTACGTTCGGTTGAACTGGGTTCAGTCATGTTTGGCAAGCGCGACGCTGATGGCAATGAAGTCCCGGCGCCCCTGGATCTGGTTCGGCTCGCCTTTCCCAGACGGGTTTACACCCAGAGCCATTTCGACTTTCTGGTGGAGATTATCTCCGAGGTCTGGCAAAATCGTGACAAGATCCCGGGCCACAAAATTACTTACCAGCCTGAGTTCCTGCGCCATTTTACCTGCCACTTCCAGCCAATGAAGTAGGGGCTAACCGAAAACTCAGCCGGCATGTCGGCAGTGCAAGCAGTCATCCCAAACAGCCTCGCGAAACCGACGTTTCTGTTCGATGGCGGTACTCTGTTGTGATTACTTTGTAATATCCCCCTGAGCGATAAAGCTTTGTTTGCCTGAGTTCGATGTAAAGAACAAGGCCACAACAATATTCATCCACACGCTCAGGGAAACATGGAGACATCTCATCGCAGGGACGCGCTGAAACTTAGCTATCGCAAGAAACTCGAACTCGCCACCATCGCCTCACTTCTACTCGTCTTTGGATTTCTACATGCCTTGCCTGGACCCCGGTTCGCAACCCTGGTGGGCAAGTTGCGTCCTGTAAAAATCGAGGTTGAAGATGTGGTCCCGACCTTTCAGTTCAACAAACCATTGCGACCGCTCAGGCCGAGGGTAACGGTACCGAACGCCAGTGAATCGATGCCGGAACACGCCACAATCCACGCGGTCGCTTTTGAATTGGTCACTCTGCCGCCGGCGCCGGAACTCAAGAATCCCTACGAAGAATACACCTTCATTCCGCACGAGATACCTCCTGAGCCAGTCGGTGGAATGGTGTCCATTCAGAAACGAATTCAGTATCCGGACCGTGCCCTGGCGAAGGGCATTGAAGGGCTCGTTGTTATCGGTGTTCTGGTGGACGAACAGGGCAAGGGCAGCAAGATTTCAATCCTGCATGATTCCGGCATGGACGCCGGGTTCGAAGAGGCTGCAGCCACGGCGGTCAATGCTGTCAGTTGGGTACCCGCACAACAGCGTGAAAAAGCCGTTAAGGTATGGATTGCCGTTCCGGTCAGATTCAGGATCAGCGCTCGCAGACAACAGGTGGGTTGGTCGCTCTAATCAGCCGTCTCCTGCATAGCGCGCATGAACTTGACTAACCCGGCGAGAATGCGGAGAGCATCGCGTTGGCTGACCTCCGGCGCTCGGCAACGGATGGTCAGTTGCAGCGCCGTTTTATTGGTGTAGGTTACCTCCGGCACTTTCGTGTTTTGAAGCAAGGTGTCACTTGCCGCCAGGTCTGAAAACGCCCCAAGAATTGCCGTCCCTAGTTTCTCCGCCTTTTTGTTCGCCGGATAAATGGTAGTCACCACCTCCAGAGAATCTGAATCCTGGAACTCGTAAACCAACTGCAGATACCAACCTTCCGGCATTTGGTTAACCATCTTTACTCTATCTCGGGAACTGAGCCAGGTCGCGTTTTCACGTACCAAAATCGGCTGAGCGCCCGCTCGGGCAAGCGTAGCTGAGAGTGTCTTTGCCAACTTCAAGTTGGCTTGCGCTGATGTCACGCTGTCGGGGAAAAGGTCGCCAGCGAGCGAGTCACCGTGGGCCGCGTCGAGGATGAAGACTTCATCATGTAGCAGTCCATCAAGCAGCGCCGCCAGTTCGAAGTTCCTGAGCACGCTGCGGGTCGAATCGATTTCGATGCCCACCGCGATTTCTTCGAAGCCATTTATTTTCAATACAAGCCTCCCCGGACCAACAGGAGGATTGAGCATAAAATAAACCCCGTTTTCATCCGTGAGGCTGAACACGGAGTCGTTGAGCGCCACTTCTACGTCCGCAATGGGTCGTCGGGTTGAATCATCCGTCACCGTACCGCTCAGTGTCCAGACCTGTCCCTGGGGAATAAGAGAAAGGAAGAGGGTATCGACCTTTGAATCGGCAGTCGCCGTGATGGTGCTCAATCCGAATTCGGGGGCGCCACGAAAGTAAGCAAGTGCCCGGCCATCAACCAGAACGGGGTGCTCGGGCCGAATCGTACCTTTGCTTGCCCGCAAGATCAGGCGTGTGCTATCCCAAACGGCCTGGCTGTCCGCGTCGAAAAGGTGCAGGACGATGGGCATCTGTGTCAGAGAATCTGCCGCCAGATACTCGCTTGCCATCTCAAAACGGATAGAATCGGTTGGCGCTGCGATGGTCAACGTGTCGGTTTGCGGCAGGTTGTGGTTCTTGAACATGTTCTGCAGATCGACCTGCACGGTGTGTCTGCCGTTTGACAACGCGGAGTCCGGTGCAAAAGAAAGTGACCGTTTGTCGGCAGAAAGTTCGACATCGACCGCTTGCCCATCAATTCTCGCAGAGACCGATTCCGAGAAGATGAGCAACTCAGCGAGATTTCGACCGCCAAGTTCTGTGATGCCGTCTTTGAGGTGGTAGGCCACTTCTGGTGTCTTTGTCCGAGAGACACCTGCTGGCTTGATGAGTTTGGTGGATGGAACGCCGCCGGCTGCCCACCGTGCCAGCCCCAGAAAAATGCCGTAGGCCTCACGTCGGTTGTAGCGCTGGTCGGTGAGCCGTTTCTCTTCTTTGGTATTTGAGTAAAAAGATGACTCCAGCAAGATCGCGGGAATCCTGGAGCGGCGCAGCAGGCCAAAGCCCGCAGGGTAGATGATCTTGTCCGTCAGCAGTCCGTCGCCCACGACTTGCGGCAGACGCAGCGCTTCGGTCAGGCCGAAATAGATGTTGCGCGCAAGATCCATGCTTGACGGCGAGGTATCCGGTGTCAGGTGGTAGAAGATGGCGGAATAGTTGGTTTCCGGGTTGCCACTGGCATTGTGGTGCAGCGAAATCATGAAATCGCAACCCGCTTCGAAAGCCATATCTGCACGATCCTGCAAGGCAATGAAACTGTCGTCCTCGCGCGTGAGCAGAACTTCCGCCCCCGCCTTCTCCAGGAATTCTTTCAGGAAACGGGCGACGTTGAGATTCATGACCGCCTCACGTTCACCGGATGGCCCCCGTTTGTAGCCCGGCAAATGGGCATTGCCACCATGGCCGGGGTCGAGAGCGACCTTGAATTCAGACAGACGAGAAGCGAAGGGTGGGATGGTGTAGTGTTCGTCCGGAAGTTCTTGCCAGTTTTTGAGTTTTAAATCCATACCGGCGCAACCTGCCAAGATGAACAACAGCGCGCCGACCAGCAACAGCGTCTTTTTCTGCATGCTGTCTATTTAAGAAAATCTCTGAATAAATCAAGTGATTTCGGACAGTGAGTTCCCTGCGCAGCACGGCCGCAACAATTCTCTGCCACCGATTACTGTAAGAAACTGGTTTCCTCACCACAAGAATTTCCTTATATTTCATGTCACAGCAAACGCGGCGCATTTGCCGACAGCGTTTACCTATCGCCTCCTTCTGACATCAATAGAAAATGCTCAGGTTAACTCTCAATCCGGACCAGCAACTGCTCAACCGGATCAAAAGCAATGACCGAACTGTCCTCGGAGAACTCTTTGTGAGTTACAAAAAGATGGTGGTGAAATACGTCTGCGGCAACGGCGGCGATGCCAGTGACGCCGACGATATGTTGCAAGAGGCCATCGTTGTACTCTGGCAGAACGTGTGCTCCGGGCGCTTTCAGCTTTCATCAAAACTCGGCACCTATTTGCTGGGTGTCGTCAAAAACAAATGGCGCGCCGAACTGCGCAAGCGCAGCCGTATGACGGGGGCCGAGCCTGCCGCAGATACCGCGGACAGTGCCGAGAGTTCCCTGGACACGCTGATTCACGACGAACAAGCAGAGCTGGTACAGCGCGCCGTGGGGCTGCTGAATCCGGTCTGCCGACAATTGCTCCTGCTTTTCTATTTCGAGCAGCGCAGCACAAAAGACATCGCCAGAATTATGCGCTTTGCCAATCCCGATGTCGTGAAGGCCAAAAAATACCAATGCAAGAAGCGCTTGCAGACAGCGCTGAGCAAGATGCTTGCGGAGGAATAATGGAGAGCGAGATGAATTGCAAGATCATTGCACGGCAAGACTTGCACGAAAAGTACGCCCTCGGGCAACTGGCAGGAGTGCAACTCACCGCCTATGAAACACACATAAAAGCCTGCCCCGCCTGCCAGTCAGAGTCTGAGAGTGAGTTGACTTTGATTGCCGGACTCAAGGACTTTGGCCGGGCCAGAATGAAAGATGAAATCCGGGAACAAGCTTCCTCTCTTGAAAATCACAGGAGCGGCTGGACTTGGGATACGGCAATGAAACTGGCGGCTGCGGCTGTTTTCTTGATCATGACGCCAACACTGTATTTTGTTTTTCGAACCTCAGCGTCCCATGAAATGGCGGTCACAAGCTTGTCGGAGCAGCCGGTGCGGGATCTGGCTGGCCCGGTGCGCGATCAAAATCAAGCGGAGCAGGAAGCCATCCCAAAATCCCCGTCAAAAAAAAGTAAGATGCAAGCGCAGGGCGATCGTTCCAGAAACCGGAAGGAAGTGCGGCAGCGAATGGCCGGCAAAAAGGAACAGGCCAAAGTCGTGGCGCCTCCGTCGGTAGAGACAAGAATGATAGAAGCGCCCGTGCCGATTAGAAGCGTGCCGCTGGCTTTCAAGGACAACGACAGTTTGGTCGCCGCGCTTCAGGCTGGCGCATTGGCCAAAACAGACGATCTGGAGCTTCCACAGCCTGAACAGGACTCAGAAGATGAGGGAATCCTTCAGCAGGCATTTCTCCTTGAGGCGCGTAATTTGCAGTCAAAGCCGAATCTCGCGGAAGAGGTGCAGCCAGAAATGCTCGACGAACTGGGGAAACAGTCCGGCCCAAGGCGTGAGGTCAGGAGAATAGCACCCACGCTGATGGCCGTGGGCGAGTTGTACGTGTATCAGCGACCTCCACCCGCGCCTGAAGAGTTTGCTGCGAGTTCAGCAGAGATTCCGCTGGCGTGGCGATTTGTAGCGAAAGAGAAAGTCATCGTGGTGAATTTTTCGTCAGGCCCGGAGATCCGATCCCGGCGGGCCAAGTTCGACCAAAACAGCTTTGACGTGCATCTAATTGAACTCGACAGCACACGAATTGTGATGAGCTGGGATTTGCCTGCAGAAATATTTACAGACCTGCACGGCCGCATGACGATTGAGAGGCTCGACAACCGACTGGTTGTGCGGGTGGCGGAAGGCAAGGGGTACGAAATCACTTTGCTTAAACCCAATTCGCAGGCGATTCCTATTAAGACTGACTAGTGTGATGATATCCAAATAAGCGAACTCTGACAGGGTTTGATGTTAACCGTTTCAGGCATAAAAAAGGGGCGAACCCTGTCAGAGTTTTGTTCGAAAAATTAGAAATCGTGACACTAGCCCGACAGTTCACGGAAAATCAAGTCTGCTTGCCTCACCGCAGCACGCTGGCCAAGGTTTTTTTGTCGATATTTGCGCCGCAAATAATGGCTACCACCGTCTGACCGGCGAGTTGTGATTTGAGTCTCAGAAGAGATGCTACGGTCACGGCGGCGGCGCCTTCGATTAGCAGGTGTTGCGCGTCCAGAAAGAGCCGCAGGGCCTCGGCGATCTCCGTTTCAGTCACCGTGACGTAGTCATCGACATATCGCCGGCAGAAATCAAACGTGATGGCGCCGGGTTCAACGCCGCCTGCCGTGCCATCCGAAAGCGTGGGTAGCGACGGCAGGTCCAGAATTTTGCCCGCTTTCACCGATTGAATCATGACTTGCGAATTCTCAGGTGAACAGCCAAGAATCCGAACTTCCGGTTTGATCGATTTAAGATAGCACCCGATGCCGGAGATTAAACCACCGCCGCCGAGCGCCACCAAAACCGTGTCAATGTCTTTTGCTTGTCGTTCAAGTTCAAGGCCTATCGTGCCCTGCCCGGCGATGACTTGCAAGTCGTTATATGGAGAGATGTAGGTCATGCCCTGTTCCGCCGCGTAGTTGCGTGCGTGGGTTTCCGTTTCTGCATTGTCCTGACCATGTCGGCGGATCTCGGCGCCGAGTTGCCGGATGGCCTGCAATTTACCTTCTGAAGCCACCTCCGGAACGAACACCAGTCCTTTCACGGCGTGTGGCCGCAAACTGAAAGCAACACCAGCGCCGTGATTGCCGGTGGAGGCCGTCACCACGCCACGCCTTCTTTCGTCATCGCTGAGCGACAACACCTTGTTCATGGCGCCCCTGGCTTTGAAGGAACCGGTGAACTGCAGGTTTTCGAGCTTGAAATGGACGGCCGCACCCGTCATTTCACTGAAGAACGGTGAGGCTTCGAGATAAGTCTCTCGGATTTGGGGCCGAATTCGTGATTCGGCCTGAGCGATTTCTTGGAGAAGGTTCATGTTCAATCCCATTAGTTGTGAGATTAAGCGAGTTATCCCAAAAAGTCAAGCGCGACATCGGCGTCCGACGTTTGAACACGAATGGCGCATAGCCGCTAAGACTCCAAAACCATCCCCTGATCCGATTCTTTCGCCATTTTATAATTCAATAAGAATAGATCGACCTGCAGATTTGTAGAAGCAGTATTGTGACAATTCCCCAAAAACCTGAGGAGATTATTGATGGCCAGAATTTTCAAACTGCTGATTTTTGTAAGTTGTGCTTTCAGTGTGCCGCAGATTTGCGCGCAACAGAAATCAGCCCCCACGTTCCAGCAAGCGGTCGGCGACTACTTTGCAAAAAAATATGATGACGCGATTGCCAAATTCAGCGCTATAACCGTCGCCAAGCCCGAGCACGGATTTGCCTGGCTCTATCTTGGCAACTCCTATCAGGCGAAAGAGGACTTCCCGAATGCTTTGGCGGCCTTCGAGAAATCAAGCGAGATAGAGGCTACAAAGGGGCGCGCCATGTACAGCATCGGCACCCTGCACGCCAGCCAGGGGAACCACGATGAGGCGTTCAAGTGGCTACTGCTGGCACGTGATAGCGCAAGAGTTGATGTTACGTCTATCGGGCTGACCAAGAATATCGAGGCTTTCAAGAGTGATTCACGCTACCAAACGCTTTTTCCCACACCGGACCAGTACGCAGAACCATTTGTCGAATCGGTTCAAGTCATTCATGACTGGCACGGGGAGGCAGAAGGCGACCAGTTCGGTTGGATTGCACGCAACATCGGTGACGTCGATGGCGATGGCGCGGACGATCTCACCACCTCGGCACCGTCAAACACAGAGGGCGGAGAAGCTGCCGGCAAGGTTTATGTCTACTCCGGCCGGTCAGGCGTTTTGCTCTGGAGCGCAACCGGCGAAGCAAAAGCGCAACTCGGGCTTGGCATCGAAGCCGCCGGCGACGTTGATGCGGACGGCATTCTCGATGTTCTTGCCGGGGCGCCCGGCGTGGATAAGTGCCTGGTTTACTCCGGTAGCGACGGCAAACTGCTGCTCACGCTTGAGGGCGAACACCCCGGTGACTTTTTCGGCCGCAAAGTCTCTGATATCGGTGATTGGAACGGTGATGGCCACGACGATCTCCTGATCGGTGCACCCAGATCTTCAAGTCGAGGCAAGAACACAGGCAGTTCCTATGTCTTCTCCGGAAAAGACGGCGAGCGGCTGTTTACCTGGCTGGGAGAAAAGGCTGGAGCCAGACACGGCAGTTCGGCCGGCGGCATGCGAGTTGATTCGACCGGTTTTCTTGTGGTTGGCGCGCCTGGCGCAGGACCACGGGGCACGGGCCGAACCTATGTCTACAATGCTTTGCAGGCTGAGCCGTTTTTCGTCATCGAATCGGACAGCACAGGTTCTTCGCTTGGCGGAATGTTTGTTTCAGTGGTGGGAGATGTCGATTCTGACGGCGTGCAGGACATTTACGCCTCCGATTGGTCGAATTCTGCGCTCGGGCGCTCGACAGGGCGCGTCTATGTTCATTCCGGCAAAGATGGCAGCCGTCTGTTTGCCCTCACAGGTGAAGCCGCCGGCGATGGCTTTGGCATCGGGGTAGCCGACGCCGGCGATGTCAACTCGGATGGTCACAACGATTTGATTATCGGCGCCTGGCAACATGCAGGGTCAGCACCTTCCGGCGGTAAATGCTATCTTTATTCCGGCAAGGATGCGACTCTCCTGCAAACCTACACCGGCAAGGTGGCTGGCGAAACATTTGGATTTGACGCCACCGGCATGGGCGATGTCAATGGCGACGGCGCCATCGATCTGCTGTTGACGTCGGGGTGGAGCGCCATAAACGGCTCCCGCTCGGGGCGCATGTTGATTGTTTCAAGCAGAGTGCTTTCCGGACACACAACGACAAAATAGGCGCCTGGACCAATTTCCGCTTGACACATTGCGTGACGTTTCGTTCTATGACAAAGATACGACTGTTTTGGGATTTGCTACCTTCTCAGGAGACACCATGAAATCTTTAACCGAACACCTATGGTTCGATATCCCATCGCGCCGGGATTACCTGAACATCACACCAAAGATTGAAGAGCTCGTCTCTGAGAGCGGCGTCAAGGAAGGTTTGGTGCTGGTGAACGCCATGCACATCACCGCCAGCGTCTACATCAACGATGACGAAAACGGGCTGCTTGAAGATTACGATGAGTGGCTGGAGCGGCTGGCGCCACATGAGCCGATTTCACGCTACCGCCACAACCGCACCGGCGAGGACAACGGCGACGCGCATCTCAAGCGCCAGATCATGGGACGGGAGGTTGTTGTCGCCATCACCAACGGCAAACTTGATTTCGGGCCGTGGGAGCAAATTTTTTATGCCGAGTTTGATGGCCGGCGAAAGAAACGGGTTCTGGTGAAGATCATCGGGGAATAGGTCAACCTGTGATCTCTGCCTCGTGGGTTTACCATCGATGTGTCGCCACCCTCGAGGTTCTACTTTTGCAGCACAATCCGCTGTGTGAATCGATTGTTTGCCGCCTGCATCCTGACGAAGTAAATGCCGCTGCTGACGGGCGAACCACCATCGCTCAACCCAGACCACCGGAGTTTCTTGAAGCCAGCTTCCTGCCTTGTATCAACCAGCGTCCGCACGAGCTGACCCCGAACGTTGTAGATTTGCAGAGTAATCTGGGCCGACCTTGGCAGCGCATACTCGATGGTCGTCTCGGGATTGAACGGATTTGGGTAGGCGCGTTTCAGACCGAAGGCTTTCGGTAGTAGAGCCGCACCGGTGGCATTGTCGTTAAAAGCGAGCAGCGTTGATTCGGACTGACTCCCGGCAGGCACGACTTCCAGAATAAGCTCGGGTGGCGCCAAAGTTTCTTTGGTTTTGTAGCGTACCAGGTTACCTGAGCCACTCTTGAGACAGAAACTCCTGACACTGTTTCCGGTGATAATGCCGGTCAATGGAAACTCGACAACCTCACCGAGTTCGACTCGGCCAGCAGCAGCTAATTCGCCACTGATGAGGGTTGGCGCATTCTCTGCCGTCAGAATGAATTCTGTCCAGGGCTCACTCAAGCCGGACAGATTGTTAGATGCCTCGTAAAGCGATCCACCGTCATCGCTGCCGTCTGAAGTGCCCGTGCCGACGGTGAGTCTAAGCACGGCGCGGCTGATGACGCCGTTTACCCCGCTGACGTTGAATTTCAGATAGGTTTGATATTTGTCAAGCTCGACTTTTGTCGTCCGGCTGAGCCCGTAGTTGTTGGTTGGACGGGAGAGTCGGATCTGCGCATCATCGGTCGGCTGAAAGGTCAAGATAGCCGTTTCCCCTGCTTTGGGTAGGACTGTGATGGTGACGGTCGCGGGTGAAGATGCGGCGCCGCTTTGATCCTCGACGGAGTAGCGTAGAGAATCCATGCCGGAGAAACCGGATGTTGGCGCATACGCAATCGTCTGATTGCTGCTGACCGTTGCGGTTCCGTGTAGCGGGCCGGAAATGATCGTGACCGCCGCCAGGTCGCCGGCGCCGTCCGGGTCGCTGTCGTTGCTCATAACCGCGATTTCAACTTGCGTGCCTGCGGTCGTGCCTGCAAGGTCGCGAACCGCGACGGGTGGCCGGTTTTCAAATGGCCCGCTACCCGTTTCAATCACCAAGACTGGCGGTACCGTACCCTCCCTTGTGTCATACCTGACCTGGTTGCCCGAGGCGGGGGTAAGACAGAAACTGAACACACCGTTCCCTGTGACGGCCTGGGTAACATCGAATTCCACCAATTGACCCGGCGAAACCGGTCCCTGCGAGCCTAGGACGGAACCAAGAGTTTCTGGCGCATTACGCCCCGTCAGAATACTCTCGGTCCACGATGTAGTGGTGCTGGCGATGTGGTTTGATGCCTGGTAGAGGTCGCCGCCCCGGTCGCCGCCGTCAGAGGTCGCGTTGCTTACGGTCAACTGCAGTGTTGCTTTTCTGATACTAGCGGCGAGACCGGAGACAGCAAATTTGTAGTATGACCGAAACCGATTGGCTCCGATTTTTGATGTAGTTTTGCTACCATAGTTTTTGTCGATTTCCGTCAGCTTGACCTGGCCGTCATCAGTTGGCTGGAAAGCCAACGTCTGGCCAGGCGTGGCATCACTGACTTGAATTGCTACGGTGGCAATATTGGAGACGAGACCGGTGTTGTCCTCGACCGTGTATCGAAATCTGTCGTTTCCGGTGAACGCGGGATTGGGCGAGTAGGTGACCGCTCCATTTGCTGCGATGGTGGTGCCGTTCAAGGCGTTCGCGATGATCGCGATTGTCGCAGGGGCCAGGTTCCCGTCCTGGTCTTGGTCGTTCGCGAGTACTTCGATTACTATCGGCGTGTCTTTAGTTGTCATTGCACTGTCGTTTACGGCAACCGGAGCGTTGTCACCTGCCGCACTGACAATGATCGTGACCAAGCCCGGATTCGATTGCGCTCCGTCATCATCGTGAACAGCATACGTCAAAGAGTCGATACCAACGAAGTTGGTCGCCGGCACGTACGTGAGTGCTCCTGTGACGCCATCTGCTTGAGCTGAGCCATGGGCTGGTTGGCTGAGAAGAGAGACCGTTTCTCGTTGCAGAGAGCCGTCCGAATCCGAGTCGTTGGCCAACACGTCGATCACCACCGGAACACCAGCGACTGTGCTGCCCTGATCGTCCGCGGCGACCGGAGAAAGATTCGCCTCGCCCCCTCCGGTGCCAAATTCTATAAGAAGCTCGGGCGGAACTTCGCCTTCCTTTGTGAAATACCGTACCATATTTCCGGAGGCGCTTGACAGGCAGAAACTAACCGTGCCATTGCCGGATACGGCCGCGGTTACATCAAGGTCGACCGTTTGATTTGGTGCAACCACCCCTATTTGATCGATGATGTTGCCCACAATCTCGGGAGCGTTGCGTCCGGTCAGAATGGATTCCGTCCATGGGACTCCTGCACCGGGTACCGTATTCTCGGCTTTGTGCAACACACCGCCGGAGTCTCCACCGTCCGAAGCACCGTCGGGAACCGTCAGTCGCAGAGTTGCCGAGGCCACCGAGCCAGTGAGGCCCGAGATTTCAAATTTGTAGTAGCTCTTGAACTTGAAGTTCTCGATTTTCGAGGTATTTTTTGTGCCGTAGTTTTTGTCGATTTCGGTGAGCTTGACCTGGCCATCGTTTGTTGGAACGAAAGATATGTAGCGAGATGTCTGGCCGGAGCGAATGGCGATGGTGACCACAGCAACGTTTGAAACCATTCCATCGTTGTCAGCAATAGTATAAGATAGGCTGTCTAGCCCGGAAAACCCGGATCCCGGCGTGTACAGAATCGCCCCCGAGTTCGGAATAACCAGCACGGCGCCATGAGCAGGTGCGCTCGTTATTGCCAGCGACGCCAGGTCGATACTGCCGTCAAGGTCGCTATCATTGCTCGATACCTCAATCGTAATGGCCGAGTCAACGGAGGTTTCCGCAGTGTCCTTGCGTGCAACCGGGGCGTCATTTACCGGCGCAATTGTGAAAACCACCAGTGCCGGGTTGGACACCATGCCGCTGTTGTCGCCAACTGTGTAGGCCAGGGTATCGATTCCGAAAAAATCCCGAATCGGTGTGTAGGCGATGCTGCCGTCTGTGGATGCAACTTGTGTCGAGCCGTGAGCCGGCTGTCGAACCACCTGGACACTCGCTGGTTGCAGGGCGCCGTCCGCGTCGCTGTCGTTGGCAAGGACGTTTACAGAAATGACCTGGTCTTCAGACATGGTTGCGGCGTCGTGGTTCGCAACAGGTGCCGCGTTTCCAGCGGTTACGACCAGAATCACCGTTGCTTTGCCGGAAAGCGCTCCATCGCTGTCCGCAATAGTGTACCTGAAGCGGTCTATGCCAGTAAAATTGGCGTTCGGCGAATATCGGATTCCACCTGCGGAAGAACCGGCGACGGTTGAGCCGTTCAATGGCAAATCGACCACCGTCAGCGATGCCAGGTTGAGCCCCTCGACATCGAAGTCGTTTGCGGTCACCATGATTTCAGTTTCAGAATTCGAGCCCACGGTTACCGTATCATTTTCAGCCACCGGCAGGTCGTTCACGGGAGTCACATTGACCCGCACACCAGCGATGTTGGACGTTGCTCCATGACCGTCCCGGATGACGTAAGCGAAGCTATCCCGTCCCGCATAGTCAAGCGTAGGCGTATAGGTCAGAAGGCCCAACAGGGTGTCCGCTGCAACCATACCATGCGTTGGCTGAGCCACGATGTCTACCCGTTCTAGCCTCAGCGCATCATCGACATCCTGGTCGTTGGACAAGATGTCGATAACCGCGGCGAGGTCTTCCGGAGTTGTCACAGAGTCAGGCACGGCAAGCGGAGCGTCATTCACAGCACTGACCGTGACAAAGACTTGCGCTTCGTTTGAAAACAGACCATCCAGATCCTTGATTCTGTACGACAATGTGTCGAAGCCGAAGAAGTTTGTCAAGGGCACGTATCGAATCACGCCTTGAGTCAAGGTGAGGGCCGCTGTTCCGTGGCCAGGCTGCCGGAGCAATTCCATGCTTTGAATCCCCAGTTGGCCATCACTGTCGGTGTCGTTGTCAACCACAGAGATCAGGATATCGGTATCTTCATCGGTCGTGGCGGTGTCCGGCATTGCAACTGGTGCATCGCCACCCGCGGAGACAACGATGTACAGGGTTGCCGCGTTGGAGCGCAGTCCTTCGTTGTCCGCGATGTCGAAGACCAAGCTATCCCCTCCTGAGAAGTTCAGAGTTGGGGTGTATCTCACGAAGCCGGCGCCCTGCAGATTTACTGTGCCGTTGTCTGTTGAGTCGAGGATAGAGATACTCCCGAGATCGAGAGTGCCATCGATATCTACGCCATTGCCAAGAAAAAAATCTGCAGGCGTGTCTTCTGTCGTTCGCAGGGTATCCTTGTGCGCAACCGGGGCATCGTTCACGGAAATTACGTTGACGAACACAAATGCCTCGTTGGAAACAGCGCCGACGTTATCACTGACCTGGTATGAGAAGCTGTCAGTCCCAAAAAAGTCTGGAGAAGGAGCGTAACGAACCTGCCCCAACGCAGACGAAACGGATGCACTTCCGTGAGCGGCCGGTCTGAGAATGGTCGTCGTCTGCGGGTCAAGGCTGCCATCCGGATCTTCATCGTTCGCCAGAACTGAAATGGTGACTCCGACATCTTCAGGTGTCGATACCGTATCGTTGCGGGCGATCGGCGGATCAGTTGTCTCAAGAATCGAAATTCTCACTAAAGCTTCATTTGAGGCATCGCCGCTATCGTCGGAAACCCGGTAGGTCAGACTGTCTGAGCCCGAAAAATTGGCTGCAGGCACGTACCGAAGCCTGCCCTCGCTGTCGGGATGCACGGCGCCATGGCTGGGTGCGCTCACAATTGCCACGCTTGAGACATCCAGGCTGCCGTCGATATCCTGGTCATTGGCAAGCACATCAATTGTGGCCGGCGTGTCCTCTGCGATGCTGACTGTGTCGTCACCGGCCAGTGGTGGATCATTTACCGGAGTGACCGTTACAACAACAATTGCGTGGTTCGAGACCGCACCGTCCTGGTCACTCACTGTGTACGAAATCGTATCCGCACCAAAAAAATCCTGCGTTGGCGTGTAAGTGATGGTACCTGACTCCGTGTTGACAGTCGTGCCACCATTTCTCGGCAAGCCGACAACCGCAAGACTCGACGGCGCTAACTGCCCTTCGGGGTCGCTGTCATTTGCCAGTGGAGAAATTGTGATCGGCGTGTCTTCCTGCGTGCTGGAAGCATCGTCGAAAGCAACAGGCGGGTCGTTTGTATGCAAGACGTTGATGGTGACAGTTGCTTCAGTTCCGAGAACGCCATCGTCGTCCGATACCGTATAGGTGAAGGAGTCAGCGCCAAAAAAATTCGATGCCGGAGTATAAAGGATGGCGCCTGCAGACGGGTCGGGGACCGTCGCACCGTTTGTTGGCGCCCGCAGGACCCGCAACGTGGATGGGTCCAGAGAGCCATCTACATCCTGGTCATTCGCCAGTACGACGATGTTGACCGAAACGTCTTCATTGGTTGAGGCAAGGTCGTCATTGAGTTGTGGTGGCTGATTATTCTGGCTCTGGCGCGTCACAACAGTGAGTTCAGGCGGCCTCAGACCCTCTTTTGAACTATACTCTGCCTTGTCTCCAGACCGATTGGTCAGCACAAAACTGTAGACGCCATTGCCGGTGATGCCATTGGTCAGGTTCAACTCGACAACCGTCAGTTGGTTGACCCGGCCGAGGCTGTCCAGGCCGAGCGAAGTTGCGACCGGGGCATTGTTCCAAGTGACCGTTTGCTCTGTCCAGGGCGTCGCGGTTCCATTGAGATTGTCGCCCACCGGACGAATTGTGCCGCCATCGTCGCTGCTGTTCAACACAAAAAGTCTCAATGTTGCGCTTTCAACCTGCCCTTTCAGACCGGTGACCTGAAATTTCAGAAGACTATGGAAGATGTCGTCCACATCGACTTTGAATGAAGGCTCATTGCCGTAATTCTGCTCTGGTCTTGAAGACTTCACTTGAGCGTCGTCTGATGGGCGAAAAGTGAAAATCTCTGACCCGTCTCCGCCGATCTGGGTGAAAGTCGCGATTGCGCTTTTGTTGCGATCCATGAATGTGCTGAGTGGGTTATTTGAGCCGAAAACGTCCCCACTCCATTCGCTAAACACAAATCCCGAGTCCGGAACGGCGGTGAGCGTCACAACAGTACGGTCAATATACTTGCTGCCGGGCGTTGCCGGGTCCGCAATCACTGTACCGCCACCGACAGTCCGGATTGCAAGTTGGAATTCCTTGACAAAGGCTGCGCTGACGAGCTTGTGTCCATCCAGGGCAATCGTCTCCGGATTGTTAAAGCCGCTCAAATTGCCACCCCAACCGTCAAAGGCGTAGGCTGAGTCTGGCAACGCAGTGGCCTCTACGCTCGCCTGGCCCTCAGGATTGATCCCCCGGGTCGCAAGACTGATATCTCCATCGGTTGAAGCCACGGATTCGATGCCATAGCGGCCGCCGTAGAGCCAATCGGTCCAGCCCGCGTTTTTGCCGGGTCGCGAAGGTAACGGCGTCCGAAAGCTTTGCGCGTAGTAATGGTTGATGATGTAGGGAAGCCAGATATCGTCATCTTCGGCTGGAAAGTCAGCGATTTCATACAACCACTTGAATGCGCGCAGGAGTGCCTGGTCTTCCCAGTTCCAGACATCGTAGCCGGCGCGCCAGAGAATAATCGCCTGCAGCAAAGCGCCTTGCAGGCCCTCGTAGACATAGTTCTCATGAGGAGGCGGCCATGCAAATCCACCGGCCCTACGTTGATCATCAGGCAGGACACCGTCAACATTTTCGCCGTTCAGAATGGTTCCGACAGAATTTATTCCTTTGGGCTGAGTGGCGTTGGCCTGCCAGTCCAGATCGCCATATTTGAAATCGTTGTAGGCCGTCACATCGCCGACGTAGCCATGAAAAACAGCTGCGGCGCGGGCCAACTCATGCCGGTCGTCGAGATAGGCTGCAACCGCCAATCGGCTGCTGCCGCATTGCGTGCCCCAGTTATTTGGACGGTCTTCATGGGTCGAGACCAGACTTCTTCCCCCGAGACTCTTGGTTAGCACTTGCCGCAACCATGCACGGAATGTCGTGTCTTCCGCAGCGGGTATGCCGACCAAGTCTGCTGCAAGGACATATGCCGCCAACTCGCGACCGAGCGCAAGGGCGCTGCCGCCGTTTTCCGTGCCAATCGCTGCCATACAGGCGTCAATCACCTGCGTCCGGTAGGATTCGATTCCGGTGCGGGCGTAAACCAGTGCTTTGGCAAGCACCCGCACATTTACCGAGTCTGTCTGATCGGCGAGGTTGGGCACGCCCGCTGAGGCGTTGGCCTGTGCTTCCAGATTCGCCCAACTGACTCCGGAGGTCGGAAGTGTCGCCAACTCGGGGCCACTTGTGAGGATTCCGGTCGCGAACCTCGGCTGAGGTGGCGTCAGGAACACGGCCGAAACCTGTTTGTCCCTATCAACTGTGACTTGCTGCACTCGCGCGTAGCCTGACAGAGCACCTCGCCAATCACTCAAGACCGCGCCGGGCGCCGGCTCTGCTGTGACCGTCACAACCGTGCCTCTGTAATAGATGCCGCCGACGGGCGAAAGTCTCACAGTTCCGGGTCCGGTTGTGGTCAGACTCAAATTGAATCTGGGAAGCTCTCGGAATGTGGCGGTCACGGTTTTGCTGCTGTCAACTATCAGTGTGTCAGGGTTGACATTGCCGTCGAGATCTCCGTCCCAATCAACGAAGCGGTAGCCGGAATCGGGAACGGCAGCCGCAATGACCACGGTGCCGGACGAATACAAACCACCGGGTGGCGACAACTCGACGTGTCCGGGCCCGTTGGCGCCGATCGTTACAGGAAAACTGGCGGCTTGCTGGCTTTCAGGAGTTAGCTGCATCGCGCCCGCACTGGCCACTTGAAACGACAACATAACCTGAAAAGACAGTGGCAGCAGGATAAGAATGGAGTAGTGAATTATTGTGGTTCTTCGGTGGAACCTGGGTGAATTCAGGGTTCTTGCGCGTTTCAAACAGACCTCCGTGATGAAAAATCCATGTTGCAGTAGCCGGGAGGGGACTGTACCCCCTGATGAGAATATTCTTTACAAAGTCGTGTGCTGCAGCTCGGACGTTAGCTTTGCATCATGATTGAGCTGCGGTTTCCCCCTGGAAACGATACTATTTGGAGCCAAAAGGGATTGCAATTAGAGAGTATAAACCTTAGAAGTATAGTACACAATTCCACTACTGGTTGCGTAAGGCAATTATCCCTTTATTTAACTTTCCCGCTTTTGAGAAAAAATCTCCCCGGCGTTCTTACGATCAAAATGCCCCCGCTGCAGCGCAGCTCTGGCTTGGACACTAACCCATTGTAAATCTGAATTCTTGGCCGGCCGCCCGATGTGGCATGGCGATTGCGAAGCTAGGCTTGCTGTGCCCGCATCAGCGGCAGATCGCAACATGCTTTGTCGCATGGGCCCCTTTGCAAACGGTCTGAGAAATGCGATTTGAGCAGAGGGACGATTCGCGGGACTGATTTGCAGCGAAAAACTAAGCCGGTCACGGGAGCGCGGTACCCTCCCGCCCACGGAATTCATAGATGCAGGAACCTATTTGGAGTCTATCATGAAACGCAAAAAAACCAAAGGGCAGTACAGGACACGTACCCACCTCATTCACGGCAACTTCGAAAGCAAGAAGTGGGATTACAACCATCACGTCAACCCGCCGATGTCTGCTTCGGCTATGTACCGCCTGAATTCCACGCAAAGAGGCGCGCAAGGATTCGTTGACTTTGCCAGCGAAGCGATTGACGAGAGCACCCATGCGCCAATTTACATTTATGATCGGCTTGAAGAGCCGAGCAGGGGCATGCTGGAGGAAAACCTTGCTTACGCCGAAGGCGGTGAGATGTGTTTGACCTTCGCCACCGGCATGGCGGCTATCAGCGCCATTGCGGGGCTCCTGTGCGGCCAGGGAGACGAGATCATCGCCCATCAAGTAACTTACGGCTGCACCTACAGCCTCTTCAGCAGTCGGATGCCCCGGTTCGGTATCAATACCCACTGGATCGACCTCAACGATGAAGCGGCGCTCAAGGCTGCCATCACTCCTCAAACACGCATGCTCTACTTCGAAACACCGATTAATCCGACCTTGACGCTTATCGATATTGCCGCCATGCGCCGTCTGGTGGATGACGCCAACCAGAATCGGCCGGAGGAACAACACATCAAAATCGTCGTGGACAACACTTTTGCCACGCCCTATTGCCAAAGGCCAATCGAGCTTGGGGCTGACTTTTCTGTTATGAGCTTGACCAAAGGCATCAGCGGATTCGGTGCAGACATGGGTGGCGCGGTGGTTGGACCGAGAGCCTACTACAACCGCCTGCTGCTCTACCGCAAAGATTTTGGCGGGGTTCTTAACCCGCGTAGCGCCTGGAATTTTCTCGTTTACGGCCTGCCGTCTCTGGCAACCCGGTTTGCCAACCAAATCAAAACGGCGCATCATGTCGCGAAGTTCTTGCGCGAACATCCGAAAGTAGACCGGGTGGTGTATCCCGGATTCGAAGACCATCCTCAGCACGATGTCGCCAGAAAGCAGATGACCAACTACGATGGCAACTTCGCGCCGGGAAACATGATTTACTTCACCCTGAAAGATGCGGAGATGGATGGCAAGCAGCACCCGAAAGTCGAACGATTGATTGACTATCTGGCGGACTCAGCCTACTGCATCACCTTGGCTGTCAGTCTCGGCTACATGAAAACGTTGGTTGAAAACGCCTATTCAATGACCCATGCAGCGTTGCCTGAAGATGAGAAGCGGAAGATGGGCATGGAGCCCGGCGGCATCCGGCTTTCCATTGGCCTGGAAGACTGGCACGATATCAGCGAAGATTTGCGGGATGCGCTCGAGCAGGTCTGAGCCTTTTCATCTTGATCCCAGATTGTCGTTACTTTTTTGACATGGGTGTGGCGAATTGAAATCGATTTTGCTATATTCGCCGCCTCATCGTAATTGACGGCAAGCAATATTGACACGGAGGTAGCAACATGATTGACGAAATTGGCAGCACTGCAGGTAGAATCTGGGATGCACTGGGCAACAATGGTGGTCTTTCGCTGGCGCAATTAAAAAGGAAAATCGGCGGCTCGCCGGATCTTTTGAATCAGGCTATCGGCTGGCTGGCGCGAGAAGATAAGATCGCCGTTGAAAAAAAAGGAAATTCAGTCAAACTTTCGCTCAAGTAAGTGCAGGATGCGCCGTCCTCATAGAAGGACGGCGTATTTTTGGAATTTACTGAGCTTAGGATGCATCTTTCGGGAGTTCTCTCTGCCTTCTTTTTTGTGCTCGCGACTTCCCCGCTGACGATCTCTGGCGCAACCGCGGATCCGGCCAGTTCATTGTTCCCTCAGGAACTCACTGTCGCGCCCAGCGACAGTAGCCAACCTAGACTGCAATTTGACAGCCGGCCCCTGCGTCTCGTGGCCTATCCCAGATTCATAGCTGAAAACCTGACCAGGCTGCTGGCCCTGACCGGCGAGTTGGCGTGGCTTCCAAGAATGAAGGAGAGTCTCATCTGGGAGGATGGCGCGATGCATATCAGTCCATCCCTGGATCTTGATGGGACCTTCGGATTGCAAATGAGACGACGAAGCTTTCTGGTAAAGGGCTCCTCGTTGCACTTTAGTCTTGAGTCAGGAAACAGCTTCGACGCGGCGGACTGGCGGATGCGGGCGCAATACAGGCTGCAACTCGATACCGCCCTGGGCTGGTTTCTACCTGCGCCGTAGCCGGACGAAACGCAGCAGCATTGGCGCAGTTTCAACTTGACTCTCCCACCTTCAATTTCTACGTTCTTCTTATCAGGTTCAGATTTTTTCACCTTTCGGGCAACCCTCCGCAAGCCTGCCCTGTCTTAACGGACGAATATTCGAGCAACTCATTTTCAACTGGAGATGCATCCTTGTCGCTAGCGGCATTCGGGACCGGACAAAACACCAAACACCAAACGAGACCGAAACCGGCCCGCGCCGACAAAGATTTCGACCTCGTTCTGGGTTGCCAAAAAGGCGAGCGCCAAGCGCAGTTCGAGCTTTACGAACGCTACAAGGATTGGGTGTTCAACATCGCTTACAGAATGGCGAACCACCAGCAGGAAGCTGAGGACATCACACAGAAAGTTTTTGTGCAGCTCTTTCGAAAAATCGGTTCTTTCCGAGGCGACTCGGCTTTCTCATCGTGGCTCTACCGCATGGCGATGAACATCTGCATCAACCATTTTCATAGTGAGAAGACACGGCGGCAGCGGATGGCCGGTCAACTGCCCGACGACGAGAACATGAGCGCGAAGATTCTGCAAGACAAGGTCGAGCAGTTTACGCTGCAGCCGCACCTGGAACATGCAATTCGACAACTGCCTGAAGGCTACCGCGCGGTGTTCATCTTGTATGACATCGAAGGATACAACCACCAGGAAATCGCCCGGATGCGCGGCACCAGCATCGGTACCTCGAAGTCGCAGTTGCACAAAGCGCGCAAAGAATTAAGGCTGCTCCTGGAACCGTACCTGGAGCTAAAATCACTCTAACGCTTGGAAAGTAGCATGAAATGCAAATCCGTACGTAGCCGCCTTTCTGACCACCTCAACCAGGAACTCAACGAGCGAACCAGGCTTTCGGTTGAGAGGCATCTGCAGACATGCCCAGCCTGCTCAAGCGAGTTGGCGATGGTCAAACAGGTCGTCCGAGGGGCGGGTGCATTAAAGAAAAAGCCCACGCCTGACTCTCTCTGGCTGGCGATTGAGCGCGAGTTGGATGCCGAGCCAACAAAGACAAAGCAGCCTTTGATCTCCGGAATTATCGATGCTTGGGAGTCACTGCTGAGCCCTCTCGCCAGCCCGGCGCCGGTGTTCAAAATTGCGGGCGTACTGGCTGTGCTTGCTCTTGGGATTGTCATCGGCCGCAATTTCCGGCCGAGTGATCGCGCTGTCAGCCTTGCGCCAATCCGGGAGCAATTGCCCGCCGCGGAGTTTGCCAGCCGCACGAACAGCTACATCGAAAAATCCAGAGTGCTTTTTCTGGGGGTAGTGAACGCAGACGCCGCGCACGCCAAGAATAGCAATTGGACCTCTGAGCGCAAGATGGCAGGCAATCTCATCCGCGAAGCCTCTTTCCTGAAAGAAAACATGCCTGCCGGGCGTAGCGGACGCATCAAGCATCTTGTCGAAGAGCTGGAACTCATTCTTTTTGAGATTGCAAATCTGGAAGAGCAGGAAGACATCGAAAACATAGATTTGATAAAGGGCGGTATCGACCGCAAGGGTCTGATGCTGAAGATTTATCTCTACGAGCCGGCGCAGGACGCGCCATCCCGCAAAACGTTGATGTGATTTGCTCGATGGTCAATATCAACTGGGCCCCGCACCATACTTTAGGAGCGATTAACATGAGAAAATTGAAGACACTTTGGATGCCGGACTTCCAATCCCGGAATCCGAAAGTGGCAAATGGGAATTCGAATTTTGGAAACAGAATGCTGGAAACTGATTCATCTGGAATCCGCCGGTTCCCGGTTCTCGATTCTCGAATTCCGCACGCGATTCGCAACATGGGATTTGGGTTGGTCTTCGCGTTCATGACCAACGCCAGTCTGGGCGCTGCCCCTCGGACCATTCACGCAGAGAGCTGGCCGGCGCTGTTCTCAGAGTATCAAAACGACCCGGCCTACGAGGCTTTTAAGAATGCCCGGGACAGCATGTACGACGACAAATACGATGCTGCCGTGCGGGAATTTCGTGCTCTGGTCAAGAAATATCCCCGCACGCAATATCTGGCCGAATCCTACTTCTGGATCGCCTACTGCCTTGAGAAGGCCGGAAAAGACGACGAGCAGGCATTCCAAGCCTATAAGCTCGTCGCGGATTCCTATCAGAACAGCAGGTGGGCCGATGATGCACGCGCCAGCATGGTTCAGCTCGCGAAACGCCTTTACGGAAAGGGCAAGCAGGAATACAAAGTCTACCTGGAGCAATCCGGTGAAGACCCGGACGAGGATGTCAAGCTGGCCGCGCTCGCCGCGCTTGGGCAGCTCGAAAGCGAAGAAGCGCTGCCGGTGCTGCTCGATGTTCTGAAGTCTCCGAAAAGCAGCCGGCGGTTGAAAGAAAAGGCTATTTTCGCCATCAGCCAGATCGGCGGTGAAGAGGCGATGAAAGTGCTTGAAGATCTCGCGAAAAATGACAGAGACCCGGAAGTGCAGGAGAAGGCTGTTTTCTGGATTGGCCAGGAAGGCGGCGAGGCAAGCCTTGCAAAACTTCTCAACATCTTCCGAACCAGTCAGAATCAGGCGGTGCGGGAAAAATGTGTCTTCTCCATCAGCCAGATCGGTGGCGCCAAAGCCATCGCCATGCTGGAGAATGTGGCCAAGACCGACAAAGACCCGAAGATGCAGGAGAAAGCAGTCTTCTGGATTGGCCAGGAAGGCAGCGAGGCCAGTCTCAACTCGCTCCTGGAAATCTACAACGCCACGCAGAACCCGGAGTTGAAGGAGAAGGTCGTATTCTCCATCAGCCAGATCGGCGGCGAGCGCGCCTTACAGATTCTGGAGAGATTCGCAAAAGATGATTCCAATCCGGCCATTCAGGAAAAGGCGATCTTCTGGATCGGTCAGGAAGGCAGTGAGCAGAGCTTATCGACGCTGCTCGCCATTTTCAAGGCGACGAAAAATCAGCAGGCGCGCGAAAAGGTCGTGTTTTCTATCAGCCAGATCGGTGGCGAGCGCGCCATGTCCGTCCTGTCGGACTTGGCCCGCGACGACACGGACCCTGCCATTCAGGAAAAGGCTATCTTCTGGATTGGCCAGGAAGGCAGCAGCGCCAGTCTCGACCTGCTACTCGAGATTTTCAACGCTACCAAAAACCAGGAGGCGCGCGAAAAGGTCGTGTTTTCTATCAGCCAGATCGGCGGTGAGAAGGCCATGCGAATCCTGGGGAAAATGGCCCGCGACGATGCCGACCCCGCAATCCAGGAAAAAGCTGTGTTCTGGATTGGCCAGGAGGGCGACGACAGTAGCGTCGGCGAGTTGATAGAAATCTATCGCACCACGGCTCAGCCCGAAGTCAGAAAAAAGGTGCTGTTCTCACTGAGTCAGATTGGCACCGGGCGGGCGGTCGACCACTTGATCGAGGTTGCGAAGAACGATGAGGACCTCCAGCTCAGGACAAAGGCCATCTTCTGGCTCGGACAAACGAGAAGCGACAAGGCGAAAAAAGCTCTGTTGGAAATCATCAACCGGTGAGGAAAGCGGTTCGTGTCCGGACCTTTGCATAACTCACTCGAGAGAGCCCATTCTTCAAGCCTAACTTGAACAGCGATTTCGAAAGAACGGAGAATTCAATGAAAATACAGAATATCCTTATCCTAGCGATGGTGTTTGCCCTGATGCCCGCGCAGCAAGTCGTTTCGCAGGAACTGCGGGCGCCGGAGTATTTCAAGAAACTATCCGCCAAATCCACCACGGTGGAAAAGGCCATTTCGGAGGCTGCCCGCCGAGCAGACGGCCAGGATGAATTTTGGCTCGGCTATCAATTTCAACTGCGCGACGACATCGACTTCCACGATGTCACCATCCATGATGACGGCGGCATCCATATTTCGCGTGGCGGTCACTACACTTACCACGACGACGATGACGAACGGACCGTGGCCCTCCGCGCGCTCAGCGAACAGGGTGACGAGCAGGCGAAACAGGAGTTGGCAAAACTCCGTAGACCATTCGTCAGCGATGATGCCGAACAATGGGGCGTCTTCTACCGCGTAAAGCGCCAAGATAAAACAGTGCAGCAAATCAGGCTTTTCAATTTCAGGAGTGAAAGAAAGTTTAGGAGACTGCCGGTCTTTTGGGCAGAAGTGAACGCCGACGCCAGCTTCGAGTTTCTCAAACGGCTGGCTGAATCGGCCGGCCACCGCGACCGCGTGGTCGAGCCCGCGATCTTCGTCCTGAGTATGCACGAGCATGACCGCGTAGTGTCGCTCCTGACTCAAATGGCGGCCGGTGGACGGCATCTTGAAATCCGCAAGACCGCGGCTTTCTGGCTCGGACAGATTCCGCGGCAAGAAAGCCTGGACGCTCTCATCGAGCTGTACGCACGCGAAAGCAACGGCGACATGAAAAAGAAACTGATCTTTTCGATCGGCCAGCATGAGACCGGCAGGGCGTTGCAGCAGCTCACCAAGATCGCCAAAACCGATGCCGATTTCAATATGCGCGAAAAGGCCATTTTTTGGATCGGACAGCGAAAGGATAACGAGAGTCTCGACTTGCTGCAGGACATGATGAAAAACACAACTCACGCTCGTCTCAAGGAAAAACTGATCTTCTCCATCAGTCAGCATGACAGCGAACGCGCCGTACCCATTCTCATCGAGGTTGCGGAACATGACCGCAGTCGGGAGGCGCGCCAGAAGGCTATCTTCTGGCTGGGACAAATGGCCGGCAAGCGCACGCTCGAGGCGCTCGGCGGCATTGTGGAGACAGACCCGGAAACGGAAATCAAAACCAAAGCCGTGTTTGCCATCAGTCAGCACGAGAATGAAAAGGTTGCGGCGGACATGCTGGTTGACATCGCGCGCAGCAACAGCAACGCCGAAGTGCGGCGTAAAGCAATGTTCTGGCTTGGGCAAATGGGCGACGAGCGCGCCGTATCTTTCTTCAAAGAAATTCTCACAAAGTAGATGGAGGACGCTTGATGAAACTGACCAACTGGATTTGCGCAATTTCAGTCGTGACTGCGCTGGTTTTTACTGCTACCGGCCCGATGTTCGGGCAGACAGAGCGCCGCGCTGAGCGGGCAGAGAAACGCGCCGAAACGGAAAAAGAGAAAGATCGACCGCAAGAGCAGCCAGCACGCTCGGGCCGAGCAACAGCATTCCAGGGAAGAGACTCGTCACCGCCGGGAAGAACAGAGCGTCATGCGCGCGAAGAAAGCCGGCATGCACGTGAAGTGGAGCATCGAATCGAGGCTGAGCACTTCGGATCGCTCGAAAGCCTTCGCCACCTGGAGCACCTCAATCTAAGCGGGCTTGAAGAAGGTTTGGCGGGTCTCGAAGAAAGCCTTAAGGGACTGGAGCATGGTCTTGAAGGGATGGATGGGCTCGAAGGTCTTGAAGAACTCGAAGGATTGCATGAAGGCCTGGAGGGTCTCGAGAGCCTGAGCCAGTTTGGCGAAATGGGCGCGTTTGAAGGATTCGAGGCATTCAGCGCGTTCGAGGGCTTCAAAGCATTTTCAATCTTCGGTGATTGGCGCGGCGATAACGACGACGCTAGCTTGAGCGACGACGAGAAACTCAAGCTCCAGAGTCTGAGTTCTTTGGCTGAGTTAGACGAAACAGCAGCGTTACCCACGATCCGGACGCAGCTCGAGAAGGAAACCAATCCGGCCGTCCGCAAACGCATGTTGAACTATGTTGCCAGGATTGACAATGATGCCGCGGCGGAATTGCTCGGCCAGTTCGCGCGTACGGACTCTGATGCTGAGGTGCGTAAACGCGCCATCTACTTTCTGGGACAGTCGGAGAGCAAGAAAGCGGTCGAAATTCTACGCGGAATTTTGAAGGGAGAGTGAACTAGGGTAGCCCTTCCCAGACGGCACCCTCAGACAACCCCGTGGCAGGGTATCACGGACCTTGGCGCTGCTGTTGCACAAGCTGAATCGTGGTCTGCGCCAGCGCCACGGTTTTGATGTTGATGTCCGGGTCTTCATTGAAAAAATGGTCGCTGCCTGGCGCTACGATTGTGATGCTGCGCGGCGCGATGATATCCGCGAGCAGGGTCAGGCCGTCATTCGGACCCTGTTCGCTCAGGATAGGATACTTGTCTCTCGAGTACTTGCTGAGCCCACCCGACAGCGACAGCCCGAGGTAGTTGATCACGAGAATATGGTCAGGAATAGTCAACCGCTTGAAGCGTGCTCTGCAATTCGCGGCGGACATGCTTAGAATTTCTTGTTTATCCCAGCCTTTGAATCTTCGCACGGCTTCAAACAGCCAGCTTCTGGGCCACTTTTGTAGATAGTCGATAAGAGGGCTGCCCTGCAAAATCCCACCCAGGTTCATCCAAGCCACGACCTGCTGCAATTGGTCCGGCAGCAGCAGTTCGCCAAGCGCCAGGTGAATCGCCGGTCCGGCCGAACTCGCGCCGGCGAGAATGATCTGCTTGCGGCCGGTGCTGTGACGGAGAACCTGTTCAGACAAATAGGCTGCGTTTTCTTCTACGGAACCGGTGGGCGGAATCTCAACCAGGTGGCTCTCCAGACCCAACTCGTTCATCAGCTCACGTGGTTTGGCCAAGTCAGCGCCGGTCTTATGGCCATTTTCCGCATAATCCCAGCCCGGAACCAGCAGGATCAGATAATCGGAGAACTCTTCCCGGGCCTGACTGCCCCCGCTCGCCAGCGTCGCTTTTCTGTCCTTCACATTCTTGTAAAATTGAGTTTGTACGGCGCGGTTGTGCTCGTCCTGCCACAGCCTGTTGGCTAGAAAAAGGGCTGCGAAATCGACAGAGAAGGCTTGAGAAATGTCGTTCAGTGCGTCGCGGTCGAGATGGATTTGTGCCTGGCTTTGTGAGATTTCATCGATCCGTGCGTCAAAAGCCGGCCTGGTTTCGTGGTTCGTGAGATAGTTTTCCAGGTAGTAACGTGCAATTTCGGAGTCGACTGTGGTTTCAATGCTCTGTCCGACCAGGCTGCCTCGTGCGGGTATTTTCAGGATGGATGGCCCACAGCCGTGAAACAGAAACGGGACCAGGAATAGAAATGAGCTGATTCGTCGCCAGAGTTGACATGCCATGCGGGCGCCTCAGATGGTTGGGTAGAAATTCAAGCCTGATTGCGTTCACCGCGAAGGCGGCGGCGAATCTACCCTTTACGGCGCTGTCACTCCTGGGTTGCACTCTGTTCTGAGCGGCAGGTTTCCAGAAGCTGATCGAGGGTGAGACTTTTTGCCTGCTCGTGCAGATCCGCGTGAAAATCATTCAACCCGTCCATCAGGCTGACAAGTTGTATTTTCTTCTCGTGCGTGAGCCTGCCGGCCAGGACTTCGATGACTTTTCGAATTGGCGGCAGGGTCTTTTGGTACTCCGCCTTACCTTTTGATGTGATCCGCACCCGCTTTGAGCGACCATCATCCGGGTCATCGAATTCCTCGATAAAGCCTTTGCGCAGGAGTCGTTTGATCACCTCAATGCCAGAAGGAGTCTCAGAAAAGTTAGCGCGGATGAGTTCCATTTTCCGCAGGCTTTCGGTCTCGCTAAGCACGGAAAGAAACATGTGGCCATCCATGCTCACGAGATCTGAATCCAGCAACACTTTCTTCAAATACAGCTTGAAATGTTTCGATAGCTGGTGCAGTAACAGCGTCAGGTGCACATCGGCGGGGTTTGCGTGGTCCGGGTCGGCGGCGGTATGACTCGCAGCTTCAGGAAGTTCTGCAATCGAAGAGGCGGAACCACGCCGAAAATACCGTCGCGAGTCCGCTTCCTTCTTAAAAAGCTCCTCCCGGTTCAGCCACAGAATGAATGATTCGAGAGACACCTGCCCTTGCTTTTCCTCTGAGTAGGTCTGAACCAGATTGACCAGTTCCTGGATGAGATTGAATGTGAGTTTCATCAGCGTGCTCCTTGCATTTTGCCCAATATAAGACGAAAGGTGTTTAATAAAAACAAATTCCTAAAAATAGTCGGATTTAAAAGAAACATCTTGGATTTAGTTTTGTACAATAGCTTTACTCTGAATTTTATATTTTATCCAATTATTTGAGTTTGGAGTATGCCTGGCTGTTCTTCGAACCTCTAAAGTGGAGAAACGATGAAGATCAAGAAACCAAATCGAAAACAACACAGCTATGTGCAATCTCTTTCGGCGCCGCCTGAGCGCGTCTTTCCGTTGCTCTGCCCTGTCGCGGAGCTGGAATGGGTTCCAGGCTGGCGGCCGGATCTGGTCCTCACAAACAGTGGTGTGGTGGAGCCAGGATGCGTCTTCGTGACCCCGGCCAAGCCTGCGGATGCAATCTGGATAGTCACCCACCATGACCCCGAGAATCACGAAGTGGAAATGCACAAAGTCACGCCGGAGCACACGGTCTGCAGGTTGACAATCGCGCTGGCGGCAGATGGTCCAAACCGCACCCATGCAGAAATCACCTACAGTTACACCG
Source organism: Candidatus Zhuqueibacterota bacterium (assembly GCA_029261995.1). Lineage (GTDB taxonomy): Bacteria > Zhuqueibacterota > Zhuqueibacteria > Oceanimicrobiales > Oceanimicrobiaceae > JAJDAF01. Next base: position 66,167 of record JAJDAF010000032.1, read on the forward strand.
CCCTGAGTCCGGCGGGTGAGGCATTTCTGGAGGAGTTTACAGAATCCTGGTACACGACATTCATGCAAGAGTGGGAGCAAGCCTTGAATCACTATCTGACTACGGGCAAACAGATTGAACCACCCAATCTTAAGGGCTCACGACGACAGAATGCGGAACTCCGAGACTGACCGATCGGTCGGTTTTTGGTGGACGAAATCGTAGATTTTCTTGACTTTCATATTAAACTTCCTTAACATGATAGCAATCAATCCAATCAACCTACATTCATCTTACATTAAGGAGGGAGATATGAATCTCAATGCACCAAAGAAGAACGTGTGGTTGGTAGCTGTGATTGTTGGTGTCGTTGGTGTGGTTGCAACGTTTGTAACGATACCATTTGCCACCACGTACGCTTTCTGGCTGGTCGTGGTTGGTTTCGGGCTTCTGGCTTTGAGTACGGCCTTAAAAGGCATGTAAGCTAGCCCGCCGAGACCCATCATCTGCTAGTGGCCTTTGATGCTTGATGGCAGAGATGATGGGTCTCGACACTGTTTTGAAGCTATCGCTGTTTCTGTCTCCAGTCTTGCTCTCCCCTTTCAGATTACCTACCCTGCCTCACCTAATCTCCCGAAATACTCGCGCAAACTCAGTTACGTCTGTTCAATGGCTGTAGTGGGGTAGCAGTAAGGCCGAAGCTGAAAGTAGACTGCAACAACCTGGCGTTGTCAGGACTAGAGCCCCTGCACCATTTCTTCCTTGTCTCCGCGCATGTAGCGAGCAACATCCACGACGTCTATGACAAGTGAGATCATGTTTACCACAATCAGTCCTCGCAGCCAAAGGCCGGTGAATTGCTCCGCCGGAAAGCTCTCGAGTCTGGTGAGTAGAAAAGCGAGAAGGGGGAACCACGCAAAGTGGCCCGCGCCCAGCAGGCGACTGAACCCCGTGCGGGAGGTGATGAGCGCCATTAACATCGCGCTGAACATAAAAACCGCCAGCACCAGTTTCGCTTCGAACAGGCCCAGATAAAATAGGGGAATCACCATGTTGAAGACCATGAGCAGCATGACCCAGAGCTGCGCGTAAATGGGCATCTTCAGCAGCCCTTTGTTGAATCTGAGAAAACCTTGCATGTCGTCTCCCTTTTGCGATAAATTTACTAAATGACTCAAAGGTTCAACCCACGATGGAGAATGAGTATTCCAGGAAATCGTGACGATCAAGTCCCAACTGGGTTTCGGAGCTGAAGAAGTCAAAAATCTGGTCCAACTCGGAGAACCGAACCAAGAAGAAGAACCATAGATCGCACTGACTTTTCAGATACTACTGCGCCTCGGAGATGACTTTGGCAAGCTTGTCAAAGTCGATGTTGCCGCCCGAGACCACGCAGACCACCTTGCCGTTGCCCGCCTTGCCCGTCAGCGCCGCGGCCACAGCGGCGCCTCCTGCGCCTTCCGCGATGACCCGGTTGCGTTCTACCAGCAGCTTGAGCGCACCGGCAACTTGCTGCAACGAAACCACCAGCGCGCCGTCGAGCAACTTACTGGCTAACGGCCACATTTCTTCCAGCACGCTGCTCGCGCCGATGCCGTCCACAAAGCTCGGCGTGTAGTCGATAGTCCGCACTGCGCCGGCGAGCAGGGATGCGTGCAACGGCGCCGCGGTTTCAACCTCCGCGGCAAAAACTTTCGCCCGTGGCCGCAGGACGCGCAAGACACTGGCAATGCTACAGCTTAGACCTCCGCCACCGAAGGGCACGACCACGGCCGCCACCTCCGGCAAGTCTTCCAGGATTTCCAGAGCAATCGTGCCGTTGCCGGCCATGACGTTTGTGTCGCTCACGGGGTGAATGAACAAACCCTCCTGTCCTGGATAGCGGTGCGAGATGATCACTTGCCACCATTCGTCGAACGGCACCTTGACGATCTTGCCGCCCAGTCGCTCGATGGCATCGAGTTTGGTTTGCGGCGCGTGGTCCGGCACGACCACGGTGCACGGCACGCCAAGCTCGCGGGCGCTCCACGCCACGCCCTGCGCCATGTTGCCGGCGCTGGCGGTGTAGACGCCGTTGCGCAGCGCAGCCTCGGGAGCCAGGCGCATGGCGTTGCTGGCGCCTCTGAGTTTGAAAGAACCGATGGGCTGCAAATTCTCCAGTTTTAGGTAAATTTCGGCGGGTGTCTGCTCGGAATTGAGGCGAATCAGTGGCGTCCGCAAAGCCGCGCCGGCAATGCGCTCACGAGCCGCGCGAATTGCCGCCAGGGTCGGCGCCTGCGCCTGCTTCATGCTTCAGGCCCCCCGAATTCGAACTCGACGCCGCGGCCCAGCTTGACAGCCTGCTCGTAAACATAGTGGGCCGAGCTGAGGTCTTCCACGCCCAGGCCCAAGGACTTGAACAGGGTTATCTCCTGCTCGGATGTGCGACCAACGGCCTGGCCGAGCAGCAGTTCTCCAACCTCCGCCGCGATGTGCGAATCGGCGATCGCTCCTTCTTGTTTCGGGATGAGAAAATCGCCAGACTCGTTGACGGTTGATTCTCGGCGATCGACAAACAGCCGGGCGCCGGTAACGGCAGCACTGTCCAGCTCACGAAAAGCCGGGAGACATGATCCCACGGCGTTGATATGTGCGCCCGCTGCAATCCATTCGCCCTGCAGTACCGGGTCCCGCGCCGAAGTCACGGTACAGATAATCTCCGCCCCGGCGACCGCTGCCCGGGCTGTTTGATTTCGATGTTATGCCTGCGGCTCTCTCGGGCGGCAAATTCTCGTGCATGCACCGTGCTTCGGCTCCACACCGAGACAGTAGAAATATCGCGTGCCAGGCACATTGCCTCAAGGTGAGTTGATGCCTGCACGCCGGAGCCGAGCAGTGCCAACTTGCCGGCGTCTGCTCGTGCCAGCAGCTTGGTTGCGACGCCACTTGCTGCCGCCGTGCGAATCGCCGTCACCGAACTGGCTTCCACCAGCGCCAGCGGACAGCCGTGTTCAAGCTCGAACAGCAGCACAAAGCCCTGGTGTGAATCATACGGCGTGCCATGATTGCCCGGCATGACGGTCACCACCTTCACACCGGTGGATTTCGGCGCACCCAGGTAGGCGGGCATCAAACCGAGCAGGCCGCTGCCTTCCGGAAAGCGCAGGGCCGTCCGCAGCGGGTTGACGCCCTTGCCCTGCGCCAGGGTTTGCAGCGTATCCCCTATGACTTGCATGCAGGCCGGCATGGGCAACAAATCATAAACATCACGTTCGCTCAGAAGACGAATCTTCATGATTTGACCGCCTGACTGCGTGTGTCAAATGCGGCGCAAGCAGCGTCCAAATCGACATTGCCGCCGGAGACGAGAGCGACCACTTTGGCGCCGGCTGTGACCTCGACTTTGCCGAACAACAGTGCCGCGCTCGAGGCTGCCCCGGAGGCTTCCGCAAAAATTTTGCAGCGCGTGAGCAGCAGTTTCATGGTTTCAATCATTTCATTCTCGGTCACCGTCACGATTTCGTCCACCGCCTCGCGGGCGATCGCCAAGGGCAGGGCGCCAACAAAAGGTGGCGTCATGCCGTCCGCCAGCGTGCGAGGTCGTTCAACGGCTACCGGTTTGCCGGCTTTCAGAGCAGGCGCCAGGCCAGGTCCGTCCTGCAGTTCGACTGCCACAACGCGGGTCTTTGGACGCATGCCTTTGACGGCCGAGGTCACGCCGCCAAGCAGGCCGCCGCCGCCAACCGGCACAATTACGACGTCTGCCTCCGGCAAGTCCTGCATGATTTCCAGGCCGGCGGTACCGGCGCCGGCCAAAACCACCGGATCGTCGAACGGGTGCACAAAGGTGGCGCCGCGGGCGTCTTTTTCCTGGTTGAGCTTATCGAACAGCGTCGGGCGCTCCGGGTGCAAAATCACTTCCGCGCCGTAACCCTGCACCGCCTCGATCTTGGAGCGCGGCGCATCGGTCGGCATAACCACGGCACACGGGGCGCCAACTTGCAGGGCGGCCCAGGCCACCGCCTGCGCATGGTTGCCGGCAGAGACCGTGATCAGCCCTTTGGCGCGCTCATCAGCCGTAAGCGAAAGCACCTTGTTCAGGGCGCCGCGTGGCTTGAATGAGCCGGTCTTTTGAAAACACTCGCATTTCAAATAGAGTTCGACGCCGACGCGTGCTCCCAGTTGACTGCTGCTAAACAGCGGCGTGCGCAAGACTTTGCCTTCGACGCGGCGCGCGGCTTCCCGAATTTTGTTGAGTTCAATCATGTTGCCTCGTTTTTTTAGTCGAGCGCCTGCAAACCAGATTGGCTCTGGCTTTAAGATGGCTGATGAGGGCATCGGAAAGCGGGTTCAAATTCCCTTCAAGCGGAGAACAAGATAAGCTAGGGGCCAACTGGGAACGCTACGATAAGGAACAAAACAACAATAGCATCAACAATTGCCAGCAGCAAATAAAAGGAGAATACGGTTTCCATCTTAAAAAGGGCATAGACAAATATGTTGAATTTTATTCTCGCTGATTGATATTGATGGCTGCCGTAGAACAACAAATCTGTGGTCTTCTTTATCTCTGACTTCTCAGTCAACCATAATTTCTCCAGTTCAACCACACGCAGCTCCACTATTTTCATATGACTCGCCTGCATGCCTTCGATTATCCAGAACATGACAACCGGAAGTATGGTCAAGACCACGCCTTCGTAGTGTAAAGAAATCATATGACTAGAACTGGCGAATAACATCGAGGCTATCCAAACGGTCAAACACCAACTTTTGGTGGTGACGCGCTGATTGTAGTGTCTATCAATTGTATGATAGTGTTGCTCGATGACCCATTGTAATCGCTGCCTGTCAATCATACTCAAGACCATCCTTCAGGAGTTCAATGAATCCTATTTTCCGCGGATTTGAATCTATTGCCGCGCTTTTTCTGTTGGTTTGAAGCGCAGCGGAAAACCAGTCCAACAACAGCGTTTTGTTAGGCGGTCGTTTATTGGACTTGCCAAAGTCCCTGTTCGATGCCACCATTCTCATATATCGCTATGATTCCATGTCCGGGTATCTCCATGCGTTCGAGCAAAATATTGGCCCCAAGTTGAGCCGCCCTCTGAACGGAAGCCTGGATATCGGTCACGCGCAGGTATGTGCGCACAATCGGCTTCTCTGCAGAGTGCATGGGAGCACGAATCCCGCAAAGCGACCCGCCCGGAAGATTAGCGACACACGCGTTCCCCAATTCGGGGTCCATTGGCTTGAAGTCCCAGCCATAAGACTTGGTGTAGAGATCGCACACGGCTTCAACATCAGGAGTTACGATTTCAAGATAGTAAACTGAGTGTTCAGGAACAACCATCTGCATGTGTCCTCCCTATTTATGATGTACATTGAACCAGACTTGGCTATGAGCTTCATTATGCTGAGTAGTCGTTTATCTCAAATTGTATGCAAAAGCTAGTGAAAAAACAGGATTTCGTCCGGTATATTTAGAAGGTCCTCCTCCGATAGAGAACCATAATCCCCAAGTATCGGAAAGCTTATAGCCAAATCTTAAAATGCCTGCATAATATGTACGCTCATTTTGATACAACGTAGTAAATACAGAAGTCCCGTTTAGGTTTTGATTCTCTTCATTTGAAGCATTGCCTAAAGCTCTGTTTATTGAAATAACAAAAACTCCAATAAATCGTTTACTTTGGGTAAACTCCTTTCCTATTTGTGCTTGGAAAATATAATGATTCAAATAGCCCTCAGTTAAAATGTCTATCCCGGTTTCTGCACTCGTAAAAAAAACATCTGTGCTGATTCCGACAAGTATGGTTGGTGAAATCCCAAAGGCACCATAACCAGTTCTTAATCCTGTAGTAACATCGTAATCCGAAGTCTTAATACTTGATGCTAATTTTGAGGACAGAACGAAATAATTGCTCGAATAAATTTGGTAGGTTAGCGCCAGGCTGAGATTCCCAAAAGCAGTCAGGCTACCCTCTTCAGGTGCAAATCCAGGCCATTTTGAACTTAATTCACCACTTGATACAAAATGAAACGGTACGATAACCGTTCCTGTTAATTTATTCGCGAGTCCATATTCCGCATATAAAGAGACGATAAATTCAGTTATCGGACGAGCGAGGTCATAAGATTTAAAGGCATCAGCAGCACCAGCAGAAGAATAATAAAAAGATGATGCTCCTATTTGAAAATAACCCTCGCCTTTTTTTTGTGTCCAGGCTTGTTGTGCCTGTGCACCAGAATGTATAAAAAAGATAAGTGTTGCTATAGTAATAATGCCAGAATTTGACTTTGTAAATCCAATTTTTCCCATTCTCAACCTTTCGAATATTATTCTAACTTGTGTTTACTCCGCCTAACTAAACCCGGTTTATTCCGGCTGGGTGGCCATGCCTGCTGCCCGGGCTATTGTAGGCAAACGTGTGCCACGCGCTTTCAAGCCGTGGCAAATGCTCATTTCATCAACTTCGGTATGCTTTCACGGTCCGGAACCAAGCCTTTGTTTGCAAATTGTGCATCTGCCGATGACCACGGCCACTTCTCAGGCGAATCCACCGAATCGGCACGCACAGGATTGTTTTCAATGTATGTGAATGCCCAGAGATATTGTAATGTTTGACCTTCTTTCTGTGTCGTGTGCTATTATCGGGTTCCATATCGCAGCGGTAGCTTGTGCACCAAAAGGCACGGTCTCAAAGACGCGTGCCACACACCTTTCTCATATCTCTTGTCGTCAACGCCACCCGCCCGGGAGATCAGCCACACACGTGTTCCCCAATTCGGGGTCCATTGGCTTGAAGTCCCAGCCATAAGACTTGGTGTATAGATCGCACACGGCTTCAACATCTTGGGCTACGATTTCAAGATAGTAAACTGAGTGTTCCGGAACAACCACCTGCATGTGTCCTCCGTATTTATAATGTACGAGATTTGATATCAAGAACCCTAAATGCTGCCCAATGTTTGGCATAACCTGCGCCGAGTTCAACACACCCAACCATGAATAATTAAAGAAACTTAAAACAGCGCACTCAGACTCAAAATCACGCACAGACTAAGGTGTCGGAGTTAATGCCATTGTTATGTATTTTTACTTTCTCTTACTGAGACAAGCTTAACGTTGATGCTCATCACGATTCATCCCTGGCTACGACAGAAGGCGGAGCACCCCCGCCGTTCCATCGACTTCGACCCTCTGGCCGTCGTGAAGCTTCGTCATCACCCGGTCGATGCCCACAACGCACGGCTTTCCGTACTCGCGCGCGACCACCGCACCGTGCTGCAGAACGCCGCCGACCTCGAGCACGACTGCGGCGGCGTTCACGAACAGCGGCGTCCAGCCCGGGTCTGTCGTGTACGCGACCAATATGTCCCCCTTGTGGACGGGCTTCTCGTGGGGGTCGCGGAGCACCTTGACCGGACCCGTCACCACGCCGGGCGACACAGCCATCCCGCTCAGCTCGCCGGGCTTCTCCTCGCGCGGAGCGGGTCGAAGGATCCGGCCTCGCGAGTCGATCACTTGAGGGAACTCCTTCACCTGGGCCTCGAGTATCTTGAGGAAGCGCGTCCGCTCCTCACGAACCTTTCGCAGGTCCACGGAGGGATGCATAGTGGCCGATTCGAGGTCGCGGACCGTCAGACCGAAGACATCATCGGCTACATCGAGACGTCCTTCCCGGACCAGGCGTTTGCCCTCGATCAGGGCGCGCTTGCGGAGTGCGTAGTTGAACAAGGCCATTTGGTGTTTGGGCATGTCGCGGGTGCCAGCGAACAGGTCGATGATCCGGTGGACGCGGTGCAGCAGCACTCGCCGCAACCAACCCGAACGCCTCATCAACTCTTCGTAGGCTTGTCGCCGGTCTTCTACGAGGCGCTGGTGCGCGGTCTCCGGATCAAAGCCCTCGTCATCGACGGTCATGAAGGACATCTGCCTCAGGGCGAGACCGGGGCTGTCCGCATAGCGCGGGCTTGCCAGATCCATCTCCACAGGACCGCGCCAGCCGTACGTCGAGAGGAAAGCGTCCCACGCGCTCAGGAACTCCGCTGACATCTGGCGACTCTCGACACGTTTGGCCAACCGGGTCAAGTCCTCAAAATCGGATGGATCCAATAGCTTGGCCAGGCGAAACAGTGCTATCCCCATCTCGACGACAACGTTGCCCGTGACGCCCAGCTTGAGCTTCCCGGCGAAGGCGTCCACCTCGGCTGACTTCTTGCCGACCACACGATGGACCGACGCCATTGCGAGTAAACCGGCCCCTAGCGCTCCCCCCGTAATGCTGAACATTTGCAACATGGGCGCGACGCAGAGCTGTCGAAATTCCGCGAGTGGAAGACCGTAGTCGAGGTTCTCGGTAAACTGTAACTCGTAGGCGTCGACCTTCCGTTGGTACGCTCGGTGTGCGCATTCGGGAAATAGGATAGCCCACAGTGTGTTCCAGAATGTGCTGCGCAACATCCACAAAACCTTGGGAACAGACCATAGAATCCCCAATCGCATCCACGGCGGTCTCGTGGCCGCGCGGTACCGCTTTTCGTCGATGTTGGCCATGATCTCCCCCATCAACACGTCGTTGGGGGCGTTCGCCTTCGACAGTTTTTTTGGACTCGCCAACCACATCACGTTGGACAGATTTGTGTACATTCGGCCGCCCGCCAAGAACATAAGACCTTTCTCAGGAGTAACATCGATTCCGAAGAACTTCTCCAGAAAGGAGACAACAAAATCTTCCTGCCATTCCTGCTCCATCGGCGACAAAGGTACATTAGTCGTCATCCCCTTCGACAACGCAGCATCCGCGTACAGCCGCCTGCGTTCACTTGGCTTGGTCAGCATTTCGGGCGCGAGCGGTACGTAGGTCGTGATGGGGCGTGCCTGCAGCACGTGGAGCTGACCGCCGGCGTAGGCCCACTCGATATCCATCGGCTTCTCGTAGAGTTCCTCGATTCGGCACAGCACGTCGGTCAGCTCGCCGAGCTGGTCGTCGCTGAGGGTGAGATCCGCCGAACGGTGGCCCTTTCGCTCGATGGTGCCGCCATCGGGACCCAGCCAGATAGAGACCTGCTTGGCGCCCAGCTTCTTGTCCACGATCTGCCGACTGACCTTGTCGATGATGAAGTGGTCGGGTGACGCGAGCCCGGCGACAACCGACTCCCCCAGGCCCCAGTTGGCGTCGATGACGGCCTCGTCGTAGTCGTTCGTGAGCGGGTTGAGCGAGAAGGCCACGCCGGCGACCTCGCTGTCGATCTGCCGCTGCACGACCACGGCGATGCGCGGTGAGAGAACGTCGAAGCCGTGCTCCTTCTTGTAGACGAGCACACGTTCATCGAGGCTCGAGGCAAAGCAGTGTCGCACTGCGTCGTCCAGATCGGCGGGGCGCACGCCCAGTCGGGTCTCGTAGCCCCCGGCGAACGAGGCCGACGCCAGATCTTCCTCGGGCGAGGACGAGCGTACCGCGAACAGCACGTCGTCACCCAGCGCTGCGAGGTTCTTGCGCAGGTCCTCCAGGGCTTGCCGTTGAGTCGCCGTCAGCGGGAGAGCAGGGCAGAGCCCCTTCAGCTTGTTGCAGAGGGTCGCCCACTTGTCCGGCGTCGCCTCGGCCAGCGCCGTCCACGTCGCGGACCCCTGAATCTCGTCGAACCAGGGCGCGAAGAACTCTGTGGTGAGCACGACGCCAGGCGGAACGGGCAGACCCGCCTCGAGCATGCGGATCAGCTCATAGCCCTTGCCGCCGACCTCCGCTAGGTTTGTCTGCAATGTGCCGGGAAACGAAACAAGATGGGGCATGTCCATACCTTTGTGCTCGATTGTTTGGATAGAAGACGCCGCTCACAATGGCCATTGGTCGGTCACCTTTGTCAAGTGGTGACCACCCGATCAGCGTGTCTTCACTGTAGATGAGATACTTCATAGGATAGAAAAGCCTTGCGGCTGGGTGGCCATGCCTGCTGCCCGGGCTATTGCAGGCAAACGTGTGCCACGCGCTTTCAAGCCGTGGCAAATGCTCATTCCATCAACATCGGTATGCTTTCACGATCCGGAACCAAGCCTTTGTTTACAAATTGTGCATCTGCCGATGACCACGGCCACTTTTCAGGCAAACCCACCAAATCGGCGTGCACGGGATTGTTTTCAATGTAGGTGAATGCCCTGGGATATTGTAATGTTTGACCTTCTTTCTGTGTCGTGTGCTATTTTCGGGTTCCATAGCGAAGCGGTAGCTTGTGCACCAACAGGCACGGTCTCAAAGACGCGTGCCACACATTTTTCTCATATCTCTTGTCGTCAAGGCCACCCGCCCGCCTATTGGTTGATGCGCATAACATCGACCTCGCCGGTTGCGGGATTTCGAGGTAGTTTGGCTCCGATTTAGAATATGATTCGGAAAGTCACCAAATCCAGGAATCACGCATCATCCACCCCGCAATCAGTGCAAGCAAAGTGAGGTCTGGCAAAGGTGTACGTTCTATTGCGATAGATTCGACTCCGGCGGTAGTTCCAACACTGCACCCCCGGGTAGTTCGATCCTGCTCCCCAGTTGTAACATAAGAGACGCTGTATCAATGTAATCTGCTGCTCGTCGTATCTTACCGGACGACATTTCTATTATTGTGACTCCCTGGACTCTGATTGACCTGCCGGTCGCCACAGGTACACGATTACCAATAGGCCGATCTTGCACGCCTGTCATTACCCATTCCGCCGTGGCAGATGAGCCTCCTGCATGAATAGACGTAGTTTCAATCTGAATAGCGGATGCCCAGGAATGAACATGCCCAATGTAACCCGCAATCTCATCAAAACCGTTGTACTGGACGCCATTGGGATAGTCATCATAGACCGCGTCGTTGTGGAAAAGTTCGTGCAGCTCGTCTGTGCGACCCGATTCCCAGACCTCCAGTAGATATTGAACTCTTGACTCCGCGGAGGTCTGTGTCTCATCTGGAATGCCACAACTTATCAAAAACACGAACACCGCAAGGGTTGCTGAAGTCAACCGATGGAGATTGTTCATAGTGAAAGAGCCTCCGCTTAGGTTCAAATTTCTCTTGAGGTCCAACTATATGCTCGACTGGGTGGCCATGCCTGCTGTCCGGGCTATTGTAGGCAAACGTGTGCCACGCGCTTTCAAGCCGTGGCAAATGCTCATTTCATCAATATGGGTATGCTTTCACGATCCGGAACCAACCCTTTGTTTACAAATTGTGCATGTGCCGATGACCACGGCCACTTCTCAGGCGAATCCACCAAATCGGCGCGCACAGCATTGTTTTCAATCTATGTGAATGCCCAGGGATATTGTAATGTTTGACCTTCTTTCTGTGTCGTGTGCTATTTTCGGGTTCCATATCAAAGCGGTAGCTTGTGCACCAAAAGGCACGGTCTCAAAGACGCCTGCCACACATCTTTCTCATATCTCTTGTCGTCAAGGCCACCCGTCCGTGAAAAAGGGGAAGTAGCACAAAGTTCGTGGAGCAAAACTGAACAAGATTCAAAGCGCTGAGTGTGAACAAAGCAGGGCGCCCTTTTTTCACGTGCATGCTAATGTTAGGCAACGACAATTATAAGTTTTTATAGTATTCCTTTATTTTATAGGCCATCAACTTTCTACGTTCTTCCAAAAAAGTATCATAATGCTCTATAGTTTTAGTTTCCATCTCGTCAGGAATACAGTTCATTCTGAAATTTTCGATGAGTTCATCTCTGTTTTTAATTCCACCATATTTCAACCCACCCCCGTTACACTGCTCCCATATCTCCAGAAAATAGTCTGCTGGGGGTTTATTTCCCACAGTAATATTAATCTCGCTCTGCATTATCACATAATTGGCAATCTGGTTATACCGTCCCCTTTGTAAACCATGTTTTTTCAAATAATCCTTGGGAAATATATGATGCACATCGCCGCGATGTGTAATTAAATCCTGGACGGTAATATCACGGGATAAGAATCCTTTATTATTCATTTTAACCTGAGCAGCAAGAAACGTATTAAAATAGGGACTGCTGGCTACGGACGTGTTAAATTGCTGGGGCAATCCAAAATCCCAGAAAGCGTCCGACAGTTCAGCACTTTCCACACGATCTAAATGTTCTTCAAAACCTAGCCCATCAATTTGCTTAATGTCAAAATCAATTTGTGATTCGGGTGATGCGGAGTACCTGCCTGTTAGAATGGAGAGAACAAACCACTTACGCACGAATGTTTCAATTTTGGCCGCATCTGTGTTTTTTGACCGAAGGTGTAAGTAGACCATATAGGCTACATTGATCGCGTTTTGTGAGCGAATCATGGATGATTCGACAAATCCCGCTGAACGCAAAATCATTACAAAGCGCTTAAAATTGGTTTCGTTCATAAAATTATGAATACCAGTTTTTAGCCGTTCAAATGATGCCAGGGCAATGCTCTCTTCATATTGGCGCGTTTCAAAATTTCTGCCGGAAAGTAGTGCTACCAAATCCTGCAAACGTCCACGCTTAAATTCAGAAGAAAACGCCACTCGTAGCATATCGGTATAGGATGGGTCATAAAGGTCATCATTTTCATTTTTCAACCAGGCCATTTTTGAAAAATATTCTGTTTTTATGAATTCTTCGTCAACATCAACCAACTGTAGATAAAAATCTGGTACAACAGCCAAATGGCAAAAATAGTCAATACATTTGCGCAGCGTGTTACCACCATAAATATCATTAGCAGCTATTTTTGACATAGCAAAGTCAGCCTGGCTTAGTACAGCGCCAGCAGAATTAATCCGGATAAATATTTCTGTTACGGTTTCAATATCCAGGTTTGAATTGAACTCTATCAGACCAATATGGTTGTTAACCAAGCTTTTAAGTAGTTCAACACTTTCATAAATATCATCCTGCTCGACGTTTTCATTTCTTGCACAATACTCACTGACAAGTTTTATAACTTTAAGATCTGCTGAATAAATGGTCGAGATATCAGAAATCCATTCTTTATCCTTTGCTATAGCCGGGTTTGATACTTCAAACCTTCTTTCGATTGGATGAAATGCAATTCTAATGTATACATGTTTATAATCTTTATGGGAATTAGATACTTGACAAACCCAGATAAAAGCCCTATATTATGCCAAGAGCAAGTATATACTTGCGGGTGGTATGATGTCGGGTAAGATTGATTCTCGATCAAACAAAGAGATTTTGTTATCAATTGAGGGTATACTGAGTTCAATTAATGGTACCTTAGAATATCTTTGCGATGCAAAAAAAGCAGAGAAAAAATCCAGAATTGAGCAAGAAGAAAGAGAATCACAAATGGTTTTAGAACTTCTTGACGACATTAAAAAACAAGCCAGAGGCAAGTGGTTTTTATTTGGTTAAGTCTGCTATGATACAGAAAAGGTATACTATAGCGAACATTGTTGAGTAAAGAGAAATCATTTCAGATATTGCGAAAAATGTATTGCACCGTCGCAAAAACTGACTATGATCGGCATCGTTGCATTTATGCTCAGATTTTTCTTGCATCTTTTTTTCTATCTTTACGACTGTCTGAGTTGTTTTTCTTCTAGCGTAAAACGGCGATAGAGTATAATTGATCATAATTAACATGATTGGAATAAAAACACAGCCATAAAAAGGCCAGATGTAATTTGAGATATGAATTTTATCAGTATTGACAGTAATGACAATAGTAAATGAGCTGATAAATAGCGAATTGCAAATTAGAAGAGCGTTCCATAGTGAATGTCTTGCTTTTTCCTGTTTTTCGAGATTGCCGGTTAGTTCATTATATAAGTGTAGATACTTAATTAGTTCTTTCATTATATAATCGTAGGTTTGTTTATGCCAAAAGAAAAGAAAACCAACAAAGGCAAGCAGTACGACAAGCCTTTAAGTTTGCACCCGATGAGCGTTGATGAAGCGCTTAAGAAACTAATGGAAGTTAAGCCGCCTGAGAAAGAAGGTGACAATAAGAATGGATAATTGGCTGATAACAATTTCATTGATTTTTCTTCAATGGCAATTATTATTGATTCGCCATGAGTCTAATCCCGAGAGATTTGTTTTATGGTTGTCGCGCGTCCGCCCGAAGTTTTTACGCGAAATTTATAGATGGATGGCTGGACTGTAGATGGCAAAACCACATCAAAGTCTTTTTGTTCATTTGGTTGGATTATGGTATCTCTCATAATGGTGGATTCTTCTTGTTCTATGCGCCACTGAATTAAACCAGTGAGATCGATTTTTTTATATCTTTTAAACGGATTTCTAGTTTTTTCTTTATATTCTATTTTCTTTAATTCAATTGGGTTTGATTTGCAATTAAATATTCTAAAGCGATAGTCTTTCCAGTTATGGTCATCCTTTATAACTCTAGAAATGAATACTTTTGGCTTTGTCATTGTCATGTTTATCCACAAAATTAAGAACGTTAAACCCGTGAATATAGCTATCAGAATATTTGTGATAGTTGAAATAGAGAATGCAGATTGATCGCTTTGGGAGGTCATTCTGTCATTTGTCGGGCTGGATCGCAACCAGCCCGACATCCTTTTTTTAAAGATATTTTAGGCTATCGCATTTTTCGGAGAATAAAAGAATAGGCGCTTTCCTTCAGCTTTCTTAATTGCCATGATGGTACGTTCTGCATCTTCACACTTGCGCCTGTTGTAACGGAAATTGAACTCGTTAAGGTATCTATGCAGATGTTGCTTAGAAACATGATGAAACGCACCGATAACGCCACGCTTGATCAAACTGAAAAAGCTTTCAACCGTATTCGTATGAGCATTGCCCCGGACGTACTCACCAATGCTATGCTTGACTACATGATGTTCGTAATGCTTGCCGACTCTGATATAGGATTTGAATTCGTCCGTCATGACGGTGGCGTTTCTATCTACGTTCTTGTGGATGTAGGCCAAGAGATTGTTGGAAGTCAGCATGTCCATCGGCTGGCATCTTACGGAACCATCGCGTTCGACCAGTGCGACAACTGGAGTCTTGTTCTCAGAGCCACGCCCACGCTTGCCACCGCGCATTTTCCCGCCGATGTAGGTTTCATCCACTTCAACCGTGCCGGTGAGCTTTCTGTCGAAAGACTTGTCAGTCATAGCGTGCCGGATTCTGTGCGTCATAAACCATGCCGTTTTATAAGTGACTCCAAGCATTCTGTGCAACTGGTGGGAAGAGATGCCCTTCTTAGAAGAGCAGATGAGCGAGAAGGCCATGAGCCATTTTTTCAAGGAAATTGGACTGTCTTCAAAGATGGTTCCGATTTTGACTGTGAACTGCTTGCGGCATTCTCTGCACTTGTAAACGCCTGGGCGAACGGGGCGTTTGCTATCTGGTTTTGCTTTCAGTTTGTAAGGGTCACAACCGCCGCAACGTGGGCATGCAGCGCCGGTAGGCCAGCGGATAAGTTCAACATAAACGCGTGCGTCATGTTCAGTCATTTCCGCTATTTTGTGGAAGTCGAGAGGGGATTCGGATTTCATGGTTTGGATTCCTTGTTTGGTTTCTCTTGCTGGCATAATATACGTAAAATAGTTGGGTTTGTCAAGTAAATAATCCCCATCTTTATTAATGATACGCCTGCCAAGTAGCGCGGCCATTAGTGCTGTTACTCTTTGCTGGCCGTCAATCAATATGCGTTTTCCCGATGACATAGAACCATCTTTAAGTTTTACATCTGGATTGCGCCATGCAATCAAGTAACCGATGGGATATCCCTGATAAAGAGAATCCATTAGATCTCGAACTTTAGTGGCATCCCATACAAAAGGTCGTTGGATTTCGGGAATTGCTATTTCATTGGATTCCACCCAGGTAAGCAGCGCTTGAATGGGGTGCTGGTTTACAGAATATTGTTGAATAGCCATCATAAATCCTTATTTGTTCGTTGTGCATGAAACTGCCTAACTTGTGTTTACTCCACCTAACTCAACCCGGTTTATTCCGCCTAATCCAGCCACTTAGGCAAAATAAACCATGGAAGCAGGGGCAATACCTTGTGTTTATTCCGCACAACTAGACCGGACAGCATCAAGCGCCGAGCATGTCCGCGGGACTCTTAACACTGTATGCACGTCCTTGTAACGCGGCTGCTCGATGCATATTGCCATGTATGAATCGCCGCTCGCACCTGGTCTCGGCACGTGGGATAAATGTGGACATAGCTCTGGCAGGTCATGTCTGAATCCGTATCCAACGGGCCCAACAGCTCTGGTGTTTGATTTGCTTGCTTCACCGAAGCCCTCCTTGCTCATGCCACCATCAAGAATCTTCTCACGCGGATGTCACACATACGAAAAAGACTGAGAAACGAGAGAATCAACGGAAACTTGCAGCAAGATAGGTGTCTGCACGCCGTCTGTCAAGGGAAAATTGTTGCAGAGAGGAGATTCTTTGGTGGATAGTGGATAGTGGATGGAAGATAGAATATAGAAGATGGAGGATGGAAGGTACCGTACGATGATGGGCGGAGGAAAGGCGGAGATTCCTTGCAGGCTCTTACTCCTTCCCGGCAGGCTTTGAGCCTTCCCGGGCCACTTTTAACTCTTCCCGGGAGACTTTGGGCCTCCCCGGGCTACTTTTAGCCTTTCCCGGGAGACTTTGGGCCTCCCCGGGACACTTTTATGCCTTCCCGGGGAAATTTGAGCCTCCCCGGGCCACTTTCACCCCTTCCCGGGGGAATTTGAGCCTTCCTGGGCGGTGTTGAACGTCCTGAGTTGGTTTTGTTAGTCCCGCAGCGCATGTGAGGGCGCTGCGGGGAAAATGGAGCGTGATTTGGTGTTCAGGCGCTTTCACCCGCTGTCGGCGCGGAAGAATCCCGTGATGAATGCCGGATTTTTCTATGATAGCGGCTGGCATAGCCTTTCAGGCGCGCTTCATTGCGCCAAAAGACATACTGGCCGCATTGCCGAACTTCGTCAACCGCCTGTTTGAGATGGCTATAGGCCTGGTCGCGAATCACCCGGGCGCTGCTGTTGTCGGCGCGATCTTTGGTCGCTGCCGCCAGCAGGTCGGAAAGTCGGTCCGCCGTGGTGGCGGCTTTTTCCAGCAAAGAGACATCGAAATTGATCTGTTGCAGCGGTTCGATAGTCTCGTTGGCCAGCACGGCAATGTCATTCAGGTCCTGGATCATGTCGGCGTGGCTACTGCCGTCGGCAATGGCGGAGACACGGCTGAGCAAATCCGGAGCATTGCGGTAGGCGTAGAGCAAGCCGTGTAGGAGTTGGTTTCTCAGGTCATATCCGGCAGGCGATTCCTCTTGCCATTGTTGTTCCGCCTCTTCCTGCGCAAAACGTTCTTTGAACCAGATGGATTGTGTTTCCCGCAAAGCGCCGGCCCGGACGGGGATGTCCTGAACCAGACTCCAATCCAGTCCCGCGCCGGTCAGCTCAGTCTCGTCATCTCCACACCAATGGTAAAGGTTTTCGGCCTCCTGCACATAGGCATCGATGGGCATATTGGGTGATTTCGTTTCTTCTTCCGGGATGGCTTCGATGATGTCCCGTTTCGCGAGATAATCATCTTGGTTTGACATGTTTTTCCTCCTACAATTTGGTTGTTGGATATGTCAGGGCTCAGAAAATTCCACCCTGTGGGGTGTTGGGTCTCTTGTATTCCCGAGTTGTTACAAACACGTCGGGTTACCCAAAAAGTACTGGACTGTCATTGCGAGTCCCGCGTTGTCCAGCGGGACGTGGCAATCTCCCTGCATGCTCGAGGAGATTGCTTCGCGAAAAATGCTCGCAATGACGAGGCCGCCCAGGGTGGCGCCCTGTCCCGCTGATTCCCCGAATAGCTTGTTATGTGAATGTGGTATTTCACCAAAGGCCCCAATCCGCCCGTCCACCGCCTATCCTGTTTGACGGGATAGAACGCCGCACTATCTGGCGGATAGAACAACAGGCGCGGACAACGATATGTGAAAGACTATCGCCAACGCGAAACCATTCGCGTTGCGTGGAACACAGAGACTAGACTGCTGCAAGCAGCAATGCTGCCGGCTAAAACATCGCAAACAGCTTTGGATTGTCAAGAAAAAACTGTCAGTGGAAGATGATTGCTCGGGCCTGATTCATAGAACATCTCTAACCCGGACGAGCCGGATACCTGGTGTCACGATTTCTAATTTCCAGAACAAAACTCTGACAGGGTTTCGACCCTTTTTTTATGCCTGAAACGGTGAACATCAAACC
Organism: Candidatus Zhuqueibacterota bacterium; assembly: GCA_029261995.1. Classification (GTDB taxonomy): domain Bacteria; phylum Zhuqueibacterota; class Zhuqueibacteria; order Oceanimicrobiales; family Oceanimicrobiaceae; genus JAJDAF01. The sequence goes on from JAJDAF010000032.1 coordinate 84,320, forward strand.
CTGTCAGAGTTCGCTTATTTGGAAATCATCACACTAGCGACCCGTGGATTCCCTGCTTTTCGATCCACCTACCCGGATCTGTTCGCTTCTCGATTCTGGGAGTGGGAAAAACGTCTCAAAGACGCGGTCGATGCGGTTTTTCCAGCTCGCCCAGCCTGTACCATCATGCACCTCGCCTCCGGTCAGGTCGAATCCGTGAGCTTTCAACAGACTTGCAACCTTAGGGCTACTTTCAATTAAATCCATGCTTTCCAGCGGACTTCTGAAATCGTACTTGCCCCACTCGAAATAGATTTGTAGCTCGTCCTGAGCAACCGGAGAAATGAGTTCATTGTACTTTTTGGTTTCCTTCTCATCCGACCACATCGACTGGACGCCTAGTTTTCCAAAAAGCTCTCGGTGTTTGAAGGTCGAGTAAAAAGCCATTGCGGCGTTAGTCAAATGTCCGATATTCGCCCGGTTTTCTGGCCCGGGCAGGATCCTGTACGCCTGCTCGACCAGTGGTATGATCTCTTTGACGAATACCTGCAAATAGGTGTCGCGCTTGCTTCCAATGTACTCGCGATAACCGCCGCCGTAAAATGTCGGCATATATACCACAATAAACGGTTGTATCCGCTTGCCAATCAAGTTGTCCAGCGCTGTGGTCATTTTCCCCAGTCCTGTGGCGCCGCTGCCGCCATGCACGTAGGCGATGGGGTAAGCTGTGCCATCATTTGCATCATAGCCTGCTGGAAGATAGACTTCGACAGCGCGGGTGCTGTCGGTGATAGCACTTTTGAGCTGTAGAGAATCAATGCGGCCACTTTGAACAACCGTGGCGCTATCAAGATAGTTCGGAGCGCTCCATTTCGGCATGCTGAACCAGGAGGCGGACCCAAAAAATATCGTACCGCTTGTTCTGCTATTAAGCGAGTCAACCACGGGAGTCTGCAAGTCCTTGAGAAACTTGTAAGTCAGTCTGGTATCCGACTCCAGACGAGCTGAGTAGTAAAACAGATCCGTACCCGCCACATGATGCATGGGACGGTCGTACCGCCAGCCAACCAAATCGCCCATCAGGGCCATGTCGTTGGCGTCACCGCGATAGACGAAATGGACCACATCATCTCCCTCGATCACCGGGAATTCTTTCTGTGCTGCCATGAATTCATCCACCAGCGCACTCTTGTCTCCGGACTGTTCCACCTTCTTGATGAATTGTGCAAAACCCGACATCGGCACAATGCCCTCGGTCTTGCCGGCAGTGGCTGCTACTGTCTGAGCCGGAATGATGTCGACCGCGGCGATCTCGGTCATGCTGCGCAAGTACAATCGGCCGCCCGCGAAGCTTGCCGGCGTCCAGACAAGATTGTCGAACAAATCAAGGCTGGCCACTTCATTGTATCCTGCAGATGAGGTTGGCGCAACACTTAATCTTCCATCTTTGGTGGCAACCACAAGATGGCCGTCCACCACGATCGGGAAGCCGTCGCCCGGCGCCCTGGAACGCCAGACACGTTCGCCCGTTTCGACGTCGATACAGTTTAGAATGCGGCTGTTGTAACCATAGAGATAGCCGTCGTGGTAGACCGGGACCACGTAGGTGCCCTTGATGGCTTTGGTTTTCCAGACTTCTTCGACCTGGTGCATTTGGTTTGCATACTGCAGTTTCAACAGGATGCCGCCCTGGTTGGTGTTCTTCAAAAAGAATTGGTTGTTCCCGACAGGCATAAGATTGCCGCTTGCGGCGCCCATGGGATGGGTTGTACCGCCATGCTCGAATTGCCACAGAACCTCACCGGATTCGGGCCGCAGCCCGTACAATGCGCGATTTGTGATGCCAACGAGTTGGTTGGCATCGCCGGAGTGGAGCAGGAAAGGCGACTGATACTCAACCGTATCGCTGCTGGTTGCCCAAAGCACCTGACCCGTATTCGGATCGAATGCCGAGATGGCGTTATTCGAAGTCCCGCCGGTTTCGATGATCAGGGCATTGTTGTAAAGCAGAGGTGATGTGGCGAACCCATAAAACGGGATCTTGGCCTGGTGCTGCGTGACCAGGTCTGTATCCCACAATAATTTTCCAGTCTCTTGCTCTAAGACGAAAAGCCGGCCTGCCGCACTCAGTCCGACAACCTTATCATCAGCAATCAGCGGTGTTGAAATCGAACCGTTGGCGGAACCCCATCGGCCCGGGAAAGTGGTGTCGATCTTGAAGCGCCAGAATTCCGTGCCATCTTTCACATTCAACGCAATGACATAGTCGAATGTACTATCCGAGAACATCGTTACAGCCATCTTTCCCTGAACCGAAACCGCGGAGTAACCAGAACCCAAGTCTCTTTTCCAGCCAACCTTTAGTTCAAAGGGCTGCTCCGGCTCGAGCAAGCCGGGTTTGACCGAGAAGTTGCCGTTCGGACCACCCCAGGCAGGCCAGTCGTTGCCGTCCTCCGCATGCAAAGGAGTTAAAGAGCCTGCGAGTGGTGCAAAAAGGAAAGCGGTGACAAGTAACGTGATCAATCTATTCATGAATCCTCCTCGTAAGAAAGTTGGTATTTGCCTGTCAGTGCGGCTTTGCTGACAGGCGCTGTTTTATCGGATAGTTGTTCCCATTTGTATCTATGCGTTTTTAAGCTTCAGTGCTGCCTCGCACTTGAGTTTGGTGTCCTCGGCTTTGTAGGCCACGCCCATGCCGCCTTCGCCGAGCTTTGCCAAAATGCGGTAGTGTAAAACGGTTGTTCCGACTAATTCGCCCATTATTCCTCTCGATCTTCTTGCGGATGTCCGTAGCACGCAGGCTTCGGTATCCTAATGAAGAGCTTAGTAAAGTCAGTAGTGTCCGGTTAAAAGTCGAATAAATTCAATTGGTTATGAATTAGGTTCTCGATGGGTTGGGGTTGGGCCTCCATAACTATTTGTAAAATAGGCGTTTTCTCGAAAACTGTAATGCTCAAGATTTGTAAAAAAGTG
>JAJDAF010000033.1 GCA_029261995.1 Candidatus Zhuqueibacterota bacterium
TTACCTGCTGCTTATAGTTGTACCTAATAAATCGAGCCATCGAGTTATCCGTTTATTTTCAATGGCTTTAATATACTTATTTCTCGTGATAATTGCTGTGACTTATTTGGGTTTTCAAGACTTTTCCTACAGCTTCAACAAGATCATCTCCGGCAGCTCCAGCATCCGGGTCGGACCACTGCGCCACGTAGAAACTATCGATACTGGCCGAAGGGGGCGTCATTTCAGTTCCCTTGTAAATCAAACGATGCCGACGAAAAATGGTGCGGTTGAGGGCCCCCTCACCCGCGTATCCCCACAAGGTTATCTGCATTTCCATGCCGATGGATGGCGAGCCGGAGAAATTCTCTAGACTACGAGGTTCCAAGTCATTAACCACCAACCAGACGACTTGGTCGGCATCCGCAAAACCAGGCTCGTCAGCGTGAACGGCCGGGTCAAACGGCTCGCCACTGCGGGGAGCGAGTTTGGGCACGCCATCTTCGTCGAAATCCGGATTGTACTGTCCGTCACCATCGGCATCATAAAATGACGCGCCTCGGTCAGCCGGCCAGTCAATCCAGTCCTGGCGATAGGTGGCGCGGATGTCATCGATTTGATCCTGGGAAACTGCCTGCGGTAGGATGCTGTTAACCTCCGCAGCGTCTAACGCCAGATCGGCGGTTGTGAAGTCCCGCCGGATTCTCCAGACACGGTTGATATTCGGGTCAGTTCGGTCCTCCGGAATCCCGGGAGAGAGAATTTTACCCGGCACATGGCCGACAGCGTACTGGCCGCCGCCAACCCGCAGGACTGGTTCCTGGCCATCCGAAACTTGACCGCCCCAGATAAGCTGGTCCTGGAAAACCACTGCAGTTGATGGGTTGCTGCCACGCGGAAAAAACAGGCCGGAGTTGCCAGAAGGGTGTCGCGCTGAAAGACCGTTAGAATGAATCCAGGCGGCAAGCTCGTTGATGTTCAGGAGGGTGCGGTTGGTCGTCGTTTGGCTAGCCTGAGCGAGTGGTATTCGCCCGCCTTTGTCTCCTGCCAGGGCAGCGGTTTGCACTGTTGCGGCAAACGTTGCCAGAATTGCAAAATGAATAAAGACCTTCATGCAGCCTCCTCAATCATTGGCGTGGAAAGACCGCCAGTTTCAGAGTTTTTGATGTGCCTAACTCGGACATTTCAATGTGCGCGACGTAAAGCCCGCCGCCCACAATCCAGTTGTAATCGTTGGCCAAATCCCAACGCAGGAACTGGCCGGGGTCCTGCTTCTCGAGCGTGCGCACCAAGTTACCTGCTAAGGTAAAAATACGGATGGTCGCCTTCTCCGGCAGATGGTTGAAGGTCACGAAGCGGCCGGAGAAACGGCCTTCAAACCGAAACAAGCCGTAGTAGGGATTAGGGAAGACGTTGACTCGTTGAACATCTTCTTGTGCGTGCTGCAGGGAAACGGTCGGCTCGAAACCGGCAGTCGAAAACGCAAAGATGGCGCCTACCAAATTCGGCGTGGCCGGCGCGGTTGCGGACACAACTCTGACTTGCAGGCCGTCGATGATGGGGTAGTCTTCATCGCCCGACTGATTGCGCTGGTTGGCCAGCACGGTGTCTCCCCTGCTGGTGTTGATGAGCACCCATTCGATGATTCCGGTCGTGTCGCTTGATGGATTGACAAAGACGACCTGATAGTCGTCGCCAGATACCTGCGTCGGGTCCACCACGATGGCTTGCACCAGGCCATCGCTGAAGCCCTGCACCAGCTCTGCCGTGATGATGTCGCCCATGGCGGAGTTGAGACGAGTGCCCGGCGCAGAGGCCTGTGGTTTCACCGTCACCACTACCGGCTCGCTTTCAAAAGCCCGAATGAGTTGGGAGCGGTCAGGATGAACCAGGTAAGCTGTGACCGCGAAATGGTAGGTCTGGCCGCTGTGAAGCGACTCGCCATTCAGACTGTCGCGCGTTGCCAGAAAGGTGCGAAAAATGCCGCTGTTGCCGCCAGTCTGCACGAGTTGGTCGAGCACTTGGCCACTAGCCGGATCGAACGCCGGCTGCACGACGGCGGCGATGTCGTTCTTGACATCGAAAGTCGCGAGCTTGACGCCTTCTCCAACCGAAGCATCGGCCGTTGGCAGCTGGTAGACATTGTAGCCCTCGAATTGCAGCTCGCGGCCCTGGTTTTCTGTGCGGGCCAGTTGCTCGTGGTCCCAGCCCCAGTTGAGCAGGACCTGGCCGTCAAGTTCTGTGGCCTTAGTAGCAGGCGGCGGCTGCGGCAGTTGCAGCAGATTTTCGAACAGTTGCTCTGTTTTCGTAGCGTTCAACCTCATTACCGCAAAACTGCTGAGGCGGTCAGAACCAAGGCCTGCGACGACAGCGACGGTGACTTCCTGGGTATCGCCGGCGGCCATTGTGACTGGACCGGAGCTGAGCAGGAAGCGGCGGTCACCGAATCCGCTATCTACCCAACCAGTCTGGGTGACGGGATCGCCAGAGAATGCAAACGCAGTAGGCTCACCGGTTGTTGGAGCGATCAATGGGGTTAGTGGACTCACTGGACGACCGAGAAAACCGCGAAGCATGTTAAATAATTGAAGTGTGATGTCGTAGCATCCCAAACACGGATCGCAGGCTTGGCACGGGGGAGGGAACATCATGAAAGACGTCAGTCTCAGGTTTTTGTATCCTGCTCGAGGCTTCAAATCGTAGATCGCCTGAACACCACCGGCATCACGCAGTGGGCCGGCCATCAGTTGATGGCCGACCGAAGGCGGCGCTAGACCAGATGCACGAAATACGGCATCGGATCTCGGTCCATTGTACGCAAAACCTAGGTCCAGCAGGCGATCACAACCCATAAGATCATCTCCATGAGATCCAATGTCCGGGTCGGCCCACTGCGCCACATAGAAGCTATCGATTCTTGCCGAGACGGGTGTTAGCCTAGTTCCTTTGTAGATCAAGCGGTGGCGACGAAAAATGGTGTGGTTCAAAGCTCCGCGCCGCGCATATCCCCACAAGGTAACCTGCATCTCCATGCCGATGGGCGGAGAACCTGAGAAATTCGCCACTGCGCCAGGATGCAGGTCGTTGACCACCAGCCAAATAACCTGATCGCCATCGGCAAAACCAGGCTCGTCGGCGTGAATGGCCGGATCAAACGTCTCGCCACTGCGAGGAGAGAGTCTGGGCGTACCATCTTCGTAGAAATCTGGATTGTACCGCCCGTCGCCATCGGCATCATAAAATGGCGCGCCGCGGTCCGCAGGCCAATCAATCCAATCCTGGCGGTAGACACTGCGGACTTCATCGATTTGATCCTGCGAGACTACTTGGGGTAGGATGCTGTTCATCTCGGCAACATCCAGGCTCAAATCGGCAGTCACGAAGTCGCGCCGGATTCTCCAGACACGGTTAACGTCGGGCGCGGTGTGGTCCTCGGCAACGCCTGGCGAGAGAATCTTACCTGGCACATGGCCAACGGCATACATCCCGCCACCGACGCGAACGACCGGCTCCTGGCCATCCATGACCTTGCCGCCCCAGATGAGCTGATCCTGGAAAACGACTGCTGTTGATGGGTTGCTGCCGCGCGGGAAAAACAAGCCGGAGTTGCCGGAAGGATGTCGCGCGGATAAGCCATTCGAATGAATCCAGGAGGCAAGCTCGTTGATGTTCAGGAGGGTGCGGTTTGCTCTCAGTTGACCTGCGTTCACGTCTGCAACCGCCAAAGCTGTCTTGTTCTTATCTGACGACAACGCTACGGACGTGGCAGCGCAGCAGATAATGAGCAAACAGCACAACTTGAATTGTCTTAAGGCCATGGTTCCTCTGCCTTTTAAGATCATGGTTTCGCAGCGACTCCCACGCACCGCTTCGGAGAAGCGAACGCACCCGGGCACAACAATGCCGCCCGGGTTCGTGACGCAGGAGTAGCGAGTTTTATGGATAAAATCTAATGGGCGCCTATTAGACATACGAATAAGAAGGCTCGAACCCCCATATCGAATACAAAAAAAAATAATTTGGTTAATCTGAGTGCAGGAATTGCAAATTGAGAATTAAGATTTGGAAACTGGAATTGGATGCAGTTTCTTCGCCCGAAATAAGAAAAGACTTGCCTGGTGAACATTGAGTCACTATATTATTGCATGGTGACCATAAATTACCCAGCGATGACTTCGGAGAGACAAGCATGAGCAACAACGACAGCGTTCCGGATCCCTTCAGCAATTCAGACTTCTGGCAGGGACAGCTTCGCACCAGGACGAGGCCAGAACTCGAAACCTGCCTGGGCAACTTTGATGGCTTTTTGAGAGAGATGGAGCGGGAATACCACTTCGTCATGTCACCGAGGCGCCGGGCGGCCTGCCGACTAACACTGGAAGCTTTGCTGCGCGGCAAACGGCAGCAGGAAAAAAACGAGCGCCAAGGGGACTTGTTTGATGGCTAATCGAAGGGAAAGCGCCCGGTCTTTCGAGGGTGTCTAGCCCAGGATGTTTAGAGCGAAAGACAGAAATGTCAGTCCTATCAGCGCAAGCGCAAGCAATTGGTGCGACCGCTGCTCGCGTTTCATTTCGATAAAGCCCAGGGCGTTTGCCGCCAGGTACCCGCCGATGAATCCCCCGATGTGCGCGGCATTATCCACAACCGGCACGACAAAGCCAAAGACAAGCCCGATGAGCGCCCAGGTACCGCTTTGTTTGTAAATCGCCTGGCCAAAGGTTCCGCCTCGTTTTCTGCCGTAAAAAACCAACGCTCCGAGCAATCCGAAAATTGAGCCCGACGCCCCAAGCGTGTAATAGTGGCCACTCATCGCAGAGACAAAAAAACCAAGTGCACCCGCAACCGTGTAGATGATGAAGCTTCGTGAGATACCAAAGAATTCCTCCACCGACGGGCCCAAATTGCGAATCCACATGACGTTGAAGATGATGTGCAGCAAGCCGCCGTGCAGGTAGATTGCCGTAATCAGCGTCCACCAGCGCCCCATGGCAATGGGCACCTTGCCGGTCATGCCAAGCTTATCGAGAACCGCCGATGCAGGGCGCAGCAGGCCAAACAGCCCGCCGGGCTGCATAACTGCGTCAGGCTTGAGCAGCAGGCTCAAAACAAACATCGAAATACAAGCTGTTGTGATGATTGGCACCAGGCTGGTTTCGCCGCCAAGAATCTTGCGAATAAAAGATCCAAAGCCCCAGAGATTGGGATTTTTTGTGCCGCAGTGCACGCAGGCATCGGCATTGGAGCTGATGAGCTTGCCGCAGTTGGGGCACAAGATCGCCCCGAGATTGTTGTCCGCCATCTAATTGTTCTCCATCCAGTATTGTCTTTGAAGTTCTAATTCATCTCAATCGGCGGGGTTTGCGTGATAACCATCCGGGTGTTGCCGTCGTCTACGCTCAAACAGAAGAACATGTTGCGCGTCAGCAACCAGGTGCTGGCCGGCAGGGGGTCTTGAGTCCGGCTGACGCGCTGCTTGATGATTCTGGGGCGAGCCCGCAAAATGGCGAGTCGCGACATCTCGAATCCCCACCAGAGGCGGGTGAGCAGCCATGAAAGCACAAACAATATTTTACCGCGACGAGAAGATTTCGACATGTGGCAACTTACGAAATAGCCAGGGACTTTTCAAGCGTAAGAAATAAAAAAGCCCGATGGCTTGGAGCCACCGGGCTTGCTTCTCATCTTGCGAAGAGCTACTTGACTTCCCAAGTGTCGCCGCTTTCCAGCAGAGCCTGCAAATCAGGCTTGCCAAACCGCTTCTTGGCAGCCTCGACCTGTCCCATCAGCGCATCTTCGTAGCAGACCTTTTCCACACTGCGAAAGACACCGACCGGCACCGGCAATTCCGGGTCGTCCATCATGTGGCTCATGATGTAGGCATAGGTTGAGTTCGGCTGAGCCTCGTCATGAATCAGCAGGTCATCTTCGCTGTACGTGCCATTCGTGAGCGATACGACCACGGGCTTGAAGCCGTCGAGTCGAATGCCTTTCTCCCGGTTCGGACCAAACACAAGTGGTTTGCCATGCTCGAGGTAAACGACATTGTCGGGCTTGCTTTGCTTGTCCGTATATTTTGCCCAGGCGCCATCGTTGAAGATGTTGCAATTCTGAAAGACTTCAACAAAGGAGGTGCCTTTGTGGTCATGAGCCTTTTGAATAACGGTTTGCAGGTGAGCCGGGTCACGGTCCATGGCGCGCGCGATGAAGGTGGCGCCAGCTCCGACCGCCATACTCACAGGGTTAAAGGGGTGGTCGATTGACCCAAACGGCGTCGACTTAGTCACTTTCCCGACTTCGGAGGTCGGCGAGTATTGCCCCTTTGTCAGTCCGTAAATACGGTTGTTGAACAGAATCAAGTTGATATCCAGATTCTTCCGCAAAAGATGGATGAAGTGGTTGCCGCCGATACTGAGCGCATCGCCGTCTCCCGTGGCGACCCAAACTGAAAGTTCAGGATTTGTGATTTTGACACCTGTGGCAATTGCGGGAGCGCGGCCATGAATCGTGTGAAAGCCGTAGGTGTCCATGTAATAAGGAAAGCGGCTTGAGCAGCCAATTCCCGATACAAACACGTAATTCTCTTTCGGATTGTTCAGCTTCGGAAGCGTACGCTGAACCTGGGCCAGGATTGAATAATCACCACATCCCGGACACCACCTCACTTCCTGGTCCGATTCAAAATCCCGCTTGCTTAGTTTCAGCTCTGTCGGTCCGTTTGAACCGGTGACTGTTGCTTGCGTACTCATCTATTTGCTCTCCAGAATTTCGTCGATCTTTGCTTCGAGTTCCGATGAATAGAACGGAAGACCCTGTACTTTGCCAAAAGCGATGGCCGGCACCAGATACTTTGCGCGCAACAGATTCACAAATTGCCCGGAGTTCATTTCGGGCACCAGCACATGTTTGAAGTTGCCAAGAATCTTACCGAGGTCATTGGGCAGTGGGTTGAGGTATCTGATGTGAATTCTGGAAACCGACTTGCCCCGAGCCTGCTGGTGCTCGACTGCCGTCTCGATGGCTCCAGCAGTGCTTCCCCAGCCGACCACAAGCACGTCGCCACTGTCGGCGCCATCTATTTTGGTAGCAGGCAGCTCGTTGGCAATGTTCGCGACCTTTTCGGCACGCATGCGGGTCATGTACTCATGGTTGCGTGGGTCGGAACTGACATTGCCGGTGTCCGCCTGTTTTTCAAGGCCGCCGATACGATGCTCCAAACCGGGTGTGCCAGGTACCGCCCAGGGACGCGCCAAAGTCTTTTCGTCTCTCAGGAAGGGCGCGTAGCTCTCGGGATCCTTGGCAAACGCCACAGGAATCTCCGCAAGATTATCGACTTTTGGCACCATCCACGGTTCGGCGCCGTTGGCGATGTAACCATCCGACAGGAACATCACGGGGGTCATGTATTTGATGGCGAGACGAAAGGCTTCGTAGATCGTCTCAAAGCAATCTGACGGCCTTGACGCCGCAATAATCGGCATGGGCGCTTCGCCATTCCTGCCATAAAAGGCCTGCATCAAATCGGCTTGCTCGGTCTTGGTCGGCAGGCCCGTGCTCGGACCGCCGCGCTGAACATTGCAGACGACCATAGGCAGTTCAGTGGTAATCGCAAGACCAATCGCTTCACCTTTCAACGCGACCCCGGGCCCGCTGGTTGTCGTGAACGCCAATGCGCCAGAATAGGCGGCGCCAATTGTGGAACACATGGCCGCGATCTCATCTTCGGCCTGAAAGGTACGTACGTCAAAGTGCTTGTACTTTGACAGCTCATGTAGAATGTCACTCGCCGGTGTAATCGGATAGCTTCCCAAGAATAAGGGCAGCCCGGACTTTTGTCCGGCGGCGATGGCACCCAAAGCAACTGCCGTGTTGCCAGTCAAATTTCGATACTTCCCGGGGGGTAGTTTTGCAGGCTTAACTTCATAAGAAGTTGCGAACTGCTCAGTCATTTCGCAGTAGGAGTAGCCGCCCTTCAGGGCGAGAAGATTCGCATCGACCAGCTCGGGACGTTTGCTGAACTTAGCTTTGATAAGGCCAACCGCGTGGTCCATGGTTCTGTTGTAGAGCCAAAAGACCATACCCAGAGCAAAAAAATTCTTGCAACGATCCACGACTTTGCTGGAAAGGCTAAGCTCCTCCAGAGCTTTGCTCGTCAACTCGGTCATATTGACAGAAAAAAGTTGATACTTGTCGAGCGAACCGTTTTCAAGTGGATTCTCGTCATAGTGCGCAAGCTGTAAGTTTCTGTCTTTGAAGGCATCTGAATTCGCGATAAGTATTCCGTTCGCCTTGAGATTTTCAATGTTCATTTTCAAGGCCGCCGGATTCATGGCGATGAGAGCATCATACTGTTCGCCTGGTGTATGAATATCGAAACTACTGAAGTGCAACTGATATCCACTAACCCCGGGCAGCGTACCCATTGGAGCACGAATCTCCGCTGGATAGTCCGGGAAGACACCGATGTCATTTCCACTGAGCGCTGATGTGTTGGCCAACTCGCCGCCAACCAGTTGCATGCCGTCGCCCGAGTCACCAGCAAACCGAATGGTGACCTCTGGTAGCGACTCGACAGGTTTACTCATTGTTCTGCCTGCTCCTTGTTTATAGAAGTTATTTGGTTGTGAAGTTCTGTTAGATTCAGCACGAAACATCTTGTTCTAACCTCATATACTTACCCAATCTAACCACCATATGGGTTCTTAGTACCGACACGAATCGGATGTGGCGGAAGGTTTAACACATCTTGCGGAAAAAATTCGACAATATAGCTGACAATATCCCTGATAGACAACACCGCCAGCGGCGCGCCCGCCTCATCCACGACTGCGATGTGCCGGTAGCCACCCTTGCCCATCATGCGCAAGGCAGACTCGATGGTGTCACTGCCCGTCAGGTGCGCCGGGTCCTTGCTCATGAAATCATCGATAACAACATCGTTGAGGTTCAAATCGCTGCCGGCGATTTTCATAAGCACATCGCGTTCGGTGAAGATGCCGCTTAGCTTGCCATTATCGACAACGAGCAGGCACCCGAACTGGCGCGCAGCCATGGTCTCCACACATTGCTGCATGGATGTTCCCGAGTCGATACAGACGGCCTTTTTCAAATGCAGAGATTCGATGCTCTTTTTCAGGCTGCTGTCGCTCAACGCGATCTGGCCATCGTCCATGAGCTCTTTCATTATCTGCAATTCATCATTGAATTGATCGGAATCGACGTAAACCACTCTACCCTCCTAGCGTATGATTTGGTACCAAAGTCATGCTCACATATCCTTGACCAGGTATCCAAGAATGTCTCTGATGGAAACGAGTCCGGTGGGTTGCCCCTTGAGATTAATTAGCGGGATATGTCGGAAGCCCCCCACATGCATCCGGTTCAAGGCGAATGCAATATGATCATCGTGAAACAAATATTCGGGGTCGTAAGTCATCACCTCGCCAACCGTAGTCTCTCGAGTATCCAAATTTCCGGCAACAACCTTTGAATAGATATCTCGCTCTGTTAACATGCCGACCAGATTCCCGTCGTCAGTGACACAAAGACATCCGATGTGCTTCTCCTGGAGCTTTAGAATAGCTTCCTGAACCGGGGTTTCCCTACTGACAGTGATGGGCTTGCGTGGGTTTAGAGCCTTAATGGGTGAACGAAGTGTGGTCGAATCCATAGAGAATGGTCCTTGACAATTTTTGCCTGTGCCTGGTCAAATTTTAACGCTCAATATAAACAGCGAATCTCTAAGATGCAACCCTTTTAAATAATAGTTGAAACCGTCAAATCATCCTGTTTTATAAGAACTTACACCATCGCCGGGAGATCAAAAATCGACACCCAGTGAGAACAAATGTCGTCCGCTCGCAACGTTGTTGAGGTCGGTGGGCCAGGCCTGATCATACTTCAGCAGAAACATCCCCAGGTTGACCCGTGCTCCCCAGCCAAACGACATCAGAACATCATCCAATCTGGCGCCCTCCGGCCCTTCTTTGGTGAAGAAGTTAAAATCCCGGTCCCAGGCGCTACCGAGATCAACGAAAAGCGTGCCGCGAATATTTCTGAGACGAAGAGGTAGAGGCCAGGTCGCATGCACATAGTTGACAAATGGCACCCGCAATTCGAAATTCGCGACGAAGAACCTCGAGCCAACCTGAGCATAGTAGTCGAAGCCACGAAGCGGAGAGACGAAGTTCGAAAAGTACACGTTGTCGAGTTGCACCGCGATGTCTTGTCGAAACTTGAGATTAATCCAGTTAGAGAGTCCGCCCAGAAAAAATTTCTGCCGGTGCCGCCCCTCGCTTAAGCCGGCGGCGAACCTGAACGCGTAACTGTAGTTGCGGGCGAAATTAACATACGTTCGGTAGTCCAATTGGTAGACGCGAAAATCCAGGCCTTTGCCGCCGAGATCGGGACTTGCGAGCAGGGAAACCGTGTAGCGGCTGCCAGCTTTCGGTCCGGTCGCACCCCAGATGACATTGTCTTTGACGTAAGCAACGTTTGTCAAGACCACGCTCCGGGAGTCATCCCCGAGGTCAGGCTGGTTTTCCTCGTAGTCCACAAGTCCGTCGCGAATGATATATTTCCAGTGCAGGCCGTAGGAGACCCGACTATAGCGGTCAAAGGACCGCGTCATCTGCAATCGCAAGCCGAAGTTATGGTCGCGGACCAGGAACCGGCCGCGGCTCAGAAAAAGGTAGTTGCGTTGATATATACCGAGACTGTAATCTGTTTGGCGCGGCAAATACTGGTAGCCAAAGGCGAAATCACTATTCTTGTAATCGACGAAAACATCGGTCAGGAAGTTGAAGCGGTGATTTCCCATCAGATCGCTGAATGCGAACAGGGTGGCGCCTTGAAATCCAAAATGCGGGTCGTACCCGGCATTCGCCGTGATGATGTCGGGTGAAAAGTGCCGCTTGTATTCCTTGACCTTGTATTCTCCGCCTGCGGACAAATACTCGTCGGGCTCGAGAAAAAGAGAAGAACTCGGCGCGAACTCACTGACCGGTTCGCCCTTGCGAAACTTCTTGCCAAACACGAACTCTGAAAACGCCGCAGCACTATCGCGACGACTCGCGGCCGGCTCGATGAGGGGTGACTCGAACGGCAGTGCGGCCTTAACCGATTGAACGAATTCGGTCTCCGCCAACTCCAGCTCGCCAGGTCGGACGTGCAGAGGTTCGTTGATGAGATAGATGTCAAAACCGCCTTCGTGGAAACTTGTGAAAGAGAGCCTCTGGCCCTGCCAGGAGAGGTGGTCGATGCCGGTTAGCACGTTCGTAATTGGATACACAACCGGCTCGTGGCGCAGAGTTGAACTGAAATCGAGCCGGGTCGAGTCTATCCGTCCGAGCTTCTGGTTGGAAACCAGCACCAGGTCATCAGGCGGAAGGCGACGGACGTAGATATTGAAAATTCCGCTCCGGTCGGAGACAAAAGCGACCTTGCTGCCGTCCGGTGACCAGACTGGCGATTTTTCATTGGCGCGCGTGTCGGTGATGCGGGTGACCTTGCCGGAGGTCGCGCCGACTGTATAGACATCAAACTGATGATAATCTGTGTTCTGGATCTCAAAATCTGCCTGCAGACCCTTGCCGCTCAAATGAGCGCCGCGGTCCGAGACGAAGACCAGCCTCGACCCGTCTGACGACCAGCGGGGCTCGAGATCGCTAAAAATGTCCGAGGTGATCTGCCTGACCTCTGCACTCTCAAGGTCGTAGAGATAGATATCGGAGGCGCCGTCTTTGCTGCCGACAAAAGCGATCTTGTGACCGTCAGGCGACCAGGCCGGGCCGAAGATGGCATCCATATCGAACTTGTAGCTGGCCGTGATTTTACGGCTGGCAATATCCACGATGTGCAAAGCGTCTTGCTCACGACTCTTTGCGGCAAACGCGATGCGGTCGCCGGCCGGGTGCCAGGTGATTCCCGGGCGGAGCCAATGTAACTCCTCTAGTCTGCCGGACCTCTGGCCACTCACCAATTTCGCGATTTCACCGCCGTCAATAGCTGAGACGAGATAGATATCGAAATAACCGGAGCGGTCGGAAAGATACGCGATTTTATCAGCCTGCGGTGAAAGCTCACCACTGTTGTTGATGAAATTTCGATCGTCGCGGTGAAACGTAATCTGCCGTGCGAACTCCCCGGGCTCCTGTCGGTCTTTTACTTCCGGCCAATAGGTCTTTTGCAGATGGCGATGCCAATCCTTGGTCAACTCGGTGACTCCCATGCCCAGGCTGGTCATCATCCCCTGCTCAACATCTTTGAATCTTCTGGTTTGCGCCAGCAGTTCGCCGATCTTCTCCTTGCCATAGCGATTTGCGATGTAGTTGAGAACTGACTGCCCGCCCTTGTAGGCCATGAAGCCGTACAGATAATAAATCGGCGGCAGGTAGCCGGTGATGGTGGCATCACGCATGAACATGTCGGACTCAGTATCCCAGCCGTGGCGCGACTGGTATTCAGCCATGCCTTCCACAAACCAGAGCGGAATATTCGCTCGCGGCATGCCGGTGACGATCGAAAAAGCGCCGGTGCCGAACATCATTTGCAGCATCACGGCGTGGGTCAACTCGTGATGCGTTACATGACGCAATTGCTCATAGGAGCCGCTGTACGGAATGGCGATTCGGTTCTTGTAGAATTCTGTAAACCCACCGACCGACTCCTGCGGCACGCCGTAGCTCAGGTTGGTCTGCTCAAAATCGTTGTGAGAACTGTAGAGCAAGATCACGATGCGCTTGCGCAGTTCGTAATCAAAACTCCGCGACAATTCAACGTAAGATGATTCGGCGACATCCGCCACAAACTGCGCCGCCCGGTCACCTCCTGGATAAAAGTAGACGTCAAAATGTCTGGACTGAATGAAGTGCCAGTCGAAATGGGTGTACTGGACGCTGTTCTTTCCGAACTGTTGGGCGAAACCAGGACCGGAGAAACACAAGATTAGCGAAAAGACCCGGATCGCAAGTCCGCGGAGAAGTGTGGTTCGAGCCATGTCATTCGTCGGGTTGAGAGCCAAATAAACGATTTCCAAACAAGATCGACAGCGGGGCCGGAACCTTTATCTTCCTGCTGCTTTGTTGCAGATTCAACATGGACCCGTCCGAAAATCAACCGCTGCCGCGATCTTGCTTGACAAGAATGTAATTAATGTCCATATTCACCATTTTGAACAAGCCACCACCGTGCCTGAAAAAAGCGTCATAATCGTCGGCTCCGGACCAGCAGGAATCGCCACCGCCATGAGCATCATCAAGATGGCGCCGGCGTTGGCAAATGACATGCTTGTTCTGGAAAAGGCTCGCCACCCGCGGCACAAACCCTGTGGCGGAGGGCTCACCGCTTTCGCAGACCAGACGCTCGATGAACTCGGCCTCAGAAAACGCATTGCAGGCATTGCCGTCCACAAGGTGCGCTTTCTGCTCGGCGGCCGTCCTTTTAATTTTGAGAGAGAGAACCTGATGCGCATCGTGCGCCGCGACGAGTTTGACGCAGATCTCGTGATGCAGGCCCGCGATGCCGGCATCGAAATTCGGGAAGACACCGCGGTTCACGACCTCATCCGCCGGGAAGATGGCATTGTCATCGAAAGCAGCGCCGGGACGTTCAAAACAAAAGTGCTTGTGGGGGCCGATGGCGCCAACAGTCTGGTGCGGAGGAAGCTGGTGCGCGAATCCGACACACGCGTATCCCGTCTTCTGGAAGCAGTTATTCCGCTAGCCAGGCAGGACGACCAGAACACAGCGATTTTCGATTTCAGCGCAATGCGCCAGAACCTGCGCGGGTATATCTGGGAGTTTCCGACGCAGGTGGGTGGCAAAGCGCACTTGAACATCGGCATCTTCGACAGCCGAATTCACGGCGGGCCGCGTGCGAACATCAGAAAACTCCTGTCCGACAGATTGTCCAGCCACGGCTTCTCAAACGCCGAAACTCAAATCGAGGGGCACCCGGAGCGCTGGTTCAGCCCGCGCGGCATCTACGCTCAACCGAATGTGCTTTTGGTTGGAGATGCAGCCGGAATCGAACCCTGGTTGGGGGAAGGAATTTCCATCGCGCTCGGCTATGGCCCTGTGGCGGCCAGAGCTATCCGGGATGCGTTTGCAACTCAAGATTTCAGCTTTTCCGGGTACCGCGATTTGATTTTGACCAGCAAACTGGGGAAATTGCTCAACCGCAATCGACGGGTCGCCGGCCTGTTCTACTCGCGGCCGGCCCGGCCATTCCTGGCAGCTTTCGGCCGGGCGCTGGCAATTCAATTTGATCTGCGCAAACATTCATCATTTCATTTAAGGAGGCAACATGTCCTATGAGTTTTATCGTGCCCTGCACGTCATCGCTATCCTGATGGTCTTCCTTTCACTGGGCGGCGCAATCATGCGAGCAACCCTGAATGACACATCCGCTGCCGCTAAGAAGATGGTCATGATGGTTCACGGAACAGGGCTGTTACTGGCGATCCTCGCCGGGTTCGGCGCGCTGGCAAAGGCTGGCATACCGTTCGGCGGCTGGGTCGCCGTCAAATTCGTCATCTGGCTCATCCTTGGCGGTGCAGTCGCCATGGTCGGACGGCTTGGCAACAAAGCAAACATGATGTGGTACGTCATCATTATCCTCGGCGCAGTCGCGGCCTACATGGCAATCTTCAAGCCATTCTAGCCCAGACCTCCCGTCATGGAGACACGGCTGTCCGACCCAGGACAATTCACCTGGCCCATTGTGACCAGTCTCTTGTTCGCAGGCAGCTTTGTCGCGGCAAAAATAACCACTGTTGAGTTGCAACCACTGGCCACCACGTTACTGAGATACGTGGTGGCCGTGTTTTTCCTGTCTTTGTTATTGGTCCGGCGCGGGCCTCGCTTTGCTGGGACTGACCGGCGTGGTAGGTTATCACTATTTTTTCTTCCTGAGTCTCAGGTTCACGGAGGTGGCAAACACAGCCATCATCAACGCCTCGAGTCCCGTGGCTACCGGCCTGTCTGCCGCCATGATTTTGCGGGAACGGCTGGCTCCACAAAATTACCTGGGAATTGCCATCTCCTGTAGCGGAGTGCTTCTCCTGCTCACCAAAGGCGACCTTGCGCAGCTTCTGGCTCTCGATTTCAATCGAGGAGATTTGCTCATGTTTTGTGCCGTCTTGAGCTGGGTCGCCTACTCGCTCCTGGTGAAACGCCTGTTAACAAAGTACTCGGGGTTCACCCTGACCTACTTCGCCGCTGCTTTCGGGGTCGTGGTTCTGGTACCGCTTGCTATTGGCGAAGGCCTCGCCGGGCAGCTAGAAGAAGTCTCGTCGGCGACCTGGGGAGCCGTGCTCTACATGGGCACGGGCGCCTCCGGCATGGGATATTTGTTCTACAACTTCAGTATCGAACGGCTTGGGCCAACGCGGACTTCCGGGCTGGTTTACAGTTTTGTTCCCATCTTCGTGGCGGCGCTCGCCTGGAGTTTCTTCGATGAGCCCGTCACACGAAACATGATCCTGAGTGCCGGTATGATCCTGGCCGGACTGCATTTGATGCTCACGAAAAAAGGTGACCGCACAAAATGAAGATAGACAAGACCTTCCCGATCCTGGCGCTGGCTCTCAGCAGACTGTTCGCCGTCCTCGCCACGGCACAGGAACTGGATGTGAGCTTCGCACCGCAGAAGAGTAGCAGCAAGGCCTCATTGCGCGGGCTGAGCGCTGTCGATAGCGGGACTGCCTGGGCCAGCGGCACGGGCGGCCAGTACCTGCGCACGACAAATGGCGGAGAAACCTGGTCTGTTCGAATCGTGCCCGAGGCCGACTCTCTGGATTTTCGCGACGTCGAGGCCTTTGGCTCAGACACCGCCTACCTGATGAGTGCCGGACCCGGTGAACGCTCGCGAATCTACAAAACCACGGACGCCGGCACAACCTGGGAACTGCAATTCACCAACACATTGCCACAGGCCTTTTTCGATGGCCTCGCATTTTGGGATGCCGACCACGGCATTGTCTACAGCGATCCCGTGGATGGAAAACATCTGCTCATTACCACTTCTGATGGCGGTGCGCACTGGCAACCAGTCCCGCCCGCTGCTCTGCTGCCATTGCAGGATGGCGAATACGGATTTGCAGCCAGCGGGACCGGCATGGTTACCCACGGCAAAAGCACGGTCTGGATTTGCACTGGCGGCGCGGCGGCGCGGGTGTTTCGCTCAGACGACCGCGGAATGAGTTGGAGAGTGAATCCAACCCCGATTGTCAGTGGGACGCAGTCATCCGGCATCTTCTCAATCGCATTCCGCGACAGCGAAATCGGCATTGCCGTCGGTGGCGACTACACCAAACCGCTCGCCGCTAACGGCAATGTTGCGACTACAAAAGATGGCGGCAAGTCCTGGCAGATGATTGCCGAGGTTGCCAGCGTTGGCTTCCGGTCCTGCGTCGCTTATGTGCCAAACACGGCTCCGCCGCTAGTGGTCGCTGTCGGGTCGCATGCCACCAGTTTTTCCCGCGATGACGGAATGACCTGGACCCAAATCGATACGATTGGCTACCATACACTCAGCATCGGGGCCGGGCAAGACAGCGGTTGGGCCGCCGGGGCGGATGGCCGCATCGCCAGGCTGGTCATCGACACAACAGAAGAAAGGAGCAACAAATGAAATCTCTTTGCCTTTTCTGGCTCGCACTGCTCGCCATTTCATTTGGCTGCAAACCGCAACCAAATATCGACGAAGCTCTGGTGACAAGGGAGGTACTCGCGATTGTCAAAGCTGGTGAAGCTGGCTGGAACGCCGGCAACATCGAAGAATACATGCAGCAGTACTGGCAGTCTGACCGACTGAGATTCGCCAGCGGCGGCAACATTTCAATGGGCTGGCAACCGGTGTTTGAACGCTATTCAGCGGCATATCCTGACAAGGCCGCCATGGGCCGGCTGACGTTCGACAATCTCGATATTACGGTGATTTCGGCGGACGCGGCAATCGCTTTCGGCAAGTGGCAGCTCGACCGCGAACAGGATTCTCCCTGGGGATTGTTTACGCTTCTGCTGCGAAAGAAACCGGAAGGCTGGCGCATTGTCCACGACCACACCTCGTCCGGCGGGGCGAATTAGGGAATCCTATCATGCCTGAGATCACGGAGTTCCTCGCAAACCAGGAATTTGATGACAGCCATTTTCAGCAGCTTGCAGCCTCAGGGCTAAACTGCGAAGGCCGGCGCTTCACGGAGTGTCTTTTCGAAGCATCTGATTTCAGCGGCGCCTATTTCTCGGACTCGCGCTTCTCGGAGTGCACATTTACCAGATGCAACCTATCGCTTGCCAAACTGTCAAACTGCAAATTGCAGCAGGTGGTGTTCGAAGACTGCAAGCTGGCCGGCGTCGATTTTTCGATTTGCGACTCGTTGATGTTATCTGTCAGTTTTAACAGATGCCAGATAAAATCATGTAATTTCTCCGGGCTGCCACTGCAGGACACGCGGTTTCATGAGTGCACGGTTGTTGAATGCGATTTCGTGGAGTCAAACCTGACAGCAGTCCAATTCTCGGAAACAAGCCTGGCCGGCTGCCTGTTTCACAAAACCAAGCTGAAGGGCGCCGACCTGGCCACCGCCTCTGACTTTGACATCAATCCGCTGGAAAACGACATCAGAAAGGCAAAATTCTCGGTCATGGGAGCGCACTCGTTGCTGCGCTACTTTGAAATCGAAATCCAACCACCCGGTGACTCATGACAAAATACAAACACATCATCTGGGATTGGAATGGCACGCTTCTGAATGACTGCTGGCTGTGCGTGGCGGTCATCAACGACATGCTGGCGCCGCGCGGCCTGCCAGCCATGACCGAGGCCCGCTACCGGGATGTCTTTGACTTTCCGGTGAAAGACTACTACGTCAGGCTCGGCTTTGATTTTCAACGCGAAGCCTTCGAGAAAGTCGCCATCGAATTTATTGATGTCTACCACGCGCGCTGGCATGAGTGCGAGCTGCAGCCGGGCACGCGGGAGATATTGCCGGCCTGCGCCAAACTTGGGATGAGCCAGTCGGTCCTGTCGGCGATGGAGCACAACTCGCTCGTGCGCATGATTGGATATTTCCAGTTGGAGCAGCATTTCAAAGAGTTGGTTGGCATCGATGACCACTATGCGGACGGCAAGATTGAAAATGGCAAACGCCACCTCCGCCAGCTTGGCCTGCAGCCAGCCGAGGTATTGTTCATCGGCGACACGGTGCACGACTTTGACGTGGCAACAGCTATCGGAGTTGATTGCCTGCTGCTGGCGCACGGGCACCACGCCACGGAGCGCTTGAATGCGACCGGGGCCAGGACGTTGGACTCACTTGCCGATATTCTGGGGGAGTAGAATTTGAATTGTGTTTCGCATGAACATGTCCTATCTTCGCAAAAGGTCAAGCAGGTAACAGGTGAGAAGGTGAGAGTATTGTGATGGCAGAGAAACGCACGATTGCATTCAATGACGGTACGCCCAAGCTGGCGGCAGCCGAAGCCAGGTGAAATCAGCTCCCCATGCGCAAGCCCTACCCAATCCTTGAGTTCGACCCAAACCCAGACGCCATCGCAACACCGAACCACGGCGGGAAGCCGCAAAACCTGCCCGAACATTGTGTTATCTGTTTTTTCAACAATGAAATTCACAAACTGCATCAGGCGGGCCGGGCGCACAAGATTCAAACCCTGAAAAGCGCAATGGGCTCGCACCTGGTTTTCGCCATCGAATGGGAGGCCCAAAGGCTTGCGTTGTTTCACCCGGGCATGGGTGGGCCGCTGGCGGCGGCGCTTCTCGAGGAAGTCATCGCGCTTGGCTGCCGCAAGTTCGTGGCCTGCGGCAGCGCTGGTGTCCTGGACGGCACGATTCCACCGGAACAATTGCTGGTACCCACCGCCGCGGTTCGAGATGAAGGGACTTCCTACCACTACCTGCCTCCGGCCCGCGAGGTCGAAGCGGATGCTGCTGCGCTGGCCGCAATCGAACGAACTTTGACAGAATCCGGCAAAGACTTCACGTTGACCAAGACCTGGACAACTGATGCCATCTACCGCGAGACAGCAGAAAAAATCGCCCTGCGGAAATCCGAAGGCTGCCTGAGTGTCGATATGGAAGCCGCCAGCCTGTTTGCCGTCGCGAAATTCCGGGGCGTCAGCATCGGTCAAATCTTGTACGGCTCCGATGACGTCAGCGGAGACACCTGGCGAAGCAGAGGCCGGAACCAGCAGAACCCGTTGCATCAACAATTGCTTTGGCTGGCTGCCAAAGCATGTTTGGACATCTGAAATATCCCAATGCCGGAGGAGAAAACATCTTGAAGAAAATATGTGTTTATTGCGGCTCTAGCTCCGGCTCCCGGCCAGACTATCTCGAGCACGCCAGAAAGCTGGGGAAGCTGCTGGCCAATCGCAATCTGGGCCTGGTTTACGGCGGCTCGAATATCGGCCTGATGGGGGCGCTGGCTGACGAGGTTTTACAGGCCGGAGGGCATGTAACAGGAGTGATCCCCGAGTTCCTAGTGGAAAAGGAAGTGGCGCACCGCAAGCTGTCCGACCAGCGCGTCGTGACATCGATGCACGAACGCAAGATGCTGATGGTTGAGCTTGCCGACGGCTTTGTGGCCCTGCCGGGTGGCCTCGGTACTCTCGAGGAACTGTTCGAAGCGTTGACCTGGGCTCAGCTTGGTCTGCACAAAAAACCATGTGCGCTTCTCAATGTCGCCGGGTATTTCGACCATCTGGTCGCTTTTCTGGAGCAAACCGTGAAGCAGGAATTTGTCAGCGCAGCGCATCTAAACATGGTGATTGTCGAAAACAACCCCGAGACCCTACTGGACCAGATGCAGGCTTACGTGCCACCGACTGTTGAGAAGCTCATCAGGCGCAACGAGACCTGAACAGATAGGATCTAACTTCGACCACGAAGCTAAATATGAGGCCCGTTTGGGCCTCATATTCAGCTTCTCGAATGGGACACAATGGGAGTTGATGCTGACCTTCCTACCTCAACTCCCATTAAAGCAGAATCATTCCAAAGTCACAAAGATTCCCTTCTTCCGGTCATCCATTACTTCAACAGCAACATCTTCCGGCTCTTAACAAAGGAACCGACGCGTAAGCGATAAACATAGACACCGCTTGCCACTCTAAGACCGTTGTCACTTCGTCCATCCCATTGCAACTGACGATTGCCGGCGACCTGCCTTTCTTTGACCAGGACTCTGATTTGCTGTCCCTGTACATTGAAAATGCTCAACTCAACGTCAGCGGCTTCAGGTAGCAAATAGCTGATTTGTGTCGTTGGGTTGAATGGATTCGGATAGTTCTGATGTAACGCAAAGTTGTCGGGCAGGGGATGCTCTGTATGAGCCTTTATATCTGTTGTGATATCAGAGGGCACAACATCCCCAACCAGGTCGCCGTGATTTGCGTTTACCGAAAAATCCCGGATATCATCGACGCCGTCACCTGCAACGCCCAAATCTTCAATCTGGTCAAAGCGCCAATACCCGATGAGCCCGCGGTCTGCGGTGGTATAAAACTCTGGTCCGAGTGTATCCGCGATTGTTGATTCGATTTCTGATTGCAAACGTGCGACATTCCAGATTCGCACTTCATCAACCAAACCCTTGTAACTACTCGAAGAAGCTTCCCGTGCGGCAATTCTGAAGCTGTCCTGGTTCAAATGACTACTGAAATCGGTGATGGCGCCCGAACCCGTGGTTCCGTGAAACAGGTTGCCGTTAATGTATGTTTTTATCGTAGGCTCCGCTGCATTCATGTCATAGGTCACGGCAACGTGCACCCATTCATTCTCATCAGCGTGATAATAAGTATTGATCGTCTTCCAATGCGGGTTACCCGTCGCCAGCGCCCAGCGAATGGTTCCGTCAGACCACCTGAAAAGCTCATACTCTCCTTCCTTGTTAAGAAGAACCTCCACTTCACCGCTGCTGCCGACAGGAGATGCAGGTTTAATCCAGGCTTCCAAGGTCATTGCGTTATTGACTTCCAAGGTTGCGGGAGACCCCATGTTGATGTAGCCCTGCTCCCCGGTTTCAAGAGTATTGAAGCGTAAGGATTGTCTGGCCAAACCATCCTGGATCCTGAGCTTTTCTGTGTCATCATAAACAAGCTGCAAAGGCCCATCGATGCCGGCAAATTGACAGGTGCCCCCAAGCTGGGTCAATGTGATATCCGCAACTTGTCTGCTGCTGTCCAGCGCCACCGTCGTCCCAAAGCTGAAGAACTTCGTGAACGGGTCGAGAAAAAACGGGGTGCCGGTCAAATCGATGTTCACCGCCGGGTCGGGCAATGCACTGCAGCGGAACGCTCTGGCATAAGTGAGATTCTGCACGTTTGCAGCACCCTCGATAAATGTGGCGTCTTGGCGGTCAACCGTTAGAGTTTCAGCATCCAGCCGGATTTTCTCAAAATGAACCGCTCTGTCAGCGCCACTCCAGTCGGTTTTTATGAAATTAAACGCCTCGCCTTTTTTTAAGGTCAAGTATTCTCGTGGAGTTGCAAGTTCATTATTGTTGCGGTCGAAAAACATGCAATAAAGCAGCATGGGTTTGTTCTCATCCCCCTCGTGATAAATCCAATAATCGGCGCCGGGACTCGGAATAAATGAGCTAAACTCCTTAACTTCTGCCGCATTCTTGTAGATGGCCGGTAGCGTAATGGTCGCTTCGGTGACATCGCCACGGGCATTTTTTACAAATACCTTTCCGGGACCTGCCGGCGTATTTTCGAGCGGCAAATCATTAGTATAGAACCCAAGCTTATTTCGCTGCAGAGTGACAGTTTGAATTTCACCGTTGATCGGAATCTCTGCCTTTACCTCTGAAATCGGGAAGTTATTCGGCACAGCGCTTACCAGCACACGACTATAAGCCGAGGTGTCCGTCGGCAAAGTCGAATAGGATGCCAGGTTTACTTGTGGACTTGCGTCCTGCCCCGGACTGAGCATGACGATTTTAGTGTTTGAGAACATTCTGAGTGAAAGAATATTGCTCGGTCTGCCTGCGCCTTCCCATTCATCGAGCACCCGTTGCGATGGCGACGAAAGATACCACTCATCGGTGTAGTTGCGTCCTTCGATTTTTGTTTGGCCGCCAGCTTCCTCGACTTCGAGTACAAGAGAGATGATTTCTTCAAATGAAAATTCGGGATCCCAACGTGTCCAGCCGGCAAATACCTGGTGCCGTTTGACCTCGTCTCCAACAATAGCGACAACGTCAACAGAAACCAGGTCAATGTCACCGGTATACTGATTCCAGGATTTTACAATTTCCGTATTGTTTGTGTCCAGCGTTTCGACATTTGCTTGCACCTGAATGACTTCAAGAGTCAGCGGCGTACCGCGTTGAATCGCTTTAAGTTCATCCAGGGTCACCGTGATGTCGCCGCCATCAGCTTGCGCAACATTGAAATTGCTGGTCTTGCTTCCGGTCGTTCCTTTTGGCGACAGGCTCTCTGCCTCCGGCAGATTGAACGTCGCAATTATTTTGTCACCGAGTTTCAGGTTCACGGTCGGGATGACATCCAGCGCTTCCGTGCTGCCGGTATTCTCGACAAAAGCAATCAGCTCGAGTCTGGCCGCTTTATCGGGTTGAGTTGAGCGGGCATTATTCCAGTTGATTTCCGAACTGCGTGTACTGCTTTCGGTACGGGATACGGTTTCCGAATAGGAGGCGCTTACAGACGTGCTGCCATTGACGCCGCTCGAACCATATTCAACGCTCTGAGTCACTTCCACCCCAACAGTTGTTGAGTTTGAAACCTCATTGGTGAACGCACTGCCTTGCGCCCCGCCACGGGCATCGGTAATGGTCACCAGCGGAATCACATCGTATTCAACCATATTAACCGTGATTCGCGGCCGGGCAGCTACCAGCGGATGGTCTTCCGGTGGGAAAACACCGACATCCAGATTGACGCCTGACACCTCTGTAAAATCGCTGTAGGGGTCCTGATCCGTGCTGGCCTGCAACGGATCGGTGACAAAGTATGTTTTCGATTCATCACCATCCCATGCGACGACTTTGAAACTATCCGCATCCCAGTAATAACCATTTTGTTCAAGTTCATTGGCGATGCCATCGCCGTCCTCATCACCCATTGCCTGAACGGTGAGAAAGCTTCCGTCCGGCATGCGAATATCAATGGTGTCGGACTTTTTCGTCCCCCGGCTTTCCACCAGGCCGGCCATCAAAAAGAGAATGATACAACTGTAAAGCAGAATTTGAATCTGTTTGTGAGCAACGAATCGGGTGACGTTCATGGTCCCTCTCTCCTCATCAATTGAAAGAAAAATGTGGTTCTACCTAAGAACGCTCCAAAAAGGCCACAAACTGATCATACTTTTTTTGTTTTTTGGGAAATAGTATTGCCGGTGAGGTTGGATTCTGGTTTGTCATCCGCTGGTTGCCATCCCCTGACGCTCAGTGGCGTGGCTTAGCTCGTAAAAGTCGTCAACGAAGATCGGCAAGGCTGATTGATGCCTGGCCCGGATAATTCATGAGTCCATTGCGGATTCGTGGTGAGCCCTGGGCGCGGTTTCCCAACTGGGCTTGAGGTGGATGGAGATGATTACAATTAGGCGGGAATGGGCATCAGAAGAGTTTTCGGGGTCAACTCTATTTTGCGTCGTCTGCTCGTGGGGATTTGCGGCCCACCTGCCTCACTCGCCCCGTTGGATGAAATAGAAACTCACTTGAGTCGCCCCGGTGCATGCACTATCAAAAAATGGGTACCACCATATTGAGTCCAACCGCCAGACTAGCATTGTCCCTCAGAAAATCATCTATCGGTACTATCAGATATGCGCCTGGCTGTAAGCCAGCCAATTGCACACTGGCGGAAAGGTCGAAATGCCGTATCGAGCGGTCCGGGGCTTGGTTCTTGAACGGTGACAGGTGAAATGTGCGACCGTCCATAAGGTGGCGGCCCTTTAGGGCAGCGTTGAGATTTAGTGATTGCAATGCGTAGTGCAGCTGCACGCTGTAATCAAAGGTTTGGAACAGTCCCGGCGTATTGATAAAGTCATCCCGCGGCAACGCAAACCCGCCGGAGTGGCCACCGCTCAGATGCAGAAACAAGTTTGACGCAAGCTTTCCCAAATGATGCAGCCGCAGCTTCCAGGAAACGTCATAAAGCTCGAAGGCTTCGAACCGGTCCGGATCAGCGACCCTGCCGACTTCACTGGCGCGTGATAAATCAAAAAACTCATCTCTATCCGTAGATAACGGCAGGCGGAAGCCCAGCTCAACGTAAAACACCGAGGGCCGCCTTCCGATCTCCACACCTAAGTAGAGATTGCCGATGACATTGCCGGATTCAGCGCTCCCGGCCTCCCGAGTTTCACCGGAGGCGGCATAATGCACAAACGGAACCTCGCCAACCAGCTTGATCGCCGGCGACACGAAAAGACCACCACTCAAAAACAGAACGGAAGTTGTGAACGTTGTCTCCAGGTTTCGCAAATGCGGCTTAACGAGCTCGACGCCTATAAATTTTCTCTGTTCGTGCCCTGACCAGAGGGATTGTGCCGACAGCGATGTAACGAACAACAACGTAAAGATGTGTGTGACGACAAGCGGTGTTTTCGTTCTTGGTTTCTCTTGCAACTTACGTTTTGAACTGAGCATCATTCCTCACTCCTCTATTCAAATAAAACTTGTCCATGAGTACCTGAAACTAGCGAGAACTTGATGTGAATAATCCTTAAGGCACCGACTATTGGAGTCGGACTGATGAATAATTGATACTTGCAGTCCTAGACCTGCTGCCGGCTTCAGGAAATCCAAAGAAAGACTGAAATAAAATAGATGGATTCAAAACCACCTTTTCAACGCTCTCCAATCTCTACCAGTTCATGAACCAAGCCGAATGGGTCTCTAAATGCTGTGTAGATGCCGATTGGAGCCTGCTGTGGAGTTTCATAGATGAACTCGACGCCTCGTACTTTCAAGTATTCCATGGTGGCCAGGAGATCACTGACTTCAATAACAAGAAAAGTCTGAGTGCCATTTGGATAATCAATTTGCGCTATACGTTCTGCTGTTTCATGCAACGCAATGTTAGAGATAACGCCATCGGTTCTTAATGGAATAACCGGCGGATAGTACTTCACAGAGAGTATGTCAAATCCTAATAAATTACTATACCAGTCAACTGCACGGTCGATGTCCGTAACTTTGATCGTAACATTGTATACTTCAGGTTTTGCTGACCCCTCGACAGTTTGATTAAATTGCATCAGATTGATGATATTACCAAAAGGATCCCGAATCGACTTCCATATCCCAACTGCAGCTTTCTGTGGCGTTTTATGTATGACTTCGAATCCATTATTTGCCAAACGTTGCACAGCATCATCAAGGTTGTCAATTTTCAAGTTGATATTTGTCCGGGCAACATTCGGATGAGTTTCTGTCGCTTTCTCAACTTTATGAAGTGTTAACCGTGTACGGCCGTTCTTCATAGGAACAAACTGGGGATGGTAGTCCCTGGTGACAACCTCGAAACCCAGTTCTCCATAAATGGCAATAGCCTGATCGATATCTGTTACGTTAACCTGAACCGCAAACACTTTTGGTTTAGGAGAAATGCTGGCTGATTCAGTCTGGCCCGTTTCCATCGATCTGCAGGAGCAAATAACTGCGCAGCACAATAGCATTGCTATCACTATGGCGCCCATAGAAATGAAGTTAATGCCTGTTTTTCTGACTTGCCTCAAAAACATTTTAATCTCCGGCTGATACACTCAATTTGTTCCATCAGTTTGCATAAACCATTCTGAATCTCTAACCTGAATAATCTGCCTTCAGTTGTCATGTTTCATTTCCCCTGAACAAGTTGTGACAACTCCTTAAGTTCCTGCTTCCATCCCATGTTGAAGAACTGTCTTGCTTCTTCCCACTCATCTGAACTTCCCCACCCGGAATGAATTAAATGGACGTCTGTTTTTGGAGTTGATGCATTGCCGCGGGCAACAAAAAAGACAACAACATGAGTCAGTGGATCGGCGACATTCATGAAGTGCTTGAACTGTGGAGGACCTTTCCATTCAAATGCAATGAACTTGTCTTGTTCAATGGCGGTGACCTTGCAGCCAATCGTGCTGTGACTTGCTTTGTCCTCGGGCTTCCAGAACACTTCATATTTGCCCCCCAAAACGGGCTCGACATCCGCAAGTTTGGGGAGCCACGATTGAAGAAGTTCGTTCTCGGTAAACATCTCAAATGCTCGATGAGTATCACAGTTTAGGCGAACCGAATGGTGAATAATTTTATCCATTGAATATCCTTTTTTGGAATTCATGCTGGCATTTTTCTCGCCGGGCATAGCCAAAGCAGCAAGGGAAATGCATAGATAGAAGGCGAGCGTCAAACATATCTTTGTTTTCATTTTTTCTCCAAATCATTTTGAAGTACGTCAACAGGCACTTTCCGAGTGCAGCTTATGCGGGCAACCGGAAACCAGGTTGTGCCACCGTCTCGGGTCCACTCCTGCTCCCACTTGAATGAAGTCTCCGTCATGTCGTAGAATGTATTTCGGATAGGATGTCCGGCGGCGTTTTGGCCTGTCATAATGACTCTGCCTTCCAGATTGACAGCGGTAAAAGTAGCGGTTCTCCTTTTATTAGTATCGATCCACGCCATTTCCCACTGATGAGACCCAGCGTTGTAGATGCGAATATTGGTACCGAACACCCTTTGGGTTTCAGAAAGCGTATCGCTCATTGGCGGCTTGATCCAATCATCCTGGATCGCGTGTCCATCAAGGATGTAGTACCAGCGCCACTCGGCATGTGTCTTTTTTTCTGACCAGGAACCGTCTCGATTCCTGAAGGTTTGCTCGGCTTCCCAGACACCGACCAATTGCCCCAGGAGCGCTGTCTCAGGCGGCGCCTCGGCATGCAACGCACCTGCCTGAAAGCTATTGTGTTGTGTACCGCCTGTCTCACTTTGTTTCCCAAATCGATGAGAAGCAACGGCGAGACTCATCGTCGATAAGATGGCCAGCCCCAAAAGTTGTCTTGAGTTCATATCAATTCCCTTTATTCTGAAAAATTGTCTCTGGCTTGCAGCCAGGTCGCTATCGTTTTGGTGACAAAACCTGAAGCGTCAGCTTGTACAAAATGGCCGGCCTGCGGCACGGCAACCAGCGTTAAATCGTTATCGATCCACTCCCAGGTTCCATTCCAGCCGGCCGGCAGCAGAGCCTTGTCCTGCAGTCCAAAGATCCCCAGTACAGGACATCTGATGGCCGGGTATGGCCGCTTCGGGGCCGCGCTTGTGGCATCTTGGGATTGAGGTTTTTTCGGGAAACTGGCTTTGTAGTAGTTGAGCATCGCTTCGAAATCCGAGCGTTCAAATGCCTCGATATATCGCGGCCGTGCTTCCACATCCGAGACCCAGGCGGCCAAGCCTTCGGCTGTCAGCCCAAGGTGAGCCTGCGCGTGTTGGTAGTCTCGTGCATATTGGGTGCTCTTCTTCTGCTCCTTGTTGTTACTCAACTCCCGACGCAGACCCGATGGGTGCGGCGTGCTAAGAACAATCAATCTTGAAACCATCTCAGGTCGGTTAATGGCGACCTGCCAGGCGATGGCGCCTCCCCAGTCGTGCCCGATAATGGTCGCTTTCTTCCTGCCGACATGGTTGACGACGGCAACCACATCGCGCACCAGATTCCGCATGGTGTAATTGTCAACTCCCTTGGGCTTGTCGCTTCGGTTGTAGCCGCGCAAATCGATGGCCACGACCTTGTAGTCGTCAGCCAGCGACGCCATCTGGTGACGCCAGGTGTACCAATAATCCGGATAGCCGTGCAACAGAACCACCAGCGGCCCCTCACCGATTGTCACATAGTGGATCTTTATGCCCTCATTGTCTGCGTATCCATGTTCGACGCGCTCAGTGAGATCCTTTGCCTGTGCAAAGCCTACCAACAGGCATAGGCTGGTTGCTACAACGAGAACGCACTTGTGAATTTTCATGTTTTCTACTCCGTTTTTTGCACAATGCGAAAATGATTGACAAATAAACGGAGTATTTGAAAAAAAGTCGTCCAACCTCAGTGGGTTTGACGACTAATCCGGTGGGGTTTTACGCCCGTGGACTCAAGGGCCGTTGCTTGAAGAGTCGCGGAATTGTGAGGGGGTCATGCCAGTGTGTTTTTTGAAGGCAGAGTTGAAGGATGCTTTGTTGTTGAAACCCACTTCGTGCGCAATGCTCAAAATGGTGAAGTGATTGTGCTGCGGCTGGCTTAGGCGATGCTTGGCTTCGTCAATTCGATAACTATTCACAAAATCAAAGAAGTTCTTGCGCAACTTGACGTTTAGAACCTGTGATAGATGATGGGGTGCGATACCCAGTTTCTCAGCGAGATCCGAAAGTTTCAAGGCGCTATCCGTGTAGAGTTTTTCCTCTTCCATCGCGGCCACCAACCGGGATGCATAAGCATCCACTCTATTGGAGTTCAGAGTAGATTTTTCATACCTTGGTGGCCCGGTGAGGTGCACACCCCCGGAAATGACTTCCGGCTGTTTGAGCGCTACATAACCCAGCATATAGATCACCCCTGCCGAAAAGAGAATGAGTGGGGAATATACCTCTTTAATATACTCGTACCCAAAAAAACCCAGCTCAATCACATGCGCGGAATCAAGCAAGACGAAGACGCCAAGACCAACGGTCAGGCGAGTTAGCCACTTGATTTTTGCCTGCTCGGCTCGTGCGGCTTTGGCGACGCGGCGACCGTGTTCTCTGAGTAGACGCAATGTCAGTATAATATAGAACAGCATGAGCACATCCTGAGCGGCTTTTGTTAGAAAAAACATCTGTGACAACTCAGGGCTGTCTGAATAAATGTACCGTTTCAAGAGTACAAGCTTGCGGTCCCCACTTTGGATGTAGAAACGGAATAGCCTGGCTATATAAGCGAGAAATGGGATGAAGTGATAGGCATCTCTCTTGCGTAGTGCAGGAATTCTCCCACTGAGGGCTATCGCATAGAAATAGAGTAGAACGCCAAACAAGAATGGGAACGGAGAGGTCGTAAAAGCAAGGTGCGGAAATGCCAGGAAAAAAGTCGACCAGTAACCTGCCACCTCCATCAAACGCAAGGAAAAGAGAAAAACCAGAGCAGCAAAGATTCTGTTGGCCTGGCGGTTACCCCTCCGCTGGAAAAACAACACGCTGGCCAGGAAGAGCCCCTGGACTGCTCCTAGCAATGACAATGCTGGCAACAAGTCTATCTTGAGTTCCATATATCAAAATAGGAACTGTCCCGCCCAAATACAACAAGCAAACGCCCACTGGCAGCCCTTGCACGGGCTCCGGAAGTATGTGACGCACAAACACCGGCCGCTCTGTTCAGTGACCGGTGCACTTCCGACGAGCGCCTGGACTTCAGATGCATCAAGGTACAGATTTCTAATATCTCCAAACAAGGCGAGTAAGCGCGCGGCGTTACTATGGCCAACTCACGGATAGCTCAGGAAGATTTTACCGTCCGGATGCTCATGCTGCGGTGGGATTCTCCAACAACAAAGTTCCGTAACACCAAATCTGCTCCTATCGTGAGATGATTTACGGCAAAGGGTACCTGCCAGCGCCGTGCGCGCACCTCCGAGCCTCGCGCGCGGAGCTAACAGGTGAACCGCCGGGGCTCTGACATAGGACGCTGGAGCTAAAAGCCCCGACCGCGGTGCTCCGAGGTGCGGCCTCCTATCCCGGAGGCAGGATGGCGGACCTTTTTGCTGCGCGCGCCGAGGTCAGAGGTCCGCCGTCGGACCTCTGAGGTGCGCGCGCCTATCTTCGAGGTAGGGGGGGGTACCTATATAGGTGGGGTGGGGCACCTCGCAGGTCCCCCCCTGTTCGACCTGGCCGTGTCTTTGGCCGCCTGGCAGTCCGCTCTTTGCCAAGCAGGCGCGATTCGAAAAACCTGCTCGTGGGGAACTTTGCGGCCAGGCGCTTTGCAGAAGCCGGGCGTTCTTACCTAACGTGATGGAATGGGGATGCAATCTCCGGGTCAAGGGCTGCGCAACGGATTACCTGGCGGGCCCCGTGGGATAATTCTTGCACCGGGACGAAACTAGTCAGATTAGGTGTATCCAACGGGGCGGGTTGGGCACGTAGGCGACAAATCCGTTGCGAGCAGAGCAAAAACGCTCGCAGTGCCCGGGTCGCCTGACTTTCTTGGACAGCCCCGGCACATAATAGCTCCAGGGTAATGATAGCCCCGAGAGGGAATCTCAGGTGAATCCCCTCCGCCGGAGGGGCAGGTCCCGGGCGCGTTCAGCGACAGGGACCGGGGTGGGTTCTGCGACTCTGCCACAGGCCGGCACCAACTCCTCACAGGGCGCAGGAGCGTCCCGCATGCATTCCGACGGAGACCGTCGGCACGAGATGCGAGGTGCTTTCCGGGTTTCCTGACCGCGTGCTCTCCATGGTGCGCCAGCAAAAAAGTGTCCCGCTCCAGGCGAACCAGGGAGCGGGACCGTTGTTATTCGCCCGGTTCCGAAGATTCGGAACGCGGCCAGGATTCAGACTCCGCCATTATTCGCTTCGGCCCGGAATCCGTAGACGCCGGGAAATTCCAGCAGTTGAATAATGTGGACAACGCAACGCGAAAACCCACATTATTGTTGCGATTCCGTGGGTTGTTCTGATTGCGATAGGCGCAACGCACGTTGTTGTGGTTGTTGTTGAACGCGCCGCCCCGAAAAACACGGGCTGCTCGAGCCTGACCCTTTTCCCGATATGGGGGAAATTCTTTCTAACCTGTCATTGCGAGCCGCGCGCGTTTTTCAGCGCGGCGTGGCAATCTCCCCGCATATCCGAGCAGCCCGCTGCGCGAAACGATGCTCGCAGTGACGTCCTTTTCAGCCAGGGTCTTTAACCACCCAAACAAACGTCCGAAAAATCCCGCGCTCCCCCCACCTCCCCTTTCAGAGATTCAGAATCCAGAGGCTTCAGAGATCAGAGAATGGGGACAACGCAACGCGAAAACCCACACAGTTGTAGCGAAACCGTGGGTTGTCCTGACTGCGATAGGCGCAACGCACGCTGCTG
This sequence comes from Candidatus Zhuqueibacterota bacterium, assembly GCA_029261995.1. Taxonomy (GTDB): domain Bacteria; phylum Zhuqueibacterota; class Zhuqueibacteria; order Oceanimicrobiales; family Oceanimicrobiaceae; genus JAJDAF01. The sequence goes on from JAJDAF010000033.1 coordinate 31,043, forward strand.
AGATTGCTGAAGAACGCGCCGCCCCGAAAAACACGGGCTGTTTCATCGTCAGCCTTGAGGTTCTCACATCCGCTTTCAGGTTCGTAGGGATATTCGAACTTATTATAATCCAGGCTGCGGGTCCACTCCCATATATTGCCGCTCATTTCTTCGCAGCCATAAGGCGACATGCCGTCCTCAAAACAGCCGACACTGCTGGTGGCGCCAACCCCTGTCTCGCTGAAGTTGAGCCGGTTAGCGTCGATTTTCTGTCCCCAGGTGTAAATCCGCGCCGGGTGCGGGTTATTCACTTCTTTGCCCGAGGTCTTGTGGCCTGCAATTTTCGACACTGGCAAAACCACGTGTGGCTGCAAGAGCTGCAAACCGCCGCGCGCGGCTTTGTCCCACTCCGCTTCCGAGGGCAGGATCACGCGGTAGCCCGGCGGCACATGCGCCGACTGCTGCCAGCGTTCCTGCAGCCAGCGGCAGAAGGCAAGCGCGTCATGCCAACTGACATAGCGCACAGGTCGGTTGGCCGGATCGCGCTGCCAGTCATTGTCGCCGGAGCCATATCCGGATTCATCAACAAACACCCGGTATTGAGCGACAGTTGTGGGAAATCGCGCCAGCCAGACATCCTGATCCAGAACCTTGTTCTCATGTTTAGGAGACTCATCACCGTGTGCATTTTTGTCTTCTTTCTTGTCACTGCCCATCATGAACGGCCCGCCCGGCACCAGGCAAAAATGCATGGCGTCAATCCTGGTCACTTCATCACGCGGATCGCCGAGCATGGCCAGGGCATCGCCGGCGCGCGCCCTTTCCTTTCCAGAAAGAGCATCTGTAGCCTGCATGGCGGCCAGCAGCCACTTTTCACTGCGCTGCAGGGTGGTGACATAGCGGCCGGTCTTTTTTTCCGTGGTGTTCTTTCTGAAATCCGTTTCAGCCAACGCCTGGGCCACCAGCAGCGCCAGTGCAACATTGGCGGGCTGCATGGTTTTGTCCGTTGGTTCAGCCAGCAACAGGGCATCGGCGAGATCCGCAATGTTGCGCGGTATTTTTCGCACGCGACCGGCCGCCAGCAGGAAGACCTCGCTCCACCAGGCCTGGTCGCGCTCGATCCGCACTTGCAGAAGCTCGTCAAAATCATCCTGGCGCATGATATGGCAAGCGGTCAGGTACTCCTGAAAAGTGCGGTGCGGGAAGGCATAGGTGCGGTTGTCGCGCGCCTGCAGCAAACCGGCGCGCTCCTGAATGTAAGTCATGACCGTGTCGATTTTGTTCTTGTCGGCCAGCTCCCGGTTCAGGACATCACGCAGGTCTTCTCTGGCAATATCGGCGGCGCGCTCGCCCCGGTCCTGTGCGCCTTCCTGCAGTTCGTGCGCCTGAAACGCCACTTCTTCCAGGGCGTGGCGCAGAATTTCCGTGCGCACACCGAGCTGCAGCACCAGACCCGGCTCGGTGGTGCGTACGCCGTCCGTCGTTTCGCGCACTTTCGGGTTGTGCCAGTGCGCCAGCAGCAGATTGACGGCGCGCTCATACAAATCAGCCCGGTCTTTTGGCAGATAGCCGTCGCGGCCGTGCACCTGCGCCATCAGGGTGAGAAGCAAGGGGTAGCGGCCGAGTTCGTGCAAATGGCGATATTCTTTGATGGCGTGGTTCAGGTTCTCCGCCTCTGTCCGGCACTTGTCATCGCTCCACTCTTTTTGCGGACCGACCGTCTGATACCAGATAGTCGTAAATTGCTCAATCTGTTCATCGTTGAACAACTCCAGCTCAACTTTGGGGAATTGGTTTTGCGGCAAACGCCAGGCGTCGTCTTTTTTGTAGGCGTATTCGCGGCAGGTCACCACAATCCGGCACGCCTTCTGCTCTTTGGCGAAGTCCTGGATGGTCCGCACGATGCGCGTGCGCAGCGGTTTCTTTTTGCTTTCATGGATTTCATCGAGACCGTCAAAAAATACCACGCCGCCTTCCTTGAGCAGATGACGCTTGATATGGGGAAAAGCCTCCTCCTGGCCCTGCTGTTCAAACCGCTGTTTGAGATAAGCCCAGACATTGCCGTTGCCCGTCCGTCTTGCGGTCTGCTGGTCGAGCCAGGCCGCGAATCGCCGCAGCACAATCACCACGGGCAGCGGGCATTCAGCAGCCGGCCAGCCGGGGAGTTTGCTGTCATCGACGCTCTCGCCCAGACGTCGCGCGGCCAACTGTGCCGCCAGATGATTTGTCAGTGTGCTCTTGCCGCCACCCGGCTCACCGAGAATCACAAGGCGCTGCACAGCGTAAGTCGCTTCGATGGCCTGGATTGGCGTTCGCGCTTCGTCGGCCCCGCGTTCGTGTTTTCCCAGGTCAACTTGTCTATCGAACGGAATATCCTTTTTCAAGGGATAATGTCTTTTCAAAGGATAACGTTTTTCCAAGTGGTCCAGACTTACGAAGCCGCGCACAACCGCTGCAATATCCTCGTCCGGCAGACGGGTCAAGCCTTTCAGGTTGAGATTGATGAAGACATCGGAGATTTGAACTTCGTTCTGTTGTTCAACTGTGGTTGTTGCCTGCAGGTGGGTGTCATCGATGGGCGTAAGATCGAGCGCATTGCAGCGCTCCAGAAGGGACTCCAGGTAGACTTTCTCCCAATCCAGCGTGTCCGTCGGCGCGCCGGCAGCCGGCAGAGCCAACTGCAGGGTTTGCACCACCTTGTCCTGCACCAGGGTCTGAATCTGGCCCTGCTGCAGCCGCAGGCTGTCGAAGCCTTCTTGCAGCAACGCCACCATTTGTTGCAGGCTGTTGCGCATCTGGGCCTGAATACCGACGCCCTTCAGCAGGACGGCGATCTGCAACTCTCCCTGCAGGGTCTCTTCGCCGCTGGCGGCCACCAGAAAACCGCTTTCAAAGGCGTGCACGGCTTGCTCTGCGTTGAATCCGGGCAGGGTTTTCGGATCAAAGCCGCTTTTCTGCAGAGAGCCGATCAGAGCGGGCCGGTCCAGGTTCTTGCCGTGCAGCAGCTCAGCAACCTCAAGGCCGACATCCGCGCTGTCAAACAGTTTTTTGAAGAGATCCGCAAGATGCGCCGCCTGTTCAGGTTTCGCAGGCGCCACGGTAGCAGCCATGGCCGTGATGCCGGCCACGGCGCAGCGCTGCAGGGCTTGCTGTTTTTCGCTGCCGGCTAGACTGCGCCTGGCCTTGGTTCCAAGGGCTTCGACCATTTTGGTGGTCAGATTGGCAGCCAGGCCGATGAGAAAAGGTGCGGTGAAAGGGTCCATCCCGGGCTCCAAATTTTTCAGTGGGCAGGCTTTTGAGACGTTGAGAGACACGCACGAACAATTCGGGAATTGTATTCCCCAAAAACGCTATAGCATGCGCAACAACGCAACATCGAGAATCGAATGGTCATCGTGCCCATAATTGCGCGCACTGCTGTACAACCAGTCTTCCGGTCTTTCGACAAAGCCCTTGTCTGGCTAGGCTATCGACTTGTTGGTACACTCCGGGCCCATTTCTGGGGATGCAATCCCCTGTTCAATTTCGCGAAAAGGACTACGTGGTGGGCGAGGCGGGTGGGCCCCAAGTCCCCTTCGAGCATGGATGATTAACCCTGCGCAATACTTTGTAGGAATTCCTATCAACATGCATACTTCTCCGAATTAATCCTACGACATAGCGAATTGCTCAGTAGGAAGGACTCTTTGGCCCGCATCTGGTGCAGCAAGAGGTTATGTACCGATGTTCAACATAACCATCATTTCTTCAATCGAATAAGGTGGCGTCCGAGAATGAATCATCGCGTGACAGTTTGGGCATACCGGGCGAAGATCTCGAATGGGGTCAATTACATAGTTCTCCTGCACTTCAGAAATAAGCCTGAGATGATGCACGTGAATGTATCCCCTGCCGGCGGAGCCGTACCTTTCTTCAAAACTGAACTTGCATACGAAACAAACAGGACCGTAGTGCTTGACGCAGATGCTTCTGGCCTTGGGACTACGTTCATAGGCGTTAATGTCAATCGTCTTGACTGCGCCCTCAAACAGTGGTTTGGAGATGGTGTCTATCTCCTCTGGAAGAGGCAGGAACTCTTGAACATTCGTGTTCAGTAAGTCAGCAAAAAGATTACGGTCATGTTCATTCAATCTCAAACGTGTGACCAGCTCTGATAACATGGTGCCGTCGTCGTACCACCCGAAGAAAGAGTCGAGTGACACCCCAATTTGTGTCGATATTTTGCTTTCGATTGTTTGGTAGCGGTCGTGTATTTGCTCAAAGCAGTCGCTGGCCTTGAGAATAGCATCAATCCGACTTGCTCCATTACTGAGAAAGTACAAAACCGCGTAAGTCTGCCTTAGCCTCTGCCTTGCCCGATTCTGAAATGGAATCTTATCTAATCCCGTTGAATAGACCACGCTAATCTCCTACCATGGCTTTCACACATAATCGGGATAGGGCGGGGCCTCACGACCCCGCTCCTCCCACACCACCGGGCATACGGATCACGTACCACGGCGGTTCGGTTGGTTGAGTTGTTTCACGTAAAGTCTAGGTAGTCCAAGTGCGTCAAAGAAACGTCCAGG
>JAJDAF010000034.1 GCA_029261995.1 Candidatus Zhuqueibacterota bacterium
TATGGGCATGGCCGGCGATTTGGTTTCTTCTTCCGTTATGGCGTTGATAACGTCCTGCTTGGCGAGATAATCATCTTGATTTGACATGTGTACCTCCTACAATGTGTTGTGGACTTTGTTAGGAATCAGAAGATCCCGCCCATACTGGGTGTTGGGTCTCCTGTATTCCCGAGTTGCTATAAACATGTCGGGGCTGTCCCAAAAAGTACTGGACTGTCATTGCAAGTCCCGCGTTGTTCAGCGGGAGGTGGCAATCTCCCTGCATGCTCGAGGAGATTGCTTCGCGAAAAACGCTCGCAATGACGGGGCCGCCCAGGGCGGCGACCTGCCGCGCTGATTCCATAAGAAATGTGCGATGTGAATGTGGTATTTCACCAGTGACCCCTATCCGCCCGACCCATGCCTATCCTGTTTCGATTGGATAGAACGCCGCACTACCTGGGTGCTGGCACAACCGACGCGGATGATGATAAGTGAAAGACTAGCGCATGCGCAAAACCATTCGCGTGCGCGGAACACTGAGACTTAACTGGTGCAAGCAGCAATGCTGCCGGTTAGAACATAGCAAACATGTTCTTCATTGTCAATAGCGGATTGATTTGTCCGTGGAAGATTTTAGGGCGTAGAGCGTGGTGGGATACAATCGCGGCGCGAGCTTGGTTTTCTTAGCGAAGACCTGAAGCCACGGATTTGTTCGGTGAGGCTTGTATTGCACTTTTTATCAATAATTTGAACGTGTACGAATTGTTTTCGCAACCAACCCTCAGACATCAGTGAAAATCCGTGTGCATCCGAGGCGAGTCTCAAAAGTATTTGGGCGCGCCAGGTGAAGGCACAATCCCGCATCAATTGGTTCCGCACCGGATTACCTGGCGGGCCCCGTGGGATAACTCGTGCACCGGGGCGGGACGGGCACTGCAACTCCGGCGCGAGCTTGGAAATGGATGCCGTTTTCGTCAGTGATCAGCGGCTCACTTGACAAACGCCTTATCATTCGTATCGGAGGGCTGTTACAGGGTTCGCGCGTGCGGCCCTCCAGGTCAGGGAGCTTACCGTCGTCAGGGCAAAGACCAGAACGAGCATGCCTGAGAAAGCGAACAGGAAGAGATCCAGGTTGATCCGATAGGCGAATCCGTTGAGCCAGTTTCTCATCACCAGGAATACCACAGGCCAGGCCAGCACGCATGAAATCAATACCAGGTGGATGAGATCCCTGGAGAGCAGCCAGATGAGCCCCGTAACACTGGAGCCCAGCACTTTTCGCACCCCGATTTCCTTCGTGCGTTGCAGCATAACGAAGGAGGAGAGCCCGAATAGCCCAAGGCCGGCTACCAGGACGGCGAGCAAAGCGAACAATCTTGAGATTTCGCCGAAGCGTTCGTCGGCCCGGTACTGCCTGTTGAAATCATCGTCAAGGAAGAAGTAGGTAAACGGATTCCCGGGGAATGTGGCGCTCCAGGTGGCCTCGGCGGCATCCAGGGTGGTGCGCAGGTTTCGGGCAGCGTCAGCTGTAGTCTGGATGCGGAGCGAGAAAAAAATCGGAGAGGCAGGGTTGTATAACAGCAGAAGGGGGATATGCTCGCTACGGAGTGAAAACTGGTGGAAGTCAGAGATCACCCCGATGATGGTCAGGTCCTTTTCCGCACCCGGCATGCGAATGCGTTGCTTCACTGCCTCTGCGGGCGAGGTGAATCCAAGACGTTGAAGCGCAGCTTCGTTCAAGATGACGGCCCGATCGTCGGTTCCAAAGGTCTTCGAGAAGTTGCGGCCCTGCAGCAGGTCGATCTCATAGGTTTCGAGAAATGCCTCGTCGACATGCGAGATATAGAGATACTGCAGGTCCTGGTCTTCAGCGTCAGACCGGATAAACCAGGTAGAACTCAGGGAGCTGCGGCCGGGGACGCTCCTTGAGGCCGAAACGCTTTTTACGGTAGCCTGGCGCGCCAGCTCGTTCTTGAAGGCGTCGCTGAGGGTTGCGTAGGTAGAGTCTACGGCAAGCGGTCCTGGGATGACCAGGATCTCGTCGATATTGAATCCCAGATCCTGATCCCGCATGAACTGCACTTGCTGGTACACGGTGCCCGTCCCGACGATCAGGGCAACCGAGGCTGCAAATTGAAAGATAACCAGAGCCTTACGCAGCATCACCCCACCGTCCGAGCGCGTGAACGCGCCCTTCAACACGCGGACGGGTTTGTAGGCCGACAGCGCGAAGGCGGGATAGATGCCGGCCAGGAATGTACCGACCAGAAACATCATCACCAGGGCTATCCAGAGCCAGGGTTCGGTCCAGATGGCGTGTTGCGCAGACAGGTCTGTAAGTTGCAGGAAATAGGGCTGGGCTATGGCGGCCAGCAGGACCGCCATAGCGAACGCAGCAGCCTTGAGAAGGGCTGCCTCGAGCATAAACTGACCGATAAGTTGAGAACGCGCGGCGCCTGCCACCTTGCGGATACCCACTTCGCGCGCGCGTTCCATCGACCGCGCCGTGGACAGGTTGACGTAGTTTACCCAGGCGATCGCCAGAATCAGCAGACCGATGATGGCCAGTAGGTAAACCGTCTGGGGGTTGCCGTTGGCCTGGGCTTCGTTGTCTCGATGTGAATAGAAATGAATATCCTGCAGGGATTGTATTTCGAACGTGAGCGTGGTGTTAAGCCGCCGCAATGCTTCACCGCCGACGTGGTCATCTACAAACTGAGGAAACTTGGCTGCCAGTACTTCAGGATCCGCCTGTGGATCCAGTAGCAGGTACAGATAACTGTGAAACACCTGGAGGTTGCGTTCCGCCCGTTCTTCCCCCATCAGGTCTATCAGTGTCGCATACGAAAACAAGAAGTCAAACCAGATGTGCGTATTTTCCGGCACGTCCGCGAACACGCCCGTGACTTCATAGCGCCGGCGGTTGTTGAACTGAAGTGTCTGACCGATCGGGTCTGCGTCTCCGAAGTACTTCTGTGCGGCAGTCTCGGACAGGATGACCGTGTAAGGGTGGTCCAGTGCTGTCGCGCGGTCACCGCTCAAGAGAGGGAGAGAGAACATCGTCAGGTAGGCCGGATCGGCATAGTACAGATCCTGTTCCTCAATGACCGCCAATTCGGTCGAGATCAAACCGCGGGACGGGCGCAAGCGGGCAAACTCCTGCACCTCCGGGAACGAATCCTTCATCAGTCTGCCCACGCCGGCATAGGTCAGGGCTGAGTTGAAGGACAGTACGCCGTTCTTTTCTTTCGAGTAGCTGACGCGGTAAATCTGGTCCGCATGTTCGTGAAACCTGTCGTAGCCTACCTCGAAGGTGACGTACTGCGCAATGAGCAGGCAGCCGGCCATACCGATCGCCAGGCCAAGTATGTTAATAAGGGTGTAGGACTTATGCTTCAAGAGGTGACGGATCGTTACGCTGAGGTAGTTTCGGAACATTGCAGGTCTCCGTTATGGCGGTGATGGGAGAGCATGTTTGCGAATCTGAGGGTGATCGGGGTTGAACGTGGCGTCGCGACCTCTTATCAGATCCCAAATTGGAAGCGCTGTTCAAATTACAAAATGAAGAAACAATGTCAAGCCCTGACCTGCAGATGGTTGTGAAATGAACTTCAATTGACCGTGCAATGCGATGCTCAAGTTGAGCAAGGAGTTCAATGAACTGAGCGTCGCAAAAGCAACTCGTGGTCATAACTGACTAAATCGTGGGAGATTTGGCGCCTACAGGTTATTAGCATAATGAAAGTGCACCGGTTAAAGGTGTGCTTGAATGCAACAGAAATGTGTATTATCGTGCTGTTTTAATTGTTCGTTAAATTGTAATTTAAATGATGCACAAAAAAAACTTATTAAGTATCGCGAGAAGATTAACCTTCTTTACTTTGAAGCAGGTTGTAGCAAAAACCGTATTGCCCGGAGCCTTGGAATGAGTAAGCATACGGTTATTCGGTGGACTCAATCACCGGTTCAGGATTTCACTGAAGATGCTCGCGGTTGGCCTAAAGGAAAACGTCGTAAATGGTCTGAAACCACCGAAGAGCGCATTCGAACTCTTTACCAACAACTTGCCCGGAATCCTGAAGAGTTTTTCTATGGGGCAACAGCAATTGTTCATCAATGGCGAAAGCAATACTCAGATGCGCCACCACCGATTCGAACGATTGGTCAAATTTTGCAAGATCTGAACCTTTCAAATCCGAGAAGAAAAGGTCGTGGTCAAAGCGCTACAGAATATTTGTGCTATCCTGAGAAGACCATTTATGGTGGTTCACTCGGTAAACGTGTTATTGAAGCTGACTTCATCAGACGTTACCTGAAAGGTCGTTCTTCTCCGCTTCATTTTATTGGGTTTTCAGCTAAAAAGGCTCCTCGCCTCAGGCATTATATTCGTATCCCGAATATGACAACAGATGTATTTATCGGAGCTTGTGATTCCTTTTTTAACCGGTTTGAGCAACCAGAAGTATTGAAGCTGGATAACGCAGCCACATTTACTGGAAGTGCCTCAGGAAAACGTAATTTAAGCAAAGTGATGATTTATCTTTTAAGCCGCCACATTACACCTGTCTTTGCTGTGCCAAGACGCCCTTTCACTCAAGCATCCATCGAAGGAAATAACAGTGTTTTTGCCAGACACTTTTGGAACAGAAGAGAGTTCAACTCTCTGGCCGATGTTGACCGTCAGCTTGAATGGTTTAACAGCTCTTCTTTAAAATACACCGATTATCAGCAACCCGGTTCTAGAAAAGAAAAAACTGATTTTACTCCGAATGTTTATTTCCTAAGACAAATTAAAGAAAGTGAATCCAAACCAGGACAAGGTAGCATTGTCATCCTCAACGAAGAAATACTCTTGCCAGCTCAATGGATGAACTTCTTTGTGGTTGCTAAATGGAATCTTAAAAATGAAACTCTAACTGTATTCAAAGAACAAAATAAAAAGCTAATAACTCTTTACGAAAATGCTTTTCTTATTAATGAAACTACCAAAAACAAAATTAAAGAAACCGGTGCACTTTCATCTTGCATTTAACCCCTACATGCTTGGCCCGCCCCGTTGGATAAAACAGAACTCACTTGGCTGGCGCTGGTGCATCCTCTACCCGCCAGGTAATCTCCGATGCACCCGTGACAAGGGAATTGTATTTCCCCAACAATTCGAATCATCTGCAAGAGTGCAACCAGAGAATCGAATGGTCGTCAACAGCGTACTCTCTACTGCTTTCTTAAAAACCTGCAATAATAACCATTGTCGTCAACGATTCTGATCGACCCATCTTGAACAAATCTGTTTTGGTTGTCAGGTTACCCACCCCTTTATGGGATACAATCCCTAATCTATAGGTTCCGCACCGGGTTACCTGGGGGGACGGGCACGGGGGCTGCCAATCTGGCGCGAGCTAAGGCGCCAGATTGGTGTCCCGAGATGGCAGTATCACAAATCTATAACTTTATTTTCAAACCGCCATTTACTACAAATCCGTCAACGGGCGCATAAATGTCGTTGAAAGTAGGATTAGTTATTGAACCGGTAAAGATGGTTTCAAACTTTGTTTGCCGTGTATCAAGAAAATTTTCAAAGTTTAGAAATAGCGAAAAGTCTTCCCAGATCTTTTCGGTCATTAGACCGAGAATCCAATATTGCCTACCGGTTCTGCCGTCACTTAGTTTTTGCGGACTGAAGTAGTAGGCTTCTAATCCAATTCTCAATTCATCGTGGATTTCATAAATCAAAACATTATTCAGCCGGTGCCGGGCAACCAACGGAAAGGTTGTTCCATTGCCGTTATAGTGCTGTTTGACATTAGCATGCGTATAACCAACAAATAGTTTAAAATGATCATAGGTCAGTTTTATATTGGTTTCGATGCCCTTGGTGTCAATAAATCCTTTGGGCTGTTGAAATTCATACTGTCCCCAAGTAATTGGGGCGAGTAAAATTGGCTCGTTAATACGCGTGTAAAACAGCAGGGAATTGATACTGAATGTCATCCGATCCGAAAGTGGCGTGCGGTAGTTTATATCAAAATTAGTTCCAATCGATTCTTCGGCTTTTGTTCTTTCAACGTCAATGGGCAACACATTTCTGAACTGTAAGCGTTCGGCATCTTCGGTAAAAACCGTAGGCGTTTTGTACCCTAACCCGCCGCCAAGCCTGAGCGTCAGTTTTGGATTAGCTTTCATCAGAAGCGCCACTCTGGGTAAAATAAAACTGCCGTATTTATTCTGATGGTCGACGCGCAGACCGGATTCCAGGCTTACTTTTTCGGAAGCATTCCAAGTGTTTTGAACAAAGGCGCCAAAGGTTATATGATTGTAATCCACAACGTCGGATGTGTCAAGTAGGTCTTGAGTGAATTGGTCTGTCCAAAAATTGAGTCCTGCGATCCATTCAAATTGCTCACTGACATGGCTGTAGTTCGCTTCGCTGAATGAAGATAGCTGTTTGCCAGCGAATTTGAAATCTGGGATTTCAACACTTCTATCATAGTAGCTTACACTATTTTTCAACGAAAACCTTGATCCGGCAGCGGCTCGATAGTCAAACCCAAATTGTGGGCTGAAACGAATCGTCTCATTCTTCTCAAAATAAGAATGAACGCTGCCCGGCTTGCCTTCGATGTATTTCATATCGCCGCCGGTTCTATCTTCGATAGTACTGTTGAAGCCAAGGTTAAACGCGGTTTTTTCGTTGAAGTAAACAAACACTTTCGGGTTTATGGTGTAACGCCTGAATTCGGGAATCGCTGTCAAGCCGATGCCTGCCGGGTCGTACGGCGTGCCCAGATTGTATGAAATAAAAATCGTTGTTCCAATTTTTCCGGACTTTTTGGCGTAATAACCGCTGGCATCCAGGCCTAACGCAGAGGTTCCGTTAAGCATAACGCTTAATTGCCTGTCGTCGGTTGGAATTCTGGAAACAAGATTAACCAATCCGGCAATCGCGCCGCCGCCATGAAGGGTTGAGGATGCGCCTTTGATGACTTCCACTTGTTTTAAGTCCAGCGGAACAATTTGCAATAGACTCAATCCTCCGGAAAATCCTGAATAGAGTGGAAAACCGTCCTTCAAAATTTGCGTGTATTTGCCATCAAGGCCTTGAATGCGAATACTTGAATTGTATGAAGTTGCCGATGTCTGCTGGGTTTGAATACCGGTGCTCTCATTAAGCAGCATTCGGATATCGCCAGGCTTCATATTTCCCTTTTCATCCAGCTCCTCGCCCGAAATGGCTTCGACACGGGTTGGAGTATCCGCAATAGTTCGGCTTGAACGAGTCGCCGAAATAACAACTAATTCCAGTTCTTCCGCATCGGCATGAAGCAAAATCTCCAATGGTTCGCTTTGTGACAACGGAAAATTGAATACTTCAGCTCTTTCTTGGTAGCCAATGTAACTAAGAATGATTATATATTTACCGTCGGGAACGTTTTGAATTTCTACGAAACCATTTAGGTCTGCGCTTGCACCAATAGTAGTGCCCTTCAAAATCGCATTGGCTCCAACGAGCGGCTGTTTGTTCTCTTCATCTTTAATAATAGCCTGAAATTTATTTTGGCTCCAGGCTGTAGAAAAATATATCAAAACCAGCAATGACAAAATTACCTTTTTCATCTAGATTATCCCTATTCAAGTTAGTGAAGTTAATGGCCATAAGGTGATTCGCGTTAAGCATGCTTGCGGGGGAATCACTTTATCTTTTCATTAACTTAAATTTTGGGGGTTGCCAAATTTTGACGATGAAGTTATTTGTGGACAGGGAAGTGTAAAATGGTATTAATGTCTCGATCGCCAAATAAATTCTGAAAGTGTCCAAGTTTATGAACACAAGACCTGAACAACTTCCACAAGTCACGAATTGTGAGCAACTATTGCATTCATCGTCGCCATGATCTTGCTTGTGATCTTCCACGTTAGCTGTTTCTACTTCATCAATGCAGTTGTCTTCAGAACAACAAGGCACTGTTGAAAGTATCAGCACATAAACTGACAATATGATGTAGATTAGTTTCATGATTGAAAGCACACTAAATAAAAGAAAGGCTGAACACCGAGTTGTCCTGCGGTCAAGGACTAGTCTCCACTAGGGGCTGCCTTTCGACACCAAATCAACGCAAACGGCAAGCCGGTTGCAATAAAGGCAAGGTCCACGAGCGACTTCTGCCATTCATAGGTGGCGCGAAAGACGATGAGCGTGACGATCCCCACCAGGTAGACCGCCGGCAGGAACGGGTAGAAGGGCATGCGGTAAGCGCCCTCAACATCTCCGGCGGATCTGAGTTTGAAAAGCGCCACTGCCGCCAGGCCGTAGAAAATCAGGAGGGCGAAGACCATTCCTGCGACAATGGTTTCAAACGTGCCGCGCACGACGAGGATAACAGCGGCCCAGACACAATGCGCGATGATGGCGCGGGAAGGTGTGAGAAACTTGGGGTGGATGTGGTCGAGCCAGCTGAAGAACAAACGGTCTCTGGCCATGGCGTAGTAGACGCGCGGCGCTGTCATCATGGTGCCGTTGATGCTGCCGGTAGTGGAGATGATGACCAGAATTGCCGTCAGTGCCGCACCGATTGGACCGAAAAGCTCGGTGGCCACATCCGAAGCAACGATGGTGCTGGTGCGCAAGCCCTCAATGCCGAGGGTGCGATAGTAGACAAAATTCGCGGACCAGTAGAGCAGGATGACAATCGCCAGGCCGGCCAGAATACTCACCGGGATGACGCGTTGGGGATTCTTCATCTCGCCGGCGGTGTAGCCCGTGCGCTCCCAGCCGGTGTGCGAAAACACCACCATCATCAGGGCGGCAACCACATTGCCAACCGGACCGAGCGTGCCCGTGGCTGGAGCGGTGGTGGCGAGCAAATTCTCCTGCCCGCCGACCAGAATGAGTCCGGCCCCGGCAAGCATGAACAGCCCGCCCACTTTCACCACAGTTGAGACTTTCTGGTAGACGCTCGCCCTCTGGATGCCGAGGTAGTTGAGCGTGCCCAGGAAGGCGATAATCAGCAGGGCGACCAGCGTCTGAGTCAGGTCGCTCATCTTAACGAAATAGCCCAGGTAGTTGGTGGCAATAATTGCCAGACCCGCCGCCGGGCTGGTGCGGATGATGAAAAGCTGGGCCCAGCCGAAAATGAAGCCGGCGTACGGTCCCAGCGTTCGGCTGATGTAGACGTATTCTCCGCCCGTTTCCGGCAGCCGGCTGCCAAGCTCCGCGTAGATGAGTCCGCCGACAAACACAAAAGCACCGACAGCGACCCACAAGACCATGATGCTGGAAAATGACGGCAAGTAGCCCGCGATAATCTGCGGCGTGGAGTAGATGCCGGCGCCAATGGTGATGCCAATCAGAATGGCGATGCCGTCTGACACGCCGAGCACACGGCGCAGGGAGGGTTGACTTTGACCACTCGGACTTCGCTTGTCGATTTTCATCCTGCCTCAGGTGTTTTAAGAGAGTGCTTCTTCATGACCCGTTCACCCGTATTCCAACAGATTGGCCCTCGCTACAAAGGCTCGCTCATTTGGCGCATTTTGCTAAAGGCCATAGTCACGTTCGACCTTTGAAATTCTGGTCATAAAGCTGGAATACCATTTTTCCCGGCCCAATCGTTGAGCTTCCTGGTGCTCAATGTTCGATTTCCAATTCTTTATTGATTCGAGATCGGCCCAATAGGAAACAGTGATGCCAACCTCCTCTTTCGCGGATTCAATACCCAGGAAACCCGGTTGTTGCCTGGCAAGCGCAACCATTTTTTCCGCCATGGCGCCATAGCCATCATCTCCTTCCGTACGGTGAGAAGTAAAAATCACGGCATAATAGGGTGGCTTTGGCGTATCAGCTATTGATGACATGAGTTCTCCTTTCGGGTGCAATCGTGTTATTCCCACGTGATCGAATATTCCGGCAGCACATCAATCGCCAAATCAGAGACCGCCGCCAGACTTGCTTCCAGCTCCGGTGTCACCCGGGCCCACTTTGCAAAGAAAGCTTCGACTGCGGCATTGTCGCCGTCGCCCTCCAGAATGAGAAGCTCAGCGGCCAGGCTTTTCAGGCCGGCGCGCATTTTGTCGAATTCCACCGACCATCTCCCGGTGGCGTTGTCATAGGTCAGAGCGCCGTTTTCCAGCAAGTAGCTCAGGGAGATGGCGGCCGCCTTGGCGTGCGCCTCGTGCAGCCCGAACCGCACCGACCGAAACAAGCTGCCCAGGAACGAAACGTAGAATGACTTTTCTTTGCTCTCGTCAACAACGCCGTTGTCCATGAGCCAGGCCAGCGAATAGAGGCCCGCGACATCTGCCTTGCATTCCTCCAAAGCATTGTAGTTGGGCCCGATTGCGGCGTTGGTGGCCATGCCTGTCTTCGGTCCAACTTTGACGGTGCGCGGCCCGACCGCGTGGCAGATTTCATGCATCAACACAAACTGAAAAAAGCCGGCGTCGGAAAGAAATTGCAACTGCGATTCGTCAATCAGTTTCATGCTGACCGGCTTGATGATGGCGTTGAAGCGCGCCTCGAACATATTTTTCCAAAAGGTCTTCTTGGTGCCTTTCTGCTTGTGGACTGCCGGATCATTGGGCAAATTGGTGGCCACCGATTGATAGCCGGCAGCACCTTCGCCAGCGCGCCGGATATCCTGCACCACGACGAACTTTGCCGCCAGGCCGCTGACAACCGATTTGTACTCGTCCGGAATCGGCAGGTTTTCCTCGAGCTGCTGCAGGTATTTGGTGTAAATGTCGAGATTCTTCGATTCTTCCTGATCGACGATTTCGATGTAGGCTTCGTACTTGGCTTTCACGCCTTTGATGCCGTCAGAATACGTTTCAAAGGGGCCGAAAACGATATCGAATTTGTTGTCTTCGACATCGATCCAGGCGACGTCGGCATCATAGTAATTATCCGTGGTCAGGGCTTTAGCTTTCAGCCGCAGGAATTTCGCGAAGGAAGCGTTGTCGGTCAGGTCGGCGCACTCGTTAAGCAGTTGGACAATCGGATCGACATGCTGTTTGTATTCGTCGTAGTAGGAAATAGCCTGGTAGCAGCACTGGCCATCTTCGCGAATGACGGTGTACGGCGACATGAACTCTGCCTGTTCCGACTTCTGCAGGATTGCGATGTAAGCGTCGAATTCGGCAGCCGTCATGCCATGCGGGTAGACTTCGCCGCCCGGGTAGAACACCTCGCTGCCGATGATGGTCTCGTGGTTGGCCAACAGCTCAAATGGCCCGGCACTGTGTTTGACCAGTGTCAAGAGTTTCGCCGCCAACGGATCGTTCTTGACATTCTGCAAGCTGTCCCGCAGTACCATCCCGCGTTTCGAGGTCTGTAGCCAGAAGAGGGTGTCGATGTGGTCTGCCGCCTGCATCAACTTCTTGAGAATGGTTTTGTCGGTGTCGCTAAAGCCGCTGGCGTCGAAGTGCATTTTGTAGGGCGTGTACTGCGCCAGGTAGGCGTCGGTTCGTTTTTCCAGGTCTGTTGCGGGCGGATTGGCCTGGCATGCCGCGAAGAGGAACACTAGTGCGAAGAGGGTCGTTTTCATTTTTCTTTCCCGAATTTGATGATTCTTGAATCTGAACGGTGGCCCGCGGGTGAAGCGAGAGGCATGGCGCGGGGCCAGTGGGCCATCTCTGGAACTGCTGTTGCAGGGAATGCGACGCAATGTAACACCATGTGACGATTTTGTCAACTGGAATCAGCCGGGCCACGGCAAGGCCTGTCTTGCCAGCCGGCGTTGAATATCATCCGTTGGTCGCGGGTTTCCATCCGAACTCTGAAAATCTGCCAACAAAAGTGTCGCCGTGCCGTTGATTTTGGCAACTCTGGAGGACCGCCGGCAGCAACGCCAGCAGGTTTGTCGATCGTGCGCTGCACAATCGCGTTGGCGGAACCTCGTCGAATCTCATTTTTCAAACTGGAGGCAAACATGAGAAAAATCCTTGCACTTCTCATCACCACCGTCGTTCTTAGCAATGTACAGGCACAAGACCGGCAGTTTGTGCAGGAGATGGAGGCGGCGCTTACCATTCACGACACCGCTTCGTCCGTCGCTTCGGAACTCGTGGCGCTCGATAGATTCCGGGCGCTTACCAGGAAATATGATCGCGAATGGCTGCCGGGCTACTGGACCGCGTACCTGTGCACTCAGGTAGCGCGACTCAAAGGCCGCGCACCCGATTTCCCGGCGGACCTGGACTCAAAGGAGTTGATCCTGGAGGCGCAAGAGCACCTGGACCATGCTTCCAAAACCAAAGGGCAGAAGACCGCGGCAGAGCAATCAGATTTTCATATGCTGCAAGGCTTCGTTTATGGTTGGGTGAACAGGATGGTTGCCACGACTGAAGCCGAGAAGAAAAAATATCGCGAGCTGCAGCAGGCAGAGTACCAGGCGGCCGTCCGCGAAAACCCGAGAAACCCGCTGATGTATGTCATGACCGGAATCGATCTCACAGGCAAGGACCACGGCTACAAAGATGTGGCGGCCGGGATTGGATTGCTGGATTACGCACAACAGATCTTTGACCGTGCGCCGAAAAGAAGCATGACAACCTACTGGAATAAGGACTTCATTGGATTCTGGAAGTCGAGTGCCGAAAAACGGCTGGCGGAGATGTTGAAACAGAGTTAGGCGCACGGTCGCTACGGCCTGATTGCGCAGACTCAGTGCAATGTTTTTGTGTAGCCGGTCGAGCCCAAGCCGAACCACAATCTTATGACCGCAA
Organism: Candidatus Zhuqueibacterota bacterium; assembly: GCA_029261995.1. GTDB lineage: Bacteria > Zhuqueibacterota > Zhuqueibacteria > Oceanimicrobiales > Oceanimicrobiaceae > JAJDAF01. The sequence goes on from JAJDAF010000034.1 coordinate 12,703, forward strand.
ACAAGCAACTCGATTCCCAAAAGGTCAGCCAGGAGTTCGCCTTCCGTTTCATCCTGGCGTTCTGGCTGCTTCTCGGCTTGATCGACCTGCTGAAGAACGTCGTCGGCACGCTCAACGCAGGCAGGGCCGTGGCTTGGGCGGACACTCTGCAATTCGTGACTCTGTACTCCGGCGTCTGGATTGTATTGAGTTACCCGATCTACCGGTTGTTTCAGCGGACTTGCGGCAAGTCCTGGCTGGCGAGATTGGCGACCCAGGCTGGCGGCAGTCTGCTTTTTGGATGCGTCCACACGCTGCTGCTATCCTGCTCCTACTCGCTCCTGGTTTATCTCAGTGGCAGTTTCGAAACGAGTTTCATCGAGTTCTACCTGCCCAGGATTTTCGGCCGGTTTTTCCCTGTCTGGCTCAACAGTGCTCTGGCCTACTGGGTAGTTGTGATCATTCTCTTTGCTTTCGACTACTACGAACAGTTCCGCCGGCAATCCACACTTGCCCTGCAACTCGAATCTGAATTATCTCAAGCCCAATTGCAGGCGTTGCGTATGCAGGTGCAGCCGCATTTTCTTTTCAATGCCCACAATACCATTGCCATGCTCATTCGCCGCAAACAATACGACCAAGCCGTGAACATGATTTCGGGACTGAGCGATTTGCTGCGCACAACTCTGACACGGGAAAACCACCAGTTCATCACCGTAGACGAGGAGGTGGCGATCATCAACAAATATCTCGCCATCGAAAAAGCGCGCTTCGAAGACACACTCTCGGTTGCAATCGACGTTGCCAGCGAGGTCGGTGATGCCCTGGTGCCCAACCTCATTCTGCAGCCGCTGGTGGAAAATGCCATCAAACACGGTGTGGCCCGGGCGCTGGCTGGCGCCGCGCTTCGAATATCCGCCAAAAAGCGTGACGGCAAACTGGTGCTTGGCATCCACAACAGCGGCCCTGGTCTGACCGAATCCGGGGCTTCAACACGTCCCGGCGGAATCGGTTTGCAGAACGTCAGAAACCGCTTGCAGAAACTATTTGGCGACGAGCACAGGTTGTCGCTGGCAAACACAGATGGAGGCGTGCTGGCACAAATGGAGATTCCATTTCTGACTGGGGAACAGGGTGGTGAATAAGCTTGCCGCCGTCATCGTTGACGATGAAAAGCAGGCACGCGATGGCCTGAAAGTGCTGTTGGCGCGCGACCCGAAAATCGAAGTCATTGCAGTCTGTCGCAACGGCATGCAGGCCATCGATGAGATTGCGCGGCTGCAACCGGATCTGCTTTTTCTCGATATTCAAATGCCGGAGATCAATGGTTTCGAAGTGCTGAACAGCCTGCCTGACGACATCTTGCCGGCGGTTATTTTTGCCACGGCCTACGACAAATATGCCCTGCAGGCATTCGAAGTGCATGCCATCGACTACCTGTTGAAGCCGTTCACCGACGCCCGATTTTTTGAAGCGCTGGAGCGTGCCAAGCAGCAGATACGAGGTACGCAGACCCGGCACATCAGCCACCGTCTGCTGTCACTGCTCAACGACTACCAGGATGTGCACGGCGACGACCCTTCCGTGCTGGTGCACGAAGGCGAGGCCGTCAAGCCCGCAAACGACCGGCTGGTCATCAAATCATCTGGCAAGATCCACCTCATGCCACTCCGGCGCATCCACTATTTCGAGTCGTCGGACTATTTCGTGACGGTTCATGCCGAACGCCAGGAGTACATGGTGAGGGAAAGTCTCAAGTCGCTGGTGGCGCGTCTGCCGGAGAGCCAATTCTTCCGGATTCACCGTTCGACTGTCGTGAATTTGAACATGATTCAAACGGTGCAGCCTCACGCAAACGGTGATTTCGCGGTCACCCTGCGGAGCGGCCGTGAATTGCGCGGCAGCCGTAAGTACCGCCGGGTGCTGTTTGATAAGATGGGAATCTGACCGGCCATCGCCTAGTTTGTCCGCTGCAGGATATCTTCGTACCCCCCTTCATTTGTGAGATTCGTATACCCCAATTCCGCCAGCACCTTCTGCGCGATCCCGGACCTGTGACCACTGCGACAGTAGAGTTTAATCGGGCGGTTTTTTTCCTGCACAACGGCGGAGATTCTTTCGGCTATCTCCGTGTGTGGAATATTGATGGCGCCGTCCAGGTGTCCCGTATCAAACTCGGCCGGAGTCCGAACATCGATCCAAATCTCGTCGATGACTTCCGAAGTCGCGGGCCGTTGCTGCTCAGCGGTTTGCTCTGTGTATTTGCTGCAAGAAAGGATGGTCAGCAGGCATAGGGCAAGCGTCAGATGTGTCGGTTTCATTTGTCCACCATTCTTGAGTACGTTTTGCCGTTCGGAGATGCAAGCCGTTCGCTTCTAGCTTGCCAGGATCTTTTCAATCCGGTCCAGCTCATCCTTGCTGAAGGCCAAAGTGTCGAGTGCCGCAACGGAATCCTCAACCTGGCTGAGCTTGCTGGTGCCAATCAGCGCGGAGGTTACGCTTTCGTGCCGGAGTACCCAGGCCAATGCCATCTGCGCCAGAGACTGACCCCGGCTGCGGGAGATTTCGTTGAGCTGGCCCGCCATTCGCACTTTTTCCCGGGTTACTTGTTCTGTTTGCAGAAAGCTGTGTGTATTTGCAGCCCGGGAGTCGTCCGGGATGTTATTGAGATACTTGTCACTGAGCAGGCCCTGCGCCAGGGGCGAAAAGACGATACAACCCATGCCCTCCTTCTCAAGCGTGGTCAGCAGTTTCGGCTCCACCCAGCGGTCGAACATGGAGTAGCTCGGCTGGTGGATCAGGCATGGCGTGCCGAGTTCACGCAGAAGTTTAGCGGCACGGCTGGTGAGCGCCGCATCATACTGCGAGATGCCGACATAGAGCGCCCGGCCGCTGCGTACGATGAAGTCGAGCGCGGCCATGGTTTCCTCCAGCGGCGTCTCGGGATCCGGACGGTGGTGATAGAAGATATCGACATATTCCAGGCCCATGCGTTTCAGACTCTGGTCCAGGCTCGCCACCAGATATTTGCGCGAACCCCCGTTGCCGTAAGGGCCGGGCCACATGGGCCAGCCGGCCTTGCTGGAGATAATGAGCTGGTCCCGGAAGGGCCGCAGATCCTGCTGCAAAATTCTGCCAAAATTTTCTTCCGCCGAACCGGGCGGCGGGCCATAGTTGTTGGCGAGATCGAAATGCGTGATGCCGAGGTCGAAGGCGCGGCGAATCATGGCGCGGCCATTTTCGAACAAATCGAACCCGCCCCAGTTGTGCCACAATCCGAGAGAGATAGCCGGCAGCTTGAGACCGCTGCGGCCACAGTGTCTGAAAGTCATCTTGTCGTAGCGGACCTGGTCAGGTTGGTAGGTCATGCTTTCTCCTGAGTTTCTAATTCGTGAACAATGCCGCCAAAATAGCGACTACGAGCGGCGGAAGCAAGCAAAATTCTCTTCCATCGGGCCGCTGAGAAGGACGATGGCCAGCTTGCCATAGGAGGTTGCGGTGGTTCCAGATTCGTCTTGCGATTCCAAAACGATTTTCCTATTATTCACCTGCCATTGTGCGAGGTCTTGCCCGTCCAGACCTTGCAGACAGCACCAATTGATTTGCGCCCGACAGTCAACCTCCCGGGTGGCGAGATGCCGCGCCGGGATTTTTGTGTAAAAAAGTGAGTTCATCATGCAGTGGTTTTCATACGAAGCGTTCGGTTATTTCGCATCTGCCCTGATCGTCATTTCTCTTGCAATGCGGTCTCTTATCAGACTGCGCATTGTCAATCTTGTTGGGGCCAGCAGCATGGCCGTGTATGGCGTGCTCATCGAAGCTTACCCCGTGGCCGTGCTCAACGCCCTGATAGTCTGCATCGACGTCTATTACCTGGTTGAGTTTTTCACCAGGAAAGATCTTTTTACCGTACTGGAGGTGAGACCGGAGTCGCATTATTTGCGTTATTTTCTTGATTTCTACGCCGATGAGATCAAACGCTTTCTTCCGGGTTTTTCCTACGACGCCAGCAAGCCCGGAAAAGTTTGTTTTATTCTGCGCAATCTGGTTCCGGCCGGCTTGTTTATCACAGAGCCAAGACCGGAGAAAGGTCTGTTTGTCGCGCTTGATTTTGTCATTCCGGGCTACCGCGATCTGAAAATCGGCAAGTACGTCTACAATCCGCAATCGCAACTCCTGGCCGGAAACGGCATCGACAGACTGTTTTCGGAACCGGGTACGCCAAAACATGAATCCTATTTGCGCAGAATGGGCTTCCGTCCGGAAGATCCCGCCGCCACCTGCTACACCCTGCTTCTTAAATAAGACGACGGCTCGAGCCCCGGGAAACTCTGTCAGGCGCGATAGCGGCGTGCTGTCTGAAGAGCAACAGAGAGAACAGCAAGAATGCGCGGTTCATGCTGTCGCACCGGCCTTTGAGTCATTCAAAACAACGGGTCACCGCTTTGCAGTAGCGGTCGAGCGGTCAGTTTTCGTATCTTACCATCGTGGCACATCATGCTTCGCTTCGGTCGCCCCGAATCGCCATTCAATTCATAGAGGAGATTCCCATGCAGTTCAATCGTGCGCTGTTGGTTTTGTTTGTGACCTTGTTCACCCATTCGGCCTTTGCGCAAAAGCAGCCCATCAGCAAAATTCTGCAGGAGACAATCAACAGCAAGGGCATCGAGGCGGCTATCGAACAGTACCGCACTCTCAAAACGAATCATTCTGATGGCTACGATTTCAGCGAGTCCGAGCTTAATTCGCTCGGCTATTCCCTGGTGCAGAGCGACCGTCTGCGCGAGGCCACACAAATTTTTGAGTTGAATATCGAGAGTTTCCCTGCGTCACCCAACGGCCATGACAGCCTCGGCGAGGCGTTTCTGCGTGCCGGCAACCATGAAAAAGCTATCGGGTTTTATGAAAAGACGCTCGCGCTGCTGCCCGGTTCGGCCTTGGACGACAATGCGAAACAAAGCCTGCAAAAGAACGCCGAGAACAAGTTGGGCTATCTCAGAGATTCCTCCGAGTACCGGAACTCGACTGAAGCGACAGATTTCGTGGCCAACAATGCCGAGCTGCCTTACGGCCGAATACATCCCGATGCACCGCCCGAGACCGAGCATTGGGGCAAATTGGCCGGCGTCTGGGACTGTTCCATTGAAAGGCTGCTGCCTTCTGGAAACTGGGTCCAAGGCGGGAGAGCCACATGGGTGTGGAAATACATTCTCGACGGCTTCGCGGTCCAGGATCTATGGTTTGTGAAGTGGATCAATCTGCCGCCGGTTCTTGCAGGATCGCACCGGGATGTGAGTGGCACAAACCTCCGCATGTATCTGCCGGCAGAGAAGCGCTGGGAAGCAGTCTGGTTTTTCAATGGCGCCAACACAACCTCGAGGTTCGACGCCATCTCCGATGACGACAAAGTCATCATGACCGGCGTGACCGCCCGCGGGCACGCCCGCATCACATTTTTTGATATAACGGACACGAGCTTCGAATGGAAGAGTGAGCTGTCGAAAGACGAAGGCAAGACCTGGCAGGAGACGACTCGCATTCACGGCATCAGAACGAGCGGCCCAAAATCTCCGAAGGCTTCGAGCCGGAAGAGTTAAAAGAGCATGACCGCTGCCATCTGGCGACCAGAAACCCGCGTGGTGCAATAACCAGGGCGCCGGCCTCTGCTGAATGGCACAAAGGCCGGGCGCTTGTCAAATACGTGACGCATCATGTGTAGGCGAGAGATGAATCGCACCTGCCAGTGTCACGATTTCTAATTTTCCGAAAAAAACTCTGACAGGGTTTCGACCCTTTTTTGTGCCTGAAACGGTTAACATCAAACCCTGTCAGAGTTCGCTTATTTGGAGATCATCACACTGGTTCAACCGCCAAGCCGTCAGCGCACCATCCAGGCCCTCTGAACCTTGCGGCGAATCCGTGTTTTTTCCTTGACTTTCCCCGTGCCCCATGCCTATCTTATTATGACCGCTTTGTAACCTCTCCAATCACCAGCACAAACCAATGTTTGATCTCTGCAAAGATCGAACATCATTCTCTAAGCGATGTGGCAAGACATCGGGCGCAGACGACATAGTAGCTCCATTGAATTCGCTGATATGCTGAGTAGATGAAATAATTGTGCAGCAGGAGATCATGGAACGTAAGAGTTTTCAACCCAGAGGAATTCTCTTCAGGAATACATCTGTGCGATGTTTTATCCTGCTCGCTACCGTAGTTCTAGTCGGCAACCTAAACGCCATCGTTGACAGCTTTCTACATCCGGAAATACCCTATTTCGATAACGAGCATTTGATAGTGGGTAGCGTTACCAGCTTTGTGACCGCCATACTCTTTGGTGCAATAATAATTTACACACATCATTTAGAGCAGGCCGTCAGAAAAATCGGAATGCTGGAATCTTTCTTGCCGATCTGCTCGAATTGCAAGAAGATACGAATCTCAGATTCTAATGTGAGTAAAATGGAGTCCTGGCAATCAGTAGAATCCTACATCACGGAACATACATCGACCAGGTTCACCCATAGTGTTTGCCCTGATTGTGTGAAGGAGCTTTATCCAGGATTTGACGAGGAAGAGCATAGTGGCTGACACCCACTTGTATTGAGTGGCCTAGGATCTGCAACCGAAGCGTTTGTTTCGTTGGGATCGCTCAGGTTAAGGTGCCAAGGAGGCGATCCTGTCCAAATCAGGTCGCTCTGACTCTCACTTCAGCAAGACAAGCTTCCTGACTTCCACCACGCGCTCGCTGCTTTCACCCGTGCCTCTTATTTCCAGACGATATAAGTAAGTGCCGCTGGCGAGACGGGCTGGCTGCTGCCATTGAACTTCATAGTCACCTGAAGGCTGCAATGCTGAAACCAGTGTCTCCACTCTCTGACCAAGAGCATTGAAAACGGAAAGCTCGACTTCACTACGTTGCTCAAGTCGATAACGAATGGCAGTGCCGGCGTTGAATGGATTCGGATAGTTTTGCGACAGTTTGAACGAGCGCTGCTCTGCCCCGTCATCCCGGCTATACTTGACGGTGGTGATATAACCGGTGTCGTCACTATATCTGCGGCCCGCGCTTTTGCCCGACACCCAAACTGAGCCGTGGGCGTCGGCTGCCACGAGATAGGCCCGTTCCTCCGCGTTCTGAGGACCATTGTGGGTGGCTCGCCACACAAGCTCGCCATCGGGCGCGAGGCCGAGTACAAGAAAGTTAGCGTTCTCACCTTGTTCGAATATGTCTCCTGCGAGGTAGATGTTGCCATACCCATCGACCGCCAACGCACCAGCCCATCCCGTATTCGGGATCTGCTTTTGCCACCTCGCAATGCCATCCGCGCCGTATTTCAGGATCAAAAGGCCAACAGAGTCGCCAACAAAACCGCTTGCTGTGATGATGACACTACCACTGACATCAGTTGCAATTGCCGATGGTTGGCAAGAAGGGGGGCTGCTGTACGAACTGACCCATTTTTCGTTTCCGTCGTTGTCATACTTGACCAGGTCGATGTCATAGCCCAGGGGCTTGTTCAAAACCCTGGCGCAGACATAAACATTGCTTTTCATATCGAGCGCCATACCTTTGATATAGACATGGTAACCGTGGGAACCCATGTAAGGCCTGGACCAGGCAAGTTTGCCGTCACGCGTGTATTTAAAAGTGAGTGTGGCTGGAATGCCATCGGAGGTCTCAAGGTACATAGAAGCACCGATGTATGCATTGCCATCACCATCGAGTTCAATGAACTGCGGGTAGACAGATCCAGGCTGAGGCGGATGATAATTGCGCAGCCAGATTTCGTTGCCGCTGTGATCATATTTGATTGTGACCATATGATCTTCAGCAAACGAAACACGACTATTGCCTGTGACCAAGGCGTTGCCATGGGCATCAACAGCGATATCGCGGGCATAGCCGTGGGCCGTGCCTGCACCCTGAAACGTGGCTGTCCATTCATGTTCTCCTGCAGGACTGTACTTGAGCGTAACAATCCGGCCGTCCTGTTCACCCTTTTTCTGGCTTTGGCCGAGAATGAAGATGTTGCCGCTGGCATCGATGGCGAGCCCTTTGGGTTGATCCATGCCACCCTCTGATGGGTCCGATTGCCGGCTCCACAGCTCTTCACCATTCGGGCCGTATTTCACAACAAGAAGATCCGTATCGAAAACGCCCTTGACACTGCTGCCCAGCACGATGGCATTGCCCGAATTATCAAAGGCAAGGGCCACAGGCGTATCATTGGAATTTCCTGGTTTATCGTAGTGCGCGATCCAGGCAAATTCGCCATCGGGGCGAATTTTCATGGTGGTGGCATCGTAGCCGGTCACGCTATCTTCGGCAACCCCGGCCAGACAAATGTTTTGCTGGTTGTCGAGGGCAAAGCCCATGCTGGACCAATACCCTCCACCAGGCTGAAAACTTGTCCATTGGCGCTCGCCGGCTGAATCAAGTTTGATGATGCAAAACTGGCTCTCATTGCTCTCTTCATTTCGCACCGTACCGCCGATGTAAACATTCTTTTGCTGGTCCAGAGCTAACCGGAAGGCACTATCGTCATTGTCTGACGAGCTGTGAAACACGTCGTGCCAAACCTCATTCCCCGCTGTATCATACTTGACTGACAGGAAGTCCAGGCCCCTGCCGGTGTTGTAGATCATGCCTGTTGCATAGATATAACCGTATTCATCCACAATGACATCGTAAGCCTCACCGCGGCCACTGTAGCGACCTCCTATCTGTGGACGCCAACGTTCTATGCCCAGACTATCGTACTGTATAATGACGAAGTCGTCATTGCCGCCATCAAATCCCACGATGGTAACATTCCCGCGCGAATCAACTGCCAGGGCATGTACAAATTTGAGTCCTACCCTCTTTTCGGACTGCGACCGCCAGACTTCCTGCCCATCCCGGTCATACTTGACTATCAGGAATGCCTCGCCCAATCCATCACGTTCGTCGATTTCTCCGGCACAGTAGACGTTGCCGTTGCCATCGCAATCAAGCACATCCCCCCTTACAAATGTACTCTGATCTCCCAAATGAGTGGCCCACTGCTTCTCACCGAGGGAATTGTATTTGATGGTGGCCATCGCAGTCCAGGAACCGCCGTGTGGAGAACCTCCCAGGACAATGAGGTTGCCACTTGCGTCTATCGCGGCATCGGAAGCCCAATCAGAAGAGCCGGAGACCAAGCCGTCATAAACAGCCGTCCAGAGTCTTTCACCTGAACTAGAGTATTTGATGATGATGAAATCATCACTGGCGTTTCGGGCAGTGCCAACGACATATACGGCGCCATCAGGGGCCAGCAAGATGCGTCTGGCTTGATCATCACTGCTTGTGGCGCCGTTATAATAATCTACCCAAGCAAGCTGTCCGCCAACATCATACTTGGCGGTGAAAATGTCGTTCTGAAATGGCAGGTTCGTACTGTGCCCTGTGATGTAAATGCTACCCGCATTGTCCACGACCAGGTCGACGGCCCTGTCACTGTTCGGCGCGTTATTTGATCGGTAGTCCCGTGCCCAAGCCAGTCCCAGTCCTGGTTGGTCATCCTGGCCAGCCACGCCGCTTGACTTGATAGGGTTTGGTTGCGCAATGAGGAGGCTGACTGCGCATAGGAGACAATGTCCACATAGCAACGCGATTTTCATCGTGCTACACCGTATTGAAAATGGTCGGATATGACCGCTTGAAGGTTACCGGACAAATGAGTTACAAATCAAACGGAGTTTTCTTCCGGGTCAGTGAATGAGACTGTTTTAACCAGCATCTGTGTTGGTTAAGCTGAATGATGCCAAGGGTGTACATCAAGGACTGTGCCGGAGAATTCGCACTCTGGTGAGAGCAAGGACCCTTGCGTAAGGCGTTGTTTACCTTAAACCAGATACAAACCGGGGTTCTGGCTATGTATAGATTAAAGCCGGCGACATATTCAGACTTGAGAATGCGGAGGTTGAATTTCGCGAAACTGAAAACGGGTTTTACTTCCACAGCCTGCGGTCAGGGGCGTGAGAGACGGATAGTTGACATGCCGACAACGGCTGACTGCGCGACGCAGGTTGCAGCATCTACTCGTATCGCAAAGCCTCAATCGGGTCCAGGCGTGAGGCAACGATAGCAGGCCAGACCCCAAAGGTCAAGCCGACCACAGTGCAGAAAACCAACCCTCCGACAGCCCATTCCATCGGCACCGCATTGGCAAAACCCGTGAGAATAGAAACCACGTTTCCCAAACCGAATCCTGCCAGCACACCGATGACCCCGCCGATATTGCAGAGCACAATGGCTTCGAGCAGGAATTGCGTAAGAATGGTCTTACGCCTGGCGCCCAAAGATTTTCGAATGCCGATCTCGCGAGTACGCTCAGTAACGGATACCAGCATGATGTTCATGATCCCGATGCCGGCCACGATCAGCGCAATAATGCCGATGACAAATGCGCCCACCTTCACTCCGGCGGTGGTTTCGTTGAAGGTCTTGATTTGGCTTTCATTGCTGAAGACGGTGAAGTCATCTTCTTCGTTCGGCTTGACGTTGCGTTCATACCGCATGACTGCGCGAGTCTCTTCAATCGCATCCTGCAGCAGTTCCGGCGACTTCGCGCGGACCGTAATGTTTACCGACCGCTCCCGACCGCGCTTGTTGAATTTGCCGTAGATTCTTTGAAAATAGCTGATTGGAATGAGACAGTAGTTGTCGAAGCCGGCGCCAAAAGCGGATTTCTTCTCTTCGAAAACGCCGATGACTTTGTACTTGCGGCCATCCAGCCGAATTGTTTTGTCAATCGGGTCGGTGAATGGAAACAATTCTTCTGCAAGGCCATGACCGAGGACGACCACCCTTCTGCCTATTTTGAGATCTGCATCTGACAAATTGCGGCCAAGTGAGACGTAGTGCGTATTATTCTCCGGGTACTCCGGCGTGCCGCCGCAGATGGTCAGATTGGCGTTGGTGGACTCGCCTTTGTATTTGGCCTTGAAGCCAAAATCCCACAGCTCCGCGCCGACCAGATCCACTGATTTGACATTCTCGCGGATGGCGTTGGCGTTCTCTACCGTTGTGGGTCGGCGTTTCTGAATTTTGCGGCGCTCCTCCTCGCTCATCGGCCCGCCCGCCGCCCATTTTTGCACCTGAAACGTTGTGGTGCCGAGGACGCTCATTTCCTTTTCTATAGTTTTCTGCACCACGGAGATGCCAGTCATCACCGCGATGATCGATGCCACGCCGGCAATGATGCCGATCAAGGTCAAGAACGATCTGAGCTTGTTGGTGGAGATGGCGGTGAGCGCCATTTTGAAGGCTTCCAGGAATAGCATTGCCTACCTCTCTATGTACGGCTAATTAAGTGCTTCATCAAATGCCTTTCGGGCTTGCCTAAATCATATTACCGGTGTTGCCATGTAAAGCGTTGAGCGAGAAGCGAAAGTGCGGACCGTGCGCTCCTCGCTCATGAGTGACGCCTGCCTTCTGTCTATTGCATCAAGCTTGAATCTGTCACCAATTCCGTAGTGAGACACTGAGCCTGCTACTCATAACGCAGGGCGTCAATCGGATTGAGTTTCGACGCCTTCAGCGCCGGGATGAAACCTGAAAGCACTCCGGTCAGCACCGAGACGCACATCGCCACGACCACGATGGGCAGCGACACGCTCGCGGGCATAAGAAACTTGCTGATGAGCGCAGCGACGCCAAATGCCAGCAGCAATCCGAGGCCGCCGCCTATCAGGCAGATGGCTGATGACTCAAACAGGAACTGGCTCAGAATGGCTCGTTTGCGAGCGCCGATAGCCTTGCGGATGCCGATTTCCCGCGTCCGTTCGGTCACCGAAACAAACATGATGTTCATCACGCCGATGCCCCCGACAAAAAGCGAGATGCCCGTGATCACCAGCCCGATAATGACGATGACGCCCATAACCTTGTTGTACGCCCCAACCAACTGGTTCATCTGGTTGATGGAGAAGTCGTCGCCCTCGGTTGGCCGAAGTTTTCTAATCTTGCGCATCTCGCCTGTGACTTCGTATTCGAAGTCGGCCAAGGCAATGTTGGGCGGCGCTTTGACCGCAATACTGAAGTCCCGATTGTGGCCGCCAAAGGATTTCATGAAGGCGGTGATCGGCACGAATATCTGGCGGTCGAAATTCGGTCCACCGAAAAATCCGGCGCTGCCTTGCTTCTCCATCACACCAATAACGCGGTAGGAAGTGCGGCCAATCTTCATGCGCTTGTTGACCGGATCGACGTGCTCGAAAAGCCGCTCTTTGATCTCAGAGCCGATGACACAGACTGGCCGCTTAAATTGCACGTCAAAGGCGGTGAGGAATCTTCCGGACTCCGGCACTGAGGCCGAGACCATCATGTGCTTATCGGTAGTCCCGATGATTGTAATGGCCTCCAGGGTGCTGGAGCGATACTTGACATTCTTGTTGGTGTTGGTCGTCGGATTGATCGCCACGGCGTTTGCGAGGTAGCGGTCCAATTTTTCTGCTTCCTTCAGCTCAACATTTTTACGGTTGCGAAACTCGAAAAAATTGCCGCTGATCACCCAGGGCCGGCGGGAGACATAGAGCACGTCGGAGCCTAGCGCCGAAATGCTTTCCCTGAACGTGTTGCCGAGACCATTGGCCGCGGTCATGGTCGTTACGACCGCCATGATGCCGATGACAATGCCAAGTGTCGTCAGGACGCCACGTGACTTGTTGGCTTTGATGGCTGCAAGTGCAATTTTCAGGGATTCTGCGGTGTCATAAAGTGCTTTCATGATTTGTCGGCCGGTTTAGTTGACGCCATTCGCCGCGCCGTTTGCGCGTGCGGTGGTGATGTCGGATTCGACCCTGCCGTCCTTTAGTCTGATAATGCGGTGGGCATGCTCGGCGATGCTCTTCTCGTGCGTGACCAGAATGATGGTGTTGCCGACTTTGTGCAAGTCATCGAGAATGGCCATGATCTCTTCGCCGGTGGTGCTGTCGAGATTGCCCGTGGGCTCATCCGCCAGAATAATGGACGGCTTGTTCACCAGCGCGCGGGCGATGGCGACGCGTTGCCGCTGTCCGCCCGAAAGCTCTGTCGGTTTGTGCGATTTTCTATCGGTCAATCCGACTTTCTCGATAGCGGATTCCGCCATCTTCTCTCTTTCGGAAGGACGAACACCGCCATAGACCAGCGGCAACTCAACATTATGAAAAACGTTGGCGCGCGGTATCAGATTGAATGTCTGAAACACGAACCCGATTTGTTGGTTGCGGACATCTGCGAGCTGGTCGTCGTTCATTTGGCTGACATCCTGGCCGCCGAGATGATACTCTCCCGAGGTGGGAGTGTCAAGACATCCCAGCACGTTCATCATCGTAGATTTACCTGAGCCGGACGGACCCATGATGGCGACATATTCGTTCTCTTTGATGCTCACCGAAACATCTTGCAGGGCCCGCACTTCTTCCGTGCCCATCATGTAGGTCTTGTTGACATTTCGTATTTCTAAAGCCATTGTCTTCGCCTCAACTTGCTTTGTTGTTCGATCTTTTTTTCAGCGGACAGGCCGGCGGTATGAGCCGCCTCTGCCAGTCTATTTTCTCTGTCATTCCGGCTTTCTTTTAGGCCGGAATCCATGGAAACCTGCAATGTTCAGGCATGATGCAACGCCACAGTCCCCTACTTTTCCGTCTTCGCGTCGTTGTTCACCGTGATGACCGTGCCGTTCTGCAGATCCTTGCTGATCGCGCGATAGCTGCCCGTGACGATTTCATCGTTCTCCGCCAACCCATTTGCTATCTCGATGTCGCTTTCGCTTTGGATGCCGGTGTTCACCTGGCTGGCCACCACCTCGCCATCCTGGACGACAAAAACTACTTCCACGAAACCGTCTTTGTCGGTCTCGTACTGCTGATCCACCGGCTCCGACGCGATAGCGTCTCCGTCTTCCGTGGTTTGCTTTTTGAGTTGCTCAGGCGTTCTGACCGCAACGGACTGAATCGGTACACAAAGGACGTTGCTTTTCACCTCGGTGACGATGTCGCTGCTGGCGGTCATGCCCGGCCTCAGGGAGTTTCCGGGATTCAGCAGAGAGATTTTGACTTCAAACTCCGTTTTCTGATCCGCACTGCCGCTGCCCGTTATTTTGGCGCTGTTGGCAATTTCCGTGACCACACCTTGAAACACATCATCCGGCAAGGCATCCACCTCGATGGCGGCGGTGTCGCCAATTGCAACCGAAACGATGTCATTCTCATCAACATTGACCAGCGCTTCCATGCCGGACAGATTCGAAACCACCATGATCACGTCTTCCTGGAATTGCGAGCCGAGCGCAATCTCGCCGATTTCTTTGTTCAGCTCACTGATGGTGCCCGCCATTGGGGCGTAGATCGTGGTCTTGGAGAGATCGTCGCGAGCCTGCTTGACGGCGGCATTAGTTTGCGCAACTTGATCGAGCGCGGATTGGTAGCGCGCTTTCTCCACCTGATAGGCGGCGTTGAACTGGTCGAGATTGGCCTGAGATTCGAGGCTTTTGGAAAACAGCTCTTTCGTGCGTTCGAAATCTTTCTGCGTCTTGAGCATGTTCTCTTTGGCGAGTTCGGCATTGGATTGGGTTGAACGCAGAATGGCTTCGGCGCTTTCCACTGAGGCCAGAAAACGTTCACGATCAAGCTCCACCAGAAATTGCCCCTTTTCAACCCACTCACCCTCTTTGATGTCCAGACGCGTGATCTTGGCCGCGACATCGGCGCTGATCTTGACCTGGGTTTTGGGTTGAATACGTCCGCTCGCCGTCACGGTCTGTACAATCTGCTCGCGTTCGACTTTTGCGGTTTGAACCTCAATTTCATCACTGCTGCTTTTCCTGGTGCCGACTACAAAAACGGCTACCAGAATCACGACAGCAATGATGGAAATCGATATGATTTTTTTTCTAGACATGGTCACACCTCGCATTTGGCGTCTTTCATGGTATGGGCTATCCCCAAAGACAGATTAGCGGAATTCAATTTTCCAATCGACTCTCAGCGTTGAAAACGGGTCCTGCTAACCACCGAACGTGCGGACGGGAAAAGCTGAGTTCTTCATAAATCTGTTGGTTTGGAGTTGACCGGGCTCGCCTTGCGTGCCTGGCAGTGGAGTATTACGGCATGCTCTTTCGGGAAGTTACAAGATTTCTTTTTTGAGTTGCTAGCGGTCTTATAGATTGGAAAGAGGAAAGGGGTCAGATCAAGGTTTTTTAGTTTGCAGGTTGAATCGATGTTTTGTACTATACTCAATACAAGTTGAAGTACAAAATAAAGAGCTGAATATGAAACGAATCGTACTTAGTCAAGATATCCACCCCTTATCCGAATTTCGAGCCAATGCAGCTACCCTAATTGAACAAGTACGCTCATCCAAAAGACCAATGGTTATTACCCAACACGGTAAGAGTTCCGCGGTCATATTGGATGTCCAGGAATACGAATCGTTGCTTGACAAAATAGAGATCCTGCAGGAAATCCAAATTGCAGAGTCTCAACTGCAACAAGGTTTGGGTATCGAACATGAGAAGGCCAAAAGGCAATCCTTGTCGCGTCTGCGTAAAAAAACATGAAAATAATTTGGTCGCCGTTTGCTCATCAAAGAGTCGATGACATCGCTGACCATATCGCCAACGACAACCTGGCTGCGGCTGAAAAGTGGGTCAATAGTGTTTATGACAGTGTTGAAAGGTTAAGGGACTTTCCCCAAAGTGGTCGAGTCGTGCCAGAAGTTGGTAAGCGGGAAATCAGAGAAATTCTCTTTGGCAACTACCGAATAATTTACAGTGTTGAGAAGAAGGCAATTCTCATTTTGACCGTTCGACACGGAATGCAAATGTTGCCGCTTGAAGACCTCGGTAATGAATAGTTGATATCTCCCACAGGCAAACTCGAAGATCTTTGCAACTTGTGGGACCTAGCCGTAACTCTCCTTCCGAATCCGGTTCTTCGCAATCCCCAACTCATCCAAATAGGAAAGCACACTGCCCAGATAGGAAGGCGACAACTCTGCTCCGGTTTCCCTGGCTGCTTTCCGCTGCCAGACCGTGTGGTCAGGCCCGCAGGCAAAAACCGTGACGCCTTCCGGTGACGGGATGATATCTTGCAGGAGTTGTTTCGAGACCCGGCCTTTGTGGATGCGATCGTTGAACAAGGATTCATCCTGCTCGCGCGTTAGCGTGTAGATGACTTCGAATCTATCCGGGTGCTGCCGCCGCAACTCTTCGAACTGCTGAAAGAAAATCGCGTCTGCCATGAGTTTGTTGCTGAAAATGAGCGTGTGTTTCAGCTTTTCATTGACGCGCAGGTCGTGCTTGATGATGCTGAAACTCGGCACCACGCCACTGCCGGCGCAGACGTGAACAATGTGCTCGGACTCGTTCCGGATTTTGTCCGTGAGCGTGTACGGCCCGGTGAAGCCTGTGATAACCATGCGTGCCCCGGGCAGCGTGCGCATCACCAGAATGGGGGAGAGCAGCGGCGGATAAGGCGTCGCGCCCGAGGTGTAGCGTTCTTCCTTGATGGTGATAGCCAGATATTTTTCGTCCGGCGAACTAGCCATGGAGTAGGCTCGCGGCGGCTCTTTCTTGCCTTTGACATCCTCGAGGTAGTGCACCCAGCGCTGCAGCCCGGGAAACTGGTGTGGCTCAATCGTCAGAAAGTGGCCGGGCTGGTAGTTGAGCGTGTCATTGCCGGTGAACAACACCAGAGTAACCGTGTCGTGCGCTTCTTCTATCCGCTCGGCGACCATGACTTCCAACTGCTTGATTTTTGCTCTTGGTTCGTTCATTTTGTTGTCTCCATTAAATCCCTGGAAGTATCTTCTCTATTACCTGGTTTCAGACATCCATTCGGTTCACCTGCCGCGACTTCGAGTGTTGCTGCCATGGCAAGGTTTCCTGGCCGAGCGCTTTTCCGCGCAGCCTTCTCTAAAGATTACTTCGGCAAAGAAACGCCCCACAATGACAAATTGTTTGATGGGTTTCGGCCAGACAACAACGAATCTAAACTAAGGGTCATCACGCCGGCGCTATTTCTCGAACCGCAGGTGCTTCACCGATTGGCCGGAATTGATCAACTCCATAAGAGCGTCAATTCCAATGTCCAAATGTCTCTTAACAAAACCGGAGGTAATTTTATTGTCACTTTTTTCGGTCTTGACACCTTCAGGCACCATGGGGTTGTCCGAAACCAGCAACAGCGCGCCGTGCGGGATTTCGTTGACGAAGCCGACCAGGAAGATCGTCGCTGTCTCCATATCGATGCCAGACGCGCGAATCTGCCGCAGGTATTTTTTGAAGGCGTCGTCGTGCTCCCAGACACGACGGTTGGTGGTGTAGATGGTGCCGGTCCAGTAATCAAGCTCGTGTTTCTGGATCACATGGGAGACCGCCATCTGTAATCGGAAAGAGGGTAGGGCCGGAATCTCCGGCGGCAGGTAATCGTTGCTGGTGCCTTCGCCGCGAATGGCCGCGATCGGCAGGATGAGATCGCCGAGCTTGATTTTCTTCTTCAAGCCGCCGCATTTGCCCAGAAAAAGAACAGCTTTGGGCTCGACCGCGGACAGCAAGTCCATCATGGTGGCAGCCATCGCGCTGCCCATGCCAAAGTTGATGATGGTGATATTCATGGCCGTTGCCGTTTGCATCGGTCGGTCCTGGCCGCGGATTGCCACACCGAATTTCTTGGCGAACATTTGAATGTAATTCGAAAAATTCGTCAGCAGGATGTACTGGCCAAATTTGTTGAGCGGCGTGCCGGTGTAGCGCGGCAGCCAGTTTTCGACAATTTCGGTTTTGCTCTTCATTTGGTTCTATGTTGAACGCTATGGCTTCGTGCTTTCCGGGCAGAACTCACCGGACAAAAAGGTTGCAGATTTTTTCGCGTTCGATTCCGCGAATTAAGACATGTTAGAATAGCAAAAACGGGGCGGGGATGCAAGCGGTATCTTTTGCTGGTACAAATAGGTTGGCATCTTCGAACGGTTGTTTCACACTCAATTTAATCGGTCCAGACGGACGGCATTACTTTTCTGTACAATCGATTCTCTGCCATTGCCATTCCCGAGATTTCAGTTTTCCATCGACGATTCCTTCGATTCTCGCATGCAGATGACCTTCACTTCCAAGCCGGTAGATAATCCGTTGCGGGAAATCGTGCTGCTTGTTTGCGAACACGACCTGGCGGTCCTGCAGCGCCACCATCTTGAAGGCCGTTGGCGGGCGACCTGTGGGACTCGCCAGAAAGGTAACGCCGTCAGCCGTGCTTTCAATTCTGAGATACTCGAAAAACGACTCGCCGGAAACGAACACGTCCCGGTGCAAGCCTACCATGAGGTTGCCGTCCGGCGCCAGCCAGAATTCTTCCATTTTCGTGCCTTCTGACACACCGGTCCACGCGCCAGCCAGCCACGCGAGCGTGTCCAGACCAACGCCGGTCGTCGCGGTCTTCCCTGGTTGCCCAAAACAGATGCCCAACGGCAGGAGGCAAATGCACACCAGGGCAGCACTTGCTGAAAGTGTTTTTCTCTGGTACATGCTCAAGTACCTCCTTCTGATTTGCTCGCACCCGCAGCGCGGAAGCGGGGAAAAAATCGGCCGGTGGTTGCGCAATACGCTCTATACTCGCCTGGGAATTCTGCTGCCACCAGCGATTCTTCCTTCAACATATTCAGGTGCCAAATCGGAAGCTGCAGTGCGGCCCAGGCGACAAAGTACCAGTGGTCCATGTAGACGGCCAGTCCGAAGTTGAAAAACAGCAGGAATCCCGCATAAAGCGGATGACGGCAATATTTGAAGGCTCCCTGCGTCACCAGATTGCGCCCTCTCTGTGACGGCGGCAGCGATTTGACGCTCCAGACCGCGAGCGCGAGTGTCAGCAGGGTAGCAAGCGCTAAAACCGCCTGGCCGAATACCTCATTGCCGTGGATGTCGCGGGACGGAATTTCATTTGCGAGCCGATGGGTCAATAGAAACAGGGCAATGCTGATAAGCGAACCCCTTGGGCCGGCCCCGAATATCCGGTCGTATGCGGTCATGCGGTCTCCGTGAGTTTCAAGTCTGTTGATTGCGTTGCTTTGAGTGATAGTCAGACCAAACAAGCCTTCGTCATTTTTGAGTCAAACCTTCCGGCTGCGTCAGTTCAAAGGTGAAGACGAAATGCGCATCAAAGTCGCCGGTGGTGGTTTCCGACCAGACATGGACTTTGATCTCCTCAGGTTTCTGCTCGTCATGCCTGAAGGCAATGCGTCCGGACTGGCCACGGATTGCCCTCGGTCCGAAGCCCTCAACCTCAATGGCAAAAGGCTTCGCGCGGTCGAGGTCCAGACCCTCAGCGTTCGGGAGAGTCTGCAACCTGTCGTGATTTTGATAGCGTCGCGCCGGGATTTCCAGCAGCCGGTCGCCGTCAACTTTAACTGCGAATGCCCACGTGGTTTTGCCTGCCACGCCGTCGCGGACACACAACAACTCGGTCAACTGGAGCTGCGCCTGCATTATCTCAGGTCCAAGCAACGCGCTCAATTCCTCAATTCTCTGGTCCTTTTGCTGAAGCGCAATAGCTTGCTGTTGCAGCTCGCGGTCCATTTCCGTTCTGGTTTTCTTTTCGGTGTCGAGTATTTCCTGGTAGTTGGCGCGGGCAACATTGAGGCTGTCTATCCTGGCCTGAATGGCTTGCTTCTGGCTCTTGCTGGCTTCTTCAAGCTGCAGTTCCAGGGCCGTTGCTTGCTTTCTGGCCTGCGTCAGCCTGTCCTTGTAGAAGCCGCTGACGATTTCACGGAAGCCATCGATCTTGACCTTGAATTCATCATTCTCTTCGATCAGTTCGGTCAGGGCTTTGAGCTTTGTGATGTCGGTGTCTTCGTTGAGTTCCGCCGAAATGGTGTGTTCCATCAGGGCAGACATGGCCTTGAATTGCAGCTCTTTGTTGCCAAGGTTGGAAGTGACGATGCTCGAGATGATTGCAATGGCAACTGTCCCGAAAACTGTGGTGGCGAGAGAGACGACCAGTTTCGTGTTCCACCAGTGTTCTTTGCGCACTGCCTGTGGTTGACTCGCGTCCTGGGTCATTGCTTCTCCTCCTGGTTAAGAATCCTGGTTTGGTGCAAGCGCTATCCGCGTTTTCTTGGGGAGTTTCGCGACAACCAAATCATAAGACCGTCTGATGAGTTGCGCGATGTGGTCGGTGTCGATCTGACAGGCAGCAGGGTCGATTTGCACCCAATGCGCCCTCGCCAGGTAGGGCGCCGGCCTGATTCCGGGAAACTCGGTGAGTTCAAGAAACCCCTGGTCGCTGCATTTGAAGGAGTAGCATGCGGCTTCGTCCGTCGCCATCACCAGAAACATCTTACCGGCAACTTTGAAGACAAGATCGACGCGCCATTGAATCTGTTCCGTTGCGCCGGGCAAGGCAAGACAGAAGTCGCGGATTTGGCTTGCTGTCATAGCGGGTTTCTCTTTCGTGAGATGGATCCTTGAATCCTGACCGCTCCGGTACTGCTGGCAGACGAGGGATGAGTGAATATTGTAAAATGAGACTTAAGTGTCAAGTGTGAATAGCCTGGCGCCGTAAGCGGTATCTCCCGATTCAGGCTGGAGCACAGACCTCGCCGTTTTCCCAACCTGACTGGCGATGCCTCCCGCGGTTGACACTTTCGACAGAAATTTTTAATTTGGTATGACGTTATTCCAATCTGGAGGTCCGTATGGCCGGCAAGTCAAGAACGTACGCAACGAGCGAAATCACCGTTATCTGGAAACCGGATATCTGCATTCATTCTGAGAATTGTGCACATGGATTGCCAAAAGTGTTCGATCCAAACCGCAGGCCCTGGGTGGATTTGAACGAAGCCGAAGCCGGGGAAATTCGGCAGACCATCGACAATTGTCCTTCCGGCGCGCTGTCTTATGGCAAAGCAGAGGCGAAGCCGGCTGACACGAATGCGCCCGAGGTCGAGATCAACGTCCGGCAGAATGGTCCGCTGATCGTCAGGGGTGAGTTCAAGCTCACGGACGCGCAGGGAAAGGCTATCGAAACCTCTGACACCGCGGCACTTTGTCGCTGCGGGGCCTCAAACAAAAAGCCGTTTTGTGACGGCGCGCACAAATCCATGGACTTTGAGGGTTGAAGTCACTCTGGAAAAAACGGAGCATAAGGCATGAAAAAAACCATTCACCGAGCCGATTCACGCGGGTATTTTGACTACGGCTGGCTGCAGACGCATCACACCTTCAGCTTTGCCAGCTACTACGACCCCGACCGACTGCATTTTGGCAAACTGCGGGTTCTCAATGATGACGTGGTAGCCGCCGGCCACGGTTTCGGGACACACCCGCATGACAACATGGAAATCGTCTCCATGCCTCTGCGCGGCGAATTGGCGCACAAAGACAGTGCCGGCCACGAGCAAGTGATCCGGCCGGGTGACATCCAGGTCATGTCAGCCGGCACCGGCATTCAGCACTCGGAGTACAACCATTCGGACTCCGAACCAGCGGGTTTCCTGCAGATTTGGGTTCTACCCGACAAACAGGGGCACAGCCCGAGATACGACCAGAGAACCTTCGAAGCCGCGGGCCGGCACAATCAATTTCAAACTCTGGTGGCGCCAAAGGGCGCGGCGGATACGCTGTGGTTGAATCAGAACGCGTACTTTTCGCTGGCTGAACTTGAAGCAGGCCGCGCGCTAACCTATCGCCTGCATGACGCCCGGGCGGGAGTCTACTGTTTTATCCTTGAAGGGGACGTCGGCATTGCAGAGGAGAGACTCGCTCAACGCGATGGCATTGGCATTTGGGATGTGCAGAGTATCGAAATGACCGCGCAGGCAACCGCGACTATCCTGGCAATTGAAGTCCCGATAACTCCGTAGCTGCATGGACGGCGGCTGCGAGCCCATCCAGAGCATTTCAAATCCTGTTCATTCTTGGCAGGGACTCTGTTTACCATTCGTAATTCGAAATTTCCAATTCAACTCTGCGGCAACCAGGTCTCCTGCAGATGCACCCACGCCACACCTAGCGGTGTCTCCGGCTGTACTCGAAACAGCGCCGTGCTCAACCGCCCGCGCGCCGTTCCTTCTATTCTTTGCCACTCTTCATAAACGGCGAAATAGACGTCGTTGCCCAGCTTGCGCACTCTAATCTTGTCTATCCAGATTTCGTATGAGCCCGCTTGAGAAGCGTGCGCTTCTTCGATGACCTTCAGCAACGCGTCACGCGAAGTCACCTGCCCGCCTGGATGAATTATTTCGAATTCATCGGCCAGAGCCGTTGTCAACCTCGCCAGAACGGATGGCGTCTTGGTAAGTTGGCCCGTGAACCAGCCTTCGAAGAACCGATGCAGCTCTTCGATTTCGTGGCGGATTTTCTCTTCAGGGGTCATATTTGGCGTCCTTTTCGTGTTCAAGATGGCGGTTGGGTCGAAAACAGTTACGTGCGCGACAGGCAAGTCGGATTTCTCCACGAGCTTACCCAGTGTGACCAGGCAAAGCAGGCCAACCATCAGTGCTACCAAAAGCCAGATTGCGCTGCTGATTCGCCGGCCGCGCCGCCAATGCACCACTGCGACAGCGGCAAGGCGCAGGCAGATGAGCGCGAGCAGGAGACTGCTGCCGGCCAGTGAAATGGTTCGTATTTTTTCAAGAGGGGCGAGGCCAAGCGCCAGCATGAGCAAAATGACGATACTCAGGGTCCATTTTTCGCGGTTGGTCATTGGTTAGCAGTGTGTTCCAAATTTGCTTTGCAAGATAGGTTGATTGGCAAATGTCAATGACGGTTAGACGCGTAGCCCATTGACGCATCAACCCGGCCGCTTGATCCCCAGCCGCCGCATGATTTTCAGCAGATTCGAGTGGTTCGAAAGACCAAGCGCCCTGGCCGTGTTGCTGATATGCCACTCGTTGTTCTGTAACGCGCGCAGGATGATTTGATGTTCAGCCTCGGCCTTGAGTTCCGGCAAAGTTTTTTCCGGCGTGACCTCCGGCGCCACCACCGATTCACGGATGTCTGGCGGCACGTGCTCTGGCAGCAACTGCGGGCCGTCGCAACGGATGATCATGCGCTCGACAATGTTCTCCAGCTCGCGTACGTTGTTCTGGCGCCAGTCGTAGGCCTGCAAAATCTGAATCGTCTCGCGCGCGATGAGTTTTTGGGGCGAGCCAAATCTCTCGCAGATTCGTTCCATGAAAAAAAGTGTCAGCGGGCCGACGTCCTCCAGCCGCTCGCGCAGGGCGGGCACCCGGACCATGTGGGTGCAAATTCGATAGTAAAGGTCGCGGCGGAAGATTTCCTCGGCGACCAGCGTTTCCAAATCCCGGTGGGTTGCTGTTACCACTCGCACATCTATTTTGATGACTCGGCCTTCGCCCCCAAGCCGGGTCATTTCGCCTTCCTGCAAAACACGCAGGAGTTTGGCCTGTACCGAGTAAGGCATGTCGCCGATTTCATCAAGAAACAGGGTGCCACCCGTGGCGACTTCGAACTTGCCTTTGGTGGTTTTTGCCGCCCCGGAGAAAGCGCCGCGCTCGTAACCGAACAGTTCGCTTTCCACCAGATTCTCAGGAATGGCGGCGCAGTTGACTGCCACAAACGGCCTCTTGCTGCGCGGACTGTGGCTGTGCAGTTCCCGCGCTACCAGTTCCTTGCCGGTTCCGCTTTCGCCGAGAATCAATACGTTGCTGGGAATTTGCGCCACTTTCTTGATGTGCGACCGCAGTTCGCGGATCGCCAGACTTTCACCGATGATGGGCGAGTCCTGACGCGCCGCGCGCCGCAGGGCCTGATTTTCCTGCTTGAGTTGTCGGTGCTCCAGGGCGTTCTCGATGGCGCGGATGAGTTGCTCAATCGAGACTTCATCTTTGTCAAAAAAATTGTAAGCGCCGAGCTGGACCGCTTTGACGCAGCGTTCATAGCTGCCGGCGCCGGTGTAGACGATGACGGGAATATCCGAAAAACCTTGTGTTGTCATGGTCTCCAGGGCTTGCAAGCCGTCCATCACCGGCATTTCGAGGTCGAGAATGACGACGTCTGCTTCTCTGTCGGCCAGCATGTCGAGGGCCTCGCGGCCATTGGCAGCGGTGATGATCTCCCAATCGGTTTTTCGCTGCAGGTCGTAGGCAAATTGCTCGCGAATGGTTTTCAGGTCATCGACGAGTAAGATTGTGCTCATGGAAAACTACGTTTTATTTGGATACTGTTTCTTTGTCGCTTCTTCATCGCGGCGATTTTATGTGAAATGGATGTTAATCAATTGGGTTCACAAAGTCCAGCGACAGAAAGCAGCTCACTTCGCTGCTGCGAGCTGAGACCCAAATGCAAACAGGTGATGTTGCCCCCGGATGTAAATTATTCCGTTGGAAATTGCCGGCGTCGCCATCAGAATTTCGTTGACCGGATTTTTGGCGATCAATTCGTACTCGGGGCCAGCCCTGAGCACAAACACCTCTCCCTCCTCGCTGGCAAAATAAAGCTTGCCATCCGCGGCAACCGGGGAAGCTGTAAACGCAGTGCGTGCACGACCCGCAACCCGTGCCCGGTATTTTTGTTCACCGGTTATCGCATCGTAGCAGGTCAAAATACCATTGTTGTTGCAGGTGTAGAAATAACCCTGGTAAGCAATCGGCGTCGGCATGTAGGTACCGCCGCGCTTGTGCCGCCAGGCCACCTGTTCGGTGGCATCGAGACTATCTGGCAACGAAATGTCACCAGAACCGCCCGGACGAATGGCCATCACCGGTCGCGACGGCGGGTAGCCGGAAGTCACGTAAATCATGTCGTTGTCAAAAACCGGCGTTGCGACCACAACTTCTGAGTTCATTTTGTGGCGCCAGAATTCCTCTCCGGTGGCTGGATTGTAAGCGTAAACAAAATGGCTGGAATTGGTCACCAGCTCATCACGGCCCTTGCTCGAAATAACCGTCGGCGTTCCCCACGAGGGGATCTCTTCACGTTTGGTGCGCCACAGTTCTTCGCCCGAAGCCAGGTCGAATGCAGCCAGATAAGAGTCCTGCGAGCGGTCGCACTGCACGATGACCGAATTCTTGTAAACAATCGGGGAACTGGCGTGGCCCCACTGAATTTCTTCGTCATAAAACCAACCCGCATCCAGCAGTCCGAGATCGGTTTGCCATTGCACTTCGCCATCCATATCATAGCAGACCAGGCCCTCGGAGCCAAAAAGCGCAACCACGTATTTGCCGTTGGTGGCCGGCGTCGAGTTGGCCTGCGTGGCCTTGGGATGACGTTTGGCGCGCGGAACGCCCTTGTGCGCAACCTTCTGCCACTGCACACTGCCATCAGTACGATTCAGGCAATAGAGTTTCCACACGTGCTCGCTGGCGTCATTGACGTAATCGACATCGCCGTAAAGCCCGACACGGTACTCCGCGCTGGTGTCGCCACTCACAGCGGTTGCTACAAATATTCTATCTTGCCAGACAACGGGCGAAGCGTGTGCCAGACCCGGGATCGGGGTTTTCCAGGCGAGATTCAGACTTTCGTCGGCATTCCAGACAGTCGGTGGAAATTGTCCGTCCGCAACCCCGGATGCGCCGTTGCCGCGAAAGGAAGGCCAGTTCCGTGGATTCTCAACGCTTCGGCTTGCATCAGATTTCAGCAATTCGGAAACATCAGCAAGCTCATGCGGCGCTTCACCGCGCGACCGTGCGAAAGTGACAGTCCTTGTCTGGCCACTTGGGCCCGGTCGCTCAAATGTGAAGCCTGACACTGCTCCGCCAGTGATTGTGAAGGTCAGCAAGGAACCTTCGACCTCGGGCGCGGTAAAAATGGCCTCTTCCTTCTGCTCCAACGCGATGGCAGCGCCGCCACCAAATGAAATCATCAACTTCGCATTCTTGATTTCGAGTTTTGCCGCAACAACATCACTTTCGAAATCGCCGGTGAATTTTTCCAACTCGGGTGCGGCGTCGGGCGCTACCACTTCTCTGGCCCCCATCGCAACTAGCTTTTCTACTATGGCTTTGAGGTCTTTCGTTGTCGCTTCGGCCAATGCCTCTGACAGTTCACCTTCTTCAAGTTTGGCGGTCTCCATAACCGCGAGCGCCATTGCCGTGTCTTCGTTGGAGATCGACCGCATCAAAATCCCCTTGGCGCCAGGTGCGCCCTTTTCGATCAGGAATCGAATGACCTCGGCATTGCCACTGGAGGAAGCCCAGCCCAGGGTGCTTGCAGCAGACAAATCGGCGCCGCTTTCCACCATCAGACGAACAATTTCGAGATTGCCCTCAGACGCTGCCCAAAGGAATGGAGTAGCGTTGTAAAACGAATCTTTAAGGTTGGGGTCAGCGCCGTGCTTGAGCAAGATTTTCACAGCCTCGACATGGCCGCGATCTGTGGCAAATGAAAGCGCGGTGACGCCATATCGGTTTTGCGAGTTGACCTGCACGCCATCGGAAAGCAGTTTTTCAATCAGCTTTGCGTCGCCGTTGCGCGCTGCATTCCAGAAGGCTTCTTCTTGCTCACCGGCAAATGAAGTGGTGATGAGCAGCAGGCTGAACAAACAAGTGAGTAGGGTTCGCATGATTTGATCTCCGTATTACGGTTTGGTTCTTCGATGTTTGAATTCAATTATGCTGGTTGCTTCTATTGAAGCCCTTTACCAATAGTTAGAAAAGGCGCTGCGATTGTCTGATTGTGCGAGCCGACCCGCCGATTTATTTTGCCAGCCTTCTGCACAAGATCAGCGTCGAGCACGACTGAATTCGGTGCTTCAGAGTTTTCTCCCAAGGCTTTCTATGAATCGTTCCTCATTTCTTATCTGACGTTCGGAAAACGGACTTAGATTTTTGTGCTTTCGGTACATTTCAATCTCTTTCGCTATTTCAATGCTTTGCAGTTTCATCCAATTTATCATGCGGAGTTGAATATAATAGTCCGTTTCTTGAATGCTCAAAAGGCTATCTAAACCAACTCCTGAAAGCTCAGTATCGGATATCTCTTTATATTCTTGTATCCATGACAGTTCATGTAGGTAAGTGTAGGAATCACAACCTCTGATGAAGCCAAGAAAGCTTAGAAAATCGTCAGTATAACTACAGGTAATATAATTCATTGTCATTTGATGGAACTCGTCCTCAACATTTGAGAATCTATCGTTACAGCTAAGAAAGGAGATCGCTAGAATAAGAAGGTACATATCAACGATTGTTGGTTGAATTTTCATAATCTCACGGCTCGCCTGTAACTATCCATCAAAAGATAAAGACACCAAACGCCAAAACCAGCTTCAAGTGTGAATTCTTTAGGTCCAACGGATTGCGGTTAACCGGTCGCAAACACCCTGATGACCTTCACATCGCGATGATACCGGAACGCGTTTGCGTTCTAAGTTCAACCACATGAAATATGCCAAGATTTTCATAACAAACCAAAAGAAATTGCTATAAAACTTGGCCCATTTATTACAGCATGAATTACAACGCCAGTCCAACTATTTTTCCTTCGTTGGACAACATAAGACTGAACAAATAATATTGGTACCAAAGTCAATAGAAGTTGCCATCCAAAGGCAACATGAAAGATTCCCCAAAGAATACCATGGACTAGCCAGGCATTTTCTTTAAATACTATTTCTTGTCTCGGCAGAATCACACCCCGCCAAAGAATTTCTTCTCCCATTATATTCAGTAACCAATAGGGAAACCATACAAGTAATATCCAATATCGGCCTGGTGTTAATGGCTCAAAATTCATGAAAGATGGATGACTCTCAACTTTCCCAAGTAAAACTTCAAGCATTTTTATGATTGCTAAGCTTAAAATTCCAATCACAAAAATTGAACTTATACTCCATAGCCAGTCTGCTTTATTCATTTTTTTGAAACGAAGTCGGTCTTCCCAGGTATCCTTTCCAATTTTCACCCCTTCACTCTTTAGAATAAAATAAGCTGAAACCAGCAATGGCAGAAATATGCCGAAACCAGCAACTATAAACCAGAATATTATAGGCTCAAGACCAGTGTGTTTACTTAAGAAGGGGATTAAGAATTGCGTTTCTAAAAACAATGCTGTAGATGCAATTCCAAATACCAAGAATGAATATAGTAGACCGATTCCTTTCATTCTTGTTTTCAAAAGATCACTTTCTATTAATTGTTGAGCAATCACTTTTCAATAATTCAGGCACATAACGCTTGGCTAAGGGGCCGCAAGGGTTACTGAGCGCCAAAGCCGCAGGACTAATTTTAACTATCTAGGTGCACAAAACTCAGAAAACTCGCTGCCGCTATTGCGGTCCCACTTGAGCCAAATGTTAGAACTGATTTTGGTAACCGACGCTGCCGAACCACTGATGGACCCGATTGGTGAAAAAAAACAAACCCCAGCGATTCTCCCATTTCTTTGCCTGACCTGGATTGTTTCCTCACGCGCTAACGAACACAACGAAATCCAAGGAGCGCGTGGCTTTTATCTGGTTCTTCGACTTGGCGATATGCACAAAGGAAGTAATCGTTGTCTCGAAACAGGACCTGCAAACTGCCACCGCGAACCACTCTCCAGGAATCACTCGAAGGACCACGTGGATTCTTATATGGCGAATTGTGATAATACTTTTCATCAAACCAGTCAGCACACCATTCCGAAACATTCCCCGACATATCATATAATCCAAAGTCGTTAGGCGGGTAGCTACCTACAGGATCCATATCGCCAATCTCTCCATCGGACCGAACCATTTGACTATCCCGTGAGTTACCCCATGGATATTTTCGTCCAGTGTGGCCGCCTCGGGCAGCATATTCCCATTCCGCCTCTGTGGGTAGTCTTTTGCCTACCCAATCAGCGTAAGCACGAGCCCCGTACCATGTTACGTGTACGACCGGGAAATCCTCAAACCCACTTTGGGGAACAAATGTACTTTTGCTTTTCTGGATTAGGCAACCTTGTGCTGCGATACTGAGCCATTTCGATCCCTCCACAACTTGATTGCCCTTTTCGTTTAGGAAAACACAATATTCGGCATTGGTTACTTCATATTGATCCATCCAGAAGTCATCGAGATAGACTCTGTGCACTGGGAGCCGAGAGCTAAGGTGGCGCCAATGCTCTGGGGAGTCATCGTTTCCCCCCATTTGAAACTCGCCTCCCTTTATGAAGGCCATGTTTTTGTTGGTTTTTTCAACAGACTGATTTTGGGCAAATAGAAAAGAGGTAAGAAACCAAGACAGGGTGATGAGAAACGAAGTGAGTCTAATTTTCTGGAATTGATTCATACTTCTTCTCTCTATGTTCTAACTTCGCCCTAACCGGTGGGCGTTTAATGAGCACTCACTTAACTTAAGTAATTGAACCAGGCTGAAACCACTAACCTCTGAAGTTATAGTGCCGAAGCTCGTCCGGTTAAGGGCAATGTTATGCTATGAGTATGGCGGTTTCAAGCCACGTCTTGAATCTTAAGCTACTAATACCTGTAGTATTCATCTTGATTCATTCTGCCATTTGAAGATCTTGATGGAGCCGCTGAAAGCACGTCTCAAATACATCATGGTCTTTCCAATTCTGGAAGTTTAGTATGTGATATTCTCGGATTTCTATGGCTAAATCCTTTCCACTATCTGCATCAAAGCATTTCCAGCTTCGAATGGTATCCATGTCCACTAGACGGATCGGGAAAAGGACACGGCGGTCCTCCTCGATTTCTCTTTGCCGGGCTCTGTAAATCTCTGTTCTTACCCACTCACTCTCCATACTGTGTTTGGATAGAACTACAAGCAGTTTGTCATGAATCATGATTGCTTCGTCGATTTGTTCATAGATTTTCCGTCCACCTCGAATATCTTCTGGAGCACACCAAACGCGCAGGTTCTCATCTCGCATACGAGAATACAAACGTTTCGCAAAATCTTCGTCTTTAGATGCATGGCTAATAAAACAGGAATAGAATTCGACGGGCTGTCCGATTAGTGATTTCATATAGGTTATAAAATCGCTCGGAACACCAGCACCTCGGAGAAATGTCTCGGAGATCACCCCTTGAGAACAATAGATAGAGTCAATCCCAATAGTGGATGGGCCATGATGGTGCACAGTATCGAGTTCCTTGGAAGAACTGAGATCGACGTTTCCAAATGTTGTCCATCCCATTTTTGCTCCTCTTAGCACTGCTCTGGTAAGGTCGGTTCTGTTGAGTATCGAAGCTCTAAGATCTGCCATTCCCAAATCTGCGTCTGCTAGAGTCGCTCTAGTAAGGTCAGCCGCATTAAGCAGAGACATTCTGAGGTTTGCCCCCACCAGAGATGACCAACTTAGGTTCGCCCTGTTAAGATCAGCCCCACGGAGGTTAGCCTTGCTGAGATCTGCCTGCAGGAAATTTGCACCTCTGAGGTTCTGATTTTGCAGATCTGCCTCGACGAAGTCTGGCCATACTTCACGACCTTCGCGACTCTCCTCGACCCACCGATTCCAAATACTCACGCCTTGTCTCAGGATCTCAAGATGTTTGTCATTAGCCATAACTATGCCTCCACAACCTCGTGTCAAATGAAGCTTTGAACGGAATCTCGGTCCATGTGACATTAGCACATTCAAAAAACTTGGTGCATAATCGGGATAGGGCGGGGCCTCACGACCCCGCTCCTCCCACACCACCGGGCATACGGATCACGTACCACGGCGGTTCGGTTGGTTTAGTTGTTTCACGTAAAGTCTCGGTAGTCCAAGTGCGTCAAAGAAACGTCCAGG
>JAJDAF010000035.1 GCA_029261995.1 Candidatus Zhuqueibacterota bacterium
AAGTCGTCAGCTGGCTCAGGCCTTTCAGAAAGGACCCGTCGGAAATATTGTTGTCGCTCAAATCTAAAGTCGTCAGCTGGCTCAGGCCTTTCAGAAAGGACCAGTCGGAAATATTGTTGTCGCTCAAAGCTAAAGTCGTCAGCTGGGTCATGCCTTTCAGAAAGGACCCGTCGGAAATCTTATTGGATCTCAAATCTAAAGTCGTCAGCTGGCTCAGGCCTTTCAGAAAGGACCCATCGGAAATATTGTTGTCGCTCAAATCTAAAGTCGTCAGCTGGCTCAGGTCTTTCAGAAAGGACCCGTCGGAAATATTGTTGGATCTCAAATCTAAAGTCGTCAGCTGGCTCAGGCCTTTCAGAAAGGACCAGTCGGAAATATTGTTGTCGCTCAAATCTAAAGTCGTCAGCTGGCTCAGGCCTTTCAGAAAGGACCCGTCGGAAATATTGTTTCCGCTCAAAGCTAAAGTCGTCAGCTGGCTCAGGCCTTTCAGAAAGGACCCGTCGGAAATATTGTTGTCGCTCAAATCTAAAGTCGTCAGCTGGCTCAGGCCTTTCAGAAAGGACCAGTCGTCGAGACGCACGAAGGGTAGTTGCAGGCCGGTAACGTTGCGGCGGTCATCCAGTACGTAACCGCGCTGCCGCTTTTTGGGGTCGACTTCGTCCAGTTGCCGCAGTACGAGGTGGTGGGTTGTTTCGAGCTGCCGGAGTGTTTCCAGGTCCCTAGACATATTCCGGTCTCCATTTGTGTGAGAGTCTGTGTGATTGGGCTAATGTAGGAACTGCGCAAGGCTTTGTCAAGGCCCTGTGGGCAAAGTTATGCCTGGCTGCCATTGCACGATATCCTCCGGCCCTGCGGTGATTGCCGTATGCACTTTGTTGGTTTTCTCGCGCTCTTCACTGATTGCCTCGGGCATGCAGGGAGATGGCTCCGCGAAAAACGGTCGCAGTGACCGGACCGTCTGGCTTTTTTGGACAGCCCCGGCACATAACAGCCCCTAGGTAATGATAGCCCCGAAAATCAAAGCCCCAACGGGGCGGCAGACAATAGCCCAGGGCAACGCCCTGGGTAACGTGAGGCCCAGGAAGCCAAAGCCCCAACGGGGCGAAACACACTGCCTGACGACCGTGACCAACAAAACCGGCAAGAGTCAGATCTACCGCAACACAATTTCGCCCCGTTGGGGCTTCATTGTTACATGCAATCACTCCCCAGGGCGATGCCCTGGGCTGTTACATCACGCCCCGTTGGGGCTCATCACCGACCGCCATTGTTTGCCTGCAGGCAATTCCTTCACCGTAGCGCATACACACAACAGTCGCCCAAGGACTCCGACATTTTCAAGTCCGAATAAGCACGAAACAGCGATGGCTTGGTCGGGAGGTACTTTGGTTCAAGACAGTGCCCGGATTTTATGCAAGCCGCCGGATGTCGTCACGCTCCGCAAAGCTGGTGCAGGGTTGTCGTCGCGCCTGGTCTGACACTCCCAAGGTTACTCAAGCAGCACGCAAGATGCCGCCGGCTAGACGCAAGCGCCAGGTATCGGCAAACAGGATGCGGTCAGGGTGCTGCTAACCTCTTGAGACGCCAAACCAGATCTGGTTTGACTCCCCCAAAACTGTGGAGGTGCCTGACCAGACCTTGTTTGACTCCCCAAAAACTGTGGAAGTGCCGGACCGGACCTCGCTTGGCTCCCCAAAGACTGTGGATGTGCCCGACACGACGTTTTTTGGACTCCCCCAAACTGTGAAAGTGCCCGACAAGACGTTGCTTGGCTCCCCAAGAACCGTGGATCTGCCCGACAGGACCTGCTTGACTCCCCAAAAACTGTGGATATGCTCGACAAGGCGTTGCTTGGCTCCCCAAGAACCGTGGATCTGCCCGACAGGGCCTGCTTGACTCCCCAAAAACTGTGGATGTGCTCGACAGGGCGTTGCTTGGCTCCCCAAAAACCGTGGATCTGCCCGACAGGGCCTGCTTGACTCCCCAAAAACCGTGGATCTGCCCGACAGGGCGTTGCTTGGCTCCCCAAGAACCGTGGATGTGCCCGACACGACGTTTTTTGACTCCCCCAAACTGTGGATGTGCCGGGCAAGCTCTGGTTTGACTCCCCCCAAACTGTAAATCTACCGGACAAGACCTTGTTTGCAGGCACAAAGGAATTCGAGTGTCCGCAATACGAGCGCTTTTCGCGAACGCAGTCTCCCGGGCATGCAGGGAGATTGCCATGCCGCGCTGAAAAACGCGCCACTCGCAATGACGGTCCCGTGCTTATTGGATAGCCCGCAGGCAATCTCGTTCCCACGCTCCCCGCGTGGCGAACGCATACCTGGACGCACCTGCGTCCAGTGGCGGCGCCTGGAACAAGGTCTGACACAATCCGGAGCGCAGACCCACCCTGCTTTTGAATTCTGAACGAATTCAAAAACTGTCCCTCCCGAGAGGGAATTTCAGGTGAATCCCCTCCGCCGGAGGGGCAGGTTCCGGGCGCGTTCAGCGCCTGGGACCGGGGTGGGTTCTGCGCCGTCTCAACCGCCGGCACGAACTCTTGACCGGACGCAGGAGCGTCCGGTCTGCTTTCCGACGGAGACCATCGGAACGAGAGGCGATCGGTCGCGGAGATCTGCGCGACAAGACAGGCCTGCCGCTGCGGTGCGTATAACGAGTTTCACCAATCCTGAGATCGTTAACCCACCCTGCTTTTGAATTCTGAACGAATTCAAAAGCTGTCCCTCCCGAGAGGGAATTTCAGGCCAATCCCCTCCGCCGGAGGGGCAGGTCACGGGCGCGTCCAGCGCCTGGGACCGGGGTGGGTCCTGCGGCTCCCCCGTCCGCCTGGCCGGATCTCCGTGACTCAGCAGCATTCACGGAAGCATGTCTCCTGGCTTTCAGGCAGGGCCCGGTCGTGCAAAAACTGCACAGCCAGGTGGACTTTGTGTGCATCTTCTGCGCCGCACCTGCATGCTTTAAATATCTTCAGGTGACATATTGCCGCGTAAACCTTTACGAAACAATTGCGATCCTTCCTTCTCGAAGCCTGGCACACGGATTGCCGATTAGCCTGCCGTAATTCATAGAAATGGACTTTTAACGATTGGAGACTGAGATGATGACGACTATGCGGAGTTACCTGACTTTTCTTGTTCTTGGGCTGTTTGCCATGAGCTGCGGCAGCAGTGATAGCCCAACATCGTCAAACGCGACCACTGGCACCGTCAAATTGAGCATGAACGTGAGCAACAGCGGACCCGCCGCGCCGCAAACCCCATCGATTCTGAACAAAGCCACTCAGGCGGCAGTGACGGTGACCAGTGCCAAAGTCGTGATCGAGAAAGTCGAACTGGAAAACGACCTCGACGAAGCGCAGGATTTCGAGTTCGAGCAGCCGTTTGTGCAGGACCTTCTCCTGGTCACCAGCCTGCAGGAGATCCAGACCCTGCAAATTCCGTTCGGTACCTATGATGAGCTCAAGGTGGTTGTACACGAGCTTGAGGCAGACGATGGCCCCGTGTACGACCAGAATCCGGACCTGCAGGGCTTGAGTATCCTGGTGACGGGCTTCCTGAACGGCGACCAGGCCAGCACTTTTTCCTTCGCAACCGACATCAACCTTGACTTGAAGATGGAATTTAACCCACCGGTGCAAATTGACGAGACCTCACAATCGGCCAACATCGTACTCGGTATCGATTTTGGTGTTTGGTTTGTCGATGCCTCCGGCAATGTTCTGGACCCGAAGCAGGCAGGCAACAAGGACGCCATCGAGAACAACATCAAACGTTCCTTCGAAGTCTTTGAAGATGACGACGATGATGGCGAGGAAGATGAAGACCACGAGCTGAAAGGGGTCATCGAGAGCCTGGGCAGCGACCATTTGGTGGTTCTGGGCACAACGTTCTGGGTAGATGCCAATACAATAGTGGAAGATGACAACGACCAGACCATCGCCTTTTCGGCCCTGCAGACCGGGCAGTTGGTCGAAGTGGAATCGCGCCTGCGGGCAGACGGCAGCCTGCTGGCCACCGAAATTGAATTAGAAGACGATTAAACGACTCTTACCCCATAGTTCGGCAGGGAAAGCACTGGGGCAGGTGCGGACTCTGCCGAGCTAATTTTGAGCTTCTGGTCCCCGCATCAAACAACACTCATCACCTCATCCGAATGACCGGCAACGTCATACATCGGCCGAACGAGTTTGATGTGGCCTGGCATCCATTTCAGGGCCGTCATGTGGCGCCTCGTGGTCAATGGCCAATGTCAGTTCGAATGAGAAAATCGAGCCCTGGCCAACCGTACTCTCCACGGCCATAGTCCCGTTCATCAGCTCGACCAGGCGCTTCGAAATTGCCAGACCAAGTCCGGTGCCGCCAAATTCCCGGGTGGTCGATGCATCGGCCTGGGTAAATTTCTCAAAGATATTTTCGAGTTTGTCCGCCGGAATGCCGATGCCGGTGTCTGCAACCGAAATCTTGAAGCGCACCTCAGCCGCCCTCACTTCTACAGCGGAAATGACAATCGAAATCTCACCCTCATCGGTAAACTTGATAGCGTTACCGGCCAGATTGAGCAAGATCTGCCGGATTCGAACAGGGTCTCCGACGACGTTGTAAGGTACATCGGCCGGCAGACGAGTGACCAACTCAAGCTTCTTATCGCGGGCTTTCTCACGGAGCAAATTCAAGACCTGCTCAAGCACGCTGCGCAAATCGAAGGGGACTTCCTCGATATCGAGTTTGCCGGCTTCGACCTTGGAGAAATCGAGGATGTCATTTATGATAGTCAGCAAAGACAGCGAGGATGACAGAACTGTTTCCGCGTACTCCCTCTGCTCATCAGTCAGCTC
This sequence comes from Candidatus Zhuqueibacterota bacterium, assembly GCA_029261995.1. GTDB lineage: Bacteria > Zhuqueibacterota > Zhuqueibacteria > Oceanimicrobiales > Oceanimicrobiaceae > JAJDAF01. Next base: position 4,841 of record JAJDAF010000035.1, read on the forward strand.
GGTGTCAAGCAGAATATCGGTCATACCGATGACGCCATTCATGGGAGTGCGAATCTCGTGGCTCATGTTCGCCAGGAAATCGCCCTTGGCCTGGCTGGCCGCTTCGGCCTTCTCCTTGGCCTGGCGAAGTTGCCGCACCGCTGCAATCCGCTCCAGTTCCGCGGCGGCCCGGACTGCAAAGATCTTCAGAATCGAGAGCACCTGCGGTATGATTCTCAGTGCCTTATCATCGACAACCGTAAGGCATCCCAACCGCCGACCCGAGGCACTGGTTAAAACGAGGCCGAGGTAGCCGCGCGCATTCAGGGCCGCCAGGGTCACATCATCCGGGTAGTGCGTGGTGACATCATCAGGATAGTAGCAAATATCCCCGAACAAAAGCTCCTCAGATGGCGTGCCAGCCACATGATACTCGATATCCTTGGCCATCTTTCCATCTCGCAGGCAGGCGAGTGTCCCGAGACGAGTCCGGCTTTCGTCGGTAAACCGGGCAAGCAAGACGAACCTGACATTCAGAATGGCTGCGATGTGATCGACCAGGGAAACAAAGAACGCGTCACCGGTATCGGCGGCGGTTTGTTCAACAATCGAGCGCATGGCGTCCTCGGTTTGCTTGCGATCCGTAATGTCATCGAAGTAGACGCGGACGTTGCCGCAACGTCCCACCAGATGAAGCACAGCCTGGTACCAGACCTGGCCATCCTTCAGTTCGCAAGTGCAGGTGTCCTCCTGTTGGTCACGAAGCAACGCGATGTGCTTCTCTAGCTCCGACACCAGCAGAGACTCTTCTCCCTCACTGCTCAAATGCGGAAACGCACGTCCGGCCGCGGGATTTATATATTGAATGTTGCCCAAGCCATCGAACTCGATGATCGGGTTGGGATCTCGTTCCGGGTAGGATGCAAGTTCATCTCTGGCGTTTGCCGCCAGACGGCCTTTTCTGGTGACTCTTCCGAAAGCAACCACGCCGACCAGCAGAAGCACACCTGCCGCCAGGTAGAGAAGGTACGCCCACCAGGTTTGATTCCAGGGCGGGCGAACCGCAAACGAGACAGATGTCGGATCGCTCCACAGATGACCGGAACGCCTTGCCTGCAGCACGAGCGCATATTGACCTGCGGGAAGTCGAGGCAGCAGGACATCGTTGCGCGCATCCGTTTGGCGCCAGGCCTGATCCATGCCGACGACTTTGTAGCGATAGAGAATGTCGTCACCGGGGAACGAAAGTGATGCATAGGAGCAATGCAGTGAAGAAGCATTTGCAAACTCGAGGGCGTCCGCGGAAGCCAGCGGAAGCCGGCGCCCATTTAGCCGCAGGGAAATCACGCTCGGCGCAAGCGTCTTAGGATCGTGGTTTCTCTCGGACCTCCCGACGCAGAGACCACCGTATGTCCCGGCCCACACTCTGCCGGCCTGGTCGAGAGCCAACGACCGGTAGGCCAGGGTCATGCTCAGCAAACCGTCTTCGCGGCCAAAAGGTGCAAACTCGCGCCCGGAATAGCGAAATAGACCGCGATCAGTGCCGAACCAAACGGACCCCGTCTCGCCCAGGACCAGCGCTTTCGCGGAAAGGTGGTCATGCTCGCCGCCGGTAGTTATTTCGGAAAGGATGCCGCTGCGAAGCCGGAACAGGCCGGCAGAAGTTGCAAGCCAGATCTTATCTTCATCGAGCGCAAGGTCGTGAACAGCCAACGGCGAACCGTCAACGCTGAGGTCCGCGATTCTTTTGAAACGCTGCTGTTCTCTCTCGAATTGAAACAGCCCGGACGTGCTGCCATCCCCTGCGCCAAAGACCACGCCACGCTCGTCTACTCTGATGACATTAAGCTCATTGGTCAGGCCGTCTGCCGCGGAGAAATGTTTCAGTTCCTGGGAGTCTCGCAATCTATAGACCCCCTCCGAACCGTCCTGACAGAGCCACACCGCACCGGAGGCCTCGAGGTGCATGAAGATGATCGAGCGCCGGATGGGCAGTTTGAGTTGCTCGGACTGCCCATTCTGAACATGGGTGATGTAGCCATTGATGTCACCGCACCAAAGGTCGTTGTCGGTCCCGGCAATACTGGAGATGCGATGGGTTTCATCCTGAGCCAGTGAATAAAGCGTGTCCACCCCTGCCTCTCCAGCGACAGGGGTTTCGATTCTGAGGACGCTCATGCCATCTGTGGCCAGAAGGTGTCCGTCCGCGGTTTGCATCACCGTGTGCACGGCCTGATTCGTATAACGAGCAACCGGAGAAAAATTCTGGACGTAGAGTAAATGCAGTCCGTCGTCGGATGCGGCCCAAACTTCGCCCAGCCGCGACACAAGCAAATCATTAACTGGTCCGAAGTCCTGGCCTGGAATCAGCGTGATGCTGTTGTCGCGAACAACTGCAAGAACTCCGGCCTGAGTTCCGGCGTACGTTTCACCGGATGAGTCAACAAACAGGCCGGTAACCTTCTGTAGCTCGGCATTTTCATAGGTTATCGCCGGCGCCGAAGTCCCATCCAACTGCAGCCTGAAGAGGCCGGTTGACCCGCCGACCAGAATCCGGCCTTCGCTATCTCTGACCAAGGCGCTGATGCTGGAGAGCTTTTGTCGCTGGCCCAGGATCTCAACAAATCGGTCCGCCCGGCGGTCATAAAGCAGGACGTAACCCTGCTGTGAAGCCGCACACAAACGGCCCTCGCCATCTTCCGCAAGCAAGAATCCGCGTGTGAAGCTGCTGCTGCGATACTTTTCGGCAAACGCATAGCGGCGAATGTGGCCGTTGTGTATGCGCACAATGGCGTCGGATTCGCCAATCCAAAGGGCCCCCAGGTGGTCCTCGAAGATGCTTTTGGGGTAGTAGAGCGTCGAATCAGACGGCTCGGTATCGCCGGCCAGGACGGTCTCAAAGTACATGCTGTCGATGGCGCCAGCCAGGACAGACAAGCCAAGGTCTGACAACACCAACAGGCGACCGTCACGCGCCATGAGTAAATCTTTGATGTATGGGCTTGGCAGCCCGTCGGTGTAAGGAAGGAATCGCACGCCGTCAAACCGAACCACGCCCTGGTCGGTGCCAACCCAGACAAAACCTGCCGTATCCTGAACCACAGCCTTGGTCAGATTGGTCGGCAGCCCTTGCTCAATCGAGTAGGTGATATGACGGTATGTTTTGGCTTGCGGAAACAAAAGCGCGGTATGCGCCAACACGAGTAGCGCGATACTTCGCCACCGGACAGCGAAAAAGCGATGCCGTTGCCCGAGCAAGCACAATTTGGATCGTATGGAGTCCACTTAGAGACTATCGACACCTTTGTCTGCAATCTAAGCCCTTTTAGGATAATTCTGCCGCACCGCCCTCTGCCCGTGTTATCGCAAATCGCCGCTTGACGTTTAAGCAACAAACTTGTACTTTGCGGGACTTTCAAAACGAGGGTACTCATTCACTGCAAGGAGAACAAACAAATGTGGAAATGGTCCGTTATCGCTCTATCGCTACTGGTCGCATGCGGCGAGCAAAAAACCGACACTCAAACGCAGACACCATCCGCTTCCGGCACACCAAAGTCCATCGAAAGCGTGGCTTGGGTCGCGCCGCAAGGCTGGGTAGAGGAGGCACCTGCATCATCCATGCGCAAGGCGCAGTACCGTCTGCCCCTGGCTGATGGAGATACTGAGGATGCCGCCGTGCTGGTATTCTATTTTAAAGGCGAGGGTGGCGGCGTGGAGTCGAACATCAACCGCTGGACTTCCTGGTTTGTGCAACCGGACGGACGCCCATCAATGGAAGCAGCTACCGTTGCCACCAGTGAGGTCAATGGTCTCAAGCAAACGGTTGTCGATGTTTCAGGAACCTATCTTTTCAAATCACGGCCGATGGCAACCACGTCAACGGAAAAGCCTGGTTTCCGGATGTTGGGCGCCGTCGTTGAAGTCGAATCCGGTCCGTGGTTCGTGCGCTGCATCGGGCCGGAAAAAACTGTGGCGAAGTGGGAAGGTAGTTTTCAGAGTTTCATGGGTTCATTCAGACAGGCAGGTTTAAGTGAAAAATAGGGCAGCCGACAGGCGGGCCCACGGTATGCGTGACGATCTGAACCCTTGCACGAAAGGTGCTTGTACCCTTTCGTGCAAGGGAAATTGCCGGGAAACTATATTGATGATGCCATGAAAACAAAACTGCTCGCTGCTCTGATCGTTCTGGGTCTTGTCGATGCCATAATCCCGATTCCCATCGTGGGGCTGGTGCTGGTCTACGTCGTGCTGGAACGGCCACCGTGGTTTCTGCAATGGGTCGATGACATTTACGGCCGCCAGGAGTAGGCGCCTGGAATCATTTTGCACTAGGCGACGCTTGATGGCGACGAGTCTGTGTCGGGCATCGCAACGAGACCGTGCGCCAATTCGACCTCCGAATCTCCTGCAACAACAATGCTGCTCGTCAGGTCATGCTGGTAACAAGTAAAGAATATCGCGTCACGTCAGTTTAGGAATTGTCCTGAATCGTCGATTATGGGCATGTTAGCCAGTCATCAACATGGAGGTTACCATGCCCGCGAGCGCAAGACGCGTCATCACGAATCTGTCCGCGATTTTTGCTCTTCTTCTGGTCAACCCGGGGTTGGCCCAGCTCGAGTATCCCGGAGAAATAGAATTTACCGGCAGCGAAGAGATCATTTTCGACTGGTCCGCGGACAGTTGTGAGCAGATTGACATTCCGGATGCGCCGGTGCGGGCGTTCCGGGACGCCGTAGGCAAAATCAACCTTCTATCGACCCACTACACCAATTATCGGATGGTGGGCAACGATTTCAATTCGCTGGTGCGCGATTGCAGCGCGCCGGTGTTGGACTCCCATTTTGACAGCGATCCGGCTCAGTTTAACGACTTTGAATGGCTGGTCAGCACCTACACGCATGATGGCAAGACCATTTATGCCATCGTTCACAACGAATACCATGGCGCTGACCACACAGATGTGGTCGATTGCCCGAGTGGCGACGCGGCCAGATGCTGGTACAATGCCCTGACGTTTGCGACCTCAACTGACAGCGGCCACACTTTCACCCACGCCAGCGCGCCAAATCACCTTTTGGCTGCCGCGCCCTATCAGTACTCGGCCGACAATGGACCGTTTGGCTTTTTCGGCGGCACAAATATCGTTTACGACCGCCGTGATAGCTATTACTATGCCATCATTCAGGTAGAGGCGTTTGGACTGCAGCAGGTCGGTGTCACTACCATGCGCACGCAGACCATCGCAGATCCATCGAGCTGGCGCGGCTGGGACGGCAGTGGTTACAACGTCAGCTTTGTCAATCCCTACACGGACACCTTCGACCCGGCGGACCACATCGTGCAGCCCATCGGGGCCGGCAATATCGAAAAGATGCAGGGCAACCTGACATGGTCTACTTACTTTGACAAATGGCTATTGGTGGGGGCGGCACAGAAGAGCGGCGTCTGGGGCTTCTACTACTCGATTTCGGATGACCTGATTCACTGGGTCACGCGCAAGAGCATCATGACCGCCAACGTGAACATCAATCCGAACAGGACCGCTGGCGTCGATGTTCTGGCCTATCCGACCATCATAGACCACGCGGATACGACACGGAATTTTGAGCAGACCGGTCAGGATGTTTATCTTTATTACGTGCGGCAGCACCCAACCAGTCTCTACGACCGCGATCTCGTGCGTATCCCCATGCGCTTCAGCAAACTGCTGGTGAGTGGCTACGAAGTCACCGGCAAAGGCGACCTGGAGGACAAGAACGTCGGTGACGGCATCTGCAAGACCAGCGCCGGCCTCTGCAGCTTCCGGGCAGCACTTCAGGAAGCCAATGCCCGCATTCCATCGTGGGCGGATTCCGTGCTCAACATTACCTTCAACCTCTCCGGCACCGGCACCCAGACTCTGACCGTCGGCGGCGTGCAAAACATCTGGTACCCACTCAACATCGACGGTTTCACCCAGCCGGGCGCCTCTGCCAACACCAACAACTTCTCGAATGGCCAGAATACCGTGCCGGGTGTCGAACTCAACTTCGATGGCAATCCCGGGCTGTCGTTTGAGAATGGCCACAACACCGTGAAAGGACTGGTCATCAACACAACGCAGGGCCCGGCACTCACGTTCATGTATGAAGACAGCAATGTGGTGCAGGGGTGCTTTCTCAATATTGATAAAACGGGAACCAGCGTTCCCAGCAGCCACAACGATGGCATCAAGCTCTGGAAATCGAACTACAACCACATCGGTGGAACAGCGCCGGGCGACCGCAATCTGATTATCGGTGGCGTGCGCATTCAGGGCCCGGATTCCCGCTACAATCTCGTGCAGGGCAATTACATCGGTACCGACATCACGGGCACAATCCGACTCGACTACTGGGCGGCGGGTGTGCAGCTGCAGGACGATGCCCAGCATAACACCATCGGCGGCATGTCGGTCTCTGCGCGAAATCTGCTTTCGGGAAACAACTCGCACGGCGTCGCCATCGAAGGTAGCGGCACCAGCGACAACCTGGTCTTGAACAACTTCATCGGCCTGAATGCCGCAGGGACGGGCGTGATTGGCAATGGTCTGTCGGGCGTCATCATCCAAAACGGCGCGGAGGGCAACTTCATCGGCAAGCCGGGCGCCGGCAACATCATCGCCGGCGGCAACGATAGCGGTATCTCGCTCAATTCACCTCGTAATTTCATCCAGGGCAACTTCATCGGCACCGATTCCACCGGAACCACCGATGTTGGCAATCTCGGTGCCGGGATTCTGATTTTCTCTGACGGAGACGAGCTGCACATCGGTGGCGCAAATGCCGGCGAAGCCAACACCATCGCTTTTAACAACAATGGCGGGCTGGCCGTTCTCGGCGGTCCGGTCGGCATCAAAATCTGGAATAACGCTTTTTACCGCAACGACAGCCGGAGTGGTATCGATTTGGGCTTCGACGGCTGGACTCAAAACGACGATGGTGACGGCGATTCCGGCGCCAACGGTTTTCAAAACTATCCGGTGTTGACGGACGCCATCAGCGGCAACCTGTTTGTCAGCGGCACGCTCAACAGCACGGCCAGCACCACGTTTCGCATCGAGTTCTTCGTCAATGATTCCTGCGATCCCTCAGGTTATGGCGAAGGCCAGCAGTATCTGGACGCCATTGCCGTGGACACGGACGCCAACGGTGACGCGAGCTTTTCCGTGCAGCTCAGCCAGCAAGTGCCGGAGGGGAAATACATCACGGCCACGGCATCGGCGCCGGACAACAGCACATCGGAATTCTCACAATGCCTGCTCGCCCAACCCGCGGCCGGAAACCTGGTGGCAAGCCCAACGGAGATCTCCGTAACTCTGGAGCCTGACGCCAGTACCAGCGAGCTGCTGCTCATCTCAAACACCGGAAACCTGAGCGTGGACTGGACCGTGACCTGGGGCCAATCCTGGCTCAATGCGACTCCGGTCACGCGCAATATCGATCCCGGCGCTACAGACACGGTGATGGTGACCCTGGACGCTACCGGGCTGAGCGAGAACACCTACATCGACACCATCTGGGTCACGCCCAGCGACGGCGACAATGCCGGGGTTGTCACGGTCACGCTGACGGTGGATGCCGTGCCCAACGCGGTGATCACACCCGACAGCCTGGTGATGAGCGCTGCAATCGGAGGTCAGGCAACCCAATCGGTCCAGATCAAAAACACGGGCAGCGCGGCTCTCAACTGGAACGCGGCCACCAATTTCCAAGACACGTGGCTTGCGGCGGACCCACGCAGCGGCAGCCTGCCGCCCGGAGACTCCACGGTCTTTCATGTGACAGCCAGATCGGACAATCTAGCTGCCGGCGTACATTCGGGCGACGCGTTTGTCACCTCAAACGACCCTGACGACCCAAACATCATCATCCCGGTGACTTTCACAGTGGTCGGAGATGGGCCACAGATCTCCGTGACGCCGATGACGATTGCCACGACTCTCGCGACCGATAGCAGCATTACGAAACAGCTAGTCATCAACAACTTTGGCAACGAGGACCTTGACTGGGCTGCGGCAAACACTCAAAACTGGGTGTCGGTTTCTCCAGATTCCGGGCTGACCGGCGCGGGCGGCGCAGATACGCTGCAAGTGACCATCAGTAGCGCGGGCCTTAACAACAATTCCTACGGTGAGACAATCGTCATCTCCAGCAATGACGCGGATGACCCGACTGTGGATGTGAGTGTCCTTTTGACGGTGGCGGACCTGAATCCGAAAATCTCTGTCAGCCAAAATAATCTTGTAAGTACTTTGCAGGAGGGCCAGACCGCGAGTCACGCATTCGACATCGGCAATATTGGCGACGCCGAGATGCAGTGGTCCATGACCTGGCAGACCGCGTGGTTAAGCGTCGAACCGATCTCGGGAAGCACTTCTCCCGGCAATTCTCAAAACGTCTCTGTGGTGCTGGATGCGACCAGCCTTGCCAGTGGTGAGTACGCGGACACGCTGGAGATCAGCTCTACCGATCCGGAAACGCCGGTCTCGAATATCTCGGTCCACCTGACGGTAAGCCAGCAAATCCCCGAGATTTCAGTTTCACAAGATAACCTGGTGAGCACGCTTGCAGACGGCGACAGCACCAAACACCCGCTTTCAATCGCTAACTACGGCACCGGGCCCTTAAGTTGGTCTCTGCAATGGCAAGCGAGTTGGGCAACATTCGAGCCGCAGCAGGGAAATACGGCAGCTGGTCAAACTCAGGAGCTGGAAGCCTGGTTCCGGAGCGTCGGGCTGGCGCCTGGGGCCTACCGTGACACGCTGTTGGTCAACTCCAACGACCCGCAGAAGCCGATTTCGCGGGTGGCGCTTTCTCTCGATGTCCCGGCGCCACGACCGATGCCACACGTCTGGGTTGAGCCTGACAGTTTTCACCTCACGCTGTTCGCGAACCAGGACGCGTCTGAAATGCTTGTCATCCACAACGACGGCCAGGGCAGCGCGAACTGGCAGCTCTCCACCGAAGCGGCCGCGCCCTGGGTGAAAACCACGCAGACTTCAGGCACAATAGGTTCAAACAAGACGCGAGAAGTACGCATGGATTTCTCCTCGCACGGGATGAGCCAGGGTACCTATCGCAGCAAGATCTTGCTGAAATCAAACGACCCCGACCATCCGGAAATCGAAATTCCCGCCGCATTGACGGTTGGCACAACCACGGCAGTCGGCGACGCGAACAGTGTGCCGGAGAGATTCACCTTGTCACAGAACTACCCAAATCCGTTTAATCCGACGACTACCATCCACTTTGGCTTGCCCAAAGACGCCCGGGTGATACTGGTGGTCTATGACATTACCGGACGCGTAGTCCGAACGCTGGCAAGCGGACAGCACACGGCCGGGAATCATCAGGTCGCGTGGGACGCCACCGACAGCAGTGGCCACAAGGTTGGCTCGGGGATGTACTTCTTCTCCGTCAGATTCCGGACCGCGGATGGCGGACGATTTCTGATGAGCCGGAAGATGCTATTGTTGAAGTGACAGCAAATGCAGCGCCGGTACGAAAGGCCAGTGGAGAAACCTGTTATGTCAGAAGACGAACTACGAGGATAGTCAGAATGCTTGAGGATATGGATACCTTTGACGGTGAGTTGGAGGACGGGTGCGAAGCCGAGGCCCGTTTTGCAGAGGACGTGGCCGTCACAGTTACCAGCCTGGCATACCGCTATTTCTCCAAGCCGAACCCTATGCCGGGACTCACGGTGAGTGCAAATCTGGACGAAGTCGAGATGCGCGACCAACTCGTCGCACAGCAGCATTTCGAATGCGACTGCGTGACCATGTTTGAACAAGTGTGCGACAATGTATATGAGTTTGCCGGCGATGCGGAAGCTCCTCCTGGTCGGAAGCTCATTTACGAGAAAATTGAATGGCGTTCATTTTCCCCTGAGGCGCTCGAAGAGGAGGCCCTGGCCATTTGTGAAGAACTCAAGATCACAGACCCTGAGAAGCAGAAAGTCGTGTGCGCTGACCACCTGCGCGATGGGGTATTTCAACAATATTATGAAGATTTCCAGATACTGTTGCACAAAGCGCTGAAAAAACTGGCTCTTGAGTATTTCCCCGAGATAAAGGACATGTCCGCCACCGGCCTGCGGGAGACAGAGTTTGCTCTCTACCTGGACATGATTGAGTTTTATGAACATGTGCTGGCTGTGGTGGAAGATGAGATTGACCTGAACCTGGACGAGTCGATGTACCCGACCCGCTGAAGTAACCCGCCCGATCGAGTTATCAATCCGCACGGCCATTCACCCAAAGACGCCCCTGCAACAGGGGCCGAAAAGTAGACTCCGGGAGGCATTCTTTCTCCAGGGGCTTCCGAATAGGGAGTACTTTCATTTAAGCAGAAGAATGCTTTTATTAAGATGCTGTCAAATGACGGCAACTGGAGCGACACGGCTCAGCTCAACTCCTGGAGCCATACTCGTTGCGCCAGGTGTTCCTGTTTGATTGGGTAGATGAAGAGGATCAAAAGCGAGAACGGCAGTGTCAGAAGACGAAATTCAAAAATTTCTCAGGCTGCTCGATGAAATGGACGCTATCAGCAAGGCGGTCGAAGACCTCCAGGAGGCCAAGGCCGAATTCATAGATGAGGTGGCTATCCTGGTTGCCGGCCTTACATACAGCTACTTCTCGGAGACCCAACCTCTGCCGGGACTCAGCGTGAGTGCAGACCTTGACGAAGTCGAGCTGAGAGAACAACTTGTCGCACAGCGGTTCTTCACATATTATTGCCAGACGACGTTTGACCAAATGTGTGACAATGTCCGTGACTTTGCTGGCAACGCCGAAGCGTCCGCTGATCGGAAGCTGTATTACCGGAAAATTGAATGGCGCTCATTCACGCCGGAGGTTCTCGAGCAGAAAAGCCAAGCCACTTGTGAGAAGCACAACATAATGGACTCAGAGATGCGGGAACTTATGCACGCCTTATACCGACGCGACGCAGTTGTCGAACAGTATTATCAAAACTTTGAGATGCTGCTACACAAGGCGTTGAAGAAACTGGCTCTGAAATACTTCCCCGAGATCAAAGAGTTATCCGCAACCGGCCTACGTGAGACCGACTATGCTTTGTACCTCTACATGGGTGAGTTTTATGAACACGTGATGGTTGTGGTGGAAGGCGAGCTTAACCTGACCCTGGACGAGTCGATGTATCCCGACCCGCTGAAGTAACCCGCCCTTTCTAATCATCAATCCGACGACGACCATCCGCATTGGGTTGCCCAAAGACGCCGGGATGAAACTGATGGTTTAAGACATTGCCGGCCCCGGTTACCATGTAGTGGTGTGGGGTGCTTATGACAGTCATGGGAGCACGAGCCGAGTGTCGCGGAGAGTTTCGTCATCAGCTAACCCACGCTTACTCGTAGTGCGTCCACATTCTAATCACCTTCACGACATTCTGCTCTTGCAGTACCTCGTAGACAAGTCGATGCTGGATGTTTATCCTTCGCGAATATGCGCCTGACAGATCCCCAATCAGCTTTTCGAATGGCGGCGGAGTCTTGAACGGATCTTCTCTCAAAATGTCGAGCAATGTTTCAGCTTTGTCCCGGAGTCCGCTCGATGACAACTTCCCGGCATCCCTCTGAGCCTGTTTCGTGAAGACAAGTTGCCAGCTCACCAGCCCGGCTCCTTTGCACACTCATCGATTTCAATATCCAGGCCTTTGCGGATGGATTCACGCATCCCCGGAACGGAAAGTAAATAGAGCGTTTCCTGAATTGCTCGCCAATCTTCTTCAGAAATCAGAACCGCATTTGTCCGCTTGCCGGTGATCTGAAACGGCTCATGTGACAGTGCAGCTTCATCCAGCAACTTGTAGAGATTCTCGCGAGCTTTGGTGGCAGTTATGGTCTTCATGTGAATTCCTCTAATCAATGACGGCTTGCTAACGTACGTAATAATGTACGACAAATCAAGTAGAATCTTGCGTGGACGTCTGAACGGTTGTGCCAGATAGTCAGGGCCTGGGTGCAGCCGGGGTTTTGATGACGCTTGCCGAGGAAGCCATCGGTCATGCACTTTTGTAGACTCTCGAAATCCAGCAGCCTTTGCTCACGAGCGATGTTGTGCTTTTTGGGCTCATTCTTCATAACTGGAGCCAGAAGAAGAAAAGCTCATCGCTGGCGGACTTCCACTTGGGGACTGGGCTTTGGTGTTCATCGCGCAAGCATCTTGCCACAATGAATTCGATAATCTTGTACGGAGTACACCTGCAGACGGGGGAGAAATTACAGATTCTGCCTCGAAAAGAGCCTCATGGCGAAAACGACGGGCAACACACTCCACGTCAACAACGCTGCCAGCCCGAGAAACACTGCCCACGCTTCGGAACCCACCAGCTTCATCAGGGTAGCGCCAGCCGGACCAAAGAACTCGGCGCCGCCCACCGCCAGCAGCGACAGCACCCGGAAGACATCAATTGGATTGCCCAGCAAGCCCAGAGTCAGGACAGACTTCAGGACAGCGGGAGAGAGATACAGTGTGGCCCCAAGCATCGCCAGACCGTACACCACCTCAAAGAAAATCCAAACGGAAATGGCCACACCGAGCGCAATCTGTTGCCGGTTGGCGATTTGCGCAATCAAGATGGCGCAACCCGAAAAAACCACCGCCAGCAGCAGGGAGAAGAGAATCACCGTGACATAGCTCAGGATGCCAGCGGGACCAATCGTGAACGAAATCAGAATCCCGGGAATGCTGAAGCCGGCGATGGTTGTGATGAGCAAGGTCAGCAACAGACCGAGATACTTGCCCATCAGCACTTGCATGCGTGAGATGGGCTGGGCCACGAGCAGCTCCAGGTACTCCCGGTTGGAAATGAAGCTGAACACGCCGAGCAGGAGCGCAAACAAGGGAATAACAAAACCGGTCAGATTGATCAGACTGGTCGAGGTCCGGGCAAAATCCTGGAAGCCGGAATAGCCGGAAGTGACCATTCCAAAGTAGGAAATGAAGAGAGTCAGGAAGGCAAACAGCCCGGCAAACGAGGTCACCCATTTGTTGCGCCGGTTCAGAGTGAATTCTTGCATCGCGATTAACAGGAGCGGGTGATTCACATGACCTCCTCGTCACTGGTGTGTGCGCCGATAACCTTGACCATGCCCACTGGAGCGCCGTCGTCTTTCCGAATCAGAGGGAAACCTTGGCCCGGTTTGCTGGCGCGCATTCGAATGCTTGTCGGCTCGCCATTGGCAGGCAAAACAATTTCGCCGAGTTCTTCATAGCCCCGCAAGCGAACCACGACCGGTAACGCCAGTCCTTCCGTATGAAGCAACCACTCCACAATCTCATTCTTGTTGACCACGATCACCTCCGGGCTCATTCCTGTCGGCGTCACTGTCGATTCGATGGTCCGGTCAGGAGTACCTTTCAATACTTGATAACCCTGCCAGTCCGTGATCTCACCCTCGCCATTTTCGTTGAGCGACTCAGCGTCCCGCTCTGAGGCAAAGCAAAGTACGCCGGCCTGCATCACGGTCGGGATTTGCCCAGTTATCAGAAAATAGGTTGAATCTGCTCGTACAAAACCGGCCTTGTTGTAATCGGCGAAATGGATACGGTCGGGAGTCGGAACGGCCTCTGTCTGCTCAAGATGGCGCAGCAAGCAAGCCGGGGAATCAAACGGAACAAAGCCATTTTCACCAAAATAGCCGCAGGCCTGATTGACCTGGTCGATGACCATGCGACAATGTGAGCATGCATCTACGTCAGCCATGATTTCGGGGGCGTCTTGCTCCCTGCATCCAGCGGAGAGGCTGACGGTCAGCAATGTCAGCGTGAATAAGAGGCTCGAAAGCTTAGTGTTCATGGTTTGCATTGGGTTGAGAATTCTGGTGTAGCAGCGCCTCCCAGTTCGGCGGGTCTGTGTGGAACTCTTGCACAATGCCGCCCGCGGATTCAATGGCGCGAATGACCGACAGCCGCGAGTTGGGGTCTGCCTTGAAGGTGCAACTGCGGCTGTTGCAGATAGTGCTCTGTGCGCCGGCCGATTGAATGATGCCAGCCATGTTGTCCAGCGGATCCGACAACACGATTCTGACGCTGGTCTGCCGTGCTATTTCCTTTTTGAAGTCAGCCACGGACTCGACTCTGCACATCTTGCCATCTACCAGAATCCCAACCCGGTCAGCGAGCTGGAGGGCATCCTGCAAAATATGGGACGAGAACAAGACGGTCGTTCCCTGCTTCTTGAGCTCAAGAAGTCTCTTATGCAAACGTTTGATACCCATGGCATCGAGGTTGAGCGTGGGCTCGTCCAGCAAGTAGACGCAGGCATCGTTCAAGAAAGCGATCGCCAGGCCGACACGCTGCAGCATGCCGCCGGAGAACTCCCCCAGGCTGCGGTCCGCGTCATTACTGAGCGCCACGAAGTCAAGAATTTCATCGACGCGATTCACTTCGACTCGTCGCAGTTTGGCGTAGAGCGTCACAACTTCGCGGGCGGTGAGAGTCTCGGGCATGCTGACGCGTTGCGGCATGTAAGACACCATGCGTTTCGCCGCAACAGAATTGACGACGACATCCATATTGCAGATAAGAGCCTGGCCACTGGTGGGGAAATGCAGGCCTGCCAAACCACGCAATACGGATGATTTGCCGCTGCCATTCGGCCCGAGAAGGGCAAATGTTTCTCCCGCCTCGACCGTCAGATCGAGAGGCTTGACGGCGTGAATCTGGCCATAGTATTTTTCAAAAGCCCGCAATTCGATGCTACAGTTTCGGTCAGCGCACATGGACTCTCCCTCGTCTCCAGTTGGAAAATATCAGCAGTGAAAACGGCAGCAAAGCTATCACAAAGAATATCAGGCCAGCGGCGGGGCTCGAAACAGAGGCAATTTCGGCGGCCCTGGCCCATGGCACATCGTCATTCGTTTGTGGGCGAAATAACGGTATTGGGTCGTTTTCCGTCCCCAGTTCGAGAATAGGCAGGGTCCGTTCAGCGACTTCCAGAATCTCGGCGGCAGGACTGAAGCGATAAAACCGTACTTCCGGGACCTGGGTTTCGATCACCTGAAAGACATCCTGAATCTTATGAGGCACATCCCCGAGGCCGTTGCCGTCGAGATCGTATCCCCGGTAGTCGGACCAGTAGTTGCCGTTGGCTTCGGACGCCCAAATCGTGCCGGTTCCCTTTCCACCCATCAGCAGATTGCTAAGATTGTTGATGAAATTGTTGTTGGTGATTGCGTTGCCTTCGCCGTTGCCCAGTATTTGGAGCGCAAGGTCGTTGTCCACCACATCGTTGTTTTCAAACGTGTTGAAATTACTGTTGTCCATGAACAAACCCCGGCTGTTGTCAATAATCAGATTGTTCATCGCGTGGGTTTCATCCATGGACTTGTACAGAATGCCGTACGCCCGAAAGCCGCGGCAGCGTGCGAACACGTTCCGGTCGAAGACGATGTGCTTCGAGAACATCAGGGCTGCACCGGCCACATTTCTCTCGAACAGGTTCTCTGTAAACGTGTTCGCGTTCGAATACATGTAGTGCAGCCCATAACGCACATGGTGGATGTGGTTGCGTAGGATGGTAGTAGAGTCGGCGAAGGAGAAGTAAATGCCGTCGCGCACATTGAAGATCTCATTACCGCGGATCAGATTGTGGCGAGAATTCCACAGGTGAATGCCATTGCCTCTGTCGGAGCGAATCAGGTCGAGCCGTCCCTTCACCACATTGTCCACTATCGTAATGTGGCTTCCGGCTTTGACGTAGATGCCGTGCAGAGGCTCGCTAATGACATTATTGCGAATCTTAACGGAATCCGCTTCGACGCGGATGCATGCAAAGTCCTTGCTCAGCCTGGTCCCGGCCTCGCTGATTTCAAAGCCCTCGATGGTCGTTCCCGGCGCGCTGACAAGGATAACATGTCCGGTGTAGCCGCCCCTGATCCAGGGGCGGTTTTTGCCAACCAGGGTGATAGATTTATCAATCACCAGAGATTCAGAATATTCACCACCGTGAACAACAACAGTGTCACCGGGGTCAGCCTTGTTCAGGACCGGCATGATCATCTCTCCTCCTCGGACATCATGTATTTCGCCACTCACAAACTGCGGCGAAACAAGACAAATCAAGAGAGACAGTATAATCGCAGAATATCTAGCCATGCGTGTCCTTCACAACGAGAAACGATAAGCCAAGCCTGTTTATCTGGCGCCGGGCTGTTTGAACTAAGAAGAAAGCTTCGCTAAAACTTCATCCACCATCTGCTTGGTCCGGACCCCTGCGACGCCTGTTTTGACCAGCATTTGCCAGGTGTTTTCAAGGTCCAGGAAGAGCTGCTTATCAAGCTTGCCGGCCTCTCTGCGCTTCTTGCAATCACCGTAGAGGTTGAGCGCGGCGGTCAGTTGTGCCTGCGTATCCGTCCATTCCTCATGCACGGTCTCACTCTCGATCCTCTCGCCATATTGCTCGAATGCAGCAGTGATGTAAGCCGCGATGGGGTTGAGAATGTTCAGAACCTGGATGATTTCAATATCCTTGTTGTGAACTCGCGCCTCCCAGTCCGTGTCTGATTGAACAGCTTTGGCCTCGGGCACTTCCATTGCAGCCGGCGCGGAGTAGGTCACCGGTACGCTGCTCTTTTCAGAGGTGGCCGGCGCCTGGTCGCCGCCACATCCCAGAATCAACAACGATATCACGAGTAAAGCAATTAGATTTTTCATAGCTTGTTTCCTTCTCGGGTTACCCTCTGTAGTCAATTAGCAGCCAGCTCGTTTCGCCTCTCCTTGTAAGTGAAGTAAATACCTGCAATAAGAAGTGCTCCGAACAAAACGAACAGATAGGCTCCGGCCGAAGGATAGGAGCCAACCGTGAACTGACCAACCATCTTTGTGCCGAAAACCGGCGGTGTGAATGGCTCGACCTGGACTGCCGCTTTGGGATCGAGGTTGTGACCATAATTGTAGAGCATAAACCAGAATCGCCACATTGCAAATCCCGCGAAATAGATGGTGAACACGATAATATCGACCAACGAACTCAAAGTTCCAATGGCTGAGGCGCGCAAAGAAAGCACAATCATCAAGCCGATGACCAGTGGAATCCATTTGAACTCGTTGAAATCCTCTTCCCGCAGCTCGTCCATCCCAATGTAGTGATTCAGAATGTTTATCTCGTTCAGATCATTTCCGTCGTCCCCACCTACCATCTCGCTGGGGTAGATGAACATCGTCAACCCTTCAGGATACTGCTGCGCTCCAAAGTTCAAATGCCATACCGGCATAAAGAACGTCGGGACCAGAGCAAGAGCAGCTACCAGTAGCAAGAGGCGGCTTTTCACCGTAAGCGACAAATTCAGTGACTTGTTGAACGATTCTAATGTTTGCTGCATGGTTCCTTCTCTTTCAGATGAGACGTTATCTGTCCCAGGCTGCCCGGAAAGCGTCATGGCGAATCCCGTCTTGTTCGCGGGCCGAGGCACTCTCTCTGCTCATGTGTTGAGAATGCGTCACAAAAGCGCTCACAAAGACACTCAAGTAGAGATCACTTCCAGGGCAGCCTTGAGCACAGTACAATCTATGGCTGTACCAGCATGTAGCCTTGCATTTCCTGATGCAGGGCGCTACAGAAATTCGTGCAATAGTATGCATAAACGCCTGCCTTGTCAGCCGTGAAAGTAACCGACTTGGTTTCGCCCGGATCGATGACGATGTTCACGTTATACTCGTTGATGGCGAGTCCATGAAGTTCGTCGCGAGTCTGCTCGATGTTCGTGACATGCAAGGTCACCTTGTCGCCTTTTTGGACACGGATGACATCCGGCGCGATGAAAGAGCGCACGGTCAGCATCTTTACGGTGACTCGATTGCCACGACGAGTGATCTCGGTTTCTTCCGGAGTCCAGATGGCATGTGGACTCTTCGGCCAGTAGGGATCGTCTTTTTTGTAGACTTCCACCGTATTGATCTTGTCTGCCTTGATCATCTGCGCGTAATGGGGTTCCGGCTCGGTGAACGCATCGTAAAGCAGCTTCATGTTATCGCCACCGATGTCGATCAACTGCGCTGATTCAGGAATCGACGGGCCGACGCTCAAATGACGGCCTTTCGAAAGCTTGTTTAACGCGACCAGATAGTTTCCGTCCGGGGTCTTCGAATCTCCCTCAGCCGCGCACAAGTGACCGATGTTGTAAGCTACCGGAATTTTCTCGACGATGTATTGGCTCATATCAGCGCCTTCGTCATAGGGCGGAAGTTTCCACTTCGCCACAGCGCTTTCCACAAAGAGCGAGGTGTAAGCGTGGCCCTTGCCGTCAAATTGCGTGTGCAGCGGACCAAGGCCAACCGGAATTTCGGCAAGGCGGACGGAATTGTAAGTCAGGACCGGAATGTCATCGACAACTTCTGAGAAATCCTTGTCCGCGATGGCTTTCTCGATCTTGGCGAACTCAAATACAGTGGTGGTCGGCGAGAGCTTGCCTGAGCCGATAATGTAACGTCCATCCGGCGTGACATCCACACCGTGCGGCGACTTGGCAAGTTCCATGTAGAAAATGCCGCCTTCGACATCCGCCGGCAGAAGCACATCGACGCCATTGACCTTCCGACCTTTACCTGCCTTAGCGGCGGCCGCGGCCTTTCTCCAGTTAACCATGACGACGTAATCTTTATCCTTCTGAGACGCGGTTACTTCCAGTTTTGCGCCTTCGATGAACTCGCGTTCGGAGTTGTAACAGGACCAGAACATCCAATCAGCGCTCGGCCCTTTACCCGCATCGCCAAGATCATAGTCAAATGGCGGCACGACGATTTCCCAGCCGACAGCCATTTCCCCACTCTCCGGGTCAACTTTGATTCCAACCAGAACGCCTTTGTAGTCGGTTGCGTACTTGGTGACGTCGGCGTACGTTCCCGACGGAAATGGTGTGGACATCCGCGTTGCCGAGGTAATGTACTCGGTGTTCTCAGTCACGAAAGTCGCGCCGTGATTGCCCGACAGGTTCGGGATCTTCAGAATCTGCTTGGTCTTGAAATCTTTCAAATCGATGCGGGCTACCCGGCTGTTGGCGTTTTCATTGATGAACATCCAACGGCCGTTGTAATCGCCGTCAGTCTCTGACAGGGCAGGATGGTGCGAGTCGCCCCAGGTGTAGCCTCCCAGCATGGCTTTGCTTTCATCATCAAAGCCGTAGCCCGTTCCGGGATAAGGTGTGAAAATCGGAATGGTGGCGATGTGGCGCATTGATGGCACGCCAGCCACAAATATCTGGCCACTGTGACCGCCGGAGTAGAACAGGTAATACTCGTCCAGATCTCCCGGCGCCACGTAGGTTGCCAAAGCCGCTGAAGACTGTGCGGAGCCACCCGCCCCTCTTCCGCGAGACGGCTTTTGCCCCTCACAGGTACTCAGCAGCAGTGCGAATGCCGCCAGGAGCACTGGTAGGATTAAGTAAGGTTTCATAAGGGTTTTCATAGGTACCTCCTCCTAGGGATTTGATTGGTTTGAATTTGGCTGACAATCGAAAAACAGAAGATAGCGGATAGAAGATGGCGGATGCAAAACCGAAAGCCAGTCATCCTCTATCTTCCATCCTCTACTCTCCGTCCTCACTGTTCCCACTCCTATTCTTGACGATATCATAGGCTTTGGTGATTTTGTTGACCGCTTCCCACTTCTCCTCATCGCTCAACACGATCTGGCTTTCGAAGATAATCTTCATGGTGCCGGTCGGGTCGAAAATGAACTCCTCCAGCGATTTGCTGAAGCGGGTGCGGACATCGTCTGGCGCGTAGGACAAATCCGGGCCCTTCTCAGTGGGCGATTTGATATCGAACGCTGTCACGCTATGGCAGACGAAGCAACTGTGCTCAACAAAGAAAGCGCCGTCTCCTTCTCGAATCCGGCGCTCTTTTTCAAGCTCTTCCGGAGTTTGCTCCTCAGGAACCTCGAAACCCGGAAAATAGGAAGCTGAGATGTTCGAATTATCGCGCCAGCTCATAACCAGCATCGAGAGCGCGATGGCATCTTTGGTTTGAAAATTCATGTCTGGCATGATGGAGTTCGGTACCACCGCAACAGGGGTCTTGAAGTGGCTAAAATGCCAGTTGAAAACGCTGAGGTTCTCGACAGCGAAATTGGAAAAATCAAAACTCTCACTATGCTTATCGCCTTCCGCTGAAAGGTCCGGACCAAGGCGTCCGCCATCACCGTTGATGACGTGGCAGATTTTGCAGCCCTTCTTGCGAGCCAGGGACTTGGCGTAATTGATGTAATCCATCCCCGGCGTCGAACGCTCATAGCGGTGGCAGACATTGCAGTTTATCTGTTCGAGCGGCGGAGGATTGCGTGGGTCGTACTCGGAGCCAATTGTCTTGCTCAACAGCGGTTCTTCCCAGTGTTCCACAAATCCGTGAGCGCCCTCGTAGTCGAGAGCGTATCCCTGGCCGCCATGGCAGGTCGTACAACCGTAGTTCTCAATCGGATGGTCTTGCAGAAGTTTGCGGTTTGGATGCGTGGCCCACGGCTGCTCAACGCGCTCAAGACCCTTCCAGTTGATGCCTTGGTGGCAAGTGACGCACCGGTCCACGCGATTCAAATCTTCCACCCAGATTTGCTGAATGCCCGACGGCACGGTGCTTAAATCCACGGTTCCAAGATTCTCCGCAACAATGGTTTTGAACTCCGCCTGATATCCCTTCCATTCGGGCGTGACATCCCGAACAATCACAACGGCGCTTCCCAGAACGATGAGGGCGGAGATGACCAGAAGCGCCAGAATCTCTTTGGTTTCAATTTTCTTGTTCATGAGCAGCTTGCCTCAATATGGAATTGCATGACCTGGCCAGGCTTCCCAGGGCCAGTAGAACATCCAGTTCGGACCTCGCAGCGCCGTTCCGACATAGGTCAACAGAATGAATGAAATCACGAAGGCCGAGAATGTTGCGATGGCCGCCGTGCGCTGAGATTTTGTCACTATGAGCGTCCAGAAGTGCAGCGCCACGAAAGAGAGCAGAAGCAGAATCGCCGGATTGACAATCTCGAAGAAGAGCTGACTTTCGATGCCGGAAAAGATCTCTCGTGCGGGGAAACTCACACCCAGAAAAACGCTCAGTGCCGAAAATGCAGTTCCCCATAACAAGCCAATCCCAGCCCATTTCTTACCCGACTCATCAGTAAGCCAGATGCCCAGGTGCTTCTGTTCATGGTCCATGAATGGAATGACAGCCAGTCCAAACACCACCAGGAATGGAATAAGCACGCCGCCAACAAACGCAGAGTACCCGACCATCTCCTGCAGGCCAAGAAAGTACCAAGGTGCTTTCGCTGGATTGGGCGTCACTTCCGGATTCGCCGGCGCCTCCAGAGGCGCCGAAATCAAGATGGAAAGCACAACGGTTACAAGAACCGTGGCGAGGACGATATTCAGAAGTCGCATGGTGAGATGCGGTGAGGCAGGGCGGGAGTTGTCTTCGCTCAGGACAGTCGGGTCCATGACCTGGGCGGTCACCCCTTTTGCGATGCCGAGGATACTGTAGGTTTTTGTCCTTGCAGGAAGCTCTGGTGGCTGCTCTTTTGCCTCATCCCGAACCTGCTCCACGATGGCCAATCCGCCGTCTTTGCGAATCCGCCACATGTGCCAGAAGGCCAGTCCAAACAGAACCGCTGGCAGGAAGAAGACGTGCAGCACGTAAAACCGGATGAGCGCGTTTTGGCTGATGATGGTGCCTCCGAGCATGAACTCACGAATGGCGCCACCGACAAGCGGCACGCTGCCGGCGATGCTTGTACCAACCGTAATTGCCCAAAATGCAAGCTGGTCCCACGGTAGCAAATAACCCGTAAAGCTCAGCAACAGCGTCAAAACCAGCATGCCCACACCCATGACCCAATTCCAGGAACGGCGACTGTCCGCCATCTTGCCGTCCTTGTAGGCACTGGTGTAAAAAACCCGAAGCATGTGCAGAAATACCATTGCCACCATGAGATGAGCCGCGAGCCGGTGGACTCGCCGCAAGAACCAGCCAAAACTGACAGCGAATTCAATGTCCTTGATAGACCAGTAGGCCCGCTCAATTGAGGGCGTGTAGTGGAACATCAGAATGACACCAGTGGCCGTCAGAATGAGGAAAAGCGTGAAGGTTATCGTGCCCAGGTACATGGAGTAACCGAAAGCCAGACTCTTCAGCGTGACCCGATTGGGAAACCAGTGCAATAAGAAATTCTTCACGATTGCCTTGCCGGCATCCAGGTTGGAATCGGGATTCCAGGGCCACAACAATTGCTTCAGCACACCTCTTTTCGTATCTATCTTCATGTCAGACCACCAATCTGAAGTCACGGTTAACGTCTTTCCTCATGTTCACCATCAACTGTCCATCTTCCGGTGAAATCTCCAGGTTATGCCACTTCAGTGGCCCTGGCGCAGGTCCTGCGTAGTTCGTACCCTCGTCATAGAACTTGGAGCCGTGGCACGGGCAATGGAACTCACCTTTCGAACTGTAGGAAAGGTCACGCACCGTCAGTTCCTTCACCTGTCGAAAGGGGGAGTATTTGACCGTGCAGCCCAAGTGACTACAGACGCCAGAGACACAATGAAAGGCGTTACCCTCGCGAAAAATGTAGACTCTGCGGTCATCCAGAAATGTTACGCCTTCGGCGTATTGGGCGGGAGCGCCGACCTTGAACCTCAACGGCGGCTCATACAAAACATTGGGGAACAATGACCGAAGGTAGGGCCAGATTCCGGCCAGAAAACCGAAACCGAGCAATCCTTGAGTCGCACGCGTTAGAAATGAACGTCGGGAATCATCCATTTTCGTTACCCTCATGCTTCTGCTTTCTCAACATAGTTGAATTTCTCCATGGTCATCGCTTCGGTGGGGCAGCGCAGCGCGCACAGACCGCAGCGGATGCAGGCAGTGTCGTCTTTCAGCAGGACGGTGAGGGGTTCGCCCTCTTCCTGATAATCATAGTGCTTCAGGGCCGCTTGGTGCTGTTCTTCCGGCAGGTCCACCTCCTCGAGCGGAACGAACTTCAAGCATCTCTCGGGACAGACGTCGCTGCAACGGCCGCACAACACGCAAAGCTCGGGATCGTAAATTGTATCGACGTGGCAGACGAGACAGCGCTCAGCCTGCTTGAGCGCCTCTTGCTCGTCGAACACATTTTCCACTTCAGCGATACCGGTTCGCCGACCCGTATCGATTGTCTCCGGGGCTTGACGCCGGATGGTTTCGTAGCCGGCGAACATGTCGTAGTCGTCCTTCGGAATCTTGGTAATTTCCACCTGAACGGATTTCGAAACCTTGCCCTTCGACAGGTACTCGTGGATTGATTGCGCGGCTGTTTTACCGTTCGCCACCGCCTCAATTGCAATGCGCGGACCGAAGGCAGCATCCCCGCCGGCAAAGATGCCAGGCGCCGCAGTCGCCAGGGTATCGGGCTCAATCTTGATGGTGCCTCCCGGCGTAAGCTCAATCCCGTCTTCATCCGAGACAAAACTCAGATCGACCTGCTGGCCGATGGCAAAAATGATAGAATCGGCGTCGATGGTAAATGTCTTCCTGGCATCGTATGCAGGGCTGAATCTGCCGGCAGCATCGAACACCTGCGTACAAGCGACGAGATCGATTCCCGAAACTTTGTCCTTCCCCAATACGGCTTTGGGTCCCCAGGAAGGGTGAAAAGTAATGCCTTCTTCGTTCGCCTGTGTGATTTCCTCCTGTCCCTGCATAGTCTGTGAGGCGGGCATTTCGTCAAAACTCTCCAGGGAAACCACGTGCACATGCGTCGCGCCTCCTCGAATCGCGCCGCGCGCAGCATCCAGAGCCGGTTGTCCGACGACCGCTTCCGCTGTTTTCTCAATTTCCTCCATCGGACTGTAGAATTCCCGTACTATGGTTCGGGCGGCGTCCAGCGCTACAAGACCGCCGCCGATGACAACCACTTTCTTCCCGAGGTCGACGCGGTAACCCCGGTTGAGATTAAGCAGATAGTCGACTGCCTTGAGGCAACCGTCTTTGTCGCTACCGGGAATATTCAGGTCCCGGCCTCGCATTGCTCCCACCGAGAGAAAGATCGCCTGGTAGCCTTCGTTGCGCAAAGCTTGCAAGTTGAATTCCTCTGTAAGGGGACTCCGAGTCCGAATGGTGACCCCGAGCTTTTGCAAAACATCGACTTCCCTGTCAATGACGCCGCGCGGCAGGCGGTATTCGGGAATGCCATATCTCAGCATACCGCCAGCTTGGTCGAGTGCTTCGAAGATGGTTACCGGATACCCCATGAGGGCAAGGTCGTGCGCACACGCGATGCCGGAAGGACCGGAACCGATGACGGCCACTTTCTTGTCAGTCTTTTCGAAGGTCTGGTTGCGCAATTCGGATAGATGCCAGAGCCGGTGACAGCCAGCGTCTTCAGCTTGCGCCAGCAAGTCTTTAAAACTGTCTGGATCGGTGGACTCCGCGCCAAACTGCTCGGTAACAAATCGCTTAAGTGGACGAATCGTGACTGGTGAGTCGATGGCGCCTCTGCGACAGGCATCCTCGCATGGTGCAGAGCAAATACGGCCGCAGACAGATGCCAGCGGATTGGGGGAACGCGCGACAAAAAACGCTTCCCGGTACTTGCCTTCAGCAATCAATTGCACATAGCGCCCGGAATCGGTGTGGACGGGGCACGCCTGCATGCACGGGACGTTCTCCCGATACCACAGCAAATCCCTGAAAACAGCGGGGTATTTATTCATCCCTTCTCCGCAATTGTGGTGACTCTACATTTGGATGACCGCAAAGTCTGATGACAGAAACAACGCATGGTCAATGCATCTGCTTCGAAACTTCGACGGCTAAGACTCGAAATGGATGCGTTCTGAGATGTCAGGCTGGAATCTCTTTGAGCAGGAACGGCTCTGCTCGCATTTGCGAACGCCTCACCCTACCACTATTGTGGTCTGCGCGGTAGGTACAACAATGACAGCCAGTGTCTTAACAAACAATATGCCAAGGACAACCGGACTAGGACATGACATTTTAGTTACATATAAACAATACCTTATTGCTCATGAAAGGAAAGTCTAATTTTCTCAATAACAAGAAAAAGAGATGGATTAATCTTATTACTGAGACTTTTTAGTCTCCTTCGTGGAGTTAAGTTTCTGAAACTCCTGTCCGATCCCTTCGGCGTTGTGGACGGCTAGTCCGTATGGTTCGTAATTGCGAGTGTCGAAAGGCCTTGACTAACGGCCTGTATTTCGGTATATTTATGTCACTTTTGTTGACAGAAGAGTTGGACAATGTCCTCCAAGAACGAACAAAACAAAAATTCCATTTTTAATATCCACGTTGGCGACGCGATCTGGAGTAACATCTTCAAGAAAGAGGGCGGTGGTAAGGAAACCATCGTCGCCATCCTGAGGAACGTGCCGCTGTTTAAGGGCATGGGTCGTTCCGAACTCCATGAACTCGAAAAACTCATCCACCGCAGACGCTACCGTGCGGAAGAAACCATCTTCCACGAAGGCGAGCCTGGCGTCGGCATGTATATTGTGCAAAGGGGCAGCATCGCCATCTTCAAAAACACCTCAGAGCATGAGCGCGAAGAACTTGCACGGCTGCAGCGCGGCGAGTTCTTTGGCGAACTTGCCTTGCTGGATGAATCTGCCCGGTCCGCCTCTGCCGTTGCAAAAGAGGACGCCAAGGTGCTGGGCCTGTTCCGCCCCGAGTTGCTCGAACTCATCGAACGCAAGCCGAGGCTCGGAAACAAACTGCTGTTCGAGCTTGCGCACTTGATTGGTGAGCGGCTTAAGCACACCAACGAAGAACTGCAATCTGTCTGGTCAAAACTGGACAGCTCAAAAGTCATCACCTGAGATGGCGCCAAACATGAACCAACCCGCCCAGACCCTGACCTTCAAGCTGCCACCGAAAACTCTACGCACTCTGGCACTGTGGACCGCCGGCGGCATCGCGATTTTCTGGCTGTTTTCATTTCTGCCAGCCATGCGGTCAGTCTTCTCAATCGTGATCTTCGCTCTCTTCCTGGCGTTTATTCTTGATCCCGTAGTCAACTTTCTCGAAAACCGGGGCATTTCACGCCTGCTGGCTGCGGTCTTGGTTTTCGCGCTCATTATTTTTCTCGGGGTCGTTGGATTCAAATTCCTGGCCCCGGTAGTCTCAAATGAAATTCAACAGATGAGTTCCGGCATGAACGACCAGTCCGCCGGAGACTTCATGCAGAAGCTGCGCGACAAGCTTGGCGATGACATTCCTCTGCTCTCCAACCCGATGGTGGAGAAAGAACTCAAGGCGAAAGTAGATGAAATCTTGAAGCGGAGTTTCTCGGTGGTAGTCAATCTTTTGTCGGCGGTGGTGTCCATGATCATGCTGGCGTTCATCACCTTCTTTTTCCTGAAGGACGGCCGCGCGATGAAAAAGCGGCTCATAAGCTGGGTGCCCAACCGCTATTTTGAAATGGCGCTCATTATCCTGCACAAGACCAGCACCCAGCTTGGAAGGTACATCCGGGGGCAGTTACTGGTAGCATTCATTGTCGGCGCTCTGAGCATCATGGCGCTCTACCTCTTGCATATTCGATATGCGTTTTTCATCGGCGCCCTGGCGGGAATGGCGAACATGATTCCTTATTTTGGGCCGTTGGTCGGGGCGGTTCCCGCCATTGTCATCGCCTTGATCGACACCGGTGATCTCGGGGCGGTCGTGACGGTGGCAGTTGCATTTGCAAGTATCCAGTTGTTCGAGAACGTCTTTGTCTCGCCCTTCATTGTTTCAAAGAGTGTCGAACTGCACCCCCTGACCATCATCATTGCAATTCTGATAGGTGCGCAGCTCATGGGCATTTTCGGAATGCTGCTGGCCGTTCCCACTGCCAGCATAATCAAAGTGACCACGAAAGAGTTGGCCTGGGGCTTCAAGAATTACCGCATTTTTTCCTAGCTGTGGGACGAGTTTTCCTGCCGGGAAACCGATAGATACTATGTAATATCGTTAACGGTTTCCCCAACCAGCAGGAGGTCTCCATGGCACACCAAAAGTTCATCACCCGAATCTTCCTGGGCATCATTTGCTGCAGCCTGTCCGGTTGCGGTTGTGGTGACGATAAAAATCCCGCGTTCACTCTCGACGACCCGACTGGCTTCTACCAACTCACTTTCATCACAGACTGGACGGGCGAACTTGGCGCCGCCGGGCAAACCCTCATCGCCGGCCAGCCAAACCAGGTCAAAATCGAGTTGAACGGCCAGCAGGTCACTGTCACCGTCAGGGTCACGGGCACTCTCACCTTAACTGAAACCCGCTACACCACCTCGCAAACGGTCACCGTCACGGTACCCGGCATCAGCGAGAATACCGACATTTCCACCGATACCGGAACTTACATCATCTCAGGTTCAACCATCACAATTGACAGCGACGATCCGGAAGAGGACACCGAGACCGCCGCAATCAGTTCGAACGGCAACGACATCACCATCGACGACGACGAATCCCTGTTGGTTTATCGGAAGCAGAGCTAAGTACGTCTACACTTCCGGGGACCACAAAGTCTTGTCAGTCAAATCAGCTTGCAGGCCAAAGCCAGCCAAAAGCTCCTGCCGTGACCAAGGCATAAACCAGTGCATCGAACACCGTCTTTAGTGTGGCGCTCCAATTGCGCTTGTACCAAATCGAGTTCTGCAGCAACGCAAGTCCGTAGCCAGCGAACCCTACGCATCCCGCAAATCGAAATACGGCAAGATAGTGCGCGCCTGGGCCTAAGGCTCTTCCCGCAACATAGGCAGCAAAAACGCTAACGACGATGCTGAAGACGAACCACTGCACCAAACTGCCCGTCATGCTGGGCTGACCATTGCGCATGACCGTCATGAAAGCAACCGGACCCGCAGTCGTCTTCTCGATAAATTCCGGCGTTTGCATCTCTTTTGGATGGCCGGCGCAAGGAATCACATAATCGCCCGGGGGGATATCAAACTTGCGCAAAGCCGCCATCACATCATCTTCGGCCGGCACTTTGCCGAAGTCAGAGCGGTGATAAGGCAGAACCATGTGAATGATGGAACTCACAATAAAAACGAACACGGCTGAAAGCAGAATGGGAAGCCACAACGCTGTTACGGGTACCATTTGTCCCTCCTTCTGTAAAGAAATTGACTCTGAAAACCTTTCCGCACCTTCACTGCACTTGCATGTAGAGTATCAGTATAAAATAAATGAGTCAAATAAGCAACTCTTGAAATCGCACCCTTGGGGGACTCACCGATGAGCACGGATTGCTTTATCTGCCGCATTTCACAGTCTACCACATCACGCATCACAAATGACGACCTGCCGTCCTACGACAGACCCATCATGTCGGATGATCTTTTTCTCGCGTTTCCGGGGCTGGGACAATTCATAGAAGGCTACCTCCTGCTGTCTCCGCACGAACACGCGATTAACCTCGGATTGCTGTCGCCAAAGAGCACTGCCCGCTTTTTTGAGTTTAAGCAGGCCATTTCCGAGAAATTGTCAAACTCGTTTGGCGCGCCAATATTTTTCGAGCACGGCGCCGCGTCATCCAAGACGCTACCACCCTGTTGCACCGAGCATTCCCACTTGCACGCCATCCCCATGCATCTTGCCGAGCCGCCAAAAGCAGTCACGAACGAGTTGCCCGGTGGCCGCATTGATAGTTTTGATGAAGTCCGGCGATGGGCAAAGGAACGCAGGCCGTACTTTTACATGGAGTTGTCAGACGGTGCGCAATACTTGTACGAAGCCACCAAGCTCCCATCCCAGTTTGGCCGCCGCGTGCTGGCAGAACTGTGTGGCCTTCCAGACGAATGGGACTGGGCGGCGTTTCCTTATTTCAACCGAATGGAAAATGTTCAACATCAACTCTGCAAGAATCCCGTGAGGAATTATGAAACCAATGCGAGTGTTTTTCGGCCAACCCATCGACTTCCTGGAGAAGTCAAACATTCAAAACCAATTGCGCGAGTTCCACACTCGCACTAAGCCACTTCCAATTGAGGTAGTGGCGCCCTACAAAGACGATTTGGACCGGGACCTGCACCAGAAGCCCATCACGCGGACTGAGGCTCAAGGCATTGTCAAAAAAGATCTCGAAGCTTTGGAGTCCAGCCACGTACTGGTGGCGGACGTTTCGCAGGAAGACCGCCAGGCCATCGGTATGTTATTTGAGATTGCCCACGCGCAACGGATGAACAAGCACATCATCATACATGCCGGCGAGTCTTCAATCAGTAAACGAGTGTGGATTAAGGCCTGCGCGCATGCCATTTGCGGAACCTGGGACGAAGTCATGGACGAACTGCACGCCTATATTGGTAAAACTCTCACGGCTGAGGCTGGTGGGCCTGCTGCCCCCCAGATGGCGGCTGGCAATGGGGTAGCCGTTGCAGTGTGATTCAGAAGGCATCAAGACTCAAGAGAAGAATCTTCTGGCGCTTCCTTCTCGGTTTGTTTTGCCATCCAATAGCATTTTTCAAAGTAACCTTTAAACCACTGGCCAAGCAGGCTGTTCTCCTCAAGTTCCAATTGCCTGCTCTCTGAGCCCCGCTTCCCTTTCTCATAGAAACTGACAAGTATCGTCTTGTTGTCAATGACCACGACCCTGAAGGTGGGTAGTTGAGTTTGGCCAATCCATGCAATATCGCACTGATGTACCTGTCTCAAAGTCTCGATGGCTTTCTTGCTGAGTTCGATCCGCTCCTTCAGGTCGTATGTCGTGATCTGCTGCCACCTGGCATGCTCTTGCAAGACGGCCTCGCAGTTTGGATCAAGGGTGACAAACCTGATCTTGACCCTGCTCTTCTTCTCCCTTATCAACTTCTGAATTCTGCCGTAGCCGATAACGAAATGCGCGGAGGTTCCGAGCCAGAGGTAGGAGCTGGTTGCCTCGCGCATTCTCTCCAGTGTCGGCTCCTCAGCGCGTGGATAGTATCGCCGAACTCCCAGCAACCGTAAGGCCAGGAAAAATCCCAATCCAAAGCTAATTGCAATGCCGACAATAATCGCAAACGGTACAAGAGCGTCCATCAGCAGGTTCCGAACATCTTGCATCACCCTCTCCTGAGATTTGGAGAAACATCTCCCCTGGCATGACGAATCAATGCTGCGACCGGGCCAGAAAGGAGGGCCGCACCGCGTGTGTAATCTCTAGGTGCTCAAGACTCTACAGGAGAACTCTCCCGCGCTTCCTTTCCGCCTTGTTCGGCCATCCAACGACATTTTTCAAAGTAACCTTTGAACCACCTGCCCAGCAAGCTGTCTGCAGCAAGTTCAAATTGCTTGCTATCGGGCCCTTTCTTACCTCTCTCATAGAAACTGACAAGAATCTTGGCGTCGTCGATGATCACGACTCTGAATGCCGGCAGTTGCGCCTGGCCGAGCCAAGCGATGTTGCAACCGTAGTCTTCACGCAACGATTCGCACGCCTTCTTGCTGATTTCGATCCGTTTCTTCAGATGTTCCTTTGTAATTCGCTGCCATTTGGAGTGTTCCTCCAGCACGGCATCACACTCCGGGTCGATGGTTACAAACCTAATTCTGACTGTCCTTTTTTCTTCCCTGATCAGGTCCTGAATTCTACCGTAGCTGATCACGTAGTAGGCGGAAGTGCCCAGCCACATGAATGATGTAGTGGCTTCACGCATTCGCTCGAGCGTTGGCACTTCAGCGTGCCGATAGTACCGCCGTATGCCGAGTAGCTTAAAAGCAAGCAGAAAACCCAACCCGCCCACAATCACGATGTTCACAACAATCGCCAGAAGGACCAGGCCATTTACCAGGACATTCTCGAACATTTTGCGTCTCCTCCTTCTCGGAAGTTTGGCAGGTTAGCCAAGCTCACGTGACTCAGCGGCTCGCGGGAACCAGATGCCCGCTAATCCCGGCTTTCCCGCCTAGCCGCCACTTCCCAAATGACCTTGTCTCTGCCATAACGATGCACTTCGCGCTCGACAAGCGTCTCGATACGCCAGCCATGCGCAAACAGTCTGAGCAAGCCTTCTTCAGAAAAAAAACTCTTCATCACCTCATCCACAAAGAAATGGTGATGCAGCTTGCGTACGTGACCGTTTTCCTGGCATTCATTGTCGCTGATGGAATTGAAGCGCGCGAGCAGCATACCGTTGTCGCGTAAATGGCGACGGACATCACTAACGATGGTCTGCGTTTTATCCAGTGGAAAATAGTGTAGAGAAAGACAGGCAATAATGACCTGGAACTGCATCGCCGGAAAGGGCAACCCGTTTTCAATATCTAACTGCACGACGCCTGCCCGCGCTGTCCTTCGCCGCACGATTTTGAGCGCTTCCATAGAAAAGTCAGCCGCGACGACACGACAGCCGATGAGGTTCAAGTAATCGGTATCGTGACCTGTGCCGCAACCGAGATCGAGAATCGGGGTAGCACCGCTTGCCAGCAAGTCTGAACGGTAGGGCTTCAGCCAGTAGTCGTACTCTTGCTGAGATCGCTCTTTGCCGTACTCTGAATACCGCCGGTCCCAGACTTTCATCAGATCTTCAGCGCTCATTCAAGTTGTCTGTTTTTTGGTCACGTCAGTGGTTGTGCAGCCCGAATTGCTGAACCCACCACCGCTCGTTTCGCCGAGAGAATTCCGAACGGGAGGCATGGCAGTCTTCTATGATTCATCCCACCCTCCTAATAAAGATTCGATTAGCTTGCCCCGTCGTGGCCGGGACTGCTGGGTCCTAGTGGGAGACATGCAGACTTTCGGGCATGCTGAAGATAGAAATCCGGGAATGAGAAGTCAAGGACTAATCACGTGGCTGGCTCGGCTGTCGTGACCACAAAAAGGCGACCGTCAGTCCGGCGACGATGTGCCAGACACCCCACCAACCGACTGTGATCGCCATGCCGCCAAGACCATCAAAAAAATTGAATATCAGAATCAAGCCCAGCGCCGAGTTCTGGATGCCAACTTCGATGGTGACGGCACGCACATCGCGCGCGGGCAACCGGGCGAGCCGGCCAGCGATATAGCCTGCGGACAGGGCGACGGCGTTGTGCAGGAGCACCACGAACATCACCACCCCAAGGGCTTCGAGAAAAATGTCCAGGTTTGCACCAAGCGCCAAAGCGACAACGCCAATAAACACGACCACTGACAGTACCTTGAACGGCTGCCGAACCTTTTCCACCAGCGCCGGCCAACGGTGGGAAGCAAGCATGCCGGCGGCCAGAGGCAAGGCCAGGATTAGCAAAACCGTCTCGAAAACATCCCATGGATTCAAACTTACTGCGTGCAGAATGGGCTCGGTTCTTGGGTTAAGCCCGCCCCAGAAAGCCACATTCAATGGCGTCATCACTACCGCAGCCAGACTGGAGACTGCCGTCATGCTGATTGAAACCGCGGCATTGCCTCGCGCCAGATAGGTCATCAGGTTGGAGAGATTTCCGCCGGGACAGGCCGCCACCAGAATCATGCCGAGCAAAACAGAGGGTGGCGCCGGCAGAACCATCGTGAGCAAGAACGTCACGGCTGGCATCAGGATGAACTGGGCCAGCAGGCCGATGGCCGGCGCTTTCGGTGAACTCAGAGCCCTTTTGAAGTCATCGAGTTGAAGATCGAGGGCCATGCCGAACATCATCAGTCCGATGACGGCATTGAGGGCAGTCAAGCCGCCGGGGTTGAAATTAAGTCGAATTGCGTCGAGCGTGGGGGAATCCATCTCGGCGCTACTTGCCTTTTGGCTCTTGGTGCATCTCCTTGAACTGCAGCAGTCCCGGCGCCCACATGTGCTTGACAGGATCGACGTCTACGTGGATGACAGCGCATTTCCCGGAAGCGAGCGAGCGTTCGATTGCCGGCCTAAGCTCCGCGGGGTCTGAGACGCGCTCGCCATGGGCTCCCATGGCCTCGGCAAGCTTGTCGAATTCAATCTCGCCAAAATCCGTATTGATGGTCTCATCTGTCTCCAGGCTTTTCTTAACCATGGTTTTGACCGGCTTCAAGGCAAAACTCTGATTGATCTTGACCATGCCCCACTGTTTATCACAGCAGACCAGAAACACGATTGGCATGTTGTTACGCACCGCGGTTTCGATTTCCTGTGGGTGAAAACCCATGGCGCCATCGCCAATAATGCAATACACCTGCTTGTTGGGACGCGCGGCCGCCGCACCAAGCGCCTGTCCCAGTCCGGCGCCGAGATGGCCCATGTGAAAGGTGCTGAGTAGCGTGTTCGGCACCCGAACCTGGTGAAAGAAATTCCCCCAAACCGCACTGTTGCCACCATCCATGACAACTATGGCGTCATCCTCGAATACTTCGCGGCAGATATGGCCGACGTGCGCCGTCACCATTGGACTGCTTTTGTCATCGAGGTGCTTGTCAAGTTTCGCCCGGTCTTTGTCACGGTCAGCAGCGAGAGCATTGGCGGCCGCTTTACGGGCGACCTGAGTTGCCGCCTTCACTTTGCTTTCCAAAGCAGGCAGCAATTTCGACAAGAAGACCTTGACATCCGCCAGAACGGCCAAGTCCACCTGTCGGGTTCTTCCGAACGCCTGCTCATCGATGTCCACCTGAATCAGAGTTTGCTCTGCGGGGGAGCCCCAGTAAGGCGGTTTGCCCCACCAATCGGTTTCGCCAAGACGTGAACCCAAACACAAGATAAGGTCTGCCGCATTGCGCACGTGATTGTTGGCCTTCAAGTGAATCATGGGCCACGATAAAGGATGGGTCTCTGCGAGCACTCCTCTGGCGGCCCAGGAAGTGGTCACCGGAGCCTGTATCAACTCGGCCAACTCCGCCAATTCATCGAATGCCAAAGCGTGTATGATACCACTTCCGGCATGCACAACTGGACATCTGGCAGCGGCGAGCATGCTGGCAGCGCGTTCAACAAGCTCCGGTGCTGGTTCCGCCGCATCGCTCACTCTGTACTGTGCAGGTTTGAGCAAGGGCGCTGAATTCATATTACCGTTGATGAAGTTCTCCGGTACATCGAGATGGACAACCCCTGGCCGGCCCTGATAGCTGATGCGTAGAGCCTGACGCAGAAGTTCCGGAATTCTGTCGGCAGCAGGAACGGCGCATGACCATTTCGACATGCCGCCGATGACACCAACCTGGTCAAAGCATTGATACGACCCGCCCCGGTCCGGATAGCTGATGGGATTGCGGCGGCAACTCGTGATCAGAAGTACCCTGTGCCCCTCTGTATGTTCGACGGCAACTCCACTGAGCACATTTGCCACACCCGGACCGTTGCTGGCGATGCAGACACCGAGCTTTCCCGTCAGCCGGGCATAGGCGCCGGCCATGTGGGCTGCCGTCGTTTCATGGCGCGGGGTGATCAGTTCGATGCCTTCCTTAACACAATTTGTATAAAACGCGGTGTAGGTTCCATCGATAATCCCGAACATCTTCTGCACGCCCTCCTGCTTGAGCATTGCAGCCATCAAGGCGCCACCAGTAGTCTTGGCCATAGTATGCTACTCCATTCTTTAAGGTACAAATGCCAATAGTGTAAGAAGATAAGGGCTCTTTGAGGGGAGGTCAAGGCTTAGATGTTTCGTAGGCCAACCCATGAAGCGTTCCGGAAGCCGGTCACTTCGTGAACGCCACTGGGGACCCGCAGCCGCCACAGAATTTCTCATCGGGCTTCCGCTCGCGCCCGCACTGCGGGCAAGCGGTTGATTTGCTACTCAGTCGATTGCCACAGCTTGCACAGAAGGCCCGGTTTGCGTCATTGACATGACTACAGCTTGGGCACAATATGTGTGTTGATGAACCCAATGGCTCCTTCGTAGGAATACCATTGGTCTGCGTGGCCGCTGGAGTTTCAGATCTGAGGCTGCGCTCCGCACGGTCGAACACGTCTCCGTTGCGGCTGCGATTCAAGAATTCGACATTCTTGCGCGAGCAGCGAAACATTTGAGAAACCTTGGCCAGCTCGCGGTTGTCTGGCTCGCCCAAAACGAACAGTTCCAACATGTAGCTGCCTTCCTTGAGCTCGAAAGCCTCCAGTGTAGAAAAGATAATTTCCCGAACCGCGGCGCTCTTTGCAGGCACCGCAATGGCATTTGCCCAGCCATCGAACGTGTACTGCGGCTTCAGCTCAGCCCCGGGCTTCGCCAGACTGTCACTCCTGATAAAATTGCGCCAGACGAACTTCGCCGATTCGCCGTTTTGAGCCGTCACGGTACCCATGAGTTTGTTTATGGTGCCGACATTTCCGCCTTCGTTCACCACCGTGATCGAGGTTGTAAACCGCAGGTGAGTCTCGTTACTATATGAAAACGTCATGCGGTCACCCAGCAGAACCTTCAGCCTTGCTTTGCGCCTGGTCAGGAGGATGTACAGGTTGATGGCAAGGGCTACCCCGGCAACAATGAGTGCGCTGATTGCGAAAATGATAGTCTTTTCCATTGCATCATTCCTGGGTTTTCAAGAAGCCAAGCCTGAATGCCGCTTCCACAACCTGGGCGAAGTCGAAACCGGAGTCAATGTGTGTGGCCCTTCGCAGGCCCGTCAAGAGGCTGCTCATTTTAATTGAGTCTAGTGCCAGCTTTCCACACGGCTGCGATGCATAAAGGGCATTCTGATGCGTAGCCAAAACAATGCAAGCCGTGCTCAAATGCAAGAAAATAAAAAAGATGTTGAATTACAACTATTATTCAAGAGTTCATGGAGCTGACTCGAGACAAGATTCATCATGTCACAGAGATGATACGGCAAAAGCGTCTCTATGCGCAAGTTGATAGCTGCTCTTTGCACGCTATGAACACTCGCTAAGTCATCCCTTTTCAGCCCTTTCTATGCAAATCCGTCACTTAGCCTGTACTAAAAGTTTAATGAGATATTGAGATCTTCCTACAAGGTTCTGCCAAGAAGGTAGCTTCGAGCAAACTCCACCAAAATGATAATTGTCAGTCAAAGTTGCAATGTCTTAGGATCTTATCAAATTCCGGCGGTTCTCTCATGCTTCTGACACACATAATATTATGCTCCGACCAACAATGGCTGGCTGTGGCCAAATCGCGCTTTTTCGTCCATCGCTTTGCGTGCTTTCTGGCGCTACTGACGTTGATCAGCTCGACCCAAAATTTGCATGCTCAGGAATCGGTAACCGTAGGCGTCAGCAATATTGCCGTGGATGGTGAGTTTTCACTGCGTGGATTCAAGGGAAGTTTTCCATACCCTGTCCTGTCAACGGTGTCCGTCGTTGACAAAAACGGAAATCCGGTCGTCGGGCTGGCACATTCGGAACGATGGGTGCGCCCAAACGACCTCGCGGAAATCGGCCTGCCGGTGCGTGAAATCTGGCAACCTTTGTTTGAGTATCACCGCGACAATCCGTCGGTGCCCACAAAACAAAACTTGTACGATCAAGTCCCTGGACCAATCTTTACAGAGGTCAAAGAGACCACGCGTTTGCCCTCAAGCAGCATGCTGATAATGGACGTGAGTTCGAGCATGCAGGCGGAAATAGATGACGCGAAAAACGGGGCCCGGCTTTTTGTCGATCTAATGCGTCCGTTTGACCAAACCGGCATCATTCAGTTTGCCGATTCGATTAAGGCCTTTCAGTCTTTGACCAATGACAAGACACAACTGCAGAGCGTGATCGACGCTACAACACTGGGCAAAGGAACCGCGTTGCTGGATGCTGTTTTCGCCGGCATTCGCGCCACTGAGACTGCCGCTGGGCGTCGTGTGATTATCGTCTACACCGACGGCCAGGACAATATTTCCAAGGTCGGCCCAACCAGTGTCATCAATGAGGCGAACGCCAATAATACGACAATCTTTACAATCGCGATCGGGAATGAATCTACCGAAGACATCCTCCAGAAAATTGCAGTGAGAACTGGTGGCCTTTTCTTCAAAGTCGGTTCGGCTGCTGAGATGATCGAAATCTACGGCAGGCTTTCAACGTTGATCCGCAGCTTTTATCTGATAGCACACAGCTCGCCCGACCCCGCACGCAACGGCACCTGGCGCGTCGTCGATATCTCAGTGAACACGCCTGACTACCTTGGCAATGCCACCGGCGAATACCTGGTCCCGGGAGTCAAACGCCCAGCTACGGACCTTGCCATGAACCTGGTGGCGGTCACAGATTCGATTACCATCATTGGTAGCGACACTGTCGGGGCTGTGGCGCCCGGTAAAACCTACAAATACCGCCTTGAGATTCATAATCTCGGGGTGAGTCCGTCAGATTCGGTGCAATTGGTGCATTTTCTCCCTGACTCGGTCACGCTGATCTCCACCTCGAAACCGCCCGGGTTTGCTCGAGACCGGATCCTGACGTGGCAATTTCCGCAGGTTCAGGCCAACTCGATGACCTCGGTCGATGTTACATGCCAACTGGTTGAAGACCTCCCGGAGGAACTGTTGACGTTGCCAAGCCTGGCCGCTCTGACGGCGGCCAACGATTCTTTTTTTGGCAACAACATCGACCGCGATACGGTGTTGGTCGTCATTCCACCACCACCGCCACCGCCCAATACAGATTTGCAGGTCAAACAATCAGCGAACGTAGATACGAGCATTGTTCTGGATGGCAACAGTGTTGACGCGGTCAAGGAAGGCGAGACATTTGGCTATCAGCTTGAAGTAACGAATATTGGACGCGGCAAGGCCTTCGATGTCACTCTCTATGACATTCTGCCAGAGTTTGTGAGTGCAAGAGATTTCAGTTTGTCACCCACGTCCATCATTGAGGACACTGTTTTTTGGCAATTCGATTCACTCGAAGCCGGGGAGGTTGTGGAAATCAGCTATAATGCACGTGTTGCAGATGAGTTGCCCGGCTTTCCATTTGAAATGATGAACATCAGCGATGTCAAAGCCGATCAGGACACGAATGAGGTCAACAATTCGGCAACCACGACGGTCTACGGCATCGCGCGCGATGTCAGCCGGTTGCAGGCAACAGATCTTGCGGTCACAATTTCAGCACAAGCGGATTCGTTTACCATAGAGGGTGCCGACACATCTTGGTTTGCTCTTGCCGGGGACACCTACACTTATCGCTTGACGATTTCCAACCTGGGGCCTGTGGCTGCCCAAAACGTCTTGCTCGGCAATTTACTTCCTGGCCCCGTGTCCGTGGGCAATTTCAGTTTATCGCCATCAGAAAGCCTTCGGGACTCGCTGACGTGGCAACTGGGCTTCATGCGTCCTCAAACCTCAATTTCTTTGACCTTTGACGCTACCGTTTCCGTCACCATTCCGGCCGGTATCAACATTTTGCAGAGTCGGGCTCACGTCGTATCAGACAATGATGAACTCGACCCGGCGAACAATACCGATGCCAATATCGTGACGAATTTGCCGCCAAACGTTGACCTGCAGATGTTGCAGTCAGTCAAAGCCTCAACACAAATTCTGCTTGACGGTGAGCCCGTTGATGCCGTCAAAGAAGGCGAGACTTATAGCTACCATCTCAAAGTTCAGAACCTTGGGGGCGGCACGGTCGCCGACGTTTCCGTCTATAACATTCTTCCCGAGTTTGTGACAGCGACGAGTTTTGATCTGGAACCGGCCAGTCTTTCCGCTGACACGGTTTTTTGGAATTTCGATTCACTCGAAATTGGTCGCGAAATAGATATTTCGTTCAGCGTGGTTGTCACCGACCAACTGCCATCTTTCCCATTCGAGCTGGTCAATGTCAGCGAAGTTCACGCATTGCAGGACACGAATTCCGTCAACAATTCTGCCCGGACTTCGGTTCACGGTATTGCCAGTGACATCAGTCGTCTGCAGCCCACCGACGTGGCAGCAACGGCTTTCGTCAAGACACGTTCATTTACCGTCAGTGGCGCCGACACCTCCTGGTTTGTTTTGCGTGGGGAGACCTACTCTTACCGAGTGACGGTTTCGAACAACGGCCCGGTCGCCGCGCAAAATGTCGTTTTGAATAACGTGCTACCCGCATCTGTCTCGCCATCTAACTTTAGCCAGAATCCCACTCTGGTTTCGCGGGATTCATTGCAGTGGCATTTTGGCTTTATGCGCCCGGGCACCTCGGTTTCCGTAAGATTTGATGCGACCGTCTCTACCACGCTTCCGGCTGGTATCAACCTGCTGACCAACGAAGCCTTGGTCGGCTCGGACCACCAGGATCAGGATCCTGCCAACAATCTGGCGGCGATAACGGTAACCAATTTGCCCCCCAGTGTGGATTTGAAGATGTCGCAATCGGTTTCCGCCACCACCACGATCTTGCTGGATGGAGAACCCGTTGATGCCGTCAAGGAAGGCGACACTTATGAATACCATCTAACTGTCACGAATGTAGGTGGGGGCACTGCCGCCGATATCAGCCTGTTCGATGTCATGCCACAGTTTGTGACGCCCGCTGATTTTGATATCACGCCATCGAGAACATCTGAAGATACGCTCTTCTGGCAATTTGACTCCCTTGAAACTCGCCAAACAATCGACATCAATTTCAGAGCCAGCGTCGTTGACCAGCTTCCGAGTTTTCCATTTGCGCTCCGAAACCTGGGCGAGGTTCATGCAGAACAGGACTCGAATCGTGTTAACAATCTTTCAGAGACAACCGTCTACGGCATCGCTAGAAACATCAGTCGGTTGCAGCCAACTGACATGTCGGTGACGCTGGTCGCGATTACGGATTCATTCAGGGTGGCTGACGGCGACACCTCGCAATTTGTACTGCGGGGGCAAACCTACTCCTATCGGTTGACCGTCTCGAACAAAGGGCCGGTTTCGGCTCAGAATGTCATCCTTCGCAACATGCTGCCAAGGTCTGTAGCGACAGATAATTTCAGCCTTGCGCCGACGGTCGTCCATCAAGACTCCCTGGTATGGCAGCTCGGTTTCATGCGGCCGCAGACCTCCGTATCCATCGCATTCGATGCCACGGTGTCGCGGACGATTCCCGCGGGTGTCAATCTGTTGACGAGTGAATCCAGCGTCGCCTCCGACAACCAGGACCCTGACCTGCAAAACAACGAAGCGGCAAATACGGTGATCAACTTGCCGCCAAATGTTGATTTGCTAGTCTCGCAATCTGTCATTTCCGACACGACGATTCTTTTGGATGGTGAAACAGTCGAGGCTGTCAAGGAAGGCGAAATCTATGGGTACCGCTTGACCGTTGACAATCTCGGTGGCGGCACTGCGGTAGATATCACACTGCTTGATGTGCTGCCTGGTTTCGTGACGCCTGACAGCTTCAGCCTGGCGCCTTCACTGACAAATGCCGACACAATATTCTGGCTGCTCGATTCATTGGAGGCCGGGCAAAGCATCCAGATTGCTTTTAACGCCAGGGTGGCCGACGAACTGCCTGGCTTTCCCTATGAGTTGAAAAACATCAGTGAAGTGCAGGCAGCTCAGGACACCAACTTCACGAACAACCGGGCGGAAACCGAAATCTATGGCATCCTTCGGGACGCCGCACGATTGCAGCCAACGGACGTTGCTATCGCCATGGTTGCGCGCACAGACTCGTTTTCAGTCAGCGCCAACGACACCGCATGGTTTGCCAGGAGAGGAGAAACCTACTCGTACGAAGTCACCGTCTCGAACCTTGGTCCCGCCACCGCACAAGGAGTCAATGTACATGATTTTTTGCCGGACTGGGTGACCGCCGGTGAATTTCAAATCACCCCGGCCGAAACTAGCGACGATTCATTGATTTGGCGCCTCGGCTATATGCGCCCGAGTACGTCGCTCGCCTTCACTTTCGCGCTGACAGTCGCTGTTGATTCTCCGGATGGCATCAATCTTCTGGTGAATGACGCGTTGCTGACACTCGATAACATTGACCTGAACCCAGCAAATAATTCGGTTGTGGACACCGTGTTCAATGTAGCACGGCCCGCGGGTGGCGCTCTGCCTCTGCTTGAAGCGACGCCATCCTCAGTGCAAGTCGGGGACAGCATTACCATCCGGGTTCAGGTTCCGGTAGACAATCTCAGTTGGGATGTTTGGGCCTATTTTGCCAATGGCCAAATCGACTCGACCTACGCCAACGGATTCATTTCAGCAAACCGCCTTGAGCCAAAGCAATGGCTGACACTCACACCGCAATTCGGCGAGGCAAGGTTGTTCACTCTCGCCGAACGTGAAGAGATCGAGTTCGAAATTCGGACCGTGGACATTTTTGGAGATTTCCGGACCGCGCGGGCGGCAGTGATTGTGCAAAGTAGCAACAATATCGTCCTGGACCGGAATGTTTTTGCCGCCAGCCGCGAGAGCAATCTGGACATCCGGTTCAAGCTGAGTTCAAATCGCAACGCCAGGATCGATCTGTTTGACATAGCCGGATCGCATGTAGCCAAGCTGGCCGATGGTCCTTTCAACGCCGGCTGGAATACCTTGCCCTGGAATGGGCAGACATCTTCGGGTGAAAAAATCGGAAGTGGATTCTACATGATTACTATTCGCTCCAGCGGATTCTATTCTATGAAAAAAGTCATGGTAGTACGATGATCAATACTACAAACAGCCACCGGGTTCTCATCTTAGCGGCTTGCATTTGCGTTTTCGCGCAGAGCCAGCTTTCGGGTCAGGTTCGCTCCGGCCTCGGCTACCTCAAACTTACTCCAGGTGCACGACAGGTTGGTATGGCGGGCTCCATGACCGGCAACCTCGACTATACAGATTCATTTTATGCGAATCCGGCAGCAACCGGCTTCATGCGGGAATGGCAATGGTCGGCAACCTACACAAGCTGGATTTCCGATGTCTACAACGCTTCTCTCTTGTATGGCCGAAGGGTGCGAACACCCTGGAGCCGGTCCAATAAGCTTGTGCTGGGCGCCAGCTATCTTGGCATTCGCGAGTTCGACAGTTCAGACGGAGCTGGATTGCCAGTTTCCGGAAACAATTTTCTCGCCACTATGAGTTACGGATTGCCCGTCAGCTTCATCTCCCGCCGGGTGTCACTTGGCGGCAATGTAAAATACTTTCGCTCTGAACTTGCCGGCTTTGATGCCAATGCAATCATATTTGATGCCGGCCTGCTCTACAAGACACGCCGGTTCCGCTTTCTGAAAGCGGCCGCGGGTTTTCTTGACGATGCCATCCTTTCCGCCGGTCTTTCTCTGGCAAACATTGGACGCGATATCACCTTTCTTTCGGAAAGCACCCCTCTGCCACGCATTTTGCGAGCAGGAGTCGCGTTGAACTTCGGCACGCACCGCGGTCTGCAGTGGAGCCTGGCAACCGACTATCACAAGGTGAGGGATGAGACTGGATTTATCTCCTTGGGCGCTGAGTTGTCGTGGAGTCAATTGCTAGCGGTCCGGTGGGGATACAGTTTCGAAGAAAACCTGCTCGGAAATTTTACCTTCGGCGCCAGCATGAGCCTGGATGACCGCTATTCTCCGGTCAAGCATACCTTGCCCGGCCGCAACAACTCGCTCAGGGTCGATATCGCCGCCAACCAGAAATCCAATTTGACCTCGGCGCCATTTCACGGCAGCGTCTCGCAATTCCCAATCGCTCCAGAACGCTTCGACATCGTTAGCCCCAACCGGGAAATTATCCATGGCGATTCCCTTGTCTTGCGCTGGCGCGACTCTGTGGACCGCGACCTGTACGACAATGTCAGCTACTGGGTAATCATTGACTCAGATAGCTTGAAAGTTGCCGAAATCGCTGAACGGGCCCGCAATGCAGGTGAGCCTGTCTTCGATTATCTCAGCGGCAACGGCACCCTTGAGGTCAGCCAACAGCTCTCAACCACGGAATTTGTTCTCAGCGAACTCTCCGGCGGCAGTCACTACTGGTGTGTCCTGGCATTTGACAAAGACAGGCACGTGCGCGTCGCCACCATGAAGACAGAAGATGTCGTGCGCTTCGATGTCACGGTGCCAGACCTGCGCATCACCTCAATCCAATTTGGTTACAGCCCCTGGATAACCCAGGACGACACCCAGGGCATTTTGAAATTCAAGGTCAAGAATGTTGGCGAAAGAGCTTCAGAGGGCTATCAACTCGCGGTGTTCGATTCGTCTCGCATTCAACTCTCGAGCACATCCGGAACTCCGGGAATCGATGAAATGGCCATGAAACTGCTGGGCCGGATTGCGATTCCAGACTCGGAACCGGGTGCGGTCGCAACAGTCAATTTCGAATGGCGTGCCACCGAACAGGGCCGACACCGCATCGTTGGTGAGATTGTCCCGCCGGGAATCACCGCTGACGAAGATTCAGCACCGCACAGACTGGCGGAGTCATTCTACACCATCCCGAAAGGCACATTTGCAACCTACGACACCGTGCTGACACAGGCCGTCACCAACACCAGCTACGAATTGCCCTATGTCGGCCGCGTGTTTTTCGATTCAACTTCCTCAGAGGTCAACGCCCGATATACTCGTAACTGGATCGTTGAGCCGCTTCTGGCTACTCTGGCCAATCGGCTTCGGGCAAATCCTTCGCTGACCATAGAACTCGAAGGCACGGCGGATTCGAACTCAGGTGAACTCGACTATGACATCGCGATTCAACGAGCTGTAGCTGTACGCGACACCTTGATCCGGCTTGGCGTTAACCGCGAGCAACTTGACGTGCTACCGGGTGTGGTTTTGCCGCAAAGGAAGCTACCGAAAGATATGGTGGATTCACAGCGACTGCTGCAGGAACGCAGGCGGGTCGAGATCAAAGTCAATGAGGCCACAGAGCGCGAGCTTTTTGCCCCGCTGAGAACTCATTTCAACGAACGCATTATTTCACCGGTGAATTTCTTTGCCAGGGTCGCCAGTGTGCTGCCATTGCAGAATGGCAATGTCCTGGTCCAGGCGGATGGGCTGCTGGAATCCGTCAACATCCACGGCGTGCTCGGTGGAGTCAACCTCGATGAGAGTATTCTCTGGGAGTACCACCAGACCAGCATCAATGAAAATGAAGATTGGCAAAACACCGACGCAGATTACAGTCTCGAACTGACCGACTCGCTCGGACGGCACTTCAAGACACAGCCGAAGACTGTTTTCCTCGAGACAAAATCCAGCAACCGCCAACGGATGTACGTTGGCATCGCGAAGTTCGGCGTTGCTGAGCCGCTCTACAGCTTCTACTGGGACAATCTCATGATGCGTGTTCCGAAGCTTCTGAAGAAGAAAGACACACGGCTGCGTTTTGTCGGTCATGCCTGCGCAATTGGTCCCGAAGCGATCAACATGACGCTTTCGAAAAGGCGAGGATTGCTATTTTACAAACGCTTTCTGGCTGATGTCGAAACACGTTACCCTGAACTGGCAGGCAGCATCATCGAACGAGTCGATCGGCCGGAAGGGTTTGGCGAGACCCAGCCATTCTCCTTCAAAGGGCGCAAAGGTGAAGTCTTCCTGCTCGGTGACAATGCACTGCCCGGCGGCCGACAGCTCAATCGTCGGATTATG
The DNA here is from genome assembly GCA_029261995.1 of Candidatus Zhuqueibacterota bacterium. Classification (GTDB taxonomy): domain Bacteria; phylum Zhuqueibacterota; class Zhuqueibacteria; order Oceanimicrobiales; family Oceanimicrobiaceae; genus JAJDAF01. The sequence goes on from JAJDAF010000035.1 coordinate 49,182, forward strand.
GCAGTCATTTATTCAGCTGAATAGACCAGACACCACGGATTCTCAGGCTGTCGGCATGGCGCTCTGCCGTGCCGGTGGTCGTCCGAATCCGCCTACCCGACACGCCCACGACTATCTCCTTGACTTATCTTTTTTAGCTCGCTATCTTCCCTGCACAACTTGCTTCACCTTCTGAAGCTGGCAAATCGCAGCATTGGCCTTTTCGAAGCGACTCCAGACACATGCCGGCTTAGAGATTGAGCAACCAGATCCGAACGACTAGTGAGGAGTAGTAGCACATGCCAACAAAAAAAGTAGACTGGTACTACCATCGCAACGGCTGAACGAGCTGTGTCAGAACGCAAGAGTTTCTTGCGCAGGAAAACATCGAGGTCGCTGAGCAGCAAAGCGCTTCAAGAAAGCTGCAGGCTGCCGATGCTTTGCAGTTGCTTTCCGGCGTTGACCACCTTTACATCAGCAAAGGGAAAAAAACTACCCATTTTGACTTGAGAACAGAAAGGCCTGACAACGACACGTTGCTGCAGCACATGCTCGGCCCAACCGGAAACCTGCGCGCACCGTGTGTACGTGTGGGTGGCGCCATCCTGGTTGGCTTTGGCGCGGACGCTTACGAAGAAGTGTTTGGCCAAGCCTGATGATCAATAACCTACACCGAAAATGATACGACCTACCTTAAAGCAAGTCGCGAGTCTCAGCCTTGGCACGCTGGCTGTTTCAGCGATTGTGACATTGCTGCTTGGCCCCGGACTGCTTGACAGCAGTTCCAACCGAGTGAGCACAACCCAAAAGCAGGCGGTCCCGGACTCTGTGCGCTCGCTCCACTCCAGCTTGTGGGTCGCTGACTTACACTGCGACGCTCTGCTCTGGAACCGCGATTTGCTGAGCAGACACGCGCACGGCCACGTTGACTTACCGCGAATGACAGACGGTAACTTTGCCTTGCAGGTGTTTACCGTCGTCTCAAAAACTCCATTTGGCCTGAACTTCGAGCAGAATGACGACGATTCAGACATGATTACGCTGGCTGCTATCCTGCAGAGGTGGCCGGTGCGAACCTGGTTCAGCTTGCGCCAACGCGCACTCTATCAAGCAGACAAACTGCGTGAGTTCGCAGCACGTTCGGATGGCGGTCTGGTCGTCATCGAGAGCAAAACAGACCTGCGACTGTTTTCAGAGCGTCGCGCAAAGGGTGACTCCGTCATTGCGGGTTTGTTGGGGATCGAAGGGGCGCAGGTGTTGGAGGGAGATGTTTCCAATGTCCAGGTCCTGTTCGATGCCGGGTTCAGAATGATGGCGCCCACCCACTTTTTTGATACGGAATTGGCCGGTTCAGCACATGGCGTAAACAAGGGCGGGCTAACCCGGCTCGGCAAACAAATGGTCCGCGAGATGGAACGCCTAGGCATGTTGCTGGACCTGGCGCACGCTTCTCCGAAAGCCATCAAAGATGTCTTAGAAATTGCCACCAGGCCGGTCCTGGTCTCGCACTCCGGGGTAAAGGCAACTTGCGACAACACGCGCAACCTAAGTGATGAGCAGCTCATGGGAATTGCCGCCACCGGTGGCATTATCGGAATCGCCTTCTTCTCACAGGCGACATGCGGCGACGATCTCGCTGCCGTCGCAAAAGCTATCCGTTACACCGCCGACCTGGTCGGTGTTGAGCATGTCGCACTCGGCTCTGATTTTGATGGCGCCGTTGCAACTCCCATCGATGCGGCGGGCATGGCGTCGCTGACCGGCGCTCTGCTGCAGACAGGCTTCAGCAAGCCTGAAATCCGGCTGATCATGGGTGAAAATGTCCGGCGGCTACTGCTGCAACTGTTGCCAGAGGCATACAAATAGTTGTCTGACAATCCTGCTTTCTGAAACGCAGAACAATCCCTGCAAAGATGTAACCATCTTTTCTGCTCACAAGCACATCCCAGATCAAAATCTCCGTAGTCATTGGCCGGCGACAAACGGACCAGGCAGTGCGACTCCTGCACACGACGCTTTTGCCTGGACTGCTATCCGAGCCTCTCGGCGGTGGGCCCCAGCCGTACGTTATCCGCGGTGTAAACGAGCAGAGTAGAAACGGCTGCCGCGAAAGTGGAATGCCACAGACTGTTTGGTTGTTGCAAGTTGGATGTCTGTTTTCTGGAATAGTCTGTCTGATAGATCCGTTTCAGGCTTCGACACGCAGACTGAACTAACCCAACGAGGAACCATGACCTTGCTACGACGAGTATTCCCGCTTTACCTCAAAACCACCCTGGCGCTATTGTTGGCCTTGAGTTCTCTTCCCGGCTACGCGCAGACCGTCGAACACCCGATTGACATCAGCCTGTCTCCGGTCAGCCCTGTAGTGCCTCCCGGTTCGGCATCTGCCCTGGTGGTTACATTCAGGGTGCCACGCGGTTTTTGGCTCGGGAGCAATGACCGGTCGGCACGCATTCCGGCCGCCACAATCATTGATGCGACGCCCCGGGAACACATCACCTTCTCAGCGCCGCGTTTTCCCAAACCTGAAGTGCGTGGCGTGCCGGTACACCTGGGCACCACAAACGTCTTTGTCGGCGAAGTGAAAGTAGTCGTGCCATTTCAAATCGCCAAAGCGGCGCTGGCTGGTGACTACGACCTCGAACTTCGAATCACCTACACGCCGGGCCTCAACGCCGGCCATCTGACGACTCACGCACGCGAAGCCTACACAACAAGCATCAAAGTCCAGGGCTCCGCAGGTGGCGCCGTGGCTGCCGTACCGGCGCCGGCCACAGGCTCCGTTCCTGAAGATTTTCTGGTGCAGGAAAAGAAGCTCGACCTGCCGCAACCTATGCAGATGATGTTTCACACCTGGGGCGAAGGCAGCCCGCTGCCACGCTTCCTGCACTGGATGTTCAAGGACCCCGAGAATCACGGCAAGCACATTCAGACTGTCTGGCATCCCTTTGTCGGCTCAACCGAACACAACGGTCAGAGCATCGGTGGCGCCATGGCGCTGATGAATGTGACGCGCGAGGGCATCATGACCGGCACGTTCGACCTGCGCGGCTATTATAATGAGCATGTCGGCGCCACTGCCGCTGTAGACGTAGTCAGTTGTCCCGGCGCCTACAACAACTACTGGTTTTCCGCGGAGATATCTGAAGACCGCAACCGCCAGGCAAGGTTCCACCGGGAAAACCTCACTCTCGGGCAGAACGACCGTTTCGGCTACGAACTTCAAATCGATGCCTTTCAAGATCCGCGCAGCCGTTTCTACGGCCTCGGCGGAGGCAGCGATGAAGAGGACGAAAGCAATTACACCCACGAAGAGTTCGGTGGCTATCTCGATTTTTATCTGCTTCCCGGCAACCATCTGCGCCTGGCAGTGGGCGGCAAAATCCGCTCTGTCGATGTGAAACGCGGCGCCGACCGTTTGCTGGGCGAGGTGCCATTCACCATCAACAGCGCTGATTTTCTCGGCGTGCCGGGCATCGGCGGCGCTACGGTTGTCGGCGAACGCGTAAGCCTGGTTTACGACAAACGCAACCAGGAATTCTCGCCTTCCGCCGGCTACTATTTCAAGGCAACCGCTGAGTACAATCAAGTGACCAGCGACCCGAAACCACTGTCAGACTACGGCAGAGTTACCTTCGATTTCAGAAAATATTTCTCCACGGTCGATCAGAAATTCACCCTGTTGTTGCGCAACAACTGGACCTTGACCACCAGCGAAGATATTCCGTTTTTTGACCAGGCCCACCTCGGCGGCGAAGCAACTTTGCGCGCGTTTGATGTCGGCAGATTCTATGGCCAACACGCCGTGTTCGGCAGCATGGAGCTGCGTTATCAGGCCATGCACATCGTGATGATGGGCTTCCCAATGGACCTGGAAATTGCGCCTTTCCTGGACTTCGGACAGGTGTTCAACGGCACGGGTTTCGAGGGTGACTTCAATATCAATCCCGGCATGAGCATGCGGATTCTGAACCGGCCAAACATCGGGATCGTCGGCAATGGCGCCATCGGACAAGATGGCCTGGTGTTTACGGGCGGCGTGAGTTTGCCGTTCTAGCCAAAGGGTAAAGTGACCCTGCCTGCCCGGGAGGCGGGCAGGGAAGTCTCATATCTGTTAGTTACTAGCTGCACTGGGGAGCGATATCGCGGAAAGCGACAAGGGGTAGATGACAGAATAGGCATCATGCTCCTGAGCCTTTTCTCAAACGCTCAGAGACGAACGCGATTCACTTTCCATAATGGTACCGGCATTGCAAGAAAGTGATTTCATCGCCTTCAACATAATAAACCAGTCTATGCTGGCTCGTAATTCTGCGAGAATATGTGTTTTCTCTATACTTCAATTTTTCCGGCCTTCCGATTCCTTCAAAAGGGTCTCTTGAAACGGCTTCGATCAGTGTCACTACTCGTTCTGCTGTTTTCTTCTCAGACTTCTTTAGAGTGGTCAACTGCTTCAAGAACTGGGGAGTAAACTTGAGTTTCAAAGCCCGGTGTCTTTCTTCAGCTCCTCAACCGTCATCTCAACTGCTTCGCCGCGGTCCATTTCTGCAAATGCATCTAACAACGCCTTTGCATTTGCAGGGGAAGCCATGAGATAAGCTGTTTCAGCGAGAGCATTGTATTCTCGCTCAGGCAGAACCACCATATTCTTATTGCCTCTACGCTTGACAAGCAAAGTCTCTGATTCGTCATCTACCTTGTTGAAGGTTTTGGCCATCTTTGCACGAAACTCGTTTGTTGAAATCTGCAACATGTGGAAATCCTTTCGTCTTGATTGTACCGAATATCGGTACTTCTATGGGAAATCACAAGGCTTTTCTTACTACCGTTGTCTCTTTCTGGCGAGCCCTAAGAAGCTCGTGGACTGCAAACGGCGGGGAGTATGATGGATTGTAGGATTTGTTTCCCGTTCTAGCCAAAGGAGTGTGTGAACCTGCCTGCCTGGGTGGTGGAAGCAGCAGACCTATCCACCAGAAACGTCCGCTATGGCCATTCATTATTCGTCTTATCCAGCTCAAATTCAACAATACCTTTCGGGTCTATATGGACGCGCGTAATTGGCGTATCTTTACTCGGAAAGTAAAAGGTCGCATGAGGCTTCTGCCCATCCCAGCGTTTGAGTACACGCGTGCTGTCGCCAAACCCAGCTTCAATCCAAACCGGAAAGTCGAGTGTTCCGCGCTTCTCTATCGTGACGCTTTTCTCGCTAACGCCGCCAACGCCAAAATCGATCACGCCCGGCGTTTGCAGCAACTGTTGTAATTCCAGCCGTAAATTGTGGCCCGTCATTTCTCTGGCAACGTCGATGAAATTGCGTGTGATCGGGTGCTTGAATTTCCAGCGTTGAAAGAAGGTCTGCATCACAGGCTGCCAGCGGTCGTGACCGTAGTACTTGTCATAGCTCAGCAACATAAGCCGCGGCTTGATATAGCTCGCAATGTAATAGGCCTCGTGTGAATCATACTGCCATGATTTCTTGGCGATAACAGGTCTCGGGTTGCGAAGAAAATCTCTCTTCCTGTAATCTCGAATTAACAAAGTGTCGCCGCTTTCCGGCAGAAGCAGCGCTTCGCCGTAGGCCTTTTCGAATGCCTTGACCGTGGTGAACTCGGTCAGACCTTCGTCGAGCCAGGCTTCTTTCGCCTCATCATTGGCCACCATGCCATACCACCAGCTGTGCGCGAACTCGTGGATGGTAAGCCTCTCCGGGAATCTGTTGCTTGCCGGCACCGGCACTTCGCTGGCAAGGTTGGCGCCGGAGCCGTCAAAGTTCCCCGTAAAAAACATCGTGTTGTACTCCATCACGGAACCAAACGTCGGCGTATCGACGATGGAAACCTGCGAGTAGGGATACTCTCCCAGATATTCCGTGCAGAAATCATAGGCATGCTTTGCCGCGCTTACGATGCGCTCTTTCAGCGCTTCATTTTGTGGCCGCAGGTAGAGCAAAATGTCCAGGTCCTTGTGAGAGATTTTGCTTTTTCTGAACTGCTTGTCCGCGCTCCAGGCAAAGTCGTGGACATCTGCCATGATGAACCGCCATTTCTTCAGACCATCTGCAAGCTCTGTCTCCTGCTGTAGCAAACCGCTGGCGGCGACCACGTAATCATTTGGCAGGGTAATGCTGACATCGTAAACCCCGAAATCAGCGAAGAACTCAGAGTTGTAGTGATATTGGCTGCAACTCCAGCGATGGCGGTATTTTTCGTACACGGCGATCTTGGGGAACCACTGCGCCGCAATAAAGAAGTCGTCGAGAAAACCGGTTCTCTCCACCAACGCCGGCAGTTGGGTTTCGAATTCAATATGGATGCTCAGGGAGGAGTCCGGCAAAAGCGCCCGCGGCAACGGAACGGAGAAAACCGTCTGGTCGTTGCGATTGTGATCGTCGGGCTGGATGAATTTGACCGAAGCGGTCAAGTCTTCGCCCGAGCCAAGACTCAGGCGCTTTATTTTGCAGTATCCCCAGTTCCCCCTGAGTTCATCCGGCACCTCGCCTGCTTCTTGCCAGTAGGTCGATTTATCATTCTGAAAGGCATTCATGTAGGTGTGAAACAGCAGCTCGCTCAGGGTATCGTTAGAGGCATTGCGCCAGTGCAGGGTCTGCGTTGCCGTGATGACCTTTGTTGCTGGAGCAAAAGCGCAGTCGATGGTGTAGTTGGCGATTCTGTCTGAGAGTGGCTCAGACGATTGCTCTTGTTGGCAGTTGCCGAAAAGCATTGTAGCTGCAAGGCAAAGGAGTAGATTGCTCTTCATATAATTCCACGAGTTTCCGATTAGTGACCAAGATTAGCAACGACGGTGCGGCCACGCCAACTTGCCTCGCCCGCCGCGCAATCCATCTCTGGTGAAGTAAGGAAATTGCACTTCCTAAAACAAGTTAAATCACGATCTGGCGGCTTAGTCCCTATCTGGAACAATATCTCCCATGCCAACCATTCTGTGAAGACAGTTGTCTTAATCAGACAAATGACAATGCCAATCAAAACAGAGTGACTCAAACCATGCTGAAGAACTATATCATTGTAGCCCTGCGCAACCTTCGCCGGGACCCGACCTACTCATTCATCAATGTGATTGGGCTCGCGGTCGGTTTGGCATGTTTCCTGTTAATTGCCCTTTACATCCAAAATGAATTGCAGTACGACCGTTTTCACCTTAACGCCGACCGCATTGTCCGAGTCACTTCCCACTATAGCGATGGCCATGACACGCGGTCCTTTGCTCGCTCTAACCCGGCAATCGGCCCGACACTCAGGAATGACCTGACCGAGGTAGCCAACACAGTCCGCCTGCAAAGGTTCAAGGGAACCATGCGCTATCAGGAGCGGATGTTTAATGAGAACAATATGTTCTTTGCCGAGAGTTCGGTGTTCGATATTTTTACGTTTCCACTCCTGCGGGGCAATCCCGCAACATCTCTCAGAGAACCAAACACAGCTGTGTTAACGCAAGCCGCGGCACAAAAGTATTTCGGCCCCGAGGATGATCCCATGGGAAAGGTGCTGGTTCTGAGCGACACACTGGCTTTCACTGTCACCGGCATCATAAAAAATCCCCCGGCGCAATCCCATCTGCAATTCGACATCCTGCTCTCTTTTGAAACCTGGAAAAACCTCCAGGCCGGCCGCGGCCGGGATCTTGATACTCTCTGGACCTCAGGCACATACTACACCTATGCGCTGCTCTCTACACCCGATGCAATGGACAGAGTGCAAACCCAGCTTCCGGCATACCTGGAACGCTACATTGGCGACCAGTCGCAGGACGGCACGCTATACAGCATTGCCCTGCAGCCACTCAAAGACATTCACCTGAATTCGGACCTTCGGCAGGAGCTTGGCCCGAATGGCAGCTTGACCTACGTCACCATTTTCGCGGCTGTGGCTCTGGTTATTCTGCTCATCTCATGCATCAATTTTGTCAACCTGGCAACGGCCCGGTCAGCCAAACGGGCACGTGAGGTCGGAGTACGCAAGGCTGTCGGAGCAGTGCGTCGCCAACTGATCCGGCAATTCCTGGTTGAGGCGATTCTCTTGAGCGCTATCGCTTTCGTGTCTGCCTGGGTAGCTGTGCAACTGCTCCTGCCGTGGTTCAACCAATTCTCGGGCCAGAGCTTGACGTTGGAACTTGTGCACCATTGGTGGTATTTACCGGCAGCCATCGGCCTGGTGGTATTCGTCGGTGCGCTGGCCGGCAGTTATCCGGCTTTTGTGCTCTCGTCATACGAGCCTGCGGAAGTGTTAAAAGGTAAACTCAGCTCAGGCCGCCAACGTCTCACATTGAGCCTGCGGCAAGGATTGGTAGTGTTTCAGTTTGCCCTGTCCATTCTTATCACGACGAGTACGATTATCGCTTTGCAGCAAGTCGGTCACATGCGTGGTCATGGTCTGGGCTTCGAGCATGAGCAAATTCTGGTCATGCCATTCTACTGGGACAGCGCCGTTTTGGAGAGATATGAGGTCCTCAAAAGTGAACTCTTACGCCATAAGGCAATCCAACAGGTTACGGCTTCCGGTGACGTACCCGGGCGCATGTTTACCTCCATGAGCTACTGGGTCGAAGGCATGCCTCTGGACCAGAGTCACGGTATCAATGCCCTGATCGTCGACCCCGATTTCGCTGAAACTTACGGGTTGTCAGTGGTTGCCGGGCGCGACTTCTCGCCGGACCTGGCGGCAAACCTGGGGGAGACCTTTATTCTGAATGATGCTGCTGTCGCTGAAATGGGCCTTACACCGGAAGAAGTGATTGGCAAGCAGTTTCGCATGAACACCACCGGGCCGGTCATTGGCGTGGTCAGTGACTTTCACTTCGAGGGACTGCAGAATGAGATCGAGCCTTTGGTGATGACGGTGTGGCCGACCTGGTTTGGCTACATCTCCTTACGCCTGGACACCGGTAATCTATCACAAACAGTTGAACATGTCTCGCAGACCTGGCAATCCGTTCTGCCCAGCCGCCCGCTCGAATACTTCTTTCTGGACGATGACTTCAACCGCCAATACCAGGTGGAGGCACGGTTCGGACAGGTCTTTACGGCATTTGCTGCGCTGGCCATGTTTATTTCCTGTCTTGGCCTGTTTGGCCTGGCAGCATTCACTGCACAGCAGCGCACCAAGGAGATTGGCGTACGCAAGGTCATGGGCGCCTCGGTATCAGGTATTGTGTACCTGCTCTGCCGAAGCTTTGTGGGGCTAATCGTGCTGGCAATGCTGCTGGCCTCGCCCATCGCCTATTTTGGCATGAGCCATTGGCTGCAATCCTTTGCATATCGGGTTGATATCCACCTGAGTGTGTTTCTAGTTACAGGCGTAGCAGCACTAGTGGTGATGTGGTTGACCATCGGCTTTCAAGCCATCAAAGCGGCACTGACGAACCCGGTTGCGGCGCTCCATTATGAATAATCGGGATAGGGCGGGGCCTCACGACCCCGCTCCTCCCACACCACCGGGCATACGGATCACGTACCACGGCGGTTCGGTTGGTTTAGTTGTTTCACGTAAAGTCTCGGTAGTCCAAGTGCGTCAAAGAAACGTCCAGG
>JAJDAF010000036.1 GCA_029261995.1 Candidatus Zhuqueibacterota bacterium
CTCAGAAGGGTATTCAGTACTTGAATAGCTTTCATGGCAGAAACCTTTCTCTGATGAGATAGACCCGAAATCTGAAACAAATTACCAAGAAAACTTTTGTTTTTCAAGCATTTATCACAATAATTCGTGGGGATTCTTCAGACTCTGAGGCGCTCTGTCATGATTAGAATCTAAAGTAGATGAAGGGATTGTAGGTCGATGTGGACAGAAGCATTGCTGAGTACATCAAAAGAACAAAACTGAGCACGATTCGGACACCCAGGGCGGCAGGCCGCTCGGAGTAAATTGGTTGTAATACCCTCTTCGGGCAAAAGGCAAATATGGAGCAGAGAATGAGATACAACATGGTCTGCGGTTTCAGGAAATAGCCGAGTTCGAAGAACTGATGACTTGTCGGGGATTCATGTAGATTGAGCATCAGCGCGACATAGTTCAGCGCGTCGGGCAGAGACTCTGCCCTGAACAGCACCCATCAGAAGACAACGACTGTAAAAGTCATGGCAACCCTCAGGAAGACAGGTACCGCCGCGTCAATTTTCTCTTTTACGGTGCGTTCCAAGATGAGAAAGAATCCGTGGTACAACCCCCACACGATGAAGGTCCAAGCCGCGCCATGCCAAAGACCGGTTACGAGAAACACCAGAATCAAGTTTACAAACGTGCGGCGTCTCCGCTTGCGGTTTCCGCCCAGCGGGATATAGAGAAAATCACGAAACCACAGAGACAAAGTCATGTGCCAACGTCGCCAGAAATCCGTGATCGACACTGCTCTGTAGGGCCGGTTGAAGTTTTCGGGAAAGTTGAAGCCGAGCATCTTCCCCAGCCCAATCGCCATGTCAGAGTAACCGGAAAAATCAAAATATATTTGGAACGTGTAGGAGATTGCCGCCAACCATGCCAGTGACGTATCCATCTCAGCGAGCGGAAGCTTGTAGATCTGATCGGCCACCGCACCGATGTGGTTGGCCAGGATCACTTTCTTGCCAAGCCCGAGCGTGAACCTCCAAATTCCCTCCGCAAAACTCTCAGCGGAGAATTTTTTTCTAATGAGGTCTTTGCTAATCTCTGCATAGCGGACGATCGGGCCGGCAACGAGCTGGGGGAACATCGTCACAAAGCACGCAAAGTCGATGAATCTCCTGGTTGGCTTTACCGAGCCGCGATATACTTCGACCGTGTAACTCATGGATTGGAAGGTGTAGAAACTGATGCCCAACGGCAGTGCGACATCCGTAAAGTGCAGCCCATGGCCGAGCGAATCACCGAACATGCCAGCAATTGAGTGTATGTTGTCAACGAAGAAGTTGAGGTACTTAAAGAAGAACAGGATAGACAGGTTTGCGCCTATAGACAACCAAAGCCCGGTCCGTCTGAACCCATTTTCGATGATCCGTGCACTGGAGTAGTCAACCAACGTGGAGGTCACCATGACCAGTACGAGTATCTGCTCCCCCCAAGTGTAGAAAAGCAGACTCGCCACCAGGAGTGTGGCGTTTTTCAGCTTGTCAGGTGTCAAATAATAGATGAGTAGAAAAACCGGTAGAAACAGAAAGAGGAATACGTTGGAGCTGAACAGCATGGGAGTCTAATTCGGTCTAGTAGATCATTTTCACATCCTTGTTTTACCGAGCAAACGGGGATACTGCAGAATACTGGGCACTGATTCTGAGACCATATTATGGAGACAGCTTCTGACTTGAGGGTGCCGGATAGAACCAGCGAGAATACCGATTGGAGAGTCGCGGAGCAGTTATTCTGCAAAAGAGAGCACGACAGCCAAGACCATCACCTAGTGTCACGATTTCTAATTTCCCGAACAAAACTCTGACAGGGTTTCGACCTTTTTTTATGCCTGAAACGGTTAACGTCAAACCCTGTCAGAGTTCGCTTTTTTGGAAATCATCACCTAGACATGCTGCCGGCGACTCATACTCCCCGGGTCCGCAGCGTGGCTGAGCGCATCCTCCTTGGAAATCACACCCTGATCCCGGTAGTTTTTCAAAGCGTGGTCCATCGTCTGCATTCCGACAGCCGAGCCGGTTTGAATGGCAGACTGAATCTGATGTGTTTTCTCTTCGCGGATCAAGTTGCGGACGGCAGGGGTGGCGATGAGAATTTCGTGACAGGCCACCCGGCCACGACCATCACTGGTCGGTAGCAGGCACTGTGCCACGATGGCTTTCGCTGCATTCGCGAACATGCCGCGCACCTGACGCTGCTGTTCCGCAGGAAAGACATCGACGATGCGGTTGACGGTCTCGGCGGCGTTGACCGTGTGCAAGGTTGCAAAGACCAGGTGCCCGGTCTCGGCCGCGGTCAGTGCCAGGGAAATCGTCTCCAAATCCCTCATTTCGCCCACCAGAATCACGTCAGGATCCTCGCGCAAAGCGCTGCGCAAGGCGTGCTGAAAAGAAGGTGTGTGTTCTCCCAGTTGGCGCTGATTGACCAAACAGCCCTGGCTTTGGTGAACATATTCGATGGGATCTTCGATGGTGATGATGTGCTCCTGGCGCTCCCGATTAATCCTGTCGAGCATGGCCGCCAGCGTTGTGGACTTACCGCATCCGGTCGGGCCTGTTACCAACACCAAACCCTTCTTTTCGGTGCACAGTCCAATCAGGCCTTTTGGCGCCTTCATGTCCTCCAGCGTCAGGACCTTCTCCGGAATCGTACGAAATGCCGCGGCAGGTCCCCGCAATTGTGCATAGATGTTTACTCTGAATCTTGCGACACCAGGAACCGCGTAGGCGAAGTCCACTTCCTGGTTCTCCTGCACGGCCTCGGCCTGCGTCGCCGAAAGCAGGTTGCCGAAAACGGCCTGCAATTGCTGGCTGGTGACCACTTTGGCTTCAATCCGGCGCAGTTTACCGTGGATGCGTAAAATCGGGGGACTGCCCGCACTCAGGTGAATATCCGAGGCCTCTCTCTCGACCGCAAAGGTCAGCAGTTTATCGAGGTCAGCTAAATTCATTTGTTGGATTCCCGGAAAGGCGGGTCATAAGCATCGGTTGTTCTGCGGCATGTTCAACTGGCTTGGTTGCTTCTCGAGTCTGAAACTTGCGTCTGGTGGCAGCTGAAGCGACCGGTCTTCTGACTCTGAATGAGCGAAGACCGGTCTCACTTCAGACAGAGATTTGGACTACGGCATCACGATTCTCGGCGTGATGAAAATCAACAGATCAGTTTGCTTCTTCGTGGTTACCCGGTTCTTAAACAAATTCCCCAGGAGCGGGATATCTCCCAGAAGCCAGACCTTTTGAATCGTGTCTTCCAGATTTTCCCGAATGAGACCACCGATGACCACGGTCTCATTATTCTTGAGGTTGACCACGGTCTCGACCGTCCTTTTAGAAGTGATAGGTGCGAAATTCTCGCCTGCGGTCACCTCTCCAATAACTTCCTCCACATCCGGGTTCACGAACAGCGTGATGGTTTCATCGTCGGCCAGGTGCGGCGTGACGCGCAGGCCAATATTGATGTCGCGGTACTCGAAGGTCACCTGGTCGCCCTGTCCGCCAACCCCGCGGCTGATCTGCGGGATGGGGAAAGTCGTGCCGACGGTGATGATGGCCTCCTGATTGTCCATCGCCAGAATGCGAGGATTCGAGACCAGCTTCGTATTGGTCTCCGAATTCAGAAAATCAAGCACAGCGCCAAAGCGCTCGATGGAAAGCGTACCGTAGGTGATTCCGCCACCCTCCAGATTCTTGTCCACGGCCACCTCGAACGGCTTGCCCGAAGGCAAGATCACCTCCCGAAAAATCGAGCCGCTCAGCATTTTGTCCCAGTTGATTCCCAGGCGTTTCTCACTTTTTGGCGAAACTTCGATGAGCTTTGCCTCAATCATGATTTGCGCCGTCGGCACATCCAGCACTTCCACCATGGCGTCGAGCTGGCGAATGCTTGCAGGAGAATCGGTGACGATGAGCGTGCTGCTGCGGTTGCCATGATCGACGCCTGTGTCATCGCCGGCACCCAAATCAACCTCCCTGAAGCCAGGATAAAACACCAGCACCTTGGCGGACGGCGACAAGATTTGGATGGCGGAAGTTTTCAGGTTGTTCGCGTCAAGATAGCGCAACCGGTAGACTTTTGTCTCAAGCTCAGCAGTCTCAAATTTGTCCAGCGGCTTGACCAAAATGATATCATCCTGGAAGGTGTAGTCGAGGCCGCTCACCTTCAATACCATGTCGAGCGCTTCTTTCACGGTCACGCCGGAGAGGCTGACGGTCACCAGGCCATTAACATCTTTGCTGGCAATAATATTGAGGTTGCTCTGCTGCGAAAGCAGGCGCAGCACGTTGGCGACTTCCGCCCCTTTGACATCGAGTGAGATGCGGTCTCGGCTTAACAAAGCATCGGGTGGCTTGCCGCCACTGGTCTCATTGAGGCTAACTGACGACCGTGCGCGGCCTGGAATTCTATCTCCATCTCCATCTCCCAACTCCTGCAGAGTGCTCGCAAGTTCAAGAGGTGCTTCGAGGCCAGAATCACCCTGAGGTTGTTCCATGCGAACAGACGCCCAGCCAGCCGGGAAAGCTTCGGGCGGCAACTCTCCGGATGGCGCCACGTCGAGCAGCAGCAAACCTTCTTTGAGACGTTTGATGCGATAATCCGCGGACCGTTTCAGAGCAAAGTCTATCTGCGTGACCGACTCGGCATTTGTCCAGGGCGAAACCAGAATGGACCGCACAAGGCCGCCCGTAAATTGCCGGCTGCGCAGCACGGATCCCGGTCGGACTTCACCGAGAAAAATCGTGAGTCGATTCGAGGTTTCATGGAATCGGCTGGTGTAACTCACGGGTCCATCACACGAGATAAGCACGCGCTGGAAACCGTCCAGGTCATGCAGCCAAATGTTCTGTAGCGACCGAGGCCGCGTAGCACCCTCCTGTGCAAAGGCCCCAGGAAAGTGAATAGCACAGACGGTCAAAACAATCAGGTTGAGGATTCTATTTTTCATCTTCATTCAACACCAAGGTTACCAGTTCTCTGCCCTTTCTGCAGCGCACACGGTCTTTCTGGACGGAGAGAATCGTGAGGTCGCCAGTCCGCTCTCCCGGACTCAGTATCTCGTCTCCAATCAGCACGCGGGCTTTGTCGCCTTTCCAAATGATGCCGCGCAGTGTAAAATCCGTGGCGCTCAGGCCAGTAGTATCGACAGCTTCGAGCCGAAACGCCTGCGCAAACGGATCTCTGCCCCAGGAGGCCAGTTGTATTTTGCGTGGCTGCCGGACCATCTTTGCTGCCGGCGACGCGGGTCTCGGGGCCACACCCTTTGCCAATTGGCGTGGCTGAGTGGACTTGCCAATGGCCGCAGGCGTAGGCGTAGGCGCAGGAGTCTTTGTATTTTTATCTGAGAAAATAAACTGGTTGGCAAGAAAGATCATCAGGAATGCACCGGTTGCGCCAGCCATAATCTTTTCTCTTTTCTGCAATTGTGCCATAAATAAGTACTCCCTTACTTGGGATGAAACTGGCAACACTCAGCCATTGTTTCGGCTCCCTTGCCTCTCCCGGCGCCGTTTTCCGGCTAGTGTTGTCTTTCCTGTTTTCCCGTAACAAACAATTGCGCGTCCGCCACCAACTCCAACTCCGGTTGCGCCCCCTTGTGGTAAACGACACTGACATCTCCCAACGACACCAGGAATGGCAGTTTACTCAGCGACTCCAGGAATCGGCCGAAATTTTTGTACCCGCCGCGCATGTTGAGATGAACGGTGAGTTTCTGCACCTCGGTGGCGGCATCGGACAGGCTGCCGATGGTCATCAGCGAAGCATAGTCTGGAATGATTTGCTGAAATTGCAGTCCGTGGCGTTTGCCGCCATTTCGGATCTGCTCGACTGCCTGGCCAAGTTCGTCCTTTTGCACCAGGCGGGCACGTGTGGTTTTCAGACTTTGCCGCTGCATTTTCACCTGCTGTTCAAGTGCATCCAATTCGGCGGCGGAAATGCGAAAGCCGCGAATCTGGTCCATGAGTTCTTCCTTCTTCTGCTGCAGAGCTTGAACCTTAATGAGGTTCGGGCGATAATGCACCATGAACCAGCCGGCACACAGCGCCAGCAGCACCACGACCGCGAGCAGCAGCGTTTTGGTGGAATCGCTCAAGGCTCCACCTCACATTCAATAGTGAACTGCAGCCCGCCGTCCTCGCGCACCGTCTGACTGGTAAGCGACACCAGTTGAAATTCAGCGGATTGCTTGAGCGACAGCAGAAAATTCGCCAGGTTCATACCTTCCATTGAGCGGTTCGGAAACGCGACCCCGTCCAGGATCAAAATCGGAATAACGGCTGGCTTAGCCGCCCCTGCGCTCTTAC
Organism: Candidatus Zhuqueibacterota bacterium; assembly: GCA_029261995.1. Taxonomy (GTDB): domain Bacteria; phylum Zhuqueibacterota; class Zhuqueibacteria; order Oceanimicrobiales; family Oceanimicrobiaceae; genus JAJDAF01. Next base: position 6,321 of record JAJDAF010000036.1, read on the forward strand.
GCTGTTGGTGCGCGTATCTGAGCGAAGTCAAAGTCATGTGCGAGGGGAAAAGTTGACTCACAAGTTTCAGATGGCGGGCAGCGGAAAAATCAACTTCGTGCACCGGCCCCTGCTGGTTCTTGAGCTGCTCAAGATACCTCAAATCCTGCTGCAGCTTCTCGAAACGCTGGCGATTGGGTGCGTTCTGCTGGTATTCGGCCATGACCCGCTGCAACTCAACCCGGACCCGATTGACCCGCAGCGCAATACCTTGAGACAGAAAGACCATGGCCAGCATTGCGATCACAAACACATAGCGGAAAATTTTCTTCGCGTAACGTGCCGCGTGCGAGCGTTTCAGCTCTCGCGGCAACAGATTCAGGCTTTTTTGTTTGTCGAGCGCCAGCCCGACGGCCACGGCGAACTTGGGTCCGAACTTTCTGAGTTCGTCAGCGCGATCCAAATTTCTCAGCGAAATAGAATCAAACGGGTTTAACACAATCACCTCTGCCTGCAACTCCTGGGACAGCTTTTCAGGCAAATTGGGCATGAGGGCGCCACCGCCGGTAAGGTAGATTTTGGTGACCGGATCCGTCTTAAAACGCTCCTTGTAGAAACCCATGGTGCGGTGAATGTCGTTGGTCAGCCGTTCCAACACGCCACCGATCATGGCCGAGACCTCGATCAGCGGCACACCGTCTACGATATCGAACTGGTTCATTTCCCCAGGAATGCCATGGTTTCGCTTCAGCTTTTCAGCCTGATCAGCACTGAGGGTGATCTCATCGCCCTCCACGAAAATAGTGCCGGTCAGAGCCTGAGTAAAATCCTGACTTGCGGTAGATATTTCACGAGCAAACTGCAGTTCGCCACCATTGATGAAGACGATGTGGCTCGACTGCGCGCCGATGTCCACGAGGCAGTGGCAGCCATCAGTGTCCCGACCGGCGCAAGCGCGGAACAGATGCCAGAGCGCAGATGGAATGGTTGCGACCTTGGCGGGCGTGATGCGGGCCGCACCCAGTTTCTGTAGATGTTGCCGGATCAGTTCCTTTTGGGCGGCGATGACAAAAACGGCCAGCTTGCCGTCTTCCCCTTGTGCTCCATCCAAACTGCGGAATTCAAAGGCCGTCTTCTCCAGCGGAAACGGCAGTTCCTTGCGGCAGGCCCAGGGCACGGCTTTGCGCAACTCCTTCTGCGGCATCTTAGGCACTTTGATGTTCTTGAAGATCACCTCCATCCCGGAGATGGCGCTGGTCACCAGATCGTCTTTGAACTGCTTGAGGTTCAGGCGCTCGGCAACCACCGCAGCAGTTGGGTCCGCGTCAGCGGCCTGGTCCTCCCCTGCCTCTACCTCAGGCAGGGCGAATTGGCCGCAGTTCGCGAGATTCAAACCACGGGCACCCTTCTCAAGCTCCACGTATTTTACCGAAGATGACCCCAGATCGATGCCCAGCAACCTGCTATTTTCGAACAATGAAGCGAATGAGAAAGCCAGCTTGCCTGGCGCTTGACTCTTTGGCTCGCTGGCCTCGCCAGGCATCTGTTCCGAGAGTCCGCCGGGCACGGAACGGTCCTGCCCCGGCTCTGGTTCACTCATACCTGGACTTCGAGCCATTTGTGGCGAACTCGGCGGACCCAGCGCCGGGCTTTCCAGCGCTTCGTCGGCGTCAAGACCTTGATCGTCGAGCTGCGGAGCCGGGGTGCTGGAGCTCGCCTCAGATGCCCACTCCTGAGGTTGTCCAGTCTCCACCGGACCTTGCTCAGACTCATCAAATGCCGTGAGTCGCAGGGGGTCCGAGCCAGCAGCGGTTTGCGGCACAGTGGCTGCGCCAGTTTCCTGCGGTTGTTCGTGAGTCTCTTCTGGCTCCGCGTCGGCAGGCCCGGCAAAGTCGAAACCAGACAATTCAACGTTCGCGTCTTCTATTTCTGACTCAGCGACTTGCTCCCCGGACTGCTCTTCATCTTCACGCAAGAAAACGGCGCCAATTTCGTCATCGAGATCGTCCATCAGAAAGCGGAGCTCACCCTCGGTCTCGCTGTCGAAAATGAGATGAACGTCCGGTTCATCCGATAGCTCCGCGTCAGGATCATCCTGTTCATCCGGCGCCTGACGCAGGAATGCATCATCCAGGTCGCTGGTTGGCTCGGGTTCTGCCGGCAGAATCAAGGGCTCGTCATCGAGATTGAGATCTTCATCAACCGAAAACTCTTTGTCAGGCTCGAATTCCTTGTTGCATAACTCGGCAAGCTCATCAAGGTCGTCATCGACTTCGATCACGCGGGGACCCGAACCGGAGCTGTCTGAATCGCTGAGAATCAAATCCTCATCCGGCATGGGCTCTGGCGGGCGCAACACACGCTCGCTTTCGGTTTCTCCAGAATCAAGGTCGCGGGTCTCCCCGGCAAGTTTCTGCTTTTGCTGCAAAAGAAACTCCAAATCCAGGCTTTCTTGTGGCATAAATAGCAGGCAAATATGGTTGTTCGGATGCCCGATTGACCTGTTCCGCTCTATGTACGCCAGTACGTCGGGCACAGAACGGTTGGTCACTCTACATTGATGTACCAAGTAATAATCGGCAGGAATGGTGGGTGGGTTGAGAAGTATGACAGGAATGATAAAGCAGGCTACGACAGACTGATTGGCGGTTGACAACCGTTGCTTAGTGTTTCACTCAGAATTTGGCACCAGGGTTTGAGATTGATGCAACAGATATGCCATTGTGAGTGTGGATGGTAGAGCGAAACTGGGGGTTGTGCGCACTTCGCTCCACATTTTACCACTGAGAATGTGAGTTCGCCAAACCTACAATCATTTGTAAAACATAACGCTCAGGGCGCCCGCCGGCGTAGCCATTCGTGAAAATCAGACACGTCGAAAACGGACTTATCTCCTGAGGTGTCTTCGAGATGGCGTTTCATCGCAAACTCGACGGGCACGGGCACGCCGGCCTGCTGCATTTCATCCACGCGGCTGAACGCGGTTGCTGGCGTGTCGTCAACTAGCACGGCGCCCTCGGAAAGTACGATGAGCCGGTCAAAGTGCAGCGCTTCTTCTGGAATTTGAGTGATGAAAATGGCGGTCATGGGCGCTTTCGCCGCGGCTTCTTGCTGCAGCTCGCCGACCAGTTCCAGAACGAGAGAACGGGTAGCCGAATCCAGTAGGGAGGTGGGCTCGTCAAACACGAGGGTGCGCGGTCGCATGGCCATGATCGCCGCCAGCGCCAGCCGCTGCATTTCGCCGCCGGAGAGCAGATGCGGAGGATGGTCGCGGTAGGACTCGAGGTTGAATTTGCGCAGCATCTCATCGACAATAGCGTGCATTTCATCGTGTGGCACGGCCAGGTTTTCCAAGCCAAAAGCGATCTCGCGTTCGACGGTCACTGATACAATTTGGTTCTCCGGGTTCTGGAACACCATGCCGAACCTGCGCCGGATTTCCTGCAGTTGCTCACTATCCTGCGTGCTCAGGCCATCGACCAGCACCTCGCCTTGTGTGGGTAGCAGCAGGCCATTCAAACAGCGCGCAAACGTAGTCTTGCCGGAGCCGTTGGCGCCCATCACGGCGACGGATTCGCCGTCCTCGATAGTCAGCGAGATGCCCTTCAAGACTTCAACAGTGGCGCCCTGGTGGGTTGTGAAATGTACGTGCAGGTTCTTGATGTCAAGCATGCTGGCAAGATAGCGGTTTCGGGGCAACTACTCAAGTCTAAATTGCGAAAGAACTTCGCCACTCTCCCGGCGGCAACGACCCGGTCTCGCAAGTCTTATCGCTGCCTTGACGAATTCCGTTAGAAATGTTAGTGGGAAGAAAGAAGTTGCCTCGGTTTTTCACCGCATCCGGTCCGTATTTCAAAGACGTTCAGCATCAGCAAGCCGTGGTAGAAAAACCACGAAGGCTACTGTTTGAAGTCAATCATTGAAGAATCAGGTTAGGTGCTTCCTTGCAACGCCTAGTGTCACGATTTCCAGTTTCCCGAACAAAACTCTGACAGGGTTTCGACCCTTTTCTTATGCATGAAACGGTTAACATCAAACCCTGTCAGAGTTCGCTTATTTTGAAATCATCACACTAGATCGCCATTCCGTAAGAGTCATCATTTCGCCGAGGCACAAAAAAAAGGCTGCCCGTTCCCTCGGGCAGCCTGTTCAGTGAGGAGGAATCGACCTTTCGAAAAGGTCTTATTTAAGGAAAATCATTTTGCGGGTCTGAGTGAAATCTGCTGCCTTCAGACGATAGATATAAAGCCCGCTTGGCATCTGCTGACCGGCATCGTCACGACCATCCCAGACTTGTTTGTAAACGCCAGCAGACTGGCTTTTCGACACCAGAGCGCGGACTTTCTGGCCCAGCAGATTGAAGACGGTCAGCTCGACAAAAGAGTCGGCGGCCAGGTCATACTTAATGGTCGTTTCCGGGTTAAACGGATTCGGGTAGTTTTGCTCGAGAGCAAATGACTCGGGGAGCACGCCAGCAACATCGTCCGCAACTCCGGTGACAAGATCACCCGTCACGGCATCAATGGCGACACGAAACGTGTCGTCGGCTGCGAATGACATGTAGCGGAAGAACCAAAGAGCACCGTGACCTTCGAGCAGGCCGTGTGACAAAATGGTGTCTACCCAAATGTCATGATGGTTTTGCCGAAAATGCTCGCTGGCCTGCTCTGCAATGTGAATCACATCCGGGCTGTCCTTCCATTCGAGCGGCAAAGGCTGCAGCGAAGGCGCTTCGTCCAGTGGCATGGTGAAGAAATCAAAGCCATGGCCCTGAAAGGTTTCTATCACGACTAGTGAGTCTTTTAAGGCGGAATAGAAGACGAATCGCCACTCCTGCGAGCGCCCTTCTGGCCCGATTTGTCTGGTACCGAGATTGATGAGTGCCGCATCCGCTGCCCAACCTGCAACGGTTGCCGCTGCCAATGGCAACCGCTCACGCGCACTTTCCGGGCGAGAGACAAATAGCAATTCGCCAGTGAGTGCGTCAACCGCGACATCGAGCCACTCGCCTGCGTCGCCGAAGTAGGAGAAGAACCAGACGGCCACTTCCGCATTCGCCGCCTGTAATTTCAGGAATTCAGAATACGAGCGCCAGCGTTTGCCGACAAGCAATGGCATGCCATTTTTCTCGACAGCCGGCGTGTTCAGAGTGTCACCTTCCTCTTCGTGGTTTGAAAGAAATCCAACCACGTGGTAGAACTCATGCTGCGCTCTGAACTCCGCGCCACCATTGTTCTCAGCGGTTTCGATGGCATCGTCGCTATCGATCCAACCAACCGGAAGCGGCAATGGGTCAGGAGGGCCGCCATCAAACTCAGCAGGAAGAATAAACTCGCCAAGCAAGAAGAAAGCATTGAAGTCATCCAACGTCGCTGAGTAGAAGACATAGACCCAATTCGGGGCTGTGCCATCCGGGTTGACGCCCTCGGAAGCGAGGCTTACCAGCACGGCGTCAGCAGCCCAAATGTGGGCTGCGGCCTGCAGCATCACCACTTTCTCACGCGCCAGATGCAACGGCGGCGATTGAAATTCGATATCGATGCCTGAGATGGAGTCGCCCCCGGCAACAACCACCGTGTCGGGTGAACCATCGCCATCCGGATCAAAGAAGCCGAATTCAGGGCCACTATGAAACCGGAACCCGACCGGCAGATAGGTTCCATCTTCCACGAAATCGATGACGTATGGCGACTCCGAGACGCCGATGCCGCCGACCTTGTCATAGAAAATGTCCTTGCCGAACAGAGTCACCATCGCGCCTCCGCCCTCTCCCTCGGGCAGGACAACTTCTCCGGAAACAGCGCCGGGCGGCAAAGCCTCACCGGTAGTAAACGTAATCACATGTGGCCGAGGGAGATACTGGCCGTGCTGGCCGCGGGCATTGGTCAGCAAAGCCGTGAACCTGGTGTTTGCTGTCAGGGGCAGCCCTTGGGCAGTCACGGTTTTCAGGTCCGGACTGAATTCAATGCTGTCAGGCTCGCCAACCGAATCAGGCGGAAAAAACTCCAGGTCCACAATGTCGTAAAGCGAGTGTGCAAACGTGTCCAACGGCGCCGTGAACTCCAGCGAAAACGTGGTGAGTGTCGGCACACTTGTATCTCCGTGCGCCGGTGCAGAACCGACAAAGCGCAGCGGTCCTTCCTGGTGCACAACCTCTCCAGTCACGGCGTCGAGGCCAATTCTAAGGTGGTCCATGCCGTCATGGGAGCCAAAGTCAAACCACCAGATGGCGCGGTCACCGTCGAAATGGCCGCGCGAGAGATGGGCGTTCACCCAATGCTGGTCGGGATGCCGCCCCCTGAAATCATCGCTGTTTTCCTCGGCGATATCCGCCGCTACGGGGCTGTCTATCCAGTCTGGCGGCAGAGGCTGATCTGACGGCATGTGATGGCCCGGCCAGATCTCATGATGCCCGCCATCCGGGTAAGTGTGTACTCTCAGGGATGAATCTTTCGTGGCAGAGTAGAAGCCAAATTCCCATTCCTTCGCCAAACCGTCTGGTGCAATTTCCGGAGTTCCAAGCTCGAGCAACATAGCATCCGCTGCCCAGCCGTTTGCGATATCTTCGGCAAAGGGGAGCCGCTCACGCGCCGTGTTGGGGGTCGAGCTGAAGGCCAACTCGCCGGTGAGAGCGTCGATACCAACCGTGAGGTGTTCGGAGCCATCATGGCTCCCATACTCGAAGCGCCAAATCGCACGACCACCCGGATAGAACTGTGCGAGATGGGCGTTCACCCAGTGCTCATCCGGGTGGCGGTCGCGGAAATTGTCGCTGTTCGCTTCAGCAACCGTTGCAGCATCCGGGCTGTCAATCCAATCCGGCGGTAAGGGCACGTGCGATGGCATATCATGGCCTGGCCACACTTCGCGATGAGCACCCTCGTGGTAGATGTGTACTTTCAGAATCGAGTCTTTGGTAGCTGAGTAGAAGATGAACTCCCAATCCCGCGCCAGACCGTCCGGCCAGATGTCGCCGGTTTCAACTTCAGTCAGCTCGGCATCGGCGGACCATTCCGTAGCGGCATCTTCTGCTGCTGGGAGCTGCTCGCGCGCGCTGCCCGGGGTCGAGCTGAAGAGCAGGTCGCCTGTGACAGCATCGATGCCAACCGTGAGTTGGTCAGAGTCGTGATCGACGCCAAACTCGAACCGCCAAATCGCCTGGCCGCCCGGATAAAACCGTGAGAGTTCGGCGTTCACCCAATGCTCATCCGGATGGCGGTCACGAAAATTGTCGCTGTTTGCTTCAGCAACGGCTGCAGCATCCGGGCTGTCTATCCAATCCGGCGGTAGGGGCTCGTGCGAGGGCATATCATGGCTTGGCCGCACGTCTCGATGAGCGCCATCATGATAGGAGTGCACTTTCAGAACGGAATCTTTGCTAGCTGAGTAGAAGATGAACTTCCAATCCGGCGCCAGACCGTCCGGCCCAATGTCGTAACTGCCAACCTCGATCAACTCGGCATCCGCCGACCATTCTGCCGCGGCATCTTCGGCCGCGGGGAGTCGTTCCCGCGCGGAGTTCGGAGTCGAACTGAAGAGCAGATCGCCAGTCAGCGCATCGACGGCGACATCCCAAAATTTGTCGTGCTCATGCGAATAGTAGCCAAAAAACCAGATGGCGGCCGGCTCTTCGGCGCTACCTGCAGCATTCTGAGCAGCACGAGCACCGAACCGTTGCGGAAAATCATGGTCCGGTAGCCACTTGAAAATCGATGAGTTTGCCGATAAGTTGGACGGTGGTCCGAAAAACGGGTGCAGGCCTGCCCAGGTTTCGACATCGGGAAAGTCAGCACGAAAGTCAGTGCCGCCATTGGCTTCGGCCACGGTCGCGGCGCTATCCGAGTCAATCCAGTCTATCGGCAACGAGGAGGAATCTGGGAATTGGAACGCATCGAGATCGATTGGAAAAATCGTGCCCGAGATGGCAACCCAGCCATGGTAGGCTGCCTGCGCTTCTGAAGAAAAGATGTAATTCCAGGCCACTGCCTCACCGCCGGCATCGACTTCACCGGCATCGACCACAGTCAGGGTGGCGTCAGATGCCCAGTCCTGAGCTATGATTTCGACATCCGGGAGGTGATGTCTTGAAGTGTGCGGCACGGGAATCTCGATTTCCAAATCGATGCCGGTCAACGTGTCAGCATTGGCGACGACGAGTGTATCTATGAGTCCGTCACCGTTGCCATCGTAAACGCCAAACGCATCCCCACCTTCCAACTCAAGCTCACCGTCCTCATTCACATCTTTGATCGCCATCAGCGTGTAGACGCCGTCGGGCACAAAGCTGATGGTAAAGGGCGAATTGGCTACACCGACGGCCACGAAATCGTCGTCAACCTTTCCAGGGGCAAACAACGCCAGCGCAGTGCCAGAGGGATCGCCCCCGGGGAAGGTTACTTCGCCGGAAACGGCGCCGGTTGGCAGGGTGGCGCCAGTCGTGAAAGTGGTCACGTAAGGCCGGTCCAGAAGTTCTCCGGTCAGACTCTTTGCGCCCGTCAAAAACAAAATGTAGCGCGTATCTGGTTCGAGTTGAACGCCAAGCGCGGTCACAGTGTCCAGATCCGCGTTTATTTCGACATCGATTTCGTCCCGTGTCGTGTCCTCAGGTAACAGCTCGATGGCCAGGTAGAAATCTTGGTCTTCACTGCCGGGCCGATAGGTGGTATCCAGCGCAGCGCTGAAAACCAGTTGGAGGTCAATCGTCATCGACACATTGGTCGCGCCGTCGGCCGGAAGTGTTGAATCCAGGCTCAATTGCGCGATGGCAGTGGTTGAAATGAGAAAAGTGAAAAGAAGTGCGGCGGCTAGCCTCAACCCGGGAACACGCATGGCTTTCTCCTCGAAACAAAGTCAGTAAAGAATGTTTGTTTTTGAGGGCAGAAAGTAGGAAGCCGGCCTAAGAAGTCCTAATTAAGATTTATTCAAGCAGGTGACCTTTCTTGAACAAAATAGATGATGTGATCAGTGTGTCTTTTTGGCTCCAGTTTATGGAGAGACTATCGTCCAATTAACTGAACGATGACGGTACGGTTTCGCGCCCGATTATCAAAATCGACAAGCACGATCTGTTGCCAGGTACCCAGAATCAGCTTGCCACCCTGAAACGGCAGATTGAATGATGGGCCGAGCATGGCAGCGCGGACGTGGGCGTATCCGTTGCCGTCGCCCCAGGTGGCGTCGTGGTGGTAGGTGACGCCGGTGGGCGCAAACTTCTCGAACGCCTCCGGAATATCCTGAAGCAATCCTGGCTCGTATTCGATGGAAGTGATTCCTGCAGTCGAGCCAGCGACAAATACAGTAATCTGGCCCTCGGTCATCGCCGTTTGGCGCAGTGTGCCGGCAACTTCCTTGGTGATGTCAATGATGTCGGTGTGACCCTGGGTGGACAAATCAAAAGAGCTGGTGATGACATTCATGGTACCCTCTCCAGGTTGTCATGAATATTAATTAGAGGCCGCGTAGTTCGGGGTCAAAAGTAGTCATTTCCCAGAAAGCACGGTATCTGTCTTGAATTTCTTGCTGCGACAAATCGACCAGCCGATCAAGGCTGAACTTCTCGCAGCAAAACGAGGCCATAGTGCTGCCGCACACCAGAGCCTGGCGGAAGTGTTTGTCCGAGAAGTCACCAGCCTGTGCGAGGTAGCCCACAAATCCGCCAGCAAACGTGTCGCCAGCCCCGGTTGGGTCACAAATAGATTTCAGAGGAAAGGCAGGGACGGAAAAAAATGAAAAATCTTCGGAAATCATCAATGCGCCATGCTCGCCTTTCTTGATGATCAACACTTTTGGCCCCATGGTCTGAATCACCCTGGCTGCGCTCACCAGGTTGGTCTTTCCGGAAAGCTGTTTCGCTTCAGAATCATTGATGATAAGAACGTGCACCTGCTTGAGCAGTTCTTTCAGCGCTGGCAGACTGCCATCAATCCAGTAATTCATCGTGTCGAGTGCCACCAGCTTCGGCGAATTGACCTGGCGCAACACGTCAAGCTGCAACTCCGGCGCGATGTTGGCCAGAAAAATGGTCTCGCTGTCTTTGTACTCATCATGAATCTTCGGCTGGAATTGCTCGAAAACGTTGAGATGCGTGAACGTGGTTTCGCGGGTGTTCAAATCATCCAGGTAAACCCCACCCCATCGGAATGTCTGGCCTTCCCGTGTTTCCAACCCGCGCAAATCGACGTGCCGCGACTTCAGAAAGTCGAGTTGAGACACATCAAAATCGTTGCCCACAACTCCAACGAGGTTGACCGGAGAGAAGAATGACGCCGCTGCGCTGAAATAGACCGCGGCGCCTCCGAGGGCGTCATCCACTTCCCCAAACGGCGTTTTGACCGTGTCTAATGCCACTGAACCAACGACAAGAATACTCATATTTTTGCTTCCTTTTGTCCTAATTCATCCTTAAACGAGTTGTGGTGGGGTTACATGCGCTCCGGGGCGGAGACTCCAAGCAATCGCAGCGCATTCGCTAGCACAATCCTGGTGCCGTGAATCAAATGCATGCGCGCGCCGGTCAGATCGAGATTATCCGTGACCACTTTATGGTGGTGGTAAAATCGGTGGAAAACCGCGGCAAGCTCTTGCAAGTAGTTTGGCACCCGGTGGGGCTCCAGATATCTGGCGGCCTTGGAAACCAAATCCGGAAACTCCAGAAGCTTCTTGATGAGGTCAATCTCTTCCTTCTTGTCGAGCAGTTCAAGCCTTGCGCTCTCCGGAAATGCGACGCCCCGCTCTTCGGCATGCTTGATGATATTGCAGATGCGCGCATGGGCGTACTGCACATAGTAAACCGGGTTCTCTTCCGAGGTGTTTTTCGCGAGGTCCAGGTCAAAGTCCAAAGGACTCTGGGTACGCCGCGCCACAAAGAAGAATCGGGCGACATCCTTTCCGACCTCTTCTAGCAATTCTTTCATTTCGATGATCTTGCCGGCCCGCTTCGACATCTTGACCATCTCGCCGTCCTGCAGCAAATTGACCTGCTGAATGATGTTCACTTCAAAGGCGCCGTCCCGGTAACCGAGCGCGAGCAAGGCAGCTTTCACCCGCTGAATATAACCATGGTGGTCCGGCCCCCAGAGATCGTACAATTGCGCAAAACCACGCTCATACTTGTCCGCATGGTAAGCGATGTCCACAAGAAAATAGGTGGGCTCGCCCTCTTTCGTTACCAGCACTCTGTCTTTCTCGTCGCCAAATTTTGATGAGCGGAACCAGCGGGCGCCATCCTCATCATAAACGTGACCCTTTTGGGTCAACGTGTCAAGGATTGTAAAATGCGAATTTGCATCTCGCAGAGTGCTTTCCCTGAACCAGTTGTCATAGTGCAGCCCGTAGTCATCAAGCACGGCTTTTTGAGATGCGAGAATCGTTTCGAGTGTGAGTTTCGCGAGTTCATTACAACGCTCGTCTTGAGTCAGTTTCGCAAAACGGTCGCCATGTTCGTCCAGAAATTGCTGGGCGAGGTCATGGATGTAGGCGCCGTGATATCCTTCGTCCGGGAAAGGCTCATCGTGGCCGAGCAGGACCATGTAGCGCGAGCTGACCGATTTACCAAGCAAACGGATCTGCCGTCCCGCGTCGTTGACGTAGTACTCGCGCTCGACCGAAAACCCGGTGGCGGCAAACAGATTGGCGAGAACATCGCCTACCGCGGCGGCCCTGGCGCTAACGATGTTCAATGGTCCGGTGGGGTTGGCGCTGACGAACTCGAATTGGACCCGTTCTCCATTGCCCCAGGTGTCTGAGCCAAACTGGTCCTTTCGTTGCAGAATATTCTGTAAGGCGTCCTGGTAGTAACCGATGCCAAACTTAAAATTGATGAAACCAGCCCCGGCGACATCGACCTGAGAAACCAATTTCGGGTCGAGTTCGAGGGCATTCACCAACTCTGTAGCTATTTCACGGGGGTTGCGTCTCAGCCTGGAAGCGAGTAACATGGCAACATTTGTCGCCAAGTCGCCGTGGCTCTCGATCTTCGGCCGTTCGAGGCCGATTGTCAAATCAGCGGTCTCATGCACACCGATTTTCTGCAAACCTTCTGAGAGCTTCTGAATGAGGTAGGTGGTTCCGTTCATCTACTCGTCGATAACCTCGCTCCGTGCCGCATCTCCCCAAAGCCGTTCGAGCGCGTAGAAGTCACGTTTGTGTGGCAAAAAAACATGAACGACCACATCGACATAATCGATCAGGACCCATTCCTGGTTGGCGAGTCCTTCAACGTGCAACGGACGATTCTTTTGACGTTTGAGTTCATCGACGATATGTTCAGTGATGGCCCTGACCTGCGTGTTGCTGTCACCGGTGCAGATAACGAAGTAATCGGTCATCGAAGTCAAAGGCATCAGGTTGAGGATGACAACATCCGTTGCCTTCTTCTCAAGTGAAAATTCAGCGATTCGTTGTGCTAGTTCTGTGGAGTCCAAGCGGACCTGTTCCCTCCCATTTTATCACCGCTATTATGATAATTATTTTGGCGAAAGTCAAGTAGCAACTTGGTATCTTGTCACACTCGGACAAACATGTTTGCCCAGGCACGCGGATCGTGTGCAAGATGTACCAAACCAAGTCAAAAACGGACGGGTAGATGTCGAGGATTCATCTAAGCAGGTTTACTTTTCTGCAATTCTCTGCCTGAACCATGGGATGGTCCTGGAAAGCCCCTCTTCGAGTCCAATCTTGGGCTCCCAGCCCAAGATCTCTCTGGCCTTGCTGATGTCAGGTTGACGAACTTTCGGGTCATCCTCAGGCAGTGGTTCATAATCAATGGTGCTCTTGCTGCCCGTGGTGCGCACGATAGTATCAGCAAGCTCTCTGATAGTCATCTCTCTTGGATTGCCGATATTGACCGGCTCATGAAAATCCGACATGAGTAAGCGGTAGAAGCCATCAACAAGGTCATCGACGTAGCAAAAGCTTCGGGTTTGGGAACCGTCCCCGAAGACAGTGATCGGTTCGTTGCGCAACGCCTGCGGTACAAATGAAGGAATGGCGCGGCCGTCATTCGGGCGCATTCTGGGCCCGTATGTGTTGAAAATGCGGACAATCTTGGTATTCAAACCGTGGAATCTATGATAGGCCATGGTGATGGCTTCCGCGAACCTTTTGGCTTCATCATACACACCGCGCGGTCCAACAGGATTGACGTGGCCCCAATAGTCCTCACGCTGTGGATGCACCTGCGGATCGCCGTACACTTCGGAGGTTGAGGCAAGCAGGAAAGTCGCCTTCTTCTCTTTTGCCAGGCCCAGAGCCTTGTGGGTTCCCATAGAGCCGACCTTGAGCGTCTGGATCGGCAATTCCAGATAGTCCTTGGGACTGGCCGGTGAAGCAAAGTGAAAGACGTAATCGATGGGTCCGGCACAATAAATGTACTCTGTAACGTCATGTTTGATAAACTTGAATTGCTCGCATTGCAAATGTTCGATATTCGCAACCGTCCCGGTGAGCAGGCTGTCAATGGCAATGACTTCGTGTCCTTTGTTCAACAAAAACTCGCAGAGATGTGAACCCAGGAAACCCGCGCCGCCTGTAACTAATGATCTTGGCATAAAATCCGTTTCCGCGCTTAATACTTTACCTTAATAGTTCGGTCATTCGCTGGTTTATCGCTTTCGATTTCAGCTCGCCGGACACAACGTCGGCGAAGACAACCAGGGCTTCCACTCCAGCCAATGCCGTCATCAATTTTGGACCCCATTCGGATCCGAGAACAAATACAGCCGTTGAACACGAATCCACTGCGGCAGTATTTGCCGCCACGACCGTTGTGCTAAGCGCTTTTCCAGCAGGATATCCGTTTGTTCAGAATTATGATGGTATCGCTTCGAACCCTGCTCGAAAGAACGCTCGTAGACTCCGGATGTCGCAGCCGCTCCCTCGCCCATCTTCCAACAGTCGAAAAGCCGGCGGCGTTTGACGGATGTTGAACCCATATTTTCCGCCGGTCCCGAATCAATACGCCAACTATCTCGCGCAAATCCACCTGCTTCAACCATAAAGTCAGTGTATCCTATTCCAGCAAGAACGCTTACTGGCTGCTCAACTGCATATCTCTTGGCAATATCCTCAAGATCGATGCCAGCACCAGGAAGAATTCTGCCGAATGGATGAATCGGTCAGAGCTACACTGCTGTAATCGACAAGTGTGATGGCCTTCTCAAGCTCCCTGGGTATCGGTACAAAAGGATTTTCGCTGTCAAATCCCCAGAGACGAAGCCGTGGCCAAACGGTCACATCGAACGCTCTGGAACTGATTTCGATGATGGACCAGGCATGAGCCAGTATTTCCACCACATCCGGATGTACACTAACATATTCTCTACCTGCAAGGCGGTTGATTTGGCCAATCGCGTTTTCAGGAATATTGGAAGACATGAATCTTTCGCCGCGCTCCATCTCGCTGGGATATTTTCCGACATCCTGTTGCCAGTCTGTTGGCACACTCCCGGCGTAAAGCGAAATGGTGACGATGGCGCCCATGAGCACGCGTTTTTATTAAAGGATTGAAGTTCGATTCCGCTGCAGCAAAGACCCATGTTCTGAAACGAAATCCAAAGGGAAGCAACCGTCCTGGTCATGTTTTGTCAACTTTCTCGGGTTGTAATGAAGGCTACCAGTTTCTGCAATGAGGCTTTGTAAGGTGTGTCGGGATAGCGCTCCAACGCCTGATTCGCAAGTTCAATGTATTCGTCGGCTTTCTTCATGGCGTAGTCAATGCCACCGTGCTGCTCGACGAACGCGAAAATCTCCTTGATTTCCTGCCGTTTGGGGCTCCTTTTGATCATGCGGATGATGCGGCGCGCGTCTGATTTTCTGGCCTGGCGGAGCGCATGAATCAATGGCAGAGTCACCTTATTGTCCCGGATATCGTTGCCTATCGGCTTGCCGGTCTTTTTCTCTTTACCCAGGATATCCAGCAGGTCGTCCCGAATCTGAAACGCAATTCCGAGATTTTCACCGAACGTTTTCATGGAATCAATATCTTGTTCGTCATCGCTTGACGAAACGGCGCCAAGCTGACAAGCGGCAGCAAGCAGAGACGCTGTCTTGTCGGCAATGAGCCGAAAGTAGGTCTCTTCCTCCAGCCGGAAATCCTTGCTGCGTTCGACGCCCAGCAGCTCTCCCTGTGCCATCCGTTCCGCGGTCTCAGAAATGATCTCGTAAGCCCGCATGCTGCGCAAACTCAGCATGGCAAGCAATGCCTTCGAAAAAAGATAGTCGCCCATGAGTACGGAGACTTTATTTTTCCAGATCGAATTTACTGAAGGCAGACCGCGCCGCTGGTCAGAACTGTCCACGACGTCGTCATGCACCAAGCTTGCAGTGTGCAGCAACTCCATGATGGCGGCAGCCCTTAAGTTGCGCGAATCCAGCACCTTGCCATTGCTGTTATGCAGCCGGCTTGCAAGAATAACCAGGATTGGGCGAAGTCGCTTGCCCTTGTTCGCAATAATGTATTGAATGACCTTATCTACCAAGAAAACATGAGATTTCAGGAGGCTCCGGAATTCGATTTCATAGCTTTCCAGGTCCGCCTTGATGGGCTGGCAAATCTCTTTAAGGGACAACTTTGGGGCCTCAGTGGTAGTTCAAGAATTGTCACAAAAACGGCCCGAATGTAACGATTAAATCCTCTTTTGTCAAACAAAAACTCCCGCCCTCAGTTGCTTGTCTCCCGCTGCGGCAGCGTGATCGTGAAGGTCGTGCCGACATCGATTGTGCTATCGACTTTGATCTTGCCGCCCTCACGTGCAACAATCATGTGCGTGATGTAGAGCCCCAGGCCAGTGCCCTCGCCGACCTCTTTGGTCGTGAAGAATGGAGAGAACAAGTGCGGCAGATTTTTCTTGGGAATGCCCATGCCGGTGTCCCGAATCATCATGTCAACCCAGCCCTTTCCTTTTTGCGCCACGGCGACCTTGAGCTTGCCGCCTGTTTTCATCGCCTGAATCGAGTTGATGATCAGATTCAACAAAACTTGTTTCAAACAATCCATGCTGAAGAATACGGTGGTATCTTCGGGGCAGTCCAATGAATAATCGATGTTCTTGGCGCTGAGTTCCTTGTGAATCAACGACACCGTGCTTTCCACCAAGGCCCGCAAATCGATCACTTCGCGGTCATGCTCGGAGTGGCGAGAAAACTCCAGCAGATTGTTGATAATTTTGGAAGAGCGCCGGACGTTCCTCCTAATGATATCGAGCTTGGCAGCGACATCTGAATTCTTCTTGACCAGAAACTCATCGATGTAGTAGCGCGCCGTTTCGATAACATTCAGCGGGTTGCGCAACTCATGCGCAATACCCGAAGCCAGCAGGCCGATAGTGGCCAACTTCTCGGACTGAATCAGGGTCTTCTCGAGCCGCCGTTTTTCCGATACGTCCTTGGAATAGGCTGCAACGCTTTCCAGTTTTCCGTCAACTGAAAAAATCGGATAGCTGGAAATCTCGTAAATGGTCTCTCCGGCGGCATACTCCAGATAATTCGGCTCGCCGCTTTTGAAAGTGGCCTGCACAGGACAATCTACTATGGGAGCCTCAGCCTCATAGAATACCTCGTAGTATTTTCTTCCGATCAAGTTTTCTGGCCGGCTGCCATGGAGCTCCGATAGCTTCCTGTTGGCGATGACAATTTCGTCATTACGCCCGACTTGAAAAATGATGTCCGTGATACCATCGAAGGTGTTCTGCAGCCGCTTCTTGCTGTTCAGAATCAGGGTTTGCAGATGCCGCTTTTCCGAGATATTGCTTAGGCTGCACAGGAGCGTTTTCGACTCCGCAAGGTCAGTTATGCTCAAATCAACATCAACCGGGAAAGACTTGCCAAGCTTGGTCAGCATGCTGAGACCCTCATCCCGATGGTTGCCGCTGTCAATTGCAATCCTGAGGCAGTCTTCCACCTGAGTGCGCAGGAATTTCGGAAACAGGTACACAAATGACTTGCCGACAAGCTCGTGGTTTTCGTAGCCCGAGACTTCACTTGTTTTGAGATTGGCTTCCAGAATTCTCTTGCTGTCCGGATTGAGAATCATGATAGCGGCGCTGGCCTTCTGGAAAATAGCCTCATACTTCTGCTCTGAGGCCTTGAGTTCTGTTTCTCGGCGGGACTGTTGAATGGACCTTTGCACAACCTGAGGAAGGACGGTCAGGAAGCTGGAATTCTTTACCACATAGTCGCTGGCGCCACGCCGCAACGTTTCATCGGCCGCCTCTTCGCCGTCGCTGCTCGACACGACCACAACCGGTGCACCCACACCGTTTTCGGAAATGGCACTCAGCAGATCAAGCGTATTCTGTTCATGTAGGTTATATTCGAGAATTATCGCTTCGTACCGGGTTTCGGAAAGCTTCTCAAGACAGGCTGCCCCGCTGTGGGTGGTATCGATGATAAAGCTGTCGTTGAAATCGCGCAGCCGCTGCCCCATCAAAGATGCCTGCTCAACGTCATCCTCGACCAAAAGGACCCTCAAAGAACCGTCCATCGTGTCTCCCAATAGATGATGCAAGCATTCACTCGTTCAATCACTGCAATCACGCTCTCGGCGAATTTTGTGGGAGGGTGAAGAAGAATGTGGCGCCCCTGTTCTTTCTGGATTCGACCCACACTTCGCCGCCGTGGCCCTCGACAATCTGTTTAACAATCGAAAGGCCGAGGCCCGAACCGCCAACATCTTTCTTGTCTCGCAGCCGGCTGAATATCTGGAAGACTTTTTTCCGGTCCCTGGCGCGAAACCCAACACCATTGTCTCTAACGTAAAACTTGTGAAAAATCTCGTCGCTCAAATATCCCACCTCGATCAGCCCGTGCCTTGATTCTCTGGAATATTTAATGGCATTGCCCAGGAGATTCGAGAAAACCAGGACCATGCAATTCGCATCACAGGCGAGTTCCGGTAGCCCAGACTGGATCTGCAGACTGATTTTCTTCTGGTGCAGCTGAAAAAGGTGTGTCTCAACTGCTGCTTCAACAATATCAGCCATGGGCACTTTCGTGAATCTCGCCTCGTCGATGGTGATTCTGGCAAACCGAGTGATGTCGGCCAACAGCACATCCAGACGCTTGAGGTTGCTCCCGATTCTATCCAGATAGTCGAGCCCCTCTTTCGGCAAGGTCCGGCCGTATTTTTCCTGCAGCAGTGTCGCATATCCCTGCACCGAAACCAGAGGGTTGCGAATCTCGTGGGCGATGACGTTGAGATAAACATTCATCTCACTGCTTTGACCCGACGTAACGTCTGGGCGGAGTTTCTTAACGATGACCATCCTGGCACCCCGCGATTTTTGGAAGGGTGAAATAGACCGCTGCTCCCTGCCCGCGGCCTGACACAAATCTCACAAGCCCACTGTGTTTCTCGACAATTCGCTTGACTAGCGCCAGCCCAATACCGGTGCCGTTAACTTCTTCTGGCGCGGTGGCGCGTTCGAACAACTCGAACACGCTGTCGTGGTACTTCTCGAGCAGGCCGGGCCCGTTGTCTTCTACACGGAAGACGTAGAACCGGGGCGTCTCTTCCCAGGACACCCTGATTTCCGGATCAGGCAGGTGGCCGCAATATTTTATGGCGTTGTCCACAAGATTGCTGAAAACAGCCTTCAGGCCCCGCAGATCACCCCTGACACAAGGCAAGTGCTCCATGACCCGCAGGCGCACGTTCATCTCTTTCAACGGGAAGTAATACTCCGTCCGCACATCCGCCAAAACCTGAGACAAGTCCACGTCAGTCGTGGTACTGGCTTTCGAAAAACTCGAAAACTCCAGCAGATCCTGCACCATGGCGTTCAAACGCAAAGCGTTATCCTGGATGCGCTCAACATAATGGATGACCTCCTCCTGACCAGTAACCACGGTTTCTCTGAGAAGTTTGCAGAACCCTTGAATCGAAACCGCCGGTGACTTGAGGTTGTGGCAGATAAGGTAAAACAGGCTGTCGAACTCTTCATCCTGTCGCCTCGATCGGGCGGACGGCTGGTCGAGCAGACGGCCGGCGAAAATCAACAGAACCATGCTGCTGTTGGCGACAGCGCTCAAATGCAGTTGTTCCACTTCAAATTCTCCATCTGCGCCACGGACGCGAACGTCCAGCCTCAGTGGGCCGCTCCGGCCATCCTGGGCTGCTGCAATCGAATCCATACAAGCAGCCTGATCGTCGGGCGCAACCAGATCTAGAAAAACCGGCTTCAACTGACCCGGACGAGTGATGTTGAAGATGGAAGAAAACGCTTGGTTGGCCGCGGCAATCTGTCCTGCACCATCGACCACAATCGCGGGCACGCCGAGAGACTCAAAGATCGTCTGGTAGAAATTCCTGGCCGATGAATCAGTCGGGGACATTGATGCGGTGTGGACGGGATGTCCTGAAACACGAAAATCCAACGTACTCAATCCCTGAAAATTGTGGATAACGGTGCCTGCCTGCTTAGGCAGATGGTGATTGAAAAGCTAAGACAAAACCGGGTGTAAATGCAAGTAGAAAATGGATGTTGCCGCTTTTTAATATGTTGTGTTTGCGGGTAATTCGGTAACAAACCAACGACTGCAGGTAGGTGACTAGTGTGATGATTTCCAAATAAGCGAACTCTGACAGGGTTTGATGTTAACCGTTTCAGGCATGAAAAAGGGGTCGAAACCCTGTCAGAGTTTTGTTCGGAAAATTAGAAATCGTGACACTAGCGCGAATAGAAGAGAGTCAACGTCCGAATTGCAGTTAGGATTGCCCGGAGATTCGTGTCGATTATAGCTTCCGATCCCTGGTGCGACCCGGCGGCGTCAGCGACGCCAACGTGCAGGCTCGCCACCGCCTGCCGCTCCCGATGCAGCATTAGACCACAATAGTCGCGAGTGAGGAATTCAAGCGCAAGGACGTTTGCGCTACCGAATATGGTTGTGCAGGCGATACGCAGCTCTTCCTGAAGCTGACTGTCGCTTCTGATTTCCGGTACCCTGGGTCCGTACAGGAACTCCAAAGACAGGTCAAGAGTGCCAGCCAGAGCCCGGGATTCCTGCTCGATTAGTCGTGGGATAGTCTCGGCGATCGACGGTGCGGGAGCATGGATAACGCCCTGCAGGGTGAGGGCGGTTGCCGGCCCGCCGGCAGCACGGGCCGTGCTCGAAATCGAAGTAAACCCAACTCGCGCCATTTTCAATGGATCGGTCTTCCGGGTCGGGATCTGGGAAACCGCGGCGACGATATGGGCTGCGAGCGGAACAAGATTGTAAGCGCTGGCGGCGTCATATTGACCATCTTTTTTTGAGACAGTAAGCTCAAAAGTCTGCTGGGAGGGGATAATTGTGCCGGTAAGAAACCCAACCTGACCCGGCCGTAAGGACTCATCAAAGTCGAGCACGATAACTTCATCCGCAGCCAACTCAGCAACAGGACCGCCTACTGAAAATGGCAGGGCGCGCAAAGACACCTGCACCGGCCCACGACTTTCGGATGATTCCACGAGCATCCTCAGAACTCCGAAAAATACTGTCGCGGCACAAGCCAGACTGAAATTTCCGTTCCGCGATGTGAAAGGCAAAATGAGAGCGCACGGCCTGTCGGAATCGCCAGCAGACTTCTCATTAATTAACTCGCCCGATGGGTCGAGGTGGCAGGCTGCGCCTTTCACGCACAATTCCTGCTGAACGGCTTCCAGGTTGTGTGCAGATTTCAGGAGATTGCGGTACACCTCATCTATTTCAGGTGCGATGCGGGCAAATCGGTGTTCAATCGTCTCTGCTGGCTGGCCGGAGTTAGACATGTCAGATCTGGCTAGCGGATCATCCGTTCAATAGGAGAGCAACTTCGGAGAGAATACTCTTCACATGTTGGTGCATGCTGCCTTCCATCAAAACACCAGCGGCATATTGGTGGCCGCCGCCGCCAAACTTGCGTGCAACGCCATTGACCACGTAGTTGCCCTTTGAGCGCAGACTAACCTTGGTTCTGCTTTTGTCCGCCTCACTGAACATCACAATGACTTCGACTCCGGAAATGACCCGCGGATAGTCAGCAAAGCCCTCCGTATCCGAGAGTTTGGCGCCATGCGAATGCATGCTTTCTTTGGAAATCGTAAACCAGGCAACCCGGCCATTTTCTTCGAAGCGGAGCCTATTCAGAATACTGGCAAACAGCTTCACCTTGTTCGTGCTCTGCCGCTCGTACACCAATTTGTAGATTTCTTCAGAACTCGCGCCACACTCGACCAAATCTCCAGCGATTCTGAAAACTCTGGCACTGGTGTTGGAAAACTTGAAAGACCCCGTGTCCGTCAGGATGCTGGTGTAAAGCGCGGTGGCGATAGTGGGCGTGATCTTGCCGTCGCAATACTTGATTAGCTCATAAATGATCTCGCCGGTAGAAGAGGCCTGATCATTGATAAGTTGAACATCACCGAATTCTCCTGACTGAGGATGATGGTCGATGCAAATCTTAGGGATGTCCGTCTTGCGAATTTCCTTTCCAATGTCGCGCAGGCGATTCCAATCGCTGATGTCCAGAATCAAAAAATAGTCCGCTGTGAGAATGGTCTCACGGTGGATAAATCCGTTGTAGGTTTTAATTGCTCCATCGGTGTTAAGAAAATCGTAGTTATCCGGCAGTTCGCTGACATTGAGAATGAAAACATCTTTCCCGAGGTCGCGAAGATACGAAGCCAAACCGACCTCGGAGCCCAATCCATCTCCATCCGGATTGACATGAGTGGTCAGGACAAATCTCTGGCCATGATGCAGGCACTCCTTTACTCTCTCAAACGACTCCTTGTTTATGGACACGCTCTCATCCTTTCTTGCGCTCTCTATTGCACATCTATAGTTTTACTGTTCGCTTTCCATAGCCAAGATTGCCTACTTCATCGCGAGCTTTAATTACCACAAGATTTTCGCCGGCAACTTTTGAATCCAGCCGAATCTCGAAGCGTTCATTCCTGGAGTCACAAATCCCGTCAACCGGATAGACGAGCTGCCATTTTTCCGCATTGACCCCGTACTCGACGGACTTGAGCGGGCTGCGTTCGTCTTCAACTGCAAATGCAATGATTGTCTCAGCGCCGCGCCTGGAAACAGAAAGCGCGCTCACCTGCGGTCCGGTGTTGTCAACAGTGAACGGCTGGCTTGAACGCTCGGTCTGCAATACTGCCGCTGGCGGGTTACTCAGGTCATCGGCGGCCTCGACCTTGATGACATATTCGCCATCTGGCATTAATTCCGTATCCCATGAATAGACCGTGCCGGCGGAGGACTCAGAGACTTGTCGCCAGTTCTTGTCGGAAACGCCTTTGTAGAACACGGAGTAGCTCAACTGATCGCCGTTTTCATCCTGCGCAATCCAACTGACGGCGCGATATCCCTTCTGGTAGGATTTTCTGCCGAAAGATGCCTTTGGCAAACCGTTCTTGCTATTTGTTGCACCGTTGCTCAAGGCTGAACCCACGCTCTCGTTTTCGCTTGCACCCGGATAGTATTCCCCTGGCGCGTGAACTCTGACCTGGCGGATGACTGGCGGCACGTTTTTCTGCAAGTACGACAGGGTCAACTCCTCTAGCACAGGAGAGGCATTGCCACCGGCGGCTCTTAAAGTTACCCTGGCCTGAATGAAACGCGCTGCCGGGCTCTCGATCGCCTGGCCGGCTGCTACCGAATATTTTTTCGACCACAAACTCCAGGTTTTGTCCGGGTCCTCGGTATTGCCGGTGCGCGTCTGCACATCGAGATTGGCGTCACGACGGGATTTCCAGCCGATAGCGCCCCAGCGTGACAAGACGCCGGTGTCAACCACTTCAAAGGTAAACTCACCTTTTGCGCCCGGCTTGTCAGATACTCGGTAGACTTTTCCCGGATTTGAGGTGGCCAGGTAGGTTTGTCCGGAGCTGCGGGGGCCGAGCCATGTGATCTGACTTTCCTCATACCTATCAACAAGCGCCACCTCGCCCTCGGCATTCATACTATAAAGGCGACCCTTATCACCGGCGCCCAGAAGAATGCTACCTGATGGTCCTGCTGCCATGCTGTAAATGCGCTCGGACTTCAGCATTTGAAAAAGTCTAACGTCTCCGTCTGGCCCGATGCGGTAGAGTTCGCCTCTTTTCGCACCGCGCTCCACGCCAGCGGCCACGACGGGCTGCAACAGGCTGATTTCATCCACATCGACCTCAGCACTTCCCGCACCAGCCGCATCATCTGATGAACGCGGCTGAGCAGGCTGGGCCATGCGCTGCGGCGGTGACTCGCCGGTTGCCGCTGCATAGATGTTGCCGCGCTCATCCTGATGCAAACACGTGATCTCGACAAGCGGCGAATCGTAGAGCACAGATGCCTTGCCCGTCTTGTCAACCCGCAAAACGATGCCCTTGTTTGCTGTGCCGGCAATTAGATCGCCGTTACGTGCAAACAGCAACTTTCGCACATGGGCTTCATCCGACTCATAAAACATGGCCGCTCCGCCCTTCGTATCCACTTTGTAAATATTGCCTTTCTCGCCAGTGGCAACGTACAGATTATCCTGACTGTCGATTGCCAGAGCCCAAATGTAAACTTCCTCCGGATCGAAAAATATCGATTCGCTGGCCGGCTTTGCTCCGCTGGCAGAGACCTTGTAAACCTTGCCTCTGGGAGAACTGGCAACGAAAAGACTATCCTTGCTGTCGATGGCCATGGCGTGAATCTGCAAGTCACCACTCTCAAAAACAGTTGAGCCCTTACCCCCGGCGACTTTGTATACGTTGCCGCCATTACCACCCGCAACAAAGATGTTGCCACGGCGGTCGGCGACGCCGGCCCAAAGGAAAGGGATGCCGGATTCATAAACCACCTCCGTTGCCGGAGCCAGGGAAAGATTCCCTAGATAATCGATGGAGACTCCGCTGGGCTCACCGCCCTCAAAATCCTGCTGAGTCCGAAAAGCCTTTTTCTTCGGCGTTGAAGCCAGAGCCATTCCGAAGAGGCTGAAGAGGGTGCAAACGATAACGGCAAGATGAATCGTTTTTCGTATCATGTCTTATCTATTTGGGTTCAACGGTCAACCATACGGACCGGCCGCCAGAGACGGCATATTCAGTTTCAATTTTCTGCTCAGCAAGGACACGGTCGCGAAGATTGACGACCGTTCCGGCTGACTTTTGTGCCCGCATTACACTCAAAATCGATGGCGGCAGTCCGGGCAATTCTTCGCCTTCGACCATGACGCCTTTGTCCGGCAACCGCATTTGAAAGAACACGAGATTGTTCTTCCTCCTGTTATTCAGCAGTTCCAGGAGTTGCTCGAAGTTTTGTGGCCGGAATTTCTGAGGTGAACTTCTAGTCTCCAGCCGGGTAAGCGTGACCCCGCTGCCTGCAAAGATGTTGAGGCGGCGGCCACGCAGATTGTGGGGCACAGTCATCTTGTGGGTCACCTTGTGCGCCTCGCCCTGATATTCTTTGAGATGTACCGTAACTGCGATGGTTTCGCCCGGCTTCACGCTGTTGCGGTCAACCACAAGACGGTCAACATAGGCCAGAGATTTCTTAGGTAGAACCTCGAAAGTGAGATCTACTGCTTCAATTTTTGGCGGGACAAAATTGTTGGAGAGAAGAGCGCCAACGACGGAAGCCAGCTCGCCGGCGGCTTGAACTCCATCGGTCAAGAATGATGAAGGGCCGCCACCGGCAAAATAGTTCTTGACCGGTAACGTTTCTCCGCCGCTGAGTTTTATTTGGCCATCCAGCTTAAGCGTCCGGCTGCTAGATGACAGCCGCGCCGACTCCAGCGCATTGGTAACCACGATGCTGAAAATCAAAGGAGTGAGCGAATGCAGGCTGCGGTCCTCGGCCACTCTAAAATTGAACGTTGTCGATGGCGTGAACGGCGATTGCATGGTCAAGGTTAATGGCACCATCTGCGGGACTTCCCCGTCAACTCCCATAACGCCGGTGGTTCGGTCCTGGTGCACTGTGCCGACAACCTCAGTCAGCGCCGACATTTTGGTGGAAGACATGAGCGACGAGATAGTGGTCAGGATTCTGGCCTTACCCATTGGTAGCCCAACAGCGCCCCCATTCAGGAACGGGTGCCCCATTCCCAAAACCTTGTCGTTATCTACGTAAGTAACCGTTCCGGTCGCCTGCAGTCCGAGGTCGCCATCCACCAGCACGACCGCGTAGGCGGAACCTGGCGCGAATGGTGTTGCATCGCCGTCACCGGGCGAAACGACTCCGCCGCCGCTGGCAATCTGGAAGCCCATCCCGCCGAACAGCTGCGAGGACATTTCCACGACGCCCGGTTCGAAGCCTGAAAACAGTAAAGGCACTTCGAGTTGCGTAATCTCGTTCGACATACCGCGCTCGCTGCGAAGTCGATGCATGTTCGGCGGCACCAGAACATCAAGGCTGATATCTTTTGCCCCCACGGCCATATCGACGTAGTCCCAATTGGTGCCGGAACGAAACGCCAGTTCGTTGCTACGAACCTTCTCGCGGTCCAGGATCTCAAGCATCTGACTGATTGGAGTGATGCCGGCGATGGGATCCTTCATGAAGATTCCCATGCTGTAGGCGAGAGCGCCAACCAGTTTGCCGTCGATGTACATAGGGCTGCCGCTCATGCCTGCGACGACGTTGGTGTGCGAAACCTTCTCGCCGACCAGCTTCACCAGAATCAAATCGCGCTTGGCTCTGAAGTTTGGAATGATGTCCAAAACTTCGAAATCGAAAGTCTCAATGTCGTGGCCGGCAAAGACAGTCCTGCCCACGCCCACCATCCCGGGTTTTATTTGCGACACGGGCATTGTGGCATCACCGCACCAAACGGCGGAAGCCCAGGCGCCAGCCAGGATGGCGGTAAACAGTGTCGATTTCAGATGGTTTTTCATAGCACCATAACGTTGACAAATGAAGTGAGCAAAGTAGATGTTTTCCTATAGAAATTCAAGCCAAATAATTGTCACGATCTGACATGAACTACAACATCTGCCATCTTGAGGTTGTTCCAAATCCAAGAATGCAGCTGAATAACGATGCTGGCCAGAGTCTGGCAGAGGGAAGATCTGCCCACCGAAGGTGCAGGGAAAAAACAAGGACGGCGATTCGTTATGAATTCGGTGGCTTCCACTCCCTGGACAAGTTAAAACTTGCTGAGTTGTTCGAGATGGCTGACGCAACCTCGAACAACTCATCTGATCACGCCATTTCGAAATCAGAATCGGAAAACGAAACGGCCGGATACTCCCGCAGCTTGGCCTTGAAGATATCGATAATTTCCTGCAAACGAGCCCGGGTTTTGGCTTCGAAGCGCAACACCAGTACGGGCTGCGTGTTTGAGGCGCGCACGAGTCCCCAGCCATCTCCAAACAAAACACGCGCGCCATCGATATCGATGATGTCGTATGACTTCTTAAAATGCTGCACCAACTCAGAGACGATATCGAATTTGTCTTCGTCCGTCGCCGTGATACGGATCTCCGGCGTTGACTCAAAGCCAGGCACGGCATCCGCTATCTCTGAGCAGGTTTTGTCTGTGCGGGAGAGAATCTGCAGCAATCGCCCCGATACGTAGACGGCATCGTCGAAGCCGTAAAAGTCATCGGCGTAAAAGATGTGCCCTGACATTTCGCCTGCCAGCGGTGATTTCACTTCCTTCATTTTTGCCTTCAACAGGGAGTGGCCTGTCTTCCACATCAAAGGCTTGCCGCCATGTTTTTCTATGACTTCGGGCAGGGCCTGCGAGCACTTGACATCGAACACGATCTCGGCGCCGGGGTGTTTGTCCAGAACTTCCTGGCTCAAGATTGCCATCAGCTTGTCGGCGAAAACCATGCGTCCTTTTTCGTCGATCACCCCAACTCGGTCGGTGTCGCCATCATAGCCAATTCCAATGTCCGCTCCGACTTCAAGAACTTTCTTTTGCAAATCAACGACGTATTTTGGTACTGTCGGATCGGGCAGGTGGTTCGGGAATGTACCATCGGGCTCACAGTAAAGCTCAGTGACATCACACCCCATGTCCCGCCACAATTGCGGCGCCAGAAGACCTGCGGTGCCGTTGCCGGCATCCACAACCATCTTCAGTTTCTTGTCGAGCTTGAGTTTTGATTTCAGCATCTCGACGTACTCTGGAATGATATTCTTTTCCACCACTTCGCCTCTGCCCTGTTCAAAATCACCGGCATCGATTAGCCGCAGAATGTCCTGAATCTGCTCGCCAAAAACCGGCATGACGCCTTTTGCTGAGATCTTGAAGCCATTGTAATCAATGGGGTTATGACTTCCGGTAATCATGACACCGCCATCGGCGCCAAAATGAATGATTCCGAAATAATTCACCGGTGTCAGGCAGACACCAACATCGATCACATTCATCCCGGTTGAACCCAGGCCTTCGATGAGGGCATCGCGCAGTCGTTTCGAAGACAGGCGGACATCGCGCCCAACAACCATATTTTTCGCTCCCTTGCGGCCAAGAAGCGTTCCGATGCCCTTGCCGAGCAAGGTTACGTTTTCATCGGTGAGGTCATCATCCGCGATGCCCCGAACATCATATTCACGAAAAATGGTAGGCTTAATCATTCGATTCCTCCATAAACTGAGTGGGTTTGTGTTCGCAAATCACAACGCGGGCGATGCCATTGAGATCTTCACAACTCTTAATCTCGCCAAAGCCTTGTGTCGCGAACATTCTTTCGACAGCGGGCGCCTGGCCCAAGCCGACCTCCATGGCCAGCGCCCCGGTTGCTTTGAGCAGACGCGGGACCAGCTCACTGATGCGGCGATAGCAACTCAGACCATCCGCGCCATCGTTCAAAGCGACCTTTGGTTCAAAATCACGAATCTCTGGCGCCAGCACCTGAAACTCCTCATGAGAAACATAAGGCGGATTCGACACGATGATATCAAACGGGTCTGGAAATTGCTTAATCATATCAGTATTAAAAAAGTCCTGATATGCAAACTTTATTTTGTCTGCGACATGATTGAGGGCGGCATTTTCCGCGGCGACCTGCAGCGCGGCCTGAGAGATGTCGAGCGCAACCACCTGTACTGAATCCACTGATTTGGCAAGGCTGACAGCGACACAGCCGGAACCCGTTCCTAAATCCAAGACAGAAATGACCCTGTTCTCCTGAATTCTGGCATCACAAAGCGCGATGGTTTCTTCAACGAGAATCTCGGTTTCCGGGCGTGGGATGAGAACGTCCGGCGTCACCTTGAATGGCAGAGACATGAACTCGGTCTCGCCCAGGAGGTATTGCAGAGGTTCATTTGCGCTTCTGCGCTGAAGCAATGCTTGTAGGATAGAGATTTGGGAGTCGGAAAGAGAATCGTTACCGTGAAGATAGAGTTGGGCGCGGCCAAGGCCCAGAGTTCTGGCCAGCAGGCGCTCGGCATTCAGTCTGGCGTTTTCCACTCCGGACCGTTGAAGTGAGCCCGTGGCAGAATTGAGGACGTCAAGAATCCGGCTGCCTGTCGGGACAAACGCCACCGTCATCAGCCGGCGTCGGCGAGCTGCTCAGCCTGCTCGGCCAGCCTGAGCTTTTCCACCACTTCATTTAGGTCGCCGTCAAGCACATCGTCCAGGCGGTACAAAGTCAGGCCGATTCGATGGTCGGTGAGGCGGCCCTGGGGAAAGTTATAGGTGCGCACTTTCGCGCTGCGATCACCGGTGCTGACCATGGAGCGGCGGCTCTCGGCCAATTTCTCCTGTTCCTCGCGTTGTTTCATTTCGAGAAGACGGGCGTTCAGAACTTTTAGCGCTTTCGCCCTGTTCTTATGCTGAGATTTCTCGTCCTGGCAGGTAACCACCATGCCAGTGGGAAGATAGGTGATGCGCACGGCGGAGTCGGTGGTATTCACGCTCTGGCCACCCGGCCCGGAAGAACGATATACATCGATCTTGAGTTGGTTCGGATCAATATCGAGTTCCACCTCTTCAGCCTCCGGCAGGACAGCCACGGAAGCCGCGGAGGTGTGAATTCTGCCGCTGGTCTCCGTTTTGGGCACTCGCTGCACGCGATGCACACCGCTTTCATACTTCATCACGGCGTAGACGTCCTCGCCCTTAATCATGAAAATGATCTCTTTGAAGCCCCCGACTCCTTGCGGGTTTGAACTCAAGACGTCGATGGCCCAGCGGCTTCTCTCAGCAAAGCGGTTGTACATGCGAAACAGGTCCCCTGCAAAGATCCCTGCTTCATCGCCGCCAGTGCCAGCGCGGATTTCGACAATGGCATTCTTGGAATCATTCGGGTCTTTCGGCAACAAGAGAAGTTTAAGATCATCCTCGAGTTTGGCTTTTTCTGCGCTCAACTCGACAAGCTCTGACTCGGCAAGCTCCCTAAGCTCATGGTCAGTTTCATCCGCAAGCAGGGACTCGTCGTCCTCGATAGTCTTCAAGACTTCGCGGTATTGCTTCAGCGTCTCCACGGTCTTGTCCAGTCCACGTTTTTCTATCGCGACTTCGGTGTAGCGCTTTGGATTCTGAGTAATTTCCGGATCCGCCAGCAACTCACACAACTGGTCGTAGTGCGCTTGTATTTTCTCAAACTGTTTGAACAAACTTCTCTCCGAAGAAAATGATTAGCTTGCGCCCGCCATTTGTACGGCTTCTTCCTCACGAACGGCGTCCGGGTGGTCGGACAGGTCCATTGCCAGCGCGCACTTCAGAGCTACGATAGCAACCTCCAACTGGCTTTCATCAGGCTCCTTGGTAGTTAACTTCTGAAGCCAGAGCCCGGGAAGGATAAACGGACGCCAAAAACGGCTGTTGGCCTTCAAGCCAGAGAGCCGGATAAGCTCATATGAAATTCCCCCAATGACCGGGATAAAGGCCAATCTCACCAATCTCTCCGCGATGGTATCCGGCTTTCCGAGAAACATAAAGACGAAAATGCTGACAATCATAACGATGAGAAGAAAACTTGTGCCGCAGCGCGGATGAAACCTTGAAAGAGGCTTCGCGGAGGCCGGCGTCAACTCAGCATTTTGCTCAAAAGCAAAAATGCTCTTATGTTCGGCGCCATGGTACTCGAAGACGCGCCTTACATCTTTCATCATCGTGATCAGGCAAAGGTATGAAAGAAACATAACCAGCCGGAGCAGGCCATCGACCAGGTTGAACGAAAAACCACTTTCGGCGCCCAGAAGGTCCGTTAGAATCAATGGGATATAGAAAAAGATGAAAAGTCCCACGGCGAACGAGAACCCAACCGTGACAGCCAACCAGACGTTTGCCCAGAAGCTCTTCGGCTTGGGCATCGGATCAGCTCCATTCTTGTCGGAACCATCCGCCTTTTCGTCCTCGGCGGCGATTTCCCCCGAAAAAGTCAACGCCTTAATTCCCAAAACCAGTGACTCGACCAGAACGAATGCGCCCCGGAGTATCGGTAACCGAAAAATTTTCGATTTTCGGGAGCGCGACATGAACGGCTTGGTGCGAACCAGAATACTGCCATCTTTGCGCCTGACCGCCACCGAATAGGCATCTTTGGAGCGCATCATGACACCCTCAATCACCGCCTGACCGCCGATTTGAAGTTTCTGTTCTTCCATTATTAAAACTCTTTCTCACAACGATAAAAAAAACGGAATGGGCCAATTTGTGGCTCCCATCCCGTTTTGGATTTTTCAAACACCGAATTTATGAGTCGGCTTCTTCTTGCTTCTTGCTTTCCTTCTTTTTCGCCGGAGCAGCTTCCTGAGATTGCATGCCATACTTCTTCATGAACTTCTCGACGCGGCCCGCTGAGTCGATAAGTTGCTGTTTGCCAGTGAAGAATGGATGCGATGCGCTGGTGATTTCCAACAGGATAAGCGGGTACTCTTTGCCGTCCTCCCACTTGATCGTCTCCTTTGAGGTCTTGGTAGACCGGGTCAAAAAGGCGAAGTCAGATGACATGTCCTTAAACACGACGTGCTTGTACTTTGGATGAATATCGGGTTTCACGTTTAACTCCTTGAATTTGGGTGCTGTAACCCAAGGTTTCATATCAAAATTTCGAACTTTGAATATAGCCAACCTTGCATGTAATTGCAAGAGAAATTATGTATGCATTGAATCTAGAAATTCCTTGTTGGTTCGAGTGCTGGTCATTCTCTGGAGCAGAAACTCCATCGCCTCGACGGAGGTCAGATCGGCCAGAAACTTGCGCAGAATCCAGATACGATTCAGTTCGAAGTCTTCAAGCAGAAGTTCTTCCTTACGGGTACCGGAACGGTTGACATCGATTGAAGGATAGATGCGACGGTCGGAGAGGCGACGGTCGAGTTGCAGTTCCATGTTACCCGTACCTTTAAACTCCTCGAAAATGACCTCGTCCATCCGGCTTCCTGTGTCAATGAGAGCTGTCGCGATGATGGTGAGGCTTCCGCCCTCCTCGATATTTCGGGCTGCGCCAAAGAATCGTTTGGGCCGCTCAAGTGCTGTTGCGTCCAAACCGCCTGAGAGAATCTTGCCGCTATGCGGCACGACCGCATTGTGAGCGCGGGCCAAGCGGGTAATGCTGTCCAACAGAATGACCACGTCCTGGCCATACTCGACGAGACGTTTGGCTTTTGCCAGGACCATGTCTGCGACCTGTACATGTCTATCCGGCGGCTCGTCGAAAGTGGAACTGATGACCTCCGCCTTAACTGAGCGCTGCATGTCCGTCACTTCTTCAGGGCGTTCATCGATAAGCAAAACGATCATCTTGACTTCCGAATGGTTGTCGGTGACCGCATTGGCTATCTTCTGCAACAGAATCGTCTTGCCGGTCTTGGGTTGTGCCACGATCAGTCCACGCTGGCCTTTGCCGATTGGCGTCAGTAGATTCATCACCCGGGAAGAGTAGTCCTTGTGACGATGTTCGAGATTGATCTTTTCTTCAGGATAGAGTGGAGTCAGATTGTCGAAGAGAATCTTCTTCTTCGCCTCTTCCGGGTTCTCGAAATTGACTGCTTCCACCTTCAGAAGTGCGAAGAACCGTTCGCTTTCCTTCGGGGGACGAATCTGACCGGAGACGGTGTCGCCGGTGCGCAGGCCGAAACGCTTGATTTGCGATGGCGACACATAGATGTCATCGGGGCCGGGCAGGTAGTTATAATCCGGCGACCTGAGAAAACCATAGCCATCCGGCAAGACCTCAAGCACGCCTTCGGCAAAGATGAGGCCTTCTTGCTTGGTCTGTTCCTCGAGTATTCGAAAAATCAGCTCCTGTTTCTTCAACCCCGTGGCCCCGGTGACGCTGAGTTCCTGGGCCATCTTGGTGAGCTCGGATATTTTTAGTGATTTTAATTCGACAATTTCCATAGAAGTAGTCCTTAAATTTGAAAACGATTTCGACGGTACGATTCAAATCGCCAGAAGAGATTTGAGACAACAATTATTATAGAATCAATGGATGGTTGCGGATGAGATTACGGCTCCTCACGAAGTCATGCGCGAAGATGAATGGACGGTCTCCCTAGGTAAGCGGCCCACGTTGTGTGTGCCCGCGCAGGAGAGCCAAATCCTGGCCTCCACGCAAATCAGTTAATATGCCCACGAGAATATTTTCCGGGATCAAATTGGGAATTACTGTCAGCACCGAATTCTTAAAATGAAACGCGACATCATGTCCAAAAAGCGGGGATTATCCTAATCGTAGAAATCAGATTGCTGCAAAACGACGGGACTGATTTAGTTGGGAAATATCAATTGGCCGGACTTAGAACACTCGTGAAGATAATCAATTGAATTATCTTTGTCAAGGAGTTTTGTAGAAATTAAAAATCTCTGCCAAGTGAAAATGTGAACCCGTGACACATACCAAGTCGCCCTTTCCTGCGTGTGCCAGGATACTTTCGAATTCTCGCGCAATGTCCCGCACAAGGGACGAATCTACGCCGTGCCGCGCCAGCTCGTCCTGGAGTAGCCGAGGATTCAGGGCTCGCGAAGAGGCAGGCGAAAGAACAAAAATACTATCGGCGGCAGCGGCAATTGATTGAGCGATGGCGGAGTAATTCTTGTCAGCCAGCAGGCCGACCACGAGCACCAGTCTCTCAAATTCGAATATCTCGCGCAGATCGTCCAACAACTGTTTGATCGAAGCCGGATTGTGAGCCACGTCAACAACGACTTTCGGTGAGTCTTGCATCTTCTGCTGCCGCGCCGGCCACTTCACTGCATGCAGGCCTCGGCGGTACGCCTCTTCGCTTATACCGTATCCCAGTCTGGCAATCTGGCTGGCACAAGCGAGCGCCAGTGTTGCGTTCTGAAGTTGAGCCGTGCCGGCGAGTCCCAACTGGAGATTACGGTACCAGCAGCCTTCCAGGTTCAGATCAAATGTGGAGCCGATTTCTGACTTCCTGACATTTGCGATGCTGGCAAACTCCGAAACGCGTGTAAGCTCAACATCTCGGCTGACGGCGAGCGATGCAAGCGTGGCCATGACTGCTGGCGCCTGCTCATGAGTCACACAGGGAACATCGCGCTTGAAAATTCCCCCCTTTTCTCTCGCGATGCTCTCGATGGTCTTCCCGAGGTGCTCTGTGTGATCGTAGTCGATGCTGGTTATGACAGAAAGGATTGGCCGGAGAACATTGGTGGCGTCAAACCTGCCTCCAAGACCAACCTCGACAAAAGCAATGTCTACCCGGGCTGCTGCAAAATGAGAGAATGCCATGGCAGTAAACACTTCAAAATAGGTCGAGCACAACTCATCTGCTGCCGGCCTGAGACGTTCCACAAGCCCCTCCAACTCAGAAGCGGAGACTTGTTCTCCATTGATTCGGATACGCTCTTCCGGAGTCAACAAATGCGGCGAAGTGAACATGCCTGTGGTGTAGCCGGCCTGACGAAAAATGGATTCGAGTAGTGCAACGGTAGTCCCCTTGCCGTTGGTGCCAGCAATGAGCACTGATGGGAATTTGAGGTGCGGATTGTCCTGGGTCGCAAGCAAGCGCCGAATATTGTTCAGGCCTAGCTTCCACCCAAATCGCCGCAAGCTATTCAGGTAGGTGTATGTCTCGTTTTCGAACATGTGCGAAATTTTTGCCCGCCATGTATGCAAAAGCTTACCGCTATGATGAAATATTTTGCACCAGCAAAGGGCTGAATGTCTCCCCGTGCAACTGCCTGGAACGTGCAAAACCAGTTGTTTCTAAACAACAAGCGGGCATTCATAGCCAAAAGGTACCTGGTTTAACACGTTTTGCAAATATATTAGATAAATACGTAAACACAAATTTAGATGGCATATATTTTGCAAAATGGAGTATATAAAGAAACAAACTCCAACCACGAGACGTTGCAAACTCTATCGTGATAAACAGAGCCAAAACTCTTCTTCTGATTCTGGCCATTCTGGGCTTGAGCCAAACGCTTCGCGCGGGAATCACCGGCACGCTGTCCGGCAAGGTGGTGGACAAGGAAACGGGCCAGTTCCTGGCGGGCGCTCAGATTGTCGTTGAAGGTACCACAATGGGTACCATGGCCGACAGAAACGGACACTTTATGATTTATAATCTGCCAGCGGGCAGATACGATGTCAGTGTCAGCATGATCGGGTACACACGGCTTACTATCAAGACAGTCAAAATCAATGTTGATCTCAATACGGAACTTGATTTTGCAATGTCAGCGGAAGTCCTGCCTCTTGACGAAATCGTGGTGACCGACCAACGCAAGTTGATCCAGAGTGAGATCACATCTTCGACCTACTTCATTTCGGGAGATGACATCAATCAAAGGCTGCCAATCGACACCTACCTTGATGCGGTGGCGCTCCTTCCCGGTGTAGTTGGCAGTCACGTTCGCGGTAGCCGGGAAACAGGCGTGCTCTACCTGCTGGACGGCTTGCCGGTGCAAAGTGGGTTCTCGCGCGAGATTTCGAGCTTCTTCCCCAACAATTCCGTTGCCGAGATGATGGTACAAACCGGAGGATTCAATGCGGAGTACGGGCACGCGACTTCGGGAGTCGTCAATGTCATCTCAAAAAACGGGCGCAACAAGTTTGACGGTAACTTCCGAATCCACAGCGACTTGTTTGAAACTGGCCTGGCTGGCAACGACAATACTCGCAGATTGGAATTGAATTTCGGCGGACCGATGACCATTGGCCTTGGCGGTCCTCTCATCAACACCAAGTATCACATTTCGGCGGATCTAAACCTGAGTGACACGCAACATCGAGAAAAACTCGACGACACCTTTGACTCGCCTATTTTCAGTAACTACAACATCAATTCCAAGCTATCTTTCGATATTGCTCGCAACACCATTCTGACACTGCAGGGCCTGCTGTCCAACCTGAGCTGGCGTGAATTTGACGCTCAGTGGGAACTTAACCCGATTGGCCTTGCCGAAAACAAACATTTCAGTCATCGGTTGAGCGCCTCGTTGACCCACACATTCAGTCCGAAGTTCTTTGCCTCAGCCAGAGTGGCAAGCTACCGCACCAAGCGGCTCGTGCTTGGCCAAATCGACCAGGAGCCACCCGAACTCAGCTTCCAGGATCCGGGAGACCCACGCAGCCGAATCATAAACGGCAACCAACCCTGGGAGGAAGAAACCAGAGAAAACATCGAGCTGCTGAAGGTGGATCTGGTCGGACAGATTGCAGCCAACCACCTGATAAAGGCAGGCATGGATCTGCAGCGCCACAACCTGAATTCAAAAAACACCCAGTTCACGGCAGTCCCGTTGAAGCCCTCACGCAACGCAGCAAGTTCCATAGCGTACAGCAGAATCGAAAACGACTTCGAATACACGCCACACTTCTTGGCGTTTTACGTTCAGGACAAGCTGGATTTTGGCGCGGTTACGGCCAATCTCGGATTGCGCTATGATGTCTTCTCGCCGGAAATTAAGATAGAGAAACTACCTCAGTCCTTCCGACTGGCCCAGCAAAGACTTGCAGCTCCGGCGCCTGACCGTGAGTCAGAAACACAACGACCGATCTCTCCGAGAATTGGAATCTCTCTGCCCCTGTCCAGCAGCGAACGGGTGCACTTCAACTACGGCTGGTATTACCAGATGCCGCCGCTCTACTACCTGTATACAAATTCATCCTATCGCCTGGATAGCTATTTGCCAATTATCGGCAACGCCGACCTTTCGCCAATAAAAACTGTCTCCACGGAGTTGAGTTACAAGCGCGAAGTCTCTGATGACTTTTTGTTTGTCATCTCGGGGTTTACAAAGAAATTCAAGAACATCATCGACACGCAAACCTTCGTCTTTGACGAGGTGGATGACAACCAAATCGGTGGTTACGCTCAGTACCTAAACTCGGCTTCCGGTAGAGCTGCGGGAGTTGAGGTCACTCTTCAGAAGAACTTCAGCCCAGCGCTCTCCACCCGTCTCAGTTACACCTACATGAGAGCCCGGGGTAGCGGTTCAACAGCGGAGGAAGGATTCAATCGGGAAATATTCGACCAGCAGTTGAATTTTGACGAGGGCGAATTCCCGTTGAGCTGGGACCAACGGCATTCCTTCATTCTGGATTCGAGTTACCGCGCAAAACATGTGACACTCAATGCGCTGTACAGATTGTTCAGTCCGCTTCCCGTGACTACGGCAGGTAGCTCAACGCCAAATGACACGCGGCTCTCGTGGCGCAATATTGTTGATTTAAAAATCTTGTTCCACACGAACCAATTCATTCACGGCCACGTCATACCGTTTCTGGAAATCCGCAATCTACTCGATGATGGCAATCTGATCGACCAGCCCGACCGGTCGGGAGTACGGGCATATCGCCTGTTGAACCCGATGACATCAGACCATGGCAGACGACTGCGGCTGGGCCTGAGCATGTCATTTTAGGTTTGTCATCACCTTCTCACACACAGTAATTCCGCAGCATTCATCTCTTCAACAAGACCGTCGAGAGCACGATTCATGCCATGGCGTCGCAACACAAGACTGTGGCAAAGACAGAAAAACGGTTTTCTCGATGTCGGAGGGTCTATCAACCAGCAGGTCTGGCGTGCCCTGTTGAGGAAAGCTCACCCATCTCCGCCAAAACGAGACCGCTTGCCAGAATAGCTGCTGTTTCCGTACGCAAACGACGGCGGCCGAGCCCGGCAATTCGGTAATCCCGACCTGTCGCCAATTCAATCTCTTCCTCGCTGAATCCCCCCTCAGGTCCGATGCAGAGCATGCCCGTTGCCGGCGCGTTGCCACGGATCTCAGACAGACAGTCAAGCATGCTTGTGCTGCCTGCCTTTTCATGAGCAACGAGCTTTAAATCGGAACCCACCGTCTGTCGCAAAACCATATCGAAAGCCACAGGTTCATGAACGTGCAGCATGCGTGACCGCCGACACTGCTTCATGGCCGACAGGACAATCTTGCGACACCGTTCCGGCTTGACTGATTTGGCAGTCATGACGGTCCGGCTGGTCAACAGAGGAACAACCGACACGACTCCCAGTTCAGTCGCTTTTTCAATAATCCACTCAAACTTATCTTTCTTGGGAATGGCCACCGCGAGCGTGAGACGAAACCGTGGCTCCCCGAACTCACGCACAGTTTGTATAATCCTGGCTTCTGCCGGTTCGGACTTCTCGGCCTTCAACAACTGGCATTCATAGGCCTTCCCAAGACCATCAACCGCCCAAAAGATATCCCCGACCGACTTGCGAAGAACGGCGCAAAGATGGCGCGACTCATCTTGGTCGAGAGATAGATGGGCGCCTTCAATCTGCTCAGGAGCGACAAAATAGAAGTTGTCTGACATTGGAAATGGAAAGATTCAGGAGAATACTATTTGCCTTGCCGCTCAAGAACCAGCTTGAACTTGCGCGGTTGGACATCGCGATAACTGACTCCCCCAGGCGGCGGGATGATTCGTGCCGGGTATTCTTTACCAGGTGAGGAGCGGACCCTCTGGTAATCGATGTAGGCCACAACGTCTTCTCTGCTAATCTTGGTCAGCAAGTCGCCGCCGCCTTCCAGGACCAGGCTCATAGTAGTCGGTCTGGCAAAGACACGCAAGCCGCGTGGAACGTTCCTGACACGTACCGGCACATCCGTAACCGTAAGTTCGACCAACTGCTGAATATTGAGATAGACATCTGTCCTTGCAGAAGAGCTGGTCAATCTTGCCGACGGCAAGGGCGCCAGTTCGACGATAGCCTTAAGGTCTGCCTGCAACTGCCCAAATGACTGCTCGACAGTGAATACCTCTTGCACTTGCGCGACGACACTTCTGGGCCCGGAAACCACGACTGAATCAGGAGAAAGCAAAATTTCCCCGACCGCCGTGTAGCCCGGAGCTGGACTCAGGACCACCCGTGAGACCACCGGTAGGCGCCTGGAAAAGAACTCGTCCAGAACCACAAGAATCGAGTCCGGCATGATGACTTCTTCGGTAAAAATGGCGCCGGACGGTCGAGAAAGGAATACGTTTCTGGGCTCGACAGCAAACTTCTTGCTACGCTCGACCCCGGATAGATCGAGTTCAACCCGTGCATTCCGGCCGAGCCCCAAGGCAATCAAGTCCTTGCCCGTGCCCTTGACTCTGATCTTGACTGCAGGAGGTAAGTCATTGAGAATAACCTTGTTGGCCGGCAGGTTGACCGTGGCCACCGGAATCTCGATGACTTCTTCGTATTCATTTTCCGTGACAACAAAGAACCAGATAAAAACCGCAAAAATAAACGCGATCAGCTTTATCTTGTAGTTGTCGAAAAACGCAAGGTTCATGGTGGTTTAAACAAAACAGGGTATCAGACTTCTGTCCGATACCCCAATGCGATAGTCCTTTATCTATTTCATCGATTGCTGGATGGGCTTGCCAACACTGACTTCCCCGTTGTCGATGCGAATGTTGTACCCGCAGCTTGGATTACTGCAAACCCAGGCCTTGTACATGATCGATGACCCCTCACGCCCGTAATCGGACAAGGGTATCATTACGCCTGCGTTGCACTTCTGGCAGTCAGGGTAGATCTGTTCCATAAGGTCCTCACCATTATGTGTGATTAGTCGGTCGGTCGACCGGGAGTAGAGATGGTTTGTTTGTTCTCACCTAAATCCATGCTAGAGTAAGAATTTATTGCTAAAGAAGCAACCAATTAGTTGCCGTGCCAATCAAAAAAAAAGTGGACAGTCAATCCACTTTTTTTCAAATTCTTTCTTTCCGATACATCAATCCTTTAGGCCGAAAAGGTCACTCTTTGACGACCCAGACCTTAATCTGAGCCTCAACTTCGCTGTGCAGCTTAATGCCGATTTCGTAGACGCCCAGGGCTTTCAACGGCTCATCAAGCAGAATTTTCCGCCGGTCGATATCAAAGCCTTTAGCCGTCAGCAACTCGCCAATGTTCTGTGTCGTGACCGAGCCGAATACGCGATCTTCCTCACCGACAGCCACGGTGGCGGTCAGGGAGACTTCCTTCAGTCGTTCAGCGAGGGCCTCCGCTTCACGTTTGCCCTTGTCTCTTTCGACCTCGATACGCTGCTTTTCTTGTTCATACACCTTCAGATTAGACGGCGTCGCCCGTAAGGCAAACTGGCGCGGTATGAGAAAATTTCGCGCATAACCGTCTTTAACCTCGACGACATCCCCGGGCTGGCCAAGGTTTTCAACATCTTCCTTCAAAATAATCTTCATCTTTGTGTTCCTGATATTTTTACGTTGACCGCTAGACTACTATCTGGTGTTTTCCATCACATATGGCATGAGCGCCAGATGCCTGGCCCGTTTGATCGCCCGTTTCACCAATCTCTGACATTTTGCATCATTACCAGATGTCCTCTTGGGAATGATCTTGCCTTGCTCAGTAACAAACCGGCTGAGCAGGTCAACGTTACGATAATGGATATCGGAGATGGAAGGACCATCTTTTTCGTAGAATCGGTTAACTTTTTTCTTCCTTATCATTTCATTACTCCTCAATCAAGGGAAAGGTTCTCAAAATCATACTCAAAGTGCCCGCCGTCGCCATCTGCATTAGATTGCTCAGCTTCTGACAAGACTTCACGGGAGTCGAAGTTCATCGTACTGTTCTCGTCGTCCATCAACTCAACAATCTCACCGTCGGTGCGCTCCTTACGGTTGAGAAACTGAATTCTGCGAGCCTTTATCTCAACCACATTGTTGTGGTTGCCGTCAGATGTCTTCCAGCTTCTGCTTTGCAACTCGCCTTCCACTAAGACTGCCGACCCTTTGCGCAAATACTCGTGGCAACTGTCAGCCAGCTTGTACCATGCAACGACGCCCACAAAACAGACATTTTCGCGCCAGTGTCCGGCATTGTCTCTAAACTGGCGATTTGAGGCGACATAGAAGTTAGCCACCGGCGTGCCGTTAGTTGTTTTGCGGAGCGTCGGTTCACTGGTCAGATTGCCGGCAATCAGGATGTTGTTGATGTCCGGCATCTTCAGGTTTGACATGTTTACTCCCTCCAATCATCGACTATTCCGTCACACAACTCGTCCGGAACTGGACTGTCTCAGTCACTCAGCATTCCATCGCACTTCTAGTCTGCCGTCTTGTCTTCAGCCTCATTGTCCGCGGCTACGGGATCAATCGCTTCTGCGGCCGCTTCCGGCTTTGGCTTTGGCTCAGGCTCAGACTCGGTTTCGGTCTCCGCTTCTTGCTCGACAGGCACTGCGGTTTCTGCCTGAACAGATGCTTCTTCAGCCGCAACGGGGTCTGTGGCCGGCTCGGCGACGACAGGTTGTGGCTCAGGGTCCGCGACTGACTCGGTGGCAGCAGGTTGTGCCTCAGGATCTGCGGCAGCAGCTTCTTCGCCTTCTGGCTTTTCCGGGTAATTTCTTGGCTCGGCCTTCACCGTCAGGTAGCGCAAAATGCTTTCTTCAAGACGATACTCGCGCTCAAGCAGCAAGGGGATTGTACCCGGGCCTTCAAACAGCAGGTGGTAGTAATTACCATACTGTTTGCGATTGATCTCGTAGGCGAGACGCTTTTTGCCCCACTCATCTTTGTTGATGATGGTGCCGCCGTGGTTGGTGATAAAGCTTTCCACCTTGGTCACGATGACTTGCATATCATCAGCTTTCTGCAGTGAGTCAATCACAATAGTTGTTTCATACCTTTGCAAATCGGATATACCTCCTGGTTAGAACGATGAATAATTATTGAGCGAACAAAGGCGCCAATACCAGAGAGATGACAGCCATGAGCTTGATCAAGATGTTGATCGACGGGCCCACGGTGTCCTTGAGCGGATCACCAACGGTGTCACCGATAACTGTGGCCTTATGGGTATCTGACCCTTTGCCTCCAAAATTGCCTTCTTCTATGAATTTCTTTGCATTGTCCATGGCGCCGCCGGAGTTTGCCATCTGAATGCCCAGCATCACGCCTGTGATAAGTGCGCCAACCAGCAAGCCTGCGAGAGCATCCGGTCCCAGCCAAAAGCCGATGATAGGCGGAGTGACAATTGCCAGTGCACCCGGAACCAGCATCCCTTGAATGGCGCCTGTCGTGCTGATATCCACACACTTCGCAGAGTCAGGTAGCACCTTTCCCTCCATCAGACCGGGAATCTCTCTAAACTGCCGGCGAACTTCCTCAATCATCTTGAACGCAGCCTTACTCACGGCTTCAAAGAGCATCGACGAAATCAGGAATGGGAACATGCCGCCAATAAGGAGACCCGCCAGAACTTTCGGTGACTTGATATCAGCGATGTCTACATTAGCGGACTTCATATAGGCAACCAGCAGGGCCAGCGATGCTAATGCTGCAGACCCGATGGCAAATCCTTTACCAATCGCTGCG
Source organism: Candidatus Zhuqueibacterota bacterium (assembly GCA_029261995.1). Lineage (GTDB taxonomy): Bacteria > Zhuqueibacterota > Zhuqueibacteria > Oceanimicrobiales > Oceanimicrobiaceae > JAJDAF01. The sequence continues at coordinate 47,966 of JAJDAF010000036.1, forward strand.
GTGGTGTTGCCAACAGAGTCGAGGTTGTCGGTGATCTCACGAACTGAGGGGTCAAGTTCAGCCATCTCGGCGATGCCGCCGGCGTTGTCCGCGATAGGCCCGTATGAATCTACAGCGACCACCATGCCAGTTGTAGCGAGCATGCCGAGCGCCGCCATGGCAACGCCATAAACGCCGGCAAAATCGAACGACAGCATGACAGCAATAGCGAGAGCAATGACCGGAATGGCTGTGGACGCCATGCCAATGGCAATACCGCCGGTGACGGTCAGAGCAGGTCCGCTCTTGGAATCCTCAGCCAGCTTTTTGACCGGCTTGAATTTATTTGAAGTGTAGTATTCGCTGCAAAATCCTACAATGATACCGGAAACCACACCCGACATCGTGGCATAGAATGGCCCCAATTTTGAATAGGACACTCCATCTTCCGCGAACGCTGAGCCGAAATTGTCAACGATGAAGTAGGTGGCTACCGCAGTCAAAATCGCACTGACGTAGGTGCCTCCCATCAATGAGCCCTGTGGATTCGATTTTCCGGTTAACTTGACATATAAGACGCCAAGAATCGATGCCACGATACCCGCGCTGGCGATATAAAACGGCAGAACCTGCAGGCTATTGTTGCCCAGTCCGATGATAGCCGAGATGGCGAGAGCCGCAATGATCGACTCAACATACGACTCCAGCAAATCCGAGCCGAGGCCAGCGACATCACCGACATTATCGCCGACATTGTCAGCGATAACCGCGGGATTGCGGGGGTCATCTTCCGGGATGCCCGCTTCAACCTTGCCGACCAGATCAGCACCCATATCAGCGCCCTTGGTGAAAATACCGCCGCCGCTACGGGCGAAAAGCGCGACGAGACTCGCCCCCATTGCGTAGCCATTGATTATCGCTGGCTCGCCATCGAAGGCGACATACACCATGCAGAGGCCAAAGAGCGACAGGCCAACCACGCTCATCCCCATCACGGCGCCACCCGACACAGCCACGCCGAGAGCACCTTGCAGGCCGCCGGAAAGCGCACCTTGAGTGGTTCGACTGTTGGCGCGAGTGGCGATGCTCATCCCGATATAGCCAGCCAAAGCCGATGCAAACGCACCAGCGATAAATGCCACGGATGTCTTCCATCCAAGCGGGACATCTGTGAAGGCTGGCGCCATCGCGATCAGCCCTGCGATGACAACGACAAATATTCCTATATACGTGTATTCACGCTTTAAAAAGGCTCTTGCACCCTCTTGTACGGCCTTGGATATTTCGACCATGCGAGCGTTGCCTGGATCCTTTTTCATAACATCACGAATCAAAAAAGCGACGAAAGCCATCGCCAACAGACTTGCAATAACTGGTATAATTGTGATCATCAACGAAAATCCTCCATAATTTTTAATTGAACAGGTTCATCGTTTGTACCATTTCATGAGTGACAAAAAAACTACAAGCATCCACTGCTTTGCTCACCACTTTCGTAACAACATCATTCTCATTTTCATCAAATTCGCCAAGCACGAAATCAACCGTATCGACCACCGTGTCCTGGCCGATGCCAATGCGACACCTTGGGAACTTGTCATCCTGCAAGTGGGCAATAATCGATTTCAAACCGTTGTGACCGCCATCACTGCCATCAGGTCTGAGCCTGAGTTTGCCGAGTGGCAGGTTGAGATCATCCAGAATAATGAGAAGATTGCTCAAAGGAATCCCAAACCTGCTCACCAATTCTTCTACGGCACATCCACTGCGGTTCATAAAGGTCAGAGGTTTGCTCAAAATCACGTTGACGTCATCAGCGGTACGTGCATGATACAGCACGTAGTTTGAACAGCGCTCTTCCTTCTCCACCGTCACTTGCTCAAGAAGCACATCAATGACCATGAAGCCGGCGTTGTGCCGGGTTTTGGCATATCGAAATCCAGGATTCCCAAGGCCGACAAACAAATGAGTAGGCTCGTGTTCCACACCTCGTGCAAGCAGACGCCTCTATTCGCCGTCTTCGCTCTCCTCTTTCTCCTCGCCTACAAGTTCAGGCTCGGTCGGCTCTTCGACGTCTTCAACCTCGGGTTCGGCGGCAACTGATGGCATTCTAACGATAACAATAGATTGGTCATCATCGTTGAGAACATTGACTTTTTCAAGCTTGAGGCTACCGACCAGAAATGAGTCACCAACTTCGAGGTCGGTAACATCGACCTCCAGATGTTCAGGAATATCGCCCGGCAAACATTCAACATTGATTTCGCGCAGCAGTTGATACATAACGCCACCACCCGTCTTGACGCCGACTGAAGTCCCTACGACATATACGGGAATGGCCACCGTCACCTTTTCGGTCATCTTAATGCCCATGAAATCGACGTGTAGTGCCGTGCCTGACACTGGGTGCCACTGAACATCTCTGATGACGCATTTGAGACTATCCTTACCGCCGAGGGATAAGTCAACGATATTGGCGTCAGAGTGAATAAACATTTTCAACTCTTTCTCATCGACGGACAGCGAAACCGAGTCTTCTCCGCGAATGTAGTAAACGGCAGGAACACGGCCATCGCGACGCAATGCCTTGTTCTCTTTTTTATCTACGACTTCACGCTTCTCAACATTCAAAACAGCTTTGGACATGTTCAACTCCAAGATTTAATCAAACAACGTACTGATAGATTCTTCACCGTGAATTCTTTTGATGGCCTCACCAAACAAAGTGGCAGCAGACAAAACTTCTATTTTCTCAATCCTTTTCGCAGGTGGCAGGTTGACCGTGTCGGTAACCTTCATTTTTGTTATTGGCGCATCAGATATGCGCTCAATGGCTGGTCCCGACAGCAATGGATGGGTACACGCCACGTAAATCTCGTTTGCTCCCTGTTCCTTTAACGCTATCGATGCGTTGCAGAGAGTGCCCGCCGTATCCACAATGTCATCAATGATGAGAATATTTCGGTCCCTGACATCGCCAATGATATTCACAATCTCTGCTTCATTGTGCTTTGGCCGGCGTTTGTCTATAATCGCCAGAGGGGCATGCAGGCGCTTGGCGTAAGCCCGCGCCATTCTGATGCCGCCGACATCTGGAGAAAGCACCGTAAGATCCGCGACATCCATCTCTCTGAAGTGGTCGCAAAAGATGGTGGCTGAATACAAATGGTCAACAGGAATATCAAAAAAGCCCTGAATCTGCGGGGCGTGCAAGTCCATGGCCAGAATGCGATCTGCACCCGCTGTGGTTATCAAATTAGCCACGAGCTTCGCTGTGATGGAAACACGTGGTTGATCCTTACGGTCTTGCCTGGCATATCCAAAATACGGTATGACGGCCGTGATTCGCTCAGCCGAAGCACGTTTGGCGGCATCCAACATAATCAGCAGTTCCATCAGGTTGTCTGATGGAGCGTGCGTAGACTGAACTACGAAGACATCTGCTCCCCTGATGTTCTGGTTGTACTTCACCCAGATCTCGCCATCGCTAAAATAGCTAATCGTGGCATCGCCAAGAGAGACCTGAAGGTATGAAGCAATCTCTTGCGCCAGATGGCGATTGGAGTTACCTGAGAATAATAAGGGATTGGGTAACATAGTCAGTTCTTGGAAACATAGAAAATGACGGCAACCCTTCCGAGTCCCGTCATTTACTAAGTCATTTGAGGACGTTAGTCAGCTGAGGCGGGAGGATTCGAACCTCCGTATGCAGGGACCAAAACCCTGTGCCTTGCCGCTTGGCGACGCCCCAGTTTTGCTTCCTATTTCCTTTTTAAATCCTAATTTTCCAGTTCAGAGTTTACAGCCTCGCTGAACTCGCCACCCTCTTTATTCAGCGAACCGTGGTACTCGTCCAGAATGAATTTTTCCAGATATTGCCGGAACTCATTCTGGATAGGGTGTGCAATATCGCGATAAGAGCCATCGGGCATTTTCCTGCTGGGCATGCTGATGAAATAGCCATCCGAGCCTTTGATAATCTTCATTCCACGAACTACAAAGGAATCATCGAACGTCACATTTACGAAGGCCTTCAGCTTATCTTCATTCCGCAGACTAATGTTAATCTCTGTTATCTCCATGCCTCCCTCCAAAAAAAAACGACCATTGCGATTCCCGCAAATTCAGAGCCAGATTCCACTTAATTAAGCGAGCTGTGCATATCCCCATTTTATAAATGCACTGACAAATGTCCTATAGTGGCCGGGAAACAGTGATTCAACCCTCGTAGCATCCGATTCACAATCAAACAGACCAAAAACAGCTGAACCTGAGCCTGAAAGACTGGCAAACAACGCTCCATTTATGCAAAGCAGACGTTTGATTTCGCCGAGAACTGCGTGTTCGGCAAAGACGTGCGCTTCGAAATCATTTCGAAGCAGCCTGAAGAATTCTACATCATTGATAATCTTATCCTTAAAACTTGTCAAGGTAAGATCTTTTTTGCTCATTGTCAAGTCCGAATTCAAATTCCTATACGCCCACGCTGTCGACACATGAATCCCAGCAAACACCACCAAAACCGCGCCTGGTTGAACAGGAAGTGCAACGCTTTCCAACTGCTCTCCGCGGCCGGTCGCGAACGCCGTACCCCCCTGAATAAAGAACGGAACATCGGAACCGAGTTCCGCTGCCATCTCTTCCAGTTGATTGACGCTCAGGCCCAAATCCCACAGGCTGTTCAGGCCCAGAAGTACCACTGCTGCATTGCCACTTCCGCCGCCAAGGCCGGCCCCGGCCGGGATTCGCTTAGACAATTCAATCTCAACGCCGCTCTTGACCAGATGCCTTGCTTCGAGCAATCGAAATGCCCGCACACAAAGATTGGAGTCATCAACAGGTAAAGATGGAGTATCACAGCTAAACCGAATACCGGGTTTGGCGCTGAGGCGCAATGCGATTTCGTCATGCAGGTCTATCTGCTGGAGAACGGTTTGCAACTCATGGAAGCCATCATCACGTTTGCCAAGAATATTCAGACCGAGGTTGATTTTTGCATAAGATGGCAGGCGCAGTGACCGCATGCTGGTAACCACGAACTTACTTCCGGTAGTACTCTCGGAACTTCTCCAGCAGCAACTGCCTGTTTGCTTTCGAAATATCCCGTCCTTGCAGGGGAAAATCTGGCAGTTCACGGGCCAGGCTTCTCATCTGCCTGACCGGAAGCTTCTCTACATCACCAGGATTTGAAAGTGAGTAGGATGAGGATGGATGGATACTGAGTTCGTCGTAGACGATTAACTCCGTATCCTCGTGTGGCCTCGGAATGACGTGACAGGAAACCAACTCGCCGATGCGTTCAGCAGCGGCGGCGCCAGCATCGACCGCTGATTTGACGGCGCCGACTTCGCCGACCACCTTCACAGTGATCAGCGCGGCAATGGTATTTTCGGCGCCGATAAGCTTGACGTTTGCAGCTTTCACCATGGCGTCTGCTGCCTCAATGGCGCCGACCAAACCTTTGGTTTCTATCAGGCCAAGCGCTTTTTCATCCATTTTGTGGGGCTTGCCAACCAGTTAGGAATCTGCCCGGTCAGGCAAGATCATCTCCACATCGGCATGTGGCCGTGGGATGACATGAACGGAAACGAGTTCACCCACTCTTTCTGCGGCGGAGGCCCCGGCATCCGTGGCGGCCTTCACAGCGCCGACATCTCCACGAACCATAACGGTTACGTATCCGCCACCGATTTTTTCTTTGCCGATCAAAGTGACTTTTGCTGCCTTCACCATCGCATCGGCCGCTTCAACCGCACCGACCAAACCTCTGGTTTCTATCATTCCCAAAGCGTCTAAGCTCATAGAATGGAACTCCTTCCTTTAGTTAAGTTCCAAAATGGATTTCTACTCGAAGGCTACGAAAGATAAAGTATAGTAAATCCGCCAAAGATTGTCAACATATTTTTCCCGACCGCAAGACCGAAATTCCCACTCAATAATCTGTTGCTTTTTTACTATCAAATCGATATGTTGGGCGGCAATGGACAAGGTCTTCTTCATTTCAGACGTGCATCTTGGAGCGCACCCGCCAGCGGTCGAGTCACGCAAAGCTTCCAAACTCTACTCCTTCCTTACATCAATTCAGGGACAGGCTGACTACCTTTACATCGTCGGCGACCTTTATGATTTTTGGTTTGAGTATTGCCGCGCGATTCCGAAGATCAACCTGAAGATCATTGCAGCATTAAGCCAGTTGGTTGAATCGGGAACGGTGGTGCGGTACTTCATCGGAAACCACGACCTTTGGCACGACACCTATTTCGAACGTGAACTCGGCGTGGAAATTTTGCACGAACCGCTGGCCGTAGAGCACAACGGCCTCAAGCTCTTTATCGCGCACGGAGATGGCCTGGCCCCGGGTGAGCGCAAACTTCGGTTTATGAAATGGATCATGAAGAATCGCTTCAACATTTTTCTGTACCGATTGTTGCATCCGGACCTGGGCATTCCACTGGCCCACTACTTTTCGAAAGAGAGTAAGAAGAAAGGGGCAAACAGCTTCCTTGAGCAATATCGAACGTTCGCATTAGGCAAGTTGGAAGATGGGTTCGACGCGGTTATCTTCGGACACACGCACGAGCCCATGTTCGAGTGGATCGGCAAAAAATACTACATCAATCTGGGGGACTGGATCAATCATTTCTCATACGGAGAAATGACGGAAGCCAAACTTGCTTTGAAGACCTGGAATGAAGAGCCTGCTTAAGCCAGACATTTCCGGCGATCATTCATCGGCGAAACTTCAGCCGCGATGGCTGGTATAAGTTTCAGTCATCCAAAACTAAATCGGAACATGAGATGAGACGAAAAACCAGAGAATCCACCCCGGACCCAGAATCAGGCTCGTTGCTCGCCACCCAGCGTCCTACTCGCGCAAAAGTGTTGTTGATGGCGGGCGGCGCTTGCTTTCTCGCAATTCTGGTCTATCTGTTCGTGGTCACGCGCGATCTGCCGTCCCTACGCCAGTTGGAAGACCACAAGCCGAAGTTGGCATCCAAAGTTTATTCGTCAGACATGCAGATCATCCACGAATACTACGAAGAGAAACGCAGTTTCGTGCCGCTTGAGGAAATACCCGAGGCGCTGGTTCAGGCCGTGATTGCCACTGAAGACCGTAGATTCCACGAGCACTGGGGAATGGATATCCGGAGGTTGGTCGGCGCCATCTCGAAAAACATCATGGCCGGCAGCCTTAAAAAAGAGGGCGCCAGTACCTTGACACAACAACTGGCCCGCCAACAGTACCTGACCCTGGACAAGACAATTACCAGAAAAGTCAAAGAACTGATCACTGCGATTCAGATTGAACGCACTTACACGAAGCCCGAAATTCTGGAAATGTACCTGAATCACATGTACTTCGGGCATAGTGCGTACGGCGTTCAGTCTGCTGCCCTGACCTACTTCAATAAAGATGTGGAGCACCTGAGCATCGACGAATGCGCGATCCTGATTGGCTTGCTGCGAGCGCCCAACAATTATACGCCAATTCGCTATCCGAACCGCAGCCTGACCCGGCGCAATGTCGTTCTCAATGCGATGCGCGAAATGCAGTATATCAGCGAGGACGAGTATGCCGAGCTCGCCAGGAAGCCAATTGATGTCGTCAAGAAGGTGAAGGGCAGAACCGGGCTGGCGCCACACTTCACGGAATATATCCGCCAGCTCATGCAAGACCGCTACGGCTATAATCTCTACACCGACGGTCTCTCCATTTATACCACCCTCGACTCACGGGCGCAATTCCTGGCGGAGAAGTCGGTTGCCGCGCAAATGCCCAAGCTGCAGGAGGAGGTCGCGGAATACTACGTCAGCAAAAAACTGGTTGGCCATTTTCTGAGTGACGAGTTCAAAGCCGAGCACGATTGGCAGTCCCTACTGCAGGACTCGACATTTGTTGACTCTGTCATCTACAAAAAAGCGCGGGCAGAGGTGGCGCTGGTTTCTATAGATCCACGCAACGGCCACATTCTGGCGTTTGTGGGAGGAAGGGATTTTTCAGAATCCAAATACATTCGACCGGTACAAGCCCACAGACAACCCGGTTCGGCATTCAAGCCATTTGTCTACACGGTTGCGATTGACAACGGATACCCGACAACCTACGAGGTTCTCAACCAGCCGGTCGTCAACTTCATGCAGAATGACGAACGCTGGACGCCAAAAAATTTTGGTGGTGAAGTTGGTGGACCCACGACATTCAGGGAGGGCCTGCGCAGGTCACTCAATCTGGTCACGGTCAGAGTGCTGCAGGGCTTGATCCGGAAGCCGAGTCTGGTGGTTAAGTATGCTCACAAAATGGGCATCAAATCGCCTCTGCAGGCGGTCGAGTCAATCGCGCTGGGGGCCGCGGAAGTTACACCGTTGGAGATCACTTCCGCCTACGGGACTTTTGCCAATGGCGGAGTTCTGGTCGAGCCTATCTCGATTTTACGCGTTGAAGATAAAAACGGCAATATCATCGAGCAATACTATCCCAGCAGCCAGGAAGTGCTGCGCAAAGAGACAGCCTACATCATGACCGACCTGTTGAGAACCGTCATCGACCACGGAACGGGTGGCCGCGCACGCTGGAAGTATGGATTCACCAGGCCCGCAGGCGGCAAAACCGGCACCACCAATGACAGCAGTGACGCCTGGTTCCTGGGCTTCACGCCACAAATAGCTACCGGTGTCTGGGTCGGCATTGACAATTATAGCATTGACAACGTCAAACTAACCCTGGGCCCAAAACAACAGGGCAGCACTGCAGCGCTGCCAATTTGGGCGCCATACATGAAAGCTGTCCACGATTCGTTGGCTCTGCCGATTCTCGATTTTCCGATGCCGGCCGGCGTCGTGAGAGTTGAAATTTGCAAGGATTCGAAGCTGCTCGCCAAAGACAACTGTCCGTGTCAGGTCATGGAGGAGGTTTTCTTCAAGGAGATGGTTCCAACGGAGACTTGCGACCACAATGTCAAGTTGACGAGAAGAAAAAACAAACGTAAAGACGGTGACCGCAAGCGCTTCTAAGTGCTTCATTTCATAAATGATTGCAGTGTTCAAATAACTCAAACTACCCAGCGGTGCAATGTAAAGCGTGGAGTGTAAAGAGTAGCGCGTAACCCTATCACTAATTCTGGAATGAAACACTTAAGGGAGAGTCCGAAGAACTAATCGGGCGACGCTAAACGAAAGCCTTGGAAGCAACGTCCCAGCGTTGCTCACCGCTTGCATCCACTTTTCCATGGATAAGTGGCGGAGGCGAAACCGAATTATCGGAAATCACAAAGGCATCTCGCAAACGGTCGTGACAAGCGGCTATCTTGTCGTCGCTATCTGAGTAAGCCACAGCCAGCGCCTCTCCTTTTTTTACCGCGCTACCAACTTTCTTCTGCAGCACGAGCCCTGAGGTGTAGTCGATCTTGTCTTCAACTGCATGACGGCCGGCGCCGAGCGCCATCGAAATGTTTCCAATCTCACGGCAAGCGATGGATTTCACTACACCGTCGGCTTCGCTCTTGATCTGCCTTTCATGTTTGGCTCTCGGGTAGCGCTCCGGGTGTTCTACGACACTGACATCGCCGCCCTGCCGCGCCACAATTTCCAGGAACTTCGAGAATGCTTCGCCGCTGTCGATTTTTTGCCGCAGAATACTGATGCCGGCATTAATATCACTGCTCATGCCTGCCAAGCAAAGCATTTCAGCGCAAAGCAGCAGTGTCAAGTCGAGCAGATCAGACGGTCCGCCGCCCTGCAGAGTTTCGATTGCCTCTTTGGTTTCCAGCCAGTTGCCAACAGCATTGCCGAGAGGCTGCTCCATACCCGAGACGATTGCTGAGGTTTTGAGCTTAAACTCTGTCGCCGTCGCAACCAGCGTTCTCGCCAACTCCCACGCCTTGTCCTGCGTCTCGAAAATCGCTCCGCTGCCAGCCTTGACATCCAGAACCAGTGCATCGATACCTTCGGCCATTTTCTTGCTCAAGATGCTGGCGGTAATGAGCGGAATGGAATTGACCGTCGCCGTGGCATCACGCAACGAGTAGATTTTCTTATCGGCGGGAGTCAGATCTTCGGTCTGGCCGACCAGAACCACACCCAGGTCCTCGAGTTGTTTCGAAATTTGGTCGAGCGGCAGCTGGGTCTGAAATCCGGGAATGGCCTCAAGCTTATCAAGCGTCCCGCCGGTATGACCAAGAGCCCTGCCTGAAATCATAGGTACGTAGAGTCCCGCTGACGCCACCAATGGGGCGAGAATGAGCGATACCTTGTCACCGACGCCGCCGGTGCTGTGTTTATCAGTCTTAAAACCAGGGATGGTGTCATGATTCAGCACAATGCCAGAATCACGCATCAGACGAGTCAGGATGGCGCTTTCTGCTGAAGTCATGCCCTGGAAATACACGGCCATCAGGAAGGCTGAGATCTGATACTCCGGAATTGTGCCACTCACATAACCAGAGATAAGATAATCCAACTCATCCGCGGTCAGCGCCAGGCCGTCGCGTTTCTTCCTGATGATCTCGATCTGATTCATGCGGTCACCATCGCGATACTCGCCGAAGCACCAATTCGGCTGGCGCCGGCATCAGACATCTTCACGGCACTGTCATGGTCGCGAATGCCGCCGGAGGCTTTCACGCCAAGCGCCTCGCCCACGACCTTGCGCATCAGGGCGACATCTCCCAGAGTTGCGCCGCCTTTGCTGAACCCGGTAGATGTCTTGACGAAACCGGCTCCCGCCTGTTTTGAAAGCAACGAAGCTTTGATCTTCTCTTCATCCGTCAAAAGGCATGTCTCTAGAATCACCTTGACCGTATTGCCACGACCGGCAGACTCAACCACAGCCCGGATGTCACGTTCAACGTAATCGTAATCGTCCGACTTGAGTTTGCCAATGTTAACCACCATGTCGATCTCATCGGCGCCGTGCTCGATGGCCTTCTGGGTTTCGAAGGCCTTGGTTTCGCAGCTCGTGGCTCCCAGCGGAAACCCGATTACGGTGCAAACCATAACCCCGGAGCCACGCACAAGATCACGGCACAACCGCACCCAGCATGGGTTTACGCAAACGGAGGCGAAGCCATAACGAACGGCCTCCTCGCAAAGCCGGGTTACCTGATCTTCGGTGGCGTCCGGCTTGAGCAGAGTGTGGTCTATCATCCTGGCCAAGTCTGCGTGAATTGGACCTAAATCTGGTCCTGCGCCCACACGATCCGCGCCGTTGTCCACAATGCTCTGCACAACCTTGGTGCGACAATCCGGGCAGACCCAGCACCAGTTACATGACGGTGCATCCGGGCCGCAACCCGACATTTCATTTACCACTCGCTCAACCAGCGCATCGACGCTCATTTGAATTTTCTCCTATTCATCCGCCAACTGCATGCCATCTATGACACCAACGACGACTGCTTGTGCCGGGATGTTCTCGTTTTCCAGCATCAGCCTGGCAGAGCTACCTTCTTTGTTGACCAGAACCAGATCATTCGGGCCGGCATCAACATGGTCGATGGCGATCATCGAGGTGCCAACCGGCGTATGGCTGTCCAACTCAACAGGCTGAACGATCAGCAACTTGTAGCCAGTGAAATGTTCGTTTTTTTGGGTGGAAACCACGTCTCCAACGACCCTGCAAATCGTCATTTGATGTGCTCCATAATTTCCTGTGCGAGCTGTTCCGCTTCAGCCGCAGTCGGCGCCTCTGCAATCACCCTGATGATGGGTTCAGTGTTCGACGGACGAATGTGAACCCAGGACTTCCCCCTCAGCAGTTTAACGCCGTCGGTTAAATCAAGGGTCTCATTTGCATACTCGGAACGTATCTTATCGAGAGCCTGCGACGGTTCAATATTCTCGAGTTCAACTTTGGTTTTGATGATAACGTAATTGGGCAGCGTGTCGTTTAGCTCGCTTATCGTTCCAGAAAACTCGGCGAGATGCTGCAACGTCAAAGCAACGCCGGCTGGCGCATCACGGCCAAGATGGATGTCCGGCAAGATAACACCGCCGTTCCCCTCACCACCGATGACCGCGCCGACTTCCCGCATCCGCTTGGCGACATGGATTTCGCCGACCTGGGTGCGGATAACCTCGACCCCGTTCGATTCCGCGATGTCGTCGTGAACGCGGGAAGTGGAGGCATTGACAACAATCGGGCCTTTCTTCCGACCGAGAATGAAGTGGGTGGCAAGCGCGAGTGTTCTTTCTTCCCCAAGAGGCTCGCCCTTCTCGGAAATGAGCGCCAGACGGTCTGAATCTGGATCGACCACAATGCCCAGGTCTGCTTGTTCAGCGATAACTTTTTCACAGACCTCGGTTAGGTGCTCAGGAAGGGGTTCCGGATTTCTGGGAAAAAGCCCGGTTGGCTCACAATTGATCGGGACTACGTCGCACCCCAGGCGACTTAGTAGCTTCGGTACCATGACGGAGCCTGCGCCGCAAACGCAATCCAGCACCACCTTCAATTTTCGATCGCGGATTTGCTCCGGATTAACGAAGTCAAGGTCTAGAATTGCGGCCAAATGTTCTGCGATAGCCTTGGAATATTCAAGCTTCACCCCGATCCTGTCCCAGGACGAGAACGGGAACATCTTCTCCTGGGAGATCCGTACCACCTGCTCGCCCTCGGTTGCATCGAGAAACAAGCCGGCATGACCAATCAGTTTCATCCCGTTCCACATGATGGGGTTGTGGCTGGCCGTTATCATGATGCCACCCACAGCCTTCAGGTTCTCCACTGCCATTTGAGTCGTAGGGGTTGGGCAGACACCAATATCAAGAATGTCGCAGCCTACCGACAGCAGGCCGGCCGTAATCGCATCTTTGAGCATGGCGCCCGTGACCCGCGAATCGCGACCGACGACAACCTTACCCTTTCCGGAAAACGCGCCAAATGCCTGGGCAAACCGTAAGGCTATCTCGGGGGTTAAGCCATCTCCGACGATTCCGCGAACACCTGAAACGCTTACCATCAATTTTGCCATACAAAGTCCTTTGCCGATTCGTTCACAAGAACAATGCGCCTAAGATAAGATATTCGGTCTATTTTTGCAACCTCGTTTTGCTTTCGACGAGGGCTGCGTACGGCTCAGCCGGAGTGTCGATCCGCAGGCTTCTTTGATGCAAAACTCGGGCTTCTGCCATCTTTCAGAACAGACACGGACGGCGCAGACACATCATACGCCTGCTTCGATGAGCGACGCAGGGACGTATTTCGGGGATAGCTACTCTCCAGAAGTCACCGCCGCGCTTACTTCCCCCACAATCTCAAAGGTCCGGCTGCCACAATGACGTTGTATAACTTTTTCACGACTTTCATCCCGGTTTGAAACATTGGTTCGAACCGGGACCGTGGGCAGAACGTTCCAGCACCGGTGATGATCTTAACAGAAAAGAAATATAAACATATAATTACATTGTGGCTACAAAGCCGATACAAGCGCGGAGAATCCAGAAATTCTAGGTTGGCATGCCTTTTGCGTTAGCACAAAATTTAGAGGTCTGTCCGGTCTGCTAACGTAATAAAAACAATTGATTTTAGCAAAGAATTGTTGTATATTGCTCGCAGATTTTGTTGCTGCGTGATGCCTCTCGGGGAGCGTATCAAGGATGACCCTCACAACAAATAGACATGTTTCCGATTCATACACATAGATGTGGGCGGTAGTAGCGAAATGAAAAGCTTTCTTGCGTTATTCGTTTGTACCTTCATTAACCTGACTCTCTCACCCTCTGACGACACATCAAAAACCACCGATCTTCAAATCGCCACGACCGTAAGACAGGCCGTACGCGAGGCTGACGAAGAGTTGCTGAAATCGACTCTCTTGGGGAGTTGGCGGGAGTACCTGAAATTGGCAGCTATGGATCTCGACATCCAGTTGCAGCCGCTCGTCCTCATCAAATTTGACGAAGACATCAGTTTCCGCAATCAGATTAAGAAGCTGATTGAATGGCAAGCCGAGTGGGACCAGAAAGAAACCGAGCATTACATCTACTACTATCGCTGGGACCACCCGCTGCCAGAACTCATTCTCGGCGTTCAGGATGCCCACTTCCAGGAGTTGTCCAGAATCTTCGGGCTTGACCTGAAAGAAAAAATTCCGTATCGCTATGACCTGGAAGTAGACGAATCTGTAGTTTTCCCCTTCGACGACCTGCGCGGCGGAATCACTTCTCCTTACCCCTTCGATCTCGGTCTGGCCACCCGAGCGATGCTAAGCTCTTTTGCTCCCAACCTGACATGTTTTACGGAACCGATGGCACGCATTTATGGCGACTATTTCCAGAACCCATCGACGGCGGAGGCCTACTACGATACCTGCGTTGAAACTGCCCGGACACAAGGCTTCACGCCCATGCTGCAGTTGTTTCAGGATGCCGAGGGCAGGCCGGACACTGAGTATTGTTCCTTCGCTTTTGTCTACCAGCTTGACCGGCAATTCGGTCCACGGAAAATCATTCAATTTCTGAAAACAACAACTTCGGAATCTTCTAAGGAAGAGTTTTCAGCAGCCTTCGAGCAAACCTTCAGCGTGAGCCTGTCCGAGTTCGAAAGCAAAAGCGATTTCTACCAGGCCGCCAGCAAACTCTAAGCGGCTCCGTTTCCGACGCAACATCTTCTCCGCCAACCACGCACTAAAGCCCCGCAGGTAATTTAATTCAGAGACACCAGCGCCAAAACCTGAGGTTCGAATCTTCAAGGAAAAAGGGGTTGCATACGCAGCCGTATTTTCGCATATTATATTCTCCTAATCCATTTCCTGGCGGATAACGTAGCGAAAGGCTCCACTCATGAACCGAAGGAACTTCATCAAAACGAGTATCGGCGCAGGTGCGACCCTGGCCTTAACTCCTCTGCAAGGTTTCCCGCAGCAGCAGACAAAGCCGGCTCTCGACCCGAAGCGGCCGAGGGCATATCAAAAAGGCGCCCCCATCTCCACTGACGCCTTTGTTGTCGATCAGCAGTTGAAAAGAAGAACCTTGATGTCGATCTGTGAAGAACACAGCAATGAAGCCACGCTCAATATGCTCTACATATTCGGAGGCGGTGCTCTGGACCGAGACGACAAATTGGGTGGGCTGTGGTGTGGCGACTCATTTGAGGACCTGCAAATCATGCGCTTTGTTCATAGCAAATATGAGGCATCGGGGCTGAAGATTATTCCCGTCGCCTGCGCGCCGGTCTATTCCTCAAAATATTATGGACTGGAGGATCGCGTCTTCCTCGATGAACCGCATGACTCAATCAAGTTTGAGGAGGCTGCGACAAAATTTGTGGAAAGCACCGTTAAGCTTGTCGATAGTGGCTTCATTCCGGTCAAGAGCTATTTTGACCTGAGGTTGCGTTTACTTTTCAATAGCCGGGAAGACCTGAAGCCCGGAGATGGCTACGGTGAAATATTTGAGTGGCAGGGCAAATTTCGCGCTGAAGAGGAGACTCAGAAATACGGCGTCCCAACCATCTGGCTACTCGATCCAGAAGGTAGAATTCTGGAGGGCCCGTTTCGTGGCAATATCTACCATTCAGACCCCTATGAAATCAACTACACGGTCTTGGATATCGACAAGACCTTGCAGAAATACCTGTAAACACCCCCCGATTCCGAAAAACGAAAAGCCACCTGGGATATTCCCAAGGTGGCTTTCTTTCATCTAACCTAGACTAACCTGACTACAGCATTTTTACCGGACCATCTGAAAAGCGCTTTCTCTTCTCTTTGAATTTATGCCAAAACGTCTTGTCGAATTGCGTTTTGACTTCCATGACGGCGCCATCCGTATCAATCTTGATGTCGTTTAGCATGTCTACGGCTTCCCTGTCGTCAGAGACCATCAATTTAGCCATGGCCTTGAAGCCGCTGACCATCTCCGCGACAGTTTCCGCCTCTTCAGATGTAGTGAAGTTGCCTCTCATGTACAGGTCCGTCTTCTCATCGAAATGTGAGTAGAAGACGATTGATTTTAAATTCTCCAGCGACTGAGTACCTTGAAACGCTGAGTTCCGGCGCAATTCTCCGGCCCAGTCAGCCGAAAACCCAGAGAGATCCACGACGCCCCAGAGATGCTCTTTGTGGGCAACTTCAGACATGTAAGAACTCATGATGTCGTTATCCTGAACATTCTTGCCACCGGACTCTGCCTGATCGATGATAACTTCCAACCAGCGCCGGTCGCCAACAACAACCGAATTCGCGTCGAGAAAAGTCATCTGCTCATCATCCTTGCCAAAGCGATAAATCTTGTGGCCTTTATAGACGACCTCTTCGTACCTGTGCGACTTTTTCTCCCTCGCGTAGGAGACAATTCGCTTTTCATCAAACCGACCCCGGACAATGGCTCCCGCGACATTGTCGTCTTTTGCCACGGCAAATCCTCCCACCCAGGCCTCGACAATATCTTTTTTGGGATCCATTCCCGTTTCCCGCACGAACTCCTCGTAGTCTTCATCTTCCTCGTCTCGAAACTTCTTCTCAAACTCCAACCGGAACTCCTCGCCGACGGAAGACTGTTTCATCTCCTGCAGGTTTGCGTAGAATACAAAACTGGTGTTCTCCGGCATGAGCCTCAAGTACTCAACGTGACCTGTTGTGGCAGGCAAAGATGATTTTGGCGATTCCGGGGCTTGTTCCGGAGCGGTCTCCGCGGTGCAGGCGCTGGCCTGACCGGCAAAACAAAACAACAGGGCGAAAACAAATTTCTGAATCATGGTGAACCTCCTGGAATTAGAAATCCTTTCTATTAAAAATAACAACAGCGATGGTGAGCAAGACACAACCGGTTATTGAAGAGGTCCAAACCGGCATCCAACTGTCAACAACCTTCCCCATCACCAATGCCTGGTTGATCTGGCCGAGTTCGAATGTCTTGGGCAAGGCGTGATAAATGCCCTCCAGGGCATAATAGTAGACTTTGCTTGAGAGCAAGGCGTAAATTGTATTCTTCTGCTCCCAGAAAGGGCTGAAGAACAGAACGGAGTAGGCGACCATTACGGTCACGCCCGTGCTCCGCGTTACGACGCCCACCAAAACCATCAACGCATAGACGATGGCAAACGCCACGACCACCATCGGGATTGAGTACAAGTACGGGAAATACCAAATTCCAGTTTTGGCGGACAGGATGAGCCACGACCCACCGATCAGGTAGATAACGTTGAAGGCCATTATCGACAAGCCACCCACATAGCGGCCAAGGAATAGCTGTGTACGTGAAAGCGGTTTCGAGATGAGCAGATCGATGTGGCCGCGCTCCAGCATGGTTGGCACAAGGCTCGCTGTCGAAAAAATCGAGAGGAAAATTCCGCCTGCGAACACGACCGTCGCAATCACCGACTGGATTCCGACTATCATTTTCTCAACATCGACGCTCTCGGAATTGGAAATATCCTGACCCAGGATTTCGACCATGGCCAAACCGGCATCTAAAACGTCAACATTCAGAGCAAACAAAAAGAACAAGTGCACAAGGGACGATAGCCCTAAAAAAGTGATAAAGGTCTTCTTGGCAAACGACTCCCGAAACGTCAGCCTGATCAGCGCCCATATTTTTTTCAGCGTTTTCATTCAGCAACGACGTCTTTCTTTAAAATTTCGATGAAGCTGGCTTCCAGACTGCGCTTGTGTGGTACGATAGATTTAATATCGACATGGTGTTTACGAAGAACGTCGACTATCCCATTTAGCTTCTCTTGATTGGCGCACGTTGCGGTCAGGTAGTTATCCTCACAGTCAATTTTCAGTGAAAATGACTTCAGAGCGGTGAGCAGGTCAGGCGAGACGCCAGAGGTCTGAAACCGAAACGTCCGGGACGGAGAGGTCAGCTCTTCAACCGTTCCAGTACGAATGAGCCGGCCTTTGTCGAGAATCGCAACCTGGTCGCAAATCATCTCAACTTCTGACAGCAAATGTGAATTCAGAAAAACAGTCTTGCCGACATCCTGAACTCGATGCAGCACATCCCGGATTTGTTTTCTTCCGAATGGATCGACGCCATCGGTGGGTTCATCCAGGAACAGCACGTCAGGGTCGTTGACCATGGCTTGTGCCAAGCCCAGCCGTTGCATCATTCCTTTGGAGTATTTCCGAATTCTGGTCGATTCCCATTTGTGCATATCGACCATCTTCAATAGACGTTTCTTCTTGTTCTCGATGGTGCGAGCAGGCACGCCGGCCAGCCTGGCGTAAAAGTCCAGCACCTCGCCGCCCTTGAGAAAATCGGGATAGCGGTGATTCTCCGGCAGATAGCCAACTCGTTCCTTAATTTCGATCGTGTCAAGCGGATGCTCGAGGAGTGTGGCAGAGCCAGAGGTCGGGTTCAAAATGCCAAGCATAATCTTCACCAAAGTGGTCTTGCCAGCACCATTTGGGCCAAGCAGACCAAAAATATGCCCGGTGTCAACAGCCAGCGTGACATTGTCCAGCGCTTTGATTTTGCCGCTACTAAAATGTTTGGATAAATCGGTGGTTTCTATGGCCCGCATCTCTGTTCTCTTGAAAGGTTGCGCCTAGCTTACGCTAAAAGAATAGACAGGTTGCAAAACGGAGTGTTGCAGTAGATTGGGCAAAAACCCCAGGCGGGAAGGCAATTCTCGATGTCACTGATGTCATGGGGTTAGCTTACGGATAGAAAATTCTGGGACAGCCTTAGGTCGTCTGGCGCCGTAAGTGTCGTTTCCGTGTTCGTCGTAGGCATCGATTCCGTTTTCAACTGGTAGACCCGACCAGCTCTTTATCGCTTCCAGTTCCGTGTTCGAGTACTCTAAGACTGTCCCTTGGTTTTCATATTAGGATAAGAAAGACCGAATGTAAAAAAATTACATCGCAGAAACAATATCTTTCTTATCGGCTCTTAAAAAACTTTGATGAAGCCGAGATTCAAATATTTTTGCGGCCGCTTCTTCAGATCCTGTACCAGCGCATCTAGCTCGGTGGTCAGGTGTCGAAAATCGTTGTAAAGCTCGTCTCGTGCGATGACCTTTCCTACTGCACCATCCTGATTCTCGATCTTGTCAAGCAGCGTCTGCACCGTGGTGAGGGAACGGTCGACTTTTTTTGTCAGCCCCTCCAACTGCGTGGAAGCAGCATGGAAATTATCAATCGAAGTTTCAACTTTGCTGCGCCGTTCTGCCAGAATTTCATTGAGATTCTGGGAAAGTTCGTCCACATTCGTCATCGTCCTGGTCAGTTGCGCCGTGTTCTTGTCAAGAGCCGATGTAAGGCTGCGGATGTGACGTAAGCTCTCTTTCAAATCGCTCTGGGTCGCTTCGTCAAGAACGTTGTCGAAAGTCGATTTCACTCGCACGAGGAGTCCGTCAGCCCGTTCCACCAGACCGCCCATAGAGCCGGTAATCTCAGACAAATCATTGGCGGCCTTGCCTTCAATCACGTCTCCATCATTAAGGAATTCCGTTGTCTTCCCAGGTATAAGGTCAATGAACTTTTCTCCTACCATGCCCAAAGACTTAATCTGCGCAAATGTATCTTTGGGCAAACGAATATCCAGGTCCAACTCGACTGTCGCCAAAACACTCAGACCGTCCAGCTGAAACCCCTTGACCTTGCCGACCTTCAAACCGGACACACTCACCTGGTCACTCTTTTCCAGCCCGGTGACATCACTGAACCTGACAATGACATTGTAGTTTCCGGCTTGGAATGAGATATTCTTGAGAAAGAGAAAGCCGAAGACAAAAATAATCAGAGCTATGAAAATCGCCACACCTGCCGCGATTTCTGAACCAATTTTTCTCATTTCCCGGTGCTCCTAGGTTTACGCAGCATATGCATCATCAACTTCATCGACACCTTCCACTTCATCAATACCTTCAACGAAATTTCTCAAAACTACGTCATCTGAATCATGAAGCTCTTTCACGGTTCCTTCGAAGTGGATTTTTCCTTTGTGTAGGAAAGCCACATAATCGGCAATTCTATCCACACTGTTCATATCGTGCGTCACGACTATCGAAGTCACATCAAGTCGATTCTGCAGATTCACGATCAAATCATTGATCGAATTGGCACGAATCGGGTCCAGCCCGGTGGTCGGCTCATCATAGAGCAGAATTTTAGGCTCCATTGCAATCGCTCTGGCAATTGCAACTCTCTTCTTCATGCCGCCGCTTAGCTCTGCTG
Organism: Candidatus Zhuqueibacterota bacterium; assembly: GCA_029261995.1. Classification (GTDB taxonomy): domain Bacteria; phylum Zhuqueibacterota; class Zhuqueibacteria; order Oceanimicrobiales; family Oceanimicrobiaceae; genus JAJDAF01. The sequence goes on from JAJDAF010000036.1 coordinate 68,062, forward strand.
GCGAGAGGTTCTCAATCCCATGCAAGCCAACCCACCCCAGGCAGCGGGTAACCTTCTCAGCAATTTCAGTGCGCGACATCTTTGTATGGCTGAACAAACCAAGCCCGACATTTTGAGCAACAGTCATTGAATCGAACAGCGCAGCTCCCTGAAACACCATCGCCATCTTCTTGCGGACACTCTTCAATTCACCATAAGTCAGGTCGGTGACACAGATGCCGTCGAGAAAGACGCAACCCGATTCCGGCTTCATAAGACCCATAACGTGTTTGAGCATCACACTCTTGCCGGAGCCACTGCTGCCAATAATCGCGGTGGTGTGTCCCTGGCCGATGGTCAAATTCACACCGCGAAGAACTTCATTGTCTTCAAACGACTTTCGTAGCTCTTTAATTTCAATCATGGTCTTAATACTTGAACAAAATCAGCGCAGCTATCAAAAAATCCAAAAAAAGCACCATCAAGCACGAGGTAACTGCAGCCTTGGTGGCGGCCTCACCGACACCCTCGGCCCCGCCTTTGGAGTTGAACCCCTGATAACAGGCAATGGAAGTGATTGCAGCCCCAAACAAGAAAGATTTTGACAACGGCAGAATAAAATCTTTATTGTCGGCAAATGCCCTGGCGCCCTTTATAAATTCGACGGTCGAAATATCCATGACGACGATTGAAGTGAGCCAGCCGGTTGTGACGCCGATGAAACCTGCGAAAATAGTCAAAACAGGAAACATAAATGTTCCAGCAATCACTCTTGGCACAATCAAATAGGAAACCGGGTTAAATGCCAGCGTTTCGAGAGCATCTATTTGCTCCGTTACTCGCATGGTCCCGATCTCGGCAGCGATGGAGGCGCCGACGCGGCCCGCAAGCACGAGCGAGGTCAAAACGGCAGACAACTCGCGCAACACACTTTTCTCGACAACAAAACCAATCAAATAGGGCGGCACAAACTGGTCGAAATTCTCTGAACTTTGAATCGCGGTCACCATGCCAGCAAACGCGGCAATATAGATGACGATGGGAATCGACTGGATGCCAACTCGCATCATCTGCTCACCGATCAGATTGCCATACGTCTGGAAATCGCGCAACGCTTTGAACGTCCTCCACATCATATCGCCAAAGCTACCCAAATGGTAGAAAAAATGAGCGACACGTTTTCCAAGCAGTCGAATTACAAAAGTCATAGCAAGCAGGCTGTACTGTCTAGCTGTGAATAAGTTCCACTTTGCGAATTTTGAATATACTAATCTTTTGCGGCGATCTCAATCTTTTTAAAAAAGCAGAAGGCCTAATCTACTCCAAATAGGCGATAGCATCAATTTCAACCAGCACATTTTTGGGCAAACACGACACCTCCACCGTCGCTCGCGCCGGAGGGCTCTCATCAAAGCAACTGCCGTAGATCTCATTAACTTTGACGAAATCGGCCATGCTCTTCAAGTAGATGGTGCACTTCACGACCGCTCCCAATGACGTCCCGGCGGCGCTCAGCACGCCCTGTAGATTCTGCATCACGCGCCTGGTCTGCTCTTCCACGCCACCGGCTACCACCTCGCCACTCTTTGGATCCAGCGCTATCTGACCGGACAAGAATAAATAAGGCCCGGCCTGAACGGCCTGTGAATAGGGACCAATTGCTTGTGGCGCTTCGGCTGTGGCAATGATCTTTTTCGGCATTTCAATCCTTTCGCTTTTACACAATCAGTTAAAAATTGCAGAGCGGCAACATTTTCAACAGGAAAAACTTACGCAACTCTCCGGTCTTTTGCAATTCCTATCTTCTCTTCGGTAATTTTTCTCCAAAACAGCCTATTTGTTACTATCTTTTAACATTCAATTCAGAGACAATCGCGCCATCTCCTTGGCACGTGGGTCTCATCCCTGGTGTAACGCTTGAGGCAGAGAAAATTTTATGGGGAAATTTTACACAGCTCGCTTTGGATGTCTTGCCCTCGCGCTATTCCTGATCGTCGGTTCAAATTCGACAGCAAAAGCGCAGAATTTCTTGTTTAAACACCCGCGTCAAGGGGAATTCAAGCTCAAAAAGAACGACCGGTTCGATTTCTCCAACACCCAGCATTTTTCAGGCAGCGGCATGTTGGCGATTGCATATTATGATTTGCTGAAAAAAACCCATGTGGGACATCCCAAGCTCATGGCAGCGGTGCTTGCGACTGGCACGGGCCTACTGAAAGAGCTGGAAGATGGCTACCGGGAGGGCTGGGGCATGAAGGACGTGCTCTCTAATGAAATCGGGATTGTTGCATTCTTATTGTTGGACAATTACACAAATTATACGCTTACCTTGAAACAAGTGATCTCCGGGCCGAATGATTATGGTGTTGGTCTGCGGTTTTTTCGGACCGCAGATTTTACCATGTTGAAGGCATCCCTGGGAGTGTACATGGCATACAACAACCGCCGAGAAACCTGGGTTGGATTGGATTCAAACTTCAAAATCTATCAAAACCTGGAGTTCAACCTCGGCGCATCCATGGTCAATTTGTCAAATCCCAATAAGTTTTACTTCAAACCCAACTTCGGTTTCGGCATCATCCTCTTCTAGGTCGCCGACCACTCAAGCCAGGGAGGCTTTTTTCGCTTCTTATCAGCATACTTCAGACGTCCCGGCAATTCTCCATTCTCCTGCACTCGCCCTCTTTGCATTTAAAAAAATAGCCCTTGACTTTTGGCTGCGCATTCGCTATTATGGTGTACATTTTTTCACGCATCTATTTGTTCACCTAAATCACATCCTTAAAGAAAACAGAAGGGACGAATCATGAAGCCGTTAACAGACAAACAGAGAAACGTCTTAAGGCTGATTGCAGAAAAGGTCAACGAAGCTGGTTTTCCCCCTACCTTGCAGGAACTTGCCGATGAACTTGGTGTTGCCTCGAAAAATGCAGTTTTGAAGCATCTCAGCGCTCTCGAAAAAAAAGGTTACATTGGCAAACGGGAAGGCGGTGCGGCGCGTGGCATCCGCATCCTGCAACCTCTCGGCTTTCTCGATAGCCCCGAGGTAAACAGCGTACCATTGGTCGGTTCAGTACCTGCCGGCTCACCTTTGCTGGCTGAGGAAAACGTCGAGCGCTACCTGACCGTTCCCAAAGAGCTGCTTCCGTCCCGGGGGGACTACTTCGCGCTCAAAGTTCAGGGCGACAGCATGATGGACGCCGGTATTTTCGAAGACGATCTGGTTGTGGTACACTCTACAAACTCGGCTCTCAACGGCGATATCGTGGTCGCCCTAATTGGCAACGAGACTACGGTTAAACGTTTCGTGATTACCGGCCAGGACCGCTTTCTCCGCCCGGAAAATCCAAGATACAGCGACATTCACCCGACTGAAGAGTGGTCGGTGCAGGGAAAAGTTGTGGCATTGATTCGGCAAGGTGTCAATTAAACCGCGAATTGTTCAGAGAAAATTATACGATAGGAGGTCTGTTGGGTAGTCTGGTGGCTCCGCCACCGGGAAAGTGGTTCTCCATGGAAGTGGGATGCTTCTCAGTGGTGGAGGCCATCAGATTATCCAGTCATGGCTGTTGTCCTCGGCACACAAGTTCGGAAAAACAACTCTCGCCATGTCATATGAAGAAATCCATGAACCCATCGAGGTAATCACATTTTTTGAACAGGGAAAACTGCATCCGCTAAGGTTCAAATGGAAAGGCGCAGTGTACAAAATCAAGCGCGTCAACAGTTCTTGGTCTGTTCAAGAAGGGCTAAGCCGGCGTTATCACTTTTCCGTCACGGCACACACGCCCGATTGCTTCGAGATTATTTTCGACACGGCGGATTTCAACTGGCAATTGGCGCGGGTTTATCTCGAAGGCTGAATTTGTTTAAAAGGATCCATTCCTAACCCCACCTCATTCCTCACTCCCTCCCCTGAATGACTCAGGGGAGGGAAGTTATTCGGGCAGGGGCAAAAGTGTGAATCGTTTACCAAACGGGAAGCCCCGCTTGGAAATTTTGACCGGATGAGCAGCAGGAATATCGAAATAATCAACGCAGCATCTCTAAACCCTTCAGCCGCAATGTGAGGTTACCATGCCAAAAATCGACCTAAAAAAAGAACTCAAACACCTCTACAATCCATCCAAAAAGGAAGTCACCGTAGTCGGTGTGCCGCCGATGAACTTCCTCATGATCGACGGACAGGGCGACCCCAATACAGCATCTGCTTACAAAGATGCGATCGAAACGCTTTACACCGTCTCGTACACCGCGAAGTTCATGGTCAAGAAGGGCGAAACCGGAATCGACTACGCCGTCATGCCGTTGGAGGGTCTCTGGTGGGCCGAGGACATGTCGCAATTCAGCACGGACAACAAAGATGCCTGGCTGTGGACTTCCATGATCATGCAGCCCGAGTATGTGACCGCCGAGCTTATTGCGGCCGCGAAGGAACAGGCGGACAAAAAGAAGGACTTGCCCGCCCTTTCGAAGCTGCGCTTTGAAACTTACAACGAGGGCCGGGCAGCGCAGATCATGCACATCGGGCCATTCTCGGAAGAGGGGCTGGCGATCGAGAGGATTCACCACCTCATCGCCGAGCAGGGTGCGGAACGCCGCGGCAAACACCACGAAATCTACCTGAGCGACCCACGCCGGACGGCGCCAGAAAAACTGAAGACAGTGATTCGGCAGCCATTTCAGTAAATCTCAAAAGAGACTCAAAATTCCAAATGTCAGGATTTAACTCCCCAAGCTCGAAAAGGGACGACCCCATGCGCAGCATTCTGCACATCGATGCCGATGCTTTTTTCGCCTCCGTCGAGCAGGGATTTGCGCCACCGCTACGCAACAAACCCGTGATTGTCGGCGGCGCCGAAGATCAGCGCGGCGTCGTGCATACCGCCAGTTATGACGCACGCCAACAAGGCATCTACACCGGCATGCCATTGAAACAGGCAAAACAGCTTGCTCCGAACGCGGTCTTCCTGAAGGGAAACTTCGAACATTACAAAGCTGTCTCGGGTATCTTTCAGGACATTTATTACCGCTTCACCCCCATCATCGAAATGAGTTCGCTCGACGACGCCTATCTCGACCTGACCGGCACATTGAAAGTGCACAAAAAAACGCCGTCGGAGATTGCGCGCATCATTCAACAACAAATCTATGACGAGGTGAACGTCACGGTCTCCTGCGGCGTCGGCACCGCAAAATACATCGCGCGCATTGCCTCTGGAGTCAACAAACCCAGGGGTATCACAACCGTGCCTACCGGCGAGGAATTGGCCTTCCTGCACCCCCTGCCAGTCGATGAACTACCCGGAGTTGGCTCGGTCGCCCGGGAGCGCCTCCATCAACTCGGCATCTTCACAATCGGACAACTGGCCGAAATTCCGAAACCCGTGCTACAACAGCGCTTTGGCGTGAACGGCAAAAAATTCTGGGAACTGGCAAACGGCATCGACCGGCGTGAGGTGCAGCAACGAATGGTTCCAAAACAGATCAGCAGGGAAACCGGTTTTGAGGAAGATATTTGTGACCCCGAGCTTGTAACCGAAGTTCTGCATTATCTCACGGAAAGGATTGGCAAAAAATTGCGTGAGGAAGAACTGCAGGGGCAAACCATTTCCGTCAAAATCGATTACTCCGACCACAAGCGCTACATCAAAGCACGCAGCCTGCCAGAGCCTAGCGACAGCACCGAGCAAATCTTCAGCATGGTAGCACAACTGCTCAACGAAACATCTTTTCGGCGATTGCGCGTGTGCAGGGTTGGTCTTGTGATCTCCAAAATTGAGCGCAAAAACTGGCAATACAACATCTTTAACGAGCGCACTCGCCGCCAAGCGCTGGAATCGACCATCGACGAGATCAGAAGGCGCTTCGGCTTCACAGCGGTTCTGCCGGCCAGCACGGTGAACCTGCAACGCCACTATCGTATGGAGAAAAGCGGCTATGTTCTGCACGCGCCCGCATTGACTCAGTAAACCATCCTTTTCTCCCACCTCTCTATTTCATTTCCGTCAAATTCTCCTAAGGCGAAATGGCGCAAACGCCGATATCGATGACAGGATTTCAACCAAGTTATCGCCAATAATTTCAAGTAGTAGGTATAATATTTTCGAATTTAGAATCATTTTAACGCCGCCGTAAAGTATCCCAGGGGGCTGGATGCGCCGGCATCATGGAGATTTTTCACATGCCATTCAAGTCCACCTGCCAACTGTTCACCGGGGCACTTCTGCTCCTACTCTACCTTCATCCTGCTTCAGCCCAGATTCAATCAGTAAAACACACCATCGACGGTGAATACTTGGGTCCGCACTGGATCGTCACCACCGACATGAACGCAGATGGCCACCCGGACATCGTCGCAACTTCCACCCGCGATGGAATCCGCTGGTATGAAAACAACGGCAGCGGAATCTTCACCATCCACAACGTTGACAAAACCTTCAAAGAATCCTGGCAGATCTTCGTTGATGATTTGGACAACGATCAAGACCAGGACATTCTCGGTCTGTCGAACACCGGCTCACCGGAACTCGCCTGGTATGCCAACAACGGCGACGGGACCTTCGTCAAAGAAACCATCCAGGGTGACTACAGCGAGATGCATGGCGTGTGGGCTGCCGACCTGAAAGGTAACGGCCACATGGATATCCTCACGGCTGTCTGGGAACTCGGCAACGTGATGTGGTGGGAGAATGATGGCAACGAAAATTACCAGCGCCGCCGAGTCGACCGCAACTTCTCCAGCCCGCACTCGGTGCAAGCAGCGGACCTGGACGGCGACGGAGATAACGATGTGGTTGCAGCCGGAGGCAGTAGAACGGCCTGGTGGCAAAACAACGGCAACAACGATTGGACCGTTGTCGATCTGGGCAATGCCGGTGGCTTTTCCACAACCATTCAAGACCTTGACAACGACGGCGACCCGGACATTCTCCGCAGCCACCGGGACACCGGCGACCTTAACTGGTTCGAGAACCTCGGGAACGGCGCATTTCTCGAACGTACTGTGGCAACCGCCATCGGCGAATCCTGGTCGCAGGCGGTGGGAGATATCGACGGTGACGGAGACAACGATGTAGTCATCGGCGAGTATGTGCCGAATCCTGCCCGCGAAGCCGACAAAAGCGGAATCATCAGCTACTGGCTGAACGACGGCAATCAGAACTTCACAGGCGTTCTGCTTGACACAACGGTTACCCGTCCTCGCTCGGTGAACCTGGCGGATTATGACGGAGATGGGGATTTGGACATCGGCGCCGCCCTCACAAAGAACGAGAGTGTTGTGTGGTATGAACTCACTCCTCCCGCTCCAACAAACAGTCTGACTTTAGCTGCGCCCAATGGCGGAGAGTCATTCCAGGGTAACGAAACAACCGCTGTCACCTGGACTTCGACCGGCGAAATTCAAAACATAAAAATCGAGTACTCGAGCAACAACGGCAGTTCGTGGAACGTTGCCACAAGCAGTACTCCGAACGACGGTAGCTATAATTGGTCGGTCCCAAATGTCACGACCTCGACAGGCCTGGTAAGAATAAGCGATACCACAGACCCGGCAACTGAAGATCAGAGCAACGCGACCTTCTCAATCACGCAAGTCATTGCCGACGAGCTTACGGTCACCGCACCAAACGGCGGAGAAACCTGGACTGGTGGCTCCCTGCGCACGATCACGTGGACCTCAACCGGAAACATCAGCACCGTAAAAATTGACTACTCAACCAACAACGGTTCCTCGTGGACTAACATCGTGGCCACGACCCAAAACAATGGAAATTTCAATTGGATTGTGCCAGACCTGACGACTGCCAGTGCCCGTGTCAGAATCTCGGATGCAGCGGATAACGACCCGCAGGACCAGAGCAACAATGTGTTCACCATCGAGGGTTCCAGTATCACGGTCACGGCGCCAAACGGCGGCGAGCAACTCAATGGCGGTGATGTGCATACCATCTCCTGGAGTTCGACCGGCATCATCCCGTTTGTCGATATTGATTTTTCGACCAATGGAGGCATTTCATGGACACCGGTAGCGACTAGCGTGTCAAACATGGGATCGTTCGCGTGGACTGTTCCAGACCTGGCGACCACGAACGCACGCGTTCGGGTGCGCGACAGCGCGGACGGTGCGCCATCTGATCAAAGCAACGGCAGCTTCAGCATTTCATTCGTCAGTCTAACTCTGTTCGCACCAAACGGTGGAGAGATTTGGTTGGGCGGCAGCACACAGAATATCATCTGGACTTCCAACGGCAACATCAACTCGGTCAAACTCGAATACAGCACGGATGATGGCGCAAACTGGCAGACGATAATCGCCAGCACCCCGAACGATGGACTGCAAACGTGGGTGGTGCCCGATGTCTCTTCCAGCACAGCCAGGGTACGAGTTTCCGATGTCGCCTCGCCTGCACGCAATGATGCGAGCGAAAACCCATTCATTATAAATGGATCCACCATTGCCATCCTTGCCCCCAACGGCGGAGAAGCCTGGCTGGGCGGCAGCCTGCAGCAAATCACCTGGAACTCGACTGGAATTATCAGTAGTGTGAAAATCACGTTCAAAGCCAGTCCGAACTCAGAGGCGACGCTAGTGGCTGCCAACGCGGACAACAACGGCACCTACCACTGGATTGTCCCTGACCTCAACACGGACTCGGCCAAAGTATCGATTTGGGATGCTGCCGACAACCAGCCGGTTGATGAAAGCGATGGCTATTTTTCAATCGTCGATCCCAATCTCGTTCTGACAGCACCGAATGGCGGCGAAATTTGGTCATCCGGCTCGTTGCAGACAATTTCATGGGATTCCAGCGGGGCTGTCGGCAACGTCAATCTGGAGTATTCGGTCAACAGCGGCGCGAACTGGATACCCATCGAAAACAATCTCACCAATACAGGCAGCTATCGATGGATAGTAGCGAACTCGTTGACGTTCGAAGCCCTGGTTCGTGTCTCGGGTGCGGATGATGCAACCGTGTCGGACCAAAGCGATGAGACTTTTTCTATTCTGAGTTCAAGCCTGACGCTGACCTCACCAAACGGCGGCGAGCAGTGGGTGCATAATTCAACCGAGACCATCACCTGGCACGCAAGCGGTCTGATTTCGACGGTAGATTTGGAATACTCGTTGGATGGTGGCGCGACCTGGCAGATTGTGGTTCAGGCTACCCAGAACGATGGCAGCTACGCCTGGACCTTGCCTGCGACGCTTTCATCGGAAGCGATGGTTCGCGTCTCAAACAATGAGAGTGGCACACCGGCAGACGTCAGCGACGGCATGTTCGCCATTGTCGATGTGGTGTCAAGCGTTTCGCGCGCCTCCAATTTGATGCCGGAACAGTTCGGCATTTCGCAGAACTACCCCAACCCGTTTAACATGGATACGCGCATCGAATTGGCGCTACCGGAAGCCGGGCTGGCGAGACTCCGGGTTTACAATATCCGCGGAGAACTGGTCGCCACGCTGCATGACGGCACGCTTGCTGCCGGCAGCTACTCGGTGGCATGGAATGGGAAAAACCGGCAAGGTGCTGATGTGCCATCCGGAATCTATATCTACTCGGTACGAGTGGGAGATTGGCAGGCTTCCAGGAGAATGCTGCTGGTCAAATAGACCACGAAAAAACTGGCCTCGAGCTGCGGCGCTAGTGCAGGTCGAGGCTAGTTTTTCTTTTTGAAGAGACCCTTGAGTTTGTCCTTCGCATCCTTCACCCCTTCATCCTTCTTTTTTTCGATCTCGCCTTCGAGTTCCTTCTTCTTGGCCTCGACAACTGCCAATTGCTCATCGACGAGCTTGCTGACTTTGTCGATTTCTCCGGTGATTCTAGCCCGGTTGTCGGCAACGAATTGCAGAGCTTGACGCTTTCGAGGTTCGACTTTTTCGTCGATTCGGCGCCTGATCTCAGCTCTCGCCTGCTTAACTGATTTGCCGAGAACACTCTTGATGCGCTGCGCAAGTACGTTGTCGATGTTCGACGAGATCTGCAAGCGTAGACCATCTGGCGGACCACTGATGCCAGCGGTCAGTGACAAGGTCTGAATTGAAGAAAAAACTTCATGGGTAATCCGGGAGATGGCGTTCTCGGGCTTCGCGTCCTCCGCAAAGCGAAACTCAACAGGGTTGGCGGTGAGATTCACCTTGAACTCAAGAGAACGGTCCGCAAGACCGAAGTCCGCCGAAATCTTGCTTGTCTCCGCAAACAGAGAGTTGGGCAGGAAGTTTCTTTGCGGCAACTCGATCTTGCCGAGCCGCACCCCGGATGCCTTGATTCGAATTCGTTCTACAGGGGTTTCCTGAGTGTGGTCAAAGGAACCTGAGACCTCATAGCTATTCCTACCGGCGGGGCTCGCGCTCAGACCGAAGATAAGTGGTTGACCGTAAACTCTGGGCTGGTTGGTCACACCAGCGATATCACCTCTGACGCTGAAGGCCTGGCTTGTGTCCGCCTGATTGGTTGCGGCGCTCAGGGTGAGTTTCTCGAGCAGAAACTCAGGCTTATTGTTGAAGATGGGAAACCGAATGTCCTGACCCTTGAGTCTGGGAGGTTTTTCCTGCTTACCATTGGCCAAAAACTGCTGCGCAACGGGCATATATTTTCTGGCAAGCTCGACATATTGCAGAACCTGGACCGTGGGCCTGACGACAACGTCGCCGAAAAGCATTTTGCCAACGTTTTGAGCGCTGAACTCCCCAATATTAGCTTTGGACTTGACTGAATTGAAATCATCGCGTACCCAATCGTCAATGTGGGTAAACGAAGCTGAAACCTGCTTCAGATCGAAGCTAACTTTGCTCTTCTTCGCCTCAACATCCTTCTTAATGGCGTTCAGGTTGCCGATCAGCTTTTTGGTCCGGTCGACGGTCCTCAACAAATCGGGCAGATTGGAGATCTCCTGCTGCTGGAGCTGCTGCACCTCGGTTTCGATTTTCTTCAGATCGTCCTGCGGCTTGAATTCCGCAAGTGTTTGCTGCAACCGTTGAAAGGTCGTTTCCGCGTTGGCCCTGGCACTATCGATCTTGCCGACCGCCTGAATATCAAACGTGGCCATCAGGCTGTCGATGTTGACCTTTTGCTTGAGAATTCCAAGATTCAGCACGGGCGCATCAGCAACCTGTGCTTTCAAGTCATTGGCGACCTCATCAACCCATCCCGGCTCTTCTTCCGGGATGTCGATTTTGCCATCCGTTTCCCTCTTGGTTCCCAGCCGGACATCTTCGATAGCAACTTCATTTACTACGACCTTCTTCCGAATAAGCGGCCCAGCCTCCATCTCGAAAGCGACGCGGCCTGTTTCGAAAAGATTTGTCCAGGTATCGTTGGGATCCGTCACCTGCAAACGGTCGAGAGAAACCGACAACCCGGTGAGACTCAGTTCAAAATTATCGATCTCCACTTTGGCGCCGACAACCGACCCTCCAACGTCCTCAATTTGTCTTTCGAACAGCGCGTCGGTGAGAAAATACCAGGCAGCGCCGACCAACAAAACGAGGATGGCAATTCCAATCAATCCATTGCGTCGCATCAATTCCACTCCAGGTCACGAATTCTAACGTACCATTTATAAAGCGAACTGCCCTTGATGGCTTTGACAATTTTCGAATTCTCAATCCTCTTGCCAAAGGTAGCTCTGTATGCCACAATCCCTTTCCTGACGCCGAAGTAAACCGGAACCGCCAACACCAAGGCCACCAGAAAGCTTCCCATGACGACGGTGTTATTGAACCGGGTGTAGGGCGCGACCGGCCAATTGTAGACAGCGGTCCACAGCGGTTTGATATTCTGAATCTCCGCAAGGGTGTAATAGCCCAGACTGTGGTACAGCGGGTCTATCAGGTAGGCAACGAAGCCAAATGCAAACATTGCGAAGAAGACGGAAGCGAGATTCACTTTGGTCAAAAAGGCAATGAGCAGAATCAGGACGTTCTGCAGAGTTAGAAGCGGGGTCAACCCCACGACAAAACCCATGGTGAAACCGGCCGCAATCAAAGGTGGCGACTCACCGGCGTGCAGAACCTTGATAAACTTGCTGATGAACTTGAGGAAAAACACGGTGAGAACTCCTTGTATTGTGTCATCTTCATCCTAAACAGGAACGAATATAGCAATCGAGCTAATAGATGTCAAAGGATTTCTGTTTGCCCCACGACGCTGAACATTTCCCGAAATGGCCCGTATGTCAATCTGTTCACCCGCTTTTTCCGCTCCAGCAAAACACCAGTCATTTTGACCACCAGGAGGTAGCATGTACAAAAGGGTAACGACTTATTTGCTGTTCATCGGTCTGCTTTCAAGCTGTACAAACCATGCTCTGAAACACCCGGGCAGGGATGACAACAAGCCTCTGATTTACCAGGTCGATCTTAACGACCGGGCAGATGATATTTTCAAAGTCACTCTGAAGGTCAACGATCTCAGGGAAGAAAACGCGGTTTACCAGTTCGCGGCCACTGCGCCCGGCACCTACAGTGTGATGGACATTGGACGTTTCGTACGCAAGTTTGAGGCGTTCGACGCCACGGGAAAAGCGATCCCTTGCCAGCAAGTATCAACAAATCAGTGGCAAATATCTGCGCCAGAGCTGGTTACGAGTATACAGTATTCCATCGCCGAAACCTGGGACACGCCGGTTGAGACAAACCCGGTCTTTCCCATGGCTGGTACTTCGCTTGAAGAGGACCACGTGCAATTGAATGGCCACTGTGTTTTCGGCTACCCGACAGGCATGCAGGGCCGGGCGCTGCAGATCAAGCTTGACTATCCGAATGAATGGCTGCTCGGTACGGCTCTGAGACAGGATGAAAACGGTTACTACATCGCCGACAACTACGATCACATCGTCGATTCACCGTTTCTGATGGGCAGGTTGTCAAAGGCCGAACTTGAGGTCAACGGCAGCAAGGTAGAAATCTATACCTATTCCAAGACCGACCAGGTTAAGTCAGACATGATTCTGGAGAGCGTCAGGGATATCTTGCTGGCCGCTACAGATTTCATGAACAGCCTGCCTGTCGATCGCTACACCTTTCTATTTCATTTCGAAGATCTGACCTATGGCGCCTGGGAGCACTCATACAGCTCAACTTACACCTACCGCGAGGAGGGCTTTGAACGCTTGCTGCAGCAAAGCATTCCCGAAGTCGTCGCGCACGAATTTTTCCACGTAGTCACGCCCCTCAATATTCACAGTGAAATAATCGAGCAGTTCAATTTTGTCGAACCCGTGGCCTCGGAGCATCTGTGGTTGTACGAAGGTGTGACCGAGTGGGCGGCGAACATCATGATGTTGCGTAGCCACCTGATAGAATTGGAAGACTACCTCGAACAAATCACCACGAAACTCACGACTGATGAGCGATACGACGAGGACTACAGCCTGAGCAAATTGGCCTTGACCTCGTTCACGCCGGAAGGCGGACAGCAGTACGCCAACATTTATCAGCGTGGCGCCATCGTCGCCGGGCTGCTCGACATTAGGCTGTTGGAGCTATCGAATGGCAAAAGAGGGCTGCGGGAAGTGATAAACGAACTTGCGAAGACCTATGGCCCGCACAAGGCCTTCTCAGAAAAGACCTTCTTCGATGACTTCGCCGGAATGACCTTCCCGCAGATACGGCACTTCTTCGACCGTTACGTCAGGAATACCGAGCCGCTTCCACTTGCCGATGGTTTCGCCAGGCTCGGCATCACCTACACGCGAGAACAACACACGGGCGAGCAGATAACCACGGCAGGGCTTCAGTTGATTGCGCCGGCTGGCAAGCTAACCACCACGCAGGTGAACGACCGATTGAAAGAATTCGGCTTGCGCGATGGCGACGTTATCACCGGGTTCAACGGCCAGGAAGTCAGCCTGAAGAATGCCAGAACAATTTTCAGTGGGCTGCGCGAGTTGGATGCCGGCGTGCCGTACACGCTGACCGTCAGCAGGACCGGTGAGACAATTGAACTCACCTGCGAGAAGTTCATGACCGAAAAAATCAACCGTCACGTTCTTGAGGTAGATGAAGATGCCACTGCAGAGCAGTTGCGGCTCAGGGAAGCCTGGTTGCGAAATCTGTAAAATGCGAGTTTAGTACACATTCGACGGCGCGCTGGCAGAAGGTAAGACCCGCCTTGGAAGCCAGCGCCTGTCGTCCCGCTTCGCTCAACTCAATTCTGAAAGTTTGCCCACATCGCGCCACTCGAAACCATCGATACGATACGCCTTGATTGTCTCGCCCTGCGCAGCAAGCCGCAAATAGCTGTCCACGATGGAAAATGAGCCTCGTTCGCGCAGCAGAGCAAAGATCTCCGGCGAAATAACATGAACGCCGGCAAAAGCCAGATCGAGACTATTTCCTTTTGGCGCGCGGGCATTCTTCACTACGCCTGTTTTTAGAGACTTCCAGCCGCAGAGCGTGAGATCGGCGTCAAAGATGAAGTAGCGAGCTGTTTCGCGCTGGTTCACCGCCAACGTAACCAGCCGTGGCTCGGACATGTGTGCAGCCAGCATTGCACGCAAATCAAAATCGCTGACAATGTCCACGTTGTGTAAATAAAATGGCGCGCCATCATCAAAAAAATGGGCGGCTTGTTGCAAGCCACCGCCGGTGTCAAGCAACCGGTCCTTCTCGTGAGAAAACTCGACGCGCAGCCCGAAGTCGCTCTTCGAATGAACAAAATCCCGAATCTGCTCGGGAAAATGGTGCAGGTTGATGATGACCTCGGTGACGCCGGCCGCGATCAGCCTTTTCAGCACGATCTCGAGCAGTGGCACTCCCGCCACCTCCACAAGCGCTTTCGGTTTGGTGTTTGTCAGGGGGCGCAGCCGAGTTCCAAGACCGGCGGCGAGAATTATGGCTTTCATGAATAATTCGGCAGTTTGGCTTTCTCAGAAAAAGAGGCGGGGAGAATCATCATCGCGGCAAACCCAGGATAGAATCGACCTTGTCACGGGTTTGGCACGACCATGGTTTAGTCAAAATCATGCCGGGCGTGGGGCAGTGAACCACGAATCTGAGCCAAAAATTTACGAAGGTCCGTCAGCAACTCGTCCGGACTCTCAGATTTAGAAACATCCCTGCCTTCGAAAAAATCTGTGAGATGGTCGAGGGCAGCCTTGATGATGTTCATGCGCTCAATCAGCTTGCCGACTTCGCCGGTCTCCCAATACTCCGCTTCATCGATGACTTCCAGATTTCGAAAATACTTCTTGCCCAGGTAGCGGAGCAAGTGACACAGCACGATGTGGGCCTGCGGGCCGGCAAATTGGGTCTTGCAGAAAACCGTCCGTAACATGAGATCGAAATCCATGAAATCATCAGCGTCCTGCCGTGTGACATTTCCGGCCTCGTCAATGAGCACAACTTCTGCCGTCTGTTCCTGACGCTGTTGATCGTAAATGCTCAAACTGCTCAGAAAAAGAAGATTGACCAGACAACCTGACTCATCGAAGACGAAAGTGACGGGATCCATTTTCTCATGCACGGACAGGGTTAGCCCTTGCACATGCAAAACTGAGCCGCCATGGTCTTCCAGTGCGTTCGGCTCTATACGGCGCAGCTTCCAACCCGCTTCCGAAGCCAGATCAGTCAATTCGTCGAGTAGTGGCTGGACCAGTTTCGCCGACTTCAGACAGCCTTTGTAGTGCAGAGTGACACTCATCTCGTCGGGGTCCGTCGTAAGACGCCAGCGCCTGAGCCGGACCTATGAGCCCGAAGCCGGCAACAAATGTTGAGAAAACCGCAGGTCATTGCGGCCACTCATTCTGCTCACGGTGAGACAAATCAACTTTCACTTTGTACTTCTCCGCCAGAAATTTACTTAGTTGATTGGCACAAAAAACAGAACGGTGTTGGCCTCCTGTACAACCGAACGCCACGGACAGGTGGCTGAAATTTCGGCCCTGGTAGTTCTCGATGACCTGTGAGATCAGATCGCGCACCCGCGTCAGGAAGCTGTGGACTTCCTCTCGCTGTTCGAGAAAAGCTACGACGGCATCATCGTTGCCCGTCTGAGTTTTGTACTCTTCCAATCGCCCCGGATTCGGCAGAGTCCGGCAATCGAAAACGAAACCGCCGCCATGGCCGGTTTCATCTACCGGCAACCCGCGTTTGAACGAAAAACTCTGCACCCTGACTGTCAGCGGCAGATGGACATCGCCAAGCTCGCGCAGCCGTGTCGAACGCACGATCTGCTGCAGACTTGCCATCAGGCTTGGTAATTCCACCGGTAGGTTCGCGGTCTTGAGCACGTACTCGAGGTTGCGAACCGCGAAGGGAACACTCTTCAAAAAATGCGTCTTGCGCTCATAAAAACCCCGGAAACCATAGGCGCCCATAGCCTGCATGATGCGGACGAGCACGTAGCCCACGTACGTTGTCATAAACGATTCCCGTTCTACTTCGATATGCTCAGAAAGGGATTGCAGGTAGAGACCCAGCAGTTTCTCTCGAACGGGAAACGGGATGTTTGCCTTGGCATCGAACAACAACGAGGCGATGTCATACTGCAAGGCTCCGCGACGACCGCCCTGGTAGTCAATAAAAAACGGCTCGCCATCCAGGATCATTATATTTCGCGATTGGAAGTCACGATAGAGAAAAAAGCTGCAATCCGCCTCTAAAAGAAAATCTGTGAACTTCTGGAAATCGTCCTCGAGCTGTTGTTCGTTGAAGGGGATGTGCGCCAGCTTGAGAAAATAGTATTTGAAATAATTCAAGTCCCAGGTAATGGATTGACGGTCGAAACTGTGACGCGGGAAGCAGACGTCGTAATTCAAATCCCTGCCCGCTTCAACCTGGAATTTCGGCAAGACGCGAACGACCTTCTCATACAAAGCTTCGATACGTCTTGGGAAAGGATCCGGATCTTCGCGCTCGGTCTCAAGCAGATCAAAAAGGGTGTGTTTACCAAGGTCTGTCTCAAGGTAGACATGCTCGGCGAGATGCTCGGAAAAGACTTCCGGTACCGGCAATCCGTGGCGCCGAAAATGGCGGGAAAAACTCACGAACGCGTTGTTCTCGGCGCGGTCCTCGTTATGAACTCCGATGACGGTGTGCTCACCTCCGGAGATGCGGAACCTGCTGCGGTTCGAGCCGTGGTTTGGCACAATTTCAGTTTTGGAAATCGGTGTTCTGAAATGGGATTCGAAGAGTCTGACTAGGGCCGCATCCATGGCGCGAAGTTATCCAATCGAGTAAAAAGAAGCAAGAGAATTTACTGTTACCGTGGCGAATACGATCTGGGAGGCCCCAATCAGGGCGCCGAAGTCGCACGCTCAAGGGCTTTTGTCAAAGTACGCTCCGCCAAGACTTTCGTGAGTTGTCGGCGATATTTCTCCGTGGCGTGCATGTCGGCCGGCGGTTCGATATCCTGGTCAGATGCGATGAGCGCGGCATCCCGAATATTCTGTCCGGTTAGGGCTTTACCTTGCAGCGACTGCTCAGCAAGGACAGCGCGAACCGATGTATTGCCGACACTCAGCAGCACGATTCGCGCCTCGCTGCACGCCCCTAAATTATCGAGAGTCACTCGCGTCGCGGCCCCAACCAAGGCAAAATCGCCATGCCTGCGCGCCAGCTCCAGAAAGGCGCAACCCGTCCGTGCTGGTAGCGGCGGGATGACGATTTCGGTCAAGATTTCTTCAGCTTCGAGTTCGGTGGTGAAGAGATCGACGAAGAAATCGCTGGCGGCAATCCACCGGTCATCACTTTGGCTTTGAATGCGGAAGCGAGCCTCCAACGCAATCATGATGGCCGGCAACTCGGCGGCGGGATCGGCATGCGCCAGAGAGCCGCCGATGGTGCCGCGATTACGAATCTGCGAATGCGCCACGTTGGGCATGGCTTCGGCAAGCAGAGGCGCTTTTTCAGCCACAAGCTCGCTGCGCTCCAGTTCGGCATGTCTGGTCAGGGCGCCAATGTGCAAGCCGTCATCCTCATTTCTCACAAAAGCGAGATCAGCGATATGATTGATGTCGATCAAAATCTCCGGTAGCGCCAGCCTGAAATTCATAGTCGGAACCAGGCTCTGGCCGCCAGCGAGAAGCTTGGCATCGAAGCCGTATTCGTCGAGCAGCGCCAAGGCCTCCGCAAGTGTTGTTGGAGCGTGATAATCGAACGGAGCTGGTTTCATCGCCTTGCTCTTCCTTTAGTTGAACATCGATTATTGTGCGCCGTCGCCACTCTCTTGAAGCAGTTCGAAGAGTTTTCCCGGGCTCACAGGAATTTTCAGGATCTCCAGGTTGAAACCAGACAAGGCATCCTCGATCGCTTGCGCGAAAAGCGGTCCTACGGGAATTGCACCTGCCTCGCCGGCGCCCTTGACTCCGAGCGGATTCAGCGGTGAAGGCGTCTCGACATGGTCGGACTCAACCGTCGGAACATCATTTGCAGTCGGAATCAAATAATCCATGAATGAAGCATTGGTCAGCTGGCCGTCGTCGTCGTATACCAACTCCTCATAAAAAGCGTTGCCAATTCCCTGCGCCACCCCGCCCTGGATTTGTCCTTCCAGAATCATGGGATTAATTACCTTGCCGCAGTCATGCACCACGATGTACTTTTTGATTTCAAGCATCATGGTTTCCGGGTCAATTTCGACAATCATGGCATGAACGCCGCTTGCGGTGGCGCCGCGCTCCGGGCCAAAATAGTCGGTTGCTTCCAAGCCCGGTTCGCTGCCTGGCTTAACGGCGCCGCGCAGTGGATTTGACATCTGCGCCAGCTCGCCGAGAGAGACCGATTTGGTCGGCACGTCTTTCACAAACGCCTTGCCACCCTCCAAAACCAAATCTTCCTCAGCAGCTTCAAGATGTTCACTCGCATGTTTGAGAACCTTCTTGCGAACCCGCACGGCAGCGGCGTGAATCGCGTTGCCGGCCACCACAGCACCGCGGCTGGCAAAAGTTCCGCATCCCCAGCCAAACTCGCTGGTATCTCCTGTCACAACCCGGATGTGCTCGATATCGACGCCAAGCTGCTCCGCTACAATTTGTGCGAACGAAGTGAAATGACCCTGCCCCTGAGTCCCTACGCCGGTCGCTACATTGATCTTGCCGCTGGCATCCACTTTCACCCGCGCACCTTCGTAGGGGCCAATCCCGGTGCCCTCAACGTAAGACACGATGCCAAGGCCGACGCACTTGCCCTGCTTCATCAACTGTGGCTGCTCGGTTTTGATGAAGTTGTCGTAATCAATCATCTCGGCGGCGCGTTCCAGCGCAGGCAGGTAGTTGCCGCTGTCGTAAATCAGCGGCGCGAAATCCTGGTAAATAATCTCATGGTTATGCGGAAATTGGTCTGGCTTGAGATAATTGCGCTTGCGAATCTCGACGCGGTCGATGGCCAACTCCTTTGCCGCGATGTCGAGCAGTCTTTCCATCACAAACACACCGTGCTGCCGGCCGGCGCCACGATAGGGCGTCACGATTACCGTATTCGTAAAGACCGCTTTGAACTCGCTGTAGTAGTGTGGTACATCGTAGGGTCCCAGCAGTGTGCACTGGCTGTTGATGGGGACCGTCAGTCCATACGGGGCGTAGGCGCCGGTATCGTGCAGAAACGTGTCGGAGACGCCCAATATTCTGCCGTCTTTGCTGAGTGCGATCTCTGAGTCGTGAATTTGTGAGCGCTCGTGCGTTGTGGCAAAAAAATTCTCCTGCCGATCCTCAATCCATTTGACCGGCCTACCGAGCTGTTTCGCAATCCACGGCACGACCACTTCTTCTGGATAGAACATCATGATCTTCGGGCCAAAACCGCCGCCTAAAAAAGGCGCGATGACCTGCACTTGCGACTCTGAAAGTCCGAGCATGGCCGCCAGTCCGTTGCGAATGGGAATCGGGGCCTGTGTCGTGTCCCAAATCTTGAGTTGCTGCGCCTTGCTATCCCAATCCGCCACCACGCCTCGGTTTTCCATGGCCGCTGCCGCGCCGTGGTCGTAGACAAACTGCCGCTTGATCAAGACCTCCGCTTTTGCGCGAATGGCCGCATAATCCCCCTTTTCCTGAATGACATGAGCAGCGAGATTAGAATCCAGGCCGTCGTGCACCAGCGCAGCGTCTGACTCGAGCGCGCTTTCAAGACCAACTACGGGCGTCAGCGGTTCGACATCGAGTTCAATGTCCTGCAAGGCATCTTCGGCGATGTAACGGCTGGTGGCAACCACCACGGCGATGGGCTCTCCCACATGGCGCAGCTTATCTTTTGCCAGCGGAACCTGCGTGCGTTGATGAAATGTCAGGCGCTCGACCGGCGGTGGCGGGACCAGGAGTGGGCCCGGCTGCCAGTAGTCGCCGAGATCGTCAGCGGTGTAGACGGCGACCACGCCTTCATGCTCGAGTGCGGCCGAAACATCAATTCCCTTCAGCCGGGCGTGTGCATAATCGCTGCGCAAAAAAGCAGCATGCAGCATCTCCGGCAAATGCACATCATCGACAAAGAGCGCCTCACCTTTCAACAGGCGGGGATCTTCATTGCGTTTGATGGGTTCGCCAAAATAACGGGTTGCCAAGTGGCTACTCCTTGAAATGAAATGAATGTTTCATAACTAGCGCAGCAAAGCCCCGAAAGGCTTCGAGATTA
This sequence comes from Candidatus Zhuqueibacterota bacterium, assembly GCA_029261995.1. Taxonomy (GTDB): domain Bacteria; phylum Zhuqueibacterota; class Zhuqueibacteria; order Oceanimicrobiales; family Oceanimicrobiaceae; genus JAJDAF01. Next base: position 88,610 of record JAJDAF010000036.1, read on the forward strand.
TGCCCCCCGCAAATAGCGCGGGATTCAAGAACAGCAACGCTCTACTCTCCACGCTCTGCCGTCTCCACTGCCAGCTTCACAGCCTTCACGATATTCTGATAGCCCGTGCACCTGCAGAGGTTGCCGGATAGCGCCTCCCGAATTTCCTGTTCAGTCGGGTTCGGATTCTCTTCTATAAAAGGCAAAAGAGTCAGCAGAAAACCGGGCGTGCAAAAACCGCACTGCAAGCCGTGTGCATCGCGAAAGGCTTCCTGCAGCGGATGTAGTTTGTCTGTGCCGGCAGGGGCCAGGCCTTCAACCGTCATAATTTCCTGCTCGTGGGCCTGGACGGCAAATATGAGACAGGAACGAACCGGGTCCCCGTTCAGCAAAACAGTGCAGGCGCCGCAGACTCCCTGCTCACACCCGACGTGAGTTCCGGTAAGGTTCAACTCATGGCGTAGAAAATCGCTGAGCAGCAGTCTTGGCTCAACCACTCGCTCATAAACCTTACCATTGACGGTAACGCAGACGTTCATGCTAGCGCTCATATCTTGAGACCGGAATCATTCAAAAGATTGGATAATGAATTGGCAACAAATAGTATCGATTTAAAATCACGTGATCAAGAGAAATTGTTGCCAAATCGTCAATCTGAATGCCGAGCGCATGGGTTGCGGTCAACCCGGAACATCGAACGCGAAGCTCTTGCATTTTTGGTTCTAAATTCCGATCTTGCTTGATGGTGTCTGCCGTCTAAAGATGAGAAGCACTTTGCGGCCCATCACGACCGTTATTTACCTCTTTCAAAGGAGCACAGGTGCAAGAGCGGAGCAACACGCTGGCAAGTGACTCGCTGCAAGCACTCTCAGAGATTGCTTTTACTGTCAACAGCATTCAAGAGATTCGACCGCTGCTCGAGAAGGTCCTGGAAATAGCGATGGACACGCTGGCAGCGGAGCGCGGATTCGTCCTGTTAAAATCCGAGAGCGCCCCGAGCGGGTTCGAGGTCAAGTCAAGCTTCAATATTTCTGACGAACTACTCGCGGACCTGACCGGCATCTCAAATAGCGTCGTCACAGAGGTGATGGCGAAGGGCGAGCCAGTGATTCTGTTCGAAACCGAGCGCGACCCACGCTACAACACCTCCGAAAGCATCGTGCTGCAGAGTATTCAATCCATTGCGTGCGTGCCGCTGAGCATCAAGAATCAGCAGATCGGCGCCATCTACCTCGACAGCCTCACCAAACGCAGTCGTTTCACAAATGAAAGCCTGCCGTTTCTCACCGCCTTTACCAACCAGGCGGCGATTGCTATCGAAAACGCCAGGCTCTACGAATCTTTGCGCGCCGAGAACCGCCGGCTGAGAGATGAAGTGCAACGCATGCACAGGTTCGAAGAATTGATCGGACAGAGCCCCAGTATACGTGAGGTGTTCGACACCATGACCCAGGTGCTCGACACCGACGCCACGGTTCTGATTCAAGGAGAAAGCGGCACTGGCAAAGAGCTGGTGGCGCGAGCGATCCACTACAATGGGCCGCGCAAAGACCAACCTTTCCTTGCCCTGTTCTGCGGCTCCCTGCCCGACAGCCTGCTGGAAAGCGAGCTCTTCGGCCACAAACGTGGCGCGTTCACTGGTGCGGTCACCGACAAGAAAGGACTGTTTGAGGCGGCGGATGGCGGCACCTTCTTCCTGGACGAGGTGGGTGACCTGAGCCCGCAGATTCAAGCAAAGCTGCTGCGCGTCCTGCAGGAAGGAGAGATCAAACGCGTCGGCGAAAACCACGTTCGCAACGTCGATGTCAGAATCGTTTCCGCGACCAACAAGATGCTCGAAGAGCTGATCCGGGAAGGATCATTTCGGGAAGATCTTTACTACCGCTTGAACATCATCTCGATTGACATGCCGGCGTTACGCAACCGGCTGTCAGACATCCCGCTTCTGGCCCACCACTTTCTGGACAAGTATTCAGCCAAGAAGCCCGGGATCAAAGGCTTTTCTGAGCAGGCGTTGGAGGAGATGCGAGGCTACCGCTGGCCCGGCAATGTGCGCGAGCTGGAAAACACCATCGAACGCTCGGTGATTCTTGCAAAAGGCGAGCTGATCGAGGTGGGGGACCTGAAATTGCCGCAGAGCCTGGCCCCAATTGGGGACCAGACCGGCCTGACCTTGCGAGAAGCCGAGCAACGATTGGTTGAACAAACCCTGAAGGACAACCAGGACAACATTTCGCAGACAGCCAAGCAGCTAGGCGTGTCGAGACGCTGGTTACATTATAAGCTGAAAGAATGGCAAGCTTAAACCAAATCGGCGATGTTCAGATTTTCGCCGAGCTGCATCGCGGCGCCACGGCTACCGTCTACAAGGGCTACCAAACTTCTCTGGAAAGAACCGTGCTGGTCAAAGTTCTGAATCCGGAGCTTGCGCTGGATCCAAACCTGACAAGCAGTTTTCAGCAGGAAGCAAAGCTGGCCGCCAAGATACAGCATCCGAATGTCATGACGCTGTACAGTTTCGGCGTAGCAGACGGACTTGCTTACTTTACCGCGGAATTTGTCGATGGCTGCAACCTGAGGACATTGCTCGAACAGCATGGAACTCTGCCTCCGGAGTTGGCCTGTCTTATCATTCGCGAAACTGCTCAGGGCTTGCAGGCGGCACACAAAGCCGGTATCCTCCACCGCGACATCAAACCAGAAAACATTCTGATCTCCCAAGAGGGAAGTGTGAAACTGGGAGATTTCGGTCTGGCCGGGTTACACAACAAGCCCGACGCGAACAGCGATGAAACGGTCGGGACTTTCGCTTATCTGTCGCCAGAGGAAATTCTTGGCGGTGACGTAAGCCTGGCGTCAGATCTCTTTGCCCTTGGCGCGACCTTTTATGAACTGCTTTCGGGCGTGCAGGCCTTCGCCGCCGCCGACATAAACCATTGTTTCAAGAACATTCTCGAAAAAGATCCCCTGCCCTACCTCAACCGCCAGACTGCCATTCCCGCCGAATTGAGCAACGTTTGCGCCAAGATGCTGGAAAAGAAGGATTCGAGGCGATACTCAAACTGTAAGCAGTTACTCGACGCCATGGCCCGGGCTCAAAAGCGTCATGGCTTACGGGCGAGCGCGGATGATTTGATGCAGTTTGTTCAGGCGCCCGAAACCTACACGTTGCGGGAGTGGTCTGACAGCGAGGAGGCCATATCGGACTCAGTCAGTCCTGGCGCGCCAGTGAATACACAAAAAAGTGAGGCGGCCTTCACTCAGGATAAGCCAGCCGGACGACGCTACCTGAGTGCGGCTGTTGGTCTCGCCGCGGTTACGATAGCAATCACCTGGTTTGGTTGGCGGCAGATTTTTGTTCAGAACTCCCCGATCAAAACGGTCGAAAGGTCGGAGCCTGTTTTGTCGGCCACCCCGGTTACTGACACCGTTGCCGGCGGCCAGGCCTTGTCGGAGAAACCAGCCTCGAATGGTGAGGACGTCGAGCTACCAGCGTCCACCAATCCGAACTCAAAGTCCGACCCGCGAGACGAGATGCGGCCCTCCGTGAAGCAAAAAACCAAGCGTATCCTGCCCGACCATGGCTATCTTCACATCGCCTGCACACCCTGGGCCGCGGTTTACATGAATGGTGACTCGATTGGTGTAACCCCGATTGCCGACTCGCTCAAGCTGCCAGTCGGCGAGCATCTGGTCCTGCTGCGAAACGCACAATTCCCAGACTTCAGCACGACAGTTCAAATCAAGCCAGGTCGGCAGGAAAGACTCGACATTTCACTTTGGTCCACAGTCGGCAAGCTGAATCTCAACATCAGTCCGTGGGCCGAGGTTTTCGTGGATGGTTCTTACAAAGATACGGTGCCGCCCCAACGGCAACCCATTGTCGTGGCGCCGGGCAAGCATGAGTTGCTTCTGAAGCACCCTGCTCTCGGCGAATGGCGAACCGAATTCGATATTGCGGCACAGCAGCAACTCAATCTGGAGTTCAACCTCAGGAATCTGCTCGGCAACTAGTCTCCAACCACGCCCCTGCGCCAAAATACCACGAAAAAACGCTCTGGCCTGCATGGCTTGTTTCGAAAACACAGAAGCCAGTCCACCAAATGGTGGGCTGGCTTCATCTCGCTCCGCACCTGAGCAAAGAGCGAGGTGTGTGTAGGGAATGCGACTTCCTATCGAATCAACAGCATGCGTTTTGTTTCCACAAAATCACCAGCCTGCAACCTGTAGAGAAAAACCCCACTAGCGACCTTGTTGCCGCGTTCATCTCTGCCATCCCACTGACGCGTGTGAACACTGCCCGCGCTCAATGCTTCGTTAACCAGCGTTGCGACCTTTTGTCCCAGCAGGTTGAAAATCGTAAGCCTCGCCTCAATCTGTGGCCCGCCACTTGACGACGGCAGTTGAAAGCTAATCGTCGTGGTTGGGTTAAACGGATTGGGATAATTCTGGCGCAACGCAAATTCTTCAGGCTGGCCAGCTATTCCAGGCGTTGTCGGCGCGACAGAGGTTACGATTTCCGGAACACGGACTCTTGTGGCGAAGATTGTAGTGGCATCTCCCATAATCGCACGCACTTCGGCGAATTGACCGATGGCCAGCTGGCCCGCGGTTAGCGGCACATTCAGACGCCCGAGAATAATCGTGCCGGCATCGAACAAGACTTGGTGCTGTACCAGAACAATGCCGGTAACTCCGCTATCTTTGCCTACCACCACCTGCTCGATGAGCCCTGACAGCAAAAGCACGTCCTCAATCTCAATGCGAATAGCCAGTCGTGAGCCGTCAGGCTGCCGCCGTGCCTTCACTTCGACGGTTTGTCCGAGCTGCAGGCTGGCGAAATCGATCGCGTTGTTCTGATCATCAAGGACTTTAGTCGCGTCATCTACCGAAAACTGAACACCGACGACAGCAAGCGTTGCAGCGTCAAGAAACTCAATGGGGCCAACGACCTCCATTTCATTGCCAGGGCGGTCCTCGATCTTGATTCGGATCGCGACTAGCGTGCCGCCGGGCAGGACATCGCCACGAACCTCCACCGTCTGCCCGACAAACAAGGCTGACAGGGAATCAACGTCGTTGTTTTGGTCGAGAACAACCGTGTTTTCAGTCAAGCCGAAGGTTCGCCCAAGCAATGTCAAAGAGGTTGCGGTGAGTTCCTCAATGGCGCCGGCTAACTCGATGTCGTCCTCAATTCTATCTTCGATCTCGATCTCGCGCGCCAGGTACTGGTTATCCGGCTGCACGTCCGCTTTGATTTCAACCAGCAAACCAACGGTCAGCGCACCAAATGCGATGACATTCTCTTCCTCATCCACAATCTCTGTAGCGGCATCCACAAGAAAGGTCAGGCCAGAAACGATTAGCCAATCCGCTCCAATCTCATCGATAGAACCAGTCAACTCAATTTCATCTTCGAAGGAGTCATCCACTTCTATCAGGGTTGCGACGAACCTGCCGCTAGCTTCCCTTATTGCTTTGACCTCAACGACGCTGTTTAAAACCAAGTCGCTGAAACTGATGGGCCTTTCGTCGTCGTCCAGAATGACCGTCGTCTCTGTCACCTTGAACTCAAGTCCGGACACGACAATGAAGTCAGCGCCGATTTCTTCGATGGCCCCCTTGGTTTCGACCTCGTCTTCAAACGCATCTTCGACCTTGATTCGGATCGCGAGCAGACTCCCATCGGGTTGCTCTTCGGCACGAACATCGGCCACAAACCCAACCTGCAGCATCGAAAACGGCAACGGACGCGCTCTTTCATCTACTATTTCTGTCTGGCCGTCAACTTGAAAAACCTGCCCTGCAATCACCAGAAAATCATCGCCAATCTCAGAGATCCTGCCCTTAATTTCCACATCATCCTCTCCGGGGCCGCCGCCCTTGAGCATTATTTCGCGCGCGGTCAACTCATCTGAAGCGTCCCTGAATGCGTCCACCTCAACCCGGTTGCCCAGATTCAGATTGGCGTAGGGAATCTCCTGGTTGTCCAGGTCGAAGACGCGGGTCTCCGGCGTGACCGTGATGGTTTTGCCTTCAACAACCAGAAAATCTGCAGCCAGAGTCTCGATTTTGCCCGTGATGGTCACATCCTCGCCATGTCCATTCAGGATTTCGATATTGGCTTTGGCTTCAAACTTATTACCTCTATCATCCTCTATCCGGGCCTTCCATTTCCAACGCGAAGCGCCAGGGCTAAGCAGGCTCAAGTCGAGCTGTGCCTCATAGGTCCCGTTGAGCAAATTGTCGAACTGACCTTCGACCTCTTCTCCTTCGCCGGTCGTCACTTCCAGTTTGAACTCATTTTCATCGATGTCGGTAAAATCGACATCGGTATCGACCACGCGCATGTAAAGCGTGGCGTCAGGCTCGAACACTCTGTCATCAGTGGAAAAGTCAGCGTTACTCGACAGAATGAAACTGCTTTGTGCCTTCAGTCCCGATCCGAGGGCCATGAGTCCCAAAAGGGACAGCACCCAGAAAATTGTGCGACTGTTATTCAAGATGTTCATTGCCTCTTTCTCCCTGAACCGTTGCTCATTGTGTTTTGATTTCCATCTTACAAGAATGCTGGATTAAAAACGTCGTGGCCTCGTGTTACCTGTTCAACTCTTACATCTTTCTCACCTGTCGCAGTCCAGAGTTGGAAGGCCGTGTCTGTGTGGCCTGGACACCATACATGTGCGCAAATGATTCGCTCAAGGTGCAAATTATGCTCATCGTATTGAAGAATTTTCGAGAATGTCATCAAGGTCAATTTCCGGATAGAGCGTCCTGGTGCAGCACGGACAAGTTGTGTGCGTAAAGCCAAATCGCGAATCCTGAGCAATGCTGGGTGGCAAATCGTGCCAGTCGCCATTGCGCAGTCGCATTTTTTGACAATTGGCGCAAACGGTTAAGATCCAGCGTTGAGTCATGATACTCCTCCTGAACTTCGAATGGCTAGTGCATCCCTTGCTTTCGCTATCCGAAGCGCAATGACTGTGCCAGGATCTTAATTGACTCGAAATGCAGGCTGCGTCGATTTGCTGAAATTGCCGAACTCATCAACAACTGAGAGGGTCCACTTGTAGACTGCCGGAATCAAGGTCGGAACTACCTGAATGGATGTTGCGCTACCCTCTATCTGACTTTGCGACCACACAGGGTCTTCCAGGCCAAATTCGAAGCGGACGACATCTACTGTAAACGTAGAAATGAACGGCAGGTCCATGGCGCGCCAGGTCAAGACCGGATTGCGACTGTCGGCAAAATCGAAGTCTATTGGAGAGACAAGCTGAGGAGTTTCAGAGATAACGCGGGCGACGCTTACGGGGTCGGAGCGGCTGACATTGCCCGCCCGGTCGTAAGCCAGAAGAAAAATCTGCTGGCCAAGGAGCGGTTGCAGCAATCCTCCGGGAAACGAGGCGGCTGGAATCTGCTTCTGGAAACGCCCAACCGTTTGCGTAATGGACAGCGTGTCTCTGAAAGTCAAGGTCGGCACCTCAACAACGGCCAATGTAACGTCGTTGTCGCCATCGGCGTCACCTATGCGGGCGGTCACCTGCAAAAAGAAGTCAACATCCAGATTTGGTGGCGGTCGCCGCAGATGAACAGATGTGACGGTCAGAGAGTCGATGGTCGGCAAGGCATCCAGATTAAGCCTGCTGCTTGCATTTCCGGCAACACGGACTTCAACAGAATCCGTGGCCTGAGCGTAGCCGCCCTTTGTGGCGGTGAGCAAATACTTGCCCGTCGGAACATCTAGGAACGAGAAGCGCCCATCCGCATCGGAAACCGTCAACCGACCTGCGGGTTGCAAAACTATCGTTGCTTCCGGAACCGGCAAGAACGGTGTGAAGTAAGTCACGGTTTCCCCGGAAATAGAGCCCTGATTCCGAAACTCTCCGGCTTTGGGGTCCAGAGGATTGTTGCGGTCAGCGTCGCCGAAACAACCGACATGAAACAACCATGCGGCAGCAATTACAGCGGTTAATTGTCTCATTTCTCAACCTTTTGTTTGCAAGACCACGACTGGTCCTTGCCCGTTTTGAATTGAAATCATAATACAATGGAGCAACGAAACAATCAAACAAAAATAGTACCACTTGAACTCCGGCCTGGCGTGTCCGGTTCTACGCAAATCTTGCACAGGCCGCTCTCGCTGTGGATTGACGATCTCGAACGGGTGTCAACTGCGCCACCTTAGGCAGTCGGAGAAATTAGCGTCAATCCTGGCAGCCTGACGGGCCGCGTCTTACCCAAGTGGCGACAGAGATCGCGCGGCCGGGCATCAGGGATCGTCCATTTCCGGCGCGGGTCCGGGTTCTGCTTCGACTGCCCCACACCCGGCGGCGCTAACTCACGCCATCAGTTCGCAGCCCATCCGTCATCATCCAAATCCACAACTCATTTGCATTCCTGGGGAGGATTGTGTACATTAGTCCTGCCTTTTCGTGGCGATTGCAGGACTGATTCGAAGATATGTTATCATGAGAATTTTGACGACAAGATGACCGGCCGCTGTTCTTTAACAATGTTTGGACTCGCTCTTTTGTGCGCGGCGCTTTGGCAAACAGGCACGTCGCATGCGCAATCACGTGCGGCTCGCATCATCGTTGAAATCCAGGAGGCCTACGAGCAGCTCAACTATCAGGAAGCTGACATCAAGGCGCGAGCGGCCCTGCATGACTACCAATCTTTCTCCCCAGCGCAACTAACTGAGATTCACAAAATACTGGGCCTGATTGGCTTTTCCAGTGGCGCAACCGATCAGGCACGCCAGCAATTCGAACTCGCCCTGGCCATCACGCCGGACCTACAACTCGACCCGCTCTACGTCTCACCCAAGATTCTGGAATTTTTCGAAAGTATCAAAACGGAAAGACTTTCGCGTGAGCAGGATATCGGCGCCAGCGATCAGCAAATCCGCTATGTGGTTGTTGAAGATCCACGGCCGGGTGCTGCAATGCGCTCAATGGTCCTGCCTGGCTGGGGTCAACTCTACAAGAAGGAAAAACGGAAGGGATTGGTGCTCACTGGCCTGTGGACGGCCGGCCTCATTGGTACCGCGGTGGCGCATTTCGCGCGCAACAACGCTGAGGACACCTATCTAGCTGAAACAGATCCGGCGCGGGTTGACGCGCGCTTTGATGATTTCAATCGCCTGCACAAGATCCGAAACAACCTGGCACTTTTCAGCGCCGGCGTGTGGCTATTCAGCTACCTCGATGCGATCTTGCGCAAGCCTCCGAAAAGCAACCTGGCAGATGCGGACCAAGCCTGGATGCTTGCTCCGGCCTCGCAAGGAGATGGGGTTGGCGTGGCCCTGCGAGTTGAATTCTAATGCCGCATCTGCGAGCCGGTACTACCTCCAAGATCATCGCAACAGTGTCATCTTCCTCCTTACCACAATATTGTCGAACTGCAGCTCATAGACATAAAGTCCGCTGCTAACGTCTGCCTGAGAGGCATCTTTGCCCTCCCACCGGGCGCGGTGACTGCCTTGCGATTGAATTTTATCAACAAGAGTAGCGACTTTTTGGCCGAGAATGTTGTAAATAAGAATCCGGACATGACCGGGCTTTGGAATCTCGTAAGCGATGGTTGTCTCCGGATTGAAAGGGTTCGGATAACTCGGATGCAGCAGGATTTGCTGCGGAGACCGTGCACCAGCATCCACTTCCGTGACCAAAGCAGTCGGGAGTGTCTTGCCAAGAATATCGAAACCCTTGCCAGCGATAACAGCATCCGACCACACAAACAGAACTTTGTCGCCGCTTGCTGCGACGGCGCCCTGCAAGTCAGTTGGCTGCTCCGACGAATAAATGGGGATGGCCTCAAGCCTTGGATTGGCGTAAATATCAAATGATTGCGACCACACGGTCCGGTCGGCAATCCAAGTTGCATGAAAATACCGATTTTGTAATGCTTGAAGCCAAATTCGATTAGACGCGTAAGGAGCAAACCTGGTCTCGGCCACCGGCTCCACCGTGAGGGTATCTTGAATAACCAAGTAAATGCCCGGTTCTTCCGGATGGTACTGTCGCAACAGATAGGCAAAGCGCCCTGAATCCAAAAAGTCGATTTGTCCGCCAAAGAGATGCTCGACCGGAATCACTTTCGACCGCGGGATAAACGCTAGGTCATAGGCTTGCACATTCCAAATCCACTGCGGGTCGGAGCGCCAAACAAGCCAGAGCAGACCAGCCTGGTCATAAACCAGCCGGGTTGGCGAGGGATTGCTACCCGACCATATCACACTATCCGCCGTAACGCCTTCTTTTCTCGAAATCTTGAGCATCCGCAGTTTGGTCGAATCCTGCAAAAGGACAACAAATGAGTCGCTGCCCAGCACCGCAATTTTTGCGTCTATGCTCCACCGGTCGTTGTGCCTCTGCGCCAGAACTTCTTCGCTGGTAACCTGCCAGTCTTGAGAGTAAATCCGGTAGCCCAAAGTAAACAACTCATTGTCCTCGGACTCCCAAATCGCCAGAAACTCACCATTCGGAAAGAAAGCCCCTGCCTCCAACCGGATGCTGATCTCTTCGCCAACCGGGCTCCCATCTGCTTCGATGAGGCGGGATTTGACGCTCAGCTCATCGCCCCAAGAGACGAGAAAGGTCTCATCAGGTCCGGGAACCACCGAGGGATGGCGCTGATTTGCTCCGGAGTGGTCATCGTTGATTTTGGTGCTATCCAAGACGGTCAGTTGATGCAGATTATGCAAATAGATGTCGTCGGCAATCGCAAGCGGGATCTGCGAATGGGTATCATCTAGATTTCGAATATTTCGAATCTGAGCATAGGGCGTTGTTTCTCCAATGCTGGTGACGAGGCGGCCTGTGACGTCGAACGTGTATTTGGTGGTCTGATGTGCAGTCCGCCAGCTTTGACCATCATTCCAATAATAGCCAATCCCTGCAAACACATCAAACGAACTATTCTTGATGTTTGAAAGGCCGGGCCTGCGGGTGCGGGCTCGGACAGTTAGCGGAACATCGGTCGGACGCCGAGAAACTCTGTGCTCGGTGCTGTTTACCACGCCACCACTCGGGTCGAAAGTCAAGAACGCAAGGGTGTCATCGACTGCATAGAATAGTTGGTAGAGCGAATCGGACAAAGTCATGGCGCGCATGGTGTACCCGACATCGCAAGCATTGCTTAATCCATGGAGCGTTTCGAGAATAACGCTATCCGCAATGACCTTGCCCTGCTGACCAAAGAAGTGACCATACAGTGTCGTAGTCGTTTCTGGATAGTCGCCGCTCATTCCAATCCAGACAAACATGAAGCGGCCGTCAGCCATAGCTGTCATGGCGAAACCGAGTGCGTCATAGCCGGGCCTGAGGCTATCCGGCAGAGAGTAGATTTGTTGATCAGAGAAGTCGAAAGCGAGAATTTTGACCTCGGCGTTGAACGCGTCGCCCACCAGGTAACCGCTCGAAGTGAATCCGAGAAAAGAACCTTGAGCCGGGCATCCGACAAAGTCCGGAGGATAGCGGAATTCGGTGACTTTAACGGGTTCCAGAATGATGCCTGTCGGCCTATACATCTGCAGAAAGCCCTGGTGAAGTTCAATGACAGGATTGTATAAGCGCTGATGTCCAAAAGCCGCAAACAGGCCGTCAGGCCCAAATGCAAGCTGCTCATTCGACACAATCTTGAAATTATTGGAAAGCGGCATACCGTCGCTGCCGAATCGCTGGCCATAATATGCCTCGTGGCCGTCTCGGTAATCACGCCATGCAACGATGAACCCATCATTCGGTCCATTGAACAGAACTGGGTCTGCCTGAATAAATTGTGCCGGGGTCGGCTCGGACGAGATGGTGAAATAGTCCTGGCCACACAACCTGACCGGGAAAAGGAATAGCGAAAGGAAAAAAACGCAGCTAACTCCCAAGGAAAATCGCAAGATTGCCGGGCATGGTTGGCTCATGATACTTCTCCCTACAAATATGTCACATCCTTTGCTCACAGCGGCGCGTCTTGGTTATGACCGCGACCCTCTGCCTACTACTTTTTACTAACCATTAAGCACGGCATCAACTCCCGCTGCCTTCAGCCTCTCGACTATTTGAGTCTGTCTCTTTTCACTGGGAGCGGCCATGCCGTTCGAGTGGTAGCTCTTGCCGAGCTTCTCGTACTTATGAACCGCGACGCCATGATATGGCAGCAGATTGACTTTCTTGCTTTCTCCCGGTAGAGATTTTGCGAACGCCGTCACTTCATCGATATTGGCATCATCATCATTCACGCCTTCGACCAAGGGCAAACGGAGGTTGATACTGGCGCCAGTCTCAGCGAGAAGTTTGAGGTTCTGTAGAATCAGTTTGTTGCTCACCCCAGTCAATTGCTTGTGTTTCTCGGGGTCCATTACTTTCAGGTCAAACAGGAAATGGTCGGTGTGGCGGGCGACTTCCAGCAGGGTTTCGAGCCGGACAAAGCCGGACGTGTCAACGGTGCGGTGAATGCCTCTTTCGCCGCAGGCTTGCAGCAACTCCAGTAAAAACTTCGCCTGCCGCAGGGGTTCGCCGCCCGAGAACGTGACACCACCGCCCGACTGGTCAAAGAAGACGGTTTCTTTCTCCAATATTTTCATGATGCTGTCGGTGGTCTCGGTTTGGCCAGACATCTCGGTTGCCGTCGTCGGGCAGGCATCGGCACACTCGCCACAAGCCACGCAGAGCTTTTTGTCGGTGACAATGCCCTCTGATGTCAGAGTGCAAGCGTTCCGGGTGCAGGCTTGCACACACTCCTGGCAACCAATGCACTTCACCTGCGAGTACATCTTTTCAACTTTGGGAGACATGCCCTCCGGATTGTGGCACCAGGCGCAGGACAGCGGACAGCCCTTGAAAAAGATGGTGGTGCGGATTCCGGGTCCATCGTTGATGGCGTAGCGTTTGATATCGAAAATGACGCCGGTTGCCATGGTTGTTTCCTTCAATGCTTTCATCTGAACGGCGAATCAGAGCGACTCGTTCTCAGTCCGGTCAATCACTTCCTGCTGCAAATCCTCATTCATGTCATTGAAATAATCGCTGTAGCCGGCCATTCTAACCAGCAGGTCTTTGTAGTTCTCGGGATTCTTTTGCGCGGCGAGCAGCGTAGCCGTGTCCACGATATTGAACTGAACATGGTGGCCGCCGAGCGCAAAATAGCTTCTGATCAGGCTGCCCAGTTTCGCGATGTCGCCGTCGCGTTTCAACAGGCTGGGCAGAAAACGCTGGTTGAGCAAAGTGCCGCCCGATTTCACGTGGTCGATTTTCGTGAGGGATTTGATGACCGCGGACGGTCCGTGGGTGTCGCAGCCGTGTGAAGGTGAAGTGCCGTCAGAAATGGATTTGCCGGCAAAGCGGCCGTTCGGCGTCGCGCCCATGACTTTGCCGAAATAGATGTGACACGTGGTCGATAGCATGTTCAGGTGATATTTTCCGCCTTCCTTTATATTGGGCTTGTCGTCAATCAGGTCGAACAAATCGTCGTAAACGCGCTTGGCCAGAGTGTCGGCGTAATCGTCGTCATTGCCAAAGAAAGGCGTTCGGTTCAGGATGGTTTGGCGCAACACTTCTTCTCCGTCAAAATTGCTTGCCACGGCCCGCAGGATGCGGTTCATGTCAAAGGTCTGATCTTCGAAAACATGTTTCTTGAGCGTGGCGAGACTATCCGTAACCGTGCCGAGGCCGCAGCACTGGATGTAGTTAGTGTTGTAACGCGGGCCGCCATTGTAGTAGTCCTTACCTCTCGCAATGCAATCTTCGATCACGACCGAAAGGAACGGCGCCGGGGCATATTTCGCAAACATGCTGTCGATGTAGTTGCTGACCTGCATTTTCTGGTCGATGACAAACGCCAGTTGTTTATGAAACGCGGCGTAGAGAGCTTCGAAATCCTTGAACTCGAGCGGATCGCCGGTTTCGATGCCGGCGACTTTGCCGGTCACGGGATCGATGCCGTTATTGAGGGTGATCTCGAGGATCTTCGGGACATTGAGGTAGCCGGTCAGGAGATAGGCTTCTTTGCCAAAGGCGCCGGTTTCGATGCAGCCGCTGCACCCCCCCTCGCGCGCATCCTCTAGCGATTTGCCGGAACGCAGCATTTCCAGGACATAGACATCCGGATTGAAGATCGAAGGGTAGCCATGCCCCTGCCGGATCACGCGGCAGGCGGTGTTCAGAAAATGATTCGGCGTGCGGCTGCTGATGTGAACGGAATTGCCGGGCTGCAGGATGTGCAGCTCCTGCACCAACTCCAGCATGATGTAGGAAACCTCGCTAACACCGTCCGAACCGTCTGCTTTGATCCCGCCGATGTTGATGTTGGTGAAATCATTGTAGGTTCCGCTCTCGCGCGCGGTGATGCCGACTTTCGGCGGCGCCGGATGGTTGTTGACTTTGATCCAGAAGCAACTGAGGAGTTCTTTGGCCTGGACCCGGGTCAGCGTTCCTTCCGCAATTTCCTTCTCGTAAAATGGGGCCAAATGCTGGTCAAAATGGCCGGGATTCATGGCATCCCAACCGTTCAGCTCGGTGATGGTGCCCAGGTGCACAAACCAGTACATTTGAATCGCCTCCCAGAAATTGCGCGGCGCCTGTGCCGGAACCCGGCGGCAAACCTCGGCAATTCGCCGAAGCTCCTCCACACGCGAGGGCTCTGACTCATGCTTGGCCATTTCATCCGCAAGGTCGGCGTGGCGCTCGGCGAAAACGATGGCGGCGTCACAAGAGATGTCCATCGCTTTGAGCTGCTCGGCTTTGTCCGTCGCTTCCGGATCGTTGAGATAGTCCAGAGCGGCAAGATGCTCGGCGATCTCGCGCTTGAAATCGAGCAGGCCTTTCCTGTAAATCTTGCCGTCAAGACAGGTGTGGCCCGGGGCTCTTTGCTCCATGAACTCCGTGAACAGCCCGGCCTGGTAGGCCGCCCGCCATGCTTCCGGCACATGGCTGAAAATCCGCTCGCGCTGCGTCTTGCCCTGCCAGTAAGGGATCACTTCTCTGGCGTAAATTTCGATATCTTCGGCGCTGATCTTGTATCTTTGCTTCTCGCGCGTGTTCAAAACATGGAAATCTTCAACCGAATGGCAGGTTAACTCGGGAAACGTCGGCACGGCTTTTGGAGCGGGGCCACGCTCTGCCACGATCAACTCGTCGTCCCCGAGATAGAGGACCTTCTTCGTGCAGATTTCAAAAAAAGTTAAGGCGCGTAGCACCGGAATGGAGTGCTTGCCGTAATTTTCCTTATAGAACTCGGTTTCAACGAGCGCCCGTTCGATCGAAAGCGTAGGCTCCGCTTCCACGCTGAGCTTGCGCAGCCGCTGGATACGCTCGTTCATTCCCGGACCGATCCGGTTTGAGTTTGGTTGGTAGAAATTGCCTTCGGCACCCGGTTGCCTTTCCGGGCGCGGCGGTGTTTCCGTACAGTTTGAACTCGTGGTGCGTGCAACCATTTGAAACTCCTGTCTGTGGCCCTGGCGAGACGATCGTTGGCTTGCATCGAGTTTCGACAAAGATGAACCGCGCCGATGCTCGTATCAGAAAATAAGACAAAAAATTCGAGAAACGCAAATCTTCTCTTATTGGTCTAAAGGATACAAAATGTGGACGTTTTCCGGAACGGACCGAACCGAGTTGAAACACAGACCACGCCAGTGCTCAAAGCCCTGAACCCTGGCTCAAAGAATGATATCATGATAGTTGGTGAATAGGCGGTTTGAAAAGCAGGATGGGTAGACGTGTTCGTGCGCAGGCAGATGAAACTTTTTGGTGTCGCAATTGGATAACCAGCGGCGTGCGCTACTCCCCGCATTCCCTCTCGGAAAGGCACCCCGCCCACAACTGCCGCAGGTCAGGCTTTCTGCTTCACTTTGAACAGAACTTCCCCCAAATACCCCTGCGGGTTAATCGCCGCAATGTACAGGCCCGGCTGAATGTGTGCCGTCGCTTTCAGTCTTGGCTCGGACAAGTTTTCAAGTAACGCGCCAGCTTCCCAATCGCCTCGACCGTCGCTCAACAAAACTTGTGAGTCTTTTTCAACAAGGTCTTGCAGAATATCTCTTAAACTCATTGTGATTTCCTGGTTGGTGAATGAAGTGAAATGGATATGGCTGTCTACGCAGACAGCCCCCGGATGTTCGCACGTTTCTTGGGGAGGTACGACCTTACGGGGCCATTCGAGCTAGTGTCACGATTTCTAATTTCCAGAACAAAACTCTGACAGGGTTTCGCCCTCTTTTTATGCCTGAAACGGTTAACATCAAACCCTGTCAGAGTTCGCTTATTTGGAAATCATCACACTAGCCATTACCTCAGGCTTCGCGAGAAAATGCGCTCCTTTCGAAAAAAAACGGCAACAAGTTGAAACTCAACAATAAATCAAACGTATGATTAAAACATTCGTTTGATTTAACTGGAGACAAACATGACGGAAACCCCTCCTGACAAGCTTGACACCAAAACCAGAATCATGAACGTGGCAGAGCGGCTATTTGCAGAAAAAGGCATTGACGCTACCTCGCTTCGCACTATCATCGCCGAAGCAGAAGTTAACCTGGCTGCGGTGCACTACCACTTCGGCTCCAAAGATGACTTGCTGCGCGCCGTGCTTCAGCGCATCGCAGGCAAGGTCAATGACGAGCGCCTGCGTCGCCTGGACATCCTGGAAGCCGATCATCCGCTGCCTGATGTCGAGCAACTGGTCGAAGCTTTCCTGGCGCCGGTCGCTGAAGCGGCACAGCAGCAACCGCAGCGAATCCAGCACCTCATCCGTCTGGTGGGCCAGTTGCAGTCTGACACCGGCAAATTCCATGAACTGGTGGGAGACCTGTTTGCTGATGTTGCACAGCGTTTTACCGCTGCACTCAGCACAGCCCTGCCCGACCTCCCGAAGATCGAACTGATGTGGCGCTTCAAATTTATGCTGGGCACCATGCACATGCTGGTCGCCCACCCGCCGATGTCGAAAAAACTCGCTGCGTTCAACACGCCGGAGATGGCGGTCGATGAAATCTTCGCCATTGCCGTCCGCTTTGTGGCTGCCGGATTCTGCGCCCCGGCAGCGCAAGAGAATTGAGAATGAACTCCACAGTAGCCAAAAGGACTTTTTGAAATGCGCTCCCCAAGTAAACTCTTGTTCTCCACCCTTGTTTTGACCGCCTGCGCATCTGCTCCGCCCCGCAAGCAGGTCAGTTTGGATTTCCAACCGCCGGTCGAGCAGCAGGCGCCGGCCAGGATCGACTCCGCCTGGTGGCGGGCCTTCGACGATGACGGTCTGAACCAGATTCTCAGCGAGGCCCTGTCCCGAAATGGTGACCTGGCCGTCGCGGCAGCCAATATCAGCGCGGCGGCGGCGCAGGCAAAGATTGCGGGGGCTCCGCTCTTCCCGCAGTTGTCCGGCTCACTGGCAGGCTCGAAGGACAAACGAAATTTCATCGGTTTTCCCATTCCAGGCTCGAGTGGCAACGTGCTGAGCACCACCACCGTCTCCTACGGGCTTTCGCTCAATCTCAGTTGGGAGCTTGATTTATGGGGGCGCTTGAGCGCCGAAAAGGCAGCGGCCGTCGCCCAAATGCAGGCCGCGCAAGCTGACTATGTCGGCGCGCGGCTGTCGCTGGCTGCCCAGGTCTGCAAAGTCTGGTTCGCGGCCACGGAAAGCAAACGCCAGTTGCAATTAGCACAGGCTACTGTGGAAAACTGGAGTCTGGCGCAGGAGCGGGTCGTACAGCGCTACCAGAGCGGCCTGACGACCTCACTGGATGTACGGCTTTCGCAGTCAAACCTGGCCCGTGCGCAAGCCGACCTCAGTGCCCGCAAGTTTCAATATGAACGAACCCTACGCCAGCTCGAAACGCTCCTGTGGCGCTATCCCGCAGCTGAAATGGCGCCGCGCAATGACCTGCCTGTCATCACCACGGAAATCCCGGAAGGATTGTCGGCCAACCTGCTCAATCGGCGTCCGGACGTGGCTGCGGCTGAACGCCGGTTGGCGGCCGCCGGCGCCTCGGTCTCAGGCGCGAAACGGGCGCTGCTGCCACAAATCCGGTTGACGGGTTCGAGCGGCACCTCCAGCAACGCCCTGAGCGACCTGCTGAACGGCGACTTTTCGGTCTGGAGTATCGCCGGCAATCTGCTGCAGCCGATCTTCCAGGGCGGCAAGCTGCGGGCCAATGTGGCTCTGACGCAGTCGCGTGAGGCCATGGCCATGATGCAGTACCAGAGCACTGCCCTGCAGGCGTTTGCGGAGGTCGAAAACGCCCTCTCCAGCCAGAGCCATCTGCAGGAACAGGAACGCGCCCTGCAAGTCGCAGCCGAGCAGGCGCTGGCCGCTCGCCAACTGGCGGAGACGCAATACTCAAGCGGCTTGATCGATTTCATCACCATGCTCGAAACCCAGCGCGCGGCATTCGATACCGAACGGCAACTCCTGAACGCAAAACTGCAGCGACTGCAGGCGAGAATCGATTTGTATCTCGCCCTCGGCGGAGGCTTTGAAGTTGAAAACGACAAGAAGGCGCTGTAGCCGGCGAGCAATAGAAATCGAAGATTGGCGAAATGGACTTTAAGCCGGACTCATATAATGAATAGCAATGGAGACAAACACATGTCGGGCAAACTGAAATACATCCTGCCTCCCGCGATTATCGGAATCAGCCTGCTGGTGGCGATGGTGATCGTTGCTTCCAAACCGGACGTCAAGCCGGTTTCACCCGCAGTCAAGCCTCGTCTGATTCGCGTTGTCCAGGTCAAACAGGAAACCATCCAGATGAGCCTGAAGTCGCAAGGTATTGTAATGCCGCGCACCGAGAGCAGCCTGGTCTCGCAGGTGGCTGGCCTGATCGAAACCGTGTCGCCTTCCTTTGGCGTCGGTGGTTTTTTTGAGAAAGGCGATGTCCTGGTTCAGCTCGATGCCAGTGACTACAAATTTTCGGTGATCAGAGCGAAACAGCAAGTCGCGCTGACAGAGCTTTCTCTGCAACTCGAACAACAGCAGGGCAGGATAGCCCGGGAAGAATGGCAGCAACTGAACGAGGGAGAAGTCCCGCCGCTGGTCGCTCGGACGCCGCAGTTAGCTCGCGAGCAGGCAGCCTTCGAAGCTGCAAAAGCAACACTCGAACAGGCCGAGTTAAATCTGGAACGGACTCGGATCCGGGCTCCATTTGCGGGGCGAATCCGCGGCAAAAACGTCGATGTTGGCCAGTACGTGACACCCGGCATGGCGCTGGCGCAAGTCTACGCCATCGACTATGCCGAGGTGCGACTGCCGCTTCCCGATGACCAACTCGCCTTTCTTGAAATGGCCTTTGACTTCCGCGGCGGCGCCTCAAGCAAGAGAGGCCCCGGCGTTCTTCTGAAAGCCAACTTCGCCGGCAAGCAGCAAACCTGGCAAGCCTACCTGACCCGGATAGAAGCTGAAGTCGATGATCGCAGCCGTATGGTGCATGTGGTGGCGCGGATGGAAAACCCGTACGGCCAAACCGCGGACAGCAACCAACCACCGCTGGCGGTAGGCCTTTTCGTTCAGGCTGAAATCGAGGGTAGATCGTACGACGAAATCTTTCGCATTCCTCGCGGCGCCATCCGTGCCGGCAATCAATTGCTGGTCGTGGACGACCAGAACAGACTGTTTGCCCGCGCGGTCGATGTCCTGAGATTTGATGGCGAGCATGCCTTCGTTGCCAAAAACCTGCACGACGGTGAGTTGATCTGCATCTCCAACCTCGACACATTCGTCGATGGCATGCTGGTCAAACCGATTCACGAACAAGAAAACTAGGGAGCGCAGGCATGAATGGTCTTATCGCATGGTTTGCGGAGAACAAAGTAGCAGCCAATCTATTGATGGTCAGCATTCTGGCAGCCGGAATTTTCTCCCTGTCAAATATCAAGTTGGAGGTGTTCCCGGAGTTTTCCGCGGACATGATTACCGTCTCGGTAGTCCACCTTGGCGCAACTCCGGAAGAAGTAGAGGAGGGCGTGTGCGTTCGAATTGAAGAAGCCGTTCAGGATCTCGAAGGCATCAAACACATCAGAGCCACGGCGGCAGAAGGGCTCGGGACGGTCACAATCGAGATCGCCGCGGGATACGACAACCGCAAGATTCTCGACGACGTCAAATCACGGGTCGATGGCATCTCCACCTTTCCGGTAGAAACAGAGAAACCCGTGATCCAGGAAGTGCTGAATCGCCGCCAGGTGATCAACGTCGCGATTTCAGGCAGCGCAGACGAAAAGAGCCTGAAACGGGTCGGCGAAAAAGTCCGTGACGACATCGCGGATTTGAAGGAAGTCAGCCAAGTGGAGCTTAGCGTCGCGCGGCCCTATGAAATCTCGATCGAGATTTCTGAAGCAGCGTTGCAGCGCTATCAGCTAACCTTTGATGAAGTCGCGAACGCCGTCCGGCGATCATCGCTTGACCTGCCCGGAGGCTCGGTGAAAACTCAGGGTGGAGAAATTTCACTGCGCACCAAAGGACAGGCCTACCTCGGTCATGAATTCGGGAATATCGTGTTGCGTTCTCTCGCAGACGGCACGCGTCTGAAACTCCGGGACGTCGCCACAGTCATCGATGGTTTTGCCGAAACCGACCAATCAGCGCGGTTTGACGGCGAGCCTTCCGTGCTGGTGCAGGTGTTTCGCGTAGGCGAAGAAAATGCCCTCGACGTTGCGGATGCTGTTAAAAGTTACGTGGCACGAACCGCGCCAACCCTGCCCGAGGGCATCAAGCTCACCACCTGGCAGGACGACTCCTTGATTCTCAAAGACCGGCTTAGTTTGCTGCTCAGAAACGGCCGTATGGGATTCATTCTCGTGTTTCTCGCGCTGGCGCTGTTCCTGCGTTTCAAGCTGGCGTGGTGGGTCGCGGTCGGCATGGCGATCTCGTTCTTTGGCGCTTTCTGGGTGATGCCGCACTACGACGTCTCGGTAAATCTACTGTCGCTTTTTGCTTTCATCCTGGTGCTCGGCATTGTCGTTGACGATGCCATCGTCATTGGCGAAAACATCTACACCCAACTCGAAAGGGGCAAGACCGGCTTGCGTGCCGCCATTGCCGGCGCTCAGGAGGTTGCCAGACCTGTGATTTTTGCGGTGCTAACCACCTGTGCCGCCTTTTCGCCGCTGCTCAACGTGCCCGGAAACATGGGGAAATTCATGAGAGTGATTCCAATCATCGTGCTGTCGGTGCTGGCTTTTTCATTGCTGGAGTCGCTTTTCATCCTGCCGTCCCACCTGTCGCATCTCGACCTGTCAAAGGAAAAACCCTCGAGCTGGGGGCCCGGCAGATGGCTCCGCCGGCTGCAGGACCGGGTCTCGGCGTGGCTGACGCAGTTCATTGACGTGAGATATCGCGCCGCTCTGGATCTGGCGTTGCGTTGGCGCTACAGCACCATCGCCATCGGCATCGCCACCTTGATTCTGACCGTTTCCATCACCGCCGCTGGCTGGGTGAAGTTCACCTTCATGCCCCAGGTGGAGGCGGACAACGTGGTCGCCTTCCTGACCATGCCGGAGGGCACACCGGTTGAAACCACAACCCGGGCCATCCAGAACCTGGAAGCAACCGCCTTGCAGTTGCGGCAAGAATATTCAAAGAAGGACCAGAGCACGATCCAGCATGTGTTAGCGACGACCGGCTCCCAACCATTTCGTTCACGTCAACACATTCGCGCGCCCATTGGCGGAGCGAGCGCATCGCACATCGGCGAAGTCAATCTGCAACTCGTCTCCGCGGAAATCCGTGAAATCACCAGCGTGGAGTTGGCGCAGCGCTGGCGGGAAATGACTGGCAGTATCCCGGACGCGGAAGAGTTGACCTTCTCTTCTTCGCTGTTTTCCGCAGGCGAGGCAATTAACATTCAGCTTTCGGGCGCAGATTACGAAGCGCTGCAACTCGCCACCAGCGAGCTTAAAGACAAGTTGGCGGAATACCCGGGAGTCTTCGACATTACCGATTCCTACCGCTCCGGCAAACAGGAGGTGAAACTCAAACTCAAACCCACCGCCGAATCGCTGGGACTCAGTCTGTCTGGCCTGGCGCGCCAGGTGCGGCAGGCGTTTTATGGTGAAGAAGCCCAGCGCATCCAGCGCGGACGCGACGACATCCGCGTCATGGTCCGCTATCCGGAGTCAGAGCGCACCTCGCTTTCAGACCTGGAAAATATGCGCATCCGGGTCTCAGGTGAGGAAGTGCCGTTCAGCGCAGCGGCAGAAGTGACGCAGGGGTCGGGGTTTTCATCCATCAACCGCACGGACCGCAAGCGCACCATTAGTGTGACCGCGGACGTCGATCTTACGGTCGCCAACTCCAATGAGATTGTCGCAAGCGTGACCAGCTCCTACCTGCCAGAACTTCTCAGCAAGTATCCGTCGGTGGATTATTCACTCGAAGGAGAGCAATCTGAACAGCAGGAAGCACTCGGTGGTCTGGCACGCGGTTTCCTGTACGCGATGCTGATGATCTATGTTTTGCTCGCCATGCCGTTTCACTCCTATTCGCAGCCTCTTATCGTGATGAGCGCCATCCCATTCGGGGTTGTCGGCGCCATCTGGGGCCACATCATTCTCGGCCTGAACCTGACCTTTCTCTCTATGTTCGGGATTGTGGCGCTCACCGGCGTGGTTGTCAACGACAGCCTGGTGATGGTAGACTTCGTGAATCGCGCCCGAGCAGCGGGGCTGAGTCCAGGCGAGGCCATTCGGCAAGCCGGCGTCGCGCGCTTCCGCCCAATTCTGCTGACTTCACTCACAACTTTCGTCGGCTTGACGCCCCTCCTGCTTGAAAAAAGCCTACAGGCGCAATTCCTGATTCCCATGGCGGTTTCGCTGGCCTTTGGCGTGCTGTTCGGCACATTCATCACGTTGATTCTGGTACCGACGCTGTACCAAGTGCTGGAAGATGCTCAAACTGCTTCCGGGCGGTTGCTGCGAAGTTCGCGGGAGAAACTGCTTCTGGCCGGGCGAGAAGCTTAGAGTGAGAGCGTCAGGGGTGCAACGGCGTCGTCCTGACCATGTGCACAATACTGCTTATCAGAAACAGGACCGCCACACACTCAATAAGCAGAAAAATGCAGTAGTACCAGAGATCTTTCAGACGGAGCGTGGGAACTATCAATCCTATCCCGACGAGGGCGACGCAGATGAGAGAAATATACGTGAAGTAATAACCGCGTGCAACAAGGCCGGTCAGGAAGAACAGGCTGATGTTCATTACAGCAACAAGGCCGTTCAATCGCGACAAGTTGCCGCAAAACAACGTGAGTTCACTGCGGTAGAATTCTTCCGTACGACTGTAGCGGTCCATGGTATCCACGCTAGATATTGAACTTCTTGTGACACATCTCGATGTAACTCAGAATTTTAATTAATGAGAAAATGACTGATGAAATTCCCAGTATCTGGAAAGATGCGAATCCACTTTTGTGATGACAAGAACGCACCGGACAAACGCCGTTAAGAAAAATCAGGGTGTTAGCGCAAGTGTTCGCCCAGCAGACATCTTGTTGCAGAAAAGGCATTCCCAGGCACGAATTTTGTTATCAAGATAACGGTTTCATATCTAAAGTGGGTATCACCATGGATTCAACACGCCAAAGTAGAGATTCCAGGGTTATTGAATCACCCCAAATTATTCCACGAAAACTGCGTCATTAAGCTCGGCGGGTCATGAACTACATCACGGCCCGTTTTTCAGACAATTTGTAAGCTTTGCCCTGAAAGGTGCACTTGGGTTACATTTCATTCTAGAGCGACTGGCCCCGACCGGGACCGGACATCCGTATTTCGAGTGTTTTCGAATCTGCCTTTCGTACCGACTGCCTACTATCTCCCAATTCTTGCACGGCGCCTTTCACAAAAGGCAAGCCAAGAAATAACGCACAGCCTACGCACAACCTAGAATCCGAGGTCTTGCCGACCACTATCAGGTCTGGTGGTTGTCACTCTTGAGGCATGCGCTCAACTGGGCGCAACCATGATACGAACAATGTCCAGCAGTCAGGAGGTTGCTCATGCCAGAATATCCCAAAGTGGTGACGCTAAATGACAATAGCGGACTAATGCTAAGATTGATGGTCAACAACGACCTCGATTCACTTCTGCGGTTTTATCGTTCAATACCTGAAGACAGCAGGCAGTTCCTGAGGATGGATGTCACCGACCGGGCCAATGTTGAACGCCGGTTTGGGGAGCTGAACTACGACCATGTCTACCCTATTCTGGCGTTCGATGAAGATGAGATAGTCGGTATTGCAACCATGTTTCGAGCAGAAATGGGGTGGAAGCGAAACCTCGGGGAGGTCAGGGTCCTCATAGCGCCGCACTATCGCAGGAAAGGTCTCGGTACGATATTCGTGCGGGAATTATTCTCTCACGCATTGCGATCCAAAACTCAAAAAATTCAGGCGGAGATGGTCGAAGCTCAGGAATCGGCAATAGCCGCCTTCGAGCGGTTTGGCTTTCGAAGGGAAGCCACGCTTCGAAAGCACGTGACCGACAACCACGGCAAGAGAGAGAATCTCATCATCATGACCCTCGATATTGAAGATTACTGGTATTTGATTGAAGATCATGTTCAAAGCCACGACATCCGGATCCATAACAATTGAAACGGAGGAGCGCGTGAGATACTGGCGAAAACCACTCGACGCTGACGAAATCGAGGTTCCTCGAGGCGACATCCACATTGTCGAGAGTCAATGCAAGGGATGCGGGTTCTGCGTAGAGTACTGTCCAAGAGATGTTCTTGAGCTGGCAAGCGGCTACAATCTTAAGGGCTACCACCCTGCTGTTGTCGTCAATGAAGCAGAATGCGTCAACTGTCAACTGTGCGAGATTATTTGCCCTGAATTTTCAATCTTCGTTCGGTTGAAGAACAATCAGCCCGTTTGTGCAACCGACATCGACTTGCGAAAGGGGGTGGATATCATTGAAAGCTGATGCCAAAGGTGTTTTGACCGGCGCTCACTATTTGGATGGCGACCACGCCTGTGCCGAAGGCGCACTGGCGGCCGGCTGTCGGTTCTTCGCGGGATATCCCATCACGCCTTCCACGGAAGTTGCCGAACGCATCGCTTCCCGCTTTCCTCTGGTGGGCGGTTTGTTTGTTCAGATGGAGGACGAGCTGGCATCGATGGCCGCCATTTTGGGCGCATCATGGGCCGGCAAGAAATCCATGACGGTTACCTCAGGCCCCGGTTTTTCGTTGATGATGGAGAATATCGGCCTGGGGGCCATGACCGAGACTCCGTGTGTCATTGTCAACGTGCAAAGAGGCGGCCCATCCACCGGTCTGCCGACGCTGCCGGGCCAACAGGACATGATGCAGGCACGTTGGGGTTCACACGGGGATTACGAAATCATAGCCGTAGTGCCCAATTCCCCGCAAGAATGCTTTGACTTGACCATCGAGGCCTTCAATTTGTCTGAAAAATACCGGGTTCCGGTCATGGTGATGATGGACGAGTGCGTCGGCCACATGACGGAAAGAGTTGACATTCCCGCTGCCAGCGAACTCGAAGTCTACAACCGCAAATTGTATGACGGCCCAAAGGACCAATATCTACCCTACAAAGTAGAGAATGGCAACGGCCAGGTTCCGCTGATGGCCAACGCCGGTGACGGCTATCGATTCCACATAACCGGATTGACCCACGATGAGCGCGGGTATCCTGCAATGAACGCAGAAGTGCAGCAGCAGTGCGTGTCACGGCTTATGGACAAGATAACGGGCAATGCCGCAGATATTTGTCGTTATGAGGAACACCGGCTCAAGGGCGCCGAAGTCGTGGTGGTGACCTACGGCATAAGCTCGCGAGTGACCATGCGGGCAATCGAATTGGCTCAAGCCAAGGGGCTGTCAGTCGGCATGTTCAGGCTGATTACAGCATGGCCGTTTCCCGAAAAGCGCATCAAGGAGCTTGCGGAGAAGGTCAAATCCCTGGTCATGGTCGAGCTGAACATGGGACAGATGGTTCACGAATTGGAGCGATGTGTAGCCGGCAGGGCCAAAGTGTTTCTGTCGCCGCATGCCGGAGGTTGGGTTCACGACCCCGATGACATTCTCAAGCTAATTCAGGAGGCGGCCAAATGAACGAAGCAGCTCATCCGATGGAGAGTATCTTACGAATGGACCGGATGCCGCACATCTGGTGTCCGGGGTGCGGCATTGGTACGGTGGTGACTGCCTTTGCAATGGCTCTGCAACAGGCTGGAATTCCGCTGGACAAAATCGCTGTTGTCTCCGGCATTGGCTGCTCAGGACGAGTTGCGGGCTATATCAAACTGGACTCGTTTCATACCACCCATGGCCGCGCAATTCCGTTCGCCACCGGCTTGAAACTGGCTAATCCAGAATTGACCGTGGTTGTGATTAGCGGCGACGGCGACCTGATCGCGATTGGCGGAAACCATTTTATTCATGCCGCCAGAAGAAACGTCGACATCAAAGTGTTTTGCATTAACAATTTCAATTATGCCATGACCGGAGGGCAGTTGGGGCCAACCACGCCGGAACCGGCGATAACCACCACGTCTCCCTATGGCGCGTTTGAGAATCCGTTCAATCTGCCCTTCCTGGCCGAAGGCAGTGGCGCGGTCTACGTAGCCCGATGGACAGCGCTGCACATACGACGTCTCACCAAATCGATGACCGAAGCTCTTCTCAAGAAAGGCTTTTCTTTTGTAGAGATCATTGCACCTTGCCCGACTTTGTATTCCCGCCGCAATCGTCTCGGCGACGGTCTCGACGAGTTGAGGCATTACCATGACAAAAGCGTGATCAAGCATGGCGCCGACACTCGAGAATTGGACATCAGCTACCGCGACAAGATTGTCATGGGCAAATTTGTAGACCGGGAGCGGCCCACTTTTGTCGAAGCCCTGGACAAACGTTTTACGGAGGTGTTTGGCAAGAAGTACGAACCATACGGAAAGGTCGCCACATGAGAACCGAAATCAGATTTTCAGGTCTAGGTGGACAAGGGATCATCCTGTCCGGTATTCTTTCCGGCAAAGCGGCGGCACTATTTGGCAACAAGCATGCTACCATGACGCAGAGTTTTGGCCCCGAAGCCAGAGGTAGCGCTTGTAGCGCACAACTCGTCGTTTCTGATGAAAAGATTTTCTATCCCTACGTCACAAGGCCCAGCATATTGGTGGCGATGTCGCAGGAGGCTTATCAAAAGTTCAGCCCCGATCTGGCGGAAAACGGGATCCTAATCATAGACGAAGACCTGGTTACAGTAAATGATACCAACGGTCAGATCAGTCCTCTGGCAATTCCCGCAACCCGTTTCGCGGAAGGATTGGGCAACAGAATTCTGGCCAACCTGGTGATGTTGGGCTTTTTCTCCGCCGCTACGGAAGCGATATCCCCTGACTCTTTCAAAAAGGCCATTCCGGGTTCGGTACCGGAGAGATTCTTGGATTTGAACATGCAGGCCTTTGGGCGAGGGCACAGTTATGGTACTGAATCGGCAGCCGAACGAACACGCCAGATCCGACTAAAGGCGTAGACCAAATGTAGTTAAAGACCCATCTCACGATTCGAAATTCAGAGGAGCTGTGAAATGGAACGCAGTCGAAGAGTGGAGCCGTTTGAACAAATTCTGAAACAGCCTGGGGTATCCCTTTCGTTCCCACGTGATCCCAACTCAGAATACGCCGTTGGCCGGATTGACACGTCGCCTTGTCGGCTGGCGTGCCCGGCCGGGGTAAACACAAAAGCGTATATTTCGCTGATCGCCGCCGGGCGCTTCCGGGAAGCTCTGGAGGTGGTCAGAGAAACGAATCCCTTCCCGGGAATCTGTGGTCGCGTGTGCGTCCACCCCTGCGAATCATTCTGCAATCGCGCACAAGTGGATGAGCCGGTTGCCATCTGCAGACTCAAGCGGTTTGTGGCTGACTACGAACTCCAGCATCCACAGGAGCCCGCCGGGCCGCTGCCGGTCACCCAAAAAGAGAAAGTCGCAATCATCGGCTCCGGACCGGCCGGTCTTACCGCTGCCAACGACTTGATTCGGAAAGGCTATGCGGTCACTGTTTTCGAGGCCATGCCCAAAGCCGGCGGCATGCTCACCGCCGGCATTCCATCCTTCCGCCTACCTCGCCCTATCATTGAATACGAAATCGATATCATCAAAAAATTGGGTGTGGAAATTAAAACGGGCAAAAAAATTTCCGGGCGGCGGGCAATCGACAAACTTTTTGAAACCGGATATGATGCTGTGTTTATCGCCATAGGCGCCCACAAGGGAAAGAAGCTTGAAATTGCGGGCGAGGACAAGTACGAAGGCACCCTCGACGCCAGTTCCTTCCTGTACCAGGTCAATCTCGGCCGTGCGCCCAAATTGGCGAATAGGGTGGCAATCATCGGCGGCGGCAACTCGGCCCTCGATGCTGCCCGCAGTGCCGTGCGTTTGGGAAGCAAAGCGGTTACCATCGTTTACAGGCGTTCGCGCAAAGAGATGCCGGCCAATGAGTGGGAAATCGAAGATGCAGAATCCGAGGGTGTCAAAATACAATATCTGACCGCGCCGGTCGAAATACTGGGGAGAAACGGCAAAGTCACTGGCATGAAATGCACTCGGATAAGCCTCGGTGAGCCTGATGAAAGCGGCCGTCGCCGGCCAATCCCGGTGCAGGCCTCGGAGTTCACCTTCAAGGCCGGCAACATCATCGCGGCCATCAGTCAGGAACCGGATCTCTCTTTCCTGCCCAAAAAACACGAATTCGACATCTCGAAATGGCGGACGTTCAACGTCGATGAATCGACTCTGGCGACCTCACGTCCGGGGGTCTTTGCTGGCGGCGATGCTGTCACCGGCCCCAATACCGTCATCGATGCCATCGCATCGGGGCATGTCGCGGCGCAATCCATCGAGAACTACTTGAATAGCCAATCATTGCAGCAGGCGTCTGACTCAAAGGCTGCCGCGAAGACATCCTCGCCAGGCAGCCTCGATCAACTTACTTTGGATTCTTCTTCCACAACCGACCTCCGCGCCACATCTCTTAACGGCTCTGGTCGGCGCCCGGACGAGTTTGAAATCAAAGTTGACATCGGACAGAATCGAAAAAAACTACGGGCGGACATGCCCATCATGAGTCGTTCCGCTAGAATTGCCGGGTTTGATGAGGCTGAATTGGGTTTCAGTGAAACCGCGGCAGTGGCGGAAGCACAACGCTGCTTGCGTTGCGGCCCGTGCGGTGAGTGCTTCATCTGCGTTTCCGAATGCGAGAAGACAGTTTCTGTGATGGCATCAACCGATGGCAGGAGAGATGCGCTTTTACGGCTGCCACCTGAAATCACAACCCCGAACTTGCAATCATGGCCTCTGGACGGCATCCTAAACGTGGGCCGGCGCAAACCAATTCCGGTGCAAATCACCCCGACGACCTGCACCGTCGAGCAGGAGATTTGCCGCGGCTGCGGCGAATGTGTCAGCGTATGTGAGTATTCGGCGCCCATGCTGATTCCGAAACCAAATGGCCTGCATGTGTCCATCATCAGTGAAAGGATTTGCCGGGGTTGCGGCACCTGTGTCGCCGTCTGTCCCTCAAGCGCCATCGTGCAGCAATATTTCTCCGAGGATTGGCTGCTCGGCAAATTACAGTCCATGGACCAGACGAAGCGGAACGTGGTTATCTTCACCTGCAACTGGAACGGTACAGAGCTGGTTCCTCCCGACCTTGAAGCCATGTCACAACCGGACGCAAACCTGATCTTTATTCGGACTACGTGCTGCGGTCGAATCGAGCCGTCGTTCATTTTTCGCGCCCTTGAGCATGGGGCGGATGGCGTCCTGGCTGCCGGATGCCCCACGTCTGCCTGCCACTACAGTTTCGGTAATCGGCATGCAACCGAGCATTTCAGCAAAGTGCGCAATATGCTGAACCTGCTTGGCTACTCGCCGGAGAAATTTCAGTGGACATGGCCCGACAAAAACCGTGACGATGGCTTCATCGAGGCGATTGGATTGCATCTCCGTAACATGCGGGATGGAAAATCTTGTAGCGAATTTGTGGATGAGAATAAAACGCGTGCGGTGACTGACGCATAAATGACTCCGCCAGTTAACGTCACATCTAATCAAGGTGTCCTGGAATGAATACACTTGCTGACACTATCAAAAAAACCAACGCGTTGTTTTGCCTCGAGTGCGGCAAATGCACGGCATCATGTCCCATCGCTCAGGTGAACAACAGTTACTCGCCAAGAAGAGTCGTCGGGCACACGCTGGTGAAGTCCGGAGACGACATTCTTGAAGACGAAATGCTTTGGGCATGCTTGAGTTGCAAGAGCTGCGAACCAGGCTGTCCGGCTGATGTGGATTACACTCGCCTAACCCTGGATCTGCGGGCGCGGGCAAGTGAAGCTGGTCTGCACGGCATGTGCACCCACGGTGGCGCGTTGCAGGCCCTAATGCGAATCATGACGACCCCGGACTTGAAACAAAACAGGTTGGACTGGCTGAACGGTGATCTGAAAACCGCGGACAAAGGCAAAGTTCTCTATTTCGTTGGCTGCGCTCCTTACTTTGATATTTTCTTCTCCGACCTCGGCGTAAAAACGCTCGACACCACTCGAAGCGCGATCAAACTTCTGAACGCGGTCGGAGTTGAGCCGGTCTTAATGGCCAATGAACGCTGTTGCGGCCACGACCTTCTGTGGAGCGGCGACCAGGAGAACTTCTTGAAACTGGCTGAACACAACCTGCAGGCGATCAAAGAAACAGGCGCAAAACAGGTGGTTTTTTCATGTCCGGAGTGTTGTCGAACCATCAAAGAGGATTATGCCCGGAATCTCGGCAACCTCGGTTTCGAAGCGCTGCACATTTCGGAGTTCATCACTGACAATATGGCCGCATCTCAATCGCTGTTCCCAACAAATCAGCGCCAGGAGAAAGTGACTTTTCAAGACCCGTGCCGGCTTGGACGACACCTCGGGGCCTATGAAGCGCCAAGAAAAATGATGCAGGCAGTACCCGGTGTGGAGCTTTCTGAGATGAGAATGAGCGGCAAGAAGGCCATTTGTTGCGGCGTAAGCAATTGGCTGAACTGCACAACTTACTCCAAACAGATCCAAGTTGAAAGGTTGCGGCAGGCCCACGCTACCGGCGCAGATACATTGGTCACCGCTTGCCCGAAATGCGAGGTCCACCTCAGGTGCGCAATGAAAGATCCAAACCTAGGGGATGAACTCAAAATCGAAATAAAAGATGTGGCCACGCTTGCTGCTGAAGCGCTGGCTTAGCCAACCCTAACTCGGAGGTTATCGACAATGAACGGAAATGGCACAAACGCGGAGCCGGAGATCCGAATCGGAGTATTTGTCTGCGATTGCGGCTTGAACATCGCCGGAGTTGTGGATACTGTGGCGGTTGCTGAGTACGCCAAGACGCTGCCAGATGTTGTTGTAGTCCAAGGCAACAAATACACCTGCGCGGACCCGGGCCAGAACGAAATCAAGAGGGCGATCAAGGAGCACAATCTCAACCGCGTTGTGGTGGCATCATGTACGCCGAAGATCCACGAGCACACCTTTCGCACTTGTGTCGCTGAGGCCGGACTGAACCCGTATCTCATGGAGATGGCCAACATTCGTGAGCACTGCAGTTGGGTGCACCAGCAGGAAAAGCAGCCTGCTACGCGTAAGGCAATGGATCTGGTCCGCAGTTCAGTCAATCGCGCCCGGCTGCTGCAGCCACAGGTGGAGCCAACCTTCCCGGTCACTCAGGCTGCCCTGGTTATCGGCGGTGGCGTTGCCGGAATCCAGGCAGCGCTCGATTTTGCCGATACCGGCCATCAGGTTTATCTGGTCGAGAAGGAACCCTCCATCGGCGGCATTATGGCCGCCATTGACAAAACTTACCCGACCATGGACTGCAGTATATGAATACTCGGTCCTAAGATGATGGATGTCGGTCGGCATCCCCGAATTAAGCTTCTTACAAATAGTGAAGTCGAGAACGTCACCGGCTTCGTAGGCAATTTTCAAGTATCGGTGCGCAAGAAAACGCGCTACATCGATGAAGATGCATGCACAGCTTGCAGCGAATGCGAAGTTGTCTGTCCGGTCGTCGTGCCCGATGAATACCAAGAGGGTTTTTCATCCCGTAAGGCAATCTACATTCCATTCCCGCAAGCGGTCCCTTCCTCCTATGTTTTAGACATGGACAACTGCCTGGGCACCAACCCAATCGCCTGTGGGAAGTGTGCAGATGCTTGTGATAAAGACTGCATCGACTACGACATGGAAGATGAGCATTTTGACCTTGAGGTGGGAACAATCACCCTTGCGACCGGCATGCAACCTTATGACCCCACCGAAATGGATGAGTACGGCTACACCCGTTTTGAAAATGTCATCACGAGTATGGAGTTTGAACGCTTGATTTGTGCCGGCGGGCCAGTGGAGGGACATTTCGTCCGGCCAACCGACAGAAAGACTCCGAAGAGCGTGGCGTTTATCCAATGTGTTGGCTCGCGTTCGGTCAATCGCGGCGTGCCCTACTGCAGCAATATTTGCTGTATGAATACCGTGAAGGACACACTCCTGCTGCAAGACCACTATCCGGATCTGCAAAGCAAAGTCTTCTATATGGACATTCGCTCATTTGGCAAGGGCTTTGAAGATCTCTACCGCCGCAGCAAGGAAGTTGGTGTGCAATACATTCGCGGATTACCCGGCAACATTGAAGAAGACCCCGTGACCCAAAACCTCTATCTAACGGCGGAGAACACGTTGACAGGCAAGGTTACGACCCACGAAGTGGATATGGTTGTGCTCGCCGTCGGCCTTGTCCCCCGCCAGGACAGTGAGTTGATCCGCCAGATGCTGACTCTGTCGCCGACCTCCGATGGCTTTGTCATGGAAGCACACCCTAAACTGAAACCAGTGGACGCCCCCACACGTGGTGTTTATTTTGCCGGTTGTGTTGAGGCGCCTAAAGATATCAAGGACAGCGTCACACAGGCCAGCGCTGCCGTGGCGCGCGCAAATATCTTACTAAATGCCGGGGAGGTAAAAATCGAGGCGATTACCTCCGTCATTCACGAAGAAGAGTGCAACTACTGCGGTCGTTGTGTGCGCGTCTGTCCCTTCCATGCCATCACTCCGGCCAACAAGAAAGCGGGCCTTTATCCCAAAGTGGTGGAGGCAGCGTGCTCCGGTTGTGGCACGTGCGCTGCGGAGTGCACCACCGACTGCATCTCGATGCGTCATTTCGAAGACGCGCAGTATTATGCCCAGGTTGACGCCATTCTGGCGGAAGATCCAATGGAAAAGATTGTGGCGTTTGCCTGCAACTGGTGTTCCTATGCCGGCGGCGACAACGCCGGAACTTCGCGGCTGCAATATCCACACAACGTACGGCTGGTTCGTACCATGTGCAGCGGACGGGTAGATGAAGATTTCATCATGCACGCGTTCAGGAAAGGCGCGCCGCTGGTATTGGTATCAGGCTGTCACTTCTCTGACTGTCACTACATCGATGCCGTTACCTGGACGCAACAGCGGATTGAGAAAACATGGGATAAATTGGAGAAAATGGGTATCCGTCCGGAACGCCTGCAGTTGGAATGGATAAGCGCGGCCGAGGGACAAAAATTCGCCAGGGTGATGCGGGAGTTGGAGGAACTGCGCCGGCGAGTGACAAAAGAAGAGGTGGACAACACCATGCGCATCCTGAGCAATGGCTTCAAAACAGCCACCAAGAAAGCGGCCACGAAGAGAGTGGCGGCGGTTATCAGCTAGCCGGCGCGGCAGAGCCTCAAAGCCAAAACTATTGGACGAATCTGCCTGAGCAGCCCAACGCAGCGAATTCACAAGGGAGAATTGAAAACAAGACGAAACCCTGAGACAAAAACTGACAATAGGGAGGTGAAACAATTATGTCAGCGAAGAAATCAGATGTTGCGAGTCAGGTCAAGCAGGAACACGAATGTTTGAAACGCGACTTGGGAACCATCTCCAGGGAAATAAAAAGAGACCTCTCGGAGGAAGATTTCCCTGACTGGCACCTCGAGTTCATTTGGCGCCTGCGCGATTTCAGATTGCACCTGCTGAAGCATTTCGACCTCGAGGAAGAAGGCGGATTTATGGACGAAATCCTGAAGGAAGCTCCCGGGGCCTTCAATCAGGTGAAGAAACTCGAAGGTGAACACAAACAGTTCGTGACGGAGATTGACTGCATCCTGGACTTGCTCAAAGAACTGAAATGGATGGACCAGCCAAGAGTGCAGGAGATCAAGAATCGAATGGCCAAACTGATTGACCTACTTCACTCGCATGAAGAAGAAGAGGATGAATTGATGCAGACCGCGTTGTATGTGGACATCGGTTATCCGGCTTAGTAATTTCTGAAACACCCAACCTCTGTGCTGCTTAAACCTTCCGAAGTTGCGAATTACGTGCGGGAGGCATTTTATCTTCATTCACCTGAGGAGGCGTGATGTCGGAATCGGCATATTTCAAATGCCTGAGGTGTGCGCACGAGTATGTCGGCGAGTACACCCCAAAGGCCGTGGAAGAGAAGACCTGCCCGAAATGCGGCAGCAATAGCGTGCGTCGGCTAAAATCGCCTCCTGCTGAGAAGGCTGCAGGCTAGAAATTCAAGCGACAGGATGGCATCTCGCCCCGCTCACGGATGCCTCAGCGGTTCTTGAATCGCAGTCGTTGCCAGCGCTGTTGAAAACGAAGCGGCAAGTCCTCAGGTCAAGTTTTGACTTCAGCAAACCTTTCCAAATCCGTTCAATCCAGTCGTGACCATCCATTGGTGCGCGGGCGATTCGAAAGTACGGGCACGGTTCATAATCTCACGGGCAGTAAGTGCGGCAGTTGGCGAACCAATCTTGTTCGGCGGTGTCGTGTGGCACGGACTCGGCAATCCGGCCACCAGCGGGTTATCCGGTCAGGACCATCCCACAAAGGAAACGCTCAGCATTCCTGGTAGCATGTGACTTCATCGAAAGGCATCTTGACTAGAGTATGCCATCAAACAAAGGAACATAGTGCCCCCGGCCCGTTGGTAAAAACTTTCCCACCGACCCAATATTTCGCGAATGTACTTTTTTTGTTGCGAAATTGCCAGGAAACGTTTATAATTGGTTCAGCCGTGCAAAAGCTAATCCTCGCTTTCCCATTCGCATCATAAGAATACGATCCCGGACCCTGCCCTGGTTCTCAACGCTTTGCACTGCTCTCGTCGGGCGAGGCGCCTTGTCGCGCCATTACGTGAAATTCCTGCTGATTTAGAAACTACCGTTGAATACAATCACTGTCGCGCACATCCCACTCAGGAGGTGTTATTGGCGAAGTATTGCTTTCCCCCGATGGCCCGTGAGCCACCTGGCTCGGTATCTGATTCGTTGAGACGCAATCAAACCAATCTAACAGGTATCATAGAATAGCCAAGGAGACACTCTATGAAGCGACTTCTGCAAAAACCCGCAAGAACGTTCGGCATGTTCACACTTCTCGTCATTCTGTCATTGTCAATGTTGGCAAGTTGTGGTGACCAGGGACAAGCTCCCAATGAGCCAATAGCCAGTCAAGAGCAGGAAGTAGTTGTCCTGGCAAGAACAAATCCGCAGATTCAAGCAGCGATGGCAGTACAGAATCGCCACACCAAAGACCTGATGGCCATGCCGGGCGTCGTGGGTACGGCCACAAGCTTGACCGAAAATGGCAGACCCGCGATTCTGATTATGACCACGACGATGAAATCTGCGGCCATGCTGCCCGGCAGTCTTGAAGCGGTTCCTGTCAGAACGCTTGTGACTGGAGAGATCAGAGCTTTGAAGGGCAAACCGGGTGGTGGTGGCGGCTTCGACCCAAAGCTCAAACACAGACCTGCACCGAATGGTGTTTCACTGGGCCATCCGGATATCACCGCGGGCACACTGGGCTGCCTGGTTCAAAAGGGCGGGACCACCTACATCCTCAGCAATAACCACGTAATGGCAAATGAGAATCTTGCAAGCATCAACGACCCCATCTACCAGCCCGGGCCGTTTGATGGCGGTGGACCTGCTGACCAAATCGCGCAGCTCAACGATTTTGTCAATATCGTTTTCTCGACTGGCGCCAACAACTTGGTCGATGCGGCGATTGCAACAGTGAGCACCGGCGATGTCACCGGTGGCGCGGTCACATACGGCAATCCAAGGTCAGCGACCATAGCAGCCGCAGTAAACATGCGCGTGATGAAATATGGCCGCACCACGGAGCAGACCAAGGGTCGAGTGCAAGGCATCAACGCGACAGTGAACGTAGGCTACGACAGCGGCACAGCGCGTTTTGTGAATCAAATCATCATCGGCGGCGGAGGGTTCAGCTCAGGCGGTGACTCCGGTTCGCTTATCGTGGTAGAGAAAGGTGGCAACGCGCGCAGGCCTGTGGGGCTGTTGTTCGCAGGTGGCGGCGGTACGACCATCGCAAATCCGATTGACGATGTTCTGAGTGCATTTGGCGTGACCGTTGTGGGCGACTAATCGAGTGGTCTCAAAATCTGCTATCGAGAAGGTAGGGAGGCAGCTTCTCAACAGCATCTCCATTTGAAAAAGGAAGGGTACGTACACTACGTGCCCTTCCTTTTTTGTTGTATTTCATAGCGCAATTATTGTATTTTTTAAGGTCTTTGGGAGCAGCGTGAGAAAAATGTTAACTAGAATACCATTGTTGCTGAGCCTGATTCTGCTTGCACTTCCAATGATGAACTGTGCAGATTCAACAACAAAAAATCGCGAAGGAGAGGATATGGCGCCAGAAGAGACCATTGAGGTTGTTCTGAAAAAGCACACTGACGACCTCATGGCGATGCCCGGCATTGTCGGTACCGCGGAGGGACTTTGCGGCGAGACTCCATGCATCAAGATTTATGTAGCAGTTTTGACGGACGAACTTGCGCGCAAAATCCCAGAGCAAATCGGCGGACACCCGGTTGACATCGAAGTGACAGGCGAATTTCGAGCGCTTCCTGAAAAGTAGGCGTTCTCTACCAGTTCAGATCGCTGTTCTTGAAGTAGGCATGCAAACCCTGTCTGGCCGTCAGGTTGACCGCTTCGGCCCAGATGTCTACTGGGTTCAAATCATCCGTAAGAACCTGCCCGTCAGCTATTTCCGGCTCGAAGCGATTGTCCCAAGCGAGATCGCGGCGATAGTCTGGACTTTTCAGATACTCCCGCGACGGAATTTGCCATTGCGGCATCGCAACACGCTCGGCAAGGCCTCTGTTCGATGCGATGAGAATCACATTTCCCAGAGCTTCAGGGTCGCTTTCAACCGGCAGCGCCAGCACGTTGGAAAAATGCTGCGCCAGTGTCGCCGCAATGGAACGGACCAGCAAACTGCGCCATTTCCGCGATTCCAGATTGATGACGAGCAAGCCATCTGAGCTCAAGCGAGCCTTGATCAACTCGAACGATTCTTTGGTAACCAGGTGGAACGGGATTGAACTGCTGCCAAATGCATCCATCACAATCAAATCGTAATGGTTGGAGTTCTGCAGCAAGAATTGCCGGCCATCCATCTCGTACAGAGTACCGTCGGTCTGCTTCAGACCAAAATACTCCTGAGCCATGTCGATCACAACGGGGTCGATCTCCACTGCATCTAGCGACCATCCTGCGCGCGCGAAATTCTTAGCGATAGCACCACCTCCCAAACCGACCAACAATAGGCTGCCCGGTTCATCAAATGACTCACCTGCCAAGTCCACGACCGCCGAATATGCGAGATGAGACTCCCAAGTGAGCGGGTCTACAATCGTGTGTACTCCACCGTCAATCAACAAGTGCCGCTTGCCGCTCATGTCCACGACACGAATCTCCGCAAATGGACTTTGTTCAATCGCGATAAGGCCCTTGTCCGGATCCGCCTCGTTGGACGGCATCGTCACGAGGGCCACGGCGCTCAGAAGCAGACCAATGGCAATTGCACTGACCGTCGCTTTTCTAGAGTTCTCAAAAGCAAGGCCTGTAGCGGCAGTCAAAACAAGCACTACCCCGATGAGCACAGCCAATCGAACCACACCGACGTTTGGGATGAGAATGAAACCGGTGGCCAGTGCCGAGATAACACTTCCCACCGTTGAGCAGGCGTACAAATCTCCCGCGGTTCGGCCAATGACCTTGAGGCTGGGCACCATAATGCGGATCGCATAAGGGCTAACCATGCCCAGCAAAGTTAGGGGGGGCGCAAACAGCACGAGCGCCGTCACTAGTACGGCAGCGCGCAACCCCAACGATTCTGTGGTTACAAGCACAAGTCCGCGTAACCAAGGCGTCAGAAGAACCCAAAGACCGGCAGCAGCCACAAAAATGCAAAGCCTGGACAAAGTAGCATTGCTGTCCGCCAGCCTTCCACCGACAGCGTAGCCGATGCTCAAAGCCACAAGGGTTACGGAAATCAGCGCTGACCATAAGAAAAGGCTGACGCCGTAGAAAGGTCCGAGCATGCGTGTTCCCAAAATTTCAACGGCCAGAACCGCAGCTCCGGAAATGAAGACGAGCAGAAACAGATAGACTTTTCTCATCTGAACTCCATGAAAAATAAAAGGTTGGATTGGGGGAATATCGAAGAAGCCAACAGCGCTCTTCGGCTACCTGTCGCAAAGCGAATGCAGCTAGTCGCTGCCAGCGACGCGCTACATCGAGGTCAACACCGCCTCGTCTATCAACTTGGGATTGCCAAGATACACAAATTGCAATTTTCTGAAGTACTTTTGTGCGACTCTCTGCACGTCTGTTGCCGTAACTTTGCGCAAATTCTCGACAATTTGTCCACCCTGCCGCCAGCCTACTCCGGAGAGTTCAGCACGCGCCAAAAACAGACCTTGCTCGGCATTGGCCTCATTGCTCAGGTAGTAACGTGTCAGGTACATGTTGATGCGGTCGCGCAGATCTTTCTCGTCAACCAGTTCTGTTTTGAGTTTGCCCAGCTCGGCGAGCATGATTTTCGCGGTCGAGTCGGGGTGGTCTGATGTGGCATAAATCCCGCCATAGTTGGAAAAATAATCGGCGAGAAACGCATCCGGCGCATAGGACAAATTGCGCTTGGTCCTCACTTCCTCGAATAGGCGCGCTTTCAGGATGTCGATGGCAATGCTCATCGCATAGTAGTTAGAATCGCGGCGGCTCGGTGCGCTGAACAGGCCCAGGAGGTAATTTGTCGGCAGGTCGCGCTCAACCACTTCCAGCTTGGATTGCGAGTGTTCGATTGCTGAAGGGCGGGCCGTTCTATATTTACCCTTGGAGATCTTGGCAAACGTCTTCCGAATCTTCTTCTCAAGCGGCTTTCTCTCGACATTTCCCACCACAACCAGCAACAGCCGCCGCTTCTTAAGATTGTCCTTCAGGTAGTCTCGCATGTCTTTCATGGTGACTTTGCTGATCGACGACTCTACACCGCCAGGACTCAACTCGTAGGGGCTGCCCGCGTAGAATTGTTGTTCCGCGAGGTCTCTGATGTAGGTGTCCGGCGTATCTTTTCTCTGCCGAATTTCGGTGAGCATGCGTTGCCGGGTCACTTCCACGCGCTCATCGTAAAAGCCGGTGTTCATGACGTAGTCCGCGAAGACCTCCCACAGTTTATCGAAATACTCTCCCGAACAGCGCAAGCTGACAATCGTGAAATCCTTGTGGTGCGCCGCTCCGATTTGGGCGCCGACGCCGGAAAGCAATCTCCCCCATTCCTTGTCAGCGTATTTTTTGTCTTTCAGGACGGCACTGTTAAAAGCGAACGACTCGATGCCCTGATTCGACTCGGTCAGATTCTCCACGCCACCGCGCAGGTAAAGCTGAGCCGAAATGGTTTCGTTGGATGAAATCTGGCGGAGAATTACCGGTAGCTGCTTGACTTCAAAAAAAAACGTGCCCGTCGAGTCGCCGTTCACCGCAAGCAGGCTGGAGGCGCCGAAAAGGCAAAATACGAGAAAAGAATAAATTCTTACCATTCTGGATTGGCCACGAGGTTGGGTTATTTTCATCCGTAGATGCAAGGAAAGTCTCAATTTTTCTGAACCTGTTTCTCCGACGGAGTGACCTGGAGTTTCAATTTCTTCCTGTCTTCTGGCGAAACCAGAATGCCCATAACATGCGGCGCGTCCTGAATGTACTTCTTGACAAATGCGTTGATATCTTTGCGCGTCACCTTTTTCAAATTTTCTACATAACCACGATAATAATCCAGACTGCCGGTCACGCTCCACCAGCCGCCAACGGTCTGCACGAATTGCGATGGTCGCTCCCAATTGTAAAGTTCACGGACTTCGAGCTGCGTTTTTGCATACTCGATTTGATCGTCGCTGAAGTAATCATCGGAAATCAGGTACTTGAGTTCTTCAAAGAGTGCGGTTTTGCCTGCTTTGAATCTCTCAGCGCTGGTTTCTCCGAAAACCGTTATCGGACCCGTGTAATCCAGTGTCAGATAGCTGAAGCTGATATTGGAAAACAGTCCGGTGCTGATCAAAATTCTCGGCAGCTTCGAGTTGCGGTTCATCAGGAAACTGAAGACATCCGCGGCGTAAGTTTCGTCTGGGTCCTGGGAAACACTGGGCCCGTGCCAGCGCAGCATGATGGTTACCGCGTTGACCGGTTGCTCAACAATAACGGTCTCCGTGCGCCGCAAGGGTGGGTGCTCAGGAATAGCCGCCGGATCGAACGGGTCTTCCGCAAATGGTTCAGGACCCTTTCGCCAGTCACTGAATAATGTCTCCGCAACCTCAAACACCTGTGCATGTTCGACGGCGCCAGCCACAAGCAACGCTGAATTGTTAGGAATGTAGTACTTTTCTTGGATCTTGCGCATCTTCTCCTGGGTCACCGTCATGATGACATCGCGGTCGCCAATGGTGTTCTTGCGGCTGAAATATTTGTACCAGAGCTTCTCATCCACGGCACGGTCCAGATGGAAAGTCGGGTTGGACTCATGTCGATCGTATTCGTCAATCACCACCAGGCGCTCACGCTCCAGTTCTTCCGGAAGAAAAAGCGGACTGGCGATGGCTGCTTTCATGAAGGCCAGGCCGGGGTTCAGACTATCTTTCAGCACCGTAAACGAGTAGGTGACTTGCTCTTCCCGGGTCGTTGCGTTGAAAGTCATGCCAAGTTCGCGCGTTCTTTCCAGAAATCTCTCCTGGTTGGGTATCTCAGCATTGGCTTTGAAAAACATGTGCTCAAACATGTGAGCCAGGCCATCGTACTCCGGCGACTCCGTAAAGGCGCCATGTCTGACTTCCATCTGGATGGTGACCAGCGGCACAGTGGCGTTTTCGATGACAATGATCTGCAGGCCGTTTTCAAGTGTGGATTCATATATATGGTCGGCCGGGGAAGACGCGTTGAGCGAAGAACTTGTTAGAAGAAGCGAAAAAATTGCGGTAATCAAAGCCTGGGACATGCAAACACCGATCCTGTTCAAGAAAATTGTTAAAAACCAAGGGCATAATATGCCAAGGTGAAACGACAAACGCAAACGAAACTCCGCAAGTTACGATGTTTTAACCCGGCGCACCCGCTCACTCTCCGAAGAAGGCATAGCACCCGCTAGAAACATCAGCACGGCCAGGAACATTCCTGAATCCGGGGCAAAACCGGCGGATAAAAGCTGGGGCCACGACAGCCCTTAACTCATGGCCTTCCGCGACATGATACGCGGCTTGCTACCTGACAAGACATTTGGGTTGCTTTACCGAACAGGATTCCTTATATTTTGCGCGCCGGTGACGGTGAATGGAACCTCAGACAAAAAGTTTTCATGGAACGAGATCCAATAAAACTCTTCAAGAAACTCCATAAGCAGTATGTTGGCCATGGCCTGCCAGAACCGGATTCCATGGTGCTGGCCACGGCGACGCCAGACGGTTGGCCGTCTGCAAGAGTCGTCTTGCTCAAGGGTGTGGACAGCGGCGGCTTCATCTTCTACACCAACACCGAGAGCCGCAAAGTCCACGACCTGAACCAAAACCCACACACGGCACTCTGTTTTCACTGGGAGGCGATCCACTACCAGGTCCGGGTTGAGGGCAAGGTTAAGGCGGTCGCTCCCGAGGAAGCCGACACCTATTTTGCCAGCCGACCGCGTGGCAGCCAGGTGGCAGCTTGGGCATCCAAACAAAGTACTGCCCTTGACAGCAGGAAACTGCTTGACCAGCAAATCGAAAAATTCACGAAAATATTCGC
Source organism: Candidatus Zhuqueibacterota bacterium (assembly GCA_029261995.1). Taxonomy (GTDB): domain Bacteria; phylum Zhuqueibacterota; class Zhuqueibacteria; order Oceanimicrobiales; family Oceanimicrobiaceae; genus JAJDAF01. The sequence goes on from JAJDAF010000036.1 coordinate 130,744, forward strand.
GGACACTGATGTCCCCAGGCCTCCGTTCTGGTCGGGGTATCGAGTTGTTCCGGCACGTATGGAGTTCTGGCTGCGGCAACCGGACCGTCTCCACGAAAGAACCCTCTACTCCAGGGGAAAAGAAGATTGGGAAATCAGCCTGCTCTACCCCTGATCTTGAACCGCTAACACGAAAGGCCAATCAATGAAGAAAAACTGCCTGAAGTTCGGACTGATATTGGGATTGACGCTGCCTTTGCTGTCGCAACAAGGCTTTGCACAGACATCCAGCGAAACATTGCTGGGCGACTTCGGCCAGGACTGGAAGACGAATTGGGTGGAACGGAAACTCACCGGAAAAGAGACGCAATTTGAAGTCGAAGCAGAGGATGACAGCAATCTGGTTTTGCGCGCGTCCAGCAAGGAATCGGGCTCGGCCCTGTGGCGGATGCTGCAGGTGCATCAAGGCCGTGTCGGCAAGATATCCTGGCGCTGGAAAATTGACAACCCTCTCTACGATGATATCGATGAAAGAAGCAAACGTGGTGACGACTATGTCGCCAGACTGTATGTCGTCTTCGAACCGCATTTGATCAACTGGAAATCCCGGGCCCTGTGCTATGTTTGGGCAACAACGGCTCCAGTCGGGGCGACCTACTCAAGCCCCTACTCCAACAATCTCCAGATCATCGTTGTCGAGAGTGGGAAGGAAAAGAAACGTGAATGGGTAAAGGAAGAGCGCAACTACGCTGCCGATTATGCCAAAGCCTTTGGCAGGCAGCCGGAGATGATGACGGCGGTGGCAGTGATGGTTGACACTGACAACTCGGCGCAGCAGGCACGGACATGGTTCGATGACATCGTCATTGAATACAGCACGCCGGCGGATGAAGCCCACAAACAACCAGCCGTCAAAATGGGCAACTGACACGGAAACCTGACGAATTTCGACAGATCACGGCACCATCGCACGCGAGTCGGAAGTAGTTTCGAGATTCGTTTTCCAACGATTCGATTCGCAATGAACGCAGCAGCCGGTGGCTGTCCGAGCTACTCAATGTGACCGCACGACATCGAAAACCCACCTGATGCATCTCGAAGGTCAACAATCAATACTCTCGGCCCTGAAAGCACGGAAACGGGACATCGAACTGATTCTTATCAGCCAGAGCAGTCACGTCGAGCGCTACCAGGACACCCTGGCCGAGTGCGAACAACAGTCCATTCCTGTACGTTTTGCGCCCCGCGATGAGTAATCTTAGTGAGATTGACCGGGCTGGCCCTTCCTGCTGCTGCTCGAAGGCATAGAAGATGTCCAGCACCTTGGCTATGCTTTGCGGTCCACTGAGGCGCTGGGCGCCCACGCCGTTCTGCTCAAAAAACATCTGTGGAATTTCGACGAGACCAACCTGTCGCGCACTTCATCTGGCGCATTTGACCGCGTCCCGCTTATCAAAACCTCCGAGGCGACTGAGCTGAGAAAGCTGCACAAATTCGACATTGATCTGTGGGGGTGCATCGCCGGCGCGCGGCGAATTATGTATGAAGCAAACTTCAACCGGCCAGTGGCATTGGCGGTCGGTGGCGAGAAAAGAGGGCTCTCCGGAAAAGTGCATGACGAATGCCGTGGTTTTGTCCGGATTCCGATGGCGCCGGGCAGCGCATCATCGTTGTCTCTGACACACGCCGCCTGTCTGATGTTGGGGGAAGTCACCCGGCAAAGATTGGCCGGTTCAGGCAAGAGCAACGATTCATCCGCGCCAGACGCCGCGGACGGAGCGTAGCGCACAATCGAGCTCGGCACCTCAACTCAAATATCTTGCTTCAGTGCAACCCAAATACTATATTTTGGTCAGAATCGATATCCGACACTCATTCAGGACAAATCAAACATGCAACTCCAATATCTTGGATTTCTTGCCACCGGATTCATGCTTGGCATTCAGCACAGTCTCGAGCCTGACCATGTGGCGGCGGTTTCGACTATCGTCAGTCGCAATCGGAGCCTAAAAAAGTCTGCACTGGCCGGAGCGGTCTGGGGCATAGGCCACACGACCACCATTCTCATCATTGGCGTTCTGGTTCTGTTTCTGAAAATAACCATCCCACAAATCGTCGCACAATTCTTCGAGTTTTGTGTCGGGCTGGTTCTGATCTACCTCGGAGTCACCTTGTTCAAGCGAGTGCTGGTCGATAAAATCCACTTTCACAGCCATCAGCATGGAGACATCCAGCACGTTCATCTGCACTCGCACAAACACGATACCGGGCACGAACATCTGCACAAATCATTTCTTATCGGCATGGTTCACGGCCTGGCCGGCAGCGCTGGCATCATGCTTCTGATCCTGGCCAGCATGGACACGGTGACCCAAGGCCTGCTGTTCGCACTCACCTTTGGCGTTGGCTCCATTCTGGGCATGACGGCCACCGGGATGCTTATCGGTTTGCCTTTCATGTTTGCCGTTCAAAAAACAAATCTCAATCGCATCTTCATGGCCGCGATAGCGAGTGTCGCAGTCATCCTGGGCCTGTCTGTGCTGCAACAGAATTGGCTATTCTGACGTGCATACTCTGCAACCAAAGCTGAGACAACTTCGTGAATTCGTGCGCCCGCTCAACCGGCTAGTGGTCGCCTTTTCAGGTGGAGTGGATAGTGCGCTAGTTCTCAAAGTTGCGCATCAGGAATTGGGAGACGGCGCGCTGGCAGTGACCTCCGATGCCGCCGCAGTACCCAGAGCAGAACTCGCAGCAGCGGCTGCAATGGCCGGCGAACTCGGCGCCCGCCACGAAATTGTTAAAACACGCGAATTGCTGAACGAAAACTACGCAGCCAACCCTGCCACACGCTGCTACTTCTGCAAATCGACGCTTTACGCTGAGCTGGGCGAGATTGCAAAAAGGGATGGCATGCTTCATATCGCAAACGGAACCAACGTCGATGATCTGGGCGACTACCGTCCCGGCTTGCAGGCTGCCGAAGAATTTCAAATCGTCAGCCCCCTCAAGGAAGCAGGCCTGACCAAAACAGAAGTTCGAGTGCTGGCACATGAACTTGGCCTGCGGGTATGGGACAAACCCGCATCACCGTGTCTCGCTTCGCGCATCCCCTATGGTAGCCGCGTAACGGCGAAAAAACTCCTTATGGTCGAGCGGGCGGAGATGGCGTTAAAGGAACTGGGCATTCGTGAAAATCGCGTGCGCCACTTCAACCAAACCGCACGAATCGAGGTTGGGCCGCGACACCTGGACCTGGTGAGAGAAAACTGGGAAACGCTGACCCGCCAATTCAACGAAATCGGATTCTCAAACATGGAGTTGACGGAATTCCGTAGCGGGTCGCTAAACGACCGCCTGCCGACTTCCACCCTGTCATCCAACTGACACAATCATGAACAAAGAATCCCTGACGAAATTACTTACAGAAGTACAGTCGCAAAACATCTCGGTGGGCGCTGCTGTTGAGAAGCTGCAGAACCTGCCTTTCGAAGATCTCGGCTTCGCGAAAATCGACCATCACCGCGCGCTCCGGCGTGGCTTTCCCGAAGTCATTTTTTGCGAGAATAAAACGCCGGCACAAGTGGCAACGCTGTTCAGCAAGATGGATGACTCGGAGACAATCCTGGCGACCCGGGCCAGCCGTAAGATTTTTGCGGCAGTCAGCGAACGGGTTGAAAACGCAGAGTTTAACGAGACCGGCAGGACGATCGTTGTCAACCGCAAATCGTCTGTCGCTGAACGCAGTGCCACGACTCTGGTCTGCTGCGCCGGCACTTCCGACATCCCGGTGGCGGAGGAAGCTGCTGTCACCGCCGAGGCAATGGGGCAAACAGTTGAGCGACTATACGATGTCGGCGTCGCGGGTCTTCACCGGTTACTCGACAGCAGAAAGAAACTGGCCCAGGCCGACGCGCTCGTGGTTGTCGCCGGCATGGATGGCGCCCTGCCGACGGTTGTTTCCGGCCTGGTGGACAAACCTGTGATCGCGGTGCCTACTTCGGTTGGTTACGGTTCAAGTTTCGCCGGCGTCGCCCCCCTGCTGACCATGTTGAATGCCTGTTCGCCCGGCATCGTGGTGGTGAATATCGACAACGGATTTGGCGCGGGCTATTTTGCTGCTCTGATCACCCGCTCGGCCTGGTCGTAATCTCAACTGATAAGCAGATAGAGATTTCATGAGATGGAATTGTCCTTCGCATGGAGACGAAATACCATCAAAGTTATGCTCAACCCCGGAATTCTGAAACTCCCAACCTGGAAAAAGCTGGAACAATGAAAATCGCCTGGTTCGATTGTTTTTCCGGCATCAGCGGCGACATGATTATCGGCGCTCTACTCCACGCTGGTCTGGATTTTGACGCTTTCAAGGCCGAACTTGCAAAGCTGAATCTCGACTTCGAACTCTCATTGCAACAAGTAGAAAAGCGCCAGATTGCCGCATCAAAATTCGACATGACCGATGCCAACAAGCGTCTGTTCAAAAAACTGTCGGAAATCCGGGAGACGATCCAGAACTCAGACATCCCTACAGCCATCAAACAGCGTGCTCACAGCATCTTTCTGAGTCTCGCCAAAGCAGAAGCCCGCGTTCACAACAAGGCGGTCGCGGATGTCCACTTCCACGAAATTGGTGTACTCGACACGCTCATCGACGTGGTCGGTGCGCTGGTCGGGCTGGAACTGCTGGAAGTAGAAAAGGTATTCGCATCTCCCCTGAATTTAGGTTCAGGCTTTGTGAAGACTGCGCACGGCAAACTGCCCGTACCTGCCCCTGCAACCGCAGAGCTGCTGAAAGGCGTGCCCACCTACGCCACCGAATGCCCGGCCGAACTGGTGACGCCAACGGGCGCGGCTATTATTTCCGAGGTTGCCGAGTCTTTCGGCAGCATGCCGGCCATGACGATAGAGCAAATTGGCTACGGTGCTGGGAATCAGGATCTCCAGCACGCGAACGTGCTGCGCATCTTTATCGGTGAATCCACAGAACAACTGCCACAAGATCTGGTCACCCTCATCGAAACCAACATCGATGACATGAACCCGCAACTCTATGAAGCCGTCTTTGAAACGCTCATGCAGCAAGGTGCGCTCGACGTTTACCTGACAAACATCCAAATGAAAAAATCCCGCCCGGCGCACAAGCTGACCGTGCTTTGCGAGCCGCAGGACGAGCACAAGCTGACTCAGATAATTCTGCGCCATACCACCAGCATCGGTGTGCGATTCAGGCAGGAGATCCGCCGCAAGTTGGCACGCGAAATCAAACTTGTCGAGACGGAATTCGGGACGGTGCGGTTTAAACTCTCTAAGCTTGATGGAGAAATCGTGACAGCGATGCCGGAGTACGAAGACTGCAAGCAAATTGCCGCCCAAAGGGCGATGCCGCTGAAACGGGTGCTGGCGAGACTGGCAAGAATCGAACTGCCGGACAGTGACGATACTTAGGCTCTCATGATGCAAAAAAGACAAACCGCAGCCACGCAAGCATGGATCTAGACCAGAATTTTATGAGTTTCCGGTTGTGGTTCAGACTTTTCTAACTTATATTTTTTTCTGTGAACGCATCAGACGACGCTGGCAAGACGGTACTCATTCAAACTGGTTTGTTCGACGCGAACGGATCCTGTTATCAAATAATGGAACTGGCATGATAAAACTCTCTCATTTGTCAATCTCACTCCTGTTGCTGGCCCTGGCAGCTGTGCAAGGTTGTAAGACGGGTGGCCGCGGCCCCGAAGCGCCAAAACCATCTGAAAGCAAAGTAAGCGCTCTTCCGACCATCAGCATTGACGGCGTGACCATGGAAGTTGAAATCGTTCAAGACCTCGAAGCCCGTCAGCATGGGTTGATGAATCGTGAGCAATTGCCCGACAACCAAGGCATGCTGTTTGTGTTCGACACCACCCAAATTCTGTCCTTCTGGATGCGCAACACCTTTATCCCGCTGGATATCGCGTTCATCACCGAAGCCGGTGAGATCGTGGATATCCTGCGCATGGAGCCACTCGACGAATCAAAATCCTACATCTCCTCAAAACCGGCGCTTTACGCTCTGGAAACCAATGCCGGCTGGTTTGAGGCAAACGGCATCAAGGTTGGCGGGACCGTGGTTTTTTGAAGCATGAAACACCCTGAACCTGACCTCAAAAAGATGAACGCTGATTGCACGGCTGACATTGACTCAAGGGTTCAGGGCAATGCAGGCATCTGCGGCTGTTTTTGTTCAGTCTTCCTTTCAAACAGATTCATACCAAAATGAGGCTGAGCACCGCAGCAACTGACTTACTGGTATTATCCGGAGGAACAATCATGCGCGTTTTAACGCTGTTTTTGAATGCACTCGCTCTAGCCATTCTATGCGGCTCTGCTTTGGCTCAGGAGTCCCACCCGTTTACCATCCATGACATGTTGGCCATGGACCGCATCAGCGATCCGCAGATCTCGCCGGACGGCGCCACAATCGCCTTTGTCCGCCGCACGACCGACATGGAAGCAAACCGCGGCCGGACCGACATTTGGCGGGTCAGTGTTGAAGGCAATGATCTCCAACAACTCACCACCCATACGGCAGGCGACTGGAGTCCACGCTGGAGCAAATCCGGCAAGCAGCTCTACTTTCTTTCGACTCGCTCCGGCTCAGCGCAGGTGTGGAAAATCGCTGGCAACGGCGGAGAAGCCACCCAGGTCACGCACCAGCCACTTGATGTCGGCAACCTGGTGCTTTCCCCTGATGGCAATCACATTGCCTTCACGATGGACATTTTTGTCGATTGTGAAACGACGGACTGCACCGTGGCCCGGCTCGAAGCTCGCAAGAACAGCAAAACCAGCGGTGTGTTGTTCGATAAGCTTTTTATCCGGCACTGGGACACCTGGAAGGACGGCAGGCGCTCACACATTTTTGTGCAAACCACGAACGGTGGCGAAGCGGTGGACATCATGGCAGGAATCGATGCCGACAGTCCCTCCAAACCCTTTGGCGGCCCGGAAGAAATCACCTTTAGTCCAAATGGCACAGCCGTGGTATTCGCCGCCCGCGATGCCGGAGTTGGCGAACCCTGGTCAACGAACTTCGATTTGTACAGCGCCGCAATCGATGGCCAGAGTTCACCCCAATGTCTGACCGAAGGGAACGAAGCCTGGGACACCAACCCGGTGTTCTCGCCGGACGGGAAAACCCTGGCCTATCTCGCCATGCAGCGTCCTGGCTACGAATCCGACCGGTTCAGAATCTTGCTGCGTGACTGGCCTAGCGGCAAAGAGCGAATCCTCACCGAAAACTGGGACCGTTCGCCGCGCAACATCGTATGGGCGGACGACAGCAAACGCATTTTCACTTCGGCTGACGACCTCGGTCAGGTTTCTTTGTTTGGTATCGACGTGGCTTCTGGCAGGGTCTCCGCGCTGCTGCAGAAAGGCACGGTTCGCTCGCCATCTTTGGCCGGAGACCGCATCATTTTTGGTATGGACCACCTCAAGTCGCCGGTTGAATTGTACTCGATCAGCACCTCGGGCAAGGACTTGCAGGCTGTCACCAGTTTGAACGCAGTAAAAGTAGCGACGGCAAGAATGGGTGAGCCCGAACAATTCACTTTTGAAGGCTGGAACGACGAGGCGGTTTACTGCTATGTCGTGAAACCGGTCGATTTCGACAAGAACAAAAAATACCCGGTTGCCTTCCTGATCCACGGCGGGCCGCAAGGTTCGTTCGGCAACGACTTTCACTACCGCTGGAACCCGCAGGCTTATGCCGGCGCCGGCTACGCCGCGGTGATGGTCGATTTTCATGGCTCGGTTGGCTACGGGCAGGCGTTCACTGACGCAATTCGCGGCGACTGGGGTGGCAAACCGCTGGAAGATTTGCAGAAAGGCCTGGCTGCGGCACTCGAACGCTACCCGTGGATGGATGGTGCCAAAGTCGGCGCTCTGGGTGCATCTTATGGCGGCTACATGGTCAACTGGATTGCCGGCAACTGGCCGGACAGGTTCTCCTGTCTGGTCAACCATGACGGCAACCTTGACGAACGTCTGGCCTACTACGACACCGAAGAACTCTGGTTTCCCGAATGGGACCACCAAGGCACGCCGTGGGAAAACCCGGCAGGTTACGAGAAGCACAACCCCGTTAACTTCGTCAAGAATTGGAGAACGCCTATGCTGGTGGTGCACGGCGCGCTCGACTACCGCGTGGTGGAAACGCAAGGCATGTCGACCTTTACCGCTTTGCAGCGGCGTGGCATCCCGAGCAAATTCCTGTACTTCCCGGATGAAAACCATTGGATTCTGAAACCACACAACGGCATTTTGTGGCATGACACCGTGATCGGCTGGCTGGACCAGTGGCTTAAAGAATCAGGCACCTATTAGCAAAACAACCAACCGGGCTCGGCGAGGCAAAGTAGTGTCTCTGGCGGGCTCTGTCTTTGGGTCGGCGACCTGCGGCGGCTGGCTAAGTCAGTGTTCAAAGGAATTGAGTGCCTGAATGCCCGCGCCGCAGGAACCAGAAGTGCTAGCAGCCCCGGAGTACCAGGAAAAGGAGAAGTCTAGCGATGTGGCAAACGAGACTTACCAGAGCAGCAGCTTTTATTCTCGCCGCGTTTTTCATCCTTTCCGGCATCGGGAAGCTGCTCGATGTCCAGGCGTTTCAGGCGACGGTGCGGACTTACGGCCTGGGTCCCTTTTCGGCAGTTGTTGCGCCGGCTCTGCCGCCATTCGAGATCCTGCTGGGCATCATCATGATGGTTCGGCCGCGTAGCCGGCTGCTCGCCACCTGTGCAACGCTGCTTCTAGCGGTCTTCACGGCCGGATTCATATTCGCCCATTTCTTTGGAGGCGTTCAGGACTGCGGCTGTTTTGGGAAGATTGCCGTCCTGCAAACCTCGCCAACGGTTTCCATTCTGAGGAACATAATTTTCCTCGGCATTGCCATCTATCTGTGGAAAAGCAGTGACCGGCTGCTTGAGCTGTCTTTGCCCGGCTGGCAATGGGCGGTGCTCGCGACGGTTGGCGCGGTTGTTTTCTGGTTGTCGGGTGCATCCAGTATTGAGCCGCTCTACCGGCTGTCAAAACCCTTTCTGAACCAGAAGATTGAACAGACGCCGCTGGCAGAGGTCGTTTCAATCCCGGATGGATCGCCCTATCTGATTTTCGTCTACAGCGCCACTTGCGGGTCGTGCTGGGATTCGGCGGAAAATATCATGGCTTACAAGCGACTGGGCGTAGTCAACGACATCTTTGGATTAACCTATGGTGACGAAGGTGACTTGATGGTGTTCGAGGATAGTTTCGCGCCAAACTTTCAGACCCGCATTCTCGACCGCAACACGATTGAGCAATTGGCAGATGAGACGCCAACGGTCTTTTATGTTAAAGATGGCGCCATCAAGAACGTGCAGAAAGGACAGGTCATGTCCCCCATGCGTTTCATCGAAGATGGTTTGATGGGAACCAATGAGTAGGAAGGCGCGCAGGGTTCCCGCACAAACACTGTCCAGTAGACCCGCAGCCATATGCGCCGGAAACAAGGTCGGGGAATTAGATATTGACAAAATGATTTCTTCTCCCTATATTGCTTCTTCGATTTTTTGATGTGACGCAATGGAAAACCAGAATTTGAGGAGTTAGCAAAGAATGGCAAAGCAACAATCATTTGCAGACAAAGTCGCAAAAGCCTCGAAAGACAAAGTCCTTTCGCGGGCCGTCCGGCTCGTGTTTAGTTATAAATCGGAAAAGAATGCCTGGAAGTTTGTGGACAGGATGATTCACATTCCGGAAGGCCAAAACGAAAATGAGTACATCAACAAAATCATCAAGAGCAAAGTCGCTTCAAACTAGTACTATCTTCGGGACGCTCACAAATCCGATGCAGCCTGATGGTTGAGGTTGCATCCAGCCCGCTCTTCCCATTTCGACAGTTCCCGTTTACGGCTCCTGCCCAGGACGAAATTCAGCCGTATCTTTGGCCTTATTCCTGAGAAGCCGCATGCTTCTCTTTTGACCCTTATAGTTTATGTTGACAATATTGGTCTGCTCTTCAAAGCTTTCGAACAGAATGGTGTCTGTTACCGTCAGAGTGTTCATGCTATCGATTTTTGGGATTTCAACGTAGCAGTAGGTCAGGTCGCGCTCAACTTCGTGGCCGACAAAAACAAATTGTACTTCTTGAGTATCGATTTCAAAACTAACGGTGTCTAATAGATAGCGGAAGATGATATCGCCTGATTTCTTGACGGACTGCCCAGGTTCAAGGTGCAAACCCTGCGAAGCAAGCGCGCTCTCGAGATCCGCGGTGTTGATCTTGAAGGTAACTTCCAACGACTTGGTTTTGGGGTTGAAGTCAACCTGACAAATGCTGACATAGAATGGGTGTCCAAACCCGACACCCCAAATAAGACAAAGGAGCACAAACCGGCCTGTGATTATTCTGGCACTAGCAAGCATATCTATTCTCCAACTTGTATAGACAGATGGTAAGCATTTCATCGAATTCTAACAACCGGTTTCATGCCGCCAGGCCCGGAAGCTGGCTCAATGCCTAAGCCTGACTTGCAAGGTAGCAAACTTCTACAACACTATTCCTTATTGATCTGACAGAGGTACCTAATGAACAGCAATCATTTCACTTTGATCTTGAGCTGCCTGGCCTGTTTCGTAGCGGCAGCGTTCGCGCAGGAAAGCACCAACAAAAACAAATTTCGACAATTGCACACGGAGCTGCGTACGCCCAACGTTTACCGCACGGCCTCAGGCGCGCCAGGGCATGCCTACTGGCAGCAGCGGGCCGACTACGACATGAAGATCGAGCTTGATGACGCCAACCAGCGCGTGCTCGGCTCTGAAACCATAACCTACACAAACAATTCCCCGGACGCGCTGACCTATCTGTGGCTGCAACTCGACCAAAACATGCGGGCTCAGGACTCTGACAGACGCAAAATCGCGACCAGCAAAATCACCAAAAAGATGTCATTCGCCGAGGTAAAACGGCTTCACTATGATTTCGATGGCGGCTTCAAGTTGGAGTATGTCCGGGACGGCGCTAATCGCGACCTGCCACACATCGTCAACCAAACCATGATGCGGGTCGATCTCAAGAGTCCGTTGAAGCCCGGCGGCTCATTCGTCGTGAAGGTAAAATGGTGGTACAGCATCAACGACCGCAAGAAGGTGAGAGGCAGGTCCGGATTCGAGTATTTTCCCGATGAGGGCAACTACCTCTATACCATCGCTCAGTTTTTTCCGCGCATGGCTGTTTACAACGAAGTGGAAGGCTGGCAGCACAAGCAGTTTTTGGGACGGGGCGAATTCACGCTGCCGTTTGGCAACTATCGTGTCAGCTTAACGGTCCCCGCGGACCACGTTGTCGCGGCCAGTGGGGTTCTGCAAAACCCCGGCGCGGTCCTGACAGCAGCCCAGCGTTCACGGCTGAAACAGGCAAGAACGGCATCCGAGCCCGTTTTCATTGTCAACGCGGAAGAGGCGCTCAAGAACGAAGCGAGTCACGCCAATGGCAAGAAGACCTGGGTTTTCAAAGCAGACAATGTGCGCGACTTTGCCTTTGCCACCTCGCGCAAATTCATCTGGGATGCCATGGGCGTCAAGTTCAACAACCGCACTGTCATGGCGATGTCCTTGTATCCGAAGGAAGGTAATCCGCTGTGGGAGCACTACTCAACGAAAGTCGTGGCGCACACCCTCAGGACTTATTCGGATTTTACTTTCGACTACCCCTACCCGGTCGCCTGGTCCATTCACAGCGATCGCATCGGCATGGAATACCCGATGATTTGCTTCAACGGCGGTCGCCCGCAAGCCGACGGCACTTACAATGAGAAGACAAAATACGGGATGATCTCCGTTATCATTCACGAGGTCGGCCACAACTTTTTCCCCATGATTGTTAACTCGGACGAACGCCAGTGGACCTGGATGGATGAGGGCCTGAACACTTTTCTGCAGTACTTGACTGAGCAGCAATGGGACCGTGACTACCCCAGCCGCCGCGGGCCTGCCGACAAAATTGTAGACTACATGAAGGGCGACAGAAAGAACATCAGTCCAATCATGACCAACTCCGAATCGCTGTTGCAGTTCGGGAATAATGGCTATAGCAAACCGGCCGCGGCTCTGAATATCCTGCGTGAAACCGTCATGGGCCGGGAGCTGTTCGACTTCGCATTCAAGCAATACGCCCAGCGCTGGATGTTCAAACACCCGACGCCTGACGATCTGTTCCGCACGATGGAAGACGCTTCAGCCGTCGATCTCGACTGGTTCTGGCGCGGCTGGTTCTACTCGACCGACGCAGTCGATCTGGCCATCGACAACGTCAGGTGGTTTCGCATCGACAGCCGCAACCCTGACATAGAAAAGCCTGCAAAACAAGTACTCGCCGCATCCCTGCCCGAGCAGATTAGCAAACGCCGAAACAAGGAACTCATCGACGAAACGCTGCTTGAAAAGGACCCATCACTGATCGATTTCTACAACGAGCATGACCCCTACGAAATCTCTATCCTGGACAAAGAGGAGTATCGTGAATACTACCAGGCGCTCTCGGAAGAAGAAAGGAGTTTGCTCGATTCGGATTTCAATTACTACGAGATAGATTTTTCAAACAAGGGCGGGCTGGTTATGCCCTTGATTCTGGAGTTCGAGTATGCAGACGGGAGCAGAGAAGTGGAACGCATCCCAGCGGAAATCTGGCGGCTGAATAACAAAAAGATCAGCAAGATCTTCTCGTCAAAACAGAAAATTGTGAAGGTAACCCTCGACCCCTTTCTCGAGACCGCGGACGTGGATGTAAACAATAACTACTGGCCTGCACGACACATCCCGACACGGTTTCAACTCTACAAGAAAAAACAGAAGCGGCTAGAGAACAAAATGCAGCGGCAGAAGCGCGCAGATGAGATGTTGGAAACAACTAACGGAGCACCACCGGCAGGCGAAATGGGAAAAGGTAACCAAAGATAGACACCTTGACAAATGAGCAGAATTCAGGCAAAAGCCAGGCAAAAACGGCGACAGCCATAGGAAATCGCGAACAATTCGCACAAATCTCCGCCAAATCACACGTTAACCATTGAAAATATTGGATTTTTTTGGAAATCACAAAAAAAGCGTTTGACTAAGAGGATCGCACTTCTTACCTTGTACCGCTGTTGGACGACCCAGCGAAAATAAAGTCCAGCTCAACATACAAAATCCCAAATAAGGAGGAGAACGATGCGATCAACTTTCTATGATGTAAAACTTCGGAAAAAGGTCGAGGTTGACGTCACTGAAAAGGTAGTCTACGGTGATGCAGGAAAACAAAGGTTCGCGCTCAAAGGCAAAACCGAGGATGGCCGGAATCTCACTAAATTTGTCAGCAAAGCAGACTTCGAGAAAGCCGACGTCTGATCCCGATACACAGAGATTTTTACAGACCCCGCTTGCTCACTGAGCAGCGGGGTTTTTTATTTTCATTAGAAGCGGGATTCCCAAGTTCAAGAACAGAATATCTCATAATCTGGAATAGTTCTGACCACATCGAAACAAATCTCTAGCTCTCAGATTTGTTTTTTCATTCCTTAGGTCATTTTCCTGAACCCGAGATTGGTGGCACATCTCTTGCAAAATCGGTCTGCATCATTTCAGACTAGGAGATTGACAATGGGCAAGTTTTTCATTTGGGCCGCGCTTGCAGCAACTCTGCTGAGCGCTTGGCAGTACTACCGCGCGCTGAACACCACGGCCTTCAAGGGCAAGAAGAAAGACAGGGCAAAGTACCTCGAGACAAGCCTGAAAAATGCCAGGCGGGCCTTTTACGTGATGAGCGGTCTCGTGGCCGTGGCATCAGCCTATCTGCTCTACCTGATCCTCGCCCATCAGTTTCAGTTCGAATATGTCTTTCGCTACTCAGGACGCAATCTCGGTCCGGGGTTGCTGCTTTCCACATTTTGGGCAGGTCAGGCTGGCTCCTTTCTGCTCTGGGCGCTGCTCACGGCGTTGATGGGAATCGTGCTCATGCGGACCGCACGCAAGTTAGAAATCCCCGCCATGTTATTCCTTTCGGTCATTCAGGGCTTTTTTCTGGTGCTGCTGGTGAAAGTCAGTCCATTCGTTCAAACCGCACACATGCCACCGGACGGTAACGGTCTGAACCCCCTGCTGCAAAACTTCTGGATGATTATTCATCCACCCATTCTGTTTCTTGGCTACGCAGCGGCGGTTGTGCCCATGGTGCTGGCGCTGGCGGCACTGGTTCAAAAGCAGTATGACGAATGGCTATCGGTCGCGCTGCCCTGGGCGCTCTTCACTTCTTTCACCCTGGGCGCCGGAATCATAATCGGTGGTTACTGGGCCTATGGCACGCTGGGCTGGGGCGGCTACTGGGGCTGGGACCCGGTGGAGAACTCGTCTCTGGTGCCATGGATGATAAACTTCGCCTTGTTCCATGGCATGCTCATTCAAAAAACACGCGGTTCTCTTAAGCGCACCAACTTTGTGCTAGCAATACTTTCTTTCGCGTTCGTGCTCTATGCGACTTTCCTGACCCGCAGCGGCGTTCTCGCCGACTTCTCGGTGCACTCATTTCAGGATTTGGGTATCAATGGCCTGCTTATTCTCTTTCTGGCCTCACCGCTGGTGGGTGGCGCAATCTTATTGGTCAAAAGAAACCAGCAAATCACAACCCCTGAACTGGGCTTCGACGGTCTCAGCCGGGAGAATACGCTGTTTGTCGGAATGCTGATTTTGCTCGCTTCTACACTGGTCATCATCCTTGGAACTTCGTTCCCACTCATCTCGAGGATTTTTACAAAGCCGTCCAACGTCAACATCTCGTTTTACAACACGGTGAACTTGCCGCTCATGATTGCGATGAGTTTCGTTCTGGGCATAACTCCCTTTCTCAAGTGGGGCAGCCATCAAAACGGCTATCGCTCAAAACTTCTGATTTCGCTGGCACTGTCGCTGGTGACCACGGCAGCGGCATTGCTTGCGGGTGTGACTCCGGCTCTGCTTCTGGTTTTCGTGGCAACCTCGGCCTTTGCCTTCTGGACCAATCTCATCGTATTCTACCAGCAGGCGAGACTCCACATTCTGAACTCGGCCGCACCACTGGCACACCTCGGTCTGGCACTCATGTTTCTCGGCATCATCGTTTCCGGGTATCTTGACCAGGAACAATACGTCAAGCTGACCAAAGGCGTGCCCGCCGAGGCACTCGGTCATGAGATGCTGTATGAAGGCAGTCATCGTCCGAAAGATGGCAAGGACGTTCTGCGAATTCAGGTCAAAGACGCGACCTCTGCTTACCTGGCAACGCCCAGGCTGTTCTATACAAAATTCAATGATTCCATGATGAAGGAACCGTTCATTAAAAGTGGCTGGTTTCAGGATTTCTACATCTCGCCGCTGGAGCGGGTACAAGCCGAACCTTCCCATAATCACAGCACGCTCAGCCTTAAAAAGGGTGAGAAGAAAAAGATCGAAGGGTATGAGATCCGCTTCGCAAGCTTCAATATGGGTGAGCACAGCGAAAAAGGCGTTATGAAGATTGGCGCCAACCTGGAAGTGGGTTATGGTTCAAGGCGTTTTACGTTGGCGCCAGCGATGGAAATGGCGGGAGACAAGAGGCGGTCTTTGCCAGTGCCCTTTCCTGAGGAAGCTACTAACGGACATAAGCCCAGCGTCTTTCTGCAGGCCGTCAACGCAACCGACAGGAGCATTCAACTCGGATTTGATGGCATGGTAGACCTTGCCGAAGATGCCCACCGCCCAGTGGAAACGATTGCCGTGCAGGTGAGCACCAAACCATTCATGAATGTCCTCTGGCTCGGCACCGTGCTGCTCACGCTTGGAGCCGTGCTGGCCATGCGCAAAAGACTAATCATGCACTAGAACTCTGTCCTCCAAAGAACAAAGGCACGGGGCGGCAAACGTCTCGTGCCTTTCGTTTTTGCGGGTATCTGTACAGATGGGCCAGGTTGCCAGACCGTGCACTAGTTTGTTTCGGTCCGGTCCACGCGGCCATCAATCAGATGAATGGTCCGGCTGCTGTACGAAGCGTTCTTTTCCGAATGCGTGACCTGCACGATAGTCGTACCTTCCTTATTGAGCTTCTTGAAAAGCTCCATTATCTCCTCGCCCTGAGATGAGTTAAGGTTGCCGGTCGGTTCATCCGCCAGAATAATTTTCGGTTCGACAATGACTGCACGGGCGACGCCGACCAACTGCTGTTGGCCGCCGGAAAGCTGATTCGGAAAAAGATCCTTCTTGCCGACAATGTTGAACCGGTCCAGGGTGTCCGCAACCAACCCCTTGCGCTCCGCGCCCTTGATTCTCTTGTAAAGCAATGGCGTCTCGATATTCTCGTACACGGTCAGCTCGTCAATCAGATGGTAGCTCTGGAAAACGAATCCAATATTTCCTGAATGCAGCTCGGTGCGCTTGCGCTCGCTCAGCTTGTTGACATCGATGTCGTCGAAATGGTAGTCGCCACTGGAGGGCGCATCGAGCATGCCAACAATGTGCAGCAGAGTAGATTTGCCCGAACCAGACGGTCCCATGATGGTGACAAACTCCCCCTCACCGATTTCAAGATTGATGTCGCGCAAAACAAAAGTATTTCCGGCGCCGGTTTTGTAGTATTTAACGATGTTCTTTAGGCTGATCATCAATCGCTCCTGTGTTTGGTTGGATTCGCAAATGTATTGAAAAAAGCAAAGCATTGCAACAGATTAGGCATCCGGTGGTCAACAACAAGCGTGCCAGCACCCACTACCGCTGAAATCATCTTGCACTGCCGGCAATTTGCAAGCGGCACGGTCGGCAGCAACACAGCCAGTGTACGCCAGCGAACACTGAAAAGATTCTAAGTATTGTCGCCGGCGGAGTCGCGAAAACAAGGCTGTGCACTTAAGGCAGAGCAAACCTGATGGTGAAGATGGTGGATGGTAGATCGTCCACCACCGCCCACCATCCTGGAAAATTATCACCAATACTTTGCCGCTAAAAAACCTATACGCTTAAGAGTGACGATCGGCATGACGGATTAGACAGCGAACCAACACAAAAGGTTAGGTTTTTGTTTGACAATCTCGCGTTTTTTTGACAAATTCATCTCGTATGGAACACGATTTCTGGCATTCCCGCTGGCAGGAGAACCGCATCGGTTTTCATCAAGACAATACCAGCGACCTGCTGCAACACTATTGGCCGCAACTGCAGATCGATGCCGCACGAACGGTCCTTGTACCGCTGTGCGGCAAAAGTCTGGACATGCTGTGGCTGCGCGAGAGAGGCCACCGGGTGTTTGGTATTGAACTTAGCGAAGTGGCAGTACAAGCATTCTTCTCGGAAAACAATTTGCTGCCAGACAAAAAGCAGGAAAACGGCATGGCCGTCTGGCGCGCCAATGGCATCTCGGTGGCTTGCGGCGACTTCTTCACGCTGCCACAAGTGACGGAATACGGATTTACCGCCATTTATGACCGCGCCTCGCTCATCGCCTTGCCGCCCGAAATGAGACCGGCCTATGCCAGCCATCTGGCCGGACTTGCGGCGCCGGGCGCCACGATGATGCTGTTGACGCTCGATTACCCACAGCAGCAAATGGCGGGTCCGCCATTTGCCGTCAGCGAGGATGAGGTTGTGTCTCTTTTTGCTGAGCACTTTGAAATCAGCACGCTCGCCAGCAGGAACGCCTTAGATGAGAATCCGCGATTCGGCAGTCGCGGCCTGGAAACCTTGACCGAGAAAGCTTATCGACTGACACGCACCCAGGACAAACCCTGACGTTGAATCCATGAACCCGCGACTCTAACCAAAAAACCATGCTTAGCAGAGCAACCAAACTCATCATTCTGTTGCACCTCATCAGCGGGCCTGCGGTGGCGCAGCGCAACAGCCCGGAAGTGGATGAGATAGCAAGAATGATATTCGAGCTGACCAACAAAGAACGAGTGGCGAGAGGGCTTGCCCCGGCGCGTGCCAACTCGGCGTTCGACGACCTCGGCCGCATCCAGAGCCGCAACATGATGCAGCACGATTTCTTCTCCCACACAGACCACAAAGGCCGGGGCCCCGGCGAGCGCAAGGACGAATTCTATCCGCGATTGTTTGGCGGAGTTGGCGAGAACATCGCCTACGTTCACGGTATTCCCGCATCGCAACTGGCTCGCAAGTTCGTCAAAATCTGGATGGACTCACCGGGCCATCGCGCCAATATTCTGAGGGCAAAATTCAGCCACCTCGGTGTCGGCGTGGTAAGAAAGGGGAAGACCTACTACGCCGCTCAGGTTTTCGGTGACCTGGTGGCGGAGATGGTCAGCGATACCAAACAAACCTACGCCTTTGACACGAAACAGGAATTCCGATTCAAGTTTCTGGGCAAATTCCCGCGCGATAAGATTTCGATATTCTTGCACTTCCCTGACAAGTCCGCCCGTTTCTTCACCGACGAGAACATCTACTACACGGGCGTTGGCTACTACCAGCCGCAGTGGCTGGACGACAACCACTTCACTCTAAAAGTGATGTTTGACAAGGGGCATGGCAAGTACCATTTGACCATGGGAAGCTACGAAACTTATACGCCGGGCGGACTGGTGTTTAGGGTTCCATAGCTGAGCCGCTCCGCCACATTCTCTGTGTCGTGGCGTTCTTAGTGGCCGATGGGTGGACTATCCACTATCTTCCATCCACTATCCTCGGGTTTGCTCTGCCTTAAGTGCGCAGCTTTGTTTTCGCAACTCCGCCTGCGACAACATCTGGTTTAGTTGGCCCCGTGGTTGCCAAAATTGCTAATGGATTCCAACGCAACCTATTGTGTCATCCCACTCAATCTCCGGAGACCACCATGCAGCGCTCTCACGGCTCGGGCGGCTTTACAACTCGAGATGAAAAAACTCAGCGCCTTATCCGGGCGTTGAAGCAGACGATTCTGACCAAGGACCGGTACTTCATTCTCGAAACCGGCATCGAACACCGGTTTGGCGAGCACGCAGAACTGGTGCACAGCCTG
Source organism: Candidatus Zhuqueibacterota bacterium (assembly GCA_029261995.1). GTDB lineage: Bacteria > Zhuqueibacterota > Zhuqueibacteria > Oceanimicrobiales > Oceanimicrobiaceae > JAJDAF01. The sequence goes on from JAJDAF010000036.1 coordinate 149,735, forward strand.
CTCTACAACTCGCTCGGCCCGACCACCGACCTCTTGCGCTACTTCCCTGACAGCCTATGCTTCGACCGAACAAGGCGGCTGCCGACCTGGCAAGATGAGTCAAAGCCAGAAATTCTGCAGCCTCCGGCCGGCAGAGACACGACCGGCCTGTTTACTTTTTTCGTCGAGTACAAGTTTTCCGCCACGGAACGCAAAAAAATCATCGGCGACGTGCCGACCTGCTACATCGGGCAGATTGAACGCGAAGCCTGGCTCACCTATCGCAGGTTGACCAGCGGAAATCCGAAACTCGGCGCCTACCTTGACGGCCGGCGCACCCGCATAGCATTATTTTATGCCGCCACCTATGCGCCTGAAAAACTGTACGCTGGCTGGGAGCAGAACCTCACCCCGATTCTGGTCAGAAAGGATGTCGCCGAGCCCGGCAAAAGAGCCGTGGACACCCGCGGCTCCGGAACACCCTGGATCAATTTTGATATTCGTCAGATGAAGCCGCTGCAGCAGTTTTTGACGGAAGACTTGTTGTGGCAAGTGACCGAGGCCGAAACAGCCGTTGGCCGCTGTCTGCGGTTTGCGTTCGAAGACTAAGTAGTGTCGATCCGGAAAGTCTCTATTCTGTCATTCCCGCACGCTTCTAGCGGGAATCCATGAATGTGCTTTGAATCAGGATGCCCGCTAGAAGCGTGCGGACATGACAATAGTTAACCATTTCCGGATCGACACTAAGTACATTGTTTCGGAATTAGGATGACATAAATTCTAGACAGGATTTACAAGATGAACAGGATGTCTCTTATCCTGTAAATCACGTAAATCCTGTCAAAGATGAACTATCCACCACATCAAAACGCCACCGTATTTGTGAAATGATGTACTAAGCCCGGAAGCTCGCGGATGCCAAAACAGAACAGAGTCACGCCTGGCGGCGAACTCATTGCCACGCCTGAACGCGGCGCCCTGATGGGAAATCGCGGCCTGCTGCACAATGCCCGCGGTGAAGTCAAGCGTCCGTGGCGCCTGAAAGCCTGGATTACCTGTCAGCTTGAGTTCAAGAACCGCCATCGGCCAGTCATGGCGCCCGGACAATACACCGAACTGTTTTTTCTGGACGAAGCAACCGCACTCGCCGCCGGACACCGGCCGTGCGCCGAATGCCGGCGGGCCGACTTCATCCGCTTTAAGCAAACGTGGCTGGCTGCTAATCCCGGCCTTGTAGCTTCCCCTAATCCCCGAATCGGTGAACTCGACAACCACATGCACGAAGAACGCATCCGGGACGATGGCGGCAAAAAAACCTATGCGGCACTCCTGTACGACCTGCCGGACGGTGTTTTTGTGTTGGACGAGCCGGGCGAATTCTTTCTTGTCAGCGGCGGCTATCTGTGGCGCTGGACGCCTTCAGGCTACATCTCGAAGTCCAGTCTGAGACCGGACTTCGAGGTCGATGTTATAACACCGCGTTCCATTGTGAGCACGATTGCGGCAGGATATGTGCCGGAAATCCACAAGACCTGCCGGCCCAAGTAGGTGCGGACTGGCCGCAAGGATGATGAACTGTCAATGAACGGAACTTGAATCACCTGGGGTGGAAATATTCAACAGACATGGTGTAAAAGATAATGAAAGGCACTCAATTCGTCCAGACATAGATAACCTGCAAACAACAAACGACTCGGGAGGTACCGAATGAATCACTTGGTGAGACTGGTGGCGCTGGTAGCGCTGTCGTCATGTCCGGCAATCGCTGTGGCGCAGTCCACACCACTCCTGCCTCAGCAAATCGCTGACGAGGACACCACAAAAGGCATCGATGAAAAAAAGAAAGACACTGAAGAGAAAAAGGAAAGGAAAGGCTTGCCTCTCGAACCGGGACGCACCCTCAACTTCACAGCCAGGGAGGCATCCTGGATGTCTCTCGACCTCAGTCCTGATGGGGTGACCATTGTATTTGATTTGCTCGGAGATTTGTACACCCTGCCCATTGCCGGCGGCACAGCAACGCGCATTACAAACGGTATGGCTTACGACGTACAGCCGCGCTTCAGCCCGGACGGCAAGCGGGTTGCGTTCATATCGGACTCCAGCGGCAGTGACAATGTCTGGTTGCTCGAGCTTGAGAGTAAGGAACGCAAAGCCCTGACCGAAGAAAAAAGCGGCAGTGTTCTGTCGCCGGAGTGGACCCCGGACGGCAAGTATGTCGTTTTTTCGAAGACAGGTGGAATACGCGGTTCGGCCAAACTCTGGCTGGCCCATGTCGATGGCGGCTCCGGCGTCAAGCTGATCAAAGAGCCGGAACGGCTGAAGACAATCGGCGCAGCCTTCGGTCAGGGCGAGCGCTACATCTGGTTCGCCCAGCGCACCGGCGACTGGCAGTACAATGCGATATTTCCTCAGTACCAGTTGGGGCGCTACGACCGCGACACCGGCAAGAGTACGGTGATGACCTCGCGATATGGTTCGGCCATGCGGCCGGCGCTTTCTCCTGACGGCAAATCACTGGTCTACGCCACGCGCTACAACCACGAAACCGGGCTGCGCATTCGCGACCTGGCCACCGGCGAAGAACGCTGGCTGGCCTACCCGGTGCAGCGGGACGACCAGGAGGCGCGCGCAACCTCAGACGTTCTGCCGGGGTACTCCTTCACGCCGGATTCAAAGGCAATTGTCGTTTCCTATGGCGGCAAAATTTGGCGCGTTCCCGTGGACGGCCGCGCCGCCACAAATATTCCATTTGAGGCAGAGGTCAAATTGGAGCTTGGCCCGGAAGTCAGGTTCGATTACAAGATCGACGACGCCGAAACCTTCGTCGCGCGACAAATCCGGCACGCCGCCCCCAGTCCCGACGGCAAGAAACTGGCATTCACAGCGCTGGACCGGCTCTGGGTGATGAGCCTGCCCGACGGTACCCCGAAACGACTGACAGATTCGAAAACCGGTGAGCACTATCCCACTTGGTCGCCGGATGGCAAATGGATTGGCTACGTGACCTGGGCCGACGCAACGGGCGGCCACATCCAGAAAGTAAAAGCCACGGGTGGTAAGCCTGTACGGCTGACCACCTCACCTGCACTTTACACGGAAACAGCATGGTCACGGGACGGTCGACGCATCGTCGCGATTCGGTCATCGTCCCGGGATTTACAGGAATCCACCGGCTTTTTTCTTGGCGGCCTGGCACAGCAATTTGTCTATGTGCCGGCGGGCGGCGGCGTTACAACGGTCATCGCCCCCACATATGGACGGTCTGAGCCACACTTCACAAATGACGCGAACCGGCTTCATGCCTACAGCGCCACCGATGGTCTCATCTCCATGCGCTGGGATGGTACTGATGTGAAAACACACGTGAAAGTCACCGGCGGAAAACTCCCGGGGGCAAAGAACCCCATGCGGGCCGGCATTGTCAGGATGGCGCCGAGCGGCGACCAGGCAGTGGCGCAAATCGGCAGCCAAATCTTTACCCTGACCGTGCCGTACGTCGGTGGCGACACTCCGACAGTGAGTCTTGCCAATCCGAAAGGCGCTGCATTCCCTGCCAGAAAACTGACCGACATCGGTGGGCAATTCCCAGCGTGGAGTAGTGACGCCAAGCTGGTGCACTGGTCCATCGGCAACGCTTTCGTGACTTACGATCTGGATGCGGCCAAAGCATTTTCCGACAGCCTGGAGGCCGCGGAAGAAGATACCACCGCACAAAAGGAAGACGCGCAAGCGTCGGCTGTTCAAGACACAAGCGCCGCCGTCGCTGAGACAAAAGATGATAAGAAGAAAGACAAACCCAGCTACAAACCAGTCGAGCAGCGCATTGAGATTACGGCGACGCGGGACACGCCGCAGGGAATAATGGTCTTGCGCGGCGCTCGCGCCATAACCATGAAAGGCCACGAAGTCATAGAAGACGCGGATATCGTGGTCCGCAACAACCGCATCCTGGCAGTCGGGCAGCGAGGACAAGTCGAGGTCCCACTCGGCGCGCGCATAGAGGACGTGGCCGGCAAAACCATCATCCCAGGATTTGTGGACACGCACTACCACGCAAAGTGGCTGATCCCGGAGACGCACAGCACTCAGGCCTGGCAATATCTGACCAACCTGGCCTACGGCGTCACCACCACCCGCGACCCGCAGACAGCCACTACCGACATCCTGACCTACTCCGACCTGGTGGAGACCGGCGCCATGGTCGGGCCGCGTATCTACTCAACCGGACCGGGTGTTTTCGTCAATGAGCAAATCAAAGACCTTGAACACGCCCGCAACGTGCTCAGGCGCTACAGCGATTACTACGACACCAAAACTTTCAAAATGTATATGACCGGCAACCGCCAACAAAGGCAGTGGCTGATCATGGCAGCCAAAGAGCTGGAGCTGATGCCAACCACCGAGGGCGGCCTGGACTACAAGCTCAACCTGACGCACGTCATCGACGGCTATTCGGGTCTGGAACACTCGCTGCCAATTACACCGCTTTACAGCGATGTGCTGCAGCTGTTCGTGAAATCGGGCATAACCTACTCTCCGACACTGCTGGTTTCCTACGGCGGGCCTTTCGGTGAGAACTACTATTATGCCACTGAAAATGTCTACGGCGATGAAAAACTTCGCCATTTTACGCCGCACAAAGAAGTGGCGTCAAAGGCGCTGCGGCGCGGCAACAATCCCGGGCCCGGCGGCTGGTTCCACAAAGACGAATACGTCTTTCCAAGACATGCTGAATTCCTCGCCAGACTGTTGCCGGCAGGCGGGCGCATCGGCGTTGGCAGTCACGGCCAGCTACAGGGCCTGGGCTACCACTGGGAACTCTGGTCAATACAATCTGGCGGTCTGTCTGAACACGACGTTCTGCGTACCGCGACCATTTACGGTGCCGAAGGCATCGGCTTCGGCGCAGACATCGGCAGCATTGAGCCGGGTAAACTCGCCGACCTGCTGGTGCTGGACGATAACCCGCTGGACGACATCCGCAATTCGAACACCATTCGATTTGTGATGAAGAATGGCCGGATGTACCAGGGCGACACGCTCAACGAAGTCTGGCCGAGACAAAAAGAATTGGCGGAGCAGTTCTGGCGAAACGGGGCGCCGCAGACGGCGGCAGGGATTCAGTAGTCTCTGCTTAATCTAATGCAAGGAGTCTCCATGGCAGGCGGAATGCCTGCCGTGGAGACTCCGTTGTTCTGATAAGATCTACCGCACCAACAAGAGTTTGCGGCTTGCGACGAAGTCTCCCGCGACCATCCGAACCAGGTAGATACCGCTGGCCACGGGACTGCGGCGACGGTCTAAACCACTCCAACCGATTTCATGAATGCCATGCGCCACATCTTGATCAACCAGGTCAACGATTTTCTGGCCCTTGAGATTGAAAATGCCTATCCTGACGTGCGTAGATTTGGCAATCTTGTAGCGAATAGTCGTTTCGGGGTTGAACGGATTCGGATAGTTCGAGTACAAAGCAAACGACTGCGGTTCGTTCTCGGCGACGCGCTCATCAACTGCGGTCACCAATGGCGCCACATTGCTGGTGAACGGAATAGAATTTCCATTCTCGTCATTGGCTGATACGTTGACGAACGATAGCCATGTCGTATCCTGATCTATGACCGCTGTTGGCGACATTCGGGCCAGAATGCGTGCAATCCGACCGGAACCACTCACTGTTCCCTGGCCAGCCTTCTTTGAAGCACCGATGCTGACCTTTCCCGTCACGAAGTCGATTTGGGGGAAAAAGATGATGTCGCTACCCAGAAAATTCAAGTCACCCGGTACGACGGACAGGGTATCGAGAAAGGTCTGCGGTTCGTACATCAGCTCAAACGAAATCCCGAACAGGTCCGTCACATCTTTAGCCAGAATATCGATGGCAAATTCCTGGCCGGGATCCGGGTCACCGTCCACCAGAACCTCAAGCGATGCAGTTTGTTGAACGCCTAGCGCCAATGCGTCCGGCTCGGTCGTTGGTGAGGAAGAAGCCATTAGACTATGTGTTCTGCCCCAATTCAGTCCGATGCAAAGGACATCTGCTTGATCCACGACGCCGTCCCCATTGGCATCCGCATAGGCGCAATTCGGATTTGACCAGGGCGTCACCGGCTGGCCTTGCCAGGCACATGAGCCGTTGTTGCGCGCCGGACCGGTCTGCGCCCAACACAAGCCGATGGGCAAGACATCAGACTGATTGACAAGGCCATCGTTGTTCGTGTCGCCCGGCCAAACCAATAGCCCCGCAAAGCTCACACGGGCGTCTGATGGATTCATCGTAATTGAATTTCCTGATGGGTCCAGCGCATCAATGTTCGTCAAAGACAAGCGCACTTCGGTCGAAGGTGGCGTCGATGAGTGCGATTCGAACTTGATTCGCGCCACGACGCCATCACCGCTCACTCCGCCCTGGCCCGATTTGCGGCTGATGCCAACACTGACTTTGCCGTTGCCCTCATCGACATCTGAGACAAACACGGGACTGCTGCCCAGAAACGGACCCGGAACCACACTGGAGCTCGTCGGCGAAACAACACCGATGAAATTAGTATGGCTGAAATTCAGCTCGAAACTGACGCCAAACAGGTTTTGCACGGAACCGACACTGATGTCTACCCAAAACTCACCACCGATGGGCTGCGGACTCGAGACTACCGGTTGGATGGTCACGGCTGAAGGCTCATAGGAAATCGCATCATTGCGGATGTTCGACAGACCGCCGGCATTGCGAACACGAAGATAAACAACCTTCGTGCCAAATGCCGAACTCAACGTAAATGTCGGAGAGGCCGAGTAAGAACGCCAGCTCGCACCGCTGAAGTTTGAGTTCTCACTCGCCTGGTACTCAGCAGGGCTGTTGGTCGCACTGTTATTAAGGGTCACCGTCCGGCTGATCGTGCTCGAAGCACCGTTGTTAATTGCAAAGCTCGTCAAGCTCGGGGCTTGCTGGGAACAGGTCGTGCCGGTCACCGACACATTGTCAAAACAGCCGGTACGCTTCCTGACACCAAAGCCGATGTATCCCTGCGTGATGCTGGCATCACTAACTTCAAACAGGGAACTGCCATCGACCGACACCTTGATATTGGGAAGGCTGCGCTCAACCCTGACACGGTGAAAACGATTGTCCCCAACAAAATCTCCAGATACCGATCTTAACTCCGTAGCGCTGCCATTGAGAACCCGAAAGAGCGTCACGCCATTGGTCAAGAAACGCAGTACATAGTGATTCAGTGGCTCATTGTTGAAACCGTCAGCTCCAAAAACCACGAGATAGCCTTTATTGGAAGATGCGGTTGATTTTGCATCCAGCTCGAGCACGAAATCATGCAGACTGGTCGGCAAGAAAGTGTATTCATTGCCAGTGGAATTCCCCTGTACCAGACAATTGGCGGGATCGCCATCGACTTGTTGCACACGCCAGCTCGAAGGGGTCACGGGATGCCAGCCGTTGGCGTTGCCGCCCTGGAAGTTGTCGGAAAAGTTGAAGTTCTGGTTGCTGCACGCTTCCTCAACGGTGAACACACCCGGGCCAAGCGCCTGCTGTCCGTCAGGGTTTCGCACGATTACGTCGCGTGGGCCTGCGGCGGCATTGGTTGCGATAGAGATGTTGGCTTTGATTCGGCTGGAATTGACTAGAGAGACTGAATTCACGGAAATACCTGTGCCGCTGAAACTAACGGTGGCTCCGTTGTGGAAATTGGCGCCGAAGATAGTCAACTCCAGCGTCTCACCCTGCTTGCCCGCTGCGGGATTAACAGAAGTTAATGAGACTATTGTACTTGAGAAAATCGATGCCCTAATGGGTAGAATGAGCTGGTTAGCGGAAGATGAAACGGTCAACTGCCCGTGGTACTCTCCTATGGGAGTCTCGTCAGGCATGACAATAGAGATATAAGCTGTCGTGGCTGAATCAGGTTGCAGTGAGCTTATAGGTGCATCGACCAGCACCCGCGAACTAGGGATAACATTGCCGTTGAACGAAACAAGATTGGTGCTTCTAAACGCAATGTTGCTCGCCCCGTTGTGTCCTCCGATCTCACGGAAGAGCATAACCGTCTCAAGGGTATCTGTAGCTTGAGTTCCAGCTAAAACGACACTGTCTGGCAGCGACAGAATAGTCGCTGGATGGTCTGGCTCCTCAATCAGAATTACTTCGCAGTTTTCTTGTGTCTCGGCGCTGACTGCCACTACTTCAACCCGATAGATGGCGTCGGGTGGCAGATCGATGGTGATTATTTCTGGCTTCGTAGTCGAGCCCGAGTATAAGGCGTTGGGTATCTGTAGATCCACACTGCCTGTTGAATAGTCTACCCCAACATGATTCCCGGCTTGGTCGTAGAGGTGGAGGTCAAAATCGCTTCCAGGGTAAGACATTACGAATCGTGCGCGCCGGGTACCTGCGGTTATCGAGGCAGATTCACTGACTGATTGACCGGCATTGAGATTTGCTGATAGAATGCTAAAGACATTGTCTAAATAGCATCCGAGCGCGCCGCCCCCACAAACCTTGAAAAAACTATGTTTCGTTTCTCTGCCTGCGCTACTGACGACGGTGATTTCAGGAAAGTAGTAATTCATGCCAAAAAACGTATTTGGCGGAGCCTGGAAAGGTATCTGCAAAGTTCGGCTCGCTCCAGGAGAAATCTCAACAATGTCAGAATGAAATACCATCAATGGCTGCCCATTCACCTCGTTGGGCACAGACATCACGGCCAAGGCCGATGCCTGCTTATCGTGGCTTTGGTTTGTCACCCTTATGGTTGCGATACCCGACCCTACGGATTGACCAAGCCCCAGGTAGATATCGTCTATAGCGGGTTTGGACACTTGCACAGAGCGTGAATAGTTGTAACGAGTATCCACTAAAGTAGGATCGTTAGTGACAGCTTCAATCTCGTTGAGCGCGTTTTCATACATCTGAATGGCTTGGGTCAAGTCGGATCTTACTTTGCAGGTAGCGTCAATATGAGCAACGTGAACCGCACGTGTCGTTTGCAGTGATAGAGCATCAAGAGCAAAGGAAACCGAGTTACATACAGGGGACACTTTTGTCCAATAGAAGCCTTCAACAGCGGCAGCTGGGAGACCTCCAGACACGATACCGACCGCAGTCGCACCAACTTTTAACACCGTTGCCGCAGTGCACCCGTACCATACCGCCTGTTTGATCTTTCCAAGGGTCTCGAATTGCTCGACTTGCCAATTCAGACCGCGTAGAGATGAACTCGAGGAGCCAACTAGATAGTCGCTACGTGGAAACGAGCCTAGCTCGGATTGACCGGGCACGATCCAATACGCAAAGGCTTCTTGGCCTAAACGAGTACGACTCGGGATCGCCTTTCTAATGTCACTCGCCAACCGCGAAATTGCGATTCTGAACTCCTCGACTGGGAATGTGCTTGGCAACTCAGCGGGTATATTGATGTTTCCAGAGCCACGAATGCGGCCAAGCAGAGCATTTATTCCGGTAAGGCCTTGCTCGAACCCCCATCCCACAGTGTTGTCATAGGCGTCCGCGAGAATCTTGCTCTCTATCGTTGGCGGATCGTCATTGGGATCAATGTTATTCAAGGTGGCGATATTGGTTCTAAGAAAGAAGTCTACTTCAACCAGCAACAACTGGGCGAGGAATATATGGAATGCGCCCCTCGAGCCAGCAACAACTCCGGCTGACGCAAGCTCATCAACAAGCCCACCCAATGTTTCAGTAGTCGCGGTCGTCAGTTTCTGATTTAGGCTAATTGCGAGATCAGTAGCATTCGCGTCTGGCGTTACCAGATCAAGAGCGAAACTCGAATGATACGCGTAGGCGTCCACCGTGCCGACCACATAGTCGTAAACAGCGTCCCTAAGTTGCTCGACGGCTTGTCTGATGTCATCCGAGGGCTGTCCAGCAGTTCTTGGTCCGGTACCATAGAATGTCGAAATGGTGCTTGAAGCAGATTCGGACCCGACGGTGCCGAAGTCATAGTAGAGCAGAACACACCCGTCACTCTCAGGGGATGTCGTAAAACCGGGCGTGTAAAACCTTTGATCAGGATCAGGAGTATAGTCCCAAACCTGCTGGAAAGCATTGGGCCACCACGCAAACACCATTCTTTCAGGGATATCATTTAGCGAACCGAATCCCCTTAATGATGGATTTACGGGAGTCAACCAAGCTTCCCAGTTCAAAAAGTTCACAGTAGGTATGTCGGTTTCGAAAGTTCTCGTGCCAAGGGGGGGCGCATAAAGGGGCGACCCGTCGTTGTCATAAATTTGAGTATCTAGTAAGTATCGCACCTGAACATGATGATCGAAAAAATCATCGTTTTCGACTGATACGTAGAGTCCGAGAGCGTCTCCCTCGAGCCGAAAAATCTGCCTGACCTGCACATTGCTGCCAACATCATATGTTATTGTAGCTTCGAGTTGGTTTGTCATGGTCAAGGCGCTAGTCACCAAAAGCGTGCCATCCGATTGACTGTATATCGCGCCATCAATGTTGACAGAAAAGTAGCCCGTTTCTGCCTTTGGGAACAAGAGCCACTTACCATCAGATGCTCGTCTCATTGTGAATGTGCCATCATCATTAAAGTCAACAATTAGTTTTCCATTATTGAGCGTCAAGGCTGTCATGGTTGTTTGCGATGCTGACGCCAGGTGAGACGCTTCGTATCCTTTTAAGATTCTGTATTGCCAGCGCTCTGAGTCAAGCACCGTAAGATGAGATTCTCTTGCCATGACCATAACTCTTTTATCGAACCTGCCAATGATTGATAGGCCAAGATTCGACATTTGAGTTACTTGACGTTCATCTTCAATCGTGACGCATATCAAGATATGCTTGACGTCGTCATCTGCAATGGTTTCTTTTGCGTAAACCAGGATCGAGCTGACGATGAGAGTCAGACATGCGATAAGAATCAAGTTTCTTGAATAAGCCCTGAGATACATGGTACCCTCCTCCGTAGATATACATCCTTTATTGACATCAATCTATCGTACATGGATTATTTTCCTCGTTCCACTTAGACTTTCCGCCTTCAGTGTAACAAGAAAGACGCCAGACGCAGTAATTGAACCATTGTGATCCTTCCCATCCCAATCCACCCAATACCTCCCCGACGTTTTCACATCATCCACCAACACCCTCACCAACCGCCCTCGAATATCAAAAACACTCAACCGTACCCGTTGCACCTGAGTTCCCCCGCTACGATTTGCAAGTACGGTGAACTCAATCCGCGTACTCCCATTAAACGGATTCGGATAATTCTGCAGCAGCACGAAATCCTCTGGCGCCGGCACGTTGACGCTCACTATCGGTGAATAGTCCGAATCGCCGTTCAAGTCAATCTGCCGCAATCGATAGAAGAACACCCCGACTCCCGGCTGCGGGTCTTTGTATTGGTAGAATTGTGGCCGCACCGAATCACCCCGACCGGCGACAAACGCGATTCTGTGAAAATTCCGTTGCGTCTGGCCCCTTTGCACTTCGAAGCCGTAGTTGTTCGTCTCGGTGGCTGTCTGCCAGGTCAAGACGATGCTGGCATCCACGACCTGCGCGTGGAATGAATGCAGCTCCACCGGAACCGCCTGGTTGATGTAGTTGATTTTGCGCAACGCGGTACCGTATTCCAAAATGTAGATGGAGCCATCTTTGCCCAGGGCGCCATCTACAGGGTTGTTGCCAAAACCGCTGGCAAACTCCGAACTCGTCCACAGGCCGCTTTCTTCCTGGCGCAAATTGTGGATCACATCGTCGTAGAAGTCCGCATAGAACAGCGTGCCTTCGTACTCGTCCGGGAAGCTGAAGTCGTTGCCAAAGTCCTGTTGACGGTAGGCAACCAGAGCAACAACCGAATTCGCGCCCGCAAGGTGATATTCCCAAACCGGGTCAGTGGGTGTTGGCGGAATCAAGTCAGCGCCGGTGTCAAAATCGAGCGTTCCTTCGAAACGGGGCCAGCCAAAGTTCTCTCCTCCGACTGAAATATCGATTTCCTCTCGCTCCTTGTTGCCAACGTCGCCGATGAACAATCGGCCGGTCGCGGGATCGACCGCAAAACGGAACGGGTTGCGCAGACCGAAGGCGAATACCTCCGGTCGCTTGTTCGCAGGCTCACTCGGAAAGGCCGGGTTATCCGCGGGGATGGTCCCATCCCGATTAATTCTCAGAATTTTTCCTTTCAGGGAGGTCAGATTCTGGACTTTCGAGCGGTTGCGGTCATCGCCGTGACTGACCAGCAGGGTTTTGTCAGGGGCAAATCGCAGGGTGCCGCCGTTGTGGCTGTTGCTCTCCGCCGGCATATCGTCAATCAGCACAAGTTGGCTGGCCGGGTCGATGGCGAGGTTGTCGGAATCGGAATCGGTCAAATCACCAGTCAGCGTAAACCGCGAAACATGATTGTTGTCAGGGTCACCGTCAAAGGTATGAAACAGGTAAACATAAGGCCTTTCGGGAAATTCGGGATCAACAGCAATTCCCAATAGTCCCTTCTCAACCAGCCCCGCCACGTTTGGGACGGTGAGCAGGGTTTCGGCTTTCAGGACGCCATTGACCAGCAGCTTGACTTTCCCGCTAAATTGATGGATGAGCAAGACTCTCCCGTCCGGCAGCAAAGCGAAACCAACGGCATCATCATCAAGACTGGTGTTGATGTCAATGACTTCAAAACCAATGGGAACTGTTTGAGCGTACACGGCGCACATGTTGAAGAGCAGGCAAAGGAACATGGTACAGACAATGATCATCTTATCCATCCGTCTAACTACAATGGCCTCAAGATCTAATTGCTGCATCTCCCGCCTGTAGTTTAGGCTTATCACGGCTCCTCCTCTGACCAATGACTGCCAGCGATGTGATGTGGAACATCGAGAAACTTGAAAGGCTTGATGGTCGGAGATTTGGTGAAAAATCAAATTCAAGAAACCGGAATGTCGCGCGTCAGGAGTAGGAGTAGTGACTACATGGCCGTGGGAGACAAATTGCACGACAACAGATTTCGATGTCAGCCTGAGACGTCGTATCAGAAGCCATCCAAACCTACATAGAAGAAAAGCACAAGATTAGAGAAATGCAACATAAAAAAGGAAATACAGACAAAAAAATCATGAACTGTACAATCTAAAGATCATCAGCGCTTTCTGCAGTGGCGCCGCGATTTGCAGCAATGCGGATTCTGAGACTGCGCCACGGGTTCGATGTCATCCTTTTTGCACTCTGCATCGGCCAAAAGATAGATCAGGGCAGGGCAAACCGGTAAAGGGCACAGGCAAACTGAAGAAGGGCACGGGCAAAATGGTCAAGGGGCACAGCCAAACTGAAGAAGGGCACAGGCAGAAAGGTCAAGGGGCACAGGCAAAAGAACGAGATTCGGCACGCGAAACAGACTCTGGCTGGAAAGTTTGACAAAGTTATTCAAGTCCGGTCACAATCCTTCCGAAAAAGTAACAAATGTTACATGCACTAACACGAAAGGACAGACAACATGTCAAGCCGACTCACTAAAAAGTACCTGTCAAAAGTCAAATGGCGGCTCGAGCGCATGGTGGATGCCCATGCCAATTGCGGTGTGCCGCTGCGCGACGACCTGAAAACAATGCTCGATGAAACCTTTGCTGTTTTTGACACCAAACGGGCTGCCTACGACGACGTGCGCGCGCAACGCCGGGAGGCCGCAAACCAGGCCGCCGAGCTGCAACAGCAGGGTATCGAAGCGTTGCAGAGACTCAAGAATGGCCTGAAAAGCCAGATACCGGCCGACCAGCTCGATCCGGTTTGGCAGGTCTATGGCCTGAACGTGGACATTCCCGACGCCCGCCTCGATGTTATGGCAACCCTCGGGGTCGTCCTGGAAACAGCCGGGCGCCAGACTGACGACAGCCGCAAGCCTACGGCCGAGCTACAAACCGAGCTGCAGACCACCTATGACGCTCTGGAAGCAAAAGTCACACTTGGCAACCAGCTCAAAGCTGATTTTGTGGAGGCGAAACGCGATCTGCAGGCCGTGCTCAAGCAAGCCACCGCCCTGCGCACCCGCGCCTACGCTTACTTGACAAGCGTGTTGCCGGCTCGCAGCCGTGACCCCAAGCTGATCGACTATGGCCTGCGGCAAAGCTTTGGCGGACGTCGCAGCACGACTGTGACCGTGGTGAATGAAGAGGAGATTCCAGCAGAACCCACACAACCGTAGCTGATCCAGACGCGCGGTATTAGCACCGCCGCTCTCCCAAAAACCAGGCCCGCGGAAGCAGGCTGCCTCCGCGGGCTTGGTTCATCCTGCGATTTACATCTATAATTTACAGCACTTTCGGTGCTCATTAGGGAGTGTCCCGAGTGTCCGGCTAAGAGCTTAACAAAATTGACTTGGCGATTAGGGCTTACCACTTTACGGCCGCAGACTCTTGGTAAGTCGGAAGTCGTATCCACCTCGGAGAAATGAGAAGTTCATTTCCGACTCGTCGCTCGGCTGCGGAATAGTTGAGTGAGAACGCGCGTATTGTTGCCCAATCTCGATACATTCGGCGTATCTCAGGGCAGTCATCATAAGTTAAAACCCACGCGGCATTGGTCATTTGCCTAAGCCGAGCCGCAAGTGCTTCGTGATATTCTTCATTCAATGCATTCAGATAAAGCGTTGGACCTTTAACGAAGTACGGTGGGTCAATGAAAAAAAGCGTAGAGTCTGCGTCGAGACTCTCAATGAATTCTATCCCGTCGTAAGAAGACACATGGATGCGATCCCGATATTCTGAAACCTTCTCACACCTACGCTGAAGCCCCTGCTTGTTGAACCTGGCATCGATTTTCCATTTACCGGCTTGCTTTATTCCACCAATGGGTCCGCCGTTCATGATTATTCCTGACCGATTACATCGGTTCAGGTAAAAGGCTGCAAAACCACGGCGAAGACGAGATGCACGATGGTCCTTGTAAATCTCTCGTTGATGACGCCATTCGACAGTGTTGACACTTGCATCTGACAGCATCTCAAGAAATGGTCTCGGCCTATTGACAATAGTCCACCAAAAGTCATGAATCGCGGGATCAGCATCGTTTATATATATGTCAGGTGTCTCTTCGAGATAGAGCATGGTGAGAGCTGCACCTGCGCCGCCAGCGAAGGGTTCTGCAAAAGATCGGTCTCCGAACCCGTTCAACCTCCTAACCTGACTTAGCAAACCAGTCATCGCAGCTTTGCCACCAGGATATCGTAGAGGGCTAGAGACCTTCATCTGTTGCATCCTCTATTGGCAATTCCAACATCATTCGAAATAACGGTTCTGTCCTAATCCAAAACTGCTGAATGTCGCGCTCACCGGGGAAATCTTTTGCCTGGTGAACGAATGAATGAAAGTCACTCAATCCAAACGGTGCAGCAGGATCACGACTAAGGGCCTTCTCAATCCTATTCGCGTCTGCCTTTGATAGCTTCGATTTTGCAACAGCAATGATCTCTTTGCTGAGATCACCCATCATAGGAATGCCATGCCGAAGTTGCCTGCCCTTTGATTTCAGTTTGTCGATCAAAGTGGCTAGGTTCCCACTGCGTCCGAGATAGTCAAGAACGGCGAGTTCTAGAAAGACTCTAAGAAGAACCGCTCCAGCGTTCGGGAAGTGATCTCGCCTGAGGTTAGTCAATTCTTCACGTATTTCAACAAGACGCTCACTGCCATAGCGCACCTTGAAGTCTTTTGGCAGAACCCTTTTGCTACGCTGGCGGGTGTTCTTGCGGCGTGACGTTGGGTTCTCCTGTGAACTCGACGAAGACACAGAGTGACCTGCTATGATATCGGCTGGCACAAACGACCCTCTTTTTTGTGAGGGCAGCTCCTCGGGATTCCATGACTTGAAGTACGATTCGATATTGTCGTTCTTGTTCAGGCTTCGCGACGATTGCTTTCCAAGCGCAACGTCAGAAACGAGTTTCCTGAAGCCACGCGTAAATTCCTTTTTTGTAGTCGTGCCACGCAGTCCATGGTCTGCATCAGGCTTTATCTTAAGGTAGTCGCGGCCGACCGAAGATTCCAGGACACGTTCCAATGTAGTAAAGAGCTTTGCTCGGGGATTATCAAGTTTGGCCTTTAACTCCTCCGGAAGGTCAAGCGAGCGGGCCATGTCAGCAATAGCTCTCGTTTGCCGGGCTTTTTGAACGTCAGCCAATGAAAAACCGAGATCGTCCCGAAGTTCGTCGTTTTCGTATCCTTCAGCAAGTTTATCGAGGATGAAGCTCGCACGATTTTCGGCTTGCCAAGGAAGGACTGGGCTCCCTATGTGCCGACCCGCAATCTGGCGGTCAGTCGCACGACGATTCGGAGCCATTGTCACAGGGACATTTGCTATCAAACTCAGATCGGTAATCTTGCGTGATAGTCGTTCCACCTTCCTTCTGTATGGGTTCTCAAGAAGCCCAGGCTCGCGCAAAGCCTTCAGCGCAGCAAGTCGGCGGTTACCTTCAACGACAATCGTACGGCCGTTCTCTTTTACAGCTAGAAGCGGCTCATTCTGGAAATAGCCATGGTTTGCGATGCTTTCTGCCACATCTATTGCTTTGTCGTGTTCGAACAGATATTGGATAATCTCTCTAGGTGCCTGGGCTGATGTCTCGCGCCCCAATCGCGGATTTTTGGCATCCAAATGGATGTTGG
Source organism: Candidatus Zhuqueibacterota bacterium (assembly GCA_029261995.1). Classification (GTDB taxonomy): domain Bacteria; phylum Zhuqueibacterota; class Zhuqueibacteria; order Oceanimicrobiales; family Oceanimicrobiaceae; genus JAJDAF01. The sequence goes on from JAJDAF010000036.1 coordinate 166,349, forward strand.
CTACTGAGCGATTCGTAGTTTTCCGGTCATCTACTGCCATTTTTTTTGCCCCGTTTTGGATTCTGTACCCTAGTGCCCAAGAAGCTATGCAGACAAGCTGTCATGATCAAGAAAAAACTGCGAGTATTGGCGAGAAGTCGGCGGGGGATGATGAGCTTGTCTCTAAGAATCATCAACAAACGTAGTCCTCGTAGGCGTCACAGCCGCATCCACAATAGCCGTCGTATCGAGCGCCTTCTCTCCATCCAACAACACGCCAACCAACCCGGACAACGCCAACCCATCAACGACAATCGTGGTGTTCGTTGACTCGCTCATATCATAGAGTATACACACCGGGGCTCGATATCTCGGACGCATTGCCGATCTTGGCACCATTCGGGGGACTTCCGATGCATGGTGACTGTGACCTCGCCGGTCCGGCCTGAATCCAACTGCTCCGGGCTGTCACTGCGATCACACTTCAGCGAAGCAATCTCCTCGGGCAGGCAGAGAGATTGCCACGTCCCGCTGAAAAACGCGGGACTCGCAATGACAGCTACGGCCACTCTCGATGTTTTCGGTCAGCAACCAGTCAACGCGCTCTCAAAGACATCCCGGAAATCAAGGCCCCCAACAGATCCTGCACCCGTCTCGCTTCTGAATTCGGCGCCACGAAATCATCCATCATAAAAGAGAACGCCAGCAGCTCGCCGTCAGCGGTTGTGGTGTAGCCGGACAAGCATGAGGCGCCGCTCAGGTTGCCGGTTTTTGCGCGCAGCTTACCTTCCGCCGGCGTGCCTTGCATGCGCCGGCTGATGGTGCCGTCCACGCCGGCAATCGGCAGCGAGGCCTGAAATTCAGCCTGGATTTGAAAATTGCGGTGCACGGCGCGCAGCAGACTGATGAGGTGGTCGGGCGAAATCAGACTGTAGCGCGACACCCCGGAACCGTCCGCAATTTTGAGATCAAGGGTATCGACGCCGATTTCCGCTAGATAGGTTTTGACCATCGACAAGCCGTTTTTGCCGGTGCCGGGCCCTGCGACCAATTCGGCGCCAAGGGTTTTCAACAGCATCTCCGCTGAGAGATTGTCGCTGATCTTGTTGGTGTTGTGCACGGCGTCAGAGAGTGGCGCGGAGAAATGGGTCGCCAGCACCACGGAGGTATCCGGCGCAGCACCGGCAAGGATGGTCCCCTGCACTCGGATGCCGAGTTCACGGGCAACCTGAGAAAACAAGGTGCCGGTATAGAGCGCCGGACGGACAACGGTTCGCATGCGCCGCTGCTCTTTGGCGGTGTTCGCCAGGCCGCCCTCCACTTTTATGGTATTCTCCGGGTACATCCACTCCCGGGTGATGGCGAATTCCTCGATGCGGGTCGTGTCGGTCGAGTCCACGGTGACGCCGAAATTTTGAATGCTGAGATAAGAAGTCTCAGGCGCCAGGCTGACCTGCAGCGAATCCCCGATCTGCGCTCCAGGTTTGACTTTCACAATGACGCCGTTTTTGTTCACGCTCAGCGCGCTGATATGGGTGAAATCCCGATATGAGCCGTCGTCCCACATCCAGCCATTGCCCCAGTACAGATCATCGAAATAAGTGGCGTCACAAACGAGATCGCCGCTGACCGCCCGAATGCCCTGATCATAGAGTTGTTGCGCCAGCCAGCGCAGATCATCCTGCTCCAGGTCAGGGTTGCCGAAACCCTGCAAGTAGAGGTTGCCCACAATCGTGCTGTCGTGCACGGAAGCCGTATCCGCATGCAGGATCGTCCGGAACCGGAAATTCGGGCCCAGGCGGGAAAGCGCGGTCGCGGTGGTGAACAGCTTCATGTTCGATGCCGGTAAAAACCGGCGCCGGCTGTTTTTTTCATAAATCGTTTGCCCCGACTGCAGGGAGACGACCTTGACGCCGACATGGGCATTCACCAGCGCGGAATCCTGCAAAACCCGCTCGAACTGCGCGGCCAGATTCTGACCCGCCTCGGCAGTGGCCTGAACCCGCATGCCTCCCCGGGAGGCGCAGGCGGATAAAGCAAAGAGTGCAGCAAGACAAATCAGGATTGGCAGATTTCTATTCGCGGACATTCGTTTCCTCCAGATATTTCAAATAGAGCCCGACGCAGCCTGCGGCAGAGGGGCTGAAGTTGGACATTTGCGTCGCAACAAAAGATTGCAGGATATCGTGTTCGTTTTTCAGAGCGATAAGCTCAGCAACCTCGGGGCAGCCATGGTCTTTGGCGGCAGCGAGAAGATTGCGAGCGTCTTCGCGGGTGTTGCAGGCAAAAACCATTTCTGGCTTGCGGGTCACTACAGTCTCCACCAGCCCGATGCAGACCATCTGCCCGGGTCGCAGATTGACTTCTTCCAGCAGTTCCTCCTGCATGGCGAAAAATGGGTCCGGAACGCCATTGACAAGATGCGCAACCGGTTCAACATGACCGCCGAGAACATCGAGTCTGCCAGGGCCTTCGCCGACAGCCTGCGAGCGCCGCATGAGAACGAACTGCTTGTCCGCCGTCACCACAATGGCGCTGATGCCGAGGGCGCGCGCGCAGAACGCAACTTCGGTTGCCTGGCCGGCGGTTTCGTGCAGATGGTTGGAGTACAGAAGCTGTTTGTAATTCGTGTAGCCAAGCTCCAGGGTCAAACGACCGCTCGCGGCTTGCCAGTTGCGCAACCGGCACAGGTCGCCGTTGAAGATGTAGTCGCGCTTCGGCGTCTCTTCGATTTCGCGGCGCCAGTAGGCATCGATTTGGTCTTTGAGTGACGCCGGTATGTCATCGGCGGCGCCATGCCATTGCACGCTCAGTTGGTTGCGGGTGACGCTGCAACGGCAGAGTATCTTGTAGGGGAGTTTGTCAGCGAGTTTGGGATTCACTCTTCGAGGGATAGTTGGTGGCCAGCCGACGCTTTGTGGTGTGGCTCACTGAGAATACTGCCCTTGGGCCTGGTCGCGTGTGCAATATTTCCTGTCATGTAACTTCGGCCCTTCCCTGTGCCTGGATGAGCCGCGTGATCTCCGACAAGGTGTTGGTACTTCTGTGGTACAGGGTGAACGGGCTCGGGATACGGTATCGTGTCGCAACGAGGAACATCCAGGGTGAGGTTTTCTTGATTCGTTCTGTCGAAGACCTGTCTTGCTATCTCCCGTGCGAGGATCTCGGCCATGAGTGAAGGGACGGCGTTTCCTATCTGCCGCTGAATCTCGGTTCGGGGGGCATCAATTTGGAAATTCTGGGGAAAGGTCTGAATGCCTGCCATTTCCTGCCACGAGAGCTTCCTGTTCGTCCAATGGAACGGGCCTACGGCCGAACCGGGTTGGGCTTGAATCGTCCAACTCGGCAAGCGCTTTGAGAGCTTGAGAAGGAAGCTCCAGTATCGAGTTCTCCACCCGAAAAGGGGTAGCCCACGTTTCCGTTCCGTGTGCCATAGGTAGTTCTCTCCCTCGGGTATCGAGGGCAAGAGAGCAGCCCATTTGCCCCCGATCTTGAGTTTCTGATTCAGATCAACTGGAATGTTTCCAATGGCCTCCCAAGAGGAGACGTAGGGCACCATTCCCATGCCTCCAAACAGGGTCGATTCTGCTTCTTCTCTAGGTATATGGGTCGGGTCTGGGAAGCGGAACTGGCCGCCTCTCCGCGATGCAACCAGGAAGAAGCGAACCCGAAGTTGGGGAACACCGTAATCAGCGACATTCAGTACGGCCCATGATGGCACGTAGTGCACGTCGGCTTTGAGATTGATCTCCTTGATACGCTCGATGATGAACTGGAAACCTTCTTCCTTTCCGTTGTAGCTCAATCCATGAACGTTCTCCAAGAAAAACACCTGAGGTAGGAGTTCCTCAACGAATCGGAAATACTGCCCGAGCGTGTTAGCGCGAGGGTCGTTCAGCCGCAGAGTGTCACCCTTGCTCCAATATGCAGACTTCGAGAATGGCTGACAGGGCGGTCCGCCGATCAGGACATCACAGGAACCCTTACTTGCCCCAATCACCTTCCTGACTTCCGAAGTATCAACTTCCTCTATCGCAGCATGAAGAACGTTCTCTCGGTCGTTCAATCGGAGTGTTTCACAGGAGGATTTATCATGGTCGTTAGCAAAGCGAACGCTATATCCCGCTGCCTCAAAACCATAATCTAAACCGCCACACCCGGAGAAAAGGCTGACGACCTGTAGATCAGATTTCTGGATCATATACGACCTCAGTCTTCTTCCTGTTGATTGCTTCAATAATATCGCCAAGACTGTTACTGGCGATCCGATCAAACACCTCGCTCCAAGGCTTTGTTTCATCTGAGATAGAGATATGTACATTCACTTCAGCACTGGCACCGGTTCCCCATGCACGAAGTCCGATGCCTGGTGTACGCTTGGGTTGTTTCTGCAGTATCCGAATAGACTTGCGTGCTGAAATCAATCTGAACTCGGGGTCCGCGAAATTATCGCGGATGTTGTCCCAATGCCGTGTGGTAATGCCGTATACGAATTTATCCTCTGCATCGCGAATCCTCGTGCCTGAGTAGTCATTCAGGATACGCCAGACGATAGCCTCGTCCTCATCAAAGAGCGGCACAAGGTGGGTGTTGATGGAATCCACAAGCCCATAGTCAACGGCTACTGCGTAAAGAAGGTTTGGCTCTTTCTCTATAGCGTCATAGGCCTTGTAGACAGGAATAGGGATGCAGTCGTCGGGCTCCAACCCAACGAGTTGCTGGGCACTCTCAAACCGAGTCCCGGCGTTCTTCACGTTCACTGGCAGGCGTAGGTCACGTTCGGTCAAAGTGAAATCCACAAGTGTGTGCCCAGATTCTCTGTCATCATCATAGTTGACAGTTCCCCGCTGTGCTCGAAGGGCGTCAACCTGCTCAAGAAAACGCTGCTCCGTGATTGCTGCGGGAAACATCTTGGTAATTGGATTCTCCGCCGACCCAGTTTTTGTTCGAGGCTTGATATGTGAGAGAAAACCGTTGTCTACTAGGGTCAGGACGAGTTCACGCGCTTTGGTGAGAGAGTAGCAGTTCAGATCGTAAAGGTGGCGCGAGCTTTCATCTTCGCTCCGGTCCCCACTGACTAACCAGAGATAAACCTGCGCGAGACCTTTTCCGACCCAACGTGAATCGGGCAAGACGGATACTATCGCCTGTGCTACCTGCAGTTGCGTGTATTCCATAGCATTCCTTCGATTTTCTCTTGGCTACCAAGCTTGTATCCGACAAACCGAACCCGGGCCCGTCCCATAACAACCATTCTAATCAAAACATCAATTGGAGCGTCTTCTACCTCACTCTTCTTGAGACACATCATGCGTATTCGCCAAATCCCTAGCTGCCGGCATCACAATCGCCTCGGCAGGCACGGTGATTTTCCGGCGTCCCGTGATCGCCTTGCGCGCTTCATCGTCTAATGGACTGGCAACAAAGGAATACGCCACCTTCTATCTATAGACGTCTCGACGGTGACCGACTTTTGCGACGAAGACAATGAGTTGCTCATCTTCTATTGAGTAAACAATTCGGTACTTGCCTTATCGTATTCTGTATCGCTCTTGCGCCGACAGTTTTTCGCATCCTTGTGGACGAGGCTCGTCGGATAAGGCTTGGATTTTCGAGGTAATTCGCTGGAGGTCTTTTTGGGGAGACGCTTAAGTTCTTTGGCTGCTGAGGGCTTGATGAGTATCTTATAGTTTGCCAATTGCTTTCAATTCCTTCAGCACTTCCCCAAAATCCAGGTTCGGCTCGCCCTTTCTTTCATCAAAAGCCGCTAAATCTTCGTGGTCCTCCGCCAGGCTTTGACGTACTGCCGCATTGACCAGTTCAGACAGCGTTCGCTCACTCTGAGCCGATTTTATTTTCAGCGCCTTGTGCAAGTCACCATCAAGATAGACGGCTGCTCTTTTCGGTTGTTGTGTTCCCATAATTCTCAGAATACAAAAAAGCGTCTAAACATCAAAACGGTTTCTCGTGCTAATGCCACGCAGGTGCTGGAGGCTCAGTTACGCCACTCTCTCTCAAAAACATCATGCGCCTTAGCCAAACCCCTGGCTACCGGAGTCACAATCGCACCTGCGGGCACGGTGGTTTTGTGACTCCCCATGACAGCCACATAGAAATTTAGCATTAGAATCGAATGATGCAACTACTACGTCAAACATGCTCTCTCGGAATGCGGCGAAGAGGCAGCTTATCAGCTGCGGACATTCGCTTTGCTCCCACGGTTTCCCTTGGGACCTAAAGGTCATTCTCGCTGTATGACATCGGAGGTTGAGGCAACAATGACCGTGGAGATAAAACAGCTCATTTCATCAGGACAAAAACAGACGGGCTCAACTTATTAAGCTATGAACGACGCAGCATATCTGCTCCGCAATATTTGCAGCAGACGGTTGCTTTTCGTTTCATCGTAGAGACGATCTGGTCTTTCTTACATTCAGGACATGTCCGCTTAAGGCGAATCATGGCACTGACCACTGCTTGAAATATTGGATTCATTGACCTACCCCTCTTTCGGATTATCGAATAAATTCGTGACCTGTGCAATCCTGTCCGGAGCTCCAAGGACAAAAAGGATATCGTCTGCACCGAGTTTGATGGCTCCTCCCGGGTTGGACACTACTTGTGAGTCCCGACGCAACGCCAATAAAGTCACGCCGTATTTCTTTCTCAAATCGATGCGAGCCAGGGATTTCCCCACCACCGCTGACTTTTCATCAACCCGGAACGTGCTGATTTCAACATCAGGGAGGTGAAGCTTTACTTCGGAAACAGACATCGGGACTTTGGAAATGCTTCGAAACATCTCGTAACCGTCTGAACGGACTTCGGCGATGAATTTCTCAATTTCATCTCTCGGTATCAGGTATTTCGCCAAAACCCGTGTGAAGATCTCCACTGAGGTCTCGAACTCTTCTGGAATAACTTCGTCCGCACCCAGCTCATACAGCGGCTGCATTTCTTGAACGTAACGCGTTCGCACGATTAGATGAACTCTTGCATTTAGTTTGCGAACGATTTCGCTAATTCGGCGTGTTGCGGCAGGATCGTTAATTGCCACGACCACAATTCTGGCGTCTTTGACATCTGCGTGCTTGAGGACCGCCTCCTGGGTTGCATCACCATAATAAATCGTTTCGCCTTTTGCTCCTTGCTCCCTGACCACATCAGGATTCATTTCAATAATCACGTAGGGGATAGCCCCTACCCTGGCGGCTCGCGCCAGATTCTTGCCGTTCACACCAAATCCAATGATGACAAGGTGTTCTTTTTTGCGTGTCTTCTCTATCTCGTGCGCGGGATAAAGGCCTGACACTAACCTTCTCGGCAACGGCAGCCGCAACAAGATATCTGCTACACGAGGCGCCGCGGCGATGATGAATGGCGTGGCGGCCATGGTCAGCACCGAGACAGACAGAAACGTCTGGTAAGTGCTACCGGCAAGTAAGCCATGTTCAACACCGGTCTTCGATAGAATAAAGGAAAACTCACCGACCTGGCTAAGCCCAAGGCCAACCAAGATCCCGGTTCGAAGTGGAAATCCCAGTAGAATGGTTACGACGCCAGCGATCACGGTTTTTAAGGCTAACACGGCTAAAGCGATTAAAGCAATGAGCGCGGGCTCCTGCAAAAGAAACCCGATATCGAGCAACATGCCAATGGAAACAAAAAAGAAACTTGTAAAAACATCGCGAAAGGGCAGGATATTGCCGAGCGCGTGATGGCTGTATCCGGATTCGGATATGATTAGCCCGGCCAAAAACGCGCCCAGGGCCAGGGAGAGCCCAACCATGGAAGTTACCCAGGCAACGCCAAGGCCTATCACAACTACGCTCAGGAGAAAAAGCTCGCGGTTGCGCGTCCTGGCGATTTGATACAACACGTATGGCACAATCCACCGGGCACTAACGAGCACCAGCAGGATAATGCCGATTCCTTTGAGCGCAAGAATGAGTAGGGATTCACCCCAATTGCCGTGTGCCCCAGCCAGCAGTGGTGTGAACAATATCATCGGAACGATGATCACATCCTGGTAGATCAAGATGGCCAAAGTGGTTCGTCCGTGGGGGCTGTCAACTTCCGCGCGCTCCTGGATGAGTTTGAGGACGATGGCCGTGCTGCTGAGGGCTGCGAGGAATCCGATGAAAACGGCTTGTCCGAAGGCTTGGCCCAGAAACCTCGCTATGAAAAAGGCAGCCAGGAGAGTAAGCATCACCTGCAGCGAACCGCCCAGCAGGACGGATTTCTTGATTTTCACCAGGCTCTTTAGCGAGAACTCGATGCCGATGGTAAAAAGCAGCAGCACGATTCCGACTTCAGCCAGGAGTTCGACTTCGTGAAGGGCTTTGATCAACCCAAGACCATGAGGCCCGGCCAGAACGCCGGTTAAGAGAAATCCAACAATTGATGGGATTCGAAATCGGTGGCATACGAACAGGACAACAATTGAGAGACCAAAAATGATGACGATGTCATTCAGCAGCGGTATTTCCATTTCTTAAGAGCCTTTGTTCGCGGCTGGTGTCTCGTCGGTCCTGTCATTCTGTGACAGCCCAAACGGCTGAAGTCGGCCGGCACGACGTTGTCTTGCCAATTCCCGCAGATCGGCTACCAGGTCCGTCTCATCGGTAATCTCCGCACCCAGCAGTGATTCAATAGCGTCCTCCAGGGTAATTATCCCTTCGGTGCCGCCATACTCATTTATGACCAGAAAAATATGTGCTTGCCGGCGGATGAATTCCTCCAAGACCCTTGCAACATTGACTGTTTCCGGCACGGGATGAATAGGTCGAGCAAACTGGTGCAATTCTAACTGCTCTTTGCCTTCAGCGGCTGCGGCGAGAATGTGGAAGCGCAAGACAAAGCCAGTGACGTCATCCATACCCTCTTTATAGACCGGAATGCGTGAGTAAGTCAAATCCCGATGCTTGGCTAAGGCTTCCGCAACAGTCATGTGCTGTTGCAACATAAAAACGACTGTCCGCGGGGTCATAATATCCGACACCTTAACATGGCGCAGCCGCAGCAGATTCTTAAGAATGAAGTGCTCTTTTTCTTCGAGGGCCCCCTCTCTAGCTGCGATTTTTGCTAGCACTTCCAGTTCAGTACGCGAAATGGTTGGCTCTTTTCGACGAGGGGTGATCAACCGACTCAAGCCGCTGGCGCCCCAAACAACCGGATATAGAATCCACACCAAAATTTTAACTCCGTATGCGGTGAAGGCCACCAATCGCTTCCAATAGAACGCGCCCAGCGTTTTTGGGATAATCTCTGAAAAAATCAGAATAAGCAAAGTGAGAATAGCTGAGATCAACCCAATCCATTTGTTGCCAAAGAGAATTGCCGCCTGAGCGCCAGCCCCGGCAGCGCCAACCGTATGAGCGATGGTATTCAGAGTCAGAATTGCCGAAATGCCTTGTTCCAGGTTTTGCTTATGATGCCGCATAATCTGGCCGGCCCGTTTGCCCTGATTTACCAGCAATTCCACATGGGAAAACGAAGTGGATAGTAGCACCGCTTCCCAAATTGAACAAAGAAAAGAGAATCCCAGGGCAACCAAAACGTAGATAATCAGGTTGGTTATCACGCTTTCCGAATTGCCGGTAGACGTTGCTAGGATCGGTAATACGTTTTCAGAAGATAAAGGCATTTCTCATTCCCTGTTTTCGTTCATCTCATTAGACACGCGATTGTGACCAAGACATGACCGCCCTGGACACAGTTAGGCACTCCCCGTCTCTACCATTTGTTAATCTAACTCTAATTCTCGTAAATAATCTTCATCAAAACCGAAATAATGCGCCAGTTCATGAATCACGGTGATTCGAATCTGCTCCCGCAGCTCCTGACGATTTTGGCACATCCGTTCGAGTGGCTTGCGAAAGACAAAAATCTGGTCTGACAGATAAGGCTCTTCACCAAAAGTGCGTTCGGGCAAAGGCACGCCGACATAGAGTCCCAATAGGTACTCGCTGGGGTCGTGCCTCAACTCAAGAAGCAATTCATCGGAGGGCTCATCCTCGACGAAGACAACCAGATTCCGAATTGCATTTCCGAACCAGTGACGCAGTTCATCAATGACTTCTTCGACGAGTTGCTCGAAGTCGTCTTTTGATTCGCACGTCACCTGCAAATGCGGTTGCTTTGCTGCATCCATTGAGTTCACACGCTCCTTACGGCATCTCAAAGTCGCAATCCCGCTGCCTCACAGTCAAGACCGGACAGGGAGCATGGCGCACCACTTTTTCGGCCACGCTGCCTATGAGCAGATGGGGAATAGCGGTACGTCCATGTGTGCCCATAACGATTAAGTCCACAGCAAGCTCCCTTGCGGTAAGGATAACGTCCTCAAAGGGTACGCCTCTTTCGATGAGAAGAGGCCGTATGGGCGCTTCTGTTCCGGAGAATTGCCGCACTAAGTCTGCAAGCGCCTCCTCGCACGCCGATTTCAGAAGTCGATAGATTTCCAGCCGGCTTTCCTCAAGGTCTTTGCTGAGGAGATGATAGACATTTTGCGCGGCGGCCGCTGGCATCTCAAAGACATGCAGCAAAACAATTTTGGCCCGGAACGTCCTGGCCAATTGCAAAGCCAGTTCCAGGGCGCTGCGCGCATTTTCCGAAAAATCTGTCGGTACAAGTACTCTTTTGATAGCAGTCATGACTTTTCTTCCTGACTTTTATCATCATACCTCTTTCGTTCAAGATTGTGCCGCGATGCGTTGACAACTTCTTACGGCATCTCGAACTTGTAATCCGGATGTTTCACGGTAAGTACCGGGCAGTGGGCCTTGCGCACGACTTTTTCCGCCACGCTGCCTATGAGCATACTTTTTAAGCCTGTACGGCCATGAGTACCCATGACGATGAGGTCGATATCGTAGGTCTTGGCAGCCTGAATGATCTCCACAAACGGCTTGCCCTCACCAATCTCAGGCGCAACGCTGATCTTGTCTTCGTCATATTTGTCTGTAAACGCTTGTAACTCCATGACGACTTCTTCCTTTGCGCGGTCCATCATATCTTTGTTCAAGAGTACGTGCCTTTGCGCCGGCTCTTTCATGACCTCAGGTATCTCGAAGGCATGGAAGACAACGACTTTGGCGCCCAGCTTATCTGCCAACGCCATGGCCCAATCCAGGGCGATACGGGAATTTTCGGAAAAATCTACCGCCACTAGAATCATTCTTATATCGTTCATCATATTCTGCCTCTGCTGTTATTGATTTAGTCAATCTCATTTTACCAGAAGCTATAGGCCCAGCGGCTAAGACCAATTATCACCAGAATGCTGCCTTCTTTTCTGGAAATAACCCAATCTGTGCGCATGAACACTAGCACGAGAGCCACCATCATGGCCAGAATCACAAGATTCATCCTGGCGCCTACATCCACACTCAGGTCGCTCAAAATGGAGGTAAGGCCCAGCACACCAAACAGGTTAAATATGTCGCTGCCGATGAGATTGCCTACAGAAATGCCATAGCGTTTTCGCAGGGCGGCCACCAACGAGGTCGCGAACTCCGGCGCTGAAGTTCCCGCTGCCACCACGGTCGCCCCAATGACCCACTCCGAAATTCCAAAGGCTGTAGCCAGGTTCACCGCAGAATTCACCATATAATGAGCCCCGCCGACCACCATGCCAAGTCCGGTTAGTAAAAGGACAGGATCTCGCCAATGTAATGTCCCGGCAGGTGTATCCGACTCAAGTGGTCGTTTGGCCAAACAAAGCCAGCCGATATAAAGAACCAGGAGGCCAAAGAGAACCACGCCCTCGATTCGGTTGAGTTGCAGATTCCATAGCAAACCCGTCAGCAAAAGTGCCCCGAATAGCAGAAAAAGGCCGTCCCGATGAACAACGGTCTTATTGGTTTTCAGCCTGTGGATTATTGCGGTACCGCCGAGAATAAATCCTAAATTGAAAATATTGGAACCGACGATATTCCCCACGGAAATGTCGCCCATGCCGCGCATGGCCGCCAGGATGGTTACCCCAAATTCCGGCGCCGAGGTGCCAAAGGCCACAACCGTCAAGCCGATAACCAATTCCGAAACCCCCAAACGTTGCGCAATCTTGGACGCCGAATCGACCAGCCAGGCCGCACCTTTGCCAATTGCAACGATACACACCAGAATGATACCTATATCCTTAAGAATTTCCATTCATCGTCTCAACGTTCTATTGAGAAACTGTCCTGACTCCTATTGCCTGGCACTTCCTGCTGGAATATGCCATTCAGAGAATTTCAGAAACGCGGCAACTTTCATCCAACCATAAGCCAATGCTCTGCACATCAAGATTCCACGACTTCACCCTATTCAAAGCAGAGGCAGGTTGTTTGTTCCTGAGTATCTTCGCCTGTCGGATTTCCCGCACAGTCGTGATGCTGTACAATGCAATGAACTTTGCGCAGGTTACTCCATCAAAGGGTAAGCCATCCCAAAAGAATGACGCCAATAATCAGGACGCCAAATATCAATAACACCCAGCGGCCGTCTGTCGCCTGTTTTCCCTGGTGGCTTTGAATTTCTTGTTTTGACATTGTATTCTCCTTGAGTTAGTGAGGGTATCTTTCTCAAATGCTAGTGCTGGCCAATGAAAACAGCATCAATGCAATGCCCGCTACAAGCGATCACGAACATCTGCCCAAAATTTATTCCATACTTCCTTGGCCGGAGTCCTAAACTTCACGTCTTGAATCATCGCCTTCAACTTTTTCAATTGCTGCCCTTCACGTTTACATTCATCAGAGGTACTGAGAAATCGTTCAAACTCACGCCGTTCATCTCTACTCAATTCGCTGTCTACTGCCTTCATCAGCAGAAATTGAAATCGCTTTCTTTGAGATGACGTTAGCTCGCTTTTCACAAGAAACTCCTGAATATATTCATTTATAGCGCAAAAGTGCGCCCACACCACCTTGTCGCATAAACCACACGTTGTGCACAATCGTCTCGACGCTTGCCCCGCTAAGCAGCGTTCGCCGAGCTATTTCTTCTTTTAGATTGACCTCATTTAGGCTGCCTTGCCCACAGTACTGGCACCGCTCACCAGTCGCTCCTACTCCAAGAAGGTCGCAACTTTCACAACGCCAGCCAAGTGGGGCTTCATATTCCGTAGCAGCGATGAGCTGGTCGATTTTCCCTGAGTTCAAAGCTTCTACAGTCCGTTCTGTGCCCATCACGCCCAGACCGTCGATAAGAAGCTCACGGCGCAAGGACATCAGTGTGTCGATATCCTCGGCCTGTTCGAAATCAGCGAAAGTCTCTAGGGTTTGACGAAGGATTTGGTGTTCGTCGATGCGGGCATCCAGCCGGGTGAAATCCACAACCATCTCTTGCAACCATTTGGGAAGCTCCTTCTTTATCTGTGCCACCATGACATCGTCTCCGGCCAAAATAAGATGCCCGACGCCATTGCGCTGCATCAAATCTGCGAGCGTCCTGATTTTCTGTTTGATGAACTTTTTTGTTTGATGCTTTTTCCAGTTTTGATAGTGCATCTGTGTCCATTCCCCTCGAAAACTTTTCTCGTCTTCTGGTTTCTCTATCTGTTGAATATCTTTGATACCGCCAAACTGGATTTCAAAGATTTTGGCTTTTTCGGAATCGGAAATCATGACCATGTAGTGGTGCGAGTTGTCTAGAAAATGCACCATTGGAAAGATATGCGGCACACTGTCGACCACAAAACGGTTCTCTAATGGCAGGGGAAATTGTAGCGTCAGAAAGAAGTCGTTATCGGGCTGCGACCGGCAAAAAAGCGCCACCCCGTTGCTCTGGCGCTCCAGACCTTGTTCCAAGTACCGGGCAATCTGTCTCCATGACTTCTGGAAACTCTTTTCCTTTTCTCCACTATCCGCAAATTCCTTTTGAAAGAAGATTAGCCTGTTTTTAAGAAAAGTGTCGTATTGGCGTTTGCCTGATTCCGTGCCTCGGGTGTTGAGATAGAGGCTGAGAAATGGAGTATCTGACGGCTCAACTGCCGCAAGCTCTCTGGTGCGTTTGTGTAAATTCATGCTATCCTCTCCCAATGGATTAGTAGGTATATTTACAGCTTACGGCATTTTGAGTTCAGTGTCTTTCGTCTTGACAACCAGCACGGGACACGTGACTTTGCCGGTGACCTTCTCAGCCACGCTGCCTATGAGAATATGCTCAAGTCCAGTTCGGCCGTGGCTGCCCATGACAATTAGATCGATATTGTCATCTTGGGCTTTTTTGACGATCTCAACAAACGCCTTACCTTCACGGACGTCCGTCTCGACACTAGTACATTCTTCAACACGAAGAACTAAGGAGCTTAGTTGGCTCTCAACCTCATCTTCTAATCTTACCTGAATCTCCGGAGGCGTGTAGGACATCATATGCTGGTCGAATGCGTGACTATGCTCAATCACATGCAATAGGCAAAGCCTGGAGTGGTGCGACCAGGCCAAAAACGTCGCATATTTCAGCGCTTGCTCAGAAGGCTCGGAAAAATCCACCGGGCACAAAATCTTGTCTATTTTCATGCTTGTTGGTCTCCTCTTTTGCAATTATGTTTGCTCCAGTTGAAACGCTGCAACAGTGAAGCGACTGCGTGTCATACTTCTTCACCCTCACAACAAGACCACGCCAAGATTGTAGAACTCCCTTCTTCAGTGTAATCATCAAAATCAAAGGCGCCAAAATCAGCAGCAGACCAGCAGCGCCGAGCAAGACGACTAACATGGCCTTCGCCTGTTTCAGTAGCGCATTCATGATGCTTTCTCAACTTCGAGAATTGGAATGCTCATGGTTCTTGGCCTTCGCTTGTTCAGCTTTGGGAAAATCCGGCTTATCACGAGACCAATGCTCGCGTACCATACTGGTGACTCTTACGACCAATCTGTGATTCGATCCAAGCAATGCCGAGCCAAGGACAATGAAAATGACTCCTGGCATCAGCGGCAAAAAGACTCCTGTCACGCCCACAAGCACTAGAATCATCCCCACGATCTTTTTCGCAAATGACATCATTCTCACTCTGCAATTCTCAAGATTCTGTAACGCACCGTTCCCCTTGGAATCTCAGCATGAATTGATTCGCCAACCCTGCGACCCATGAGAGCCTTGCCTACTGGCGACCAGGAAGAGACTTCGTCGAATGTCACGCCCGGCCGTACCGTGGACACCACTCTTAATTCGTGCAGTTCTCCCGTTTCCAGATTCTCGATGGAGACCCAACTCCCGGCCGTTACTTTCACTTCAGATGATTCTTCCGCTGCTCTTTGAGTTCTCTTCTTGCGGTCCTCGAGTAGGGTGTTTTCGAAATACGCTGAATCTTCTGTATGCATAGCAAAGCCTCCTGCCTTCTTCACAATTTGTTTTCGAGATTGTCGCTGAGGGTAAAGAACTCAAATCGAACCCCATCCTGCCCGACAATCGAATAGATATTCAAGATTTCGCAGCCGGTCAGCTTCTCCAATTGTTCCTGCAGCAAGGGCTTGACCTGTTCGAATTGTCGGGCCTTGCCTTCTTGAAGTAAGCGCCAGTGCTGTTCATTCTGCCCAAGCTCTTGTTCCGCGGGAGCAAGGCAGTTGTCTGCCCGGACAGTGAACATGTTGCCTAAGAGATAGGTTGTCACTGAAGTGGCATGTTCGCCCAATTGCTCTCTTAGAAAACGCTCAAGGGCACGACTGATGTTGTCTTCCATTTCTGTTTTGAATCTACTCATTTCGACTTCCTCGCTCAAAGCCTTGGATTTGACTCAAAACCAAAAAAGCCAGCACTCATCCTCTTTCATAAGGATTCTGAGTGCTGGCTTGCGGTTTAGCTTACCTTCTCTATTCTAGAGAATATCTTCTATCCGGCCTGCCAACAAAAAAACCAGCGTCAAGAAACAATCATTTCCCTAACGCTGGTTTACACTTCAACGTGCCTCCCGGCCTGATAAGGTCGAGATGCTCTTTGATTTGTCCACCGACAATTACTGTTTATGAGTACGCTTACGTTTTGGAATTGTTCATTTTTTTAGTTCGCTCTCCAAATTCCTGTCCGACCCAAATATGAAAACCCTTTCCCCGGTACGGGTGCTTATATCTGTGTGGACAGTCGTAACTTTCGTACCAGTATTTTCCTCAATGATTTGCACCAGAAGTCGCCTGGAACTTTCAATGAGCCGCATTCGCATCTGTTTGATGAGTTGAGCCCCACCTTCATCCTTGGCCAGCTTTTCCTCGGCTGGGGTTAACACCCCTCTAAGTCGAATGAGCACCATATCCTGAATGATAAATGTGCGAGCCTCTTTCGGCCCCCTGCCCAGATGTTCTTTTTCAAACTGGGTGATGGCGGCGCTAATATCCGCTTCTATTTGTCCTTTGGTTCTATTAGTCATGGTTCAAAATGAGACGTCACGCCATGAGAATCAATAATCCTTTATTCATTGATTAGAGTCGGGAGGTTAATCCATTCCCTTCCCTAAAGACCGAGGGTTCTGTTTCTAGATCAAATATGTCCGATGCTATTGGACACGCTTGGGCAAGAACACCCGTTCAATGCCACATCGTCAATTGCAGAACATCCTAAGTTCACTCTTCCTCAAACACATCGTGCGCCTTGGCCAAATCTCTCGCTGCCGGCGTCACAATCGCTCCCGCGGGCACGATGATTTTTCGGCGCCCCATGATGGCCTTGCGCACGTCAAGCTCGGTGATCAAACGCTTGCTGCGCACCGGCTGGGCTTTGGTATCCTTGCGCACGATGTAGACGAGGTCGCCGCTCTGCAGTCCGGCGCCATTTGCTTCATCAACGTCAAGATGGAAATCGAGCACAAAAGTCTCGTCCACGCGAATCAGGACGTTGCCAAAGATGACGGTGCGCGGCTCAGAGCCCGGGTCGAGAGCATCCTTTTCCACGGGCGCCACGAACACGCGTTCGCGGTCACGCACTCCGTGTTCGGCTGCCTCGCGCGGGCTCATGTGGATGTGGCGTTGCGGAATAATGACGCCCTTCTCAAGCGTCAATTCCCCAGCCGGTCCAACCAGTTTGACTCCGGGTGTATTGGTCAGGTCACTGGAATAACGCACCGGCGGATCGAGCCCGAGCCGGTAGGCATCAGAGCGCGACAGCTCGACCTGAGTTTGCCCGCGCGTGGGTCCGACGACCCGCACACGGTCGATGCGCCCCTTCGGTCCGACCAGAGCCAGGACCTCATTGCTGGCATATTGCCCCTTCTGAGAGATGTCTTTTAGGATGGTAAGATGGTAGCCCTGGCCGTACAGCTTTTCCAGATCCGGCTGCGAAATGTGGATGTGGCGGTTGGAAACACCGACGGGGATGTTTTTTTTCGGATTCGACATGAGCCGGCGTTAGTCGGTCGCTTGGGTTTTTTGCGGACAGAACTGCGAGAAAATAGCTGCCCAGATGGTGAAGATTGAAGATGGAGAATGGAAGATAGAGGATAGTAGATTGTGGATGGTAGATGAAAGATCCACCACTCTCCGCCCACTGTCAATGCGATTCATCATGTCTGAACTCAGACTGTTGTCTTGCGTTGTCAACTTTCTCGGCTCTTTAGAAAAGCATCGACTACCTGATCGACTTCGGAGGCAGCCATGCCGGATGAGCCAAATTTCTGATTCACTGGCGCAGTTTGTGCCGGCTCGGCCGCCGGTGCAGCCGGCGCAGACGCGTTCTGCGAATTGCCGCGCCGCGAGACATCCGGGGACAGCGCCTTCATGTATGGCGCCTGCCGGTTCTGCCAATCATGATTGACGCTTGCCTGCCAGGTCGCGCCGGTTGGCGGCGCCTGATACGGATGGGTCTCGTAGGCCAAGCGCTTGATGTTGAACAAATGATGCGCCGTGATGTTGTCGGAGGTGATGTTGCGGCCATAGCTGCCACACCCCAAAGTCAGAGATGGCATCAGGCCATTTGTGTAGCCGACCGCGCCCACGGAGGACGGCGAATTCGCGATCACTCTCGATGCCGGCAAATGCAGGCCAAACTGGCGAAGCACCTCGTCGTCTTTCGCGTGCACGGAAGCGGTGTGCCCGACGCCGCCAAAATTGAGAATCTCGGTGCTGCGGCGTAAACCTTCCTGCCAGCCGTTGACAATGTAGATCGCCAGCACCGGCGAAAGCTTCTCAATTGAGAGAGGATAGTCTTTGCCGACGCCATCAAGTTCGGCCATCAGCAAACGGGTGCCTTCCGGAATGGTGAATCCCGCTGCCTGGGCCAAAACAGCCGGCGCCTGACCGACCATCTTGGCGTTGATCAGGAAATCCGGGGTAACCAGAACCTTGCACAAGCGGTCGCTTTCCTCCGGGGACATCAAGTAGCCGCCTTCACGCACGAGGGCTTCCTTGACTTTGCTCTTCAAAGGCGCATCGACGATAATCGCTTGCTCCGAGGAGCAAAGCGTGCCGTAATCAAAAGTCTTACCGGAGACCACGTCCGCGACAGCCTTTTTGTAGTCTGCGGAACGGTCAACATAAGCCGGAACATTTCCGGGGCCGACGCCATAGGCAGGCTTGCCGGCACTGTAGGCGGCCCGCACCAGCCCGGTGCCGCCGGTAGCGAGAATCACGTCCGTATCCCGGCTTTTCATCAATTCAGAGGTGGCCTGCAAAGATGGCTTCGTGATTACCCCGATGATGCCCTGCGGCGCGCCAGCCTGAAATGCCGCTTCAGACATGATGTTTGCGGCTTCGCGAATGCAATTCGTCGCCCTCGGGTGTGGGGAAATCACGATGCCGTTGCCGGCCTTGAGAGAAATCAGGCTCTTGAACATGACCGTCGAAGTCGGATTGGTGGTAGGAATGACAGCGGCCACGACTCCGAACGGCTCCGCCACTTCCACGACCTTGCGTTTGTGGTCTTCCCTTACAATTCCAACCGTGCGCAGGTCGCGAATGGATTCGAAAATATTGCGCGTGGCAAACTCATTCTTCCTGATCTTGTCAGGCACGTTGCCGTAACCTGTTTCGCTCACGGCTTTTTGCGCAAGTTGAGTGGCAGCCTTAAAACCTGCCTCGGCCATTGCTGCCACGACGCCATCCACCTCTTCCTGCGTGAATTCGCGGAACTTCTGCTGCGCGTCTTTGCATCGCGTGCAAAGATCGCGAACTTCCTGAATCGCTTGCAGATCTTTGTCCAAAGTCACAATAGTTTTCCCTGTAGTGGTGAGTCGCAAAGCAATAAAATTATAACAATGACATCTAAGAGTCAAGCAAAATTGGTTCGGATTCCTGGTTGACAATATTGAGGCCAGGGCGTAAATTGCGGCAATCCAAAATGATGGCTGTCAAAGTAGCCGTTAACGTACATTGTTATGCCCAAAGACTGGATTGGGCATCCAGAAACAAGAATCCATGGATTCCCGCTTGAAGCGTGCGGGAATGACAGTGGCGCTATGCCGCAGCCCCAAAACAGCGTGACCCACGACGAGGCAGCAGAGTCAATGCCTTCTCAAGCCCCATCTGGCCGACGAAGTACCGCAGCTCGCCTGGCTGAATCTGAAAGCCGCTGGCGTGCAGTCGTAGAGAAATCTTTCGACCTGATTTGCGAGTTGGACGATGTCGGGAAGATTGGATACGCTGGCCCGGGTTTCGAACGAATCCTGGGGTACTCGCAGGCGGAGTTGCACGGAAAAGAATTCGAATCCCTGCTCCATCCGGATGACAAAGAAACCACCAGGCGCTGGCTGCAGGCCGGCTTTCAGCAGGACGCACAAGATGGTCTCTCGGCCAGACTGCGCCACCGGGATGGCCCTTGGATATCCATGGAAGGCGCGGCGCAAGTATTTGAAGATGCTTCCGGCGCGGCCCGGATGGTGATTGTGGCGAGAGACTTGTCACAAAAACTGCTGGTGGAAGAAGAACTGCTGCACGTACGCAAACTCGAATCTCTGGAAGTTTTGGCGGGTGGCATTGCGCATGATTTCAACAACATTCTAACCGCCATTCTCCTCAACATCTCGACCGCCGCGATGGACGTAGATCCTGAAGATGAAGAATATCTGCTTTTGGACCAGGCACGCAAGTCCTGCCAGCAGGCAAGCGACCTGGCCCAGCAACTGCTGACATTTTCCAAACGCGGCACCCCGGTCAAGAAAACCATTTCCATCGCCCAGCTCATTCGTGACACCATCGGTTTTGCGTTGCGAGGCTCCGCCCTGAATTGCGAATATGACCTGCCGGTCGACCTCTGGCCTGTGAATATCGATGAGGTGCAAATTGGCCAGGTGCTCAACAATATTGTGACCAACGCCCTGCAAGCGATGCCTGATGACGGCAACCTGCAGGTAGCGTGCAGCAATGTCAGCCAGGAAAGTGACATGCGGCTACCGAAAGAAAATTCCCATTACGTCAGAATCGCGGTTTTCGACCACGGCCCGGGCATCCCGGAAGAGCATTTGCCGCGAATCTTCGAACCCTATTTTTCCACCAGGCCTGAGGCTAGCGGGCTGGGTCTCTCCACAGCTTACGCCATTGTCAGAAATCATGCCGGCGTGTTGCAGGTGGAGTCGCAGGTCGGCAAAGGCACCGAGGTATTCTGCTACCTGCCGGCGGTTAAGGACGCCAAAGTCGTTGCAGCGGCGCCGCAAGAGCCCGAACCACTGCAGCAAAGCATGACTCGCGTGCTGGTGATGGATGACGATGCTTTCATCAGAAACATCCTGGTGCGAACGTTGACTCGGATGGGCTACCAAGCCGATGCCAGCAAAGATGGCGACGAAGCAGTCGCGCTCTACCGGAAAGCCATAAGAGATGGGAAAAGATACGCAGCAGTCATTCTGGATCTGACCGTTCCAGGTGGTAAGGGCGGCCGGGAAACGGCTCGGGAGTTGCGCGCTCTTGATGGCGGCGCCAAAGTCATCATCACTAGCGGCTACCTTGACGATCCTGTCCTGCACAACCACCAATTACATGGGTTCGCCGGCGCCCTGCGGAAGCCGTTTGAAATTCGGGAGGTACGCGAACTACTTTGTAAAACCATCGGCAGTGCCTCGGGCGGCTCCGACTCAGAATAGCTTCGCGACGATTTCCTCAAGCTTGAACACTTGAATTCTGAAATTGCCCTGGTCGGCGATGGCGAGCAAAGCGCCATCATGGCTGGCGGCCATGCCGTCCGCGGAAAGGAACTGCCCTGGCGCTGACCCCGCGTTGCCGAACCAGCCAACCAACGGCGCAGCATCTTTGCCAAGGTCAAAAATCAGCACGCGGCCACCGGCCTCGTCCATAGCGAAAAGCAGATCCCCGCGCAACGCCAGCCCCTCCACATCACCGCTGAACATTTCCGGCGTACCAACAGACGTGCCTGTGAACTTTCCAGTCTCCAGATCAAAAACTCGGATAACGTGATGGCTCTCGTCCGCGACCAGCAGTTTGCCGCGATAAATGGCCATCGATTCCGGGTCCTGCAGGATGTAGTCGTCGTTGCGATTGAGTTGAAACTCGTAGCCCGAATCTGCCCGACCGTCCGCCAGAAATCGATAGACCCGCCGGGTTCCCGTGTCCGTGAGGTAGAGTCGGTTTGCGAAATCGATGGTGAGCCCCTGGATGCTGGTGTAGGTTGTGCCGCTTTCGGGCTCCGGCGCCACCAGTACGGTGTCGAGCGCAATCGTTCTCTCCGGCAGACATCGCCCGCTGCTATCGAAAACCTGAATCCTGCGATTTCCCTGGTCCACCACGAAAATCTCGTCCAGCGTGTTGCAGACAATTCCTTGCACTTCATTGTAAATCTTACGGCCGCTCGCCAGGGTGACTTCCAGGCTGTTATCGAACTGGCAAGGGCCGGTTCCGGGAGTGCCCAGGGCTCGGGTGGTTACGCTGTCGCCCTCGATCTCGAAGATCTTAAAACGACCATTCTGGGTGTCGCCAGCCAACAAACGCCCGTCATGAGAAAAGGCCACGGCATCGGGCTCGTTAAATTCGGCCGGGCCGGAGCCATGTGTTCCACCAATAATGAGGTGAGGCTTGATGACGCCCAGATCCTTTGCCGGGACGTCTGCGAGCATGAGGGCCACAAAACAGATAATGAAATGACCGAGGCGATTCTGATTTGACATTCTGTTTTCCATTCACAAATAAAAAGGCCGGTGCTGAAGCAGCACCGGCCTGTGTTTCAACGCTTAGATGGTGGTCTTAGAAGGAATAGCGAATTCCAAACTGTGCTTGCCAGCGTGATGAGAAAGTGGCTGTACTGTAGGAATCTTCTTGAGTTACGACACCATCATCATTGCTGTCACGGGGATCCAAGGTGACTTTCGGTTTGCCCTGGTCATCGTAACCTTGAAAGTCCAGAAAGTTGTCCGCTCCAAATCTAACATTCTGGACATGGCCCCAGTCCTTATTCAAGAAATTAAGGGCATTCTGGAGGTCGAGGGTAAGCTCGAAATTCTGCCCACCAATGGACGGAATCTTTTGCGCAATGCGCAGATCCAGGCGATGGTTCCAGGGTGCTCTCGCCGAATTCCGTTCAAAGATCTTGCCGCGCGAGTCTTTTAAGGCATCGCTGGAATTGATGAAGGTCTCGATCCTGGCCCACTCTGCATCAAATGCCGCTTGATCAGCGAAGTCTACCCCCGAGATATCGCTCTGGCTGGCCGGGACAAAGACGAGGTCATTGTCGCCAAAGGAGCGATCACCGTTGACATTGTTGTCGTACATGTAGCTAAACGGTTCACCAGAGCGACCCTGGTAGAAAAGCGCAACTGTGGTGCCAAGACCTCGCCCATAATTGAAGCCGTAGGAAACGTCACCAACGATACGGTGTCTGGTCTCCCAAAGAGAGGTAGCGGCGTTGCTGCCATTAGGATCACTGGTTACCTGGAACTGCCAGTTTGAGATCGACCGGCTGGAGGTACCGCTGTTAACATCGTCAGATTGACCATAGGTGTAAGCCAAACTTCCACCAAGGTTCGGGAGAAAACCGCGACCCATTTGTTTTTGAAGCTTTCCGGTTAGGAAGAGTTGATGGCCGGAACTGACGTTGTCCAGCAGAATGACCGTATTGAAATCCGAGCTGACACGGCTATTGCCATAATCCGGTCTACCGTCTGGCAATGTACCAACTGGCGCGCCTGGATTGTTCGGGTCGCCAATGTTGAGATTTATGAATCGAACCTCATTGATGTTCTTCGAATACATAAACTCCACTGTTCCAACCAGACCCGGCTGGAGCTGGTGGTCAACCGCAAGATTGGTTCTTAGTACTTGCGGATTCTTGAAGTCTTTGTCCGTTACCGCAATGTCCGCGGTCGGAACATCTCCCAGAACACTCGGCTGGCTATTTGGATCAGCACTTGCCTGGATGCCAGCGATGTCATCTCCACTAATATCGACACGAGCAAAATCCACACCGGTATTGCTGAAGGCATTTGACAACCAAACAGCCGGGGGCAGACCTGCAAACATGCCAAATCCACCGCGGATTTGTGTCGTTCTTTCTTCTGACAAGTCATAGTTGAAACCAACGCGCGGCTGCCAAAGAATGTTGCCGCTTGGCACATCGGTGGTGCTGCGGTTAAATGTTGTTTGAAACAGCGGGTTGGCAAGTGGTTCGTCAGATATGATGGGGATATCCGCACGCAAGCCATAGGTCAGGTTGAGCTTGGGCGAGGGTTTCCACTCATCCTGGACGTAGAAGCCGAGCTGCAGGTAATCCCATTTTGCCCGTGGCTCGTCCACTCCAGCGACTTGAGATTGACTCAGGAGAAAACGAGTCGGCGCATTCGTCGAGAACGGGTCGGTGCCAGCCGCGAGGTCGTTAATATCGACATCGAATTCGTAGGCGCCAAAGGCATCCTGGATGAACAGGTTGTCAAAGGAGA
Source organism: Candidatus Zhuqueibacterota bacterium (assembly GCA_029261995.1). Taxonomy (GTDB): domain Bacteria; phylum Zhuqueibacterota; class Zhuqueibacteria; order Oceanimicrobiales; family Oceanimicrobiaceae; genus JAJDAF01. The sequence continues at coordinate 190,119 of JAJDAF010000036.1, forward strand.
TGAATTCATTGTGCGTACCGAATGTCAGTGTGTGGTCGCCGGTGTAATAGAGCAGGTTGTTGGTAAACTCAAAGGTGTTTTGATCCAACGCGTTTTTCTGAGAAAAACGTTCCACACCAAACCTGATTTCACCAAGGTCAGATCCGGCATCTTCCAGGTTTATCTGAAATTCCGGAGCGTCGGCGAACAGGGGTGACCGTTTGTCACGGACCGTGGTGTAGCCAAGTCTCAGCTCATTGGCCATGTTGCTGCCAAAGGTGCTGTTGAGCTGCACGACCGTCGAATTGACCTGATTGTCACGCGTAAACTGGTTGCTTTCGAGTGTGTATGTATCGTCACTCCGGTTAATCCCATCATCAAAGTCCGCATCGACAAAATTGTGGCGGACGGTGAGGCGGTGTTCCGGCGAAAGGTTGATGTCCAGTCTGGCGAAGATCTTCTGGTCGTTGGTCTCGTTGGTAAACGGTGAGAAACCGCCGGGATTATAACTGTACTCGCTATTGGCAATATCGATGATCTGGTTCATCTGTGCTTCTGTAATCGGAAACTCCTGGGCCTGGCCTGAACCGAGAAGGCCACCGGTATCCGGAAAATCCCGACGTCTGACCTCGCCGCTGACGAAGAAGAAGACTTTGTCCTCAACGAGTGGGCCGCCAAATCTGAACCCGCCATTGAAGTCGTCAAAATCACCGAATTCATTGCCTTCAAAATCACCTACAAAGGATTGATTTTGTCCAAAGAAGTAGGCAGAGCCTTCGAACTGGTTGGTGCCACTGCGGGTAACAGCGTTGACCAGGCCACCAGCAAAACTGCCTGAACGAACATCGTAGGGAGCAATCTGAACCTGAAACTCCTGGATGGCATCCAGACTAATCGGTTGGGAACTCGCGGACCCTGTCGGTGAACCGTCGGCATTGAGGCCAAAGGCATCTCTCAAAACCGCGCCGTCAACCTGCAAATTGTTTTGATGGTTGTTTTTGCCCGCGACGCTTGTACCAGCGCCCGTGGTGTTCACCTGGGGAGCCAGGCGGGTAAAATCAGAAATACTGCGTGTGATGGTTGGCAGTGCTTCGATTTGGGCCGTGGTTACGTTACTAATTGTGCCGGTATTCGAAGCTGTAAGGATGGCGTCTCTTTCTGCCACAGTCACGATTTCAGACAATTGCACAGCTTCTTCAGCCAACTTAAAGTCAACTCTAAGATCCTGACCGATAGCAAGAACAACATTCTCTTGCTTAGCGGTGTGGTATCCGATGTAGCTGGTGGTGATTGTGTAGGGGCCACCCACCCTTACGCCCGGAATATTGAAGCGGCCATCGCTTCTTGTGGCTGCTCCGAACGTTGTGCCGCTGGGCTCGTGAACGGCAACCACATTAGCGCCTACCAGCGCCTCTCCAGAGATTGTGGCGACCGTGCCGTTCATCGAGGCCGTTGTGATGCCCTGACCCAGCACAATTGCCGGAATAGTCAAAACAACCAAAGCCACTAGTAACAATTTGTTAGACATGGAATGTCCTCCTTCGTTTTTGCACTACCCTCATAGTGATACAGTGAATTGATATAGTAAAAAGGAAAGCAAGTTAAGGTTGGCCGATCACCTCCTTCAGCAAGCGTGGCTCGAAACTGAAATCGACTTTTGTAGGACGAGAAGCTCGTACCTTTGCAGTCAAATTAGATGGTGGCGTCCGTGAAGTTATCTGGGAGGATTTTCCTTCCTCGTGTCCCCGTTCGCGAAAACTACTAAAGAAAAACAAGATTGTCAAGAACAAACTCCTGTTGAAAAGATGCAACACAAGTTGCGAAAAAAGACGATTTTCAGCATCATGTCTCGTGCGCTCTGCATGCAAGCAGGTGGTGTTCTCGAACTTGTCGGGCATCCGTTTGTTTGTCGTTGCGTCTCGGTCTGACAGATCCGTCGCAAAAGCGGCTGGCATTAAAACCTGGCCTAGAGTCAAATACACAAGGCAACGCTCTACGCTTTCCGGGTAACGTGTGGGGTGGATAGTTGAGAATGGTGAACACAGCGAACTGTGGAAGAAACGCGGTAACCAACGAGTTCAAGGTCGACTCTCCACGGTGTCCACTTTCTCCGAACACGTACCTTTAAACCCGTGGTGGCAACAAATTTGCGGTCTGTTGGTAGAAACTCCCTCGACCATATTACGAGGAATTACACGGAAGTATTGGTGAAATTTATGACAAAGATTTCACAAAGTCAACATCAAACTTAGTAGCCCAAGTGTGCAGATGAGATAAGTTCTGGCGGTTCCTCCTGCTGTTTCCCGTAACTCCTGCTCTGCCAAACCACGCTCATAAAATAGAGCCGGCGGGTTACGAGATCCTTAATAACAAGCAAAAGATATGTGTCGATCCGCAGATTTTGAAACTGGCGTCCGTGCAATTGAGCCGTACACAGACTCCTACCAGATCTCCAGCGCCAAACCGCCAGGGAAAATCGAATAGTGATTGCTTGATTGTCATCAAATTGTTACATTCTCGCTTCACACTCACCGTAAGGAGAATGACATTTGTCTGAGAAAAAGAATCTTAACCGGGTCGCGCGGGCGACGACAATGAAGTTGGCAATCGCGTTGGTCATGACAGTCTGTCTGTCGAGCGCATATCCACAGGCAGACACGCTACGAATCGCGACCTACAACTTGCTGAACTTTCCTGGTGCAGACGGCGCCACCAGAATCAATGACTTTGTCACAGTTGTCCAGGCAATCGATCCTGACATTCTCGTCGTCCAGGAAGTCCAGTCACAGGCAGGGGTGAATATGTTTCTGACTCAGGTGATGAACGCAGGAGGAAATCTGTATCAAACCGCGCCGTTTGGCGATGGACCCGATACCAACAATTCCGTGTTTTTTAAGCAGGACAGAATCATTCTGCTGGCTGTGGATGAAATTCGCACTGCCTTGCGAAATATTTCCGAGTACACCTTCCTGGCATCTGGTCAGGAGCTACTTGTCTATTCCCTTCACCTGAAAGCAGGTTCTACGGACACGGACCAGCGAATACGCGATAATGAGACAACTGTTCTGCGCAATCACTTGAACAATCTTCCCGCAAACTCGAACTTCATCGTCGCCGGCGACTACAACATTCGTTCCGCGGCCGAATCAGCTTTTGTCGAGCTGATTGAGAGCCAGGCCGACAACGATGGCAGGTTATTTGATCCGATAAATCAAATCGGTGAGTGGCACAATAACGGTTTTTTTGTCATGATCCACACGCAGTCTACCCGCACCACCTCATTTGGTGACGGATCGACAGGCGGCCTGGATGACCGTTTTGATATGATGTTGGTTTCGAATAGCATCCTGAAAGACGGGGGCATCAAGATAGTTCCATCCTCATACAGAGCATTCGGAAACGATGGTGACCATTTTAATGCTGCCATCAATGCCGGCGCCAACTTTGCTGTGCCGGCCGCGGTTGCGGATGCTTTGCATCAGGTTTCGGACCACTTGCCAGTGGTTGCATCATTTGTCTTTGGCACTGCGACCTCAGTGACCTCAAGTTCCGACCCGCAGCCTGATGCCATCACCTTGTTTCAAAACTACCCGAATCCGTTTAATGCCGAAACCACAATCAGCTATTCGCTCCGGAAAAGCGGCCTTGTCAGCCTTCGAGTCTTCAATATTTCGGGGGAAGAAGTAGCAAGCCTGGTGAATGGCGTGAGGCCGGCAGGAGAACATGCAGTGCATTTTGACACGTCGAAGCTCGCCAGCGGCGTGTATCTCTATCGCTTGACGGTGGGCAATTCATCCTTCAACAAAAAACTGCTGCTCTTGAAATAGCTGGTCGCAATCGGCTGGTGAATCATCGATCAACTCTGCTGTGCGAGTCACCAGGAGCACCGAAGTTTCCGTGGAACAGCAGAGGCTTAATTCGTACCGACATCCGTGGAAAGTTTGAATCTAACAATGCGGTTGTTGCCTGTGTCGGCGACATATAGCGTTTTGTTGAAAATGGCCACGCCATGTGGCTGATTGAACTGCTTTTCGCCATCGCCTGAGCCACCGAATGACTGCAACTCTTCGCCGGCCGTCGAGAACTTAAACATGAAATCTGAGTCGGCATCAACGACGTAAATAGTTCCTTCCTGATCAACCGTGACGTCTTCCGGCACGGAGAACTTGCCGGGTTGAAAGATATCGAAGTTTCCATCGGCAGGATTCAAACTCGGTATGAAGCCGAACTCGCTTGAGGTTATCCATTGCACCTTGAATGAATTCTGGCCGACCATGCAGAAAATAAAATCGATGTTGAAATCGCGCAGCGTCGTAATGCCGCTCGGATCTGAAGCGGACTGAATACCCAAGCCTTCAGGCTCCAAATTTATGGCATCCGGTACGTTGACGTTAAAATCTTCCGGGAAAAGCAGAACCTGGTTGTCTCGCTTCTGAGCGCCGGATGCGGAAACGTAGTACCCAATAACCGCCTGGCCCTGAAGTGCCCCCAGCACAGCAGCGATACCCGTGTATCTGCGGTCCGGGTTATCGATTTCCTCAAAAACCAGCTCTACGGGTGCGCTCGCAATGTCATGCCCGACGGCCACAAGCTTAATGCGATAGATTTTGTTGCTATCACTGACGATCAGGAGGTTGAGCTTGGAGTCCTGCGCTAAAGCGACAGGATTTTCGATAGCGCCGGAACTGCCGAGAACATTGCCGGCCAGGTCCAACATCAAAATTCGATCATTTCCGGTGTCCGCAATGTAAATCAAAGGCTCCCTACCGAGCAAGATGTCTTTTGGTCCGGACAGGTCATAGCCGTTAGCCTGGTCCCAGACCGGGCTGAGCTGCAGGTAGGTTGTATCGTCTACCGCACTGGCGCCATCACCTTCCGGTTGTTGTGGAAGCGAGATCTTCTCTCCTCCACAGGACAATAGAACGATGAACAGCAGCACGGCGCCGACGAGGGTGAGGTTTTTCATCATTTGAATGTAATCCGATTCTATCTCTTTTCTGGTAAGCAATTCTGAAAACGATACCAGGCCGTTTTCGAGTTCAGAAAGCAATTGCCGCTGTCAAGCGGCTGGCATTGCCCAAACGACCAAAGTCGGTATATGAAACATCCAATGTCAGGTCCACAACGTTCACAGGCATCGCCAGCCCGGCTCCAAAAGCAAAAGATTCCTCATCGACATTGACACGGTATCCTCCGCGCAACGCCAGCATGCCCTGCCACCAATATTCCAATCCAATGTTGAAGGTCTCTGCATTGTCATTCAGGTGATTGAGCTGAACTGAGGATGTAATCTTGTGCGATTCATTGTCAATGAACTCAGTCGCGAAGCCTATACGAAAGATAGTTGGCGGCGAAAAATCCTGGAAGCTATCGATCGTCGTTCCGTCTCTCAACTCCAGGGAGCCTGAAGGTCTGATGTTGGTTCCGAAGTTAGTAACTGAAACCGCAAAACGGGACGAGCCGAACCCGGTCTTGAAAAATGTGCCGAAATCGATAAAGAGGTTGCGGGCATGCAACACGTCGAGCGTTTCGTCGATGTACTTGAGACCGAAACCTATGCTGAACCTGTCTGTCATCTGGCGACCATAAGTCACCCCGATCGCAATATCGCCAAATGATACGTATCTGCCTGTACCCAGCGGTTGAAACTCGGTGGTCTCTTCGAAGTCATCTGTACGAAGTGAGATGAGGCTGATACCGATTGCGGAGAACGGGCCGAGCCGATGCACGTATCCAAGAAAATCGTGCTCAACATCGACGGGCCAGTTGGTGTGTGAAAAGACGAATTGATTCTTCTTGACTTGTGCAATGCCCGCTGGATTCCAATACATGGCCGAGGCATCGTCGGCGATCGCCACAAATGACTCGCCCATTCCCACCGCGCGCCCGCCGACACCGATCTTCAGGAATTGCGCCATGGCTGTTCCGGCACGTTGGCTGCCAAGGACGGGAAGCAGTTGGGCGTATCCAGCCTGAGTGCAGCAGGCGACAAGAGCTAAGACAACAAAGGTTATTTTCGATTTCATGGCATTTAGAACTTGACTGACAAGCCTACTTTTATGTTTCGTTGTGTTAGGTACCGCGCAGGGTTGAACGGAAACGGCGACACAGGCGCTTGCGTTTCCGGGAAGAGCGGGTCATTGAATGAAGTCGGCGTCGGATCGCCGAATTCATAGGCGCTCCCCGTGACCGGATTGATAACTTGCGGATTCTTGCGGTCCAGCAAATTCTCGACCTCTACTGAGAAGGTATATTGCAGGGCCATAATATTGAAGTACTTCTCAAAATTGAGGTTGACCCAAAACCACTTTTGGCCGACTGCTCCAAACGGATCGTCGGGCGAGCCGTCAAGGTCCTGGTCATTGGAAAACTGCGGCCGGCCACTCGGAAGAAACAGACCAGTGGCGAATTGCGGCGTGTAGCGCTTGCCCGCCTGCGCAAAAAGCCGGACGTTCAGATTCCAGTTGTCCGGCATCTTAACCCCGAAGAACTCCGGGCCCTGCCCTTTGTCCAAATTGAAGTTGGCTACGGCGCTGACTTGCCACGGCCGGTCCCAAACGAGCAAATCCTCTGTGATCGGTTTCTCATTCAAAGTTCCCTGCGCCACGAGAAACGCATCGTCGGGCGATGAACTCTTTCCTGTCGCGATGCTGTACGACCCACTTATCGAGCCCGACAGAAACCGACTCGGCCGTGTGCGATACTCAACCTCGATACCCCGGGAGCGCGCGTAATCGAGATTCAGATAAGTCGTAAACGACCGCCCGGAAAGCCTGCCGGACCCCCGAAAATTGATCGTGGTTACATAGTCAAAAATGTCGCGATAAAAAGCGGTGAGCGTCAGCACGTCATTGTCGCTGAACTTCTGGCGCAGACCGAATTCATAGGCGACGGTCGTTTCGTAGTCTAGATTCGGGTTGCCAAATTTCTGAAAGGTGGATTTGGAGCTGTTCTCGCCCAGTTTGGAGTAGAGAAACTGTGGCTTGGGCTGTTTCGAAAAATGGCCATAAGAGAAGAAAAGCATCAGGTTATCGGACATCGGATGCGAGACGCCGATTCGAGGACTGAGCCTGCTTCTATATCTTCTTCCGAAAAGCGCGTTGGTGTCATCAAGAAACTGTTTACGAGTGTCGTCGGAAATCGTCACAATTTCGGGATTGGCAACCGCATCTTCAACAAGCTTCCCCGGAAACCAGTAGTCCATTCGAAGTCCGAGGTTTGCAATCAATCCTTTGAATCGTAGCTGATCCTGCACATACATGCTGCCGTATGCCGGACTGACCTTGTAGATATCATTGTTTAGCCCAAGTCCGCCAAACCATGGGCGCACAATGTCAATCATCTGCATGTCCGCAAAGGTAGAGGTCACGCCGGCCTTGAACTCGTGAGCCTTGTTGCCAAAATGCCTGGTGATGTCGAATTTCAGCGTGTATTCTTCAATATGATGGTCATGCCAGGTCTCACCATCACCGAAATCCCAGAAACCGTCTCCGGGTATCACTGACACAATCGAGCTGTCGCGATTGAAGAGGTACTCGATGGGATTGGTGACAATATCCTGAGGTTCTTCCATTTCCGTCCAATGCTTGCCGTTGACGTCGCTGCGCAGATGACTGAAGAATCGTGAAAATTTCAGCTCATAAAAAGTCTGCGTGTTGATCGTGTGGGTCCATGATAACGCCAACTGCTTATTGATATGGGTGAAAGTATTGAAGTTATCCAGGTTTTCAGAATACCTGAAAGGGAAGCCCGGCTGCGGTTCGACAAATTCGAGATTGGTTTGGAGCGACCTCGTATTTTGATTGATCGCTACGGATTGATTTCCGCTCAATGTGAGTTTGATTGTTGGCGACACTTTGTAGGTCAGCTTCAGGAATCCGGACCAATTGTTCTGTTGTTTTGGAGCAAATCGGCTACCGTGGAACGTCGATGAGAAAAGTTGTCTCGCCGACTTTTCCAAATAGGTATCGCTGGTCATCATGAAGAGATTGCCCAGGAATGACAACTGGCCCGGCAACCGAATGCCCAGAGCCGGCAGTATCTTTTGTGTCAGCGGCTCCGGTCCACTCAGACTGGCTTCCACAATGTCGGTGTTGAAACTGTGCCTGTTCTCATCACTGAAAGCACCTACCAGGAAGGCGTCAGAGCCTATTCCTCCAAAATGATCGCGCTTGTAAGTCAAACCGCCAGTATAGGCGTCGCCGCCTTCTCTTGTCTTTATGTTGATGATGCCAGACATGGCTTGGCCATATTCGGCGTTGAAGCCGCCCGTAATGACCTCCAACTCTTCAATTGACTGTGTGCTCAATTCAAGTCCGAATCCGGTCCCTGAAAATGCATCCTGGACGGAAATGCCATCGACCAACAACGCGTTTTCGTGCGCACGCCCACCACGGATGTGGATGGCGTCGTCGCTTTTCGTGATCCCAACCTGGTTTGCTATGATATCCCGGACCGATTCCACAGCTTCAACTTCAATCTCCCGCCGCGACAAACTCCTTCGACTGGCGGTCTCTTCGATATCAAACAACGGTTTCTCGCCAATCACAACAAGCTCCTGACCAAGGGCGAGAATCGTTTCTTCAAGTTTGAAGTCAAGACTGGTCGTTTCAGCGGCCTGAATCATAACGCCGGTATGTTGGACCTGTTTGTAGCCAATCATGCTTACTTCAACGGTGTATGTTCCCGGGCTCAGATTGAGAATGGTGTAGTTTCCGTCAAGGTCAGTGGCGGCGCCGTGATAGGTGCCCTGAACCATAACATTGACTCCAGGAAGTGATTCGCCCGACTTGGCATCGGTGATGCTTCCCTTGAGCGTACCTTTAGTCTGGGGGTAAGCCAGGCTCACACTGAGCAGCACGAGAGGTAAAAACAACGCTTCGATCTTAAACTTCATAACAACACCTGTTCAATTAAGCTAGTCTGTTGCAGTCCAGGCGCTTGGCGCCAAACATCGACCCCGTCCCGAAGAGGCAGGGCAACAGTTAAACATTCTCTTGTGGCGCCCAAGGCACCATCGTCTTCTAAAGAATAGCTCGGCGCTCCTCCTGTTTGTCTGGTGTATGACTCACTCTCCGAGAACGTCAACCAGTAGAATCCGAAACAGCGTTGGAACAGTCTCCTGGCCATTCAAGACCGCTAGCGGCAACCCCCAGAATACAAAATTCTGGTCGGCGTTGATGACCGCCATCGGTGGCGTGCCTGGCCAGGCGCTTGAACTCGGCAAGGTGTACATCGTTTGCGAGCTGATTTTCGGTACCACCGGAAAGACATTGGGGATGATTGCGGTATTGACCTGCAAGTCGGGCAATCCGAGGGCCGCATAATCCGTAGTCGGCACGATCAACTGGTTTCGGGTAATCCGGCTAATCCTGATACCGAGGCTGTCTGCCGGCGAGAAGTCAAGCGGATCTCCCTGGTTGCTGCTAAATTCCCTGAAGCTTGTAGACATCAGTACTTTGCCGCCCTCTTCTATGAATGTCGGAAGCGCGGCTTGCGCTTTGTCCAAAGTCGGGCCGGTGTCAGCATACCAAAAGATACGATCAAACAGTTTGAGCGTCAGTAGAAAGGCGCGCACTGTCGGAGGCTCGAGGGCGCTGCCATTGCTCTTGATGTCCCAAACATCAACCGGTCCGACGATCTCCTGGACTGTTGATTTATAAAAGCTATCTGTATTATCAGCGGTATTATGGTCATCGACCATGAGAAAATTGCTGCTCGGTTCTCTGACGAACCAGACGTTGTCTTGCTCTCTCGGCATTCTGATGAGAGCACTCTTGGCGCCGGCGAGGTCTACTGCTCGCAAGAAAAAAACATGCTCGCCTCCCACCAGTTCGGTCAGAACAACGGAAGTGGTGGTTCCATCGACATCTATCCAGGCAGATTCATCTGTCGTATCATCCAGAACATACTGGTACTTGGAAATCGTATCATCGCCATCCAGATCGGTGCCGGTCCACACGAACTCCGCAACAGTAAAAGTCGATTCAGGCACATCGGTACCAACTGGAAAATCGACGACCGGCCGGGTATTGATGACTGGAAAGTCCTGAACTGCGCCGTTCGGGTCCGCGGCGCCTTCATCATCGATTGCCTTGACCCAAAAGGAGAATACCGTGTCTCTTCCAGCCAGACTCAACGTGAACGTCTCCTGTGTCGCAGTGGTGAACGTCCAGGAGAGACTGGAACTGTTTTCGTTCCACTCTTCTACGTTTTCAGCGTTTGGATTGAACGTAAAAATGAACCCCTTGACGATGCCGTCAGGATCGTCGCCCCACCAATTCAGGGTTTGCCTGCTGATCGTCGCGCTGAGATCTTTGTCAGAAAAGATGGACAAAAATGTGCTGGGTGGCTGATTCGGTTTTGGATTGTCACTGAAGTCTTCCGTACAACCGCCGAAAGCGGCAAGCAGGAATATTATGACAAAAGTATTCTGAATTTTCACGGTTTTGTGCTTAATTGAGTTGCGGTTAAAGCTATAATTGTCAGGCTGTCCACAGAGCCAGTTTCGGCTCTGAGACAGCCTGACTTTTAGGTCATCGTGAAACTTCCGGCTGCTTGCGCCAACAGGTTTAACACACATCCCGCTGTTCGTCAAGAGCTACCGGAAAATCTCTCTTATTTCAAGAACAACATCTTCTGAACCTTGACAAAATCGGCTGCCTGCATCTTGTAGATGTAAACACCACTGGCAACCGGTCTACCGAGATCATTCCTGCCGCTCCAGATCACGCTGTGTGCTCCTGGTGACGTCACCTTGTCGATCAGGGTCTTGACCCTTTGACCGAGAACGTTGAAAATCTCGATCTTGACGTCTCCAAGCTCCGCAACCTGATAACGTATCGTTGTTTCCGGGTTGAACGGATTCGGAAAATTCTGAGCCAGAGCAAATGACACCGGAATTGCGCCATCATCAACCGAGGTCGTGGTAGTGACCACGTCATCGTTGTTTCTGGGAATCATCTTGTAGTTGCCGAACGAGAAGTACTGAATGCCGGTGATGGACTCAATCTCCTGGTCCTGGACAAATGCCGTGTCCAGGTTGCCGCGGAAATTGCCCAGATCATCAACGCGCAATCCTCCGCTGCCATCATCGATGACAAATTCGCCAAAATTGCTGCTGCCATCGGCGAACGGATTGGTGACCGTCACATTCTCAGCCCGCATGAGCATGCCTTCCCACTGCTCGGCTGTTGCCGCGCCAGTGGCGAGATTGCCGGTTTGTTCTACAATCGGGCCTGGCACTGGATTGCCGCTGCTGTTGACGACCGCGCTGGTTACGTTGAAGATTTGCGTTTCTCCGAACCGTTCTCTAACGGTTCCCGTGACCGTCACCTCGTCACCGAGCTTGACATTGTTGACGTTGTCCTGCACGGAGATGCCGTGCCACGGCTCGACGCCATCCTGAATAAAGTAGAAGGAAAAGTCGCTCGAGTCAGTGGTTGCGATGCCGGTCACAGTGACATCAAGACCAGAATAGCTCGAGTTGCCAGTCGCGAACGGCGTGAATTGCAGATCGAAAACTCCCAGACCCGCATCCCTGACAAAGTAGAAGAACTTCGCAGCGGCGGTGTCGCCTGGCGCTACGGTATTAGCGCCATCAGTGTCGGCCGCGGTCAGGAAGAAATCGACTTGCGCACCGTCGGCTTGGGCGGGAATCACGCCTTCCCAATTATTGTCGCTTGGGTTGGTCATCGTGACTGCCGTGAACGCGCCGCCATCCACGCGAAAATTCACTTCAGCGCTGGCAACGGATGTTTGGGCATCGGCAATGGTTGCTGAGACGACAACAGCATCCGTAGAAGTAACGGCTACCGGGTTGCGGGACACAGACGCAATCTCAGGCGGCGAAGAGGCGACTTCAATCGCATCAAAGCTGACGGGGTTGATGGTTGTGCGGCCTTGTCCACCGGTTATGACATCGCGCATAAAGCCTGTCACGTTGATCTTGGTGCCAGCGGGAAATCCTGGCCAAACACCGCTGTTGCTATCAAGAAAGGTTCGCAGATCGAAAAAGTAATCGTCGATAGCAATCTGTCCGTCATCGCCACCGGCTATCATAATGTTGCCCGGTTGGCCTGCGAAGTTACTCAAGACGGTGAGGCCTTCAAAGCGCACGAGCGTACTTTCAAATCGCTCGGTCAAGCGCGGATCTTCCGAACTGCCCGTGGCGCCGATGTCGCCTGGCGTGAGCACGATCGGGTCTGGAGTCGCCAAACCAAAATCCAGGAAATCAACCGGAGTTACCGGGTCGGTTATCAGAATAAATTGTGAGATACTCTGGGTACTAGCATTGGTTGGGAATTCACCTACAACTCCCGAAAAACGAACCTTGTCACCAGGTTGCGCCGAAGACAAGAGCGTACCCTCAGCCGTGGTATCATTTTGAATGACAAAATAGCCGCTCCACGGGCCGCCGCGCTCATCCTGGATAAATGCACCCCAGCGCGCACCGAGGTTAAGCTCCCTGGTGCCGTGCATAACGATTCCCGTAACGCTCAAGGTGTCGCCGAGGAACGGCGAGTCCTCGTTTGCGTCGGCGCTGATGCTGTCTGCTCGGACGAAATTAATGTCAGCAATGGTCAGGCTGTCGGCAGCGGATTTCTTGCCGAGCGCCCGGTATCCTGGGGTGGCCGGCTCATTGATGCTCCAAATGCCTCCCATCCAGGAAGTGTTCTCGCTGGTTTCGTCGTGGCCAGCGATGCCGTTGCCGGCGCTCCAGTTCTCAACATCCTCCAAATCAAGACGCCTTTGTGCGGTCAAGTCGGCATCATGTGGGTTTCCATCATCATCGTTGTCTGTATTCACGATGTATTGGTCGGCTATGGGTGTGTCAGCGAGATAGGTTGAGCTGTCCGTGTCGGCATCCGGGCCATCAATAGAGACGCCGGTCTTGTCAACAGCTTCGGCCTTATCGCCCCACACGAGGTAATCGACATCCTTAACAAGATCGCTCGCGCCGTCCCAGTAGTAAAGAACAACGAATTCACCGCTATTCGAGAGTCCGCCCTGGCCGCCAATACTGCCATCCGTCGCCTCAAGCATGTCTGGAATAGCATCGGCGGTGGCGCCATCCTCGAACAACTCATAGGTTGGGTCCACGCCGTAGGTGGCGGCAAAATTGTCGCTTCCGTTGAGCGCTACCGTCTGATGTTCACCAGCGGCAATCATGGCGCCGGCTGGAAACTGGGCATGGAAATCTCCAAATCCACCGCCGCCACCGCCACCTTCAACAATGTTGTAGTAGAAGGTTCCGCCACCGGCAAAAGTGGCATCTGTAAGGTAGTAGTTGGTTAGATCGATGGCGGCATCGGTCGGGTTGTAGATTTCAATGAACTCACCGGCAGTGGGCTCTACCGCAAATTCAGAAATCAGCAAATGTCCCGGACTTTGCGCTGTTGCCATGGGGACCGATAGCAACATACTCAGAAACGCTACAACTAACAATCTGTTCATCGTACTCTCCTCCGTTGAATAATGAGCTGGATGGGATTGGATTTGTTTTGTCCGCTACTCTTGGTGAGTTCCTTTCCTGGTTTGGTGGGTATTGATAGTTGCTTAATCCGCCTTTACCAGACGTACAGGAAGTTTACTTAATTATAAGAAACTTCCCGCGTTGAACACTGCTCGTGTTTAGATCTGCTACCGTAAAAAAATAAAGACCCGAGGCCAGTGCTTGATCGTCCTGGCTAACCAGATCCCATGCATGTTCACCGCCAGCAAAAACCCGCTGTCCGGCAGCGAATTGGTCGAACCACTGAATCCCGTCGCCAGTATACGCCGCACTGTGATGTTCAAATTTATCAACGAGGTCGCCAGCCAGCGTATAAATCCTGACTTCGCTGTCAGCTGGCAGATTGAAAAAATAGATCTTGCGTTCTCTTTCCTGGTTGCCGTCCCAGGCGCCTTGCGCTTTGTAGGGATTCGGATAGACGCCGACTTTGATCTCGGTCGGCTCCGGGGCTTGAGCACCTTGTTGCTCCATGGTAGGAGAGCCAGGAAACACTCGAGTGACATTTGCGAGCCTGCTGCTCTCCAGACTTCCCAGGTTGATCTCAGGATCTCCCTGATCAAAAGCAGTCACCGCGTAGGCATATTGCCAACCGTTGAGCACCTCTTCGTTCTCAAACTTGTAGTAATAGAACAGGGGTTCTTCTTCACCGGTAAACGGGTTTGTGATAAATTCTCCAAAGGTGACGGGTTCATCCAAGCGCACGAAATCGATTCCGGTGTCACGTCCGATTCCGTTTACGGAATCAAACTCCGCTATCAGAGTGAAGGAAGAGAAAAGATCCCGGCCAGGCAAGTCCTCGGCCAGCTTTGTCCGGTAGAGCTTATAGCCTTCAAAATCCATTCTCCCGCTGATAAAATCGATAGACTCTTCGGCGGAACGGTCCCAGTAAACAGTGACCTTGCGATCAGATGGCACAACTCTTGTCCGGGGCGTGTTTGGCGGAGTGGGCAAAATGTAGCGGTCAATTTCACCATCTCTATCGAGATCTTCTCCAAGGTCCAACTGATTGTTGCCGTTGCGATCTTCGCCGTCGTAAGCGGTTTGGGCCCAAAAGGCGTTGGTGAACAAATCTTGTTTGCTGTTGAACGTATCCAGGTTGTTGGCATCGTTGCCGGATTTGCTGGCGCAGATAACCGCAAACACAACATTGATTGATGAATCGGGCTCGATGCTGGCAAAGGGCCCGGTGGTGATGAGTGACATGAAATTGCCGCGTCGCCCTTTCACAACAGTATCAACCAGGAGCGGCGGCAGAGGCTCTTTCTGCTTTTGATAGCTATCGATATCCGTTTGCGGCGAGAAAAGTACCGGATCGCTTGTATCACGGAAAAGCCAGACATTGTAGCTGGCAGCAGTCTGATAAGTTGTATCATTCGCTTGCGGGGTAGCGCCAAGATGCTTCAACCCGATATAAAGGCCGCCTTCCGTAAAGCCAGGATCGCCATCAAAGTCATAGGAGTAGGCCATCCGCAATGAATCCACATAACCGTTGCCGACATTCTGAAAAAATGGCGCACCGACTCGCGGCGGTGTGATATTTGTGTTGCGAACAACCATGTCTGCCCATAACGAAATATAAACGTCGTTGAGCCTTTCTCGCCCGGTGTTCTTTATCGTATAGTTGAAGATCACGAACGCGTCCGCGAATGGGAAATTCCACGCATAGCTTTCCAGGTGTGCTGAAACATTTATCGGAACATGCTGCGGAATTCGGATCGTTGTTCCGGGCACAACCGTGTTCGAGTCCGTGAAATCGGCGATGAAATCTTGATGACTGATCGCCTCAGGACTAAAGAATGGATTGTCTATAATGCTCGAACGTTCGAAAACCACATCGAGGGGATCTTCAGAGTTGGTGAACTCGAAGCCTGCCGCGACATCGCGAAGCGACGGAATGTCCCGCGCCCCTGTTGTGACGAAGATCGAGCCGTTATCTCGCTTGCCGCCTACCCACAGGCCGCCCACAAAAAGATGTTCAATTCCCGAACTCCTTGGATATTCGCATGAAGGTTGGTCGGTTGGCGACTGAATGGCAAAGCCATCCCCGAAAGTGCCGAAGTTGGAAACGGTTAGCCCAATACTCCCCGTTGTCGTAAACTTGGTGTCATCATCGACCAGCGCAGACAGACGGGGGTCCATTCGTTTTTCTTGACCAGCGACTGTCCACAAAGGCGCCAGGCAAAACAGAACAAAAATGATAAATCGGTCTTTTACTTTCATCAAATTCTGCTAGTTCAGGAAGGGTTGTGACTGGAGGAATACACCATTCCCCATCTTACATCAATAACTACTGGTATGGCAAAAAACCAGACGCTGAGCAGCGCCTCGAAACTGGAAATAACGTAAATGATAGAATCTTATGAATGGAACCAAGATCAAGTCATTGAGTATTCCACGCCTCAATCTTGTTCATATTCAGCTTGTGCAAAACAGTGAATATCTTTGAACCGAATACAGCACTACGAGTCTGAGTGAAGAGATGCGCAAAGACCACGAGATGGGATGGGATGTCGGATATTGCATATTGGTCAAAAGTCTCCACGCACTTGTGTATTCGCACTTAGCTTCCGTGGTGACAACAAATTCTCGGTTTGCTGGTGGAGACTTCCTCGACCTTATTACGAGGAATTACACGGGCACCAATGTCGTGAACTTATGACAAAGAATTCAAAAAGTCAACAATAAACTCTCTATCGCTATCAAACCAGTGTTGGCGATGGTTGGAAAACAAGGACTTCTGTCCGTTTCCGCGTTTAGACAAGATAGCGCACAAACCGGTTATTCTGGTCCACGAGGATTACCTTCTCTTCAACAGGCTTGTCAGTGAGTTCAAAACCGACAATGATGATTTCCTCACCTGCTTTAATCAAATGGGCCGCCGCGCCGTTAATGCAGATATCGCCGGAGCCTCGTTCTCCCTCAATGACGTAGGTTTCAAGGCGGGCGCCTGAGGTGTTGCTGACCACAAGCACCTTCTCGCCGGGCCAAAGGCCGACCTTCTGCAGCAAGTCAGCATCAATGGTGATGCTTCCGACATACTCGAGGTCCGCCTGGGTGACTGTTGCTTTGTGAATCTTTGAACGCAATATCCATCTCATTTTGATGCCATCGTCTTTCTGAATTCAGGCTAGGGGGTTCACGAGAATGTTGTCTATCAGCCGGATGCCGTCGATTTCGACAGCCACAAAAACCAACGCCGGGCCTTCGACAGTTGTCAACTCATGCAATGTCTCAACCGCGGCGACTGTGACATAATCTATGTGCGCGCCCGCATGTTTGTGTATGACTGAAATCATCTCTTCTCTAATCGTGTCAACTTCTGCGACGCCCGAGGCCACGGCGGTCTTCGCCGACGAAAGCGCTTCATACAAACAGACAGCCTGCTTGCGGCCGCGGGCAGTCAGACGTGCATTTCTCGAACTCATTGCCAGCCCGTCCGGCTCCCTCAGGATGGCACAGGGCACGACTTCGATGTCATAGTTCAGGTCGCGAACCATTTGTTGAATGGCGAAAAGCTGCTGCCGATCTTTCTCGCCAAAATAAGCGCGGTCAGGTTGAAACACGTTGAACAACTTAGCGACAACAGTAGTGACGCCTCTGAAATGGTCGGGCCGCGAAGCCCCCTCCATTGGACGTGTGATCCTTTCAACATTAACAGAGGTCTGAAAGTCGTCTGGATAAACTTGCCCGGGTTGCGGCGTCCAGATCAGGTCTACCTCCTGTTCGCGCAATAGTTCCAGGTCGCGATCAAGGTTTCGGGGATAGCTTTTGAGGTCCTCGGCGCTGGTGAACTGAATCGGGTTCACGAAAATACTGACACCAACCCGGTCGCACTCGGAACGCGCGCGCCGCACCAGGCTCAGATGGCCGTCATGCAGATAGCCCATTGTCGGCACCAGCCCCCAGGTGCACACGTTTGATTCCTGGCACACCCGCCGAATCACGTTGAGATCAGAACTGACTTTCATGAAATATCAAGTTCTCCAAAAGCCGCAGGGTCGAACTTGACGCCGCTCATTTTGAGAGTCACATGGCGCAGCAAAAAATCGTTAACGGGGGTCTCGATGCCAAGGCGAATTCCGTGCGCGACCACCGCCCCTGAAATGGCCTCGACTTCTCCAGGCCTCCTGGCAAGAACATCCTGCAGCATGGACGACCGGTTGTCCGCCGTGGCGCGACAGACAGATTCGACGTGGCCGACCGGGTCACCATAGGGCAATTCTATTTTCAGGGCAGCGGCGACGCTCGCAACTTCCTCAACTGCAAGCGCCATCAACCGGCAGGTCATTGGCTCTTGCAAAAGCTCGCCATTCTTGACTTCCAGTAGAGCGGTGAGCGGGTTTACCGCCGCGTTGATCGCGCATTTGCCCCACACCAGAGACTCAGCGTTTGCCGTAACCTGAGTGGCGAAGCCGGTCCAGTCGAGGGCCCGTGCGACCAGATGAATATCATCTTCTCTGCCGGGCACAAGGCCGATTTGGGTCTCGCCTTCGCCAGCATGAACCAGGTGCCCCGGGCGACGCAGGTAAGCGCCGTGCGAGCTTACGCCCTGAGCAGCACGCTCTTGCCCGAGCGATTCTTGCAGTAACTCGAGATTGCCCAGGCCATTTTGCAGGGTAACAGCCAGCCCGTTGGGCCTCAGGATTTCCGCAACCTGACTGGCCATTCGTTCTGTTTGATAGCTTTTGCCAAGCACAAATACCCAGTCCGCTGCCGGCAATTCCGACAGTTCGCAGGTCACATCCGGCTGTAGCTTCACGACTGAACCATCGCGGCAAGACATACTCAAGCCATTTGTCTGCAGCACGCTGAGTTGTTCTTGCCAACTGCCGAACATAACCAGATTCGAGATACGGACGGGGGCATCTTCCTGCTTTGGCGTTCTGAGACGGAGCAGGAAGCTCGCCAGCAACGAAGCCATGGCGCCGATGCCGAAAATAACCACATTCACCGTTTTGGTTTGGCTCTTCATTTAAACTCGCTGAGAAATGCTTGCAGCGACGGTTCGTTGCCGTCGAAACAATGCTCGGGAGCAGGGAATCTTCGGGCATCAACGTCGCCGCAGTACTGCTCCAGCGCCGCGAGAATCTTGGGGCGAAGATTTGCGTACTGCTTCAGGAATTTCGGCGCGAAACCATCGAACAGCCCCAGGATGTCGTGCAAAACCAGAACCTGGCCGTCGCAGTCCGGGCCGGCGCCGATGCCAATCGTGGGAATGGTGAGTTTCCGACTCACAAGCGCGGCCAGTTCAGTTGGAACCGCTTCAAGCACGATGGCAAAACAGCCCTGATCCTGCAGGCTCAGGGCATCCTGCAGCAGCTTGGCCGCGCTTTCGGCGGTCTTGCCCTGAACACGATATCCGCCCAGTTGTGTGGCCGACTGCGGCGTTAATCCGAGATGACCCATAACAGAAATACCGGCATTGACGATTGCCTTCACCGTCGTTGCAATCTCGTCGCCTCCCTCCATCTTGACCGCATCCATGCGGGCTTCTTTCATGAAACGACCGGCGTTTCGCACCGCTTCACTCTTATCAGCCTGGTAGGACATGAACGGCATGTCGCCCACCAGAAAGGCACGCTTCGCGCCGCGTGCAACCGCTTTGCAGTGGTGCAGCATCTCATCCATGGTCACCGAAACCGTGTCCGGGTGACCCAGGACAGTCATCGCCAAAGAATCACCAACGAGGATGATATCGACTTCAGACTCGTCCACCAGAATCGCGCCCGGGTAGTCGTAAGCGGTCATCATTTTCAGGGGCTCGCCCTTGCTTTTTTTCTTCTTCAGGTCAAGAATCGAGACCTTTTGTCTGTCAGTCATGGTGTGAGAACCTCGCATTAGAATCCGGCGGAATGCCAAACGTGGTCAGTCGGGTGGGGCGTTCTTTGAATGAGACGATAATCAGCGCAGCTAAATCAATCCATCAGTTAGGTAGGTTTACGTCCCTCGAATGTATCGTCTGTGGTCGTATGACAATCAACAATAATTCTAAAAATTAATTCCGAAATGACAAGCAAAATTTACAGCCGTCAGCTTGCGACCGATAGCAAAGTCGGACGCGCGTCAACCCTCACGGCCAAACCGGTGTTCATCATCCCGCACATGACCGCCACGCAAGACCTTGACAGCGTGCGGTATGACCTGCGAAATCACGCTCAGATTCTCCCGAACTCCCTTTGGGCTACCAGGCAAATTGATGATAAGCGTCTTTTCCAACGTACCTGCAACCGCCCGCGACAACAGCGCATGGGGCGTATGCTTGAACCCCGTCATCCGCATAGCTTCCTCGAAGCCCGGCACGCGGCGTTCGATAACCGCCAGGGTCGCCTCGGGCGTCACATCCGTGGGTGACAGACCGGTGCCGCCGGTGGTGAGTACCAGATCGACCTTCACTGCTTCCGCCAGGCGTTTCAACTCCCAACTGATTTGCTTGCAGTCATCGCGAATCATTTTGTAGAAGACAACTTCTCCACCAAAATCAGCAACCATCTGCTTGATGGTGTCGCCGCTGACATCTTCCGGTCGCTTGCCCTGGCTGCCGCTCGTAGAAATTGTCAAAACCGCGGTTTTAATAGTCATGCCAACAATATAGTGAAAGAAAAGTTTATTGCAAATGTGACAGTGACTTTTTATCTTAGCCCTTCGTTCCACCTGCAACTTTCAACTCAACAATTTGTCGTATCCATAAAAACCCCAACGAACTTACGCAGGGAGTAATATGGAAAGCAAGACTTGTACGCCACGCCTGCTGTTGACTCTGGTATTTCTGCTGCTGCCGATATCTGGACGGTCTCAGGAAGCGCCGGTGCTGTTCCAACCCGCGTTGAGTCCACGCATCGCCAGCTATAATATTGAAGTAACTCTGGAGTCGGCGCAGAAAAAACTGCACGGCCGTGAACTCCTGTTTTGGCACAATCAGACTTCAGCGACCATTTCGGAGCTGCAGTTTCATTTGTATCTGAACGGATTTCGCAACACCCGCTCGACCTACATGCTGGGGACAAGCAACCCGGTGCGGAGCAGAAGAATCAAGGAGGACGGCTGGGGCTACATCGAGGTTGACGCAATCTCGGTTTCCTATGACACCGAGATGATTCCCAGCCTCGCCTTATCGCGACCCAGCGAAGCCGCAACCATGATCGCTGACCTCACAGACATCACGCCTGAAATCGAGTTCATCCAACCAGATATCGAGAGCCCTGACGACAAATCAGTTTTCAGCGTGCCGCTGCCAAGGCCGCTGCCGCCAGGCGGCAAAGTCATCGTGGCTGTTGATTTTACAGCCAAGCTTCCAGAGCCGCCATACGCCCGAACCGGCGCCAAAGCGGAGTATGTTTTCGCCGGCCAGTGGTTTCCAAAAATCGGCGTGCATACCGACGGCCAGTGGAACTGCCACCAATTCCATTCCCGCACAAATTTCTTCGCCGATTTCGGCGTTTACAACGTCTGGATCACCGTTCCTGAGGACAATGTTGTCGGCGCCACAGGCCTGGAAGTGGCGGTCACGACAAACGATGATGGCACGGCGACACACTACTACCACGCCGAAGATGTGCACGATTTCGCCTGGACCGCCAGCCCGGAGTTTGTTGAGGTGACTGGAAAATCGCAGGATGTCGATATACGCGTGCTCATGCAACCCGACCACGCCGACCAGAGTCAGCGCCAGCTCGAAGCTGCAAAACTGGCGGTGCGATATTTCCAGGACTGGTACGGCGACTACCCCTTCCCAAATCTGACGGTCGTTGACCCCCGGCGTGGTGCAGCGGCATCAGGCGGCATGGAATACCCGACCCTGATCACGGTGGGCACTGGTTACGGTATTCCGGCGGGTATGAAACTGCCGGAAATGGTGACTATCCATGAATTCGGTCACAACTACTGGTACCACCTGCTCGCCTCCAATGAATTCGAAGAGAGCTGGCTGGACGAAGGCATCAATACCTACACAGATATCCAGATTATGCCGGATGCTTACCCCGGCCGCGGTAACTTCCTCAACGCGATGGGGCTGGTGCTGGACATCGGAACCTACCACCGGGCTCAGTACATGGGCTTGCCGGACGCAGACCCAGTGAACCGGACATCCTGGGGCTTTTATTCCGGGCAAAGCTACACCGTCAATTCCTATCCGAAACCCGGCCTGATTCTGACAACCCTGCAGAACTATCTCGGTTGGGATAAAATGCTCGAGGCCATGCGAACCTACGTTGAAAGGTGGCGCTTTAGACATCCGAAAGCCCGCGACTTTTTCGACGTCCTGAATGAAGTTTCCGGAGAAAACCTGGACTGGTTTTTCCAGCAGGCTTTTGAAACCAACAGCATTCTCGACTACAGCGTGACGCGCGTCTTCAGCAGGGAAGTTAAGCCCCCGAAAGGCTTCGACCACACGCTATCGACTGTCGATTCTGACACGGCTTTGACCAGGACGGATAAAGAAAATGACTCGTCGCTAGCTGCGGCAACCGATGAAACCGATACTACGGCCCGCCCGGATTCGAGTTCACCGGGGCAACTGTATGAAAGCGGAGTCAACATCCGCAGGCTGGGCGATTTCAAATTTCCGGTTGAGATCGAAGTTATATTTGAGAACGGCGAGACAGTCCGCGAAAGCTGGGATGGTCAGGAGTTGTGGAAAAAACTGCGCTATACAAAACCGACCAGGCTGGTTTCCGCGACCGTCGATCCTGATGGCAAGATTCCGCTTGATGTCAATCTCACAAACAACAGCAAGACGCTTGAAAAACAGACGCTCGGTGTCAACAAAATCTCATCCCGGACTTTGTTCTGGTTGCAATTCCTGCTCGAGGCGCCAGAAACAATGCATTCGTTTATGTTGCTCAATGATATCTTTTAACCCAAAGAGGCCCCAGGAGATGATACTTCCGAAAACGAGATGGCTGTTCCTAACCATTATGATCTTCGCGGTTGCCCGGCCCGTGCTTGCGCAGGACATTCCGGTTCTATTTCCCGAGCCTCTGAGTCCGCGCATTGCGAACTACAACATCGATGTCAAGCTCGATGTGGGAAAAAAGACGCTGGACGGCCAGGAGGTGCTCATCTGGCACAACAAGAGCCAGGACGCGATTACTGAGTTGCAGTTCCATCTTTATCTCAACGGCTTCCGCAATTCCGAATCGACCTTCATGCAGGAATCCGGCGGTCGCAGCCGCAGAAACAAGCTCGACGAAAAGGGCTGGGGCCATATTGAGGTAACAAGCATGAAGCTGACTTTTGGCGGTAAGCTGACCGGCGCGCCGCGGTACCTGGCGCCACCGGATGCCCCAAAAGTGCTTGACAACGCCTTTGATCTGACCGGCGACATGCAGTTCATTCAGCCGGACAACGACAACGCGGAAGACAAATCGGTATTTAGCGTGCCGCTGCCAAGGCCATTGCAGCCAGGAGAATTTGTGGCTGTCAACATGGACTTCAACGCGAAACTGCCGGAACCGCCGATGGCGCGCACCGGGGCAAAAGAAGACTACTTTTTTGTGGGGCAATGGTTTCCGAAAGTCGGCGTTTACACGGAAAATGGCTGGAATACCCACCAGTTCCACGCAAATTCTGAGTTCTTCGCCGACTATGGCGTCTACAACGTCCGGATGACGGTGCCGGAAAACTATGTGCTCGGCGCTACGGGCGTCGAAGTTGAAGTAGCCGAAAACGATGACGGTACGGCGACTCACTTCTACCATGCGGAAGATGTGCATGACTTTGCCTGGACCACCAGTCCGGAATTCATCGAGGTCACCGGCAAATCGCAGGATGTCGATATCCGGGTGCTGATGCAGCCAGACCACGCCGATCAGGGCGAGCGTCATCTGGCCGCAACGCAGTTTGCGGTGCAGGTTTTCCAGGATTGGTATGGTGACTATCCGTTTCCGAATCTGACCGTTGTCGATCCACGGCGGGGCGCCGGCGGTTCCGGCGGAATGGAGTATCCGACGCTGGTTACTGCCGGCACAAAATACGGTTTGCCGGCTGGCATCCAGGCTGTCGAACACGTGATTATTCACGAGTTTGGTCACAACTACTGGTACCATCTTCTCGCCTCCAACGAGTTCGAGGAAAGTTGGATGGACGAGGGAATCAATACGTACACGGATATTCAGACCAACCGCGCCCGCAAAACAACCGGCGGCGACCTCATTGATTTTCTTGGCGTGCAGGTGGATGCCGATCAGCTTTTCCGGACCAACGTCATGTTCGGCGCTGGCCGGGATCCCATCATGCGCCGGGCGTGGGAATACTATTCAGGCGGCAGCTACGGCGTCAATTCCTACGCCAAACCGGGCATTGTCCTGCAAACCTTGCACAACCTCCTGGGCGACGAGGTGATGAGCAAGATCATGCGGACCTACGTCGAACGCTGGCGATTCAAACATCCCAAAAGCCAGGATTTTTTTGATGTCGTCAACGAGGTCTCCGGTCAGGATATGGACTGGTTCATCGAGCAGGCCTGGTACACCAATGCAACGCTTGACTACTCCGTCACCCGGGTCACGACCCGCGAAGTCAAGAAGCCGAAGGGCTTTGATTACACGCTGCCCGTCTCCGAATCAGACAGCATGATGACCCGGGACGAGGACGAGCAAACCAACATCGAAGTCGCCGCCGCAAGCGCGGTCCCGACGGTTGACGAAGCCGCGGAACCAGATTCCGACGATGAGCCGCAGGAAACCAAACTCTATTTCAGCGAAGTGCGCATCAGGCGGCTTGGACAATTTCAATTTCCGGTAGAAATTGAAGCCGTGTTTGACGACGGCGAGGTCATCCGAGAGCATTGGGACGGCCAGGAGCTGTGGCAGAAGTATCGCTACACCAGACCGGCCAAACTGGTCTCCGCCACCGTGGACCCGGAGGGCCAGGTTTTGCTGGACGTCAACTTCACCAACAACAGCGCTACCGTAGCGCAACAAAAACTCGGGATTAACAAAGTCTCTGAACGTTGGATGTTCTGGATGCAACTTTTCCTGGAGCAGCCGGATATTCTGCACCTGCTGCAAATGCCCAGAGAGCTTATCAAATAGAAAGGACAGTAGAAATGATCTTGTCATCCATAAAAACCGGACTGGCGCAAGTTTGGAAGAGCAAACGCATGGTCCTGATTTTCTTTCTCGCGAACCTGTCATTTGCCCTGGTTCTGATGCTGCCATTTCGGGCGGCGGTCAGCAACTTTGCCGGCGAAACTCTGATGGGCACAAAACTGGCGGGCCATCTGCCGATTGACTTCATTTTCGAACTCATGAAGAACAACAAGAGCCTGTTCTCCATTTACGGCACGCTGTTCATGCTGGTGCCGGCGAGCTACTGGCTGCTGTCACTTTTTCTGTCGGGCGGAGCATTCGCTACTTTTGCCCGCGGCGACGGCTATTCCAGCCCTGCTTTCTGGGCCGGCGCTGCAACCTACTTCGGCCGGTTTAATCGGCTGTTCTTGTGGAGCCTGCCGGTCTTTGCCGTGCTCTTGTGCCTGCAATTCCTCGAAACAGGATTTCAGCGCTTGATTTTCGGCAGCGACCCCTACGAATATGTCAAGTACTGGGGCGGCTGGGTCAAATACGGACTGAGAGTCATCAGTTTTGTTCTCTGCGCCATGGTGTACGACTACGCCCGCATTCACGTCGTCACCACGGGTGAGACGCGCATGCGGGTGTCTTTGTGGCACGGCATTCGAACCGTCTTCGGCAACCTGGGTCGCACCTTTGCTCTGGCGTTCGGATTGTTTCTGTGCGGCGCGCTCGTCCTTGCAATTTACAATCCCATCGCCGACAGCCTGGCAGCGCCAAACGCATTTGTCGTGCTGACGCTTTTCGTGCTGCAGCAGGCCTACATGCTTTTCCGCATGCTTCTGCGCTTGACGCTATATTCGAGTCAGTTGTTTTTGAGCAACAAGCTCGCCGGAGCGCCAGCACCACTGGAGATTTCCACCGACCCGCAAGGGCTAGAGGGCGCGGCGGCCTAGACCTGACACATCACGAACTGCATCCGGGGAACATGGATTAGCCACCGTCCGGCGAGCGTTTTTTCCCAAAGCACGCCGGATGGTCGGCCATGTCAGGATTTCTAATCGCACCCGGGGCTTGTCTCCCTCTGATAATTTAGTCCAAAAAGTTTGTGTTCTTTCGGCGAAAAAGGTTACATTGCTTTTTGCCGAAACGCCAGTTGGCGCGGGTGCACCACCGCTACCGCAAATTCAAACTCTCAAATGCGCGAAATCACTTTTCTAAAACAGAACTCAGGCAAATGGAAGCAGATCGAATCGCATGTTCGCGGCGACCAGCATCTGCACCCTGATCTGCTGGCTGATTTCTTCGTGCAATTGACCGATGACCTATCCTACGCCAAAACATTCTACCCGAAAAGCAACACAGCCAAATACCTGAACAATCTCACCGCCACGGTGCACCAGAAACTTTACCGCAACAAGCGAGAAGGTACCGGCCGGCTTCTGAGTTTCTTTCGCACCGAATACCCAGCGGTCGTGGGTCGCTACCACAAAGAGCTGTTGGCTTCGTTCCTTATCTTGACCATCGCCGCGCTTATCGGCTGGATTTCAACGGTGTATGACGACACATTCGTCCGTCTCATCCTGGGCGACACCTATGTCAACATGACACTTGAAAACATCAAGCAGAACGACCCCATGGCAGTCTACAAAAAGATGCACGAGGTGGACATGTTTCTGGGCATTACCTTCAACAACACCCGGGTCGCTTTCATGGCGTTTGCCTGGGGCGTGCTGCTGTCATTCGGCACAGCCTGGATTCTATTTCAGAACGGCATCATGCTGGGCGCGTTTCACGCATTCTTCTTTCAACAAGGCGTTCTGCCAGAAGCCCTGAGAACAGTCTGGATTCACGGCACCCTGGAGATCTCGGCGATCATCATGGCCGGGGCGGCAGGTCTCGTTATGGGCAACAGCTTGCTATTTCCCGGCACGTTTGCGCGCAAAGATTCATTCCGGCGCGGCGCCAGCCATGGTTCGAAGATGATGTTCGGCATGATTCCGGTTTTTATCGTGGCCGGCTTTCTTGAGGGATTCATAACACGGCACACCGAAATGCCGGACTGGTTGAGTCTGGCAATTATTTCGGCCTCCGCGCTTTTTGTAGTAGCTTACTGGGTTGTGATTCCGCGCAAAAGACTCGGTCAGGAAGCCACCGGGCACTCATAGATATTACCGTCACAAAGAGCACCGGAAGGAGCAGTTTTCATGGACAACTTTCAAGCAATCGAGTTTCGCCAGGCGCGGGAAATTCGTGAAATCATCAACACGACTTTTTCTTTCTTGCGCCAGAATTTTCTGAAGCTTGGCAAGTTCATTGTCTTCATCGCGGGACCCTTGATGGTCGTCACAGCATTGTTGTTTGCGCGCATCAACAGCGCAAGCCTCGGACTGCAGGCAAGCACGGAATCTCTGGCCGGCGCAGGTGAAGCCATGTTCTTCATGCTGGCGCTACTGCTGACCTTTCTGGCCACCAGCGTCATTGTTTACGAGTACCTCGCTCTTTACGTGGAACAGGGCGACCTTGATTTCGAGGTCGGCGATGTTGTGCGGTCGGCGGCGGGCCACAGCGGCCAGTATCTTCTTGCCCTGCTGATCATTGGAGTTGCCATCCTGATAACCTATGCCGGCGCCATCCTGCTTGGCATGGCGCTACACCCCGTGTTTTTTATAGGCATCTTGTTTGTCGTCCACCTGCTGGTCTCGTTTTCTCTCGCCTTTGTGATTATCCCGGTGGAGGGCGCGAGTGGCGCGGAGGCCATCGCACGCTCGAGAGAACTGGTCACTGACCACTGGTGGCAGACATTTGGCCTGATGTTTTTGGCCAACCTGGTGCAATCCGTGCTCATGATGGTGCTTTATATGCCACTTTATGTTATCATGATAATCGTCGGACTCAACAGCGGAGGCGAAGAGATGGCGCAGACCGACAGCATGCAATCCGCGGCTTCCATCATCTCTTTCGCCATCATGTTTGGCGCCTTTCTGTTGCAGAGCGTGCAGATGGTGGCCATCACGCTGCAATATTTCAATCTTGTGGAACGCAAGGAAGGCACGGGCCTGATGTCGGAAATCGATCAAATCGGAGCAGATCAGGCTTGAGTCAAAGCATCAGTCAACCGCGCTCCCTCCCTGCGCCTAAAGTAACGGGCTTTATACTGGCGGCGACTCTCCTTCTCTTCTCCTCTGGGTTCCTGTCCGAGGGACGCGCCCAGATTATACCAGAAGACAGTGCAAAAAAAACTGCGGAGGCCGCGGTAAGGCAAGATTCCAGCAAAGTCGTGCTCAGGCTTGCCGACGCCGCCGATTTCGCCCACTTCATCTCCGACCCTGATTTCGATTACGAGCGCGACCAAGGCCGGGCAAACACCATCTGGCAGAAGCTCTACGTCTGGCTGTTCGGCAGTCTGTTCAAGGCCCTGGCCGCGAGCCCCATGCGGCCCGTCTGGAGAATTCTGCCCTACCTGATCATGGGCGCTGCCTTGTATTTGCTGGTCTCACGCCTGCTGAAATCACAAGTGCAAGGCATCTTTTCACGAGCCGACGCCGGCGCCGCGCTTGAGTTCAACGAAACCCGCGAAGATATCAACCGCGGCGATTTCAAGGAGCGCATCGAAATCGCCATTCGAGAAAAAAAGTACCGTCAGGCAATTCGCTTGCTCTACCTGAGCAGCCTGCGACAGCTCGCGCAGGCGGGCGCCATCCGCTGGCACCTGGACAAAACCAACCACGACTACCTGACCGAGCTTGCGGCTTCGCCAGCACGTCAGCCGTTCGCGGAGCTTACCCGGCTGTTCGAATACATCTGGTACGGTGAGTTCGCGCTGAACCAGGCAGCCTTCGATGCGGCCCATCACCGGTTCCGGCAATTCGAAAAACTGGTCGCGCAGGATGGGCACGACCTGGTTACGGGGCGAAAATGAACCTGCAAAAGTCAGACATGAAATATGTCATCCTTTTGTCGATGACCCTGATCGCTTCGCTGGCTTGGTTTGTGCTCACGCCGACGCCCCTGGATTGGACAGCAAGTTTCTCGAAAGCAGACAAAAAGCCCTACGGCGGCGCGGTCTTGCATGCCATCCACCCTCTGCTATTTCCTGGCCAGCCATCCGAAGCCTCAATGCTCCCCATATACAACACGGTCGGGGATTCGGCTGTGCGGGCGACCAACTACATCATTATCAACTCGAGCTTCGAACCCGATGAACCGGACACGGACGCGCTGTTCGAATTCGTGGCGGCAGGCAATACCGCCTTCATCGCCGCACACCAATTTGGCGCCGCATTCGCGGACAGCATCAAGCTCGGCACGGGCGCGGAGTGGCTGCACAATGATTCAGTCAGCGTCAATTTCACGAATCCGGCGCTGCGTCAGAACCAGGATTTCTGGTTTCAGAAGGGGGCTGCAGGTTTTTACTTCAATCAGGTCGATAGCAGCACAGCCGTGGCGCTCGGAGAAAACAGTCGAAGCCATCTCAATTATGTGCGGCTGCCGTTCGGGCAGGGCGCGTTTTTCCTGAGCACGCTGCCGCTCGCCTTTACCAACTACAATCTCCTGCAGCAGGATACACGTGACTACGCCTGCAAAGCTTTGTCCTACCTGCCTGTACAGGCGACCATCTGGGACGAGTACTACAAACCTGGCCGCCGCCTGGTCAGCACGCCATTGCGCTTCATTCTGAGCCGGACACCGTTGAAATGGGCCTGGTTCGTGGCGCTTGGCACGCTGCTGCTGTTTGTTGTGTTTGAAGGAAAACGCCGCCAGCGGATTGTGCCAATCGTCAAGCCGCCGGCCAACACGACCATCGATTTCGTTAGGACGGTCGGCCGGCTTTATTACCAGAACGGCGACCACAAGGACCTGGCCGACAAGAAGGTCGCCTATTTTCTGGAGAGCGTGCGCAGTCGCTTCCACGTCAAGACAAATGAGTTTTCGGATGTTCTTTATGAGACACTGGCAGAGAAATCAGGCATGCCCCAAGAGCAGGTGAAGCTGCTGTTCACGGAAATCGCCTACGTTGGCCGGCGCAAAGAACTGACGCGCAATGAGCTGATGCATTTGCATCAATCGATGGAGAAGTTTGGAGCAGGTTGAGCAAAGTATCGGGCTAGCAAAAACTGCTTTGAGCAAATCGAGATAGTTTTGCTTTTGATTTTCCTTCACAGGCTCTACAAACAGGGTGTCCCCCAAAGGGCGTGCTGCGTTTCCTCTTGTGTTTTGGGCGTAGGATCGCTATGGTTCAGGGTGACCAATAAAGGGACGAATTGAAGTTAATACATCCAGGTATTAACCGTGCACTGTTTCGGACGAACCAGTCTTAAGAATCGCTGTAAGAATCCCGCCAAATTTCTTGTGTGCAAGACGCACCGCCTTCAGGCCTTCATCCTTCTCTTAGTAACAATGCCGGCTATTTACGGCTCTTATCGTACCATATACAAAGACATTAGATCCTACACCGGCGCAACGTTATCACAAACCTCAACCATTGAACCATTCCCCAAGGACGACCAATCCTTCAAAATCTTAATCTTGCCCTTTGACCCGCTCGCTGACTGCTCGACTCAAGAGAACGATATGGGCAAGACCATTTACAGAAGATTGGTGGAGCTAAAGGAGCAAGACTCTCTCAATATCTCTGTTAGGTACGACACAAACCGATTTTGTCCTGTTGGGTTTGAAGAGGGCAAAAGCCTCGGCAAAGAGCTGAATGCTGATTTAGTCCTCTGGGGCGAGATGTATGAAAGCTGCAGAACCGATAGTTTAGAAGCATGCCTTAGATATGTTTTGCTCAAGGGTGAGAACATCCCTATCGAGCCACGGGGCAAAACCGGCATTCGAAGTGTGCCCAGTATGACAGACATCAGCCAGGGATTTTTGCAGAGAGATATTGACTATGTCGTTTATTGGACGTTGGGGTCAGAGGCGTACGCACAAGGCAGATACCGGACGGCCGTCGCACGTTTTGAGAGAGTTTTCAACTTGAGCCCAGATGACCCACAGATTCTTAATTGGTGTGGACTTTCTTTGCATGCGGCGGGCAACTACACCGCTGCCGAACCGCTCTATCGTCGGGCCATGAAAATCAGAGAAACACTCTTGGGTAACGATCATCCTGATGTCGCCAAAACTCTCAACAATCTGGCAGCATTGCTCTTTTACCAGGGAAACCACAACGCCGCCGAACCGCTCTATCGTCGGGCCCTAAAAATCGATGAAGTGGCGTACGGCAAAAACCATGCAACTGTAGCGTGCGGCCTCAGCAACCTGGCGCAGTTGCTCCAGGACCAAGGCAACTACACCGGCGCCGAACCGCTCTATCGTCGGGCCCTAAAAATCGATGAAGTGGCGTATGGCAAAAACCATCCAACTGTAGCGACTGCCCTCAACAACCTAGCGGAATTACTCTGGGTTCAGGGCAACTACACCCGCGCCGAACCACTCTATCGCCGGGCCCTGAAGATCGGGGAAGCGCAACTAGGCAAAGACCACCCTGATGTCGCCACCTTTCTCAACAACCTGGCGCTTTTGCTTGATGACCGGGGAAAATACACCGACGCCGAACCGCTCTATCGTCGGGCCCTGAAAATCAGAGAAGCGAAGCTGGGCAAAGACCATCCCCATACCAAGTTGACCCGGAAAAATCTTGCCCTTTTGTTAAATGAGATGGCGTCGAAGCAGGATTAACCTCCACATTTTTCAGCCCTGGCAATCCCCCCCAAATCGACACGAAGTGAGCCGCTCGAGACCCCTGTTTTGCAAATGCCTTGATTATCTTCAGTAATTACAGTATGTTTTGGTTATGAGTGAACGGCTCAGAATAGATAAGAGTGGCCGTTCGTACCATTTAACCAACCTTCGGTAAACAGGTCATGGCAGACAAAGACCAGCTCAAAGTCCTCAAGCAAGGAGTAGATGCCTGGAATAAGTGGCGGGGACGATGTCTTGACGTAAGACCCGACCTCACCGAAGCAAACCTCAGCGACGAAGACCTCAAGGGGGCAAACTTCAGCCAAGCAGACCTGAAGGGCGTAAACCTAAGCTATGTGGACCTCAGGGGCGCAAACTTCAGCTTCGCAAATCTCAGTGTCGCAGACCTCTGCGAAGCGAACCTTAGGCACGCCTACTTAAAAGCAGCAAACCTCGACGCCGCGCACCTCGGCCGCGCAGATCTCAGGGGCGCAAACCTTGACAGCGCAAATCTCAGCAATGCTTACCTAGGCGCCACAAACATCAACCAAGCAACTATCGGTTATACTATATTCGGTAACGTTGATTTAAGTACCGCAAGAGATCTTGAATCTGTTCGGCACTCTGGCCCATCCACAATCGGCATTGATACAATTTATAAGTCTAGGGGCAGCATTCCTGAAGCATTTCTCCGCGGCTGCGGATTCACAGAACTTCAAATCGAACTAACAAAACTAGCAAGACCGAACTCATCATCGGCCGAAATCACCGATATCGGCTACCGGCTTATTGAATTACGCTCAGACCAAAAGCCACTGGAATTTTATTCCTGCTTCATCAGCTACAGCCATCAGGATGAAGCATTCACCAAGCAACTCCATGCCCGTATGCAGAAAGAGAAACTCAGGACATGGTACGCACCGGAAGATGTGCGGGGCGGTCGCAAGCTCTATGAACAAATCGACCAGGCGCTCTCGCTGCAGGATAAATTTCTCATTGTGCTCTCTGAAAACAGCATGCAAAGCGAGTGGGTCAAAACCGAGCTTTATAAGGCCCGACAACGGGAAGTCGAAGAAAATTGTCGTATGCTCTTTCCAGTCGGGCTGGTGGACTATGAAGCCATTCGAAAGTGGCAATGCTTTGATGCCGATACGGGCCGAAACCTGGCGCGAGAAGTTCGGGAATACTATGTGCCGGATTTTCAAAATTGGCAAAACAGAAGTTCCTTTGAGAAAGAGTTTCAACGATTGCTGCGAGACCTCAGGGTGGAAGATGACGATATGTCACCTAGCGGCGCAGAATGAATCAAGTTCACACCAAAAAACAACCATCAAAGATCTATTCCTGAAATCAAATACCTCACCCAGGAAGAAGTCGCCCGCTTCTTTGCCCAAAATCAAAGACCGACCGGGTGGCCTTGAAGAAAAGACTTATGTGGCACGTGTGTTCCAACCATGCCATTTGCCGCACCATCTACATCTCTGAGTTGGTCGTTGACTTGCCGCCCACATCCACTACCCGCCAGGTAATCACCGACGCCCCCATGAGTCAGAGCTGTTTCCAGGTCCCGGCGTGACAGTTCGTTGTGACCTTTGCATGGCCGAGCGCCCGATTGACGTTGCCCTCGCGCCCGAACTTCATAGAATGAAGACAAGAACAGAACCCGGCATGCCGGAGAATCGTTGCGAGTCGTAGAATATTGCGGCCATCAACCCCGGGTAACAAGCCGCCAACAACGAGAGACGTTGCGCCAAACGGCAATGCTCTCCCGCCAAGCAGCCCAAACCTCATCGTCAACAACAAATGGTGTCGCGCCAAGAGCCAATACTGGATTGCCGAGAGCGAATAGTGTCTTGTCGAGGGCGAATAGCGGTCCGTCAAGAGCCAATATTCATGCGTCGAGAACGAATGGTCACCCGCCAGGCCGAAATACTGTGTCGTCAAGAGACCAACCCGTCGCAACAACAGAGTTCAGGCGCTTGCCAACAACAAAAACGCAAGGTTTGACGGCATGTGGCGGGGCAAAACAGGTCTTTGGCGCGGCGGGTGGCCTCGACATGAACAAAAGACTTGTGTGGCACGTGTCTTCCAGACCGTGCCTTTCGCCGCACAATCTACCGTTTACCATGGAGCCCAAGAGCAAAGCAAAACACAGACAAAAGGTCAAGCACTACAATACTCCAAGGCATGCTCATGAGCTAACTTTTTCATGTTACCATCGTTATCCGTACCTGGAGTCACCGAAGGCGTGCTCGATCTTCCTGGAAGAACTTGGTCAGACCATGGCTGGTTCCGGATCGCGCTAGCATACCTGTGCTGATGAAATGAGCATTTGCCACGGCCTGAAGGCGCGTGGCACACATGCGTAAAGCGCGTGCCTGATTTGCAACGTTATACGCCAGTTATTCCAATATGGAAGAAAACATAATCCGGGTTATTTCTGCCGATGAAAGTTTGATTTACAATGGGAGAAACAAGACAGTCATAAAACTTTGTGTTTTTGACACCCTTATTGAGAGTAATTGTGCCAAAAGCCTATCTAAATAGTATATAAACAAAGATGTTGCTTTCTTGCATTTGATTTACTTTATTTACCCTTATGAACTACGCGCTTAAAATCTTTGCCTTTATTTACCCCTTGAGCCGATACGGGTTTCAGGGGAATGGCGCGTTGTTGCCTGCCTAAAAATTCCCTTTAGAAATTTGATTTTCTCTCGGTTCAAGGGGCTTTTCTCTTTGAAAGTATTGGTTCTGATGTCTTCAGAGCCTTTCAGAAAGTATTAACCGGGAGAAAACACATGAAAACAAACATCTTACACCCCGATGCCGTTAAACAGGCATTAAAAGTAAGGGATTTGACAAATCCGGCACAGGGAAATCACGCAATTCAAATCCTAATTCAAGACCTCCTGAATGTTTTGAAAGAAAAATGGAGTTGTCAAGTCACCATCTATCGGGAAAGTCCAATTGTCTCCATAGAAGATAATTACGACCGCTTGCGCTATCCCCCGGATGGCGCCGCTCGCGATGCCCGGTATACCAGATATGTCTCCGCAACAAAACTATTGCGGACCAGTACGTCGGCCATGATCCCAAAAGCAATACAATGGATAGCTGATTATTTACCGAATGATATTCTTTTAGCCTGCCCAGGTCTCGTTTACCGCCGAGATTGTATCGACCGCCTGCATCTAGGCGAAATTCATCAAATGGATTTATGGCGTATCTGCCGCACCAAAAATATGAGCGGTGATGATATGCGAGAAATGATACAGTTGGTGGTCAATACTGCCTTACCCGGTATGCAATACCGTATAGAGCCCAGAGTTCATCCCTATACTCTCAATGGTCTGCAGATCGATGTTCTTTACCGTAATAAGTGGGTGGAGGTCGGGGAATGCGGCCTTGCTCATCCGGAGATCATTGCCGAAAATATAGTTGATAGTGACGGTTTGACCGGTCTTGCCATGGGTCTTGGAATGGACAGACTTCTTATGATCCGGAAAAACATGCCGGATATTAGGTTGGTTGCCTCGGAAAACCCTAAAATTGCCGGGCAAATGCTTGATCTTGAGCCTTACAAGGAAGTCTCATCCATGCCATCGGTCAAGCGGGATTTGTCTATTGTATTAGATGATGTTTCCACCGAGGAATATCTCGGTGATCGGATTAGAGAAGCATTAGGTTCGAAGGCAAAAATTGTCGAGTCGGTGCAGATCGTATCTCAAACCAGCTACACGGATCTGCCACTGGCTGCAGTAGAAAGACTCGGCATACAACAGGAGCAGGTTAATATTTTGATCAGAGTAACCTTGCGCGATTTGATTCGCACACTCACCAATGAAGAGTGCAATGCATACCGTGACACCATCTACGCAGCGCTGCACAAAGGTACTGCCTGGGAATGGGCAGCAAAATGAAGATAACTACTGCAGCGGCATGCTATAGGCATGCCGCTGCCAGCAGCTCCTGCTCGCGAGGGATTTACTCTCCGCGCTCGTCTCACCATGGAATCCCTTGCGGAACAATTGAATTGGGGATTATATCCCCCAACACATGCCGCCAACGAGACAAAGTGTTTGTCAAGTGAGCCGCTATAAGATCACTGAAGAAAACGACATCTATTTCACCACACATACCATGGGTGAATGCTGCCGGTCTTCAAGGAGCAAACGCTATTCGCAACCCTCGGACTCGACATGACAAAAGCCAACACAACTTCCAGAATCTGGGTAGGCCAACCATTCCACTTCATCTGCTTGGCAGTCCTGCTCGTCCCGGTTTACCTGGCATGGCAATATCTTGGTAAGCCATTTCCGAGCGTTTTTTGGAGCGCCATAGCTTTCCCGGTTGTGCATCAAATCTTTGTGTGGTTGGCATGGCGACTTGAACTCCAGTACGCAGCGATAAGCAAATCCATTGGCTTCCAGGGATATCTCGTACTCTTCTTTCTGCTTTTTTCCGGCCGCTTCTTCTCCCTGTTGACATTGGCCTGGGTAGACCGCGGCAGCCTCAATCTCCACATTCTTCATCTCGCAATCGTAACGACATTGCTCGCTCTGCCTGGCATCTACGCCATGTATAGCGTTAAGCGATACTTCGGAATGGCCCGGGCAGCCGGCGCTGACCATTTCGACCGGCGATACCGTGACATGCCCCTCGTCAGGGAAGGTATTTTCCGCTTCACGAGTAATGGAATGTATCTTTATGCCTTCCTTTTGTTCTGGGCGATCGCCGTGGGCCTGAACTCGACAGCCGCACTCACTGTCGCAGCCTTTAGTCACGTTTACATCTGGGTGCATTATTATGCCACTGAGAAGCCGGACATGAATTTTCTATACAATGCGGCTGGTCACCACAGCCAGCCGGATGCAGCAGAGCTGGGCCGCTGATGTGGAGCGTGAGGATTTACCGCTATTTAAGAACAACTCTCCGGTT
Source organism: Candidatus Zhuqueibacterota bacterium (assembly GCA_029261995.1). Classification (GTDB taxonomy): domain Bacteria; phylum Zhuqueibacterota; class Zhuqueibacteria; order Oceanimicrobiales; family Oceanimicrobiaceae; genus JAJDAF01. The sequence goes on from JAJDAF010000036.1 coordinate 226,245, forward strand.
GAATTCCGGGCGGAAAGCCCTGACAATAGGGAGGACAATTTCATCACCGATTTAATCAGGAGTCTGGATTTTTCAGTCACTACACAGGAGCAAAACATGGAACTCGGCGCGTTTTCAATGAGCCTGGCTGTTAAGGATATCAAGGCTTCAAAAGCCTTTTACGAGAAGCTGGGATTTACGACCTTCGGTGGCGAACTCAGCCAAAACTGGCTGATTATGAAAAATGGTCCTCATGTTATTGGGCTTTTTCAAGGGATGTTTCCCACAAATACCCTCACCTTCAATCCTGGCTGGGATAACAATGCGCAACCGCTCGATTCGTTTGCGGATATCCGCGAACTGCAGCGTCATTTGAAGGAGCAAGGGGTCAAAATCATTGATGAGGTGGATGAGTCCACCGCCGGCGCGGCGAGTTTCATGCTCATGGATCCAGATGGCAATCCAATCCTGATCGATCAGCATGTTTAGGCATGGACAACGATGCAGTTTTTTACAGGGAGGTACTCCGAAAGCGGGTCGGCTGTGCGCAACCGCCTAACGGTGCTTGTAAGCGAATCAACATTGGGAAACTAGGTCAGCAGATATTGTGACAAGTAGTAGAGTGGTGGCCATCACCTGTGGCCACCACAAACATCTGCGCATCATTGCTTTATTCACTCGCCGAATGAGGTACCGACCGCTTTGGCCGCCAGCACTTCATCACAGTCCAGGGGCACCAGTTTCTGTTTTGCCACGGCCTGCTTAATTGTAACCGCTTCGATCCGGTTGCCCTTAAGTGCGACCATGTGCCCAAATTTACCTTCCGCGGCCAATTGACACGCTTTGAAACCGAACTTGGTGGATAGATTGCGGTCAAACGGGGTTGGCGTGCCGCCGCGCTGCACGTGGCCGAGCACGGTCACGCGCGTCTCCAACCCAGTATCCTGCGCGATGCAATTGCCGATCAACTCACCGATGCCACCAAGGCGGCGCGCGTCGGTGCGCTTGACATCCATTTCCTTTATGACAATGTCTCCGTCCGCAGGCTTGGCGCCTTCGGCGACGCAAACGATGCTGAAGCGCTTGCCGTGCAGGCTGCGCTCCTTGACTTTCAAATAGATGCTTTCCCACGTGAAGGGAATTTCAGGGAGCAAGATAATGTCCGCGCCCCCGGCAAGTCCGGCGCCCAGGGCAATCCAGCCTGCGTAACGGCCCATCACCTCAATCACCATCACGCGGTGGTGCGATGATCCAGTTGTGTGCAAACGGTCGATGGCCTCAGTGGCGACGTAAAGTGCGGAGTCATAACCGAATGTCAGATCAGTGGCTTCAAGATCGTTATCGATGGTTTTGGGGACGCCGACAATGTTCATTCCGAGGTTGGCAAGCTTGTTTGAAATGTGCATGGTGCCGTCGCCGCCGATGGCGATCAGTGCGTCAAGGCCCCAGCGTCGGTAGTTGCGCATAACGCGCGCCGATTCATCCACGATCTTGATCTCACCGTCAAGCCCTTCTTCCGGATAGTGGAACGGGTCGCCTTTGTTTGAAGTGCCCAGGATGGTGCCGCCCTGACTGAGAATGCCGGAGACCTCTTTGTTGGAAATCTCATGCATGCGGCCTTCAACGAAACCCTCGAAGCCATCCTGAATTCCGATGACTGTGGCCCCATATTCGCCCATAGCCGATTTTGCGACCGCACGGATAACGGCATTCAGGCCGGGGCAATCACCGCCACCGGTGATGATGCCAATACGTTTCAATTTCGAACCAGACATGTCACTCCTTGCTTTTAGCCTTACCTGCAAATCAAATCAGCCGTTAATATAAATCAATGGAGTAATAAATCAAAGTGAAAAACAATCGTTTGGATGGCTTAAAATGTTTAGCGTTGATTTCCGTTTGGCTTAATTTTCTTAATATCTTTCCTTGGTCTGCGCTCACCCCTGTTCTCAGGTTAAATCTTCTTGATAATGTCTTTTTGCGGTAGACATTCTTGGTTTTTTTTTGTACAATATCGGGCTTGACCAGCTCGGTCAGGCCAAACGAATATCCTTCAACAAACAGAGCTGACATACGAGATGAAATCCAAGTTTGAGCCGACAGACACTTTTAGAAAACGCCACATCGGACCGGATGATGCTGAACTCGACAGCATGCTTGAGGCTGTAGGCGCTGATTCGCTAAACCAATTGCTGCAGGAAACGATTCCCGAGCACATTCGATTGCAGGAACCCGTGCATCTTCAGGAGGCGGTCACAGAGTACAAACTCCTGGCAGATATCAAACATATCGCCCGCAAGAACAGGTTGTTCAAGTCCTATCTCGGGCTGGGTTATTCAAACTGCATCGTGCCCTCGGTCATCTTGCGCAACATTCTCGAAAACCCAGGTTGGTACACCCAGTATACGCCTTACCAGGCTGAGATTTCGCAAGGCAGGCTGGAGGCGCTGCTCAATTTTCAAACGATGGTCATGGACCTGACCGGCATGGAGGTCGCAAACGCCTCGTTGCTGGACGAAGGCACAGCGGCAGCCGAAGCCATGACCATGCTGCATCGCAGCCGCAGCCGCGCGCAGGCAGCCGGGCAGGCAGACACATTCTTCGTATCCGGGAAATGCCTGCCCCAAACCATCGATATTCTGAAGACCCGAGCTGAGCCGCTCGGCATCGAGTTGGTGGTCGGAGACGCCAATGAATTCGAATTCAACGGCAAGGTTTACGGCGCCTTGCTGCAGTATCCCGACGCCGATGGCGCCGCCTGTGATTATCGTGAGTTCATCCAAAAGGCGCATGATGCCGGCGCCCGGGTCGCGGTGGCGGCGGATTTGCTCAGCCTGGCGTTGTTGACCCCTCCGGGCGAGATGGGGGCAGACGTGGTGGTCGGTTCATCACAGCGCTTCGGTGTGCCTCTGGGCTACGGCGGCCCACACGCCGCCTTTTTCGCGACTCGCGATGAGTTCAAACGCCAGATGCCAGGCCGCATCATCGGCATTTCAAAGGATGCACAGGGCAATCCCGCATACCGCATGGCGCTGCAAACGCGAGAGCAACACATCCGGCGCGAAAAAGCAACTTCAAATATCTGCACGGCGCAGGCTTTGCTGGCCATCATGGCCGGGATGTATGCGGTTTACCACGGGCCGGGCGGGATTCAGGCCATCGCTGAACGAGTGCACGCGCTGGCGAAAGTCCTGGAAAACGAACTCACCAAACTCGGCTTCCAGCAGATCAATCCGCATTATTTTGACACGCTGAAAATCAAGCTCAACCCGATGGGGCAAAGTGCTGCTGACATCCGCAAAGCCGCGGAACAGGCGCAGGTTAACTTCCGCTATATCGACCGCAAGCACATCGGAATTGCGTTGGACGAGACGACGCAGCCAGAAGACATCCAGGAGATTCTCAACCTCTTCGGTCAGTCCGCCGGCATGTTCGTACAGGGCATCGATTTCGCCAGCCACGCCGACAACCTCGACCTGCAATTCCCGGAATCACTTGCCCGCAAGAGCAGCTACCTGCAGCATCCGGTGTTTAACTCGCACCACTCGGAAACCAAGATGATGCGGTACATCAAACAATTGGAGAACCGGGATTTGTCCTTGACCGCATCGATGATCCCGCTTGGTTCTTGCACCATGAAGCTCAACGCCGCGACAGAGATGCTGCCCGTGAGTTGGCCGGAGTTCAGTTCCTTGCATCCGTTCGTACCGGTGGAGCAAACCGAAGGCTACCAGGAAATCTTCAAAGAACTGGAAAGTGACCTGTGCGCGATTACCGGTTTCGATGCTATCTCGCTGCAGCCGAATTCTGGCGCTCAGGGTGAATACGCCGGCTTGCTGGTGATCCGCGCCTTTCACCATGACCGCGGTGAACACAATCGCAATGTGGTTCTGATTCCCTCGTCGGCGCACGGCACCAATCCCGCCAGCGCGGTGATGACCGGCATGGAAGTCGTGATCGTAAAATGCGATGAACGCGGCAATATCGACCTGGAGAATTTGCGGGCGAAGGCAAGCGAGCATTCCGAAAATCTGGCCGCCCTGATGGTCACTTATCCTTCGACACACGGCGTTTTCGAAAGCAGCATCAAAGAAGTCTGCGAACTGATTCACCAAAACGGTGGTCAGGTTTATATGGACGGCGCCAATTTGAACGCGCAGGTCGGCTTTACCAGTCCGGGCTTTATTGGTGCGGATGTCTGCCATTTGAATTTGCACAAAACCTTTGCCATTCCGCATGGCGGCGGTGGCCCGGGCATGGGTCCCATCGGCGTCGCCAGCCATTTGACACCCTTTTTGCCGAAACATCCTTTGATTGCAGTCGGGGGAGAAGAAGGCATCTCCGCGGTTGCAGCCACGCCGTGGGGCAGCGCCAGTATCCTGCCAATTTCCTACGCTTACATCAAAATGCTTGGTCGTGACGGCATGGCGGACGCCACCCGATACGCCATTTTGAATGCCAATTATATTGTCGCCCGGCTGAAACAGGCTTTTCCGGTACTCTACACCGGCGAGTCCGGACGCGTCGCGCATGAGATGATTTTCGATCTGCGTCCATTCAAAGCGAACACGCAAGTCGAAGCCGAAGATGTCGCCAAGCGCTTGATGGACTATGGTTTTCATGCGCCAACCGTGTCTTTTCCCGTGCCCGGCACCATGATGGTGGAGCCGACCGAGAGCGAGGGCAAAGATGAACTCGACCGCTTCTGCGATGCACTGCTGGAGATTCGCAAGGAAATCCAGGAGATTGCCGACGGCAAAGCCGACCCGGTGGACAACGTGCTGAAAAACGCGCCGCACACCGCGGAAGTGGTGATGGCGGACGACTGGCAGCACAGTTACTCCCGTGAAAAAGCCGCCTATCCCCTGCCCTATTTGCGGCAGAACAAATTCTGGCCGCCGGCAGGCAGAGTCGATAATGTTCACGGAGATCGCAATTTGATTTGTGGCTGTCCGCCGGTGGAGGCGTACGAGGAGTAGAGTTGCGACTCAGGGGCTGTCAAGACAGCCAGCGTCATCGCTACCGACTGCAAATTCTGTGAAAACCCCAAAGAGATTGTCGAAAAAGGTCCAGATTTCGAAATGCTTCGAAAAAGGCACTAAAAACAGCATACAAAAATGGTGAACCAAGTCGCGATCGTCGCTTACAAGTCAAATATGGAGTTCGCCATTTTCAAGAGAATCCGGGCTTGACTTTTTCGACAGTCTCAAAAGGGATAAGCTCACCTGACAGGCATTCCCGAATCTTGACCACCGGAAACCTGCAAAACAACCACGTCTCCCGCTTAGCGATGCAACGACCGGGCGACTCGAAAGCTCGAGGGCGAGGCTGCGTGGCGCTCAAGAATAGTGGGAAATGCACCAGCCTGTTGTCTTCTGCTTGACTCGCAACCCGGGAGAGGACGGCCGGTGGCGGCACAACCGCGAAGGACAACTCCAAATGTACCCTTGAAAAAGCTGACTGGCTCTGCCGGTCCCGTTGGGTTATTCATCGGAGCATGCGAGTAGTAGTCGAATTGATAGAAATCGCTGACAAATTCCCAAACATTACCGACCAGGTCGTGGATGCCGAATGGGTTAGCCGGGAACGTCCCGACCGGCGAGAGCCAGGTATAGATGTCGGCTCCTCCGACGCCAGAATAGTTTGCAAGATCGTGGCTAAGCGTTCCGTCAGCAGTGCCATACTCGAATTGTTGTCCGGCCCGACTTGCAGCTTCCCATTCGGCCTCGGTCGGAAGTCTGTAGCCGTAGTATTCGCAGAAGGCGCGGGCGCCGTACCACGTAACTCCAATCGCCGGGTAATCGGAAAACCCCGTTTCAAAAGCAAAGCCCTCGTCCTCAAAAGAGATGACCTGCTTTTGCTCCGGAGGCTCACCCGCCCGCCGGAAGAAGAAGCTAATATAAGGTTGGGCCAGATATTCTCCGCGATTCCCACGCACGACATCACGCTCGTGATAGAGGTCGCCCGAGGCAAGCCCTGCGTTCAGAAAAGCTACGAATTCCGCGTTTGTCACTTCATATTTGCCAATCTCGAAAGCGGATAAATGGACAGGGTGAGCCGGTCGTTGATTCTGCGAGCCGTTATCATTCCCCATCACAAAGGTCGCTTCCGGAATCTCGACCACAGGAAACCGATTCTCAAAGACAGGCTGAACTTCTACGGTTATTTCTCGAGTCAGGTCCTGAAATTCGGCCACAACACGCACCGGTCCACTTGCGCCGGTTGCGGGGCGAAACATGCCGTCATTGTCCACTACGCCTGCGTTCGAAGGCTCAACTGACCACATAATCTCATCGGTCACCGTCCTGTGAGCACCGCCCTGCAGATTCGCAACAGCCCGCAGTGGCTGCGCCCCGCTTGCTCCCACCCGGCCTTGAACCGGCCTCACTGCCATGTCCGTCGCTCTCGTAAGAATTGCCATTTCAGTGGAAGCAGCTTGTCCGCGCAAAAGCGCCTGCACGGTAACACTGCCGGTCGCTCGGTCGAATGCCATAAAAAGTCCCGTTGGCGAAACCTGGGCCAAGTCCTCAGGTGTGACGCTCCAGTTCGCCTCAGCGGTCACATCGACTCTGTCACCATTGTCATCGATGGCGATGGCGGCTAATTGAATAGTCGCTCCAGAGTAGGTATCCTGGCTTGCTCCTGCAATCTCCAGCCCGCTCAAGGCCTGTTCCGGCCTGCTCGGGCTGTTGCGACAGGCCACAAACAGCAGTCCCGCGAAGCATATCATGACGTAAGAATTCTGCCTGAATTTCCGCATTTTCGACCTCCTGCAAGACATACCAGATCTGCATTGAAATGCGACAACAGTGTATCGCACCGCATGCTCTGATAGGTCTATTCTTGATTTGTTTAGAGAAACATCTTAGCCAAGATGTGGGGCGGTAAGCTTAATACAAGATGAATACTTCCGTTATTCCTTTCGCGGCCAGACTCGGTAAGCCAGGGGAAGAACACGTTTGACGACAAAACAGCCTGGATTTCTCCACAAATTCTTTCAGCAAACAGTTGACAAACTCGCACAGGATTTATACCTTCCATCAATCTGTGTGAGCTTTCTCCCGGAGTTTAACGCAGTCTGTCTCTGTCATTGTGAGGGTTCCCTGCTAAGCTAGTCATCTGCAATTTTGGGCGGACTGTTCCAAACGGCCGTGAGAACCATGAAAATGGATTAAGAGTTTTGCCGGGTTGGCAAACTCTCCTTAGGAAAGGGGTTCTTTTCCGTCTGGCCTTGCATCTTTTCTTACCTGCCTGCTGTACTCGAATTCGCGGGGCCAGATCTAGCGGTACACTTTCACTTGTGGTTCACAAACAACATTTACGGTCTATCGCAGCCAGGTTTGCGACAGACTGGCCTCCAAAAAACGGGGTTGATCTCATGGACCAAGAAAAAGGTTTGAAGTCGAACAGTGACACTTCACAGCTACCGGACTTTCTCGGTGCAATCCGAATCTGGCACCCGAGCGGACACGGGCGAGGGACATCCAAAGCCATCATCGCCAAAAAGAAAACCATTCTGGTGCGCCGACTGCCAGGTATCAAAGTCATCCGGCTGCAGCCTTTCGGATTGACCACGGCGCTGTTTCTGATGACGTTGATGTTCATCACCCTCAACCCCATGCCGAACGCGCAACCTTTCCAGTTGATTACGGTCTTTCTGCTATTTGCGCTTGGCAGCTACTGGGGAACACTGTTTCTAATCCTGCCAATAGTGCTATCTATTCTGGCAGTTCCGCAGGCCGCGGGAACCATTTACGGCATGCAGTCAGAATTCGTGGCTTGCATCATGATATTGTCGCGCTGGTATCTGGTCGGCTTCCTGGCCGGGCTTGCCTTTTCAGCGACCTACAATCTCATCCTGCTGGCTTACATCAAGATCGGCACAATCAACAAACGCCGATTCCTGGGCCTGCCCGCCATCCAGGGCAATGCCGACAAGCTGAAAATCTCCTTTGCTTACGACCCCGGCAAATCGCTGAACATCATCAAATCGCCAATTGAGGAGGAAGAAGAAGCTCTGGGCATGCATCTGCAGACGATTCGCGCTCTGGTGCACCGGCTGACACATAAGCCAACCAATGCCATAGAAATCCAGGGCATTTTGAGGCGCGAGCTTGCCGCCACCCACAGAGCCATGAGCAAACCGCGGCAAGAACATCTGACCAAACTCCTGAAAGACATCTTGCAAGCTTGGGATAGCGAATCCGAGGACTTGGCGAAAGTGACAGACTTTGAGGTCGTCCTGAAGCGCTTCGTGGATAAAACAGAATCAGGCGAGGTCCCGGAAGCGAGTTTGCGTTTGATTCAACAGCAACTGGACCCGGTGGTGGAGGCTTATCAAAACAAACGCTCGGAAAAGCTCTACAACTACAGCATGCCGTCTCCGCCGCCAAGCCCATACACCATCGCGTTTGTGGCGAATCCTTTGCTAAAGAATCGCTCTGAGAACCGAATTTTCGCCCGCATAAGCGACCATCACGTTGATCCGGTCGCTCACGACCTGGAGCTTTTTCTAAAGGGAATCGATGATGCCCTGGCCAGCCTGGAGCGCAACGAAGTCATCGGACAGCACTCTCTCTGGAGCCGAATCAGGGTCATCGCCTATTTCAACAAGGAGGTTGTAAATCTCAAAAAGCCGGATAATTTGCGACCGCTGGTGGATGGCTTTGAAGGCGACTTCCACGAGGATGGCCGGCTGGTGCAGGATGTTCTGGTATGGCAGCCGGAAGCTGCCGGGGATATCAAGCGTATGATTGTCACCGCCGCGCAACATGATCTCGCATACTCGACTGAAGAGAGTGAGCAGTTTTGGCGAGAGGTTGATGTGGTTTATGTGTTGAGCGCTTCTGAACATTTTACGCGCTCAAGTGCGGTGGCCTCCGATTTTCCGGTGCCTGAAGGAGCATCAGGCAAAGCGGACGGCGACGGCTACGAGATCGATTTCACCAAGGGAGACAATTTCGTGCCTCAGGAGCTGCCGCAAGAGCTGGTGCACGAGTGGTATTCTACCATTCCGGGCATCATTGCGCTAAACGTCCTGACGGCGAGAGAAAAAACCTACGTCCATGAGTTTGTGCACGCCATGGCCTCGACAGTAAACGGCCTGGTGGCCGACGAATACGCTGACGAGTTTGATGCCACCGCCAAAGATCCTGAAAACGACGGGCCCGATAACAGCGGTTTCTATGTTAACCGGTTGGACCGCCGGCACGATCCGCGAACTGGCCGTTTTACGCCGGTCCCGAAGGTGTTCTCAAAATTTAACGGCACCGATTATTTCGCCGACCTGGAACATCCGTCCGAGGAAGAAAACTGGCGCGGCGTCTTTCCGGAACGGCCATCGTTCAACGAGCCCTGTCTCATGGACCGCGGCTGGGACCCCGGCAGGTTTGACAATCTGCTGCGCGTGTTCGTCCATGACCGGATGTGGGCCAAAACTGGCAGGAGAATCTCGAAAAAGAAAAAACCGGCGGCGGCAAAAAAACCGGACAAAAGCCGCAAGACAGCCAAAGAGGAGAACCAGCCATGATGCCATTTGACAGAGTTTTCCCGAGCATGATGAAGCACTACATCCGCCGCCTGGACATGCGCGATGTGCGGCAATATGAGAAGCTGATCGCCCTGGCCTACCAGCATCACCTGCAAGTCCGGATTCAAGGCGCGGCAAACCCGACGGCCGAAGAAATGCTGCAAAAAGATCGCAGGCGGCTAATTGTACCGGCGCTTGCTACCATGATCGATAAAATACACGATCTGCAACCGGACCTTCAGAAACAAGAAGACCCTCTGGCCGGCGACTTATCTCGTCTGGACACTCAGTGCATGGAGCCTCTGGAGCAAATCGCGAATCAGGCAAAGAGGCAGTCAGATGAACCGCGGGGCAAAAAGCCAGGTCAGTCTGAGCCACCCGCGCAAAGCGGCGAAACAGATATTGACCACGAGACCGCGCACAAGCTGAGATCCGTCAAAAACCACGCCCGCAAGGTCAGAAACGAGCTACGCAACCGCCGGCAGCAGGCAACAGGAAATCAGCCAAAACTTGAGGCCGCAGAAACAGAGATAAGCAAACTGGTTGACATCCTCGATATGTTCGACCTGGTTGACTCGCAGGCCAACTGCTGGCAGGAAGCCAAGGCACATCTCGTTCCTTACAGCCGCGTGCGTGGCCCGGGACTGGGATCGAAGAACATGCTGCGTAAGGTTGAGCAGCTCTGGATTGCGCGGCGCAAACTGGCCACCAAGCACCGCATGTACTTTCAATTCAAATTCCGCCCGACGGTGTTGGCGAAGATTTGGGGCTACACGCGCACCATCGCGGACTACCAGTACGACAAAGCCGTGGCCAGCCTGTGGCTATTCTGGTTCAGGTTGTTCAACGGCAGCTTATTCTCATTCTCCCGGGTTGTTTTGCTGCTGTTGTTCCTGCTGGCGTTGCTGCACAGCGCCAATCCGTCTTTACTGCCCAGAATGCTGGCGGGCAGTTCAACCCTGGCGGACTATCAGAGAACCGTGCTGCTCGCAGACTCAGATGAAGACAGGCAGGAAGCAGCCCGGCAGGCACTAAACAGCTACTTGAGCATGCCGATCGCCGACAGCATCAGCCAAAGGATTGACGCCGATTTCCAGGCGCTTCTGCGTGACGAAGACGCTGCCTCCGACCTGTCGCCTCTCCCGTCGAAGCAAGAGCCGCGCCACGTGCGCGAATCTGCATTGCGCGACGGCCTGAGACGGGCCTTTGTGCGACTTGCGACAGGCGAGGTATCGTCCGCGGCGCTCGAAATCAAACCCTTCAAAGCATTGGCCCAATCCGTTGATGCCGGTGTTGGCGGTGCCTACTGGACTTCGCTTTTCGAGCGCGCTCAAGTGGCGACCGTTGAAGAAGCCAGCGTCTGGCTCAAAGCCGAGCTTGCTATTCAACACTGTTCATACAATCATGACAAGCCCAGCCATTGGATGCAAGCAGAGCAACTCGGCGCTTTGGGACTGCGCTACCTGTCCGTTTTTTCCGACCAGCGGCTGAAACTGGACGTCACCCAGCGCATACAATACATCTGGTATTTCTACCGTGGTTTCAACGACCTGTCTGTGGCCCTCGCGGACAACAGTCTCAGGACCGGCAAGTCGTTACATTACACCAAACGACTGACCGGCATTGCATACCACCGAGCCGACGCCCTATATATCGCCGGCGAATACCAAGATTCGCTAAATGAGATGCAAGGGGTCATCGATGCTGCGACAGCAGACCTGACCATTCCTGACATGACGTGGTATCTGCATAATGGCCTACTCGTCCTTGGCGAAGCGCAATGGAGAGCAGGACAGTATGAGAGTGCCCTCGAGACTTTCGAAAGTCTTGAGCAGTACGAACTCTCAGACCGGGCAAGATTCAATCTTCACATCGACCGTGGCTTGGTCAACGGCTATTTGGGCCGGGTTGGAAACTATGGCGTCGCTAGGCGAGAATTTGACACCGCCCTCAAACTGGCCCAGGAAAACGGCCCAATAGAAAATCAAATGGAGGCATACCATCATCTCGGCTTCCTGAACTACGAGCTTGGAGAATATGAACGCGCACTCGATGACTATGCCCTTGCGACCGAACTGTTAGATGCCTACAATCCAGGGAATGTGGAGCAACAAGCCAATCTTCTGGTAGACGTCGCGAAGGCTGAGGGCAAGCTGGGCAGAGTGGACCGCGCCTTTCAACTCACGCGGCAGGCTAGCGAGGCGCTTGGCAAACTTGGCAACCAATACATCAAACGTACCAACCTGCTCGGAACCTTGGGGCGGCTGCATTTGGAACTGGACGACAACAGCACGGCAGTCGAATATTTTTTGCAGGCCGACTCCATCTGCAAAGAACACGGGCTGGTTCGCCTGGAAATTCACAATAAGCCGTTCCTCTGTGAGGCCCTGCTCGGAGCGGGCGAGACTGAAAGGGCGCGCGCCGCCATTGACGAACTCGAATCTACCGCCAGGGACTTCAAGGACCAGGAACGAATCGTTTCTGTCCTTGTGCTGCGGATGAAACTCGCTCGTCGCGAGGACAATCTTACCGAGGCAGACGGGCACTGTCAGAAACTCCTGTCCGAGGTTGAAACTCTGCTCGGCACCATGTCAGAATATGAGATGCGCTCGTTTTGTCAGAAGATCTACGGCGGGCTCAAAGAAGCGGCCCTTCTGCAAATTCAACTCGGTCGGAATGAGCAGGCTCTGGCCATCCTGGACTATGCCAAATCGCGTTACCTCAACCCGCGGTTCGTGTTGCAGGAATGGCCACAAGCAGACGAAGGCTCGCAGATTTCGAAATTCCAAGTCTCTGAGGTGCAGCAGCAAATACCGCACGACGCACTGGTGCTGGACTACCTTGTAACCGACGATAGTCTCCATGTCTTTGTCGTGGATTCAGCCACATTTGAGGTGGTGTCAACCGATCTCGACCTGAAGTCGCTCGACGAAAAAATCAAACGCTTCCGGCGCCTGGTTGACAGCACGGGAATCCTGCTCGACAGCTTTGCGCAACGAGGGCAATCCCGACAAAACTTCGCTAGTATCCAGGAACTGCAGAAGGAGTTTTATGCCAGCCTGCTCGGCTGGGGCGAGCTGGCTGCCCGGATAGAAAACACGACAATTCTGAATCTCATCCCCGACGAACAGCTTTATGCTATCCCGTTTTCGACGCTATTCCAGGCCGCGCCGGGCAATCCACAACATCTCGCCGGCCGGATGGCTATCCGCTACCTGCCATCCGTGGCCTCCGTCGTCAACCGCGCTACGGTCGCCAAAGTAGAACCGGAAGAACGCCGGGTTCTGGTCAGTGTGGATCCCAAGCTCCGAGGCTCGAAAACGCTGGTCAGTGACGTCCAAGCGCAGTTCCCGCAGGCAAAGGAGTTGGCCGTCAGTTCAAATAACGTCACCATCGATGACATCGTGCGGGAAATCTCCGCAGGCTATGATCTGCTCATCTTTGTAGGCCATTCCGAAGCCAACGCGCGCTATCCGGAGCTGTCCCTGATCGAGGTGTTCGTCAAAAACGCAGATACGGACGAGAAAAGGAAATTCCGTGTGACTGCAAAGGATCTCAGTGGCCTGCACCTGCAGGGTACGGACATGGCCATGCTGGTGGGTTGCGGCACCGCCGGACGCAAAATCTACCGCAACGCCGGGCACGCGGGCATGCAGCAGCATTTTTTGAGACGCGGCGCCAAAACCGTTTTCGCCAGCCTGTGGGACATCGACGCCGGCCGGGCAATGTCGGATATCAGCGCCGTCTTGAGGCATTGGGCCGTGGATGGCGATGCCATCACGGCATTGCAGAAGACTCAGAAGGCAGCGATTGACCGGCTGCAACAGGACGATTACTACGGTGCGCCACACATTTACCTCTGGGGCAGCTATGTCGTGGAATCTATTTAATCGGAAACGCACAAACCTGAAAGGAAAGCATCATGGCCAACGCAATAGGCTTTGAACCCCCTCCAGGCAGCAAAGGTGGCGGGCCAGAACCCCCTCCAGGCAGCAAAGGTGGTGGGCCCGTAGATGACCCGCAGCGCCCGCGAAGAGACATGGCCTCGCAGGGATTCCTGACTGTCGGGCTCGGCTTTGCTGTGGGAGTGGCGCTGGTTGTACTTTTTCTGCTGGTCAATCTCACGGGAGACTGGCTGGCGGTGCCTGCTACTCTGAAAACCTTCGCCAGCAAGTTGTGGCCAAATGTCATGTGGGCATTCCTGTTCGGCATGGTTTCCGGCTCAGTGATTTCGCTGGTGTACAACCTGCTGCTCAGCCGGCGCCAAATACTCTTCGGCCTGGAGACTGATATTCGGTAGGGTTTGAGCGATAACCAGGAAGCTACGTCATTCTGAGCACGTAGCCCCATCTGTCTCTTCTCTAGGCCAGCGTTTCCGTGCGAAGAATCTCGTGCGCAGGCGCAGATGACCAAAAGATTCTTCGCGCCCAATCATTTGTCCGAGGTGTCGCATTAGGGACTCCGCGCTCAGAATGACGACATACACAGTTTTCGGTCGCATCCTGACAAGGCCTGCGGGAATCTGCCGATTCCCCTTGTCGAAGCAAGCAGAAACACGCCTCCGAAACCGCCACGAGAAAGCCCCGTGCCAAGTAAACAACACGGGGCTTTCTCGTTCTCCGCATTTCACCCCATTTGGCGCTAACCTACGAAGAACCTTTTCTCACATCCAACCACCGCAGGGGGAACACTGGCCTACAAAAACCAGAAAGTCGTCGTCATCATGCCGGCCTTTAACGCGGCGCGAACTCTTAAGAGAACCTACGACCAGGTGATGGCGCAGGAGGTCGTTGACCAAGTGATTATCGTCGATGACGCCAGCAGCGACGAGACCTCGGAAATCGCTCGCAGCCTTCCCAAAGCGCGGCTGCACACATGCGACCGCAACGGCGGCTATGGCGCCAACCAGAAAATCTGCTACCGGCTGGCGCTGCAGGAAAACGCTGACATCATCATCATGGTGCACCCGGATTACCAGTACACGCCGAAATTGATTCCGGCGATGGTCTCCATCATCGGCAACGAGCTATACGATTGTGTCCTGGGGTCACGAATTCTTGGAGGGTACGCGTTAAAGGGCGGCATGCCGATCTGGAAGTACATCAGCAACCGCTTTCTGACACTGGTCGAGAATCTTCTGACCGGCGCCAAGCTCTCCGAATATCACACCGGCTACCGCGCCTTTTCCAGGCGCCTCATCGAACAAATTCCGTTCGAGCGCAACTCAAACGATTTCGTGTTCGACAACCAGATGCTGGCGCAAATTCTCTGGTACGGTTATACGATCTCCGAAATCACGTGCCCGACAAAATACTTCCCGGAGGCTTCTTCCATCAACTTACAGCGCAGTATCAGGTATGGATTGGGGTGTCTCGCCACGGGCTTGCAGTTTCGGCTTGCCAAGCTTGGTGGCTGGGGGAGTTGGCGGTTTCCACAGACCCACCCAGACTTGTACCTGCAGGTGCCGCGGCCGATTCTAGAAGACTAGCGTCGCGATTTCTAACTTTCCGAACAAAACTCTGACAGGATTTCGACCCTTTTCTTATGCATGAAACGGTTAACATCAAACCCTGTCAGAGTTCGCTTATTTGGAAATCATCACACTAGCCGTTTTGGTTCATAAACTGTCAGTTTGAGCATGGGGGCCGAATGATGTCATGCCCGCGCAGGCGGGCAGCCATGGGAGGGCTGTGATCTTGAGTTCGCATGGGTTCCCGCCTGCGCGGGAACGACAGAAGTGACGATCACGTATTGCGCAGGCGAGACACCTCATTCGGCACTCCAGGGCCACCTCCCCACCGTCAGAAAACCCTACTCCCCACTCAGCCGGAAGTCATGGCCGCCGTCTATCTGCCCGGCAAGCCGGTTACAGTGGCGCTCGATCTCCTGGCGTGCCTTCTGATAGCCAAAATCTTCCGCCGTATGAAAATCGTCGCAGGCCGAAGTCAGTTCTCCGGTTCTGACCTTGGCCAGGCCACGCTTGAAATAGAGGTCTCCGGCTTTCGGGCTGAGTTCGATGGCATGGTCGTAATCATCGATTGCGCCTCTAAAATCGGCCCGGGCCTGCCTCGACAGCGCCCGATAGAAGTACGCCCGACGGTGCCACGGCTGAACTCTCAGCAAAGCGTCAAAATCAGAGATGGCGCGGTCATGGCGTGCCAGCTTCAGATGGTTGACAGCGCGATTGAAGAGTGCGTTGGCGTCTTGCGGGTGGCGCGCCAGAACAGAATCCAGATCCGCTGTGGCATCAGAGTAGCTGCCGAGGTAAAAACGGGCATTGCTGCGGTTGCGATAGGCTTTTGTGTAGTCCGGATTAAGTTCAATGGCGCGATCGTAATCGGCGATGGCCCCCTTGTAATTCTTCAAATTAAACTTGCAGGCGCCGCGATTGTTGAACGCTTTCGCGTGCAGCGGATTCAGCGTAATGGCCCGATTGTAGTCCGCAATGGCGCCTTTGAAGTCGTTGGCCTGCCGTCTCAGTGCGCCGCGATTATTCCAAGCGGAAACAGCCGTCGGGCATTTGGAGATAACATCATTCCAGAGCGTCATGCTGCTTTGCCAAACCCTGCTCTGCTGCTGTGTCAGGGCCATCAAGACCACCACGTAAACCGCTAATCCTGAACGGAAAACCCACTGCCTTTCTCCGTGACTCAGTTTGTCAAATGCCAGAGCGACCAGCAGGAAAAAGCCAATTGACGGAATGTAGGCATAACGGTCGGCCATGATGGCATTGCCTACCGGCAATAACTGCAACACCAAAAAAATATTCACGACAAAGAAAGCGATGGCAAACGCAACCATCGGAGCGCGGCGCACGGCCTGAACGAATCCGACAAGCAAGGCGACCACGGGCACAGGATAAAACCAGAATTGCAGCGGAATGCCGCCGTCGATCCGCGCCGGGTAGGGATAAATCGCGGAGAGCTTGAGCGGCAGCACCAGCTTGACGACATACTGGACAAATCCATAACACGCGAACAACAGCCGTTCAGACAGCGAGTAGGCACTACCGTCCGCGATGGCGCCAAGCGACTGCTGCGCCACAATCGCGATCACGCCAAAAGCTAGCGCCAGAACGAAAAAAGGAATCTTTTCAAGAAGAACGGCCCGACTGGCAATCTTTCGTCCCTGCAACAGGTCAATCGCCAGCAGGGTTACGGCCAATGACACGGCCTGCCCCTTTGACAACAATGACAACAAAAACAGAAGCAACGCGCCCCAATAGAACTTGCGCTCGCCTTTCGCCAAATAGCGCAAGTAGGCCAGCAGCGAGCTGAGAAAAAACATCGAATAGAGCACATCCTTGCGTTCCGAGATCCAGACCACGGACTCAACGTGCAGACCGTGCACGCCAAACAGCAGACCGGCGATGCCCGCCAGCGTGAGGTTGTGGCAAAGCAAATAGATCAGCCAAAAAACCAGCACGGTGTTGGCCAGATGCAACACAAGGTTTGTCAAATGCAGCTGCCGCGGGGTGGTGCCGGAAATCTGATAATCTGCCGCCAGCGACAACATGGTCAGCGGATGATAGTTTCCCATGTAGAATTTGGCATCGCCAACAAAAATGGATTTCAGCGTGTCAAAATCGAACTGCTGAATATGCTGGTTCTCGCTGACATAGGAATTGTCATCCCAATTGGTCAGGCCGTTGTTGAGGGCCGGCCACAAGGCAATACTCGTTGCGACGACAAGAACAAAGTGCCAAAGAAAAATCGGTTGGTGTTGCGGTTGCTTTAAGAAGGTTGTCGAATCCTGGCTCCGCTTCCGTGGTGCACGTCTCGCATGTCTCATCCTGAAGATGCAGTCTCCCCCTGAGGTTCAGAAATCTGATAGTCGTTGCGGTTCTGAGAGAAAAAAATCACATTTGCAATACAGACGGTGGGGCTGACTTACGGAAAATCCGGCTAAAAAAATCGTAGAACGTGGAGCGTGAAGCGTAGAGAGTCTCTTGACCGTTTGACTGACCTACGTTGACCTGCTTAACTCATACACACTCTACACTTCATGCTTTACTTTTTGGTTTTTGCCGGTTTTTGAAATTTCCCTTTTGTGCTTTTCTTTGCGGCTTCGCAGCGCCAGGAATAATCCAGGTTAGAGGTCCCCTATTTCTCGACGCCTTGCGCTCCATCCCCAAGCACCCGGACATCTCCTTCCCGCCGCGTGACGCCGATTCTGTCAAAATGATTGATCAGAGGCATCGCATATTTCCGACTCACACCTCCCAGGAGTTCTTTGAACTGGCTGATGGTGATTTCGGAATTGGCCTTCAGAGAATCGATGAGCCGTGTCCTTGCCTCCTCAGCCACACTTTGATGAAAAAAGATGCCTTCGTCCACCCGCACAGCCTCGCCGAGAGCAACCATGGTAGCCATCAAGTTCCGGAGCTGGCTGCCATCAATATCCAACTCGGAAGCCAGGGCCGACTCAGACGGTGGGCTGAAGCGGCTGTCGAGAAGCATCTTCGAGAGCCGGGATTTCACGGCGGCTTGCTCGGGGCTGAGTGTAATCTTGTGTCCAGCCAGTTTCACCATGCCGGTTGTTTCGGAGATGTTGCCGTTCTGCGTAAGCCGGGCAACCGCAAACTCCAGCAACTGTGGCTCGGCCCTCTTTCCGGCCATGCCTTTCAGTTCAGCCTTGTGCAAGCCGGGCTTCATCGGATGGTTTTTGTGGAAGGTTGCAAGGGCGTCGAGGCAGGCTTGCTCCATCTTTCCGACGGTCACGATATGAGTGGCGGCGGCCTTTCCCGCCTTCTTTAAGAAGACGATCTTTTCTTCGCGCTGCAGCTCTTCGGCCAACTCCTGGATTCTGGCCTGGCTGACCGCCATCTCAGAAGCAAGCTGCTCAAAGGTCAAGAGTCGCGCTCCGGCGGCCAGCAAGATGGACTCCAGCACTTCCGACGGATCTTCCCTCTCTAGGGCCTGAAGCTCCGCAAGCGTCTGCGGCTCGGACAGCTTGCGCCTGGGGGCGTCGGCGTTGAGGACAACCCCACCGCCAATCGTCAAAGTTGGCGAGTATTGACGAATGACGAACGGGTCCAGCCGGCGCGCCGAGGCCGGCGTTTCGAGGTTGAGTTGAACATAGCCTGTCTGTCCAGGCTCGATCTTCTTTTGTTTCACAATGGAGACGCGTGCCATCACCTCGGTGGTGCCAAAATGCAGCCTGACGCGGGCTCGCGGCTCAAGCGCGCGGGGTGCCGAGGCCAGCATTCGCAAGCGGGCATCGAATCGTGATGCAGCACCAAAAGACCCCGGTTTTGCGGCAACATCGCCGCGACCCACTCCCTGCTTTTCGATACCCTGAAGATTCAAAGCGGCCCTGTCGCCGGTACTCACTCGTTCGACGTTCTTGCCCTGGCTCTGCAGGCCGCGTATCTTTGTTTTGTGCCGGGATGGCAGCAGTTCCACGCCCTCGCCAACGTTTATCGTTCCGGAAAGCACGGAACCCGTGACAACCGTGCCAAATCCTTTCATCGTAAATGCGCGATCTACGGGCATCCAGAATACGCCTTTATCCTGCCTGCCGTCTGCTTCGCCGGCCCACGCGAGAATCATCGTCTTGAGTTCGACAATTCCAGTTTGGGTTACTGACGAAACGGCAACGATTTCCGCTTTCCCGAGAAAGGTGTCTTTGACCAGGCTGCGAATGTCATCTTTTATCAACTGCAGCCATTCTTCCTCAACCAAATCAGTTTTTGTGATAACGATGATGCCATGTTTCACCTGCAGAATGTTGAGGATGTCGAGGTGCTCGCGCGTTTGCGGCATAACGCCGTCGTCAGCCGCCACAACGAGAAGAACGAGATCGATGGTGCTAACGCCGGCAACCATGTTTCTGATGAATTTCTCGTGCCCCGGAACATCGATAATCGTGGCGGTGTCGCCAAAATGAGCAAAACCCAAATCAATCGTCAGGCCTCGTTCTTTCTCTTCCTTCAGCCGGTCTGTGTCCGTGCCGGTCAGGGCCCGCACAAGGGCAGTTTTCCCGTGGTCGATATGCCCGGCCGTACCGATAATGATGTGCGCCACAGAATCAGTTCTCCGTCTTCTAACTGCGGTGGTATTTGAGATGAGCGTAGAAAACTTAGATAAAAAAACCGCCAAAAGCAAAGCCTTTGGCGGTTCGTGTGTGAGGTGAAGTTACGTTTGAGGACCGGGGCTAGCTCACGCCAAACCCAGCTGGCTTTTCACTATCGCCACTCTTGTTTGCGACGACTTTATGCTTGGTCGCGGCCGGCTTTTTCGGTTTGGACGCAATCTTGCGCGCAACGCGCTTCTGGACTTTGGTTGTCTCGACATCCTGATCTCCGGCAAGGTCAATTTTCGGATCACTTTCCCTTATCTCGATGTTCCGTGCAGTGTAAAGCAGACCTTTGCCCAGGCTACTGAGACCAGCACTCGCCAAAATCCGGGACCGTTTGATAAACGTGAAAATGAAATTACGGTCTCGAAAACCAACGTCGCCGACTTCCAGTCGAGAGCCTGGCATTTTCTTCAATACTTCAACGGCAGAGTAATTTTCGGCAACTTTCTTCACCTGAACCTTACCGCGAAAAACAACATCCTGGCCCGTCTTACGGTAGAGGCGAATGATATCGTCTACTTTCACACCATCTTCATAGCCCTGATCGATAACGCCATACCTGCCGTTCATCTTCACCAGCTTGGATGGAAAGAGCGAGTGTTTGCCGTAGGCACTGCCACGCATGCCGGCGACGCGAGAAATGACCATGACTGCCGCAATCAAGGCGACCACGCCAAACAGAATAGCGGTCTGGTAGCGCAGAACGCGGATTTTTCTTGACGGCTCCTGCAGGCCACTGACATCGGTGGTTGCCACTTTCGGAATCGAACGCTTGCGCGCAACGCTCGGCGTCTGAGTGTTCTCGCTGATCTTGGCGGATTCTTCCACAACTGTCTCTTTGTTGCTTTCGGTGTTCGAGACGATTTCCTGGATGAATTCGGCGGTGCTTTCGTTGCTAGAGGTCGAGGATTTGGTCTTCTGTTTCACGACCGGCTTCCCGGCCACCGTGCTTGAGAGGCTTCCATCCGGATTCGAACTTGCCGCCCGCGAGTCAGATGCCGTCGGGGTCGTCTTCTCGACCCGCTCCGCACCAGATTTCAATGTCTGAGCATCTTCTTCAGCGGCAGGCTCTTCCACCTCTGGATCGTCCAGGCTGAAATAGACGGCAGTCGGATCGCCATCCCCTCTCTCGGAATCGTCTCCGAAGTAGAGTCGATTGCCGAGGGCATCATCGATGTATTCGATCTCCGAAATACCATATTTCTCCGTCTTGGAGTACAGCAGGCCCTTCTTGACCTTCAGGGAAACGTAGTCATCGCCATAATCCCAGAGCGTGCCTGAGACCAGGTCACCGTTGGTGAGCATGGCGGTGCACTTCTGCCCGATTAGCGCCAGCAATTTTGAGGAATGTTGCTGCGCCAGCGCCGGTATGGACACGGCCAGGCAGAAAGCGATCAGCAGGTACAATATGCTGTTTTTTCTCATGATGCTTACCTCTTCAATATATCGTTTACTACTCAGGTTAAGAAATATTCGACGCATGAATGTTCTCTCGTGGTAGTAAATGTCGACAAGAAAAAAACTAATCTTTATGGAAATGACCGAAACGTAATCAACTACCAAATCGTGTTTCGACACTGAATTTCTTATAAAAAGATGAAGTTGGGTGGAACAAAAAGACCGGTCGGTCGGTAAAAGGGAACAACTTGACACGGAGCGCTATGACTAATAAAGGACACACCACCAAACAGCACATCATCAACAAGGCAGCCCTGCTGTTCACACGGCAGGGCTTCAATCAAACCAGCCTGTCGCAGATCCTGGAGGCAACCGGTCTGGCAAAAGGTGGTTTCTATTTTCATTTTCGAAGCAAAGAAGAGTTAGGCATGGCTGTTATCGCCTCGCTGGAGGATTACTGGCAAAACGAACTGCTGCCAAGAATGGTCCAGGGCAACGATGCCCGGGAGAAAATCGAGATCATGCTTTCCTCGCCTGGCGACTGTTACAGCACGCCCGACTGCATTCGACCGACGATCCTCTTGCTCAACCTGGCGACAGAATCCATGGAAGTGCACGACGGCTTTTCCTGCCGGCTAAAAGAGATCATCAAGGAATGGTGGACCACTTTGGAAGGTATCATTGAAGAAGGTAAACGGGATTCTGTATTCAAAACTGACGTTGATACGCGTTCTGTGGCGGCCATCATACTGAGCAACATCATGGGGGCCAATTTGTTGGCCATGCTGAACAACGATCCTTGTCTTTACGAACAACAACTGGCATCATTGAAGCTCGCGCTGTTTAGCGGCATCAGCGCAAACAACCACGTGGAGGTGAGCGCATGAATTTCTTCAGATCGAACTCAACTGAAGATGTCGAGGAGTTCCGCGGGCTATTTGAAGAGAACATCGATGGTCTCTATTCGCTCGCCCTCAGAATGACCCGCAATCAACTGGACGCTGAAGATCTTGTTCAGGAAACCGCCTTCAAAGCTCTACGTTATTTCAACAAATTCGACCGCGGTACCAACTTCAGGGCCTGGGTCTACCGTATTCTGACCAACAATTTCATCAACATCTACCGCAAGCACAAAAAAGAGCCGACGCGGGTCGAGATTGAAAACGTGGAATTCAAGCTCTCGGAAGAAGGCGCAACCTACTGGGATCAACTGGATGACCGCAGCAATAAATATGACTACAGCGACTTGTTCGATGATGATATCAGCGCGGCCATTGCCAAACTGCCCGACGAATATCGCATCGTTGTCCTGCTTGCCGACGTCGAGAGCTTAAGCTACAAAGAAATCGCAGAGATCATCCAGCACCCGCTTGGCACGGTCATGTCACGCTTGCACAGGGGGCGAAAAATATTGCAGCGATTGCTAACCAAATATGCCAGGGAGAAAGGCTACATCTCTTCTCAATAGATGAAGGACGGAGATCAGCCTGCAAGCAGCTGCTCAACTTGGGCGGCCAAATTGCTCACCTGTCATTCTTCCAGCCCATTTTCGGATTCCATTTTCCATCTGCGCTTTCCTATTGCATTTTAAACGGATTTGGCTATCTTCAACTCCCGTATGAAGATATGCTTTGCAACAAGTGAATGTGTTCCTTTTGTCAAGACCGGCGGCTTGGCTGACGTTGCGGGGGCCTTGCCACGGGAACTCGCCAAGCTCGGGTGCAAAGTCAAGCTTTTTCTCCCCCTGTACCGGGCTGTCGATGCCAGCCAGCACGGCATCCTGCCGGCGCCCGAGCTTGCAAACATTCCGGTACAGATGGCTGACCGCACTGTGCTGTTCAATGGCTGGTATGGCAAACTTCCAGATTCAAAAGTAGAGGCCCACTTCATCGAGTGCCCGCAATATTTTGAGCGTGATGCCATCTACACAGACAAGCCGGACGAGGATGAGCGATTCATCTTGTTCCAGCACGCCGTCATCCACATCCTGCAGCGCTACAACTGGGCGCCGGATGTCGTGCATTGCAACGATTGGCAGACCGGACTGATTCCGGCGCTGCTCAAATACAATTACGGCTGGGACACGCTGTTCAAAAATACCGCGACACTCATGACCATCCACAATATCGGTTATCAGGGCAGATTTCCCGCCACTTCGCTGCTCAAAGCCGGATTGCCAGCCGAGCAATTCTATCCCGGCAGCCCGCTCGAACTTGACGGCGATCTTTGCTTCCTGAAAGCCGGAATCACGCTTGCGGATAAAATCAATACAGTCAGCGAACAGTATGCCGAAGAAATCCAGACACCAGCGTATGGCGCCGGACTGGAGAGCATTCTGGCCTCGCGACGGCACGATCTGACGGGAATTCTGAACGGAGTAGATACGCAGGTCTGGAGCCCGGAAAGCGACGGCCTAATCCCCTACCCTTACTCCGCGAGCAAACTCGCAAACAAGAAGAAGAACAAACAAGCCTTGTTGCGACGGGCCGGCCTGCCTTTCAACAGTGAGAAAGCAGTGCTTGGCATGGTCACTCGTCTTGTCGGCCAAAAGGGCGTGGCGCTGTTGCAGCCGATCATTCGCGAACTCATGCAGTTGCCGCTCCAAATGGTCGTGCTGGGCAGTGGCGACAAGAAGCTCGAGCGTTTTCTGCGGCGGACAGCGCAGGGGTTCCCTGACTCATTCTCGGCAACCATCGGATATGACAACCAACTCTCGCATCTGATCACGGCCGGCAGCGACATGTTCGTGATGCCTTCGCAATATGAGCCATGCGGCCTGAATCAAATGTACAGTCTGGCATATGGCGCCGTGCCGATTGTCCGGCGCACCGGCGGCCTGGCCGACACCGTCAAAGATTATCATGAGTACTACCAGGCCGGCAACGGCTTCAGCTTCAACGATTTTTCCGCGAACGCCCTGCTGTTCACCATTCGGCGAGCGCTTGACATATTCAAGAGCAAACGCACATGGCGGGAAATCCAACATAGAGGCATGGTCGAAAACTATTCCTGGCTCGCGTCGGCAAAGAAATACAAAGCCAGCTATCGAGCAACCCGGAAAAGTAAGAGCGATGTAGCCATCTAACCGCACTTTTACGCTTTCGCAAGACTTGGTGACTAAATAACTTGCAGCGCCTGATGGCGGGCGGACATTTCCAAATAATATCTTGACACCTGCAGTGAAATTCATTATATATTTTGACCACATTTCTTAATTCAAACGCTGGAGAGATTACCAATGGCAGAGTATAAAAACGTCACGGAGCTGCTTGGGGATGACCCGCTTCGTCTGCTGGAGCACAAGAGCAACACCATCCCAAAAGACCAACTCCACCTCCCTGGACCCGATTTTGTCAATAGAGTCTACGCACTTTCGGACCGCCGCAACCAAGTACTGAAAAGCCTGCAGGCTACGTTTAACAGCGGCCGTCTGGCCGGCACAGGATATGTTTCGATTCTGCCCGTCGATCAGGGCATCGAACACTCGGCAGGTGCTTCCTTCGCGCCCAACCCTATTTACTTTGACCCGGAGAATATCGTCAAACTTGCGATCGAGGGCGGCTGCAACGCGGTTGCTTCCACGCTCGGTGTGCTGGGGATGGTCTCACGAAAATACGCGCACCAGATCCCGTTCATGGTAAAACTCAACCACAACGATTTGCTCACTTACCCCGCCCAGTATGATCAAACCCTGTTCGCCAGTGTCAACCAGGCCTGGGACATGGGTGCCGCGGCCGTGGGCGCTACTATTTATTACGGCTCGCAGGAATCGCGGCGACAGCTTCAGGAGATATCGGAGGCGTTTGAACAGGCGCATGAGCTTGGCATGTACACCGTGCTCTGGACCTACTTGCGCAACCCGGCATTCAAGAAAGACGGCAAGGATTACCACGCGTCCGCTGATTTGACCGGACAGGCGAACCACATGGGCGTGACCATTCAGGCCGATATCATCAAACAAAAGCAGCCTGACTGCAACGGCGGCTACACCGCAATCAATTTCGGCAAGACCCATCCGCTGGTCTACGAGAAACTCTCTTCGGACCACCCGATTGATTTGACCCGCTACCAGGTCGCCAACTGCTACATGGGACGCATCGGCCTGTTGAACTCAGGCGGCGCTTCAGGCGAGAACGACTTGCAGCAGGCGGTGCAAACGGCGGTGATTAACAAACGTGCCGGTGGCGTCGGAATCATTTCGGGAAGGAAGGCGTTTCAGAAGCCGATGAAAGACGGCGTGACCTTGCTGAATGCGATTCAGGATGTGTTCCTGAGCAAAGATGTGACGGTCGCCTAGCACATTTGATTCGCTACTGTTCAAGCCCCTCTCGTTTAGGTTGTGAGGGGCTTTTTCGTTCCTAAGGAATATGGTGAACTTTGGAGAGGCTTGTTTGAGTTGAAACGTTTGCTTGTGACAGCTGGATTCGTTATCTTGAACTGTTGAACCAACCAAACAGCGTAACCAGAGCATGGCACAGAATCCAACCCAAATCAGAATGAACAAATCAGCCGTTTCAGTCGGTAATGTGGCGGACAAGGATGAAGAGAGAAAAGAGTATTGGCAAACGCGATCGCATGTGGAAAGGCTCCGCGCATTGGAAGTCCTGAGACAGCAATACCACCCTGACTATGATCCCTATACCTCCAAGCTTCAAAGAGTTCTTGAAGTGTTCAAACGACCACAACGTTGAATACCTTGTACAGGCTTACAAATCATACCGCATGATCGGCCGCGTCGGCGAGCGGCGCTCCACCTCACGAAACCCAACATCCTCGAAAGCTGTAAAAAAGCCGGTGTAGCCAAACAGATCCGGATAGGTGTCTTTCTTGGGCGCAACGGGATAGCCCTCCACTAGCTTCGCGCCCCGGCTCCTGGCATATTCGATTGCGGCCTGCAGCAGAGCCTTGCTGACGCCTTGCCGTCTAAACTCTTTCCTTACGAAGAAACAGACAATCGCCCAAACCGGCTCATCATCCACGGGTTTCAGAATGCGCGAGCGCTGCAGCACAGGAAAAGCCTCACGCGGCCCGAGACTGCACCAGCCCACGACGCAGTCCTGAGCGTAAACCAGAATCCCGGGAACCTCACCAGCGGCAACCAGCTTGTGCATTTCCGACTTGTTCGGCTCTCCTTTTTGCATCTCAAATTCCGAACGTTTGAGCCGGAACCACATGCACCAGCAGCCACCACATGCGCCACGCTCCCCGAACAGAGCTTCGAAGTCCGGCCACAGCTCCGCGGTTAACGGCTTGCAAAGCAATTCGATGTCCATGCCCCGCTCCTCCCTTTGGTGATGTAGAAATAAATTGAAAGTAATGAAAATAATGACAACCTTGAGATAACTTTCCACCAAAATTACGAGGAGGAAATGGTGCCCGACGAAAAAAGCATTCAGAAAAGTTACGCTCGGAAATTCAGCAGGACCTACTTACTGCTGCTGCTTGTCCTCATTTCGATTCTGTTTTACAATGTGATCCAGATCTTCTTGATTCCAATTCTGCTGGCGGCCGTATTCAGTTCCCTGTTCTATCCCCTCTATGAGTGGCTGGTACGGTGGTTCAAAGGACGGCAATCGTTGTGCGCCTTTGTCACCTGTGTCGCTCTGCTGCTCGGCATGCTCATCCCATTTTACGGCGTCGCCCATCTGGTCTCGAAAGAAGGCATTCACGCCTTCAACACCGCACTGCCGGAGGTGAAGCAAATCATCAAAGAGGGAGACGCAGGGCTGCTCGGCGAAATCAAAACCTACCCGCTGATCAACCGCATCGATTTCTCGAAAATGGACTGGCAGGCGTCTTTGCAGGACATCGCCACCAACCTCGGCGGTATTCTGACCAAGGTCATCAACAAAACCTCGAAAGGCACCTTTCAGGTCATCACCGATCTGTTTATCACGCTGTTCACCATGTTCTACTTCTTCCGCGACGGCCGTAAACTCGTGGAGCATCTCAAGTATCTCAGCCCTCTCGATGACGCCTACGAAGAACGTCTGGCGCATCGCTTCATCTCGGTTTCTCGAGCCACGCTCAAAGGCACTCTGCTGATCGGTGTGGCGCAGGGGACACTGGGCGGGTTGACCCTATGGATTTGCGGGGTTGGCTCACCCATTCTCTGGGGCGTGGTCATGGTCGTACTTTCCGTCATTCCGCTGATCGGCGCGTGGTTGGTGCTGTATCCGGCGGCCATCATTCAACTCGTGGTCGGCAACATCTGGCAGGGCGTCGCGATTATTCTGGTAACCGTGCTGGTCATCACCAATATCGACAACTTGCTGCGGCCGCGCCTAGTTGGCCGAGACGCCGGCATGCACGATTTGCTCATCTTCTTCTCGACCCTCGGCGGCATCAGCGTGTTCGGGATCATGGGCTTCATCATCGGGCCGGTGATTGCGGTCTTCTTTCTGACCATATTAGAGATTTACTCCGTGGAGTTCAAAGCGACATTGGATATCGCTCAGAACGCTGAAACGAGCGACGCAGACGTAGACAACTGACTCCATCATTAGGAAGGGATTTTGCTTCTGGTTGAGGTCCATTGCTCAGGCACAGGGCGTTAATCGTATCGAAACAAGCGCCCCTAAACTGGCTCAGAATCGCCCCGAGGGCTCAATCGACTCCAAATTGTGCACCCGCACAAAAAATCGTCGATGTAGAGCGGCGCGGCTTGGATCTCACCAAGTGATGCGCCGACTGGATAACGTCCACCAGGCTGCGAATCAGGCGCCGACGGCCTCTTCGACTTTTTTCTTGAGGGATTTCATGCCTTGCTTGATCAACATTTTCGAGGCAGAGTCTATTAGACGCTGGCCAATTCTGGCGATGGTGCCGCCGATAGTCATATCGCCGACGTAGTTCATCGTTGTGCCTCCGTCTGATGCTTCTAGCGCCATCTTGATATCGCCACGCACAAAGCCGCCTTTGCCTTCTCCTTCGAGATGCAGACGATAGCTGCGCGGCGGTTCTTTGTCATGAATCGAACATTTGGTGGTATACTGGCTGGTTATGGCGCCGACTTTTGCGCCGATGGTGGCGACAAACTCATCTTCGCTCAGCTTCTTCATGTCTTTGCAGCCCGGCATGACTTCCTTCAGAAACTCCGGGTCTTGCAGCAATTCCCACAGCTTCTGCGGGGATGCGGCCACTTCTACGCTGCCATCGACTTTCATGGCTGGCTCCTTCTTCTTTGTGCGATGCTGGGAGGTGTCTGAGTGCAGTGAGATTATTTACACAAATCTCAGAATAGTGTCAAGGAATTTGCTCGGGCCCGGCCAGCAGGATCTGTTTTACGTTCTCCACGTCCGCGAGTGTGTCAACATCGAGTAGCTCGTCAGCGGGGATATCGACGCGGATGGCGAGATTCCCGTGCTTCTTCAGCAGCGCCTGCGCGCCCCGGTCGCCGTGCAAGTTCGATAGCTGCTCAAAATGCTCGCGGGGAAAAAGCGCCGGACTGCCAATCCCGCTCCCAATTTTTGTCGCGACGATCTTCGTCAGGCGTTGCCGGAACACTTCCACAAAACGGTTGATGGTTGCCGGCTGAAGATTGGGCTGGTCCGCCAGTAGAATCAGAATACCATCCGAGTTCGGCGCCGCAGCCGCGACTCCCACCTTGATCGAAGAGCTGATGCCTGCTTCAGGCCGTCTGTTGTGCACGAACGTGACCTTCTGAGCAGCGGGCATATCTGACACCGAAATATCATCGCCGGCGACAAAAAAGACGCGATCGACTTTTGAACGCAGAACATTTTCCAGGGACCAACGCCAGATGGGCCGGTCCGCAATGGTCATCAACAGCTTGTTATTGCCTAGCATGCGGCGCGACAAACCGGCGGCAAGCAGAATGGCGGAAACGAGTGGCTGTTCGTGATTCACGGCTGTTCAAGAACGTGGGTGAATGGGCTGAATCTGCTGTCTCAGCGAACCGCCGACGCGTCCGGCCAGCACAGCCCGCATCTCAGCCAAAATACTGACGGCAATCTGGTCGGCGTCCTGCGCGCCAATGTCGAGCCCTGCCGGCGCATAAAGTCTTGCCAGCTGGTCGGCGCTGAACGTGACGCCTTCCTTTGACAAATCCCGCAACAGGTCGTCCGTCCTTGAGCGTGGCCCGAGCTGGCCAACGTAGCAAGCCGGCGACTGCAAAGCGACCCGCAGAATCTGTTTGTCATCCAAATAGTTGTGGGTCTTGATCAGCACGAAGGTGCGGTCGCAATACTCGACAGCGCGGGCGAGTTCTTCTCTGGGCGAAACCACGGTCTCGTCTGCTTCCGGGTATTTTTGCGGGTTGGCAAATGCCTCGCGGTGGTCCACCAGCACGACTCGAAAACCCATTTGGCGCCCCAGCGCAACGATAGGTGCGGCATCGGGATCGGCGCCGACGACCACCAGCGGACGCGGCGGCCAAACCGCTTCGATAAAAACCTGTGCTTCTCCCTGTTCGATAAAATAGATATGGCTCCGCGACCGTTCAGCGGCCAGCATCCGCTTGGCATCAACCCTCGCTTGCTCGTCGAGAAGCGCAAGCCCGAGGGACCTTTCCACGCGATCGTCGCTATGAACCAGCATGCGGGCGCCCGGGCGCAAATCGCCATGGTCAGCGCAAACCAGGGTCGCCACCGCCACGGGGCGATGATAGCGCACACAAGCCTCAACCGTGGCCAGAACCGCGGCGGTTTTCTCTGTGATTGGCTCGACCAAAACCTCGACCACGCCGTTGCAGCCGATACCCAAACCCCAAACCAGATCATCACTGGCGGAATTGTCGTAGCGCCGCAGCTCCGGCACGCCGGTTTCGCGCACGCGCTTGGCGATTTCCCGCACGTCCGCCTCAAGGCAGCCGGCGCTGATACTGCCGACCGGCTCGCCTTCCTGCGGGATGAGCAGTTTTGCCCCCTCTTTGCGATAGGTCGAGCCCGAGGTGCGGACAACCGTGGCGAGAACCGCCCTTTCACGCCGTTCGCGTAAATCGTGAAACTTTTCCAGAATTTGTAGGTCTAGTGCGGGCATGATTGAATGTAAAACATCAAGAGTCGCTTTGCAAGCAGATGTTGCTGAATACCGTGCGATCTCGCTCCCACGCTCCGCATGGCGAACGCAGACCCGGACGCCCCTGCTTCCAGTGGCCGGGCCTGCAAACCCAAGCCATTTCATCCCGCCAAAAACCCTTTGCTTTCCACCCCCATTTTGCTAAATTCACGCAATGAGCCAGAAAGCATCAAACACCGCCTGGTACGAAGATTGGTTCGGCCAGGACTATCTCGAAGTCTACCCCCACCGCGACGAACAGGAAGCCAGACAGCAAGTTGATTTCGTCGAGCAGACGCTCCCCGTGAACACCTCCCGGCAAATACTCGACCTCGGCTGTGGCAGCGGACGGCACGCCAATGAGATGTCCAGCCGCGGCTACAGCGTCACCGGTCTCGACCTCTCCCCTACGCTCCTGGAGCTGGCGAAACAGAAAAGCACTGATGCCAGCAACCGCTTTGTAATGGCAGACATGCGCAGGCTGCCGTTTTGCCGGGTGTTCGACGTGGTGGTCAGTTTTTTTACGACCTTCGGCTATTTCGACTCAGATGCGGAAAATATCAAAACCCTGCTCAGCATCGAAAGTGTGCTCCGACCCGGCGGCGTTTTCATGCAGGACTACGTCAACAAGTCGCACGTCATCGACAATCTCGTGCCGCGCGATGAGCGCCAGCAAGGCGATTTTGAAGTCCTTCAGGAGCGCAATTACGACCAGAAGACGCAACGAGTCGAAAAAAAAATCACGCTACGCAGAAATGGTAATACCAGGGAATATTTTGAGTCCGTCAGGCTTTATTCTCTAGGGGAAATGCAGGAACTGCTGACCAAAGCAGGGTTGACTCTGGAAAAGACATTCGGGAATTTCGACGGCAGCGCGGTGACTGAAATGAGCCCGCGTCTGATTCTAATCGGGAGAAGGAGTGCTGATTGAACACACCCATCAGTAAGCTGCCCGGCGCAAAGCCGCTGGTAGCCGACTATTTCGACAACTTCGAGCAGGTTGCCGAATTCTACAACGGCGACTATCGCCAGCCGGAAAACTTTCTACATCGCGCCGACGAAATCAAGGCGCGTGACCTGCCGTTGGCCAAACTGGTTCCCATTCTCAAAGAGCAAAACCAAAGCTACGGCTGCGGCCTGCAGACGCTGGAGAAAATAGACTGGCTGCTCGAACGCCGGGCTTGTGCCGTGGTTACCGGCCAGCAGACCGGCCTGTTCGGCGGCCCGCTGTTTACCATCTATAAAACCCTGACCACCATCAAGCTGGCGGAGCGCCTGAGCCGCACCTGCGAGGGCTGCCATGTGCCCGTTTTCTGGCTTGCCTCCGACGACCACGACTTCCGCGAAGTCAATCACATCAACATTCTGGACAAAGAGAATCAGCCGACGCGGATTCTCTACGATGGCCATCCGGCTGATTCTCGTCTGCCGGTTTCCAACGTCAAGCTCAGCGACAGGATTTCCGCTGCTCTGGACCAGCTTGATTCGGAAACCCATCCCAGCGACTTCAAGGATGCGGTCATGAACCGGCTGCGTGATGCTTATCAGCCTGGCGTCATATTCTCAACGGCGTTCGCAAAATGGCTTATGGCGCTGTTTGAGCCATTTGGTCTCATCATCATCGATGCCAG
Organism: Candidatus Zhuqueibacterota bacterium; assembly: GCA_029261995.1. Taxonomy (GTDB): domain Bacteria; phylum Zhuqueibacterota; class Zhuqueibacteria; order Oceanimicrobiales; family Oceanimicrobiaceae; genus JAJDAF01. The sequence continues at coordinate 257,880 of JAJDAF010000036.1, forward strand.
CGATGCGCGCATCAAAGCGCTGGCCAAACCGCTGTTTCGGAATGAGATCGCTGCAGGTTCGCCGTCCACACACGCAGCGCTGGCGGCCTCAGCACGCTTGCAGGAAAACGGCTACCATAATCAGGTGCCGCTGCAGGATGGCTTTCTGAACCTGTTCCATACAGCACAAGAGCGCAACGCCATTGCTCACCAGGACGGTCAGTTTGCCGTCAGGAACACGCAGACGACATTTTCTGAATCAACCCTGCTGCAGGAAGTCGAGAGCCATCCCGAATTTTTCAGCCCGAACGTTATGCTGCGGCCGCTCTACCAGGATGCCCTGCTACCCACAATAGCCTATGTTGCGGGCACAGGCGAGGGCGCTTACTACGCGCAAATGAAGGGTATTTACGAGCACTTCGGAATTTCCATGCCGGTGATTTATCCGCGCAAGAGCCTGACTTTACTGGAGGGTAAGATCGCGAAAATTCTCGGCCGCTACGACCTGTCCGTGCGTGACTTCTGGCAGGATGGCGAGCATCTCGTCAACACAATTGCGAGAGCGCAGTTGCCTGACTCGCTGGAGCAGCAAATCGAGGCAACCCTGGCCTGCTTTGGCGAAAACCTGGAAGCACTGCAACACACCGTTGCCGAATTTGACCCCACTTTGATCGATTTCATCAAGAATACGCGAGGCCGCCTGGAAGGCCAGGTTGATGGCATGCAGAAGAAAATCCTGCAGGCTTTCAAGAAACGCAATGATGTCATGCGACAGCAGATTCTGAAGGGGCAGAACAGCCTCTATCCCAACCGCCATTTGCAGGAACGGGAGCTGAATATTCTGCCTTATTTATTCAAGCACGGCTTCGGGTTCATTGACAAATTGTATGAAGCGATTGATATTTCGAGTTTTGAACATCAGGTAGTCGAGATTTGACGAGGACATGAGGCAGGAGCTGATAGACAATGGTGACTCACCTTTCCCGAGTCTCCCGTATGGCTTCGACGATTTGGTCGCGTGTTAGCGAGAGATCGACTCCTTCCACGTCCAGAGGGGATTCGTTCTTTGGAATTGGTTTTATGACAAACGATGTGCCATCTTTGCGCTTAATGATAACCTCGCCTTCTTTTCGTGCCTGGTCAAGGATCGAGGCAAATTTTTGTCTTGCTTCAGTAAATGTGTAGACTGTCATTGGGTTATCTCTATGATTTTAACGCGGCAACGCTTTGCAGCAGCAACAAGGCCGCGATCGAGTGAAACAAGCGGGGCGTTAAACTTGATGGCGCACGCAATAAAATAAGCGTCATACGCGTAGATTCCCAGCCTGTGCGATATCTCGATGGCAGTTTTCAACTCGATTTCGCATAACCGAATCGGAATCTGGTCGTAATATTTTAGAGCAGCCAAACTTTCAGACAAGGTCACTTGTTTTCGTTTGAACATTGCAGAGAAGGCATTTCCAATTTTCCAGTGAAGCGCAAGCGGAGCAAGAAGTTCTCTACCTTTTGTAAGCTGAATTAATCTATCCCTGTGCTCCTCTTTCGTGATCACAGCGATGATTACAGAAGTATCGACAACCAAACTCACTACTCTCTCGCAATATGTACAATTGTACAGCAAGTAAGTATATTATTGAACCAAACGCAAGTGAAAACACATTCAAAGCCATTCCATTTGAATTTGACTTCACGCACATCCTTGAAAGACCCTGAGCGCAATCTTGTTAAGCAGAAATGACATGAATACCACAACCGAAACCCAACTAGACCTGCTCGCCTTCGGCGCCCACCCGGACGATGTCGAGCTCACCTGTGCCGGCACCGTCATCAAGCTCGGCAAAATGGGCTACAAAACCGGCGTGATTTCGTTGACTCAGGGTGAGATGGGCACGCGCGGCTCGCGCGAAATCCGGGAGCAGGAGTTCGCGAATGCCGGCAAGATCATGGGGCTGCACACACATAAAATGCTGGACATCCCTGATGGCGGTGTCGCTGTCACATCGGAAAACAAGATGAAGGTCATTCGCGAGATCCGGCGCTATCGCCCGAAGATTGTGTTCACCTCCTACTGGAAGGTGCGCCATCCCGACCACGGCCATGGTTCGCACCTGGTGCGGGAAGCCGCATTTCTCGCCGGCCTCAAGAAAATCGAGACCGGCCAGCCGGCCTGGCGGCCACACCGGATGTTGTACTACGCCAGCCGTTTCGAATTCGAGCCATCGTTTATTGTCGATATTACCGAGGCGCACGAGCAAAAGCTGGAAGCGATTCGAGCCTACAAATCGCAATTCCACAATCCGGACAAGGCGCAGTTTGGAGAAGATGAAACCAACATCAGCAGCCCGGAATTTTTCGAAAACATCATCACGCGCGCCAAACAATATGGCTCGTACATTGGCGTAGAATATGCCGAGCCGTTTCTGGTGCGTGAGCCGATGCGTATTGACGATCCGGTTGCAATGTTTGGCCCTGAGTATTTGAAAGCATTTCAATAAGAACGGAGGCCGGACACAATGTGCTTCTTCTGCCAACTGCTTACTGTAAGCTGAAAACTGAGGTTCTATGAAAATAGCAATCGTTTGTTATCCCACCCACGGGGGCAGCGGCGTCGTCGCTTCGGAGCTGGCCCTGGGTTTGGCCGAACGCGGGCACGAGATTCACATCGTGAGCTACGCCACGCCTTTCAGGCTGCGTTCGTTCAGCCAAAATGTTTATATCCATGAAGTCGAAGTCGCCTCCTATCCGTTGTTTAAGTATCCACCATACGCACTCGGCCTGGCCACCACGCTGGCCGACATTCACGAACAATATGACCTCGACTTGATTCACGCGCACTACGCGGTCCCGCACGCCGCCAGCGCCTTTCTGGCGAAGCAGGTTCTGCGATCCGACAAAATCAAAGTCATCACCACCCTGCACGGAACAGACATCACCCTGGTGGGCGCTGACAAATCATTTCATCGGGTCATCAAATTCAGCATAGAGGAGTCGGACGGCGTCACCGCGGTGTCCAACTTCCTGCGCCGGCGAACCATGAAAGAATTCGATATCGAGCGCGATATCCGTGTCATCTACAATTTCATCGACACCAGGAAGCCGGACAAATTTAACGATTGTGCGCGGGAGCGTTATGCGCCTAACGGTGAAAAAATCATCATGCATGCCTCCAACTTCCGACCGGTCAAGCGCGTCAGTGACGTCGTAAGAATATTTGAACGAATCCAAAGAGAAATCCCGGCGAAGCTCCTCCTGATTGGAGAAGGTCCGGAGCGGCTGTTCGTAAAGCAATTGGTGAAGGAACTCGGCCTGAACGACCACGTTTGGTTTCTGGGCCAGCAGGACTACATTGAGCAATTGCTCAATTGTGCCGACCTGTTCCTGCTGCCATCCGAACAGGAAAGTTTTGGTCTGGTGGCGCTGGAGGCCCATGTTTGCGGCGTTCCCGTTGTTGGTGCCGACACGGGCGGCATGCCGGAAGTCGTCAAACACGGCGAGACCGGCTTCCTGTTACCCGTCGGCGAAATCGCGCTCATGACCACCAAATCACTGGCCCTGCTGACCGACGAACAACTGCACGCCCAATTCAGCAAGGCCGGTCGAAGCAGGGCGGTGACCTGCTTCGACCGGGAGCATATTATTCCGCAGTACGAAGCTTATTATGATGAAATCCTTGGGAAGTGAGCGCAGACCTTATGCCCGTTGACGCATTGAACGACTATCTGCACAAGCACATTCCACTCACCAAAGCCATGCAAGCCAGAGTAGCCGAACATTCGGATACCTCCGTCACTCTCACCGCGCCGCTGGCGCCCAATATCAATCATCGCCACACGGTATTTGGCGGCAGCGCTTCTGCTCTGGCGCTGCTCGCGGGCTGGGCACTGCTCCACCTAAGGCTCGATGCCACGGATTTACGACCGCGACTGGTCATCCGGAAAAATTCAGTTGACTACACCAGGGCAATATCAAGTGATTTTCAAGCAATCAGCACGTTGACCGACGAAACGCAATGGCCTCGATTTCTTGACGCGCTGCGGAAGAAGTCGATCGCCCGCATCGATGTTTCCGTTGTGCTCACCTGCGAGGAGCGAGAAGTCGGCAGCTTTTCAGGGCAATATGTCGCGATGATGAATTCTTAGCGTCTTATTCAAAAATTAGTGATAGGGTTTGAGATTGATGCACTAGATAGACGGAGCGTTGAGCGACAAGCGAAACTGAGATCTGTCCACGCTCCACGCTCAACCACTTGGACAAAAAAGCCTCATGCCGCAAACCACCCGCTCACATTCAATTAGAAACCGCCTGATCGTGCTTTTCACCTTGCAGGTCTTGCTCATTGTGCTCGTCGGCGGCATCTACCTGGACTGGCAAGTTGGCCAAACCCTGGAAGATGAACTGGGTCGCAAGCTTGAACGGCTTGCCAGCACTGCCGCTCTGCAAGTGGACGGTGAGCTGCTGCAAACCATGGCTCCCGGCGATGAAACAACCCGTACTTTCAGAAATCTGAAACTCCAGCTTGAAGCCCTGCGCAAAGCATCGGACGCGCGCAGAATTTATGTTTTTGATTCGGCCCGGCGCAGCTTGCTCGACACAGATTCTTCCATGACCCTCGGCATGACCTACGCTTTTCTGCCGGTGACCCAAATTGAAATTTCAGGACTCGCGACTGGCGCGAGTCTGAGTTCCCCTCTGTTCCAGGGCAGCGATGGCCGCCTGTACAAAACCGGCTTTGCGCCAGTCAGCTCAAACGGCCGCGTGATCGCCAGCCTTGGACTCGAGGCCAGTGCTCAAACGCTCGATGCCATTCAGGTCGTGAGGCGGGACATGCTGTTTCTGGGGATTGTGGTCCTGGCAGGCTCAATTGTGCTGGCGATCTTCTTTTCAAGTCGGCTGACCACACCACTCAGCACGCTCAAGCGAGCTGCCGAAAAGATAGCCGCAGGTGATTACGACCACCCGATTCGCAGCGCGTCCAAAGATGAAATCGGCTTTCTTGGCCACACCATGGAAGACATGCGACGGGCGATTGTTCAGCGAGACACACGGCAAAAAACCATGCTGGCCGGCGTCGCTCATGAAATTCGGAATCCGCTCGGCGGCATCGAATTGTTCGCCGGCCTGCTGGCAAGCGAAGTCACGGATGCGCAGGCACGTCAGGAGGCGCAAAAGATTCAAAAGGAAGTCCAGACTCTAAAGAAGATTGTCACCGACTTCCTGGACTATGCCCGCCCGCGGACACCACGGCGCGAATCCTGTTCCATATCCGGAGTCCTCGATGAAGTCAAGATGCTGCTGGCGCCCGAACTCGAGAAAATTGAATTCATCTTAGAAAACGAAGAACAGTTCCCGAATGTCCTGATCGACCCCATGCACCTCAAGCAGGTAATGCTAAACCTTGTAAAAAACTCGGCCGATGCGATGGCGGCAGAGGGCACCATCCGCGTGTCTGCCACCAGCCAGGGCAACACGACTGAGATTCTGTTTTCCGACGACGGGCCAGGCATTGCGGCGGAACTTCGGCCCCGGATTTTCGAGCCCTTTTTCACGGGCAGGCAGCAGGGCACCGGCCTGGGACTCGCAATTGCCAAAACGCTGATCGAAGAGAACGGGGGGACAGTCCGCTTACGAGATGGCGAGCCGGCGACGTTTGAGATCTGTCTCCCCCGGGAAAATTAGGCCACGACCATGGGCAAACGGGCGTGCCGGCCGGTGGGCAATATTGAGCTTGAAAAAAGTGCGGTGGTTCGGTATACTATTCTACAACCTTATTAGAAGCCGAAAGGACCTCAGCCATTCCCGAAAAAATCACATGCCTCATCGTTGAAGACAACGAAACCATGCGCCAAGGCATGGTGCGAGTCATTGCCAAACTTGGCCATCAGGTCATCGAAACCAGTGACGCAGAAGATGCGCTTGATAAGTTCAAAAACGCCCAAATTCACCTTATGGTCACCGACTACAAGATGCTGGGCATGAACGGCATCGAGCTTCTGGCCGAAGTCAATAAATTGTCGCCCGAGACCGAAGTCATGATGGTGACTGCATTCGGCAGCATCGAACTGGCGGTGCAGGCGATGCAGCGTGGCGCCACGGATTTCATCACCAAACCCTTTTCACCAGATGAGCTTTCAGTTAAAGTCCAGCGGTTGGCTGAACATATTCACGCCAAGCAGGAATTGCGGCGGGTCTCCGATGAAAACCGGTATCTACGCGAGCAGGTAGAAGGTCAGTTCAATTTCGGGGAGATCATTGGTGAATCGGAGGCCATGCGAGCGATTTTCCGAACGGTAGAGAAAGTCGCCCGTGGTGACTCATCGGTGATCGTTTACGGCGAAAGCGGCACGGGAAAGGAATTGGTGGCGCGCGCCATACACAAGGCCAGCCCGAGGCGCCAGAATGCCTTTGTGCGCGTCAACTGCGGCGCCCTGGCCGAGGGCGTGCTGGAATCGGAATTGTTTGGCCATGAGCGGGGCGCCTTCACCGGAGCGGTAAAACGCAGAAAAGGCCGCTTCGAACTGGCGCAAAACGGCAGCATCTTCCTTGATGAAATCGGCGACATTCCCCTGGGCACGCAGGTCAAACTTCTCAGGGTTTTGCAGGAACGCGAGTTCGAGCGTGTGGGCGGCGAGGAGACTTTGAATGTGGATGTCCGCATCATCGCGGCGACCAACAAGGACCTGCTCTCGGAAATCAAAAAAGGTCAGTTCCGTGAGGACCTCTACTACCGCTTGCACATCATTCCTATCCACCTGCCGCCTCTGCGCGAACGCAAAGACGACATCCCGTTCCTGGCCGACCATTTCATCAAAAAGCTCGGCAGTGATTTGAGCATGCCGCATCTCAGCATCACTCAGGAAGCACGCCAAAGGCTTCTCGAGTATGACTGGCCCGGTAATATCCGCGAGTTCGAGAATGTTCTCGAGCGTGCCGCCGTGCTCTCTGACAATCAAGAGATTCATCCATCCGATTTGCCGCTGGTTGGAATATCCGCGGCAGATTCTCCGCCTGCCGGCAGCAATGAGCTTGACTTAACGCAGTCACTCGAGACGTTGGAAAAAAGCCTGTTGCAGAAGGCACTGGCCCAATCCAGAGGCGTTAAAAGCGAAGCCGCCAGATTGCTGGGCATCAAGACCAGCGCGTTCTACTACAAATTGGAGAAGTATGGTTTGAAGGACTAGCCGATTTGGCGCGGTAGTTGCTGTCCGGTGGCTGACAGCAGAAACATCGGCTGAGTCATGACCAAAGAGGTATCTCGGCTCGTTTCTCAGATTGCGCTGCGGTTCGAGCGCATCAGATTTGGAGTTTGCCCATGAATTTTGCCACAAGAATAGCCCTGTTAGCGACAATGGCGGGTGTCCTGGCCGGCAACCTGGCAGCGCAGGAAGGGATGCAGCCGTCTGCCATCAACATCATCGAAGCCAAGCTGTCTGAGGTCAAAGCCAGCATCGTCGAAATGACACAGGAAGAAGAGACGCTGCGTCAGGAGATCGCTTCCAGGGCTCTCGTTATTCAGGAACTCAAGTCGAAAACACAACTCAACTACTTGGAACGGCAGCGTTTGGAACGGCTCCTGCAGGAGTCGCAGGACCTGTCGGGCCAGATTTCACAACTTGCATTACAGGTACGGCGAGTGCAGGGCGCCAGAAATCAGCTTGCGATGGAGCTTCTGAAGCAGTATGAAGCTGAGATAAATCGGCAACTCAAAATGCTGGCGGACACGCAACTGGCGAAAGCCGTGCGCGACTCAAGTTATCGCCGGATCGAGAGGTGGCGTCAACACCGGGACCAACTGCAGCAAGAACTTAAACGACCTTCGGATGCAGTCATGCCAATCCGGGAACTGCGCATTGAACAGCATGACACTCCAAAGAGAATCCGTCAAAAAGCAGACCTTCTGAGAGACCTGGAAGACAAGCAGCGTCAGTTTTCCGAACGCGTCGGCAAGCGAATAAATGAGCTGCAGAAAGAAGAGGATCTGCGTAACCGCATTGATGAACTCGTCACCGATCTCTCCCTTTTTGATCAACAGGAAGAAACGTTAGGCAACGTTGAAACCGGACAATCGGCCACCCTGGAATCGACCGAAGACTTTGCTGGTATCCGCCAGAATTCTCAGACGGATGCCTTTGTACTCATCGGACCGCCGGACTTCTCATTTTCAAGCCTGAGTGAGGGTGAGTTCGAAGACGTCATCCTGCAACTCAGACAGCAGCAAACTCTTGCTGATGCCCGCGCCGACAGTCTGGCCAGGCAAGCTGAAAGATTCAACAAAGCCGCAGATGACTTCCAGAAACAATAAAGGCAAGTAGTGAAAGGTCTCTCCGCATGCGACATCCGGCTCTGCTTCTTTATTCTGCTGTTGTGCAGCCCAGGCGTGCAGCTTGTAGCCCAGGAGCAAGCGTCTTGGCGCACAAAGACAAGACTGCAAACGAGCTACGAATTCGATGACAACATTCGCGAGAACCCCAACGACTCGCTTGGCCTGATCAAAGATTCATCTGTTCGATTCATCTTCCACTCGAAAGCCACCCGCCGTGCAGCGAAGTCGCGGCTGGCATTCGAGTACCAGGGCGGCCTGCAGACCTATTTTCAGAACTCTCTCGAAAACAAGCTAATCAACGAAATCAAGGCTTCGACACTCGTTCGGCTCGGACGCCTGCAACTTGGCGCACGCGGCAACGGCAGGCTGAAAATCTACTTGAGCGACGTGCTTGACTATGCGTCCGGAAATCTCGAGGTGTTTGTGCGTCCACCGGCTTTTACCAACCTGCAGGCCGAAATTGGCGTCAAGACAGACGGAATCACCTATCAGAATCACAGCATTTTCGACTTCTCAGCAGTTCAGGTCAGCGTAGCTCTATCGCGCAAACTCACGCCCGGCTTGAGCTTACGGCTGGCCCTGACGCGCGGAACACGCTCTTACAACCGGCTGGCCCAGGTTTTCAATTCGGAGATTGACAACTTGCGAGAAACTCGCGTGCGGCAAAAGGATGAGTCATGGCAACTCCGGTCGATGGCAAGCTACAGTCGGGGCTTTGTCATCAACTTAACCTACATGTTTCAACATCTGGACTCTAACAGCTTTGGCTACACCTTCAACAGGCATCAGGTGTCCGTCGTTTTTGGTGTGCCCCTTTCACGCAAGACCTGGTTGCGGGGATTTGGCGCAGTGCAAATCAAGAATTACGCTGAAGACAGTCAGCCTATTCTCACAACGGACCTCGATACCGAACGCGACGAAAGCAACTTCCTGATCATCGACCTTTCCCGAGATCTGACTGACAATCTCACCGCAATCGCTCGCTTCGCCACCTACCGCAACGAATCGGTCACGCGTGACCTGTTCTACCGCAAATCGCTCCTGACTCTGGGCTTCGATTTCAGGCTCTGACAGGCACGAGATTCTTCAAGAAAGTAGAGCTGCCGTGCTCAGAAATCTGAGGAGACCTTCAGATTTCTGACATTCCCACACGCTACCCAAGCGAGTTGGCACGATAAATCCGTGCCTATTCTTTCATCCTGAGTTGTGGCACGAGCGTTGCATGTTGCCCCCAAAACCAACTTACCCGCCAACGCAAAGAGGCTTTTATGAAGTACCGACTCTCTATCTTCGCCCTGCTCACGTTCACGGCGCTGTCTTCCTGCAACGCCATCGACATCTTTAGCAGCGGCGACGCTGAAACAGCAGGAACCGCCAGAGATGACAGCACCTTCCTGTTTGTTCAAATCACAGGTGGGATAGCTGGCGTCAGTCAACTGTTTGTCGTAACCGAATCCGGCGCGGCAGTTTTCGAGGACAGTTTCGGACCGGGCATCAGTTGGACAAAACAACTGTCCGCGGCCGAAGTGCAGGGTATCAAGACCAGCATGAAAGAGAACAGATTTTTCGATCTTGAGAACAACTATATCGATCGCCAAGTCGCGGACGCGTTTATCTACAGCATAAATTTCCAGCAAGGTGGCCTGAACCACACCGTCACCACGGATAATTTCGGTGCTCCCGGAAACTTGCAGACGATCGTCAGCGAGGTTCGGAGTCTCATCGACCTGACCAGAGAAAACGGTCTTGAAATTTCCCTGCAACTCAGCAAAAGCGAAATCGCCAGTGGCAAAAGCGTGGATATGACTTTGTTTGTCAAGAACACCACGAATCTGCCTCTGGCTCTTAGGTTCAACGACGGGCAGATATTCGACTTTCGCGCCTTCTCCACCATGACCGCGAGTCCACAGGATTTTATCATTTGGAACTGGGCGCATGACCAGTTCTTTACACAAGCCTTGTGGCAGCTTGAGTTGACGCCTGGTGAGACAAAATCCTACACGGTGAGTTGGGATGGTAAAGGAAACGACGGCACGAGCCAGATCGGAACATTCCATATTGCAGCTTCGCTTGTCTCACGTCCCGGTGGCTCACCTGCCCAACAAACCCTGACGATTCGCGAGTAGTCACCTGACGTTTTAACTCCGAGGAGGAATCATGACTTTCAGAGCACTTCGGTCAACACTGGCTGGCGTATTCGCAATTTGTCTGCTGGCGAATTTGTTCGCTGCTCCAGAACAAACCCGACAACTGACGATCCGGCAGCAGCATATTCTGCGCGCAATTAACCTCACCAGGTCCGGGATTTCTCAACCTGCATTGCAACCCTTTTCTGCTTCTTCGAAGACGATGACAACCAACAGCAACGGCGCAATCACAGGCATGTTGACCGGCTTGCAAGATCCCTTGTTCAGACCATATATGCGCTCAGCAGTCGTGGTGGCCTGGACGGCGGACTCCACCCGTGGCGGCGTCGGATTTGCCACGGTTTTTCCCGACGGAAGCTACCGGATCGACGGACTCCCTGATGGCAACTACTACGTGCTGGCCGGCGCTGACGACTACCTCCCGAAGTTCTATGATGACGCCACCCGTTTCATCGACGCAACTCCGGTTCTTGTTATCAATGGCGGAAACGCGGATGGAATTGATTTTGCCATGGAGAGAATTCCGCCAGGCACTGGCGCCATTTTCGGCACGGCTGTCGATGACCGTGGTGGCACACCAATGGCAAACGTGTCTGTAAACGCTTTCTCACCACACAATCCATTCCAATTCGGGTTCGCGCAAACCGACCGGGACGGGAGTTTCCGAATCACCGAGCTTCGCGGCGGCGAGTATGTGCTGACCACCTATTTCGAAGGCTATCTGGCGGAATTTTACGATGACGCCGAGTCTCTGTCTGAAGCGACACTGCTCAAAGTAGAAGAACCGGGGGCGACCGGTCCACTCGAGATTTCGCTTGGCCGTGGCGGCATGATCTCTGGCTCCGCCACCGATGAAGACGGTGCGCCGCTGGCGAATGTCTACGTCGAAGCGATGTCGAAAACCTGGTTTGATCCTGAGGGTCCCGATTCGTCATTTGCCGATGGCTGGGGCGCTGCTGTGACGGACGATTCCGGGAAATACCTGATCGGCGGCCTACCCTCGGGGGAATACTTGGTTCGAGCTCAAAGTCAGAACTCCTGGTGGCATGAGGAGAAATGGTACGACGATGTGCGATCTCCTGATGAGGCGACACCGGTTATGGTGCGAAGAAATGAAGAAAGCACAGACATCGATTTCACCTTTCCGGACAGTGCAAGCGGAACAATCGCAGGCCAGGTGACCGCTACCGATGTCCACCCGCTGCACAATGTCGAAATTCTCGCCTTCCTCGCATCCGCTGGCAGACGCGGCACAGGCGAATTTATTGCGAGCGCGATAACCGATTCAGACGGCAACTATATATTGCATCATCTCCCTGAGGGTTCATACTTCGTGCAGGCAAGCCTTGCTTCGGGTTGGGAGTTTGTGCAGCGCTGGTGGCCAGATTCCGAAACCCGCGACAGTGCAGAGCTAGTGGTGGTAGACGGCGCCACAGACCCGGCTCCCACAGACTTTCGACTTCCGGTAACCGCTGCAACGGCGGCGATTTCCGGCACGGTTCACCAGGCATCGGGCGAAATACTACCGGACGCCTGGATTGAAATCAGTTCGGCTGAGGCGCCAACAGATGGCGCAGCCCGTGCTGTCTGGGCCTACGCGAACAGCGACAGCACGGGGCATTACATCGTAGAGAATTTGCCGGCTGGCAGATATGTGGCACAGGCGCAGTTCTGGCAACGCGAAAACCTCGGACAGCAGTGGTACGACCATGTCGATCGCAGGCAAGAAGCCGCGATTATCGAACTCACGGACGGCGACAGGCGCGAAGACATCAACTTCGCTCTCGACATCCGACCATACTTTGGGTCCATTGCTGGCGCCGTAGAAGACAACGCCACTGGCGAGCCGATGGCGCGAGCCTACGTCGAGCTGACCCGGCTTGATGTTCGGCTGATGGATGGACCGCTCTACCCGTGGCCGTTTTATGCGGTCACCAGCGACAGCGGAACCTATCGAATCGACGGGTTGCCACAAGGAGAGTATTTCGTGGCGGTTTACGCCAACGGCGCATTCGAATACTTTGAAGATGCGTTGACGGTAGAAAACGCCATCCCCGTCGCCGTCACGGGTGGTGAAGTGACACACGTTGACTTTGGCCTCAGCCGGCGCCATGACGGCCCGGGCAGCATTTCAGGTCAGGTTTACGACGAATATCACGATGGCCTGCTGGAAACAGCCGTTGCGACGGCACGACCTGTTGCACAGCCGGCTGGTTTGCCCCACTCGGAAATGGTTTACACCGCGGTCATCAACCAGGATGGCAGATATGCGATCACGGGACTTCCGACAGGAGAATACTATGTCATGGCCTTTTCGCCTGTGCATATCGGCGAATATTTTGATAGCGTCTTCGATCCGGCCGAGGCGACTCCGGTTCTGGTCGATAGCCTGCATCCCGCGACCGACATCAATTTCAGCCTGATGCCGGCATTGCTCGAGGCTGCCGACGGCCTCCGAGCTTCCAGGGCAACCATTTCCGGCCACGTTTTGGATATTGAACAGCGCGGCCTGGGAGACGCCACAGTCTACATGCTCAACGAACGAGGCCAGCCGGTCACATACGCCCGCACCAGATCCGATGGCAAATACGAACTGCGCAACGTGCCGACGGGCACCTACCGCCTGCGGGCAGGACACCCTGACTACGCCAGCCGCTATCAGGATGGCGCTACGACATTCGAAGCGGCTTCGTCCATCCAGGTCAGCGGCGGTGATGTCGAAATCGATTTTTCCCTTCTGTCGAAAGCCACAACCCGTGTCGAGCCAAAACCAATGGCGCCAAACTCCGTGCGCCTGCTTGGCAACTTCCCAAACCCATTCAACCCGACCACCCGTATCTCTTTCAGCCTGCCTGCGGAGATGAATGTGAATGTCACTATTTTCAACCTGCTGGGCAGAAAGGTCCGGCAACTCTACCACGGACGCCTGAAAGCCGGATTGCACAACTTCAACTGGGATGGCCGGAATCAGCAGGGCGAACGAGTTACCAGCGGTATTTATTTCACGGTTCTGCAGACCCGTGACAATCAGCCTATGGTCAAACAAATGACACTCATGAAATGATGCTGCGAAGAGACACACCTCACGAGAAAGCTGGCCATCTGCTGCGGCGGACGGCGTGGCAACGTACATTACTTCTCTTCTCACGGACGAGAGGGTGGCCGGCTTTTCCCGCTCACAGCACCGGTCATAAACCGAATCGATTACAGCAACCATGAACAAGAAAAAAACACGGCGTGTAAAACCACATCTCTTAGTCTTTCTCCTGCTATCGAGCCTGTTTTGCAATCAGGCACTGGCCAAAACCTGGGACGTCGCTGTGCTGGGCAGCTACAGCACTCACGGCGTTCTGGGCTACGGCCTGGGTTTGCGGATTGGAACTCACCCTGTTGCCGGGCTCTATCTGGGGGCGAGGTTCCAGGCATTCCCCTTCAGTGATGAGACGGCGCGGGTGCCCTGCGAATGCATCCCGTCACGCCACGCACCGGGGTACGAGCTTGTCAAGACGCTGAAGCAAATATACTTCGGCGGCCTGGAATCCGGGCTGGAGATGCGCATCGGGAAAGTCACTCTGAAACCGGCTCTGCTGCTGGGCCTGGCTCTACCACATATCGAGGCCGCGTTCCCGTCACCCGTTGATGGGCCAGCCATTGTGACAACCGAGAATGATGTTCGATGGATGACTTCGCCTGGACTGGTTATTTCTGTGCCGGTTTCATCGGCCAGCCTGGCGTTGGAGATCTATTACCACAACATCGTGCCATTTGACTCAGGATCAGATGCGATTCGAGCGCTCGCTACCGGGCTGAGTCTGGGATTTTCACTCTGACGGAAATTGGAGAATTTTTCATGAACAACATGCTGAAACAACACACCTGGCTTGCCTTCACTATCCTGGCGATGCTCATTGGCTGCGAGAGGAACGGACTCAATCCGTCACCAGGAGGCGGCTCGATAAATTGGGCAACCGCCTCCTACGAATTCGAACAGAAGCTTATCTGTTTTTGCGGACCACCCGCCGGAGAATTCCAGAAACTCAAGGTCATCAGCGACCAGATTGTGGAAATCAACGGCAAAGAACCCGTAGCTCTTGACTTGCAAGCGCTCAAAACCCTGAAGCTATTGCAGGAATTTGTTGATGGCATCAATCCCGACAGTGTCGCCGTTTACCGGGTGACCTTTGACGAAACCTACGGCTTCCCGAAAGATGTCTACATCGATTTCGATAGTAGGCTCGCGGACGAAGAAATCGGCTACGTTAACCGAAATTTCAGACTGCTGAATTAACTGGAAGAAGGACAGCACCCCAACTCAGTAAACACAGATTCGCGGAGGAATCATGCTAAACAAGATCTCGCTTTTGGCGGTTTACATCAGCTTGCTGCCCTGTCATGTCACTGCGCAAAATCGTTCTGACTGGCAAATATCGACCCTGGCCGGAGTTTTTTCTCCTAATCAAACTGAGCTACAGAACGTTTACGGCAACGGTTTTGCGGGAAGCGTGACGGCTGCTGTGGGAATCGGCTCAAGCGGGCGGCTGCAGGTTGGGCTTGACCGCTTCCAACGCCGTGGTGACCCATTTTACAATTCAGAGGATTTCAATGCCGGCGATGCCGCCGAACTTTCGATGACGGGTCTCTCTTTCACGCTGCAAAGCCATGCGCTGACCAGGAATTACCCCAGGCTCTATTTCGGAGCAGGGTTGGACTATGTTTTTGCGAGGGAGAGTATCCGCGAACAAGAAATGAGCACTGGGCAGGCTGTCGGGGCCCATCTTTCGATTGCTCCAGAGATCCGACTTAGTCAACGGCTGCACCTGGTTGCGCGGGCCACCTATCGATTTCTGGAAGTTACCTTCAAAAATGACAGAAGTCGCTACACTTTTGACCTCTCAGGAACCAATTTACTTATCGGCCTGGGTTACTCGTTCGGCAACCTCCGTTAATCTGACAAAGAAATCGAACCAAAAGATAGTGGTGTAGTTATGAAACGAAATCTGGTTTTCCTTTTCTCTTGGCTGGCGCTGTTCCTGACCATCGCGGTGGACTATGATGCCGGCGAAAGCTACTGTGTCATGTTCCCTCAAAACGGACGAGACATTTTCGGAGTAGCGCAGCGCAATATTGTCGTATTTGGAGAGGAGGAGGTAGCTCTGATCCCACAGGTGCATTTCGAAGGTGACGCCCGGGATTTTGGTATTCTGGTTCCTGTGCCATCGCAGCCGACCCTGGCGGCGGCAGAGGCAACCCTGTTCAGCGAAGCAAGCTTCATGACGCAGCCTATTTTGCGCAATAGCAGTTCCGGGTGCGGCTGCGACAACAATGACGTTATCACTTCTCCGTTGTTTACGCGCGGCGGGCTGGAATCGGGAAGTATTGTAGACGACACAGCGGGCGGCGTGACTGTTATCTCAGAGCAAGTTGTCGGCATGTTTCAAGCAGCAGTTCTTCAGGCAACCAGCCCCGTCGATTTGACCGACTGGTTGAACCTGAATAACTACCATTTCGACCCTGAGGACCCGGAAGTTCTGAGCAGTTACATTGCCGACAACTGGTTCTTCGTTGCCATGAAGTTCGACTCGTCTCAGGTTCCGCCATGGGTCGATCGCTGGTGGAATGCAACGACCGCTCCAGCAAAGATCACCTTTGCCAATTCAGTCAACGAATTAAGCTATCCTCTGAAAATATCAGCCATCAGCAGCCGTGAGCGCACCGAGGTGCTGGTTTACACAATCAGCAACGAGGCCATGCGCTTCCCACAGGCGAAGGTGGAATATGCAAACGAAATAGATGGTAACGAGGCGGAGGCTCTGGCGGCACAATACCCGGCATTTTCCGCGTACATTTCACCGGGCATGTTTGTGACTAAACTTCGCCGAACATTTGCAAAAACTGAAATGACTCAAGACTTCAAGATCACGACGACGGATGACCGCCGCGAATTCAGGGATGTCCGCTATGTCAACCGCGGCTGGTAGAGAGCATTCGATGGATCTCCACAGCTCATTTCAGCGTAGAATATCGATACTGGCAATTTTGGCCGCAATCTTAAACCATCAGGAATATAGAAAATGAAAACCACGACGATAGCCGTCGCCCTGCTCACCTGTTTTGTGTGGGCCGCATGTTCGCAAAATCCCGCTGCGCCAATCCGGCGGGAGTTAACAACCCTCGAAAAGCGTCTGGTGCAATCGGACAACGAGTTTGGTCTGAAACTGTTCTCTGCTATCAACACCGCCGAGGGCAGCAAAAACATCTTCATTTCGCCGCTAAGTGTGTCGATGGCACTCGGCATGACCATGAACGGGGCCGCCGGAGACACACGAAACGCCATGGAACAGACGCTCGAGTTCGAGGCGATGACCGAACAAGAGATCAACCAGACGTATCGCAGCCTCATCGACTTGCTGATTCAGCTCGACCCCAAAGTTGAGTTTCGTATCGCTAACTCCATCTGGCACGACCAGGCCCTGAATTTCGAACAGCCGTTTCTGGAAGTCAATCGCCAGTATTTTGATGCGGCAGTGGAGGGTCTTGATTTCGCTGACCCGAACTCCGTGGAAATCATCAACAACTGGGTGGCGCAGAACACAAATGGCAAAATCAATCGCATCGTAGATGAAATCGATCCAGACACCATCATGTATCTGATTAACGCCATCTACTTCAAAGCCGGCTGGACGCAAAAATTCGATGCCGATTTGACGGAGGACGACGTTTTTAGACTGGAAAATGGCGGGACCGCGCCGGTAAAAATGATGAAGCTATTCAAGGAGATGTTCTACTTTGAGAATGACCAGCTTCAGGCCGTCGAGCTTGCCTATGGCGACAGCGCCTTCAGCATGACCCTGCTTCTCCCGAAAGAGGGCATTTCCGTGGAGGCAACAGCTCAGTTGCTGACCGACGACAACTGGGCTGAATGGACGAACAGTCTTGCGGTTGAGACGGTTGATCTGTCGATGCCAAAATTCAAACTCGAATACGAAATCGGGCTCAAGGATGTGCTCTCGACCATGGGAATGAGCATCGCTTTCGATCCGGGGCAGGCTGATTTCAGTCGGCTTTATTCTGCGCGCGACGATGTGCACATCAGCAAGGTGAAGCACAAAACCTTCGTCGAGGTCAACGAAGAAGGTACGGAGGCGGCGGCAGTGACTTCAGTCGAGGTGAGCGTGACCTCGGCGCCAAGAACCATTCCGATGCGGCTCGACCGCCCCTTCCTGTTTGTGATTCGGGATAGTCAATCGGGGACCATTCTCTTCATCGGCAAACTGGTCGAACCAACTGCCTGAGCTAGCGAAAGGAGGCTGCAATGCGCCCGAGTTGTTGTTTTTGGGTGGCCGGACTCGCGATTCTGTTTACGTCGCACGGCTGCGATAATGTGCTGCATCCGCCCTTTGGAGACTCATCCGGGGTTTGGACCAGAACCGAAGACGTGGAGGCCAACTTCCACCTCTCAGGTCCTGACGGTACGCCCCGAGTGAAGTTCAAGCCCGATGAAGAGCTGACGTTTAACTACCAAATACACAACATAAGCGACAGCCCGCAGCCCTATTCACTGCCCCACCTCGGGCCTTTTGTCCGCTTTGAAGTACGGCACAAGTCGGTCAGCATGGGGATTTCAGATGACGCATTCGGATACCCGACTGTCATGGTGTTTGATACGCTGAGAGCCGATTCAACCCTGGAACACGAGTACGCCTGGCGCTCAAGTCCCCTGCACGGTAATCTGCCGCAGGGCGAATACTCAGCAACGGCCACTCTCTACCTGACGCTTGACTCGACGCAAACTCCCGTTCCACTTTCCCTGGCGTTTGAGGTCGGATGTGCCCCCCAAGCCGCTGATTGCGAAACGGCAAATTCCGTCATTATTACGGACACGCCTGCCGATTCTATCTGGCTTGACACATTCGACTTGAATGCAGCATGTGTGGATGGCGATCTACTGACGCTGGACATCTCATATAGCGGAGGCTGTCAGCGCCACGACTTCGCCCTGTTCATGACACCAGCGGCATTCATGGAATCTAACCCGGTACGGGCCAATCTGATCCTGCGTCACGATGCGCACAACGATGCCTGCGAGGCCTATTTGGCACGAGAAATCGAATTCGACCTGCGGACAATCGCGGAATTGCATCGTCAATTTTACGGCCCTCCTGGTGAAATCGCTTTGCACATAAAGAACCACCCGGACGGCCGAAACGGCACCGGGCAAACCGTCAGCTACCTGCCCGACTAACTTCCTATTCAGGCACGGCGCGCCAATTCTCCCCATCTGCGGCACACCTTTCGGTTGATTTTTAGATATTCCTAAAATTTTACTTGACAAAGACTAACTTATTACCTATTCTTGTTCTGTAAAATTTAGGGATCCCTAAAAAAATGATTACACAAGCCGTTCAAGACTATCTCAAAATCATCTACAAGTTGGGCCGTGACGGCAAACGGGTTAACACCAATGCCATTGCAGCACGCATGAACGTCTCACAGGCGTCTGTAACCGGTATGTTGAAGAAACTCTCAGAACTTAAACTGTCCAGCTACAAACGCTACTACGGCGTCGAGCTGACAGACTCCGGCAAAAAGATTGCGCTTGAAATCATTCGCCACCACCGCCTGCTGGAGCTTTACCTGGCGGAGGCACTCGGTTATTCCTGGGACCAGGTGCATGAGGAAGCAGAGAAGCTCGAACACCACATTTCAGAAGAATTCGAAGAACGGATGGCCGAGTTTCTGGGCCATCCGGAATTTGACCCGCACGGCGCGCCGATCCCCACCAAGAACGGTGACATTCTTGAACGTGAGCTTCTGTCACTCACCACAGCTGAAACAGGCAGCTCCGTCAGAGTCATACAGGTCAGCGATGGTGATGCCGAAAAACTGCGTTACCTTGCCGCACTTGGTATTTTTCCGGGGACTGAGGTCGAAATCATCCAAAAAGGGCCCTTTGGCGGCCCACTGCAAATCCGGGTGGCGGGCAGCGAATGCCATCTGGCGGAAAACCTCACCGATCAGATTTTTATCGCCGCGCAGCCGCCCGACGATCAGAAGGAGGTAAACTGAAGTGACAACGCAGCTCGCTTCCCTGATTATCGCTGCTCTGAGCACCACTGTTTTGCTACTGATTTTCTGGCCTGACGCAGGCTATTTCTGGAGGTGGCGCCGGGGACTGGCCAGCACCAAACGCGTACTCATGGAAGATGCACTTAAACACTTGTACGACCAAGAGTACAACGGACTGATCTGTACCCTGCGCAGCCTGGCAGGCTCCCTCGCGATTGGTGGCGACGAAGCTGCGAGTCTTATGGCCCGCCTGCAGGAACTCGGACTGGTGCGTTTGCATCACGAAGGTTTCGAGCTGACCGCAGAGGGACGAAAAGAAGCGCTGCGCATGATCCGAATCCATCGACTCTTGGAAAAATACCTCGCCGATGAGACCGGACTCTCGGAAACAGAGTGGCATAAGCGGGCGGAGCGGCTTGAGCACAACATGACGGAGCAGGCAGCCCGAGAGCTGGCCGCCGCGGTAGGTAATCCGAGTTATGACCCGCATGGCGATCCGATCCCGACTCCCGGCGGCAAGTTGCCTCCGAAAAAAGGCGTGCCCCTGACGGAATTGGAACCTGACGAGGTCGCGGGAATCATCCACGTCGAAGACGAGCCCAACGCAGTCTATGCACAACTGGTGGCAGAGGGCCTGCATCCAGGCATGACCATCCGGGTTCTGGAAAAATCAGCGCAAAGAATACAGTTAATCGCCGACGGCGAAGAGATCATCCTTGCACCAGTGGTCGCGGCTAATTTGACCGTCGAAAGGCTGGCTAAAGGCGAAGAAATCAAGGGCCCATTTGAAACGCTAACGGCTCTGGGTGTCGGCGAAAAAGGGCGAGTGCTCGCGCTTTCCCACCATTGCCGCGGCCAGCAGCGCAGGAGAATCATGGACCTCGGCGTGATCCCGGGCACAGTCATCTCCATGCAAATGACCAGCGCCGGCGGCGATCCTACCGCCTATCTCATTCGGGGAGCAACAATTGCCCTGCGCAAAAGCCAGGCCGAAATGATTCAGATTGAACGACTCAAAGAGGCAGCTTGAAATGAATATCAAAGATAGCGGTGCTTGTGCGACCTGCCCGGCGCACAATGTCGCCAACCTGAAGAAACTGGGCGTAAATATGGAATCCGCTGATTTCGTTATCGCGCTCGCGGGCAACCCGAACACCGGCAAGAGCACGGTTTTCAACGCCCTGACTGGCTTGCGTCAACACACAGGCAACTGGCCGGGCAAAACCGTAATCCGGGCAGAGGGCGGGTTTGTCTATGGCGACCACCACTACAAAATCGTTGATCTGCCGGGTACGTATTCCCTGCTCTCAACCAGCGCAGATGAAGAGATCGCCCGAAATTTCATCCTGTTTGGCAAACCGGACGTGACCGTGATTGTCGTTGACGCCTCGCGACTTGAACGCAATCTCAATCTCGCTCTCCAGGTTCTGGAAATCACAGATCGTGCTGTGCTCTGTCTGAACCTGATGGACGAGGCGCGAAGAAACCGGCTTGATATCGACGTCAGACTGCTCGCCAAAGAACTGGGCATACCGGTGGTGCCGACCGCAGCACGGCAGAATGAAGGCATTCCTGACCTGCTGGCGGCCATCCGCCAGGTAGCCACAGGAGAATTTGTCTGCAGACCACACCGCATCGAGAGCACCTCAAAAAATCTGAGGCTTGCCCTCGACCAACTCGTGGCTCGGTTGGAAGTGGCATTTCCCGGACTGACCAACTCACGCTGGGTTGCCCTGCGCCTGCTGGAAGGCGATGCACGCATCGTGGAAGCCGTTCAAACCGGCGAACTAGCCGGACTGGTGGAGCCCGATCAAGCGTAGTCCGAATCATCGGCTGGTGAATTGCGAATAGAAAATTCGAAGTAACACGGATTGAGAATGGAAACCCCAAATAACAGACAACACATCCTGGATGAGGCTTCCACTCTACGGTGGGAAATTGGCGAAAATTTGCACGACACCCTCCTGGAGTCTATTTACCAAGACGCGGCCCGCGTCTCAGACAGAGTCGTGACGCGCGTGGGAGAAAAGCCACGATTCGACTGGGATCGTACTCTCGACCGCGTGCTCACCAGCCGCTGGCTGGGTTTTCCGCTCATGCTAGTGATGCTGACCGTGGTTTTCTGGGTCACGATTTCGGGCGCAAATGTGCCATCCGGACTCCTGGCGGAATTGCTCATCGACACCTTTCACCCAGGCTTGAAGGCGCTGGCCTCAAACGCAGGCCTGCCCTGGTGGCTGGATGGTTTACTCATCGATGGCGTTTATCTGGCCATGGCCTGGGTCATCAGTGTGATGCTGCCACCGATGGCCATCTTCTTTCCATTATTCACGTTGCTGGAAGACTTCGGCTACCTGCCACGCGTGGCCTTTAATCTCGACAGCATCTTTCGGCGTGCCGGCGCTCATGGCAAACAGGCGCTTTCGATGGCCATGGGCTTTGGCTGCAATGCCGCCGGCGTCATCGCGGCGCGCGTCATTGACAGCCCAAGGGAGCGGTTGATTGCCATCATCACCAACAACTTTGCGCTTTGCAACGGACGCTGGCCAACGCAAATTCTGATAGCAACCATCTTCATCGGAGCACTGGCGCCCCCTGCGCTTGCGGGACTCGTATCGGCCGGCGCCGTTGTAGCCATTGCCTTGTTGGGCATCTTGCTGACCTTCGCAATCTCGTGGGCGCTGTCGCGAACCATGCTGAGAGGCGAAGTGTCGGCATTCAGCCTCGAACTTCCCCCCTACCGGCCGCCACGCATTTTGCGGACGCTGTATACGTCACTCATCGACCGCACCATCTTTGTACTCTGGCGCGCTGTCGTCTTCGCTGTACCGGCGGGTGCTTTCATCTGGCTGATCGGAAATATTAAGATTTCTCAAATGAGTATCGCCGAACATGCGATCGGGTTTCTGGATCCGTTCTCACTCTTCATCGGGCTCAACGGCGTGATCTTGCTCGCCTACATCATCGCCATCCCGGCAAACGAAATCGTCATTCCCACAATTCTCATGCTTACGGTACTCAGTGCGCGCATGACCGGGATTGGCGAGGGCTCCGGCGTGATGTTCGAACTCGACGACCTCGCAGCAACCATGAACATTTTCAATGCAGGAGGCTGGACCCTACTCACCGCGATTAACCTCATGCTTTTCAGCCTGATTCACAACCCTTGCTCAACCACCATCTACACGATTTACAAAGAAACCGGTAGCGTGAAATGGACTCTGGTTTCGTCCTTGCTGCCCGTGGTCATGGGGCTGGGTGTCTGTTTCCTGGTCGCGCAACTGTGGCGCATCTTGGGATAGCACACTGCTCTATTCACCGCGATGCTGTAAAAAACTGACCCTGGTATCCTCAGCGAACCAACTTCAAACTGATCGTGCAGCCCCCTCGGCCTGCGCCACTCGGAGGATTTATGCGACATCAACAAACCCTAATCAGATGGTACGCCGGTCTCGCCCTGCTGGGCAGCCTGGGCTGTGACAGTCTGGTCACCGACCCGCCTCAGGACAACCAGATATTCGACGCACCACTGGATGGACTGACGGCAGCACAGCTCAAGGCGCATCTCGATGGCGACGAAGCGTTCGGCGAAGCGTTTAACACGGCTACCGGCCTGGGTCCGGTGTTCAACCAGACCGCCTGTGTCAACTGCCACCCGGATGAAGGGCGAGGCCACCCGTCCACCAATCTGACACGATTTGGCCGCGCCACAGCGGACGGCTTCGACTACATGCTCGAGTTCGGAGGCCCGCAGTTGCAGGATCGCTCGATTCCCGGCTACCCGGCGGAACAACTGCCCTTTGAAGCCACCGGCATTTCAGTTCGAGGCGGCCCGATTGCTGTCGGCCTTGGCCTAATCGAGGCCATTCCAGACGAGACTATTCTTACAAACGAAGACCCAAACGATGCCAATGGTGACGGCATCTCAGGCAGGGCCAACTTTGTTCCGGCTCCGGAGTGGCTGGAGCTATCGCCTGACAAAATCATTCGTGATGGCATGTATCTCGGACGCTTCGGACGCAAGGCCACTGCTATCAACCTGCTGCAACAAACAGTGAGCGCCTACAAAGCCGACATGGGTGTCACGACAGACTTCGATCCGGTAGAAATATTCAACCCGGCCGTTGGCAACACTGTCGGCGACAATGTTCCAGATCCCGAGGTGTCGGCGGAGACGGTCCGCAACGTCGTCATCTATTTGCAGACACTCAGGGAACCTCTCCGCCGAAATGAAAATGCGCCTGAAGTTCTGGCCGGCAAGCAGTTGTTCACCACAATCGGCTGCGCCAGCTGCCACCTGCCCGAAATGCAGACCGGTCCCAGCGCCATCCGGCAACTCGCGTTCAAACCCGTGCGCCTCTACTCTGATCTGCTGCTGCACGACATGGGGCCGCAGCTCGCCGACCACTATCCAGAGGGGCAAGCGAGTGGTACGGAATGGCGCACAGCGCCACTCTGGGGACTTGGCATCGTGGATAATCTGCTCGGAGGGACGCCTTTCTATTTGCATGATGGCAGCACTTCCGACCTCACCGAAGTCATCGACCTGCACATGGGCGAGGCGGCCGGCGCGCGCAGCCGCTTTTTCGAATTAGCCGAGACAGATCAGATGTCATTGATTGCATTTTTGAAGTCACTTTAGGGAGGCGGAGATGGCCTCGAGAAGAAACTTCCTGAAAACTCTTGCAGCAACGGCTGCTGGTTTCACAGGAATCACTACTGTGCTACCGGGCTGTGCCGGCGCGATTGCAACGTACAGAACTGAGGCAAAAAACGGCGTTGTCCGGATCCAGAGGGCGGAGGTGCCGGAGTTGGAAATGCCAAACGGCGTCATCAATGTCCGTGCCGGAAACTTTCCGGAACCTATCATTCTACGGAATCTACCGGAACACGGCATCGTCGCGGTGTCGTCAATGTGCACGCACAGAGGGTGCGAGCTACGCGCGTTGCCCAACTCACTGCAGTGTCCGTGCCACGGCAGCGAGTATGACGAATTCGGACAGATCCTGAATGGGCCGGCCACAAAACCGCTCAGGCGGTTTGAAGTCGAAGAGACTGAGCAGGCCGTTCTAATAAAACTGTCCTAAATGTAAGAAAGGATCAAATGAAGAAGACAACTTTGACGGGGAGCCTACTTGGCACCCTACTATGGCTGATGCAGGCAACTCTTGCAACGGCGCAAAGCACTTCTGCAGACGACTCGCTGCGACAGACGCCGAATGTGATCGGTGGCATCTATGATCGGCCCTACATTTCGGGTCTGGGTGGCAACATCGCAATCGGCGGTTATGTGGAAATGAACTCAAACTTCCAACGTGATGAAGGTATCGAAGATGGGCTTTCCTTTGAGGCGCGGCGCTTCAACATCTTTATCTATTCCAGTATTTCGGAGCGTGTGAAGATGACTTCGGAGCTGGAGTTCGAGCATGGCACGGAAGAGATCGCCCTCGAAACCGCCCTGGTAGACGTCTTGCTGAATACGGCTATCAATTTGCGGGCCGGCGTGTTGTTGTCGCCAATTGGCCGCTTCAACATCGCTCACGACAGTCCACGCTACGACATCATTGACCGTCCGCTGGTCTCAACCGAAATCATACCGGCCACGCTTTCTGAGGTGGGCATCGGTTTCTTTGGCGCGCTATATCCGACACGGTTTGACCGGCTGACCTACGAGATTTATGCAGTCAACGGTCTTGGCAATGGCGTTGTTGGCGGCTCCGGAAAGGGTACCCGGATCGCGGCAGGCAAATCACAGACCGCGTTCGAGGAAGACAACAACGGCTCACCTGCCCTGACCGGTCGGCTTGCGCTGAACCCTCGATTTGGCGGAGAACTTGGCCTGTCCTTTCATACCGGCAACTACAACAGCTACAAAATCGACGGAGCCATTGTCGATGAGAAACGCAGGCTTACCATATTCGCTCTCGACTATGAGACGAAATGGCGTCAAATCAAACTGCGTGGTGAGGCCGCAATTGCGAGAATTGACGTACCGCAGAGTCTGACCGAACTATTTGCGGAAAAGCAACACGGACTCTATGCGGAAATTGCCTATCGTATCCTGAACCGTGCAACAGCGGGCTTTTCTGCGACCAGCCTAACCGCTGTGCTCCGCTACGACTATGTCGATTTCAATCACGGGACCTTCAGTGCAACCAATCAGGACATTGGTGATTCATCACGAAGACTGACTCTCGGGCTGTCATTCCGGCCAACCGCAGAGACTTCACTTCGATTGAGTTATTCGAGAAACTGGCTCAGAGACGCCTTCGAAAACAGACGCGACGGCATGAATATTCAGCTCGGCATGGCGACCTACTTCTAGATCCCAATGCACCAATTTGGCCATGCATGCGCTTCAATTTTTCTTGACATTAGTTGAGGCTATCGCTAACGTTGCAGGTCACACCCAAAATACACTACCAATCTTTAGGAGGAGAGGCATGATGAAAAACCTATTGCTGTACTCGTTGTGTTGCGCTTCGTTTTTTTTGCTGGCTTGTGAAAAGAAGGCCACGGTTGATGATGTCGTCATGATGATGACGGAAGCTGCCGGAGGTGCAGAAAAACTGCAGGCCGTTTCTGACCAGAGATCGACCTGGGATTTCAAGATGCAGATACTCCATCAGGACGGTGGCGCCGAGAAGCCAGAAGGCGAGATGGGTGAAGAAGAGATGGCGGAGGCTGAGATGGTCGCTATGCCAATGACGATCACCTATAAGCGCCCTGACAAGATTCGTTTCGACTTCGCAGAGGGAGAAGGCGGTGAGGTATCGATTAGTTCTGCCTATGATGGTAACGTCGCGTGGGAGATGAACTATGGTCACGTCCAACAGAAGTCAGAGATGGAAACCAAGATTGATGCGGAAATGGCCAAGACCTGGGTTGAAGGACTCCTGAATTATAAGGAAAAGGGCTACACGCTGGAACTGCTGCCAAACGAAATGATGGATGAGCGCGAATGTATGGTTCTCAAATCCACAGATCAAAATTCTTATACACAAACTTACTACATCGACGCAGAGAGCCACTACATTGTTCGCCAGGCCGGTGACATGCTGAACATGCAGAAGGAAATGGAACCCATGTACATGGCCTTTGCGAACTACGAAATGGTCGATGGCATTGCCGGCCCCAAATATGTTGCCTTGCACAAGGAAAACGGCGACCTGATCTGGGACGCAACCCTGAAAGAGATGCAGTACAACACCGGCGTCGAGGACGATGGCTTTGCAGCCCCAGAAATGACCATGAAATAGACTCTATGAGACAAGCCAAGCAGACTAAGCCTCCGGTTGCGATTGCATCCGGAGGCTTTTTTTATCAGAGTAAGTCGTTGCCCATTTCCCGGGGCCATTCTGCGCCGACATCAGACTTTGTGGCAGAAGAAATCGACACATCTCACGTATGGCCAAATGCACACAAAATCGGCTCAGAAAAAGACCGGCTGCCCAATCGCAGAGCTGCAACCACCATCAGCGTGGTGCGCTAGCAGAATCCGGAAATTTCATGGAGCATCTCGAAAAAATCACTAGAACTATTGACTAAAAGTTTTATATTTCCTTTCATCAACCAGTCGAACTTGATACTAAACAGGAGAACACATCCATGGAAGAGCAGTCGCGTATTGCCACGGAGTTGGTGCGTCAGGGGATCAAGAATACGAATCAGATTTTTTGGAATCTATCGAAACCAGCACTTTACGAACATGCTGTCCAGCGCGCCGAAGGGCACATGTGCCAGGCCGGGCCTCTCGTTGTGCGGACCGGCCACCATACTGGCCGCTCACCTAACGACAAATTTACGGTCAAAGAGGCGAGCAGCGAAAAGCACATCTGGTGGGGCGAGGTAAACAAAGCATTTGACCAGAAAAAATTCGACAACCTTCACCAAAGACTGCTGGCATACCTGCAGGGCAAAGATATTTTTGTGCAGGATTGCTATGCTGGCGCGGATCCGAAATACCAGATATCGGTGAGAGTGTTGACGGAAACCGCATGGCATAACATCTTTGCAAGAAACATGTTCATCGAGGTACCTGAAGAACAACGTGATGGTTTTAAGCCAGATTTCACCATTATCAACGCTCCTCGTTTTCACGCCGTCCCAGAGATCGACGGTACCGACTCTGAAGTGTTCATCATCGTCAATTTCGCCAAGAAGTTGGTGTTGATCGGTGGCAGCAGTTACGCGGGAGAAATCAAAAAATCGATATTTGCGATTCTCAATTACCTCCTTCCCATCGATGCAAATGGCCGCGGGGAGCGTGTGCTGTCAATGCACTGTTCTGCCAATGTGGGGAAGGATGGCGATGTGGCAATCTTCTTTGGTCTGTCCGGTACGGGCAAGACAACCCTGTCAGCAGACCCGCAACGCGGACTCATCGGTGACGACGAGCACGGGTGGAGCGATAATGGCGTATTCAATTTCGAGGGCGGCTGCTACGCGAAGGTGATTCGACTCTCAGAGGAGGCGGAGCCGGAAATCTACGATACCACGCGGCGCTTCGGAACAATTCTAGAAAACGTAATGATGGACTACCGCACCCGTCAGCTCGACCTCGACGATGCTTCGCTTACCGAGAACACACGGGCCGCGTACCCCATCACCCACATACCCAACGCAGTCATTCCCGGCCTGGCAGCCCATCCTAAAAACATCATCATGTTGACGGCGGATGCATTTGGAGTCATGCCACCCATCGCCAAACTCACCCAGGAACAGGCGATGTATCACTTCCTTTCGGGATATACCGCTAAGGTTGCCGGCACGGAAAAGGGACTTGGCAATGAACCGCAAGCCACCTTCAGCACATGTTTCGGCGCGCCATTTATGGCCTTACATCCGACGGTTTACGCTGAATTATTGGGCGATAAGATGGCGAAGCACAACGTCGATTGCTGGCTGGTAAACACAGGCTGGAGCGGCGGGCCATACGGCGTCGGCAGCCGCATGAAAATTGCCTACACGCGCGCGATGATATCGGCTGCGCTCGATGGGTCATTGGCGAAAGTCGAAACGGAAGAAGACCCCGTCTTTGGCGTGCACATTCCGAAGTCCTGCCCAAACGTCCCCGACGAAGTCCTGAAGCCAAGAAACACCTGGCAGGACAAAGCGGCATACGACGAGTATGCGACGAAACTGGCCGGCATGTTCAAAAAGAACTTCGACCAGTTCAAGGACAACGTTACCGCAGAGGTGGCAAAGGCTGGACCGAAGTAATTGCGCGATGGAACCAACCTGTAGCGGTAGAAACGCAACGTTGACCAAGGTGGCCCGGTGAGAAACTTCAAGCTTGCGGTGGTGCAAACACTCCAAGTTGGGGAACTGAAAAAGCCTGCTCAACCAAGGGGAGGCGACGAGGCCCGGCTCTCACCAGGCCACTATTTTGGCCGAATGCTCTTTGCGACTGCACCGACGTCAGTGACGAGTGCGGCACAACGGCCAAAAGAATGTCAATGGAAAGGCTTGAGACACATTTGATATTCGGTGTGTCCACAAAAAATCAAGACAACGCTGCACCTGCGAAGCTAAGCCACCGGCAGTCTGCGGCCGAGACCAGATGCCCTCGCCGGGCTCAAGTCCAGAACATTCCGGACCGCATTGGCGAGGTTTCGGGGGATGATCGGTTTTTGAACGAAGGTTGATGCTCCAAGTTGCAGGGCGTAATCAATTCGAGGTGACATCGCGTAGGCTGAGAGGATGATAGCTTTCTGTGATTTGTTGACATCAAGAATCTGTCGGTAGGTCTCTGCTCCATCAATCCCGTTGAGAATCATGTCCAACACAACAAGATCTTTCTCCCCGTTCCTGAATAGCCGGATGGCTTCTTCACCGCTGGCGGCAAGTTTTACGTCGTAGCCAAGCCATTCCAGCAAATGACGCGTCACGTTGCGATGAACAGGATCATCATCGACCACCAACAATTTCTCTCCATGGCCAGTTGGAAGTTCGTATTGCGTACGACTGTTAACTCGCTCAGCCGTCGTGGCTGGAAAATAAATTGAGAACGTTGTCCCAATACCCGGTTCACTCGCCAAGGTCACGTAGCCTTTATGGTCTTCAACCACACCGTGCACGACACTGAGGCCCAAGCCCGAGCCTCGTTTTCGGTCCATGCTCTTTGTCGTAAAAAACGGATCGAAGATGCGGTCCAAAATCTCTTGCTCCATGCCGACGCCTGAGTCGCCCACATCCAGCCTGACATACTCGCCCGCTTCGACTCGAGCGTAACCGGTCAGTTGTTCAGTAAGGTAAATGCTTCTGGTGCGGATGGTCAGCGTTCCCTCCCCTTTCATCGCTTCGCAGGCATTTGCAATCAAATTTGTCAGCGCCCTGTGTAGTTGCGCAGCTTCACCCCGGACGTATAATGACTCGCTGGAGAAATCCCGTGCGACAGACATCGTCTCGGGAAGCGATTGGGAAACCAACGCGCTATCGACCAACTCCTCCAAGTCGAGGGTATGCAGGTTGACGAGACCTCGCCTTCCCAGGGTCAGAAGCTGTTGGTTGATCTCGGCGATTCTACAAGCCGTATGTTCCATTTCATCCACAAATTCCAGAACGCTGTGGCCGGGTGGAAGCCCTTCGCGGATCAGAGTTGGATAGGCGGTCAGCGGCGCCAGCAGATTGTTGAAATCGTGTGCGATTTGGCTTGCCATTCGCCCCGCTGTTTCCAGTCGGTGCGCGCGTTCCAACTCTTTCTTGAGCCGAGTCTGCTCGGTAATATCCCTGAGAATAAGCTGGCAGGCGGATTTTCCCTCTTGGACTATGGCGGTCGCGGTGACCTCCACTTGCTTCAGACTGCCGTCCAGGCAAAGAACCTGTTCGCTAAACACGGCTGTGCCATTCGTCAGAAAATCTCTGTCTCGAAACCTGATCCGAACAGCATCACGCCGGTCCTCAGGCATAAATCTGAACACACTCTTCCCCACGATCTCGTGGACTTCGTGTGCACCAACAAGCTCCAGGCATGCCTGGTTCACGTAGATCCATCGTGAGCCTGAATGTACGGCCACCGGCAACGGTAAGCCACTGAGCAAATGCTCCATGCGCGCTTCGCTCTCCAACAGATCTTGATTGCTTTTGGGTTGTGGACGAGAGTCGCCTAGCTGAGTTTCGCCGGCAATAGCAGAGGAAAATCCCCCCCTGTCTCGGTGAGTGGTCGATACTCCGTGAAGCATGTACCGCACGATGGCCCAGACGACAGCAAAACCGACGCCGCCAACCAGAATTCCCCACCAGAACGTATTCACGAGACCGAACATCAACTTCTCCGCTTTGCGCCATCTCAGGGGCACGTCAAGAGAATCGAGTCCTGCCTTCAGGCAGAACAGGCACGCTCAGCCGGCTCGATTAGACCTGAAGAAACGAGACCATCTGCGGCGGGCTTGTAACCGCAGTAGTTGTCAGGGATCATAAATATAGATGTGCTGTGAGCGGAAAACCTCTCACTTTTTCTGCAGAAGTTGCAAAATTGTCAAGACTCTTCGGCGAGCACATCCTTCTTGATCACTTGGAGATATGCATAGGCAGCATCATGATCGTTGGGGATTTCACCGTCCAGAATCGCATCTTCAATCATCTTTTTTAACTTGCCGACATGGGGTCCCGGCTTCAAGCCGCACGCTTGCATGATTTCATCTCCTCGCACTGGAGACTGAAAGGCACGCATGCGGTCCTTGTCCTCGACCTGCTGTAGCCGCTGCACAACGAAATCAAAATTTTTGAGATGCCTTTCGACACGCTTGGGGTTTCGCGAAGTGATGTCTGCACGACATAGCGTGAGCAGATCGTGCAACTGTTCGCCCGCCTGCACAAGCAACCGCCGATAGGCTGAATCCGTGACATCCTCCTCGGTCAAGGCAATTGGCCTGAGATGCAGCCGGGTCAGCTTTTGAGCGTACCGCGTCATCTCGCCGGGAAACCTTAGCCGCCGGCCAATTCCGCGTAGCATGCGAGCGCCGATCTCCTCATGATTGTGGAAAGTCCAGCCCTTGCCCTTGACAAACTGTTTGGTCCGGGGCTTGGCGATGTCGTGCACCAGCGCGGTGTACCGCAGTTCCAGCTTGTCAGAGACGCGGGCGACATTGTCTACAACCTGCAACGTGTGGTAAAATACATCCTTGTGGTGATGGCCTTCAATCTGCTCAACGCCCTTAAGGTCGAGCAGCTCATCAAACACCACTTTCAGTACGCCGCAGCTCTGCATCAATTCAAATCCAACCGAAGGTTTCCGAGTCTGTAAAATCTTAAGTAGTTCATCGGAAATGCGTTCCATGGACACGATCTGCAAACGGTCTGCCATACGGTTCATGCCCAACCGGGTTGGCTCATCTATTTCGAAACCAAGCCTGGCCGCAAACCGGATTGCCCGCATAATGCGCAGGGGATCGTCACTAAATGTGCTTTCGGGCTCTAGAGGCGTCCTGATCACTCTGCGCTCGAGGTCGCGGATTCCAGAGAAGGGGTCGGAGACGGCGCCCCAGTTGGATTCATTCAACCCGACGGCGATCGCGTTTATTGTGAAATCACGCCGGGTCAAGTCTTCCGAGAGCGTTGCAGGCTCGACATGCGGTTTGCGAGACTCGCCGCGATAGCTCTCTTTTCTCGCACCCACAAACTCAAGTTTGTAGTCATCCTTTTCGATCAGGGCAGTGCCGAACTTTTCGTAGAATACAACCGAGCCGGCAGCCAAATCATCAGCAACCGCCTGAGCGAATGCGGGGCCGTCACCCACCACAACGAAATCAATATCCTTGCCAGCGGAGCCAAGCAGGCTGTCCCTGACAAAGCCACCGACAACGTGTACCTCGAGCCCCAGCTTGTCTCCGACAGCACCTATTCTGGCAAGCAGTGGAAAGTCTGATAGATCTCTCAGATTGAAACTCATAAGCCCTATTTCAGGAATGGTAATGACGTGGCGGTCTCGAGAGAACCAAACAGGTTGGCTGCTCTAGAGACGACCGGAACGTAAAATCGCGACCACAAGCCAGACACCCAGAAGTCCGGCAAAAAGAAAGCCGAGAAGGCCAAACAGCGGATACCCCCACAGCAGCGGTCCCGCCTTGAGAGTCAAAATCAAGGACGACCCCACAATCAGGGCAGCAATGATCAGGCTGAATGCAACGCGATTCGAAGAACGGTCGATTTCTCGAATCAGGTTTTGCAGGCCGCGGTCCTGAAGCTCGATTGCAAATTGTCCGCGCTTCATCTTGCGAAGCAAAAGCTCGATCTCCCGTGGCGCCACGCGTAGTAAATCATAGAGATCGCGTACGGTTTTCAGCCCATCGTAAGCGATTCGACGAACATCCATTCGCCGCATCATCAGCTTGCGGACATAAGGTTTGGCCAGCGAAAATATCTCAAACTCGGGGTTAAGTCGGCGCGCAACATCCTCATAAGTCGCCAGCGTCTTCATGAGCAGAAGCAAGTTTGATGGTGTGCGCAGCCGGTGTGTTGTCATGATTGCGAAGACATCGCCAACAATCGTTTTGATGTTGATTCTTTTCAGCGGCACAGCGTAGTAGCGGTCCACGAAGTCGGCAATGTCAGAGCGCAGTGCGCGGATATCGCGGTCGTCCTCAAGAGAACCGAGGTTGACCAATACCCTGACGATCAAGTCAGCATCTTTTTGCACGGTGCCGATAAGCAGGTCTGAGACCTCCATCATAAGCGTGTCATCAAGCCGCCCCATCATGCCGAAGTCTACAGGAGCAATGACGCCACCGTCTTTCACAAACAAATTTCCCGGATGAGGGTCTGCATGAAAGAATCCGTCCTCGAAAATCTGCTTCAGAATGAACTTGCCACCCGTTTGAGAAAGTTCCTGCAGGTCGCAGCCCGCCTGCTGCAACTCACGAATCTCAGAAATCTTTATGCCATCGATGTACTCCGTGGTCAGGACTCTCTCTGAGGTGTAGTCCCAATAAACATCCGGGACGTACACTTGGTGGAAGTCAGCAAAATTCTTGCTGAAAATCTCAATGTTGCGCCCCTCGTTGATAAAATCAAGCTCGCGCTTGGTGTTTTGCAGCAACTCGCGCACGACCCCTCTGGGGTCAAACTGCTGGCTTTCCGGGATGTATTTCTCCATCAAAGCCGCGAGGTCAGCCAGAATATCCAGGTCAGTCGCAATCAGACGGGCGGCTTCCGGTCGTTGAATTTTTACGACCACATGGTCGCCGTCGAGGGTGGTAGCGCGGTGCACCTGAGCAATGGAAGCCGAGGCAATGGCTGTTCTATCGAACTCCAGAAAGCGGGCGTCGATTTCCTTCCCAAGCTGTTTCTCAAGGTAGGTTTCGATCTTCTCGAAAGGGAGCGGCGGCACATCATCCTGCAGCTTGCTCAATTCGCTCAGAAGCTCAACCGGGACCAGGAAGGAGCGAGTACTCAGGAGTTGGCCCAGCTTAATGAAAGTTGGACCTAGCTCTTCCAGTGCGAGGCGGATGCGCGCCGCAGCCGACAAGCGTTTGACGGCTGGTGCTTCCTTCTTGAAGACCCGTCTGCCAATCTGAAGATAGGCAAGCAGGTTCATCCGGTCCACCACCTCGGCAAATCCGTATTTGCTCAGAATGCCAACGATTTGCCGGTAACGCCGGAGGTTGCGGTACCCTTTGTCTATGCGTGGAATGTATACCAAAAGACTATTGCGGTTTGACAAGATCCTTGATTTTGGTCAGCACTTCACCAAAATCGTCATATTCATGATGTGGTAGCCGATTTTCGTGGCAAAACTTCAGCAAATCCCGCTCGCGTTTCGCAAACACTTCGTCGGCAGCACGGGCGCCACAGCGGTCAGACAGGCCGTCGCCGACATAAATGACCCGGTTGCCGTCTGCTTGAGCCTGCCGCACGTGATATCCCTTACAATTTCCACATTGGCCACAGCCAGAATCGAAATATGGAAACTCGGCACGGATTCCGCTCTCGCCGGCAAACACGAGATGGTTCGCACGTATTTCAACAGCCGCAGGCAATCCGTGCTTGCGGGCGATTCTTTCAATATAGAAATCAAGGCCGTCACTTGCAATCCCAACTGCGATTTTATGGGATCGGCAATACTCGACAAATTCCTTAAAAAACGGGTCGAGTTGTTGAGAATCGGCAAAGGAGGCGAGCTGGCGTTCGTTGACGCTCGCAATGGCGCACTCATGCTGCAGACACTCCCGTGAATTGATTTTCCCAGCCTTCCAGGCCTTCACGATGTCGAAACACCGTTCATCCGCAAATGTACGGAACAACAAGTTGCCGACATCGTTCTGAGCGGTTGTCCCGTCAAAATCACAAATTACTTTCCAGTTCACCACAATGCCTTTTCCAGAAATCGTAGAAGACGGCGGCGTTCAGCCGCGCCGAAGTTGACGAGCAGGAGCTCTCAGACAAAACCGCCGATACCCGCTTCGATGTGTGCACGAAAAAATCGCCCACATTGCTGTGGGCGATTCGATTCATCATGCTGATAATGGGCCTTAACAGAAAATTCAGGCAGATTCCGCTACTTCTGACTCTGCTCGACCACAGCCTGCGCGGCCGCCAAGCGTGCAATCGGCACCCGGAACGGTGAGCAACTGACATAATCCATACCAACCCGGTGGCAAAACTTGACTGACTCTGGTTCGCCGCCATGCTCGCCACAAATACCGATTTTCAGATCAGGACGTTGGCTCCGTCCTTTTTCCACACCGATTTTGATCAACTGTCCAACGCCTTCCTGATCGATGGTTTGGAAGGGGTCGTTCGCCAGAATTTGATTGTCGAGGTAGTCGAACAGAAACCCACCGATATCGTCGCGTGAGTAGCCAAAGGTCATCTGCGTCAAGTCGTTTGTGCCAAAGGAGAAGAACTCGGCTGTCTCGGCAATCTTGTCAGCGACAAGTGTGGCGCGTGGAATTTCGATCATGGTGCCAATCAGGTAGTTCACCTTGACGCCCTTCTCCTTCTGCACCTCTTCGGCGACCCGCTCAACAATGGCTTTTTGATTCCGAAATTCAGTATCCGTACCCGTGAGTGGGATCATGATTTCCGGGAACACCTCAAGGCCTTCTGCATAATTTTGTGCCGCGGCCTCAATAATCGCACGGGCCTGCATCTCGGTTATTTCAGGATAAGTTACACCCAGACGGCAGCCACGGTGACCCAGCATCGGGTTGAACTCATGCAGAGACTCAACTTTCTGCTTGACCTGGTCAACAGTGATCCCGAGACGGGTAGCCATCTCCTTCTGAGCATCCGCCTCGTGCGGCACAAATTCGTGCAGCGGCGGGTCCAGCAGACGGATGGTGACCGGCCGGTGTGCCATCACCTTCAAGATGCCGTAGAAGTCTTCGCGCTGCATCGGCAGAAGTTTCTCCAGCGCCTTCTTGCGTCCGTCCAGATCTTCAGCCATGATCATTTCGCGCATCGCCCAGATGCGATCGCCGAAAAACATGTGCTCGGTTCGGCACAGACCGATGCCTTCAGCTCCAAAACCGATGGCTGCCGAAGAATCGGACGGCGTGTCGGCATTTGTTCTGACTTTTAGCTTGCGCGTTTCATCTGCCCAAGCAAGAAGCTTTTTGTAATATTCGTTCTTCTCAGGATCGACAGCTATCAACGGCAATTGACCGGCATAGATCTTGCCCGTTGAGCCATTTAAGGAGATCCAGTCACCCTCCTTGAACGTCTGGTCACCAAAGGATGCCGTCCTCTTCTGAAAGTCGATAGTCAGCTCACCGCAGCCAACAATACAGCACTTGCCCCAGCCGCGGGCCACAAGAGCAGCGTGGCTTGTCATACCGCCCTTGGAGGTGAGAATCGCCTGAGCAGGCTGCATGCCGTGTACATCTTCCGGACTGGTCTCGTCACGAACCAGGATGACCTTTTCGCCCTTGCCGCCCAATTCTTCAGCCAGGTCGGCGCTGAGTACGATCTTGCCGACCGCGCCGCCAGGACCGGCAGGCAAACCCTTGGCTATCGCGCCGCTGGACTTCTCAGCCGAGGGATCGACCATGGGGTGCAGCAGCTCATCCAGTTGTGATGGCTTGACCCGCAGCAGGGCCTCATCTTTCGAAATCAGGCCTTCGTTCGCCATCTCGATGGCCATGCGGGTGGCTGCAATGCCGTTGCGTTTGCCAACCCGCGTTTGCAGCATCCAGAGCCGGCCCTCTTCGATGGTGAATTCCAGATCCTGCATATCACGATAGTGTGATTCGAGTTTGCCGCGGAAAGCTTCGAGTTCTTTGTAGCTCTCGGGGCTGGCCTCCTCGAGGGACGGAAACTGCCTGTTGCTATCCTGCTTGGATTTGATATTGATGGCGTTCGGTGTTCTGATGCCTGCCACGACATCCTCGCCCTGCGCGTTGACCAGCCATTCGCCATAAAAATAATTCTCACCCGAGGCGGGATCGCGGGTGAACGCCACGCCGGTCGCGGAATTCTCGCCGGTGTTGCCGAAAACCATAGCCTGCACATTCACAGCCGTGCCCCAGTCACCCGGAATGCCTTCGATCCTGCGATAGGCAATGGCGCGCCTGCCATTCCAGCTCTGAAAGACGGCTGAGATGCCTCCCCAAACCTGAGCATGTGCGTCGTCTGGAAACTCG
The DNA here is from genome assembly GCA_029261995.1 of Candidatus Zhuqueibacterota bacterium. Classification (GTDB taxonomy): domain Bacteria; phylum Zhuqueibacterota; class Zhuqueibacteria; order Oceanimicrobiales; family Oceanimicrobiaceae; genus JAJDAF01. Next base: position 294,974 of record JAJDAF010000036.1, read on the forward strand.
CTGCCCAGAACTTGTTTGACCTTGTCCTTCATCTGCTCGGTGAGCAGGCGCAGGTCAGCGCTGGTCAAGTCGGTGTCGCTTGAATAACCGTTTTTCTGCTTGATTGACTCGAGCAGATGTTCCAGTTGCGCGCGGATGCCTTTTCCCTCTTCGGGTTCGATGCCGGCGGCTTTTTCCATCACCACGTCGCTGTACATGGTAATAAGCCGACGATAGGAGTCAAGAACAAAGCGTTCGTTGTTAGTCTTCTTAATCAGACCGGGCATGGTCTTGGTAGTCAGGCCCGCGTTCAAGACGGTCTCCATCATTCCCGGCATGGAAATGCGTGCGCCCGAGCGGACGGAGAACAACAAAGGGTTTTCCGGGTCGTCGAATTTCTTGCCCAGAATATCTTCAACGCGGCCGATAGCTTCTTCGACCTGCGCGTTCAACTGCGTTGGGTATTCTCTATTATGCTCATAGTAGTGGGTGCACATATCAGTGGTGATGGTGAACCCGGGGGGGACCGGCAAACCCAGGTTGGACATCTCAGCCAGATTTGCGCCCTTGCCACCGAGCAGATTCTTCATGTCAGCTTGGCCGTCAGCTTGGCCGCCGCCGAAACTGTAAACATATTTGCCTTCCATCAGAAGTAGTCTCCATTGAGTTGTTTCAAGAACATTTGGTCAGAATAATCCTGTACAATTAAGGAAGTTGACAATGAAATGCAATCAAAAAAACTGGGAATTGGTTGAAATGGCCGCGGGCGGGCCACACCCTGTCGAAACGACAGGTTAAATCCCGGCAACCAGCAGGTTACTCTGGCAAGAGTCGCAAACAAGGCTAATAGATCGTGGAGATTCTGTGCGCTGGAATTCTTAAACAGAAGAGCCCGCACCCCTGTGCGCCAGCTTGTAGCGGCACGGGTGCGGGCTCGCAGAAAAGCGTGCGACGGAAGCTACTATTTCTCCGCCGGACTCAAAATCTGCCGATATGTTTCCGGATCGCTTAGAATCTCAATGGCTTTTCGGGCCACAGGGTCGAATTCGAATGTAGCCTCAGTTTCTGCCTTCGAGCCCCAAAGTTTGGCCGCAATCTCCTGCTTGAGTTCCTGGCGAATAAATTCCAGGCTCTCGTCGAACTGGACGGTTTTGCGGGCGGCCAGAACGTTCTGAATTTCGTCCATTGACGTTGAAATCGAGGCCAAATAGGCTCCGTGTTCGGCAAGTTCAGACAGCTTGCCGAGAGCAATTTCGCCCTCCGATTTGTACTGAAAACCCTTCTTAGTCAGAAAGTCCTGGAATTCGCTAATCATGGCTTCGGTCACTTCAAAGTCACGGGTTAGCTCCGGGTGATTTGCCGCGTAGACAACGGCAAACTGAAATGGCATGGTCTTGCGCAGCAACTCCAATTCGAATCGGGAAAGCGGTATGCTCTCAATCTCGACATCTGGAACCACGCCATGAGAAGAATAGACCTTGCGCCCATGCTCGGTCAAAAAGGCAGCGCCTTCATCGGCATTCTCTTCGTCTTTTCCCGGCTTCAGCTTCTTGTCAGGTTTCCCCGCGCCCGAATACCTGAACAGAATGTCCTCCGGGTTGGCCAGAAATCGTTTGGGGTCTTGAATGGACCTGCCACTCGGAACCAGATATTTTGCCGTGGTAATTTTGAGGGCTGCCTCGCCGGTGATCGGGATAACCGTTTGCACAAGCCCCTTGCCAAACGTACGTCTGCCAACAATGACGCCACGGTCCAAATCCTGAATAGCCCCGGATACGATCTCGGACGCAGATGCACTGTAGCCATTTACGAGAACCGCTAACGGCATGTCTTCCAGGATGGGGTCCTTTTCGGCATGGTATTTTTGAACCGAACCGGTTGTCCGTCCTTCTGTCGAGACAATCAGCTTGCCTTTCTTAATGAAATTCTCGCTGACATTGATCGCTGCGTCAAGCAGTCCGCCCGGGTTTGACCTCAGATCGAGAATCAGGGAGTTCAGTCCTTGCTCTTTGAGCTTGCGAATGGATTTTTCAATATCCTTGCCGGCGTTGCGGGAGAAGTGACTGAGACGAATCAAGCCGATGCCGTCTTTGATGATGCCGGAATAGGCAACATCGGTGACCACAATTTCAGCTCGCACCAGTCGAAACTCTATGGGGGCGCTCTCACCGGCTCTTTCAATCTTCAGGAAAACCTCGCTCCCGATTTCACCGCGCAGCAGCCCGGCGACTCCGTTCACGCTCATGTCCTTGGTTCCCTCGCCATCCACCTCGATGATACGATCGCCCTCGCGAATTCCCGCTTTGATCGCAGGTGTACCGTCAAACGGAGGCTCCACCACCGTCGGCCAATTGCCGCGCAGGCCGATACGCATACCAAGGCCGCCGTACTTGCCGGACGACATGATTTGAAGCTCCTGACTATCTTCTTTTTCCACCAGCACTGTGTACGGATCAAGAGTTGCGAGCATGCCCTCAATCCCGGCCTTCATGAAGTTTTCCGGATCGACTTCCTCAACGTACTTTTTAGAAATCTCCTGGTAGACGCGGCCGAAAATTTCGATGTTGCGCTGGACTTCAAAATAGTAGTCCGTTCCGAATGCGGAGACGCGGCCGGTCATCCAGCCGGTCAGGAGCACCAGAGACAGGGTGCAAATAATGAGCGTGGCGAGTTTCTTGTTCACTGTCATGAAGCTACCTCCAACTTGAGTCATTTACCGCGATACGCCACAAACGAACTTCCGCAGCTGGCACGGCCGCATTGTGAAGCAGGTACCGCGTGTACCTGGAACAAATTCCCTAATTGTATCTAAACTGCCGTTGCATGGCAATTATTTCACGGAAAGCGGCATGCATTGTCAGCTCAGATCGAGCCGTTGCTTGATGGCCGCAAGAACTTCCTGATGTATTGCTTCAATTGGCTTCTTACCGTCGAGAATCAGAAACCGGTCTCGCTCGTCGGATGAACTGGCGAGTGCCAGGTAGCCATCCCGCACACGATGGTGAAACTCCGCCTTCTCCTGCTCCAGACGGTCGAGCGTGCCGCCATTGTTCTTGTTCCGCGTTAACGCTGTTTCCGGGTCGAGGTCGATGAGAAAGGTTAGATTCGGTCTCGTGGCGTATGTCACAAAAGTATTCAATCTGTTGACGAAATCCAAGTCAATTTCTCGCCCGTGTCCCTGGTACGCCGTTGTTGAGTCGTAGAAACGGTCACAGATGACGACCTTGCCCGTTTCGAGACTCGGAAGAATCTCTTCGCTCACCATTTGGGTCCGGGCGGCAGAATAGAGCAACAACTCGGCCGGGGCCGTCATCTTCTCGTGTTGCCGGTCCAGCAGAATAGCCCGGATTTTCTCAGAGATGAACGTACTGCCGGGCTCGCGAAAAAACACCGCGGGCACCCCTTTGGCGGACAGGTGGTCGTACAACATTTTGGCTTGTAGCGACTTTCCTGAAAAATCTATACCTTCAAATGTAAACAATGATCCTTGCATATCTTCCTAAAACATAAATCCAGTTTGTAGTGGCAGACCACCGCGTCTCCCGAAAAGCACTACATATCTGACAACTTCCACTTGCCGCTACGAAAGCGCAAAAAATTGATGCATGACCTGATAAGCTCATCGCCAAAATGCACCAGCCAGAGCGCAGCCAGGGAGTAATCCAGAACAAAGACAAGAAGCCAATTGAGGCCAAGCTCAAGAACCAGGACACTCGCGATGGTCAGCCACATCAGCCAAGCCAAGTCCCCGACACCACGGAGATTTCCGATGAGCACGCCATCCAACGCCTTCGGAATCTGCACAAGCGCAAAAATGATAATCACTGAGGCGCCAAGCTGGACCACTTCTTGATCTGAAGTAAAGATGGCGATTAGTGGTTTGGAAACAACGGCCATGATCAGAAATACGGCGACCGCAAAAACCAAAACCACCCAGTTCGCCGCAAAAGCAGTGCGAAACACGCCCTTTCTGTCACGCGCTCCAACATTCTGGCCAACCAGCGTCATCGCCCCCAAACCAAAGCCCATATAAAACATGGATAAGATCGCCTGAATCCGCAAGAAGACCTGGTGCGCGGCGAGCACTGCAATGCCGAGCACAGCGGCATAACCGGAGACAACCAACTGCCCGAGCGCCCACACAAGTTGCTCAACCGTGGTCGGGACTCCAGTCTTGAACAGACGGCGAAAGGTCTTCATGTTTGGCGTCGTCAATTCTTTAAACGACAGAAACAGAGGAAGCTTTCGGCTTCTGAGCACAAGCAGCGTGGCAACAAAACCAAGCGAATGCGCGGTACACATGGCGAGCGCTGCTCCTTTCACTTCCAGTCTCGGCATGCCGAAAAGGCCGAAAATTAAGATTGGAGCAAAAATGGCATTGAGTGACACAATAGAAAGATTGATGGTCATGGCAAATCTGGTTTCGCCGGCGCCGCGGATGATGCCAAGGGCCACGAAGTTGGTCAGCACCAGTGGCCCAAACGTGGCGACGGTCTTGAGATAGACAATCCCTGCTTGCCTGGCTCCCGTGCCGCCATCGCGGATCAGGGTGAAAATGAAATCGGCGCCGAAATACCAGAGCGCCGAAATGGCAATCGCCATTCCCGTGCCCAACATGAGTGCCTGACCCATGATATGATTCGCTTCCCAGAAGTTGTTCTCTCCCAGGTAGCGGTTGATAATTATGGAACTGCCGACGATAAAAGTCAGCAACAGCGTCAAAATCACGATGATAATCTGAACAGCCATGCCATGACCAGCAAAAGCAGCAGCGCTCAACTTGCCGATGAGTATCGCTTCAAAAGTCCACATGAAAGTTGACGCCGAGAGGTCGATCACAGCCGGCAGTGAGGTCTTCAGAACTGTCTTGAGTGGGGACTTGTCAGGCAAAATAGGTCATCACGGTTAGTGCATTTCCTTTTGCAACTCTATCGTCCAGTTGATGCTGAATGCCCAAATCTGATTGGATTTGGAGTGCATGCATCTGTGCTTTTCATGCTTCCGCCAGACAAGGCACTCAGAACAACGGGGCCGTTCCCAAAAAAAGGAGAAGGACTGCCGGAGAACTCACCTGAGTTCTCGCTGGCCCTTTCCGATATGCTGCCACTGCCGCTACTTTTTGGAACAGCCCCAACTGTCTCTGCTAGTCGTAGTATTCCAGTCCCAGATGGGTGATAAGCTCTTCGCCCTTGAGGTGGCGCAGGGTGTTCTTGAACTTCATCAACTGGATAAAGATGTCGTGCTCGGGGTAGAGACCCTCCGCAACCTGAGGGCTTTTCAAAAAGAAGGACAGCCACTCCTGGATGCCGTGCATGCCGCTGCGTTTCGCAAGATCCATGAAAATCGCCAGGTCCAACACGATTGGAGCCGCAAGAATACTGTCGCGGCAGAGAAAGTCGATCTTGATTTGCATCGGATAGCCGAGCCAGCCAAAAATATCGATATTGTCCCAACCTTCTTTGTTATCGCCGCGCGGCGGGTAGTAGTTGATACGGACTTTGTGGTAGAAATCGCCGTAAAGGTCGGGGTAGACTTCCGGTTGCAGAATGTAGTCGAGCACGCCAAGCTTGCTGACTTCTTTGGCCTTGAATGACTCCGGATCGTCGAGGACTTCACCATCGCGATTGCCGAGAATATTGGTAGAGAACCATCCCCGCAGGCCCAGAGAGCGAGCCTTCAACCCCGGCGCCAGGATGGTTTTCATCAAGGTTTGTCCCGTCTTAAAATCCTTGCCGCAAACGGGAACGCCTTGCTTAACGGCAAACTCGACCATCGCCGGAAAGTCTACGGAAGTGTTCGGTGCGCCATTTGCGTAAGGCACGCCTTCAGCAATGGCAGCGTAGGCGTAAAGCATGCTCGGTGAAATCGAAGGATGATCGTCACGCATCCCGGCCTCGAACGCAGCCAAAGTCTTAAAGATATCGTCCTTTGGTTCGATGTAGACCTCGGTACTGCCACACCAAACCATGACCATGCGGTCGAGATTGTTCTCACTCTTGAATTTACGGATATCTTCACGAAGCTGGTCGGCCAAGTCCATCTTGTTCTTGCCGGTCTTGACATTCTTGCCGTCAAGCTTCTTGACATAGTCCTTGTGGAAAACCGCCTTCCATGGTTTAATTGCCTCCAATTCCGGTTGCACCTGCTTCAACAGGTCTTTATCCAGTACACCGGCATTGCGGGCCGCTTCGTAACAGTTGTCCTCGAAAATGTCCCAGCCACCGAAGACGAGATCATTCAACCCTGCCAGTGGCACAAAATCTTTTATCTTCGGAACACGATTATCGGTGCGTTTCCCCAACCGAATCGTGCCTATCTGACTGACCGAACCAATCGGCTTGGCGATGCCTTTGCGAACGGCTGCCACACCAGCAATAAACGTGGTGGCAACCGCGCCGAGTCCAGGGAGCAAAACTCCGAGCTTGCCTTTGGCCTCTGCGATTTTTGCTTCTTTCCGTTCCAAAATACTCCTCCTGTCAAATTATGTTGTGATAAATAGTCTCAAAGAGCAACTCGGGCGTTTCAAGTCCGCAGCTTCAGTCGCCAAGCAGTTCATCCATCTGCTTCTTGGTCAACTTCTCTTTATTCTTTCCAAATTCCTGTGTCCAGACATGATAGATACGCTGGACGGCCGTGATGTTCGCAAAAACGGCGATCAACAAGATGGCAAATACAAGTGTGTAGATGTGAAAAATGGCGCCAAAACCAATGTAGACCACCCGTTCCGGTCGCTGCATAATGCCGACCTTGCACTGGAAACCCAGCGCTTCCGCACGGGCGCGAACGTAACTCACCATCACGGCGCCACCCAAAGCAAAAGACACGGCAATTGAACTGATGAACATGTCCTGCTGCACAAAGTAAAACGCCAGGCCAAAAAACATGATGACTTCCGAGTAGCGGTCGAGAGTGGAATCGTAGAGTGCGCCAAATTTGGTGACACGGTTCGACAGCCGTGCGACTTTGCCATCCACGATATCAAAGGTTCCCGCCAGTAAAATGATGGCGCCCGCGAGCCGCAAGTAGCCGGTGGCAAAAAGCACTGAGGCTCCCACCGTCAAAATGAACCCAATAGTCGTGAAAAAATTGGGGTTCAGTTCGAGTTTGATAAAAAAATCAATTACTGGCTGAATCAGCCGCAAATACCACTCTTTGATGCCATTCGGCAGAATATCTACCTTTACTTTGAATAGCTTGAATGCAGCCAAAATCGCCCTCCTCTTTAGTCCTGTTTTCCAGCGACGATTAGGACGAACTCGCCCTTCATTTTGATTTGAGACATATTCTCATTCAAATCGAAAAGCGTGCCTCTCGCCACCTGTTCAAACTTCTTCGTCAACTCGCGCACAACGGCTGCCGGCCGGTTGCCGAGGTACTGTGCCAGTTCCCGCAGAGTTCGCGCAACCCGGTAGGGCGACTCATAGAAAATCAGCGTTCTCTTTTCATCAACCAGGGACTCGATTCGGGTTTTCCGCCCTTTCTTCTGCGGCAAGAATCCTTCAAATGCGAATCTGTCCGTCGGCAACCCGGACAGCACCAGAGCCGGCACGAATGCGGTTGCGCCAGGGATAGCCTCTATCTCGATGCCGGCATCGATACATGTGCGAACCAGCCGGTAGGCAGGATCTGAAATGCCCGGCGTGCCGGCGTCGGATACCAGCGCGATGGTTCCCCCACCTTGCAGCCGTTTGAGCAAAGACGGAATCTTCTTCTCCTTATTGAAGTCGAAGTAGCTGGTCGTTGGAGTGCGGATATCGTAATGCTGCAGCAGAATCCGTGTATGGCGCGTGTCCTCGGCGGCAATCAGGTCTGCTTCTTTGAGAATCTCAATCGCTCTCAAGGTGATATCTTTCAGGTTGCCGATTGGCGTGCTGACGATAAAAAGCCGGCCGCCAGTGGCGCCATGTTCGACATCATTCTCCTGGACAGATTTCACGCAGCAACCACTTTGCTCTTGTCTTCGAAGACAGATTTCATACTGCTCCGCAGGGCGGTAATCGCCTCATCTACTTCCGCCTTCGAAATTGTTAATGAGGGCCGAAACCTGACAGCCAGTTTTCCAGAACTCAAACCGATTACGTTGTTGTCGTAGAGAGCCTTGAGCGTCGCATTGCGCAACTCCGGGCTGGGCAAATCAAAAGCGATCATAAGACCGCGGCCGCGCACGCGGCTCATCTGCTCGAACTCAGCTTCAAGACCGTGCAATTGCTGCACGAAGTAGTCCCCCACCTGTTGCGCGTTTTCGATCAAGTTATCGGTGACAATGATCTCCAGGAACTTGCGGAAGCGCACCATATCCACCAAATTGCCGCCCCAAGTGGAATTGATGCGGCTCGATTGCGCGAACACATGGTCCTCGACTTCTTCGATTCGTTTGCTGCAGAGGAAACCACAGACCTGAGTTTTCTTCCCGAAACAGACCATGTCGGGCTCGACGCCAAAGTGCTCATAGCACCACATCTTGCCGGTCAGGCCGACACCCGTCTGCACTTCATCAAAAATCAGCATGATCTCGTTTTCGTCAGCCAACGCCCGAAGCTCATGAAAAAACTCAGCCCTGAAGTGGTTGTCACCGCCCTCGCCTTGAATGGGCTCAAGAATCATTGCCGCGATATCGTCGGGATTGTCTTGAATCGCCTGCTTGATTTCGGCCACAGCCTGGCGTTCGAGCGCCATAACCTTGTCGAGGTTGCCATCGTCGAGTGGGAATGTAATCTTCGGGTTGGTGACCCGCGGCCAGTTGAATTTTGGGAAATGCTTAATTTTTGTTGGCTCAGTGTTGGTGAGCGAGAGAGTGTAGCCGCTCCGGCCGTGAAATGCCTCACGGAAATGCAGCACTTGCAGCCCCTTCTCTTCTTTGTAGCCTTTCTGGAAATTCTTCCTGACCTTCCAGTCGAACGCTGCTTTGATGGCATTCTCAACGGCAAGCGCGCCACCGCTGACAAGAAAAAGATGCGGCAGGCTCTCGGGGATCGCGTGGTCCGAAAACACCTTCACAAACTCAGCCATCTCGGTGGTGTAAAAATCCGAATTGGAGGGCTTCACCAGAGAGGCACTCAGGAGCTTCTCCTTGAACTCCGGATCGTGGGTTTTAGGGTGGTTATGGCCAATCGGCACCGTGGCAAAGAAGCCGAACATATCGAGAAACTTGCGGCCACCGAGAGAATCGTAAATGTAGCTTCCCTGGCTCTTTTGCAGATCGACGACAATATCGTCGTAGCCATCGACGAGCATATGCTTACGCAGGACAGGGAGGACGTCTTGCGGGGTTAGCTTAATCACAGTTGCTTCTCCTTATGTATGAAACAGCAGACACCAACACCGAGCTTATCTAACCGAACGCCTTTCTGACGTGGTGGGTAAGCTGGTTGGCGATGCCGTTCTAATAATTATCGATTTGGGCCCTTTGCAGCTTACCGGAGTAATCGACAAAAACCGTCTTCGTTTCAGTATAGAATTCATACACTTCCCAACCGCCCTCGCGGTGACCATTGCCGGTGCCCTTTACGCCGCCAAACGGCATGTGTGCTTCAGCACCGATGGTCGGGCCGTTGACGTAGGTAATTCCCGCTTCGATATCCCTGATGGCGGTGAAGGCGCGATTGACGTCCCTGGTGTAGATCGATGAAGACAGGCCGTACTCGGTGTTGTTCAGCACTTTGACCGCTTCCTCGAAAGAGCCAATTCGCAGCACCGACAGCACCGGGCCAAAAATTTCTTCTTTCGCAACACGCATTTCCGGAGTGACTTCAGCGAGGATGGTCGGCTCGTGAAACCAGCCGTCGGCGCAATCGCCGTCCTTGTATGGCTTGCCACCGAGAACCAACTTTGCGCCCTCTTCCGTGCCGATTTTTACGTAGCGTTGCACAGTTTCGACCTGGTCGGAATTAACCATTGGGCCGACATCAACCCCTGCCTGCAAGCCATTGCCGAGTTTGAGTTTGGATGCCGCGGCTACCAGCATCTCCATAAACCGGTCGTAGACTTTTTCATGCAGAATCAAGCGGCTGGTGGCAGTGCAGCGCTGCCCCGTGGTGCCGAAAGCTCCCCAGAGGACGCCTTCGAGAGCAAGCTCCAGGTCAGCGTCATCCATCACGATTTGGGCATTCTTGCCGCCCAGCTCCAGCGAAACTCGCTTGAGATTGTCGCTGGCTGCTTTTGAGATAGATTTGCCAACGCCAGTGGAGCCCGTAAACGAAATCAAATTGATGTCCGGATGATTGACGATGGGAGTGCCAACATTGGCGCCGCCACCGTGAACAATGTTGATGACTTTGGGTGGCACTCCGGCCTCCAGCAAGATCTCGACAAACGTTGTAGCGGTAAGTGGCGTGTCACTGGCGGGTTTGAAGACCACGGTGTTGCCACAAACCAGTGCCGGGAAAATCTTCCAGGTCGGAATCGCCATCGGGAAATTCCATGGCGTGATAACGCCGGCAACACCCATCGGGATGCGGATGGACATATTGAACTTGTTGCGCAGTTCAGAAGGAACCGTATGGCCGAACAGCCGACGGCCTTCGCTTGCCGCATAGTAGGCGGTGTCGATACCTTCCTGGGTGTCGCCCATGGTTTCGGCAAGCACTTTTCCCATCTCGCGAGTCATGTTGCGGGAAATCTCTTCCTTGCGGTCCCACATGATATCGCCGGCTTTCTTGATGATATCGCCGCGCTCGGGAGCCGGCATCAGACGCCATTCGTTGAACGCCTCGCGGGCGGATTTAACTGCCGCATCAACATCTGCCTTGCCAGAGCTTGGAAATGTTCCGATAAGCTCATTCCAATTTGCCGGGTTGCGGTTTTCAAAGGTCTCGCCGCTAAGGGCATCGACCCATTTCCCTCCGATAAAATTTTGATATTTTTTACTCATTCTCGCCTCACAATTTCATTCTGTTGCTGCTCAAATCGTTGATTGCATCATGCTTCAAAGAGAAACGCCATCAGTCGAAAAATTGACAATGATGACGTCCATGTTCAGGCCCAATCCTATCGTTACAGGGCACAGGTTGCCAACAGCAAAACTAAGAAAGATAGCAAAACAAGGCTCAAAAGTCAAGCGGAAAGCCGGGGGCTCAGGCAAATGCTTCGACGGTTGGATGAGTCAAAAAGAGAGACGCCACCAGAAGGCCACCGGCCGGACAATCCATCCGGGCCAGGTTCAGGATTCTATCCAGTTCATGACTTTGGCCTCATATTTTGCAAGCAACTTCGCAAGTGAATCCGGCTTGCAGGTTTCGGCCATGATATGGCAAACAGCCGTATCTCGGTCAACGATCACCAGAACCCAATCATCGTCAAAAATAATCTTAACGCCGTCCTTGAGAACCCGTCCTGCTCCATCGGATTCCTCAGCAGCGTTGCGCATGACCTTGCCCTTTGCCTCCCAGGAACAGGGCAGCGTGCGTTGTCCGAAATAGCGCCGTGGCGCCTGCGCATCCAATTGCGCGAGCGAACTGCCGGCGGTGGCGAGCAACTCAAGGATCTTCACCAATGAGAACATCCCGTCGAATGCAAAATGAAACTCCGGATAGATAAATCCGCCGCTGCGATCAACGGCAAACTGGACATCTGGCTCGAGAGTCGATTCGATCAGAGCTGCGTGTGATTCGGAGGTGAGAGAGACCTCAACCCGCTGTGCTGCTGCAAAATCAGCGACCTGGTTTGGAATAGACACCGGCGCCGCAATCCGGGGTGGCTGCCGCTGTTCAAGAAACAAGCGAGTCACAAGCACCGCAAGTCGTTCCCCGCTCAGGATTGTGCCGGTTTCGGTAACAACGCGTATTTTCTCGGCGCCGGCATCCATGAGAAAGCCTGCGTCGGCGCCTGTCGATTTTACGATGCCTGCAAGCTGTTCAAGCGCACGCTCAGTGTCCTCATGGCTGCGACAAAGTTTATGCTGATCAGGGTAAGCATTGAGGGAAATCACCTCACAATCCAGGCCGCCAAGTACACTCGGAAAAATTTGTGTTGCAGCGCCAAACGAATAGTCGGTGACAATTTTGAAATGTGCATCTTCAATTGCGGCGATGTTCAAGTGGTCCCGGAAGTCCGCGACATAGGACTCGGCAATGCGTACAGGATATTCAATCCGCCCAACTTCATCGATGCCCACGCGCGGGTACTCTTCTCTGAAGAACAGCCGCTCCACTGCCTTGGCGGCGCCGGTAGAGATAGCTCGTCCCACCTCATCGAAAAAAAGGATATCGATGCATTTGCGATTGACAGGCGAGCGGCGGATGTGCAGGCCGGCCTGCTCCGGCAATGCTGGTAGCGCATGCCGAACGATTGGAATCGGCATGACCTGCACGGTATTGACATTCACGCCGACGGACATCAGCCCCGTAATCAGCGAACGATAAATCATGCGAGCGGCACTCGATGCATCGCGGCTGAGCAATACCGAATGACTTTTTCCCAACCAGGAGCCAAATGCGCCGCCCAGGCGAGAGGCAAATTCCGGTGAGACTTCCAGATTTGCCAGCCCAGTGACGCGAGAGTCCGCAAACAGCTCCCGTTGCCAACTGTCGCCCCAAATCAAGCTGGAGTTGACCACTGAACCGACATCGATAATCTTCTCTGGCCAAACTCGAATGTTCGGGCGCAACGTACAACGGGCGCCAACGGAGACATTCTGACTCACGAAAACATTTTCGCAGAGCCTGCTGTTTGCCCCAATGGTTGAGCCGCTGGCAACCACACTGCTCCCCAAATCACATCCATCGCCAATCTGAACGTTGTCCCAGACGATGGTATCTTTCAACAGAGCATATTTGCCGATCGTGCAGTTGTCTCCGACTACGGCATTCTGCAGCTGCGCGTCCGGATCGATCAGGCAATTCCTGCCCACAAGAGACGTGGCATCCGGCTCGACGCCAGAGAATGCATCCAGTGCGATCCGGCCAGCGAGCGCATCCCACTGCACTTGCTGATAAGTCTTCAAGTCTCCAACGTCCCGCCAGTAGCATTCATCATCAAACCCGAAGATGGGAATGTCCGCCGTCAACAAATCCGGGAAGACATCGCGGGCAAAATAGACTTCCGAGTTACTCTCGATATGCTCCAGAATTCCTGGCTCGAGAACATAAATGCCCATATTGACGGTGTCGCTGAATATCTGGCTCCAGGCGGGTTTTTCCACAAAACGCGCAATGCGATTGTTGGCATCCGTGATAGCAACGCCGAAAGGAGACGGGTTCTGCACTCTGGACAATGCGATGGTGGCGATGCCGCCATGTCCCGCATGAAAATCTTGCATGCGGCTCAGGTCAATGTCAGTCAATGCATCGCCGGAGAGCAAAAGGAAAGATGTGTCGATGTGCCGCGATGCCTGTTTTACCGCACCTGCCGTACCGAAATCCTGGTTTGCGACCACATAGTCGATATGAACTCCAAATTGACTGCCATTCCCGAAATGGCTCTGGATGGTTTCAGGCAGGTGGTAGAGCAGGAAGGTGATGTCTTCGATTCCGTGCTTCTTGAGCAAGGTGAGGGTGTGCTCCAGCAACGGCCGGTTGAGAACCGGAACCATGGGTTTCGGCAGGAGTGCGGTGAGTGGGCTAAGCCGTGTACCTAAGCCACCGGCGAGAATGAGTGCATTCAAGGAAGTGTCCCGTGCTCTTGCCTTTTCGAGGCCCACGCTCGGCAATGGGGCTTGCGCAGGATTTCCGCGAAAAGATTAAGCGAAGTTCAGGTACAAATGATTCGACGCAATTTTACAGCTACTGAATCGGTCGCAGGGTAGCGCCGCAAGGCACTTCCGCCTGCGCGTAATCCGAAGGAACCAGGTGCGGGTGCAAAATAGCATTTTTCCCGACCGTGCAGCCGGGAGGAACAATCGCTCCCTTACCCACGACGACCATACCGTTGGCGAGATGGTCCGGCTTCTCCTGATTCGGAAGGCTGGACGTTCCTGAGCCAACCCGGCAACCGTCGTCTATCTGAACCTGTTTGTCGAGAATGGCATGCTCAACGCGACTATTCGCACCCAATCGACAATCGTGCATGACCACGGAATCCGTCACAACTGCGCCCGCCTGCACCACCACGCCCGGCGACAAAATCGAATTCTCGACATGTCCGCGTACGACGCAGCCCGGCGAGATGATGGCGTTCTTCACAAAGGCGCCACTCGCAATGAAGGCTGGCGTTCTGTCCCCGAGCCGGCCCTGTTCCTCCACATTCGTACGCAGGCCCCAGGCCGCGAGATCCAGGCCGGATTGACTATCCAGCAGATCCATGTTGGCGTCCCAGTAAGCCTTGAGCGTGCCAACATCTCGCCAGTAGCCATCGAATGGATAAGCAAAAACGCGATCTTTGTTCAGCGCAGCCGGAATAACGTGCTGGCCAAAATCATGTTGTTTCTCGGCCCGCAAGGCTTTCAGCAAAAAACCAGTATCGAAAACGTAGATCCCCATGGATGCCAGATTGCTGCGAGCCTTGGGCGGCTTTTCTTCCCAGTCAACAATCAGATTGTTCTCATCAGTAATCGCGATTCCAAAGTGATGCGTATCTTCCCAGGCAACGGTCATCACGCCGATAGTCACGTCTGCGCGCTTGGCCTGGTGAAATGCGATGAGCGCTTCGTAGTCCATCTTGTAAATGTGGTCACCGGAGAGGATGAGCACACGCTCTGGATTGCGTGATTCGATGAAATCAATATTTTGACGCACGGCATCGGCGGTGCCCCGATACCAGTCCGAATCCTGCTGCCCGGTTCGCGGCGGCAGAATCTTCGCGCCACGCGTACGCCCGATAAAATCCCAGGGCTCGCCGGCGCCAATATGCTGCATAAGGGAAAGCGGTTTGTACTGCGTGAGAACGCCAACGGTGTTCAGCCCGGAATTCATGGCATTGCTTAGCGTGAAATCGATGATTCGATATTCACCACCGAACGGTACGGCAGGCTTGGCCCGCGCAGCGCCAAGAATATTCAACCGGCTACCGACGCCACCGGCCAGAAGCATCACTAATGTTGGATTCATCTTATGGTCATTCCCGCTTCGTATCCGTTGCTCGCAAAATCATCCGGGCCAAGTTCCGGCGCAACGATGCAGTTGGTGCCAAGTTTCAATTCAGGCGGGAGTTCAACGCCTTTGCCAATCAGGGTAGTCCCTGAACTCAATAGCTGCGGGTAATCCCGATTGGCCACGCTAACATCACCGCCACCCACGTCACAACCGGCGCCAATCCTGACATCAAAATCGGCGATGGTTTTTTCGAGACGCGCACCCGGCTCCACGACCGAGTCGAAAAACAAGACTGAATTTCTGACGCGCGCCCCTCTTGATATTTTCACGCCTGGAAAGAGGATGCTGTTTTCAACCTCGCCATCAACCTGACAGCCGTCATGAATCATTGAATTGATAACCCTGGCATGGGACTGCACATGCGCAGGCGGACGGTCGCGCAAACGGTCGTGGTCGAGATTTGTTCGCACCTGCCAGGCGGAGAGATCGATCTTCGGCTGCTCACCGAGCATATCCATGTTGGTTTGCCAGTACTCATCGATCGTGCGGGTATAGCCCCAATAGCCATCGAATTTGTAGCCGTAAACGTTATATTTGCCAAGCATCTCAGGAATGATACTCTTGCCGAACTCGTGCGACGTGTTCTTTTGCGCACTCTCTTCCAGCAGCCGAAACAGGACTTTCGGTTTGAAGAGGTAGATGGTCATGCTGGCCCAGCCGTAATTTGACTCAACTGGCTTTTCGAGATAGTCCGTTACCCAGCCGCCGGACTCACCGTCGTCATCAAGCTCGGCCACGCCGAACCGCGAACTTTGCGACGGTAGGATTGGAGCAAAAGCGATGGTTAAATCAGCATCCTTCTCACGATGAACGGCGAGCATCGGGCCGTAGTGCATCGAGTAGACATGGTCGCCTGACAGGACGAGAACAGCATCAGCGTCTTGCTCGGCGATAAATTCAATATTCTGATAAACGGCGTCGGCGGTGCCCTTGTACCAATCACTGGCCTGGTGCCCGGTCGATGGCAGCAACATCGTGGCGCCACGGTCTCTCCCGACGAAATCCCACCACGCGCCGACACCAACATGATTGATGAGCGAGAACGACCTATATTGACTGAGAACGCCAACCGTCTCAACACCGGAATGCATCAAATTTGAGAGGGAAAAATCGATGACACGGTACATGCCGCCAAATGGAACCGCGGACTTGGGGCGCGACAGGGTCAGGACACTGAGTTCGTCAACCCGGCCGCCTGCCAGAATCAACGCAAAAACATCTTTCATGATTTCTTCCCAAATCGGCTTTCAAGCAGGCGCCCAACAACGAATATGACGACGCCGATAGCTGCTATCTTCAACTCAGTTCTCAGATCGTCGGATGATATACCAATGAACAGTCCAACCAGAACTTGAGTGAGGCCGATGATCTCAAGGCCCTTGGCCAAATACCACATAGATTTTCTCGGTAATTTTCTCTGTAAGAACAGTACAAAATAGTGACTTATATTATGATGCGCAAGAGATAGCAGCGTCGGCAAAAAAAATCCCACGCGATGGTGGGATTTAGTGATGCTAAACACGAGCGGCCCGAAATCAGACCGGCAAAACAGAGCCCGGCTTACCCCATTCACCTTTTTCTTCCAAAAACTTGATGCTCTTATCGACAAGCAGTTGACCATCCTCGGTGAGCGAAACTTTCACACGCTCCAGAGGCCGAGGCGCAGGCCCTTCAAAATTGACTCCTTCTCTCGTAAACCCGCTGCCGTGACAGGGACATTTGAATTTGTTCTCAGCGTCCAGCCAACGTGGCGTGCAGCCCAAGTGAGTGCACAGGGCAAGAATCGCATAAATGCCTTCATCGCCTCGGACAATCCAGACACGTTGATCCTTAACCCATTTGGTCGTGACCGAACCAGCCGGGTAGTCATCGGGATAGCCGGCTTTGAAAACCGGGGATGGCTCAAACAGAACCCGCGGGAACATAAACCGCAGTGAACCTATTAGAAAAGACCCGCAGAAGGCAAAAAAAGCAAACCAACCCGCCCGGCTGCTGAAATCTCTTCGACTCATCCAAAGACTGCCCTTGTTGTCCGCGGCAACTTTCGCCTTTGGCGACATCTTCTCTGCACGAACGCGCTCGGCGGACTTTTCCTTGGCGACAGGCTTTGCCGGGGTGCTTTCCGTCCCTTTTGCGGACTTCGATTCGGCTGGCTGGTTTTCGGTTCCTTTTGGCTTTTCGTCAGACACGTTCGCGCCTCCTGCTGGTTATTCGGGTGTGCAATTCAAGATGTGACACATTGAAGTGAAGCTGGCCTAATAATACAAAAACTGTCCGCAAAAAGTCAAATGTTTTGTGAGCACGGTCATCTGGAAAGCGGCGTGGCAGGGCATGACGGCGATCGCCAATCAGGCGACCGCCATCAAGCTGCCGAGAGTCTTGCGATGAGCTATTTCAGTTGGTTTCAGCTAGGCAGAGACTTGTCGCCGAGCGTCATTCGCTGCTGGTAGTAGTCGCGAAAAACCTCGGAGAAAGCGCAAAAGCAGGCATAGCAGTTATTCAGATGCTCCATGAAGCTGGCGACCACTTCGGACTGCTCAACGCTGCCTTCTCCGACAACCAGGCAGCTCAAAAAAAATGCTTCATCGCCATCGATGCCGGCGTTCTTGTCGCAGCAACTTCCGGCGTGGGACCCAATGATACTGGTGGCTTCACCCTGCTCACGAATCCTTCGCATCTCCTGCTCAAGGACTTCGATGTAGAGTACCTTTGAGTCCGACAGGTCGCCACCTTTCGGTTTGGTTGGCGGCGAAAGCTCGGCAAGATAGGCCATAGCCTGGCCCAGACGCATATTTCGATGAGGCATGGTGTTCTCCCGATCTTGGTTAATTTCTCAAATCACTACTCTGGGCTAAGCGGTCTCGCGTGCGGTTGACCACGTTGTCAACCACGCGGTGTCCGATGCGCTTGAATAGCGGGTGCGACATGAACATGTCGGCGTTGAACTCGCTTAAGGTGTAGAGCAGAAAAATATTGATGTCGCGCTCAGTGTTGCGGGCATTGCACGCGGCCAGTGACCTAAGCGAAGCCACGATTTCCTGAAAGGCTTCGCGACGGGCCTGGCCTTCATTCTGCTGGTCCGCGCAGTGCACAAAATCAAGGGACATCGTTTCCGTCTCTGAAAAGTACTCTTTGTAGTTGCGCTGCAAATATGCGCGAGTTGTCCGGTGGGCAATTTGCTTCAGCCAAGCGAGAAAGATCGTCTCGCTGTGCTTGCCGCGAAAATTCCTCAGCGCGCGGCAATCGTGTTTCAACAAAGTGACCTTCATCTCGGACAGAATGTCCTCTACCGTCGCTGAGAACTGCAGGCAGAGTCTTGGCGGTCGCATTGCGGCGCAGCGCTCCGCGATCTTCTTGTAAATGAATCTGTCGTAGCGATTCTCGAATTCGGCCCAGGCAATTTGCCAGTAACACGACGAGACATCACCACAGTGCGTGAGCAACTCCTCGAAACTGAATCGGTTTCCCCTATGATTGAGTCTGTCTTGTGTCATCTTTTGGCCTCCTTGAGAGTTATGCTTGATATAACGACACTGTGATATATCAAAGTTTGTACCACATGCGGGCATGCCAGGAATTGATAACACAAAGCAATATTTTACAATAGCTTAAAAAAATTGCAAAACGATACGAGGCAAATTACCATCTATCGAAATGGGGGTAGGATCACCCCAAAGAAGGTGGTTTCACCTTGACGTGTAGAGTTGGAAACCAGGATTTATTTAGAAGGGCGTGGATTAGGCTCAATCAACTTGGAGCTTTGAAGCGGTCGGCCTTGATGCTGTGCTTGTTCATCTTGTCACGAAAATTGCTCACATCTATACTGGCCAGGCGGGCGGCTGCCGTGGCATTCCCGCGCGTGGCTTTGAGGCAGTTGATGATGTAGTTGCGTTCAAACTGCTGCTTTGCATCCCGAAATGAGTAAATCGTATCGCGGTCAGGATCGCCATCCCCAACTGATGGTTTGCAGACATGAACCGGCAGATGTTCGGGTTGAACCATGCCTTCCGTGCAGAGCACGACTCCATGATGAATGATGTTCTTCAACTCCCTGATATTTCCAGGGTAATCATAGCGCATCAGGCAAATTTCAGTTTCTCTGGACATTTTCATCTTACTCCGGCCAGCTCTGCGTCCATGCAACTCCAAAAAATGGCGTGCTAGAAGCGGGATGTCGCTCTTACGATCGCGCAGAGCTGGGGCTGTGGCCTCGAAAACATTGAGTCTGAAGAACAGATCCTCCCGGAATTTTCCGGCTCGAATCAGGTCGCGCAGAGGCTGGTTCGACGCAGCCAGCACGCGGACATTGCACTTTCGAACCGCTGTGCTGCCAACCGGGCTGAACTCACCCTTCTCAAGCACACGCAGCAACATGGTTTGCAGAGAAAACGGCATGGAATTGACTTCATCGAGAAAAATGGTGCTGCCGTCCGCCGTCTCAAACCATCCCTTCTTGGGATGTGCGCCCGTAAATGCGCCCTGCACATGGCCAAACAGCTCCGAGGTCAGCAGGGTCTCGGTGAAGGCGCCGCAATGGATTGCGACGAACTCCTTATCCTTACGCTCGCTGTTGTTGTGAATGGCGCGCGCCACCAGTTCCTTGCCGGTGCCGTTTTCACCGTTGATGAGCACGCGCGCATCACTCCTGGCCACCTGTGTAATCAGCTTGAGCAGATGCACGATACTGGAATGATTTCCCACGATCTCCTCAAAGCGGTAGTCGCCGCGCAACTTGGTTTCCAGGCTGGCAACTTGCGAGGACAGATCATGCCGGTCAAGGGCATTTCGGGCCACGACGCCGATGAAGTCCGCAAAATTCTTTGCGAATTCAAAGGTCTCTTCGGAGAACAATCCGCCGATTGAACGGCTGTCGAGGTAGGCCAGGCCGAAGACTCTGCCGTCATCTTTGAGTGGCAATGACAAGACAGAAAGGATGCGCAGTTGCATGACACTCTCGCTGCGGTCGAGGCGTTTGTCTTCCAGAGCATTCGGCAGATAGATGGGTTCGCCTTCCGTCCTGGTACGCTGAATGATGGTGCGGCTGGTTTCAAACTCGGGATGATCGATATCCTGCTTCCGCAAGTTGCGAGCCGTTTGGAAGCGTGGCTCGCCAGCGTCATCAAAGAGGATGACCATACCACGCTGGGCGCCGGTCGCGGCGATCGCTTCGTCCATCGCGACCTCCAGCACACGGTCAAGATCGGACTCTGCCAACACCTGCTTGCCGATAGCAAGCAGTTTTTCCTGGATAGTAGCTTTTGACATTTACTCTACTCCCTCGGAGGACCTGAAGGAGAAAACCCTGTTTTGTTTCGTTCAGTAGCGGCTCAACCCTGCCAGAGGTGTGTCTGAACGGAAGACAGTCAATAAAGAGGCAAAAATCGGCGAGAATTGCAAGGTTTTTTTGCGATTTAGGATTTGCCTCGCACGGAATCATGACGCCCGAAGAAAGTAGCGACCTGGGTCACTTTGTGGTTGGGACAGGCCAGACGGCCTGCCCCAAATAAGCTACCAAATCTCAGCCAGCAAACTATCGGGTCTGCGCATGGCATCGCCGGGTTGCACAGCGAACGCCTCGAAGAAAATCGGCAGATTCGAGATGGGGCCAGTGGCGCGATAAAGCGGCGGTGAATGCGGATTGGTCTTGACCAGATTCAACATCGCATCATCGCGGTATTTCGCGCGCCAAGCCGTGGCAAACGACAGAAAAAAACGTTGCTCAGGCGTGAAGCCTGCAATTTTTTCGGGCCGGCCTTTCTTCTCGAGCGCAATTTGCAGAGCGTCGTAGGCGACGGCAAGCCCGCCCAAATCAGCGATGTTCTCTCCCAGCGTGAGCTTGCCGTTGACGTTCACGGTATCGAGAACTGTGTAGCTGTCGAACTGCTCTTCGATGACGCTCGCCCTGGTCTCGAACTGCTTGCGATCGTCTTCCGTCCACCAGTTGGTGAGATTGCCGTCCGCGTCAAAGGTGCTGCCCTGGTCGTCAAAGCCGTGCGTGATCTCGTGGCCAATGACTGCGCCCATGGCGCCGTAGTTGACGGCATCGTCTGCTTCGGCATCGAAAAATGGCGGTTGCAGAATACCTGCTGGAAACACGATTTCATTGTTGACGGGATGAAAGTAAGCGTTGACAGTCGGCGGCGTCATACCCCATTCGGTTTTATCTACCGGATTGCCAATTTTCTTCATGTTGCGGTCGAACTCAAATTGGTTGGCTCGAAGGACGTTGAGTACGTAGGCGTCTGGTTCAATCTCAAGAGCGGAGTAATCGCGCCAGGTGTCGGGGTAGCCGATCTTCTGCGCCATTTTCTCGAGCTTGCGGAACGCCTGCTGTTTGGTTTCGTCACTCATCCACTCAAGGCTCTCGATGCGGCGACGGAACGCTTCCCGCAAGTCGGTGACCATTTGGTTGGCCCGCGCCTTCGCTTCTATCGGGAAGTGCTTCTCGACATAAATCTGGCCCAGGGCCTCGCCCAAAGCGCCATCAGTCGCTTCCGCGGCACGTTTCCAGCGTGGCTTCAACTCCTTGGTACCACGCAGAATTGTCCTGAAAAAATGGAAATCCTGATTAACCAACTCAGAACTCAGGTAGGGCGCGGTGGCGTTGATCAGGTGCCAACGCAGATACGTTTTCCAGTCATCGATGCTCACCGAGGTCAGCATGGCGCTGGCCTCCTTGAAGAAGTCCGGCTGAGCAAGCACAAAGTACTCAGGAGCAGCACCGGCGACCAACTCGAAGTGTTGGCCCCAGTCGATGTTTGGCGTTTCTTTCTTCGCCTCATCGAGGGTGCGCTTGTTGTACCAGGAGGCGAGATTGCGCGTTTGCGTACGCGTCCAGGATGCTTTCGCCAGTCTGGTTTCCATCCGCATGACAGTTTGAGCGGCAGCCTCTGCTGCCGACTGTTCGTCACCCAGAAGCTCGAACATCTTTTGCAAATGGGTGAGATATTCGGTGCGGTAGTTCTGAAAACGCTCGCTGTCCTGAGTGTAGTAGTCACGGTCCGGCATGCCAAGACCGCCTTGAAACGCATAAGCGGCATTGATATCGCTTTGCTTGAAGTCGCCCACGACGAGAAACTGGAACAGAGCGCCAGCCCCCAGCCGCTGCTGGATGGCAACGACCTTTAGAACGCCGTCGAAGTTGCGGATCGCCGCGATTTCATCGAAATACGGTTGTAGATGAGCGATGCCATCTTCTTCGATTCTGGCGGAGTCCATTCCGGTGCGGTAGAAATCCGCCACCTTCTGAGCGTTGCTGCCGGCCTCATGCTCAGCGGAGGTAAGTTGCGTCAACAGGACTTTCAAGGCTTCTTTGTTGCGGTCGCGCAACTCAGAACCGATGCCCCACCGGCTTTCGCTTTCAGGGATAGGGGTTTTGTCAAGCCAAGCTCCGTTGGCGAAACGGTAGAAATCCTGCGCCGGATCGGCACTACGATCCATATTGGAAAGGTCGAGTCCTGGCTCTTCGCTGGAACAGCCGGCAAACATGACCAAAAGCAAACACACCAAAAGTTTCTTAGCCATCCTTCTTCTCCTGAATATTGGTCTGGTCAACAATGAGTAATTCTGGCGTGCAAAGCCAGGCGATTAAGATTTGAAGTCTGTTTTCGTCAAATTGGAATAAGCCACAGCTAACTCAGCGCCAAGCCTGGCATTGTTGCACACCAGCTCGACATTTGCCCTCAAACTGGCGCCGCCAGTGAGCGCGACAATGCGAGACAGCAAATATGGCGTGACTGCCTTTCCGGTAATCTTCTTATTGTTTGCGTCATCCAAGGCCGTCGAGATTACGCCATTGACGGTCTCGGGTTCGAGCGCGTGCTGCGCCGGAATCGGATTAGCGACCACGACGCCGCCGTCCATCCCTAACCGCCACTTTGTGTGCAGGACGCTCGCGAGTTTCTCTGGGGAAGGCAGAGCAACATCGAGTTTGAAGCCACTTTGCCTGGAATAGAATGCCGGAAAAACATCAGTGCAATAACCAAGTACAGGTACACCTTGCGTCTCCAGGAATTCCAGCGTCAGTCCGATATCGAGGATCGCTTTGGCGCCGGCACAGACGACAGCGACATTTGTCCGCGCAAGCTCGCTGAGATCCGCTGAAATATCGAAGGTCTTGTGCGCGCCACGGTGTACGCCGCCGATGCCGCCCGTGACAAAAATGCGAATATCGGCTAACGCAGCAATGATCATCGTGGCAGCCACGGTCGTGGCGCCGCTGCCTCGGTTAGCAACAACAACCGGCAAGTCGCGTCTGCTGACTTTAGCAACATCCGGTTCCGAGGCGACCCGCTGCAATTGTGACTCGCTCAGGCCAACGGTTGGTCTGCCGTCAAGAATCGCTATCGTGGCGGGGACTGCGCCACGCTCCCGAACAATGCTTTCAACCCTCTGAGCGGTTTCTACGTTTTCCGGATAAGGCATGCCGTGCGAAATGATGGTAGACTCAAGCGCGACAACCGGGAGGCCGTCCGCAAGCGCAGCCGTCACCTCGCGGCTCATTTGCAAAAACTCGTTCGCGGATCTAGCCATCGCCACTCTCAGTATCACTCTGCTTCGGTAATCTGTTTATTGATTGTTGTAAACCACGCAGAGATGAAGCCAAAAACTGCACCCAGAAGTACCCCAAAGCATGTCCATTATGGTTTCCACCCAACAACAGGCTGTGCCGCGCCGGTTCTCCTCTTGACTTAATTTGGAGCCCACAAGCCTGACGAACCACCAAAACCCGGAAATCACGCACCAAAGGTAGGCATCGGTACAGGCCATGAGTTAGGCACAGGATGAAGCATGCGTCACACTGTTTCATTGTTTGCAGCCTGAGCACCCGCGCAGAAACCACTTGTTAGCTTTTTGTGCTCAATGTGAGGCCTAAGCCATTGCTCAAATTCATTGAGTGCATCATCAATTAGTGGCGTGAATGTATCGTGTTTGGAGTCAGCGCCGCCGGCGTAAAGCACGAAGAACTTCTCTGTCCGCTCTTCTGGTTTGCTTAACGGCGCTTCTGCGGGATTCTTCTTCCGCTCAAGCATTTGTTGAATTGCAATCCTAAGATCGACGCAACAAGAACGAAGTTTCGTGATTTTATTTTGGAATTCCGGACCCCATTCAACTTGCGCATCCAAATGATGTTCTTCTAGCTTGCCGAAGGCCTTTGCCACTGTTTCCCATCGTTTTTCATAGACATGAGCTGTGCCCTCATAATCATGTTCTCGTTTCAGATGCCCATGATGATCTATCATTTCCTCGGGATACTCATACTGATAGATGGCTGGGTGCCGAACGTGCTTAAGTGCTTCACGTACACGATAGACAGATTTCAAAACGTCTTTTGCCAGTTCGTATTCTGATTTGCCCTTGAGCTCTTTCTTCCAAACACTCAGGCCTAAGTAAGCAAATACTGCCGCTGTAATGACTGACAATCCTACAAGGGCATCTTTGCCCGCAGAAATCCACTCACCAATCTCCGTGATTTCCAACCTGAACTCCGTTTGCGTTTAACGTCGCAAATCAGCCGCGGTATTCCGCGTACGCTGAATTTGTCTTGTTAGGATGTTCCTTTCATCCTGTCCATGAATTCTTGTTGAGCCTTCTGATACTCAGGTAGCTTGCCATAGACTGTGATCCGTTTGCCTTGCAATTGTGGGACAGCCAACATGAATGGACCATCCCATTCACCGGGAGGCAATTCGCTCTTGTACCCACTTTGCGGTTTTTCAAAAAACACATGCCAACAGTCCTGCCGCTGAAACATCTCGAATACGTCGCCTGGACACTTCCTGGCTACTTTCCAGAAATCAAGTCTGCCGGGTCTGAGAATGACGAAGTAATACACAACCACCAGTGCCACTACCAAGAGAACCCATTGCATAGTTCGTTACCTTTCTCTCATATCCTAGTAATTCAGATCAGGAAATACCTTCACCATCCCGCCAGATTCTTCAACACATTCGCTGCGATCTTCGGATTCTCCTTAAGGCGTCGCGTTGAATATTGGTACCACTGCCTGCCGTAGGGCACGTAAACACGCAGCCGGTGGCCATCCTTCACGATCAAATTGCGCAATTGCTCGTCTACGCCCAGCAGCATCTGGAACTCGAATTGCTCCGATTTCAGCTTAAGCTCGTGAATGATTTGATAGGCAGCCCAGACCAGGCGTTCATCATGGGTCGCGACTCCGACGTAGCTACCATTGCGCAATAGCTCGCGCACCAGCAAATTGAAGTTGCTGTTGATGATTGCCATGTCTTTGTAGGCAACCTCCCGCGGCTCAATGTAGATGCCCTTGCACACCCTCACACTGACCTTTTTGTGCGATTTCATTTGCGCCTGAATGTCTTTCAGGCTGCGCCGCATGTACGATTGAATGACGAAGCCTACGTTATCGAATTCCTTGCGCAGCGTGCTGTAGATGTCGAGGGTGTCCGTGGTCCACGGAGAGTCTTCCATGTCAATGCGGACAAAATTGCCCAGCTCTTTCGCCCGCAGGATGAGTCTGCGTACATTGGCCAAACAGTATTCTTTATCAAGCGTCAGACCCAGCATGGTCAGTTTGACGGAGATATTGGCATCGAGTTTTTGTTCGTGAATTCGGTTAAGCGCACTTAGATACTCTTCAACTGCAGGCTCAGCTTCCTCTTTGCTCTTGATGAATTCGCCCAAGACATCAAGTGTTGCGCAACAGCCTTCTGTTTGCAGATCTTTGATGACCTCTACCGCTTCATCCAAGGTCTCGCCTGCAATGTAGCGTGATGCAAACTTGCCGACTACCGGTTTCGGTACAAGCGGCAAGCCCCAAACGACAAGCTTATCAAATAGGCCCAAGGGACGTTCCCTTTCGTGTTTGGAAAATGGTTCATTGGTTTAGTTTGGGAGAAGCTCGCAAATGACGCGACACCCAATCGTGACAAACCACCCTCGCTGCGAGCATGAGACCACATTTTAGTCGTCCAATACTTCTGGATTGAGCAGATTGTCGGGACGCTCGCCCTTGAGCGCCGCAACCAGATTCGATGCCGCCATGGTTGCCATCTTGCCGCGCGTTTCGATGGTCGCGCTCGCGATGTGCGGGGCAAGAACAGCATTATCCAGCTTGATCAGCTCCGGGTGAATTTTCGGTTCATCTTCGTAGACATCAATACCTGCTCCGGCGATTTCGCCAGTCTGAAGCGCTCGAACCAGCGCAGCTTCATCCACCACCGGGCCGCGGGATGTGTTGATTAGGTAAGCTGTCTTTTTCATCATCCGAAAAGAATCGTCGTTAAAAAGATGATGTGTACTCTTGAGCAGCGGAACATGCACGGAGACAAAGTCAGACTCGTTTAGCAACTCTTCAAACGCGACTTTGCGTGCTCCCACCTCCTGTTCCAGCTTTTCGTTTCGAAACTCATCACTGTAAAGCACACGCATTTTGAAGCCAACCGACTTAGCCGCCATTGCTACGCCAATCCGCCCTGCGCCAACGATCCCCAGCGTCCGGCCGGTGATGTCTCCGCCCATGTACATCATCGGGCCCCAGCCGTCGTATTTCAGTGCGCGAGTGAACTTGTCAGCGTCGGCGATGCGGCGAGCCGTGGCAAACAGAAGCGCCCAGGCGAAATCAGAGGTGGCATCCGTGAGCACGCCGGGCGTGTTGGTGACCATGATGCCGCGTTCCGTGGCCGCCGGCAGATCGATATTGTCAAAGCCGACCGCGTGATTGGCGACCACTTTGAGCTGCGGCCCCGCAGCGTCCATCGCCTCGCCATCGATCCGTTCGGTCAGCAGCGACAGCAACCCGTCCAGCCCTTTGATGTTCTCGAGCAATTCTTCCCGGCTCAGAATATTGTCGGCGGTATTCAGTTTCACATGTTTCAGGTTCGCATTTAGAATATCGAGCCCTGGTTGCGGGATGACTCTTGTAACATAGACTTTGAATTGGTCGAGTGACATCTACTCCTCCAGTCATTTCACATTCAGTTAATTTGTTCTTCGATGATTTCTTTCAGAACCGCCGCATGGCTGCGGCTGGCATCATCTCCTTCATAGAGCAAAGTTACGGTATTCTCCTTGGCTTCATTGGCAATTTCCCGAACGCGTTGAGATGTCTGCACGCCGCTCTGCAGTTCTTTTCGGTAGTTGTCTTTGTATATTTGCCACTCGAGGTCTTCAAAGCCAAAACGCTGCAGATCGTAAGAAGGACCCAACTCGCGAAGCCACTCATCGACGCGGGCGAAATATGTCTGCACACCTTGCGGCCAGAACAACTCGACGAGATAGCGTTTACCATCCGTGTCGGCAGCCCTTTCATGAATGCTTTTGAGATTCAGCATGCGCTCAATCCACCAGCAGGTAGCCTTTGCTGCGCCAGGCTTGCTTGCCGCCTTTGAGAACGAGTACGTTTGACCAACCCGCACGCTGCAAACTCGCGGCAGCCAGGCGAGCAGCACTGCTGTCGCCATCTGAAGTGTAGACGACAAGCTGCTGCGAGCAACGACCGCCCTGTGCCGCAGCACCAGCAACAGAGCGCAGCTCCGCGTGAATTGCGCCGTTGATGTGGCCCGCACGAAAACTGTCTGCGTCGGAGACCTCGATCAACCTGATTATCTCACCGTTCTCAATCTTGCGACGCAGTTCTTCAGGGCTAATTTCCGCCCACATGCCATTGAGTTGGCGCAATCGTGTTTCGGCAAGAGAGTCCGGCGAAGTCATTAATAAAAATAATAGTTTATGAGAAATAGTTCCTGGGAACAAACGAGCATAAATATAAGAAACCGCGGTATCTTGTGCAAGCAGAATCGGCCTTGAAAATCCGCGCCAGCCTGCCATTTGGCGGCAACGGTTGTGGAGAACGTTTCAGACCGGCAACTGGCGTGAACGGCCACCCAAAAACCGGTTCGACACAACCACGACAATTCCAATCATCACGATAAGAAACACGCTGTAAGCTGCGGCAGAGCCCAGATTGAAAATGCGCAGTTGTGAGATGATTTCAACGGAGACCGGGCGGTTGAAATAGTTATACAACAAGATTGAGGAGACAAACTCACCCAGCGCCAGGACAAATGCCAGCAGAGCTCCCGACAGGACGCCAGGAGCGATGAGAGGCAGCATCACGTGCCGGAAGGCGAACCACCAATCCGCGCCCAGGCTGCGCGCCGCCTCTTCCAGAGAGGGTTCAAACTGCTCAAGCGAGGCATACGTAGAACGAAAGACCAATGGCAAGTTGCGGACGAAGTAAGCCAGCGGCAGAATCCAGAATGTGCCCACCAGAATTTGCCCGGCGGTCACCAGCCTCGGCTGGTTGAAAGTTACGATGAGGCCGATTGCAAGAACAGTCCCGGGAATGGCCCAGGGCAGCATCGTCAGGGTTTCAACGATTTTCTTGCCGAGAAATTGTCGCCGGATCAGCAGATAGGCTGCCGCGACTCCAAACACAAGGTTGGCAGCGGTTGCCAGAGTCGCCATTTTGACACTGTTGAGTATGGGTTCGGCCACCCGGGGATCCTGAAATAGTTGTAAATAATTTTCAAGTGTGTAGGCCGGGGGCAGCGTTTGCCAGGTCCAAGTGCCGTTCTTCACAAACGAAATCAGAATTACCGTCAAGTGCGGCAAGACCAGCATGACGACCAGCACGACGCCGAGCATTCCCATAAGCAATCGTGGCGCACCGCTGGCGATCGGCCGGGGCGTGCGACGCACGCCCTTGCCGCCGCCAACATACCGGCGGCGTTCCGAATATTTGCGCAACAGAATCAGAAACAGCACGGAAATACCAGCGAGAACCACGGACTGAGCCACCGCAAGATTCAAGTCACCGTTGAGCTTGGTGTTGTAAATCTCAAGACTCAAAATGCGAAAGCTACCTGCAAAAAAGAACGGCGCACTGAACGAGGCCATCGAAGTCATGAAGACCAACAAGGATGCTCCACCCAGAGCGGGCGTCATCATCGGGAGAACGACCTTGCGCACAGAAAACCAGCGGCTAGCGCCGAGATTATTCGCTGCTTCAAGCAATGACGGATCAAGGCTGCGAAAAAACGCCAGTGAGAAGAGATAGAAGTAGACATACATGGAGTAGACGTGCACGACCAGGATAGCCGACACACCACTGATTGCAAATGGAACCGATTGCAGACCAAGCATGGCCTGGATAGCGCGCGGCAGAATTCCGCTTTCTCCGAACAAAAACAGAAAGGCCAATACGCCTACCAGCGGCGGCATCACGATCGGCAACACGGCCACCGCCGAAAAAAAAGTCTTTCCGGGAAAATTGAAGTTTGCGAAAAGCCACGCCAACGGCACCCCCACAAACGCGGAAAACACAACCGTCAGCAGCGAGATGGAGATGCTGCCCCAAAGAGCTTCAAGGCTAGCCGGTTGATTCAGGTCGAAGAATCTCGAATAGTGGCCGAAGGAAAACCGACCATCGAGCTGCAGGCTGGTGGACAAAGTTTGCAGATTCGGGTAGAGCACGTAGGCGAGCAAAATCACAAGGACGGGCGTAAGCAACAGAAAAACACCGCTGTTCTTGCGCCAGAAAGTTCGCTCAGCGGTCATTTGGCGGCCGGTCGTCAGCTCGCTGCTCACAGGCTAATCTTCCGCTTCGGCAAACACGTGAATCTGGTCGGGAGAGACTTGCAGGGTCATCGGTGTTCCGGCGGTACGCCCGAAAGCATCCTGGCCCAGGAGGTCACGCCCGCGAAGCGAAACGCCATCCACGGCGACCACATAGTCCAGCACTGCGCCGGAAAAGCTCACGCTTTGAGTCTCCCCCTGAAAGACATTGACGCCACTGGTTCCATCAGGTACAGGTTGCACCAGCTCCGGGCGCAGGCTGATCCACACGTTCTCTCCCTTTGAGAAGGAGGAAAGGGTGTTCGGTGGCACGTGCAGTTGCCAGGTTTCCGAGAGCTGCAGCACTTTCTCCGTGCCAGCCATGGTAACGCGGCCGGAAAGAATGTTCGAATTTCCGACAAAGCTGGCGACGAACTTGTTGGTGGGCCGCCGGTAGATATCTTCAGGCGTGCCCACTTGCTGGCATTCACCCTGGTTCAGCACCGCAATCCGGTCCGAGAGATTCAGGGCCTCTTCCTGGTCGTGGGTCACGTAAATTGTTGTGATGCCGAGGCGCTGCTGAAGCTTTCGAATTTCCTGACGGGTCTCCTCGCGCAGCTTGGCGTCGAGATTGCTCATCGGCTCATCAAGCAGAAGAATTTCCGGCTCGATGACAATGGCGCGCGCCAGAGCGACTCGTTGCTGCTGGCCGCCGGAGAGTTGCGTCACCTGCCTGCTCCCAAGCCCCCCCAGATCTACCAGCTCAAGTGCCTTGCTGACACGGTCTGGAATCGTGGCTTTCTCAACTCTGCGTGCCTTCAGGCCAAACGCCACATTTTCAAATACAGTCAAGTGCGGAAACAACGCAAAATTCTGAAAGACCATGCCGGCGTTGCGGCGATTTGGCTTGAGATAGGTCACATCCCGCTCGCCAAACCGGATATGCCCGCTAGTCGGAAACTCGAAACCGGCAATCATGCGCAGCGTCGTGGTTTTGCCACACCCGCTCGGGCCCAGCAGGCTGAAAAACTCTCCCTGCCGGATTTCAACATCGAAGTCCTGGACAGCCACGACTTCGCCGAATTTTTTGGTTAGATTTGAAAGGGTTACTCGTGACATGGACGTGTCATCTGGGTAATCGTTTGGTTTGGCTGGTGCTTTAGAAAGAAGAATACTGCACAAGTACCATCAAGACAGGGCTTCGTTTTCTGGCTGCTCCGAAACAAACTTATTCACCTCGGCCCTTGATATTCTCATCCCAATATTTCATCCACTCTTTAGATTTTTTCGATAGAAGTTGCCAATCGACATTCATTGGCTTGATTTCCGTATGGGTCATCCACTCGGGCAGGGATGCCGCGGAAATATCGTTGCGTGCCGGAATGCGGAAGTACTTCTCTGCCTGGATTGCCAGAGCTTCAGGGGTCGTGATAAACTCATAGAACTGCTTCGCCAGTTCGGGGTTTTTGCAATTGGCGACCACGGCCAGACCTTCAACCAGCACCGGTGTGCCGCTGCTGGGAATGACATAGTCGAACGGGTAATCGTAGCTCTGCTTTTGCAGCTCGATGTCCGGCATGTTCCAAAGCGTGATCATGGCCTCCTGCCGGGCAATTTGCAGATACATGAGCGTCGGGTTTGCAGGGTAGGTTTTGGTGTTTGCATCCAGTTTGAGCAGCCAGTCGTAGCCCGCCTCGGGCGTCCCGGAATCTTTGAAAAAACGCCAAATCATGGAGGCGTAGATGGCGCGCATCGTGCCTGAAGCGAGCGGATTTCGGATGGCTATCTTGTCATGCCATTGCGGTTGCAACAGATCATCCCAGTCCTGAGGCGCGGCCTCTTTGCTCAACACCTGGGAGTTGAACGCGATGACCTCCGGCGTGAGATAGGTACCGTACCACAGGTCTCCGGGGTCACGGCGTGCGGCGTCAATCGCTCCCGCCCAAGTTGGGTGATAAGGTTGCAGCAACCCTTCTTCAGCGGCGTTCATGAAGAAGGAGGACGGCGCTCCCCACCAGAGATCGGCTTGTGGGTTGGCTTTCTCTGAACGGATGCGATCGAGCACATTCTGCGACCCCATGTCCAGCCAGTGTATTTTTACACCCGGATTGGCTGCTTCGAAACGGTCAGCGAAATCTCCGAGCAGTTCCTTCCCATGTGGAGAATAGACCACGACTTGTTGGTCGGTTTGGCCGCAAGCCAGGAGGCCTGCCAGCAGCAGACTGGTGAAAACCAAATCGATCTTTCTTCTCATTCTTGCTCGTTTCTTGATTAAGGAGTGATAGTAAAGCATGAGTCGTCCACGACTCATGCACCACGGTGGCGATAGCAACTTCGCAATATGACACTTCAAGCTGTCATTTGCAAGGTTTACCTGCGCTCTCATAAACGGGATTTGCGGCGATTTCGGATGACCCTACTTGCGCTTGACCCGCGCCAAAACACCGCCGTAGCTGTTGAACTCAACCCGGCTCGGCTTTTCAGGGAACGGACCAATCTTAAAGGCCCGGGAATTTCCGGCGATTTCAACCAATTCGGTCTTCACCTGCCCGGACGGCAAAGAAACACTCACCGGGACAAACGCTCGAAAATCATCCGGCACATTTTTCTGCTCGACCTCCAGGGCCACAAGATAGCCACCGTTGGAGGGCATGATCGCATCCGAATAGACATAAGTGGGGAGGTCTGTGCCATAGACCCATTGCTTGAAAAACCAGCCCATATCCTGGTCGAGATGTGCATCTACAATCCTCTGAAAGTCGGAAGTGCTAGCCTTTTGGCCGCGATATTCGTCCACAAATCGGGCAAGCAGACTGAGGAAACGAGCGTCGCTACCGGTTTCAAAATCGCGCAGCATGAGACGCAGCATGTGCAGCACGTAGGCGCCTTTTTCGTAGACGTTGACAAAATAGTCCACCGGATATTTTGTCCCCAGCCGATTTCCCAGCCATATCGGTCCAGCCGCCAGGCCATCGCTTTGTGCGAGATCTGCTTTGGAAAACCCAAAGCGCCTGAGGCCAACACTGACGCCAATATGGCCCTTGTGCAACAGGTCGTTTCGCCAGCCGTCCAACACTGCAAAAAAGCGATCGTCGTCCTCCTGCAAAAACTGATTCATGAGCGCGCTGGAGTACTCGGCGAAGGCTTCGCTCAACCACTGGTCGCGGTAGGTTTGCCAGCCGACAATGTTGCCCCACCACAGATGCGAAGCCTCGTGCGCCCGCAAAGCCTCGTTGACGCCCGCAACATTTCGGTCAAACGTCAGACGGGTCAGAAACAAGATGCCAGCGAAGCCGTTGCTGGTGGCGCCAGGCGTCTCAACCACAGTCAGGTGGCGGCGCGGGTAGCCGCGCCAGATCTTCTCGAAAAAATAGAAGCTGCCGGCAACGTCCTCCGCGACTTTTTCGCGCACGGATTTGGTGTGCCCTTTGCTGGAGTAAACCACGATTGCCAAAGAGTCGTTCAACGCCACAGCCGTGGAATCGAAGCGGCCGAAAGCAAAGGCAAATGCATCCACAGGACTGCTTTCCAGCCAGCGGCTATGCGCCAGATTGTCCGCACGCCACTTTTTCACGGGACGACCACCGGAGACAACCTGCATGCCTTTCGGCACCGTGTAAGTCACGTCAAAGGTCGCCGGCAGCAAGTATCCGGTTCGCGGATACCAGAGGAGTTTGTTGCGGTGCAAATAGTTGCCGCCAATTTCTTCGAACAACCGGCCGTGGTAGTAAACAGAAAGCGCAACGGCCTGCCCGGCCTGAGTGGGCGCATCAAGCACGACAGCAACTCCACCGTCATCTTCTTCACGAAAAAAGACCAACGAATCACCGGCAGCGGTTCTCACAGAGTCGATTTCCATTTCGTCAAGCAGGTCGAATGTCGCGACCCGCAAGCCATCGCGCGCAGGGATAACATTCAGGGTGGCCCGGCAGCGGGCCTGGCCATTGCGCTTGAGCGTAACCTGAAGTTCGTAATGAGTGACTCTCCAGAGATGGCCGCCTGAGGCCGCGGCCGGTTGATTCACACCTGCGTCACTCGCGAAAGAGCAAACGGTGTAAAACGGTTTGCGCGCGCGATGCGGGAAGGTCTGAAACAGGGCGACCTGCTCGCGGGCATCCGGATCGAGGGTGTACATCAAATATTTCGGAAAATTGTACTGAACGCTTTTCTGCTCTAGGGCTGCGAAAAAAAAGGGCGACGCGTCATTCAGAAGCTCGCTCAAAACCAGACGAGCCAGATTCACGTGCCGCTCTTTGAGCAAAAAATCACTGACCGAACGATGCAGGCGTTCGGCCGCGGCAGGCAGCGTGAACTTTCCAGGAGTAAGTTTGCGAGACAATTGCGTGGCGGTGCTATCAGTGAATCGGAGATAAGCGGCCGAGAAGGACTCCCGCACGGAATCCGAGCCCAGGAACCGAGCCGTCTGAGCCCGCTCAATGGCGTCGGGCGGGTCGAGTTCAAAGGCGCCCTCGCCAAGAAAAACCGCGCCCGTTACCTTTCCTGCCACGGGCTTGAAGAAAAACAGTTTGCCGCGCTTGAATAAGAATTCTCCGTCTCCCCTCTTCAAACTGAGGTTTTCGACTTCGGCCGCACTCTCGACATCGAATTCAATGGCCTGCAAGGCCGAATAGAGCAGATGCGGCGAGTCGGGATGAACACCGTTTTGGGGAAGCACAGTCGTGTAGTTTGCGGCCAGAAGCCAGCCGACAATTATGGCCGCGGTTAGCCTGGATTCATTCATAGAGGCTCAAGTTATGGACCGGAGGTCAGAATCTAAAAAACTGCGCCCGAACGGGCAAGCCTGCCATTGTCTCGTGAGACAGCGGTGACAAATGGTGCAAGCACGCCGACAGGCACACACAAAACCGCCCAAAGCTAACGCGCATCAACGTAACTTTCAACATAAATTCGGAGTGGTGCAAAGAAAGAGACCGAGTCAACTGCGTTTCTTTGTGTACCATTCGCGCACGACATCTTCCGCCGGTTTCCTGTTTGGGGTGAAACCGTTATGGTGCGGCCCGCCGTACTCCATGTAAGTCGGCCATTTCCACCAGTAGAAGCCATGGAACCAGGGCTTGCTCCAAAATGTCTCGAACACAGCGCGGTAGCACATCGCCTGGTCCCGGAGATTCACGGGTGAGCCACGCCGGCGCTCGTGCGGTTGCTGCCAGTTTCCTGCTGTACTTGTAAACCCGATTTCGGTGAAAATGACCGGTTTCTGAAACTTTGCAGCCTGGGCTCCGACTTGCGCAGCTATTTTTTCAGCACCACGCTTCAAATCATCAAGCGTGGTTTCATTATTACTCGAGAGAGGATAATAACAATTCAAACCAATGTAGTCCAACTCATCCCAGAACTCGATTTGCTCGAATTCCTCTCCCCAATTTGCGGCGTAAACCAGGGGTCCGTGGTAGATTTTGCGAACGCCGCTAATCAGCTTGCGCCATTCGTCCTGATGGTTCCGGGTTGTGTTCACCAACTCAGTGCCGATGCAAAGCATGTCAATCCCATACATCTCGGCCAGCAGCGCATAGTGTCTGAGCCAGCTCTTGTAGTAGGCAAAGAACTTCTGCCAGTCGGTCTCGTTCGTCATTTTGACTTCGCCGGGCCAGCCAAAATTCATGCTGTTCATCAGAACATGCGGTTTCAGCATGGCACGCATGCCGTTTTGGCGGGCGGCGGAGAACGCGGTGATCACGCTTTCATCGTTCTCCGAGCCCGGCCTGAAGGAGTAGTGCAAATAGCCTGGCTGATTTCGATCATCGAGATAGCCAAACGGGGTGATAGAAATCCAGTTGGTTCCCAAATCACTCAATCGGGCGAGCGCGGCCGCTGACTTCCGGGACAAATAGCCGTTGTAAATCTGATAGCCTTCGTGCGCATAACAAAATCCTTTCTGAAACCCGGGCTGGTGCGGCTGAGCGACATTGTTTCTAGGGGCGCCAGCGTCAGGGAGCGAGGCAAGATAGGCTCGCCAGCCATTTTCAAGCTCAGCGACTGTCACGCCATTCAGGCCGGCGGTTGGCAAGCCTTTGCGAGGCCAAGTGCGGTAGAGTTCAATGGTGCGCTGCGGGCCAAATCTATCCAACAGAAAAGCCGCAAAGGCGCCAGCGAGCGGCCGCATAAACAGATACGATTCCTTATTATAGATATCTGCGTCCAGCAAAGAACGCAGAGAGTCGACCTCGCTGGCGTCATAAATCCTACGGGCCCAGGCTTGATAGCCGAGTTTGCCCCAATCCTCGGAAAACGCCATGGCCAAACCATCTGACAAGGCCGGAGAGTTTGTCTCTCCCACGGCAGTCTGAATCAGCAGCTTCGCGGTTGAAAAAAAGTCAGAACCGCGCAGCATGCCGTTGTGAATGGCATGAACTTCGTTTCTGCTCTCGTCGCGGTGTGACAGGTCGGCATTTCCGGTTTTGAGAGCCTTATCCTCGGCCGATTCGTAGAGATGAATGGTGACACTCGGCATGGTGGCCTCTGAGGAGATCTCGAGGGTCGAAACAAGCCGCTGCAGATATTGTTCGTAGCGTTGGCTCAACGCACGCAAGTCCGGAGTTTTGTCGCCATGACTCTCGAACCTGAAGTGCTCGCTGTCCAGACTGGAGCCAGACCACGTCAGGTAATTCCGTGAATGCTCCGAATCAACTTGCCAGGGGCCGCTTCCCTCCTGCCGAAAGAAACCCAACACCACTCGCTCTTCTCCACGATAGACCAAGAAATCACCTGGCTGGCGGAAACTGTTTCCCAAATGCGGAAGGAGATCAATAACAGGCTCATCAGCATCGGCGCTGATACAGAAGATCGGGAATTCACGGTTCAGAGGATTGGGGTAGCGCGACAGGAAGAGGACATCCGACGGCTCGGAAGAAAACAAATCGCCAATCGAGAATCCAGCTTCCGACGCACCAAAGGGCAAGGCTGAAATCAGCTCGCGCGCCTGCTTGCTCTTGAATCTGCTGCCCACAAGATAGAGCGCGTTTTGGGTCAACTCCTCTGCCGACGCCATTGTATCTGCCTTGACTTCAATTTTGAGCCAGTCATTCTGTTTCGCGAATTCCTGGGCGAACTGACTATAAAATGGGGCAGCGCCGCGGTTGCCGGTGGCATAAACAAAAAGCATCTTGCGCTCGCGCCACAACTTGCGGTAAAGCTCGCGCTTGCCCGGCCACGCATCGGCTTCTCCCACTGAGTCGTTATCAGCGACTCCGGAATGAAAGGACTGCGACGCAGCCAAAGCAAGGATAATGGCAACCAGTGCAGCGACCAAGAGAATTGTCTTGCGGAATGGACTCATTTGCGAACCGGGCTAGCTTAGTAATTGTAACAAGAACTGAAACGAAAGTTAATCCAGATCAAACGAAAAAAGCCTCTTCAGGTTTCCTGAAGAGGCCCTCTATAACTGCAAATTATGGTAGATGCGACCTTCTCGGTCTACTCTCTGCGCTTTTCCTGGATGAAGGCGACGGCATCCTCAACATCAAGCTTGCTGCCGATGATGAGCGGCGTGCGCTGGTGAATCTCATGTGGCTGTTTCTCGCGAATGCGCTGCCGGCCATCGCTAGCTGCGCCGCCCGCATGTTCCACCACCATAGCCAGCGGATTTGCTTCATACATAAGACGCAGTTTGCCTTCCGGATTCTCCTTGTCGCCGGGGTAGAGAAAAACACCACCATAGAGCAGGTTACGGTGAAAATCCGCCACCAGCGAACCGATATAGCGCGCCGAGTACGGCCGGTTGGTTTCCTTGTCAACTTTCTTGAGATAGTCGATGTAATTCCGTGTGCCATTCTTCCACCGACAGTAGTTTCCTTCGTTGGTAGAATAAATTCTTCCTCGTTTCGGTGTTTGAATATTCGATTGAGAGAGCAAAAACTCGCCAACACTTGGATCATAAGTAAATCCGTGCACACCGTTTCCAGTGGTGAAGACCAGCATGGTAGATGAGCCATAAATCACATAGCCAGCAGCTGCCAAATCGACACCGGGCTGCAGGCAATCCTCCAGAGTGCCGCGGTCTCCTTTCGAGACCTTGCGGTAAATGGAAAAAATGGTTCCAATACTGACATTCGCGTCAATGTTGGACGAACCGTCGAGTGGATCGTACATCAAAACATAGTTGCCGCAATCGTACTTTTCCGGAATCGAAATAATGTCTTCCTGCTCCTCCGAGGCCATGACGCAGAACCGCCCGGTGTGGTCCATGGCTCTGAATATAACGGAATCGGCAAACTCGTCCAGCTTTCGAACTTCCTCGCCGTGAACATTGGTCGATCCAGTGTATCCGAGGACATCGACCAGGCCAGCCTTGTTGACTTCTCTCCCGATAATCTTAGCCGCAAAAGCAATATCATACATCAGCGAAGAAAACGCGCCAGTCGCGCCCGGGAATTGTTTCTGCGTCTCCAAAATGTGGCGTTCTATGGTCACAAGCTTGAGGCTCATGGCATTCTCCTTGTTCGTAAGCGGCAGGTTGATAAATCGATAAGAACTTTATACATCCACGTCTTCGGTGATGCAGAAACTACGGCAATTTCGATAGATTGCAGGGAATCAGGATGCTGAATCTATAAAAGCGAAGAATAAATATCAAGGCAAAAGGCTTATTCTTAATATGTACCGGACTTGCACACGGAGAATTCGCGGGACGATTTATAGCACAGTGAATCGGTTGGCAAATCAATTACGACCGGGCGACTGTGGTACGCCCTTGCCGTATCAAGGGCGTACATTGTCACATCGCAGCGGCTAGCGCACAGCAGGATATCAAGATTTCTAATTTTCCGAACAAAACTCTGACAGGGTTTCGACCCTTTATTATGTCTGAAACGGTTAACATCAAACCCTGTCAGAGTTCGCTTATTTGAAAATCATCACACTAGCGCACAGCAGGATGTCAAGATTTCTTAAATGATGATGACTAAGAAGCACGCAACGCATTGACGACCGGCATGCGTGACGCACGGACAGCCGGGGCGAAGCCGCCAATCACACCCATGATCAAGGAAAAAGCCAGGGCGCCGGTCGCGATTCCCGTTGAAAGCTGAAACCCAAAAACCACCTCCGAAAATGTGACCCAGTTTGTGGTGGAGACATCGACGAATTGCAGGAATGAGGCAAAGAAAAGCCCGACGAAGCCACCGACAACGGAAATGAGAATACATTCAATCAAAAAAGAGGTCAGGATGTTGCGCCTTCTGAACCCAAGCGCTCGTAGCGTTCCGATCTCTCGGGCCCGATTTGCGACGGCGGAATACATTGTGATGACAGCCCCGGTCATGGCGCCAAAGCTGAAAATGATGGTCACGGTCAGGCCAAGAATCTTGATGAACAGGCCGAGATTCTGGGATTGCTCTTCGTAGAATTGAATCTCCCGTTTGACATCGACGG
Source organism: Candidatus Zhuqueibacterota bacterium (assembly GCA_029261995.1). GTDB lineage: Bacteria > Zhuqueibacterota > Zhuqueibacteria > Oceanimicrobiales > Oceanimicrobiaceae > JAJDAF01. The sequence goes on from JAJDAF010000036.1 coordinate 333,904, forward strand.
TCAGGCGAGGGTCGTTTTCGATACTTTCTTTCATCTCATCAAACTGGCCGGCGTCTGCCATTTTCATGGTCAAAGAAGAATAAACCGGGCGCCGGAAGGCATCCATGAACTGGTCGGCGTCACCCCAGATTTCGGAGTCGAAGCTGGTGCCACCAGCATCAAAAATGCCAACAACCGTCCACTCGCGCATGCCCATTTCGACAGATTCGCCGATGCCGCAGCCATTGAACTTCTGAGCCACACCGCGGCCGGCTATGATTTCAGAGGTCCCGGGGCGCCACCTTCTGCCTTCAACAATGTTTACCTTGTTGCGCAGTGTCAGTGACTCGGCCGAAACGCCACGCACCACCACGTTGGATGGCTGGTTGTCTGCACGTTTCGTCAAATTGTTGATAACCACGAGTTCGCCCGCAATCAGAGGCTTGCCATCTTCCATCTGAACGGCCTGAGGCAGCGATCTTAGAATGTTCGTCTGGCCACGCGAAATACCGCTAGTCAGCTCCGCATTTGAGCCTTTGCGAAGAAAAATGACGTTGCTTGCTTCGCCGGTCGTGACCAGTGTTCGGTAAAACCCCTCGGCCAGCATCAAAACCGCGGTGAACACAAACACCACCAGGCCCACACCCAGCACCGTCAGCCCGGTGGTCAGCCGCCGGGTGATGAGACTTCTCAGATTATAAATTACAGGAACTTTCATGATTGGCTCTTTTAGTTTTCTATTGGTCTTGAAGTTTGGGGCACATCAACCGACCTGACGCAGCCCATCGGCTATTTTGATGCGCACGGCCTGCCACGTCGGGAAAAGCGCGGCAACGAAGCCAACGCAAAAAACAGCCAAAACGCACAAGGCCAACGTCTTTCCGGACAGCTCGAACACCGGAAAAAAACTGCCAAGGTTGTCTGTCAGCACCACCGCGAAGCCCGCCACGGCCCGCATGGTGAGCAGAATGCCAAGCACACCGCCTAAAATCGCGATAGATATCGACTCACCGAAAATCAAGGCGACCAGATGTTTCGGGCGGAAGCCAATGGTCTTCATCACAGCGTATTCGGAGATGCGCTCGCGGGCGGTCATGGCCATGGTGTTTGCCAGCACCAGCAAGATGATCGCGATCACCACGATCGAAATGATTCGCACCGCCGTGATAACCGTGCCAACCATACCGATGAAACTCAAATTAAACTCTTTCTCAGTTTCAGTCAGCGTTTCAGCAAGGGAATTGTCGAACATCGCATCGATGGCGTCTGAGATTTCGATGACCCGATTCTCATCGTCCACGCCGACATAGTAAAAGCCAACCTGGCCTGCCCGGCCTGGCGAATTTTGGCGCATGCGTTCATCCACGTACTTCCAGTGAAAATACATGGTGGTCTCGTCCGTCGCTGCATCCCGGCCGTCATAGATGCCACGGATTACGAAATCCCAATCGCCGGGGAAAATGTCACCGGTCAACTGAAAGCGGTCGCCGACCTGCCACCCGTACTTGAGCGCGAGCTTCCTGCCAACGATGCAGGAGCCACGTTCTTTGACAAAGTTCTCCCTCTCGGCTTGGTCGAGGATGAACTCAGGGTAGAGGTCGAGCAAAGTTTCTGGCTCTACAGCGAAACGGGCGAAAAAATTCTTGGGGTCTTTGTAGGTTCCGCCGAACCAAAAGCCGTACGAAACCGACGACACACCAGGTACCTGCGCCATCTTATCGCGATAGGCCAGCGGCAATTGGAAGGTCAAAGAGACGGCGTTGCGCGTAATCAGCCGGGTGTTTGACGCCGCCTCGACGCCCACAAAGTAAGCATCGATAATGGTGCTGAGCAAGCCGTAAGCAATAACCGCGACGGCGATACCAAAGGCCGTCAGCAAGGTTCGGAGCTTGTGGCGAAGAGCGTTTTTTAAAACGAGTTTTAGAATTTTCATGTCTTGGTCTCCCTAGGCCGCTTGCGTGGCCAGCACTTCAAGCACGCCTTTGTCGAAATGGCGGGTGACGTGAGCCTGCTCGGCCGCCCTGGGGTCGTGAGTGACCATGACGATGGTTTTTTTGAACTCAGAATTGAGCCGTGCAAGCAGGGTAAGAATCTCGTTGGCTGAGTCTTTGTCGAGATCACCCGTCGGCTCGTCGGCCACCAGCAGGGTCGGGTCGGTCACGACAGCACGCGCAATGGCCACCCTCTGCTCCTGCCCACCGGACAACTCATTGGGGTAATGCTTCATGCGATCCGCCAGCCCCACAATATCCAGTGCTGTTTCGACATGTTTTTTTCGCTCTTTCTTTGAGAGTTTGGTCAGGAGAAGCGGCAGCTCGACGTTCTCAAAAGCGGTCAGCACGGGCAGTAAGTTGTAAAACTGGAAAACAAAACCAACGTGGTGTGCCCGCCAGCCGGCCAACTGAGATTCGTTCATGGCGGTTATGTCAATACCGTCAATCAACACCTTGCCGGCGTCAGGCTTGTCGATGCCGGCGATCAGATTCAGCAGCGTTGTTTTCCCCGATCCGGACGGCCCCATCAAAGCGATGAACTCCCCCTTTGGCACGGAAAGGGTAATGCCGTTCAGAACCGGTACTTTTTGCCGGCCGCGCACATAGGACTTCGAGATGTTCTGGATATCAATGAGCGTATCTGCCATTTGTTTCCCTCCGATAGTTTTGTCATGCAAAAGCTGATGGCGGCGCGAGACGGTCCGTCTATCTCTCCCCTAATCAGTGCTAAACCTGTTTGCTGCTTGTGATTTCCTGTTTACCGCTTATTTTCCTCCACCGAATCGCCGGTTTCCATGTCGGCGGACGGATTCACTACGACCTGCTCGCCTGACGACACCTCTCCTGCGACAATCTCGACCTTGCCAGCCAGGCTGCGGCCGGTTTCGAGCGGTTCCTGCACCACCTTGCCGACGCGGACAGCAAAAACGACGGTGCGGCCGTCACGCAGGGTAACCGCTGCTTCCGGGACGGCCAGAAAGGGTTCCATCCCAACTTCATCGCTTTCGGAATCGCTCAGAAAATTGACTTTTGCGCTCATTTCCGGGAGCACCTTGGCATCGCGCTGCTTGAAGCGAATCTTGGTCAGCACAGTGGCCTTGGCGCGATCGGCTGTCGGCACGATCTTGTGTACGAAAGCCGGGTAGCGCTGGCTCGGAAATGCATCGAGCACAATTTCACAAGCTTGCCCGGGCCGCACCCGCTGGATATTCGACTCCGACACATCAGCTTCGACTTCAATGGAGGCCATGTCGGCCAGAGTAACTACCGCCCCGCGCGAATTCGACGAAGCGGCAAAAGGGGCTACCATTTCTCCGATGTCCGCATTTTTGGTCAGGACTGTGCCATCGAATGGGGCGCGGATGTTGGTATTCTCAACATCTACTTCCGCGGAAACGATCTCAGCCTGGGCAACTTCAATGCGAGCGAGCGCGGAAGCAACCGTGGCCTCACTGCTCGCAAACCGGGCTTCAGCGATGTCAAATTCGGACTGCGCCACCAGGCCTTTCTCAAGCAGATCCTTCTGACGATTGAAACTAAGTCTTGCCTCGTTTGAGTTCGCATTCGCCTGCTGCAGCGCCGCTTGCGCCATCTTACCATTCGCACGGGCCCTTGCCAGGGCTGCGTCTACATCATCGTGCTGAAGCTGTGCGATAAGTTCTCCCAGCTTGACTTCATCTCCTTCCTCGACACCCAGATATTCGAGCCGCCCCGTCGCTTTTGAAGCGATGGCCGCCTGTCTTTCGGCAACGACGTAGCCGGTAGCTGTCAGGACGGCCGATGCCTGAGCGGGATAGACTTTTGTGACCTGCGCCATCTGGACTTCCGTCGAAGAGCCACTGGCTCCTGTGAAAATATAAATCATGAAAAAAGCAATGATGGCGACGACTGCGACGACGCGTATCACGTTACCACGCAGACGATGTTCGGGTCCATCTTCCTGCAGCCCGCGGTCAATACTCAAAGCGGACAAATCAGCTGATTCTGTGCTCTTTTTTTCCATAATGATGAGTTTGTGATTAGACTAAAGTATATTTTGAGTGAAAATAGACACGGGCGAAGCGAAAATCAAGTAAAAGCGCCTCCCTTCCTGATTCTTAGGTGCTGGAACGCAATCTGTAAATCACAAGTTCTCCAAAATCGGTCAATGGTGCTATAAGCCCGATGAACCTGAGTTTTTTGCCGACGAACGCTTTGCGCGAAACCCGCAACACCACAACGCAGTATGCAAGGTGACCGCCACCGTAGTTTAAGACCCAAAATTCAAAAAACGGAACTGACAAGGCATGAAGAGCACTTCGCTGCAAATCCAAATCTTAATGGTAACCCTATTCTCGGTTTTCGCCTTCTGGGGATGCGACGAGTGGCTGACGTTTGACAAGCCTGAAGTGAAGGTCAAGGGCCTGCAATATGCCATCGCCGCCGGCGACTCATCGATACAGGCGCAACCGTTTAGCATCCAGGTCGCGGCCCTGACCAGCGAGCCAAACGCAGAGGCTCTGGTCACCAGCCTCGAACGCGCACGGTTTCCTGTATTTGTCGTAACCCGGCCAGGGCAGGCTGTCCACGAACTTCTGCGGGTCAGGGTTGGTCCATACGCAAGCGAACGGGAGGCATCGCGCCAACTGCTCAACTTGAGGGAGATGGGTTACGAAGAAGCGTTTGTAAAAAATCATGTCAGTGAAACCGAGGCTGCGTCTGAGATAAGGACATTCAGCGCCGCTGACCTGCCGGACAACCAGAAGCGGTTGACCACGGGAGACAATTGCAGCCACCCGCGTTGGTCACCAACCGGGCGAGAAATTGCTTTTATCCGGGATTTTGAGGGTGTGAAAGGACTGTACTCGGTCGGTACCGGTGGCGGCAAGCTGTCGAAAATCATGGACCGAGGCCCATCATTCCGGTTGACCGGCGAGTTTGAATGGTCGCCAGACGGAACCAAGTTGGCCTTCGCCACACGTGAAATGGACGCAAAATTTGACGCGGCAGAGAACCTGTACGTTGTTGGCAAAGACGGGGCTGGCTTGCGAAGACTCTATCGGCAGCGTGGCTTCGGCTTTCACATCAAATCCATTTCCTGGTCACCGGACGGCCGCCATCTTGCTTTCGATGCCGATGACAGCAACGGCGATGGCTTCGCTACGCCGATTCGAATCAGCCAGGTCCTGGAGGTCGCCAACGCAATTCCTCTTCGCACCGGGAATCTCGATAAACAGCAGTGGACGGCTGGCTGGGCTTCGAACAACACCGTGATTTTCGTCGAAAAGAAATCTGGCGGACCACGGGAGAAGATCAGCTATGTGCTAAAGCGCTTCGAGGCTGCAACCGGGCACGAGGCTCGCGTTGGCGCTACCGGCAGTATTGGAGAGTGTGTTTCTGTGCGTCTGCTGCCCGGAGGGTTGCTTGTATTCAGCGTGCTGGCAGATTCGCAACCGGGCGCAGCAAGGGTCGTGTTTCACCGGGTGGTTTCGGGTGGCTCTTTCGTTCTCTACGAGACCCTGCCCGAGACAGGCCCCATCTCGCCGCTGCAGGTTTCATCCGAAGGGCTGGTCTTCTTCGCGCATGAAAACCAGCTTTGGTTAAACGGTGTAGCCGGCCAGAAGTCAATTGTGGATATGAGCTTTCCGTTGACGGACTTCACCGTCTCCGCGACTGGATCGCGTCTTTGTTACGTTCGCGATGGCAACCTGTTCGCTTTCAAACTCCCGGACCAATAAAAAAGCCCGACTCATGTGAGCCGGGCTGGATTCTCTCTTGCAAATGTAGTGAGCGTCAATTCACAGTCCTGAACTGCTGATACAAGGACAGTACCGCGGGCACGTAGTTTTGCGTTTCGGCGAACAGGACGCCATTCGCCCGGTTCTGAGCCAGCCACATCTTGGCACGTTTGCCACCACCGTTGTAAGCGGCGAGCCCGCCATCGATCTCATACATTTCGATCAGACTCGACAGGTAACGACTTCCGAGACGAATATTCACAACTGGGTCAAAAAGCACATCTTCCGCAGATGTCCACCTGATACCTGCGATACGAGCCAGGAACTCGCCAGTAGCGGGCATCACTTGCATCAGTCCGAGCGCGCCAACGGGAGAAACAACTTCCGGATCCCAGCTGAATGCGCTCTCGTGGGTAATGGTCGCGCAGACCAAATCGACATCAAGATTCTCATATTTCATCGCAGCGTCGGTAATCTCGTGCGCGATGTCATACTTCCGCTGAGTCGCCATTTCAGGATTGAATCTATTGATGACAGAGATAACTTTGTCGATGTTCTCCCTGCGAATACTGTCGGTTCGCGCGATGGATGTAAGCAGCTCGGTCTCCGTCAGAAGTTCCTGAGCTTGCACGGCAAGGCGTTTGCTTTCGATAACCTGATAAAAGAACAAAGCTGAAAGTAGGCACAACGCCCCGGTCAACGAAAGGATTGTGTACTTCTCTTGCTTCAACTGTTTCTCCAAACTTAAGTTATGCTTACCTGTTTCTCAAAAAAAAGAGAGAAACCCCAATCAGGATCCTCTCTTTTCTAAGTATCTACTTACGAAGCTCGATGTTAAGAGTTCCCGATTTATTCTACTATACAAAAATATTTCAGGAACGGCGAAAAATACTGGTTATTTCACTCCTAGTAATCCAAGCCAATCGAGAAAAAGGTGCTTGGTGCGCCTCTTTCATGCTTAAACGGAAAGTCCCAGCGTAAGACAAGCAAGCCACCCAAGTTGAACCTGACACCCAGACCATAGGCGGTTTTCGTATTGTTGAAGCTGTAGGTCTGGTCATCCGGGATGAATTGTCCAGCGTTGTTTGGGTCTGCCACGACGAACCCGGTCGGGCCCCAGGTGTTGGCCGCGTCAAAGAAGGCGACCGCGGTCAGGAAATCATATTGCATCGGCAGGAATGGCAGGACCGGGAACCTGAGTTCAAGGTTCTGATAGAATGCACGGGTGCCGCGCAGCCTGCCCCAATCGTCTCCTCTAAACGTAAATGGGCCACCAATACTGAATAACCGGTTGTCCCTGCCAGTCGTCAGACCACCAGACAACCGGTAGGCCAATGACAATCGCGGCATGTGGATGGCGAAATACTTGCGATAATCTGCAAAGAACATGGCCCAGCGCAGGTCGCCGACATTTTGTTGAATTCTGAAACGCGCCCGGGTGCCGGAGATGGGCGCCGACAGCCCCCAAAAAGCCGAATCGCGTACCAATGTGATGTCTGCGCTGCCGTATATTGCGTTGCTCACGTCCTGGCTGGAAGGGGTGCCGAAAAAACTGAACTGCACGACATCGCGATCAGCGAAGAACAGATTGGAACCGATTTCCAGGCGTGAAAATCGGCTAAATGGCAGCGACGCTCCCAAGCCGACACCCCGGAAAATCTGTGTGACGAATTCTGCCCCACCGGCCGTGTAAATGCCGAAATCATCTCTGAACTGAAAGGCCGAAAAAGACCAATTCAGCCGGCGCCTCTGATTGAAGTAGGTGGCGACAATCGTGGACTCAAGCGGGTCGCCAAAGAGTGCGGCCTGGATAAGTAGGTTCTTGTCGCCCAGCATGTCACTGAACAAGAAGGCGGTCTGTCCGGCGAACCCTACATTGGTGCCAAAGCCACCGTTTCCGTAAACCAAATCCGGGCTCAGTTTGGAATTGTACTCTGACAGCAGAAACTCCGTGCTGTCGGCCTTGGCGTACTCTCTGTACTTGTCATTTGGGTCTTCGAGTTCTTCGAGGACCGCCAGGCTCATATCATCGACTGGCTCTCGTTCGTACTCATCCAACGTGTAGATGTACCAGCCGGCGTTGGAGAAAGCGCTAAAAGCAAGACGTCCGGTTTCAGGAGCCAGGGTGATTGCCGGGCTTTCCGTGATGATTCCGGAAACGCCCGTGATGAAATTTGTGATGCGAAAAAGCCGACGTTCATCCGGATAGACTGAATAGATGTTCGGAATTCCGTTCATGTCGGAAACGAAGAAAATCTCGGACCCATCTTTGTTCCAGATGGGATTTATGTGGTTGCCGCCAGTTTCGGTAATCAACTGTACTTCTTTGCTTGCAATGTCAAACAGGGCGATGTTGTATTCGCCAAAAATCAGGCTGTCAATCTTGGTGTTCGGACCGCGGTCGGTTGTGTAGGCAATGGTTTTGCCGTCCGGCGACCATTGCGGGTGCATTTGAGCATAGCGATCATGAGTCAGTTGTTGCAGATTCTCGCCATCAGCGGTAGTGATGTACAAATCCGAAATGCCGCCAACCGTTCCGCTGAACACGAGTTTGTCCCCGTTGGGCGACCAGCTTGGCGCGGCCATACCGGTCACCTGCTCGAATGCCAGTTTCTTGACGACTTTGTTGCGTTTGGCATCAACGATGTAAAGCGCATCCCTTTCACCTGCCTTCGCCACAAATGAAAAGAATTTTCCATCTGGTGACCAATTCATAGCCGTAGTGAAGTAGCGCAGGGTCTCATAGCTCTGGCTGGAACCGCTTCTGACGACCTGACGAATCTTGTCGTCACGGTAGCCCTGGCCATCCTCATTCTTGACCAAACCTCGCAGCAACATATTCAAGGTGAAATTCTTGTCGCCGACGTATGCCAGATTCTGGCCATCAGGCGAAATGGCAGGCACGATATTCAGCTTGGTGCAATCATAACACGGGTCGGAGATCGGCTCGGCCACTTCTTCAGGTCGGACCAATACCACATCCTTGGGCAGGTAGCGGGCTCGGGCATCATCGTGCCAGCGTTTGGAAAGTTCCACCAAGTCGAGACCCGTGTGTGCTTTATAGGCTCGATTCAAATCACCGGTAGCGCGGGCCGTCTTGAAGATGCGCCCGACAACTTCCTTACCGTATCGTTCGCCGACGTAGTACCAGATGGCCTGCCCCATTCGATAGACACGGATGTCGAAGACGAAAGTCATATCCGGGATGGACAAAAGCTTGTTGTTCAGAACCGCGTCACGCATCCACATGCGGGTGATGTTGTCCATTCCAACCGACAGATACTCCGCCATTCCCTCGATAAACCAGAGCGGCGGATTAAAACGGCGAATCACCTCGCCCGGCGTGTCCGCAAGCATGATGTCGAATTGGAAAGCATGGACCATCTCGTGCGTAAGGACATGAATAAACTGACCATAGGAGCCGGTGATCGGCAGGATCATCCTGCCCTTTAGACCCTCGGTCACACCCTGAGTGCCTTCACTGATATAGCTCTGGATAGCATTTGTCTGCTGAAAATCGTTGTGAGACGAATAAATCAGCAGCGGTATTTTTTGCTTGAATTTGTAGTCAAGCACCTCGCTCAGGTATGCATACGAGCGTTCCGCGATCTCAGCCGCGTCCAAAGCTGCTTGTCGTTCTTCCTCGTAGAAATGAATGTCGAAATGCTCGGTATTGATCACCGACCAATCGAATGTCTTATAGTGGACTTTGTTCTTCCCAAAACCAAAGATGTCTCCGAATTGCGCAAAGGAGTTGGAGGAAAACAGCAGTAGCATGACCAGCGGCAAGAATCTGCTGAGAAAGCGTGAATTACTTCCGGGGAGAAGAGAAGGGAGTCGGGGAAAAAAACTAACCATTTTGATATTCCTCCTTAAATTTGAGGTTGCGCTTGGGGAGAAATGATAATTTATGAACTTGCGGTATTCAAATCCACTATTATTTGTACTAATTCAAGTACTTGATAGTACTCTACCCCAATTTACCGATTATGTCGATCAAATATTCCCGGTGTTTGGTTTCCAGCCACACTGAGTTGATTCCGATCATCTCAGTTTCATCATCGCCACATTCTTACAAGACGCTTATTAGAATCCTGTGATATTATTGACACACAATGCCCGCCGCCAACCCACTTCCTGCAATTCCCGGCGCTCCCAGATCGTGAATGTCAACCGATCGCGAAAACCATGCCACAGCAAAGAAAAAACGCCAGGCAAAGACAACCTGGCGTTCGGGTTTGTATGCGCGCGTCCTGCGCGCCAATGCTAGGCTACCGCTGGCTCGGCTTGAGCTCGATGACGCATGTAACCAACTCTAAATTGCTCGGCCCGCCCTTCTGAGATCCAGAGCATCGCTGCATCCTGAAAGGAGACGCCATCGTGACTTTGTTGAGAAATGCCCAACCTGAACCGTTCGATTTCCATCAACTGCAGCGCCATGTAGTCTGACTGGTTAATTCCTTTTTCTCGCATATTGGCCACCATTCGTTTGCTGAGTCACGGAAACATCTTTCAATTCACAACCGGTCTCTCAAAAACCGGTCAGTGTCATGCAAAAAGTATACCACCGCGACAATAGCTGTCGTCCGGATGCTAACCATGATACCTGATACTTCAAAAAAATCAAAAACGCCTGCGTACGGGAACCGACGGCGAGACCTATCATGACCGTCACTATTCCTCCCGCCGTCAAGAGAGTGTGAACCTGAGTGTGCAAATCCTTCATCGACCGCACGGCAGGGGGCACGCGCGACCAGCGACATCAAGATGGTAACCGAGTTAGCAGGCAGTATGCGATCGGAAGCGCCAAGGCTTGGAGTCAGGGTGTACCGCGCACAATGCCCTCCACCGGGCATTCCTCGTTGAAATACTTCTGGGCGGCTTGCGCCATCTCGTCGGCAGACACGCGTTCCAACTCAGCCACAACTTGATGCAAATCTTCGGCTCCGCCGCCAATCAACTCGTGGTGCGCGTATTGGGCCATTTGAGCATTGCAGGTCTCCAGCCCCATCTGATGCGTGCCGACGGTGTAGCGTCGTGCTCGCTCGAACTCTTCCCTTGTAATCTGGTTGTCCAGCACCTTCCGAAACTCCGCCAGCAAGCCCTGGCGGGCCTTTTCTTCCTGCCCCGGGGAGGTTGCGATATAGGTGACAAAAGCCCCTCCCAACTGCCGGGAAATCAGGTATGACGAAACCGTGTAAGCGAGACTCTTCCTGCCTCTGAGTTCTTCGAAGAACCGTCCTCCCAACCCGGAAACGATATTCTGCAGGATGCGTATAGCGCTGTAATCCCTATCGATGAATGCCGGCGCGGGGAACCCAATCGCCAGGGCGGTTTGCTGCTTTTCCCGCTCCTCGACGACGCTAGTCATTTGCTTGGGCCATGCTGGCGCGGACGGTGGCGCGACGGTCAAACCGCTTTTGAGGTTCGGGAGCAATTGGCCGGCTTTGTCAATCATTTCATCCATGCTGGTGTCACCGACAGCAACAATTGTCAGCCGGTTCGCAAGGAAGTGACGTCCATGCCACTCCTTCAAATTATCTCGGGAGATGCTTGAAATAGTGTCGTCCCTGCCAAGCGGAGGCAGCCCGTACGGGTGGTCGGCGAACATGGCTCCGGAAAAAAGCTGGATCGGGTAGCTGAACATGTCATCTTGCAGACGCCGGGCCCTGGCAATGGTCTGTTCCTTCTCTTTCCCGAGTTCATCGTCAGGAAAGGTCGGGTGGCAAAGGATCTCCGTTAAGATCTCCCAGCCTCGTTCAAAATGCTTGGCCAGAATATCAAGCGAGCAGCCGAAATAGTCCGGGTCCGCGGAAAAATCGATTGAGGTGCCCAGCCCTTCAATCTGCGATGCGATCTCGGCTGCCGAAAGATGCCCGGCGCCTTTTAGCGCCATCCTTGCGGTCAGGCCACTGATGCCGGCATTGGCTTTGCTTTCAGCGGTCCTGCCGCCCGGAGCGTAGATCCCAACCGAAACAACCGGCAAATGGTGGTCTTCCCGCACCAGTAACGTCGCGCCGGACTCAAAAGCATACCTGCTCAAACCTTTCGCTGGGGAACTGTGGTTTGCCCGCACGTGCCAGTTTAGCGCCGGCACCGGGCGGTCAGGCCGTGGCTTTCGGTTGTCGATGGCGTTATCCAGGCTGCGCCGGAATTCCCGCGCAAGCCGGTCTGGCGAAATTGCGCCAAGTCCGGAAGCGGCGGAAACGTACTCAAAGACGGTACAGTTCTCCGGATGCAGATACCTCTCTGCGACGCGGGATATATCGCCGGCCGTTACCTGGTAAAGCTTTTCGAGATAGCCGTCTATCAGTTCGAAGCCTCCGAGCGCTTCGTAGGCGGCCAGTACGCGAGCATGGCCGGCTACTGTCTCCATGCTTGAAATCGTCATCGATTCAAGCATGTTTCGCGCCTTCTCAAGCTCCCCGGAAGTCACCGGTTGTTGCAGAACGCCCGCGACTTGCTCCATTATCGCGGAGGCTGCCTGTCGCAGTCGCCCCGCGTCGGAGATGGCGTCAATCGAAAAGATGCCGAAATCGGCAAGGGTGTAATTATGCGCCGAAACCGAATGCGCAAGCTGCTTCTCTTCTTTTACAAAACGATTGAGTCGCGAACTTCGGCCGTAGCCGAGCACGAACGCCAATATCTCGAGCGCGTACGAGTCCTCCTGCAGACTGCCGGGTACGTGAAACCCAAAACTCACATAGCCGTGCTGGATATCGTCTTCCAGGTAACCGTAGCGAAACTTCTGCTGCGCCGGCTCGGCAGGTGCGCAGTCCTTCCCCAGAGTTCCCCGGTCGAAAGCACCGTAGTGTTGCAGAACCTCACGCGATACTTGCTCTGAATCAACGTCGCCGGCAACGACTAGAATGATATTTTCCGGCCGGTAGAGATTGTTGTGAAAGGTCAGAAAATCATCACGTGTCAACCTTCGCAGGCCAGCCTCGGTACCGATACGCCAGCGCCTGATCCGGTGTTGGTTAAACGCGGTCTCGAACAGTTTCTCACGAACAACCGCTCCTGGATTGTCCAGCTTTCTTTTGGCTTCCTGAATCACGACCTCGGTTTCTTTGACAAGCTCCTCCGCATCAAAGGTCGAATTGAGCAGCGCATCTGCCTGTATCTCCAAGCCTTCTGCAAAATGTGCGCTGGGAACCACGGTGTAGTACATCGTGTGGTCATAAATCGTGCTTGCGTTGAGATAGCCACCTAGCGCCTTGGTCTGCTTGGCGAGTTCTCCAACACCGCGCTTCTGTGTGCCCTTAAAGAACATGTGCTCGATAAGATGTGAGATTCCCACCACATCATCGGACTCATCAAAGTATCCTGCCTTTACATAAGCGAAAATCGCGGCCACCCCGGCATTATGATTTTCTTTGACCAGCAGGGTGAAACCGTTGTCCAGGACTGTTCTTTGAACGCCATCACTTAGTCTTGCCATAGTGACCTTTCGATTTAACAAAAAAGGCGCGCCTTGCAGGCGCGCCAACGAATACTTGCCAGTTAGTGCTGATTTGGACTAATTGTTCAGCACATCGTCCGGAAAGCGAGCCTCAACCAGTGGGATCGTGATTTCCTGACCCGCGATCAACCGACCCAAATCCCTGTCTGGGTTGTGCTTTTTGAGCAGCCAATGCGGGATTTCAAAATTGCGGTTGCAGATGTACCAGATGCTGTCTCCGGTCCGGATGGTGTAAGCCATTTCACCCTGAACACGGAAGTTGCGGTAGAAATCTTCCTCGATGCCCTGGTGGTACTCCACTCTGCGTCGGTGAAACTCTTCGGGAGTGACATTCTCGAAGCTCAGCCAAAGCCGCTGGCCGATCCTGATGGGAGTTGTGTAAGCCATGCGATTGACCCGTCGCAGTTTGTAGGTCTGAATACCGAGCCAGTCAGCAAAATGCCCCAACGTTTCATCAGGTTCAACCATGACTTGACCATTCTGCGGCATGTCCAGGTCACGAAACGACTCATGCATCATCTCAATCTTGGGTGCTGCCACCACCCGCACTGTCATGTCTCTCGTCATCTCGACGTAATCGCCAGGCAAGGCCATGGCCATGATTTCGTCTACTGTCTCGATTTTTGCTTCCAACTCTCTGACAGCAACCATCTTGAGATTCTGACGCTGCACCGCATCAAGCGGGCGTGAAGCCTGCGGTCTGGCGGAGATGTAGCCAACGCCCTCGCTAGCACCAGGCGTGGCTGTTTTGCGAGCTTCCGGAACCGGTTCATCCAATCTTACGGTTCTCGGAACATCGAGCACGGTTTTGTCGGATGGAGTCAAATCGCTCGCATCAGCAAGTGTGGTTTCCTTGGCCGGCGGTGTGACGGTTCGCGCCAGGGTACGCACTCGCGGCGTCCTCCCACCATATGGAATTTGCAGATTTTGACCGGCATAAATCCGGTGAGCATTGCGGATATTGTTGGCTGCCATCAACTCAGACAGTCGGACCCGGTAACGCCGGGCAATCTGTGAGAGATTCTCGCCGGTCCGAATCTTGTGCCATTCCGGAGTCACTTGTTTGCCGTATTTTTGGGCTGACGAAATGCCGGCGTACATAGAGGCTATGTCAATCCCTTCGCGTTTAGGCACACGGAGCGGAAAATGACGCGGAATTCTCCGCCGTGACTGTAGCACTGGGTTTCGTAGCGCAGGATTGTAGCTCTTGAATTCCTCATGGCTCAGGTCGAGTTTGCTGAGCAGCGTCTTCACAGTGACGTAGTCGGGAATGGTGAACTCCTCGAACTCCGTGGGCTGTTGAAATGTCAGCTCGCCGAAATGTTTGCGGTAATTGGTTGCGACATTGAACGCGGCCAGAAATTCGCTGTAGAAATTTCGTGAGGCAAAACCGAAGGTGCGGCTGCTGTAATAGCGCACAATTTTGCCAATATCCTTGCCGAATTTTCTTTTGGCGCGTTTCATCCCGCCACGGCCATGATTGTAGGCCGTGATTGCCAAAGGCCAGGCGCCAAGAGTTTCATAATTTTTCTTCAGCAACCTGGCTGCCGACCTGGTGGCGATCAAGGGATCGAGTCGCTGATCGACGTTGTAATTGATCTTCATGTACTGGCGCCCGGTTGACCTGGTAAACTGCCACAGACCGGCGGCGCCGAGTTTCGAATAAGCACGATAATTAAAAGATGATTCAACATGTGGCAGCATCAGCAGCTCAAGTGGCACGCCCTCGCTCTCGAATATCTCCCGCATTCTGCTAAGGTAGAGGCCGGACCGGATGAGCCCAATGCGAAAGCGCTCTCGCAAACCACTCTGTCCTCTTAAACGCTTTGCGGCGTCCCTGAACTGTTTCGGGGTAGTGGCGGGCCCGAACAAGGCCGCGACACGGCGCTCGTCGCCACGTAGCGATGCCAGATTGATCTTCCGCATTCTGGCCAGCCTCAGCAAAATCGTTTTGTAATGCTTCTTGATTTGGTCAACCTTCTTCCACTCAAGACGGGAACTGACCCGCGCACCGCGAAAAAGGGAATCGAGATGAACCACCTCATAAACAAGGTGCAACTCCCTGGAGTCGTGGATCACAACCTCGCGTTCGGAATATCGTGCATAGACATTTTTCCAAAACTCAACGTTGGGTTTGAGCACTTCAGGCAAAGGGAAGGCGTCACGCGAGGCTGTGGTGACTTGTGCTGAAACTGTTTCAGCAGCGAACAGGATGAAAGCGAGAAATAGAGATAAAATGGGATTCCAGCACCTGGTCATTTACAACGCTCCAAGGAAAGGTTCAAGCATCTCGGTCATTAATAATTACAAAAACTGAGCAAAATCCATTCCAGCCATGATTGCCGGAAAATCGCGCTGAATGGTGCTCGTAGCCGGCAGGAAGTTTATCGACCGCAGGCGGTCATTCTTTTCGAATTGACAGATTCTTATTTTAGCAGAATTGTGGCAATTTTCAAGAGGAATCTTTTTCAGCCGCCGGTGGCCTGGCACATAAAACAAGATTTCGTAAAGAACCTCGATTGTTTTGCGATTACAGGTCGAAAGGTTTATATTGTCGCTCCGAATAGCAGACACAAGCGCACGGCCTTACACAGGATGTGAAATGGAGAATTTATTCATCAGAGTTGATGACAAGGAATTCGGCCCGGTTGCTCTGGCGGAAATCAAGGATCTGGTCCGCGAGGGTACATTCTCGCAGAACGATTATCTCTGGAGCGAAGATCTGGATGAATGGGTTCTCGCCGAACACATTGCCGAGCTGAAACCGCTCTTCGGAATCAGCAATCAGAACGGAGAATACAGAAACAAGATCTACGCGATTGCAAGTGGCAAAGGCGGTGTCGGCAAGACCATGCTATCTGCCTCACTGGGTGTCGGCATGGCGTCCGCGGGCCAGCGCGTGGTCATGGTGGATGCTGATTTTGGCGGGGCGAACTTGCACACCTGCATGGGTATTCTTGAACCCGAGTACACCTTCTTCGACTTCTACACGCTACAAAAAGATACCCTGAACGAGATCGTACTCGACACGCCGGTGGACAACCTGCAAATGATCAGCGGAGCGTGCGGCACGCTGGGTCTTGCCAATCCCAAATATTTCCAGAAACAGCGGTTTGTGCGCGAGTTGAAAAAACTCCACGCTGACACCATCATTCTCGATCTCGGCGCCGGCTCAGGCTACAACACCATTGACTTCTTTCTTCTCGCTGATGAAAAACTTGTGGTCATGACACCGGAGCCGACCTCAGTCTACGAAGCCTTCGGTTTCATAAAAGTCTGTCTGATGCGGCAGTTGAACCGGCAACTGCGAGATTTTCCGAAGGCGCTCGAGATTCTTGCGAGCGAGGAGTTGAACCGTCCAGGCAAGACACAACTGACGGTCATCGACTTGCTGAAACAAGTTGCCGGCACAGATGAACGAGCCCACGAGGTGTGCAAACAAACGCTAGAGAACTTCCAGCCGAAGTTGATTCTGAACATGGCGAAGGATAGCGATGAAATCAAGGAAGGGCAGGCGATTCAGGCGGCGGTTCTCGAACTTCTGGGAGTCCACATGGAATTCCTGGGCTACATTTCCTATGACTTGAAGGTAAAAGATGCGGTGAAAGCGATGCAGCCATTTCTGTTGCATGACCCCAAATCGAAACCGGCGCAGGATTTGTCCGCACTGCTGCGCGTGAACATTCTTGGCAAAAAGGGAATGAAGGAGATTCTGGAGAAACGGAAATGGCGCAAGCACTTGCAGCAGCACGCACAAGAATACCCCAAGTATGACCACCTGGAAGGCGCACCCATTTGCTCCGTCAATTGCTTCTATTGGGGCGACTGTGACTACGAAAACGGCGGCAGCCCCTGTCAAGTGCGCCACCTGGAACCGGTCTTGAGGGAGCCATCGCTCACACCTGCTTGATCCGATTCCGGCTTCGGCCTTTGCTGCCTCTCCCGGGAACAGCAAGACGCAATTTTTTTCTTTTCGACTCAACTTTCCTATTGACAAGCACTCCTCTAGATATTAGCTTCCGAGACCTAATTTCGATTGACTGAATTCTGATCTAGGTCGGAAACAACGAGCATTTCAAGGAGAAGATTCCGTGGCAAAATCAACACAAGATTACATCGCGCTGGAAGAAAAATACGGTGCACACAACTACCACCCGCTTGACATTGTCATCTCCCATGCCGAAGGCGTCTGGGTGTATGACGTCGAGGGCGGCCGCTACATGGACTGCCTGAGCGCTTATTCAGCAGTAAACCAGGGACATTGCCATCCCAAGATCCTGGCAGCTTTCCAGGCTCAGGCAAGCAAAGTCACGCTCACATCACGAGCGTTTCGCAATGAAAAGCTACCTCTGTTTTGCGAAAAGCTGGCAAACCTCTCCGGCATGGAGATGGTGCTGCCCATGAACTCGGGTGCGGAGGCCGTTGAAACAGCGATTAAGGCCGCCAGAAAATGGGGCTACAAAGTAAAAGGCATCGCCGCTGATCAGGCCGAGATTATCGTCTGCAGCAACAATTTTCACGGCCGCACCACGACCATCGTCGGATTCTCCACCGAAGAGCAGTACCTCGACGGCTTCGGCCCGTTTACGCCGGGTTTCAAGGTCATCCCGTTCGGCGACGCCGAAGCTCTGGCCGGAGCTATTACCGCCAACACCTGCGCTTTTCTGTTCGAGCCAATTCAGGGCGAAGCCGGCATTCTTATCCCGCCGTCGGGCTACCTCGAAAAGGCTCAGGCCTTGTGCCGCGAGAACAATGTGCTGTTTATGGCAGATGAGATTCAAAGCGGCCTTGGACGTTCAGGAAAACTGTTCGCCTTTCAGCACGAAAATGTCAACCCGGATGTCATCATCATCGGCAAGGCTTTGTCGGGTGGTTTCATGCCGGTGTCGGCGGTCCTGGGACGAAAGGATGTTCTGGGTGTGTTCAAGCCGGGCGACCACGGCAGCACATTCGGTGGTAACCCTCTCGGCTGTGCCGTTGCCCTGGCCGCGCTCGACGTGATTCTGGACGAGGGGCTAGTCGAACGTTCAGAGCGCCTGGGCAAACTCTTCATTGAGAAACTGCGAACCATTGACTGTCCGAAGATTGTTGACATCCGTGGCAAAGGTCTGTTCATTGGCGTCGAACTGGATACCAAAGCTCGGCCCTACTGCGAAGCCTTGAAAAAGGAAGGTCTGCTGTGCAAGGAAACACATGAAAATGTCATCCGCTTCGCACCGCCGCTTGTGATTTCTGAAGATGAGCTGGAGTGGGCTTTCGAACGCATCAAAGTCGTGCTGGAGGACAGCTAGAGCAGCGAAATTTTGTTCAAATATCACGGATTTCCTCGCGAGCCTCACTTCGCCACGCCATGATTTATGTTGAGAATTTGGTGAACGCAGTGGCATCAGCCACTGCGTTCATTAATACGTGCAGAAAGAACCCACACTCACCACTGACGCCGCTCGGGTTGCTCAAGGCTAGACTCCAAACAAACCTCGAAATGACGCCAGCCTGGCCACACTGCTCTCCCCATATTTCCTGACTTTTCGCTCGATTTTCTCAATTGATTTTTCCTTACGCAAACGCTTCGGGTTCTTGCCATAAAATGTGTCCGCAAAGCAGATAATCTTTTCTTCGAGCGTCTCTGGCAACATGTCGCGAAGAGGCAGGGGCAGATTCTGCCCTTCGATGTCAGCGCGGCTGATGCCAACTCCCGTGTGACGATCACAAACCAGGGCATGACCAGGCAAACCCTCTTTCTCGAGTAACTCACGTCCAAGCGGGCCGTGCATCAGGTACGGCGCATCGCCAGTGCAGCCGATGTCGGGAGCGTCTGTCATGAAAATGCCGATGTCGTGCAGCATGGCCGCTTGTTCTACAAACTCAAGGTCCGGCTGCAGATGTGTAACCCGGTCCGCGAGCTGCAGGGCTTTGGCAGTCACCATTTCGCTGTGCACCAGCAGTACCTCGAAAACAAACGAGTCTGGATCATAGTATTTCTTGATGATTTCAACGGGATCGATTTTCACAGTCTGGCCAGTTTAATGAATAGCGGCCACACGACTGGCCTTTTCTCAGATGGTTCCGGCCAGCAATTTCGTAACGCTTCTACGAGCGACTCCACCGGATTCTCACCGCGCGCAGCAAGATATCTCTGGCTCGCTGACCATGTGCGAACATAGCCCAGCAAATCGTCCAGCCGCCATTCTGCCTGCATTTGAAATTCGGCCGCCGGTAGCTCCGAAAATGGGAAAGGCAACTCCCGGTAGTTTGTCTCGACCAGACGGCGCTCCGGAGGCCAGTATGCGCCGACTTTCTTCTCGTAAAACTCCAGCACGAGTGCATCGACCTCCGCATCGATTTCTACGAGATTGTAGCCCCAGACCGCCAAAAGTCCTGAGGGCTCGAGCACATTTCGGCAGCATTGGTAAAAAGCATCAAGCTGAAACCAGTGCGCAGCCTGAGCCACTGTAATCAGGGAGCAGGAATCTTTGGGAAGGCCGGGTTTTTCAGCGGGAGCAACTCGGTATTCGATTCCCGGATGAGCTTGCGCGTTCAAGATCTGCTGCTCGCTGGCGTCAGTGGCGATGACCCGGGTAAAATGAGCGGCCAGTCCAGCCGCCGCCTGACCGTTGCCGGTGGCGCAATCCCACACGCAATTCCGGTCCGGGGCGAGGTCGGCAAGCCAGGCAAACAACCCATCCGGGTAGCGCGGACGAAAGGCCGCGTAGTCATTTGCCTGGCTCGAGAAATGGTCCTTGAATTTCAATCTGAATTGAGCGAATGCAAACGGTTAGGAGCCCTCCGGATACAAGACAATCTTGACGTAGTTCTTCTCATTAAAATATTTCGCGGCCGTGTTCTTGATGCCAGCAAGCGTCAAGCCGTCCACAAGCTCATTGAAGGTCAGAATAGATTTCGGGTCGCTGCCGTGGGTGTAAGTCGATTCCAGAGCGCGCAGCCAAAAGCCATTCTTTTTCAAGTCCGTCTCTCGTTTTCGAATCTGAGTCTTTTTGACTTTGCTCAGATACTTGTCAGTGGTGCCGTAGGTGCGCAGGCTATCGATTTGCTCGAACACAGTCCGGGTCAGCTCATCTACTCGTTCCGGCGCGCAGCCAAAAGAAATGTTGAGGCTGTATTCTTCATCCGGGAAGCGCGATACGGACGGCCAGACGCCGACGCCATAAGTGCCAGAAAGGTCTTCGCGCAAGACCTCACGCAGTTTAATCTGAAAAGCGGCAGTCATGGAAAAGAGACGATGACGCTCTTCACGGCTCCACGGAAACGGGCCGGTGAAAGCCATTCGTACCTGGCTTTTGGGCTCGACACCGCGCTTCACCGCCTTGGTAACCACACCTTTTGGCGGATCGATACCGACATCCTTCCAACTTTCATTGCGCTCCAGAGAGGGCAAACCGGCGAGATATTTGGCAACCATCGGTTTGATGTTTTCGACTTCAAAGTTGCCCACAAAAATGAACGTGAAATCGCTGGCATCGGCGAAGCGGTCCTGATAGATGTGAAACGCCTTGCCAAGATCGATCTCAGCAAGAACTGCTTTCGTCCAGGGCCGGGTGCGAAAATGATGCTGCGACAGGGTAACCTGGACCGTGTCGCGGAAGGCTGCTTCAGGGCTGGCGTGACGATTCTCAATGAAGCCGTCGATGCGAGAGACGAAGGAAAGGTAAGCGGTGCTGTCCTTGCGTGGCGCCGTAAAATTCAGATAGATGAGTTCAAACATCGTCTGCAGATCCTGCGGTGTGGCGCTTCCAGAAAGACCTTCCTGCAATGCGCCGATTGAAGGCGAGACACTCACAATCTTGCCTGCCAGTTTTTTTTGCAGCGCAATTTGGTCAAAGCTGCCGAGGCCGCCTTCACCGACAATGGCAGAAGCTGCGATTGCCGACAAATAACTGTCGTCCGCCACCAGCGAATGCCCGCCTGGGCTAAACGCTTCAAACCCCACCTCATCATTCTTGAAGTCGGTCGGTTTAAGCACGACCCGAACACCGTTTGAGAGACGCCACTCCGTCACCCCAACCTCCGGAATCTTCTTCTCAGACACGATAGTACCGGCAGCCGGTTGGATTGCCAGCAACGGCTCATCTGACACCTGGTCAACGTAAGCATCTATCTTCAGTCCGCCGACTTTCGCAAACACGCCGTTCAATGAGCCGGCAGTTGGCAGTGCGACACCTTCCTTCTCTGGAGCACTAACTGTCACCACCCGGCTTTTGTCGCTAAGGGCCTGGTCTGCAAGTTGATTTATTTCTGGCAGTTCTATTTCTGGCAAAAACTGTTTGTAAAGCTCAAATTCAACCTCGATTCCCGGCAGGGATTCACCTTGCAGGAAATTTCGAATGTATTCCGCGGCATAACCATGGGACTCGGTTTTATCCCGCTCGTTGAACGCCGTTTCCATACCGCGCAGCATCTCGATTTTCTCACGCTCGATCTCGGTAGCAGTGAAGCCGTGCTGCCTTACTCGCTGCGCTTCCGTGAAAACCGCTTCGAGGCCGCGCTCGACTTGTCCCTCCTTCACAAAGGCACTCAGGCCATAGAACTCTTTTGTGCGCACGAAGCGGCCCTGGCTTGAAAAAGCCGCGAGGAACGGTGGCTCCGGCTGCTGCAAAAGTTCGTTGAAACGATTGTTGAGCACGCCGTTGAAAAGCGCCTGCACCAGCGATCGCCTGTAGGCGCCGGCGGTGCCTTCCTCACCAATTTTCCTTTTGTAGTAGACGGCGACGCTGGTATTGGTAGCTTCTTTGTCTGAGGTGATGGCGAACAATGTTTCGTCATGGTCTGGCACCGGGAACATCTTGCGTTCGCGATCTACCTGGGAAGAAATACCCGAAAAGCGCTCTTTGATTATCGACTCGATCCAGGCCTTGTCGAAATCACCGACGGCCACGACGGCCATCAATTCCGGCCGGTACCAGTCGCGGTAGAAACGCCGCACGGCGTCGTATGGCGCCTTTTCCAGAATCTCCTTTTTACCGATCGGCAGCCTGACGGCGTAGCGCGAATCTTTGAAGAGAATGGGAAACTGCTTGTCGCGCATGCGAGCGCCCGCGCCGCGTCCGAGCCGCCACTCTTCTACCACAACGCCGCGCTCTTTGTCAATCTCCTGATCTTCAAAGCTCACATTGTGGGCCCACTCTTCCAGGACTCGGAATCCTGTTTCGACAATCTCCTTGTCGTCGGTGGGCACTTGCAGCATGTAGACGGTCTCGTCGAAGCTGGTGTAGGCGTTGATGTCGGGCCCAAACCGCATGCCGATAGATTCGAGATAGTCGATTATCTCATGCCGGGCGAAATTCTTGGTGCCATTGAACGCCATGTGCTCGACAAAGTGCGCCAGGCCGCGTTGGTCGTCGTCCTCGAGCACGGAGCCGGCATTCACCACCAGGCGAATTTCAGCCCGATTCTCCGGCTTGCTGTTGGTGCGGATGTAGTAGGTGATGCCGTTTTCCAGTTTGCCGATCGTGATTTTGGGATCGACCGGAAGCTTCTTTGTCAGATCGGCGCCAACCTGGGCAGGCACCGTTGAGGCTGTCAAAGCAAACATAGACAGCATGACGAAAACTGCAATTCGTTTCATGATAAATCCTTGGAAGTGAGAGGTCATTGTTTGGTTCTCAAGCCTACTTGAGATGAGTCTTTATGATAACTTCTGAATGCAGCGTGCGATGCACCGGACAGCGGTCGGCAATCTCCAGCAAGCGGGTGCGCTGCGTTTCATCGAGAGCGCCGTGCAACTCGATTTCCCGCTCAATTTGGTCCACTTTCGCGTTGGTGGTTTCGCACTCTTCGCAATCTCTGGCGTGAATCTTTTTGTGCTTCAAACTGACATCGATGTCTTCCAGGGGCCAGCCTTTGTGGTCGGCGTAGAGCCGCAACGTCATCGAAGTACAGGCGCCAAGGGCGGAAACCAAAAGGTCGTACGGCGTTGGTCCGGCGTTAGTTCCGCCCACGGATTCTGGTTCGTCGGCCAGAAGGCGGTGGCCGTTAGCGTTGATTTCAGTTTGCAGCCCACGCCTGCGTGTCCGGACAGAGATGCGATTGTCCGCCAAGCTCTCGGATGAACGGGCTGTTGACGCTTCCAGATAGCGCTCGGCCCAGGCGGCAATTACAGCGCCTGCGTAGCGTGAATCCTGTTCCTGGGTCAACAGGTGGTCTGCGTGGTCGAGAGAGACGAAACTTTTGGGATGCCTTGCCGCCTGGAAAATCGCCGCCGCATTCTCGACACCGACAGTGTTGTCGATGGGCGAGTGCAGGATGAGTAACGCCCGTCGCAATCCGGCAATAGCAGATTGCATGTTGTTGGCGTCGAGGTCATCCAGAAATTGCTTCTTGATGGTGAACTTACGCCCGGCCAGAGTGAGTTCAGCTTGGCCGTGGGCTCTGATTTCTTCTTCCTTCTCTGTTAATAAATGACGAACATGGGAGGGTTCGGCGGGCGCCCCTATTGTGGCCACCGCCAGCGCACTGGCAATTTCAGGCGCAGCCTGCAGCACCGCGGCGCCACCCAGCGAATGTCCGATCAGAATTCTTGGCCCCTCGAATTTTTCTGCCATGAATTCCGCGGCGGACACGAGGTCGGCGACATTCGAGGAGAAATTGGTGTCAGCGAAATCGCCCTCACTTTCACCCAGGCCCGTGAAATCAAAACGCAGGACTGCAATCCCTTGTTGATTCAGCGCCCGACTGATGTTTGCCACCGCGCGCAGATTCTTTGAACAGGTGAAGCAGTGCGCGAACAAGGCAAACGCTCGCGGCGTTTCCCCAACAGGAAAATCCAGACGGGCTGCCAGAGTTTCACCGTCCGCGTTTTTGAATTCTACTTTTTGAAAATGCATGCTCCTCCCTGTAAGTCGAAGTGAGTTGCGTGCTGCTAAATCGCGCTCTCCCGGACCAAACGCGAACTCCGCTACTTGAAAAAATACCGCACACCCAAGGCGGCGTTGATTTCGAAATCCGTGTCAGGCGCGAGGTCGAGAATGGGCACGAGTTCGAGAAACAAATCCAGGGTGATGTCGCTGAAATGATAATTCAGGCCAAGCGGAATTCGGACGCCAAGCTCATCATCCTTGTCGCCCAACCGAAGCCGGCCGCCAATGCCATAGTAAAACGGCAGCCGTCCGGCATCGGGATTGAAAAGATCGAACTTGTGGCTCAGATAATCTGCGTGCAGGCTAAAGGAGTTATCGCCGGTAAGCGACCAGGCTGCTGCAAAATCCAGGGCCGTGGTCGCTGACATCCATTTCTTGGCGGAGATGCCCGTCGGCTCGCCAACAATGATGCCGAGGCCGAAGCCATCGGTCTGGGCCAGTACCGACCGGGCAGGGAGAATGACGCTGGCTGCAAATATGAGAAGGGCAATTTTCCAGTTCAGACGGGGTCTGTGATGCATAATTCCTCCATGAAAATCTGACAAGATGGGACTGATTCGCGGCTGCAAATTCGGCTTGCTAATTCGGGATTAATTTCTATTTTACAGGCTTCGATGATAAAAGTGTTAATATAAAGATCAGAGCCGAAAGTTTCAACACTAATGCAACCGGCATGGATTAAGTTCCTTTCACAAAAACCGATGGACGCGACACCATGAGCGAGCCCTACGACTTTCAGAAAATTGAAGACAAATGGCGGGATTTCTGGCAGGAAAACGGATTCTTCGAACCTGACCTGAGCAAAACTCAGGACAAGATGTACTACCTCAATATGTTCCCCTACCCTTCCGGGGAAATGCATGTCGGGCACGGCCGCAACTGGCTGATCGGCGACGCCTTCTCCCGCTACTTGCTCATGAATGGTTACAACGTGCTCAACCCGATGGGCTACGACGCGTTCGGTCTGCCGGCTGAAAACGCCGCCATCGACCGCGGCATCCACCCGAAAGAATGGACCTACAAGAATATCGAATCCTTCCGCGAACAGTTCCGGCAGTGGGGCGTGGTTTTTGACTGGCGCCGTGAACTGGCAACCTGTGACCCGCTCTACTACCGCTGGAACCAGTGGCTGTTTATCCAACTCCACAAGAAAGGGCTTGCCTACCGCAAGGAATCTCAGGTAAACTGGTGCCCGGGCTGCGACACGGTCCTGGCCAACGAGCAAGTGGTCGATGGCGCTTGCGAGCGCTGCCACTCCGAAGTCACGAAGAAAGATCTTACGCAGTGGTTTTTCAAAATTACCGAATACGCCCAAGAGTTGCTGGATGATTTGGATAGTCTGCAGCACTGGCCGGAGCGCGTAAAACTCATGCAACGAAACTGGATCGGCCGCAGCGAGGGCGCGTCAATCCATTTTCCGATAGATGGTTCTGAAGATGCCATCGAGGTCTTCACTACCCGGCCCGACACCATTTACGGTGCGACATTTATGGTTTTGGCGCCAGAGCATCCCCTGGTTGAGAAACTGACTACCGCCGAACATCGCGACGAGGTTAAGGCATACCTGCGGGAAGTCAGTGCGGAAAGCGATGTGCAGCGCCAACTCACGGAGCGCAAGAAGACCGGCAAGTTCATCGGCAGCTACTGCGTCAACCCGGTCACCGGCCAGAAGATTCCCATCTGGATCGCGGATTACGTGCTTATGGGCTACGGCACGGGGGCTATTATGGCCGTACCGGGACACGATCAGCGCGATTTTGATTTCGCGCGCGCTTTCGGTTTGAGCATCGTTCCGGTCATTCAGCCAGATGGAGAAAGCCTCGACGGCAAAACCATGGCCGAGGCATATCTTGGCGAAGGCGTGATGGTCAACTCCGGCGAGTTCGACGGCCAGCCCGCCGGCAAAGGCACTATCCGCAAATTCATTCAGCTTTTGGAGAAGAAAACGGTCGGCAAAGGTGAAATCAATTTCCGCCTGCGCGACTGGCTCATCTCGCGGCAACGTTACTGGGGAACACCAATCCCGATGATTCACTGCGAGGCGTGCGGCGCGGTTCCCGTACCGGAAGACCAGCTCCCTGTTCTACTTCCGGATGTCGATTTCCTCGGCAAAAAGGGTCTGGCGGAAATCCCGGAATTCTACGAGGTCGATTGCCCGAAGTGTGGCAGTTCCGCCCGGCGTGACACAGACACGATGGATACGTTTGTCGATTCCTCGTGGTATTTCCTGCGCTACCTGTCGTCACAGAACAAGGACAAAATTTTCGATTCGGATCTGGTGAACGCCTGGCTGCCGGTTGACCAGTACATCGGCGGCATCGAACACGCGATTCTGCACCTGCTGTATGCGCGATTTATCACCAAGGCGATGCGTGACATGGGCTTGATCAATTTCGGCGAGCCATTCACGCGGTTGTTCACGCAGGGCATGATCACACACGAAGCCTACCGCTGCAAGGAGCACGGCTGGATTCCGCCCGGTGATGTTCAGGATGGCAAGACCTGCCCGCAGGGTGGCGAAACCCTGCTGACCGAGCTGGCCAAGATGAGCAAGTCCAAGAAAAACACTATCTCACCTACCGAAATCATCGACAAATATGGCACCGACACGGAGCGGCTCTACACCCTCTTCATGGGCCCGCCAGAGAAGGAAATCCAATGGAATGACGAAGGTGTGCGTGGCGGCTACCGCTTTCTGAATCGAGTCTGGGCGCTAGTGCAAAAATATGAAGACATCATCACGGCGGCGCCGAACACAGCAATAGAAACGGACAAGCTCAACCAGCGTGACAAGCAGTTGTGGCACATGGTGAACGCCAAGATTGAGTCGGTTACCCGCGATTTCAAGGCTTTTCACTTCAACACCTCGGTGGCCGCGATCATGGAATTGAGCAACGAACTCTCGGCTTACCTGGCAACTTGCGAAAATGGCAAACATGAGCTGAATAAGACCCTGCTCAAAAAGACAGTCGAAACCATGATTTTGCTGCTTTCCCCGATCACGCCGTTTGTGACCGAAGAACTCTGGCGCAGCCTAGGCCACGACGGTGCGATTCTGCAGGAAAAATGGCCGGTGGCAGACAAGGGTGCTCTGCAGCGGGATGAGACAAACATCGTCATTCAGGTAAATGGCAAGCTGCGCGACCAGATGCTAGTTCCAACTGCAGTGGCTACTGATAAGGCCGAATTGGAGAAACTGGCCCTCGAAAAAGTTCAGTCGCGCCTGGGAGGCAAGGCCGTGCGGAAAGTAATTGTGGTGCCAGGAAAATTGGTTAATTTGGTGGTTTGAGACTCTGGACGGGTTCTTTTCCGGGGATTGGAGCCGAGCAGTAACACGCATACGTTAGGCCTAAATACCAGCCCACGCTTTCGCGACCTGCGCCAGCACCAGCGCGATCGAAACGTTCATCAACGTCCCCAGCAGATAATACTTTGGATTCTTCTGAATCTCCTCCTTGCGCACGAATTGCTTGGCGCCGATGATGATCGCCAGTGCACCGAAATCTCCTGCCCAGACAAAAGCAAACACCATCATAGTCTCAAAAAAACCAATCCAGAACCCTGTTGATTTGGTGGTTGGCGTCAACGGTTGATTGTCTGGGCCGGTTCTGTCTTTCGGGACAGGTTGCTCCTCTCCTCCGGTCGGGTCAAGCGTTGGAATCCACTTGCGCATCAGCAGCGTTGTCAGCACAATGGAGGCAAGAAAGCAGACTGTAAGTTTGGCCGCTGTCAAAGGCATTCAGGAAAATCTCCAGAATTGTCTGTTGGCGAACAACAAATAAACCATATTTAGTTGATTATTTGGAATAAACTACATTTGGTTGATTTGCGAAAATAATCTGTTTATGGCTTATTCAGCAGGCCTTGCGTTGGCTGTGATTTCCGAATCAAAATATCTTCAATTAGCTCTGCGGCCTTCACAACTTCCTCCGCACCGCCTGTTTGAATCGCACGTGAGACTGATTGCGGATAGCGCTTCAGTTTTGCGGCGATTTCTTTGCCGGAATGACCAGCGCTCAGTAGTTCAAAAACTTGCCGCTGATAAGGCGTCATCCGCTCAAAAATCAAGTTGCTCATACTGATTAAAGCGTTGAGCACGGCGTCCTGTTGTGGCTGCTGTGTTGACCAGACTCCGAAGCCACCCTGCTTTTTCAGGCGTTTCAGACGAACGTCGGCTTCTTTAAACACCGCGCCGCCGACACTTCGCAGCTCATCAGCCACAATCCCCACTTTGCCAAGACAAATCGCGAATCTGAACCTGCCCTGCGGGTAAATCGCCTGGCGCAGAGTGCTGACAATATGATAAAGTTGCGCCGGAGTTTCGAACAGTCCGGCAACCTCATCACCGTAAGCCAGGCTGAGCGCCCGCACAGGCTGCGGATCGAGCGTCTTGTTAAGCTGCGCAACTTGTTTTTGTAGCTTGTCAAAAACCGCGGTTCTTACTTCAGGTGGCATCGAAGTCGATTTCTTGATATCAAGAACCAGCAGGTAGTAATTCTTCTCCAGACTTAATTCAGACAAGGGACCACCACAAGATTTGTTCAGGGAACTGGCTTGGGTTGATCATAAACATTGAACCGTCAAAAGTCAATCGATTTTGACCTTGCGCACAATCATGCATTGAGGCTGAACGGCAGTTGCCGCTCAATGGCAATACGCGGCGGCTCAATTCTGCTGCGGTAAACCAGCACCTCGACGCCGTGGGCAAAAGCCTGCCGCAGGAGGTTGGCGTAAACCGGGTCGATTGTTTCAGCAGGCGAAAAACGGTCGCAGTCGCCACGATGAACCAAAAACAACATCACCGCTCGCGCACCCGAATCGACCACCGTCATGAGTTCGCGTAAGTGTTTTGCTCCCCGCTCAGTTTTGGCATCCGGGAAACGTGCGGTCCGGCCATCGCCAAGCGTCACGCTCTTCACCTCAACAAAACAGGTTTCTGCGCCGTGAACCAGCTTGAAATCGAAGCGACAGCCCGGGCGCCAGCTTGCCTCGGGCTTCACATCTTCGTACCCGCACAGTTCCTTGAAGCTGCCACGCAGGATACCTTCATGCGCGACCCGGTTCGGAACCAGAGTATTTACGCCCACCCAGGTCTCGCCAACCCAAATCAGCTCAAGCGTAAGAGGAAACTTTCGCCGTGGATTGCTGCTGCGGGAGAGCAAAACCGGGAGACCCGGCGTATCCAGGCCCCGCATGCTGCCCGAATTCGCGCAATGCGCCGTCACGGTTTCGCCGCTTTCCAGCTCAATGTCAGCCAGAAAGCGCTTGTAGCGCTTGACCAGTTTTCCTGAGATTAGAGGTTCGGGCAAAAGCACGGGCGAATCCGGATGGTTGTTTTTCTTGAAAGCGACTGCACGCAATCGGGATTAGAGTCGCTTCAGGAACTGCAACGACTTAAGCTCCCGGACGTCATCGACATGGTTCTGTAAATAGGCCCGCAAGAAGTTATCGACCTGGTTCTGCGAGGTAGTTGACTGCAAAAAATCACCCAACCTGGAAATGTGAATCTTCTGCAGGCCCTGCAGCGCCTGCAGGGTTTCTTGAGTCAGAACGATCGTAGAAGCAGTCGCTCTGCGGCAATCCTGGCAGGATGGCCCGCCTTCCATAAGATCGAATGCGATGGCGCCTGCGACAGGCCTTTGACAACCAATGCAGCCATGAAAATGCGGCCGGAATCCCATGATATCAAACATGTGGATCTGGAAGGCGCGAAACGAATTCATGCCATTGTTCGCTGCCGCGTCGATACTGGTCAGGGTGCTGAGCAGGAGCCGGAACAGCAAAGGATTCGGTTCCTGCCCGACCTCCAGTTGATTCAGCAGTTCGCACACCGCCAGCGCGACGGCGGTCTTCTCTAGTTCCGCGTGAATTTTCGGAAAACTCTCAATCAAATCCGCCTGACTGAGCAGTTGAATTTCCCGGCTCTTTTTTTCGTAGTATAGAATCGAAAGATGGTTCAAGGGCTCGAGGGCACCCCCAAAGCGGCTTTTTAGAGCACGCGAGCCTTTGGCCATGATGGCGATTTTGCCATGTGCGCGGGTGTAAGCCGTAAGAATCTTGCTGGTTTCACCGTGGTTGATGCTTCGGAGAATGACAGCATCTGTTTTTTGCAGAGACATGATTGCTACGCCTGGAAGGGTTGCCTTTTCTGCCTGCCTAAATAAACTGCAAAGACATAGTCACCAGGCCAAGGTAGATAGAGAGGCCGACAATGTCGTTAAAAGTGGTGATCAGCGGCCCGGCGGCGATAGCAGGATCAACGCCGATTCTGCGCAGCAAGAGCGGAATGGTCGCACCGACAAACGAGGCATTGAAAATGACGATGAGCATGGCCAGGGCGAGCACACCACCGAACCTGGGCTCGTCGAATACCGAGATGACTCCCAGCAGTAAAATGCCGCAAATCGAGCCATTCAGCAGCGAGACCCGGACTTCACGCATCAGCCGCTTCATGGTTTGGCCGGGATTCAGTTCTCCCAACGCCATTCCGCGCACGACAATCGTGGCCGCCTGGATACCGGAGTTGCCCCCCATCGCCATCATTAAAGGAATGAAAAAGGTTGCCATGAAAATCTGTTGCAGCGACGCTTCAAACCTGCCCAGAGCAATGGCTGCCACCAGCTCTCCAAAGAAACTCACCAGCAGCCAGGGCAGCCGGCCAAACGAAATCTTGAGCACGGAGGTTTCACGGATCTCTTCTTCGTCTGCGATACCGGCCATTTTCTGGATATCTTCAGAAGCCTCCTCTTCCATAACTTCCACGATATCATCCACGGTGATTCTGCCCACCAGCCGGCCCGACTCTTCAGTCACCGGGATTGAAACCAGATTGTACTTGCGGAAAATGTTGGCGACCGCCTCCTGGTCCATGCTGACAGGCACGGAGATGATTTCGCGCACCATCACATCCCTGATCCTGAGGTCCGCCGCTGCGACGATAAGATTTTTCAGCGGCAGGAAGCCCACCAGAATGCCCGATTTATCTATCACATAGAGATTGTAGACCTCCTCGACATCTTCCGCTTTTGCTCGAATAGCATGGATTGCCTCATCGACGGAACTGCCCTCGTGGACAGCGACGTACTCCAGCGCCATGATACCGCCGGCGGTGTCTTCTTCATGCTGAAGTAGCTCTTTGACTTCGTCGGAGCCTTCCGCATCGATTGAGTCGAGTACTTTTTCGGCAACATCCTCAGGCAGTTCAGCTACGAGATCGGTCGCGTCATCAGACTCCATTTCATCGACGATCTCGGAGAGCCGTTCGTGCCGCAGGCCGGCAACAAGCAGTTCGGTAGTGACGTCGTCGAGTTCAACAATGACATCCGAGGCCGTGTCTGCGTCCAACAACCCGAAGACATACTTGGCGTGTTCATCGGGCAAAGCATGAATCAGGTTGGCGATGTCCGCGGGATGGTTGCCGACCAGGATATTGAGAATCATCCTGCCGTCTCGCGCAGAGGCCAGGTATTCCAGATCCTCAATGATATTTTTGACGTCCGTCTCTTCCACTATTCACTGATCCGGTTGCTCAAGTCTACAAATTCCTGCACACTCAAATCTTCAGGTCTGCGTGTAAAATCGAATTCAATTTTTTCCATCTTCGGCCGGAAACCCGGCAGTTGCTGCAGCGATTTTCTCAGCATCTTGCGGCGTTGGTTGAAAGAAGCCCGAATCACCGTCCGCAGCAGGTCGTGGTCGCGGATATCAAGCTCGGGGGCACGACTAAAATCCCAGCGCACGACCGATGAATCGACATCCGGTTTCGGGTTGAACACATTTCTCGAAACATGAAACGCAATCTTCGGCACAGAGTGCAACTGACTGAAAACCGACAGGATGCCGTATTGCTTGCACCCCGGGCTGGCGACGATGCGTTCAGCCACTTCGCGTTGAATCATCATCACCATGTCCTGCACATGCTCCCTGACTTCCAGCACTTTGAAAATAACCGGACTGGTGATGTGGTAAGGGATATTGCCGAGCACGCGCACCTTCGAGTCCGGCGCAAACAATGACAGCAAATCCATTTTCAAGAAATCACCGGTGATCAGCTCAAAATTGTCGTGGCCGCCATAGCGCTGCTGCAAGGTTGCACTCAGATGGCGGTCGATCTCGACGCCTACCACGCGTTTTGCCAAGGGCAGGGTATGAGCAGTCAAAACCCCAAACCCGGGGCCGATTTCAACAACCGTATCCTCCGGACTCGGGGCCAAAGCGCCGACAATCTTGCGGGCCACGTTTTCATCCTTCAGAAAATTCTGCCCGAGACTTTGCTTCGGGCGAAATGGTCGCTGGCTCACACGGTACCTTGCTCTCCCAGACCAAAAAGACGAACGGCGTTCGCCGTCGTGGTCTCTGCTATGTCGGAAACTGGCACGCCCTTGATCTCCGCCAGCTTTTCGGCAATGTAAATAACATGCGCAGGTTCATTTCGGCGCCCGCGTCGGGGCTCCGGTGACAAAAATGGGCAATCGGTCTCAAGCAGAAGCCGGTCAAGTGGAATCATGTCAGCCACTCCCGGCAATTGCGATTTCTTAAACGTCAGGTTGCCTGTGAATGAAATATGAAACCCGAGTTCGAGAACTTCCTGTGCGACTTTCCGATCTTCTGAGAAACAATGAAACACGCCGGCAAGTCCGTCGGCGCCTTCTGATTTCAAAATGCGCAGAATCTCAGATGCTGCTTCGCGGTTGTGAATCACGATTGGCAGGCCGGTCTCTTTCGCAAGTTGAATTTGTGCACGGAATGCCTGCTCCTGTACCGCGGGCGGGCATGTATCCCAATAGAAATCCATGCCGATTTCCCCGATCGCCACCACCAGCGGATTGCGACTTAACTCTCGAAGCGTATCGAGCGTCGCAGTGTCCATTTTGGCGGCATCGTTTGGGTGAATTCCTACTGTGGCAAACAAGCCGTCATGCTGCTCCGCCAACTCGATGCAGCGGCGGCTGCTGTCGAGGTCTGTGGCGATGTTGATGATCTTTAGGACACCCCTGTCGAAGGCGCGCTCGATGACGGCATCGCGGTCTTCGTCAAAGCGGTCGAAATACAGATGGGCATGGGTTTCGATCAGCAAAAAATGTCCCTGTGGTATTGCCAAAGAAGTCTTGCACAAAAAAGCAAATTTTTCTTACGGGTCTGATGGCCATAAAGCGTGGAGCGTGTCTTGACCGTTTGACAGACCTACGTTCACCTGCTCAACTCGAACGCTCTACGCTTCACTCTCTACTTTTTGTCGCTTCCTGTAATTTGCCATTTCGTGTTTATTATTGCGGCTTTGCGGCGCTATGACGTTAACGGACTTTTGCCCCGGAGGCAATTTCCTTGTCCACAGTCAACAAGCTCAGCTCGCCGCCATCCGTTTCGGCGGCAAGAACCATCCCCTGGGACTCAAGGCCCCTGATTTTTGCAGGCTGCAAATTGGCTACGATGACAATCGACTTGCCGGGCAGGTTCTCCGGCGCAAGATGCTCCGCCATGCCAGCGACAATCTGACGCTTCTCATCTCCGACTTCGACTTCGAGGCGAAGGAGTTTGTCTGTTTTCGGAACGCGTTCGGCCGTCAGAACTTTGGCAATTCTGAGATCGACGCTCTTGAATTCATCAAAAGAGATCAAGTTGGCTTTTCCTTCGCTTTTCTGGCTGTTTTGACCGCCATCACCACCAGAGGTTCCTTTGTGCAGCCGCTCAAGTTCAGCGGCGATGACTTTGTCGTCGATAAGTTTGAACAGAATTTCCGGCTGATTCAGCTTGTGTCCTGGAGGCAATGTTTGCCGGGCAGCGAGCGCCCAATCCTGGCGGTGCACGTCGCCCTCGAGATTGAGCAAATTCCAGAGTTTCTCGGCCGAGAAAGGCAGGAACGGCGCCATCAAGATGGCCAGCGTCTTCGAAACCTGGATGCAGATATTCAAAGTCATGCCGCACCGGGCGCGGTCGGTTTTGATCGTGCGCCACGGCTCTTTGTCGTTGAAATACTTGTTGGCGTGACGCGCGAGATCCATCATTCTGCGTAGGGCAAGCCGCATTTCATAGCGTTCGATGGCCTCAGCAACCAGAGCTGGGGCTTCTTCAAGCCGCGCCAGCATCCACAGGTCCAAATCATCCGGTTCCGTCGGCTCTGGCACCTGGCTATCAAAATGCTTGGCCACAAATGTCATGGAACGATTGACGAAGTTTCCGAGAATGCCAACCAGTTCGCTGTTGTTGCGAGTCTGAAAATCTTTCCAGGAGAAGTCGGCGTCTTTGGTCTCGGGCGCAATCGCGGTCAGGCAGTAGCGCATCGGGTCTGCCGGAAATCGGTCGAGATAATCATCCACCCAGATCGCAAAATCACGGCTGGTGGAAATCTTCTGCCCTTCAAGATTGAGAAACTCGTTGGCCGGCACATCATGTGGCAAAGCGTAGCCGCCCTTTGCCATCAGAAACGCCGGAAACATGACTGCGTGAAAGACGATGTTGTCCTTGCCAATAAAATGAATGAGTTTACACTTTTCGTTCTGCCAGTAATCCTGCCAGCGGTCGGGTTGGCCCTGCTGCCTGGCCCATTCTTTGGTGGCGGAGATGTAGCCGAGCACCGCTTCAAACCAGACGTAGATCACTTTTCCTTCCGCGCCGTCAACCGGCACAGGAATGCCCCAACTCAGGTCCCGGGTGATCGCTCGCTCCTGCAATCCCTGTTTTATCCAGCCATAGCAATAGTTGCGGACGTTCTCTTTCCAGTTCGGACGCTGGTCCAGGTAGGCTTTCAATCTGTCCTGAAACTCACCCAACGGAAAGTACCAGTGGGACGTCTTGCGTAGAACCGGAGTCTTTCCGGTAATCTTGCTTCTGGGGTTGAGCAATTCTGTTTGATTCAAATCGCTGCCGCACTTTTCGCACTGGTCGCCTCTGGCATCCGCAAAACCGCATCTGGGGCAGGTGCCTTCAACGTAGCGGTCAGGCAAAAACATGTTGGCATCTTCATCAAAAAACTGCTCTTCCTGCTTGGTTTTCAGAATCCCCTTTGCGTGAATATCCCTGAAAAACTCCTGGGCGGTCTCATGATGGACTGGCAAAGATGTGCGCGAATAGTTATCGAAGCTCACCCCAAACCGCTCAAAACTGGTCTTGTTGAGTTCGTGAAACCGGTCGATGATTGCCTGTGGCGATACACCTTCCTGCTCAGCGCGAATGGTGATCGCCACGCCGTGCTCATCGCAGCCACAGATGTAGACAACATCGCTGCCTTTGAGGCGGTGGTAGCGCACAAAGATATCGGCGGGTAAGTATGCGCCGGCGATGTGCCCAATGTGGAGCGGCCCGTTCGCATACGGCAGGGCGCTGGTTACCAAAAATTTCTCGTTGTGTTGCATCGATACCTTTCTATGTTGTCGCAAGTCTTAAGCGTGCGGCGCTAAGCGTTGTCGCGGCCATCTTGCTTGCCCTGCTGCCACTGATCTTGTTGCCTGTTCTGGTTTCCTTGGCCACCGCGCCATGCACTGGAAACTGAACATAATCAGGTTGAAATGTGATTCCATGCCCATGAATCCGTGCAGTTCGCTATTCATGCAAGGTAATTGCTTTTTGACTTATTTCGATGAAATCACAGTTTTCAAAAGCTTCCGCAATCTGTTTTATATTTCGTAAAAAGAGATCTTCTAGATCTATATTGGCAATATTTCCAGTTGATACCAGAAGAAGTTTATAGGGTCGACGATGCAAAGTGAAGGAGTCTACAAAGTCAGAATCCTTGGTAATAACTACTCGTTGTTCTTGTACTGACATATCTTCAATGACCTTATCAGTAGTTTGATTTTTCAAAGGCAGATCGAGCGTATGCAAAGAGTCATATCCCAATTCATTCAGACGGAGAGAAAGTCGCCGTGGTAGTTGGGCATCGACAATGAATTTCATATCAAGATATTATCTGTTGCATACGTTTGACCTGGCTCAGCCTTGCTGCAAACGCTAAAGCAGCATGAATATCCGCACGCTCTAAATCTTCGTAGTCCGCTAATAAATCATCTGTCGTCATTCCTGAACTTAATAATTCCAAGATCATTTCTACAGGATAACGTAAACCACGAATACAAGGTTTGCCATGGCAGATGTCAGGGCTGATTGTAATACGCTGAGCGTACAAATTTGCATTTTTAGTACGTTGACTCATGTGAATACCTCTGTCTCTCGCTTGATTTTACCTATTGCCGTAAGGTTCCCGGCCAGTCTTTCTAGCCGTTGTTGCCGCCTTCTTGTTTGCCCTGCTGCCCCTGACCTTGTTGCCTGTTTTGTTTTCCCTTCCCGCCACGACGCCCCCGGCCACCTCTTCTCCTCCGTCTGCGGTTGTCGCTCCGGCCTCGGCTCTCCTGACCTTCGTCTGTTTTTTTGTCTGGATCGCCAGATGCCTGGCTCTCACTTTTTTGCTCAACAGGTTCGGACAAACCGGATTTGTCCCTCGGTTTTTGGGAAACGGACTGCTTTGCGCCGGCCTTGGCAATCTCCCTGGCGACTTCCGGCTCATGCCCACAACTCGAATCGCACTTGTAGACATTTTTCTTGACCTCTTCAAGGGTCAACGTTTCGGTTGTGTCGTCAGGATAGAGCACGATGACCTTATCGTGAAAGATATCGATATTGGAAACGATGCCATCGCCTTGGGCCGTCACAATCGGCTTTGCCAGCTGCGGAAACTGTTTTATCGCGTAGTTGTAGAAACCGCGCTCGTACATCAAGCAGCATTTGAGCCGGCCACAAACGCCAGCCAACTTGGTTGGATTCAGAGAAAGATTCTGATCTTTGGCGGCCTGCGTCGTCACCGGCATGAAATCCTTAATCCAGCGGGAACAACAGAGTTGCTGACCGCAGACGCCGTAGCCGCCGAGTCGCCGTGCCTCGTCTCTGACGCCGATTTGACGGAACTCAATCCTGGTTTTGTAAACGGCGGCCACATCTTTTACCAGGCGTCTGAAATCGACGCGATTGTCCGAGGTGAAATGAAAGGTGATCTTCTTGCCGTCGAACTGGTATTCGCAGTCAACCAACTTCATCGTCAGCTTGTGATTTTTGAGCTTGTCCTTACAAACTCGCAGCGCAGCTTGCTCTTTTTCCAGGTTGAGTTCGCGCTGCTGCAAGTCGTTGGCGCTGGATTTGCGAATCACTTTCTTGAACTGCTTCTTGCCGTCGTCCGGCTTTATCATCAGCCCGCTAATGTGATTCACCCTGCCAAGATCGAGCCCCTTTTCTGCCTGAACAACGGCGTAATCGCCCACCTTGAAAGGGATTTGTTGCAGGTTGGCAAATGTCTCCCGTCTCTGACCTTTGAACTTGATTTCTATAACACCACTTTGCATCATTTCCTCCTGACCAGCATGCGAAGTTTATTCAGAAGCACGATTAAAATCAAATTGACTTGAACGTTCCGATCCATAAGCTCAAGCGATTTTTCTATTTCCATTGCAGCGGAGTGCAAATCCGCATTCGGAAAGGCAGAGGTAAATTTCTTCAGTACCTCGACATCATCCGAATGTATCAGGCTGTCCGTGGCTTCGCCGGCGGTTTCGCGGAAAACCAACGCGTCTCTGAACCAGCCCAGCAAATGCGCAAGCAATTCGCGGATGCGCTTGTTGTCGCGCTGATACCGGTTTAGCAGGCCATCAACGTAGCATACCTGGGTGAAGCTGCTTTGAATGGTTTGCCGAAAACAGGTCAGCGCCTGCTCCTGAAGTTCCTGCGTGCCTTCCGAAAGCAACTCAAGAGCGCGGCGATAACTGCCATCTGCCAATTTCGAACAGAGACGAGCTTTCCTTTCGTCCGCTCGCTGGCGACTCTGCAGCGCATCGTGAATCTCATTGGCGGCAAGCGGGTCGAACTTCACAAGCTGGCAGCGAGAGGTAATGGTTGGCAGAAGCAGGCTGTGATGCGATGACGTCATCAGCAGGTACGTCTTATCCGGTGGCTCTTCGAGAATCTTGAGCAGCGCGTTGGCGGCCTCCAAAGTCATCCGTTCACAGTCCAAAACGAGGACGACACGGCCACTCCCCTCGAATGACTTGTATGCCGACTTGCGCCTGATCTCACGAATCGAGTCAATGGAGATAGATGGATTCGCCCAGGGCTGCAACCTTTGATAGGGATCTTTGACGATGCTCGCTACGATACTGGCGCGCTCACCCTCGTCAATCTTCTTCGGGGCCGGGAAGATAACTTGAACATCAGGATGAGTCAATTTCCCTACCCTGGAGCTTGCCGGGTTGTCCGCCTCTCCCAGACACGCTTTTGCCACCTCGATCGCCATGGCCTCTTTGCCCACGCCAGAAGGCCCTAGAAACAAGTAGGCATGCGACAACCGCTCGCTGGTGAGCACCTTTGTAAAAAAGCGCTTGACGCGCTCCTGTCCGATTATGTTTTCGAAGGCCATGTTTGTTGATCGTTTAAGTTGACGCCAAGCTGTCGTCGTTGCTTACCCGCACAGGCCGGCTACTCACTGAATTCAAGTGCTCTTCCCCAGCCACTTTTCCGGATTCAGCTTCTCGGCGCCTTTCCAAATTTCAAAATGCAGTATGGGTCCTTTTAAGGAGCCCGACTCCCCGACCTTACCGATTCTCTGTCCCATATGCACCTCGTCCTGGTGGTTTACGAGAATTTCCTCAAGGTGCGCATAGACTGAGTAGTAGCCGCCGTAGTGGCGAACGATTACGATGTTTCCAAGTCCGCGCTGCCACTCAATGGCTGTCACGGTTCCTCTGGCAACGACCTGAACCGGACTACCCTGCGGCGCCTGAATGTCGATTCCAATGTTCTCGGTGACAGTTTGGAGCTGTGGATGCCGGTAGCGTCCAAACTTGGCGACAATCTTCCCTTGTGCCGGCCAAGCCATTCTGCCCCGCAGGTCAGCAAACAAGGTCGTTGGTTTCGGTAGAGGTGCTGATTTTGGCGCCTGTTCAAGCCTGACGATGAGGCGCTGAATTTCCGAAGCAGCCTTTTCCCGCTCCGCAAGCCGCTGCTTCAGAAGATTCATATCTTGTCGAACTGAGCCGAGAAGTTTTTCGCGCTTACGTTTCGTGCCCTTTAATTTCTTGTCTTCCGTTATCTTGTCGGTGAGCAGTGACTTCTTCTCCTGCACCTCTATGGTCAGTAGGTCCTTGTCGCGGGCGACCTGCGCCTGCTTGTCTTTTATCTGTTTATAGTTTCGGTAATCGTGTTCTGCCAGCCGCTTCTGATATTCCAGCCAAAGCAATCCGTCATTGATTGAGCGCGCCATCATCAGAAGCTCCAAGTCTTTGATTCTGCCATACTTGTATGTATAAACCAATCTCTTGCTGAACACGGACTTGAGTATTTCCAGCTCCTTTTTCGTGTCCGTGAGAGATGATTCGAGCTTTTTGATCTGACGATTTGTTTTGCGTTGCTCCTTCTTGAGATTCTGAATCACACTCTGCGTCAGGTCGATGTCCAAATCGAGATCGGAGAGCTGATCAACAACAGAGGTTTCCTTTTTCTTGTTTGCTTCAAGCTCTTTCTGAACGCGATTAATCTCATTGCGAATCTTCTTGAGGCGCTCATGGTGGCCTTGCACCTTTCCCTGTGCGAAAAGCCAGGGGAATGTCTGCAAGACCAGGAAAACCAACACAACGAATCGGAAAAACATGCGCTTAAAGTAACAGAACCCCGGCTGAAAATCAACAAAAAAATCCCGCGCGCCAACGACAGAGGTTCTGCCACGAGCGCAAATCTCACATAACGGCTTGCAAGTCAGAAGTGGAATAAGTAAATTACAGCTTCTGATTTTTGACCAGGCTCGATTTCGCGAGTCTGGGTGACCTTCGATGCCGGAACGGAGAATACTCGCTGACCGGGAACGACTTGTCTATTCACTCCTGAAGCTATGCAAGCATGTTCAAACGCGATATCCTGACGCCGCAATTAGCTCTGAACTGGGTCACCAGAATTCTCTTCTTCACTAGTCTGGCGGCGCTGCTGCCAACCTTCCCGCTCTACATCACCGAAATCGGTGGCAACAAATCCCAAATCGGAATTGTGATGAGCGCCTTTGCAATCGGCGTTTTCTGCTTCCGGCCGCTGGTTGGCAAGCAAATTGACAAGGTCGGCCGTAAGGCGGTTTTGTTGGCAGGCACGGCGATTTTTGTCATTGCGCCGCTCCTGTACATTTTCATTCCATCTATTGCGGTGCTGTTGCCGGTGCGAGTGTTTCATGGCCTGGGACTGGCGGCGTTCGGTACCGCCTCGATCACCCTGATCACAGACGTAGCCCCGCTCACCAGCCGCAGCGAAGTCATCAGCTATACGGGGATGGTGAATACCATAGCGTTTGCGCTCGGCCCGGTGCTGGGTAGCTTCGTCGGCAACAAATGGGGCCACCCGGTTCTGTTCACGATGGTCGCGGCGATCGCATTTCTCTGCCTGGCCCTGTCGTTGTTTCTCAAGGAGACAATCCCTGAAAAGGCCGCCAAGAACGACATCGACTATTGGAAAGCGGTCAAACAACGCCGCGTTCTTGTGGCCACCACCATGATTCTAATCATCGGGCTGGTGCACGGCGGCATCATCTTCTACATCTCAACCTTTATCAAAGAGACCATGCGGCTCAACGAGGGCCTTTTCTTCGCTGTTTACGGCATGGCAGCGTTTGTGATTCGAATTGCCGTTGGCCCGCTCTCCAACAAGTTTGGCAGAGGGCCTCTGATCGTCGGCTCAATACTTTTTCTGGCTGGCGGCATCTTTTGCCTCAGTGTCACCACCGGAGCGGTCATGCTTCTGACTGCCGCCGCGATTTACGGTCTCGGCTTCGGCTCGCACCAGCCCACGCTTACAACATTGGTGGCAGACAACACACGCGACGAGACCCGTGGCAAAATCTTCTCATTCTACTACGGCGGATTCGATCTCGGCATCTCGATTGCCGGGATTATGCTTGGCATGGTAGCGGAGCATTTCGGCATTCGAATCATGTTCCTCGCTTGCGGCGGGCTGACGCTGGCAGCCCTGGCGTTGTTCGCCACGGCTATGGAAACCAGTGTGCCGGCCTCGCTGAACTGCGCCCTGGCGTTGAAGCGCGCAGACAAAGAATGTTATATCTGCGATCAATTTCAGGAGGTCGCCCCCGAGCAAGCGGAGGCCTACTTCAAATCGAAATAGCCTGGTCGCAAGTCACACGGCCTCCCCTTCAAAACCGTAACAGAGGGTGTAATCGATGACAATCTTACACATCCCGCCCATCAAACTCTAATCGATCGGACCACCAACAAGTACTCCCGTAAAACAAATGTTTTCCTTGTCTTAAGACATAGACGTACTCCCCCCTACGCCCAAAATATTAAGAATTAGACACGTGGCATAATTGTTGGACGTCAAATCGCAATGACAAGCAATGAAAGGAATGGTCAGCGATGAATACTCACGGAAAGGGAAGAACAATGCAACAGTCTGCCAGAAAGCAATCCAATTTTTTTGTCATCGCATTTTTGGTGTCTCTCGCTTATGTGATGATAATCCTGCTGATGGACAAAGCCCTGGTTTAGGAAGATTGATTCGCGCTTAAGTCGCCGGGGCCGCCTGGCCCGATAGCAAGCCCGCACCAGAGTCACCTTGCCACTGGCTCTGCTTTGTTCTGCCGGTATCTCCCTGCGGGCTTCTCAACCTTGGCACGCTCACCTATTTTCCACTTGATTTAGTCACTGCCCGCGCCTATCTTCTAGGCGAAATTCAAGAACTATGGAGACTCATGGCCACACCAGATGGCACACTCGCCTATTTCAAACGAATGGCGGACAAGAAATTCCCTGAACATGCGATACGTGAGTTTGGCAAGACCGGCTTGCGGGTCAGCA
Source organism: Candidatus Zhuqueibacterota bacterium (assembly GCA_029261995.1). Lineage (GTDB taxonomy): Bacteria > Zhuqueibacterota > Zhuqueibacteria > Oceanimicrobiales > Oceanimicrobiaceae > JAJDAF01. The sequence continues at coordinate 375,754 of JAJDAF010000036.1, forward strand.
GCCTCGGCTTCGGCGGGTACCGGATTCATCACAATTCGATTGAACATGCCAAGGCGCTGCGCCACGCGCTGCTGAATGGCGTCAATCTTATCGATACCTCCAGCAACTACGGCGACGGCGGCAGTGAAATGCTAATCGGCAACGTCCTGCGAGAGATGTTCGAGCGAGATGAGCTTGAACGTGACGAAGTCGTCGTGGTGTCAAAGGCCGGATATGTGCAGGGCCAAAACATGCAAATCGCCCGGCAACTGGAAGAAGATGGCCGGCCCTTTTCTGAGTTGGTGAAGTACCAGGAAAACTGCTGGCACTGTCTGCACCCCGATTTTCTCGAAGATCAATTGAGCCGAACGCTCGAACGGCTGAACCTTCCTGCTTTGGATGTCTACCTGCTACACAATCCGGAATACTTCCTGGCAGACCGCAAGAAGAACAATGGCCGCGATGTCAACTCCGCGCACGAAGAGTATTACCGCAGAATCAAGCAGGCGTTTGCCTGGCTGGAGGAAAAAGTCGCCGAGGCAAAAATCAGGACCTACGGCATTTCCTCAAATTCGCTGCCGGCGGCCGCTGACGATTTCGAGTTCACATCTCTGCAGAGAATTCTGAGCACCGCACAGGAGGTCTCATCATCGAACTTCTTTCAAGTCGTGCAATTTCCGTTCAACCTGATGGAAACGGGAGCGTGCACCGAGGAGAACCAGGACGGCGGCGCCAGGACCCTGCTGCAAGTGGCTCAAGAGGCAGGACTTGCGACGCTAGTTAACCGGCCGCTGAACGCCATGTTTAACGGTGAGATCATTCGTCTCGCTACTTTCCGGGAGACCGAGGCCAAGGCTGTGATTGACCTCTTCCATAACAAGCTCACCACAGTCCAGCGCCTCGAAAAACAATTCCGGGATGATTTCTTGCAGCAAATGCCGGAGCAAGCTCACGATACGCTTGGCAAAATTTTCTCCCTGGGGCGTCAGTTCGCCGACGCACTCGCCTTTTTTCAGAGTTGGGAACACTGGGACCATGTTCGTCAAAACACTCTGATGCCGCAGAGTTTTTCGGCCCTGAGCTACGTCACTCAGACCGGCAGTCGCATCGAAGGCCTGTCGTACTGGAGCGAAAAGTACTCTGAGGCCATGATGCAGTTTCTTGAAGCAATTTCGATGAAATACGAAAACGACGCGCAGGAACGCTCGTTCAAACTGTCAGGAAAACTCAAAAGCCTCGATGCTGAGTTTGCTTCCGCGGCGACACTGTCGCAGCAAGCGCTGAGAATTATGACCTCGATCCCTGGAGTCGATTGCGTGCTGGTCGGCATGCGGCGTCCCCATTACGTCGAGGATGCCCTGGCCGCCATGAAAGCGGACGCCATCAAAGACGCTCGCGATCTCATTTTGGACTTTGGTGCGTAGAGCGTTTAGCGTGGAGCGAATTAGTAGACTGAACGCTAAACGCGTCACGCACCACTGGGATAACAGCATGTCCATGTTTCCGAACTACAGAATTGGCCCGGACGCCATGAAATATTTTGAGATCGCCTACAAATTTCAGATGGAGCGTGATTTCGAAAAGGCGGTTTTGTACTACAAAAAGTCGCTCGAAATCGAACCTACTGCCGAGGGTCACACGTTTCTTGGGTGGACTTACAGTTTCATGGACCGGCTGTTGGAGGCTATCGATGAATGCCACAAGGCGATTGCCATCGATCCCGATTTCGGGAATGCCTACAACGACATTGGCGCCTACTTGATTCAGGCCGGCGAGTTCGAGTCCGCCATCCCCTGGCTGCAAAAGGCCAAACTGGCGCGGCGCTACGACACACCCGAGTACACTTACTGCAATCTTGGTAGAGTTTTTGAACTGCAGGCGCTCTGGCCGCTCGCACTCAAGGAATATGAACAGGCTCTCGAACTTTGCCCCGACTACGAGCCGGCGCGCGATGCTCTCGAGCGTCTCAATATCTACCTGAACTAGGGAGAAAAGATGCTGAAGCTTAAAAATATTCTGGGAGTGGCGTGCATGAGTCTGGTTTTGCTTGGGCTCGTGGCTTGTACCGCTGTCAACGATATGCTCAAAAACACGTTTGCTAAACCGAGCGTGTCCGTCAAGGATGCGAAAATTGAGTCTCTGTCTTTTGAGTCGATTGGGCTGGCTTTTGATTTGAATGTCAAGAATCCAAATCCGGTTTCGGTTGCCATGGCGGGCTACGATTACGAGTTCTTGCTCAACAGCAACGGTGTTCTCTCCGGCAAGCAGGACGAACGCGTAGAACTCGCTGCCGAAGGCGAAAGCGTCGTGCGGGTGCCCGTGACCCTGCGTTTCAAAGACCTGTACGAACTGGTGCGGGACGCGAAGAACCTGAGCGAAGCGGACTATCAGATAAACCTCGGCTTTTCGTTCGAGCTGCCAGTGCTGGGTGTTCAGCGCATCCCGGTGACGCACGCAGGCCGAGTGCCATTGCTGAAATTGCCAAAGCTGTCGTTGGAGTCATTCAAGCTGAACAATCTCAGCGTGGGCGGCGCCGATATGACTCTGGCATTGAATCTTTCGAACCCGAACGCATCATCCTTTGTCCTGAAAGACCTCGGCTACAATCTCGCCGTGGCTGGCAAGAAGTGGGCCGCGGCGGACGGGGCGCAGGATATTGAGGTTCAAGCCTTGGGGAACAGCCTAATCGAATTTCCTGTCAACCTGAACTTTTTTGAAATCGGCAGGTCCGTCTTCAGCCTTCTGACCAGCGACGCGCCGGTAGATTACCATTTCGTGGGAAGTTTTGACTTGGAGTCTTCGCTGCCTCTGCTGGGTGCAGTCAAAGTGCCATTCAACCGCAAAGGCGAAATCAAGGTTTTGAAGTAGCCGCGTAGAAATCCTTCAAATCCGCAACCACCTCTTCAGTAACGCCAATGGAGAAACGGCATTCGGGCAGCGACTTGAGAAAAGTCCGGCCGTAGTTCTTCTGCACCACACGTTTATCAAGAATCAAGATCGATCCTCTGTCGCTCTTACGTCGAATCAACCTACCAAATCCTTGCTTGAATTTGATCGCTGCCTGAGGCACGGTGTATTCGTAGAACGCATTGCCGCCACGCATCTCAATGGCCTCCACCCGCGCTTCGACAATCGGTTCGCTCGGCACCCGGAACGGCAGTTTGCTGATGATCACAGACTCCAGCGCTTCGCCATGGACATCGACACCTTCCCAAAAACTGTCGGTGGCAAAAAGCACCGACGAAACATCTTCCTTAAACCTCTCCAGCAATTGGTGGCGGTTGATTTTGCCCTGCTTGTAAACATTCACACCCATGCCCGTGATTCGATTGTAGAGCGCGAAGTAAACCTTGTTCAGCAAACCGTAAGATGTAAAAAGTACGAAGGCGCGTCCGTCGGAGATCTCAATGGAAGTTAGAATCAGCTTGGAAATGGCAGCGACGAATGCCGGCTCATTGGGATTTGGCAGGTCGGTTGGGATGGCTATCAGCGTCTGTTTCTTATAGTCGAATGGCGCGCCCAGCAGTTGTTCGAGGATGCGGTCGCTGGCAAGCTTTTCGAGCCCGAGCCGCGACTTCTGGAAAGCAAACCGGCCTTCGACCGCCAAGGTGGCCGAGGTCAACACGACATTCTTGAACCGCTCGAACACCGTTTCTCGCAAGATCGGCGCGACATCAAGCGGAGCAGAAACCAGGCGCACGACTGGCTTCCCTTTTGGGCCCTGCTTCGCCTCGAGCCAGCGCACGTGGTCCTTGCCATCCTCAAGCAAGACATGCTCGATGCTTTTCGCGACATCATCCAGCCGGTTGAGTTGGGCCTGGAGGTCCAATGTCATCGAGGCAGCACCCTGTCCGATTTTGCTCTGAAACTCCTCGATCTTTTCCAGAACGGGATAGAGCTTCATGGTGAAGCGGCGAATCGTTTGCACCACTTGCTCCGCCGGTTTCTGGATGGTTTCTTCCCAACCGGGCTCGGACACGACCTCAGGCGTCAGGCGCAGCTTGGTCTCACGGCCCTCCGTCTGATTCTGGCGTTGCATCACCTCCGAGTAAATGCGTTCCATCAAAACCGCCTCAGCGATGTGCAGCTTTTTGATGGCCACGACTCCGTGGTCGTGCAGGTCATTCTGCAGCTTCATGTATTCCGCATCCGGAATCCGGTGGGCAAGCCTGGAAAACCGGTGGGCAAGGTAGGGCAGAAACCCCTTTTCCTTTCCCTTGCTCTCACGAACCAGCTTGCTCAGTAGGCGTTGTGTGCTCCAGGAAGTCACCCTCACGCCAAAATAGCTGGTGGCGACTTCCTCGACATTGTGTGCTTCATCCAGAACCACCCGGTCATAGGCCGGCAGAATGGCATTCTCGGAGGCTCCCATGGCGGCGCGTACCGCCAGGTCGGAAAACAGCAAATGGTGGTTCGCCACCAGGACATTCGCTTTGGCGGCCTTGCGCCGGGCGGAATAAAAAAAACACTCCTGATAATACGGACATTTCGCTTTCAGCGAGGTGTCGCTCTCGGACTGCACTTTTTCCCAGACTTCAAAACCCGGCACAAAGTTCAAGTCGGATTTGCTGCCATCGCGCGTAGTTTTGGCCCAGGCCAGGATGTCATCCAACTCCGCTGCGCCATCGTCATCTGACATCAGATTGAGTTCCTGGCTCGTTTCCACCAGCTTGCGGCGGCAGGCGTAGTTTGTCCGCCCTTTCACCAGGACGGCGCTAAAGGGTTTGTCCAGCACTGACTTGAGGAAAGGCAAGTCTTTGTTAATGAGCTGCTCCTGCAAATTGATTGTGTTGGTGGAGACCACAATGCGCTCTTTGTTGTTGACCGCAAAAACGATGTTGGGCAGAAGATAGGCCAGAGTTTTGCCCGTTCCTGTGCCGGCTTCGATCAGCGCAATTTTGTCTTCGTTGATAGAACGGCTCACGGTCCGCATCATGTCGATTTGCTGTGGCCGATGCTCATAGTTTTCCAACTTCCGGGCGAAAGCGCCGTCGGGCTCGAACAGGGAAACCAACGCCTCGACCTGCACCGGAAGGATGACCTTCTTATCAAACGGCTCGATGACTGTATAAATGTCGGTGACTGCGTTATTGACGATGTAAAACGCGATGCCGTCGTTGCCAAGAATTGATGCCACGTGAGTGTCCGGCCCGGATGGTGACAGTGGGCCACTAGGATGGTTGTGAATCACGACGTCACCCGGGCCGGCAACCTGCAACAGTGCGGGCGCCGAAAACTCGTTGCCCCGTGCGTAGATCTCGACACCCGCGACCAGCCGGTTTTCGTCGATGGCGCCAACCAGAAAAACCTCGTTACCGCCAGCATCCTGAATGTGCTGGCGAATCTGCTTAGTGGCTCCCTCAGTGAGATATGACCCGATATCTTGCATTTCTGGTATCAGCAATCCGTAGTGTGGTTTGCAATTCGTGAAAAGGACTAAATGCAGATGTGAAACTTGTTGCGGCTACCCGACTCTCAGGCTGGCGTCGGCAAGAAAAGCCGGTGCTCCTGGCTAAAACAGCGAAAGTTGATTCGCTTCCGACAGCAGATCCGCGTTGAAGCCACGCACGCTCAGTTCTCTTGCAAAGCCCTTAAAGCCATGTGTCGTGTAGATCTTCTTTGCCCCGACTTTCGTCGCGTACTCGATTAAGCCATCAAAATCAGCGTGGTCGCTCAACGGCAGCGCCTGGTCCACCGCCATTCTTTCTGCGACCTGCGGATTGATGGCCCAGCCGGAAAGATAGACGATCTGCTTTTTCTCCAGCCGCTTGATCATGCGCGATTTTATTGCTACTCTCGGAATGATCAGCACCCTGCCCTCGGTCTCGTCGCGATGATATTGTCTCCAATCCCCAAAAGTTACGTCGCAAGTTTCATAGACTCGGGCAAGCGCCGCCACAGAGCCGTGGACGCTGAGTTTGAAGCCGGCGTCTCCGAGAATTTTCATTGCTTCTTGCGACTTGCCGAGCACATAACCGACGACCACCGGCACCGCGCCGGCATCGAATGCATGCTGCACAAACGCTATCAGACTCTTCTCCACTTCTTCTCTCGCAGGAAAACGGTAGCGCTCGCTGCCAAAGGTCGATTCCATGATCAGAATGTCACTCTCGGGAATCTCGATGGGCTCGGCGGCACAGCTTAACGTCGTGTTGAAATCGCCGGAATAGAGCAGCCGAACCCCATCTTTTTCGACCAGCACCTGGGCGGAGCCAAGCACGTGGCCCGCCGGATACAAAGTAACGCTACAATTATCGAAGGTGTACGGCTGGCGGTACTCCAACTTCAGGCTACGCGTTTTGCCGATTCTTTTTGCCAAAAGCTTGAGCGTCGGGCCGGTCGCGAGAATGCGCTGGTGTTTTTTGGCGTGGTCAAGATGAGCATGCGAGACAACCGACGACGGCACGCGCATCCCGGCATCGAGCCACAACGAGGTGTTTTCGATTTTGATGCCATTTTGGTAAGAAAACATGGAGGGAAAATAACACAAACGGGGCAGGAAAGCAATCGCTATTGTAACCGCAACCTTACACTTAAGCGAGCGCCAAACCGTCTAAATCGAATAGGCGAATCGATAAAGTACGGGCTCAACACCAAGCTCCGGTGCTATTCCGCTGCCGCCTCGTTTAAAAGCTCGTAGATTTTTGCTTCGAGAACGCGGCCGCGTAAATTTTTGTAGCGTACGACACCGTTGCGATCGACAAGATAGCTTCTGGGGATGGCATCCACGCCGTAAAGTTCCACCAGAGGCGTGTCCCAGCCGTTGCCATCCGCCACCTGCGGCCAGGCGATGCCATGCTTTGCCAGGTAGACCTTCATCTCATCCAGATCATAGTCGAGATTAATCCCGATAATCTCGAAGCCGCGCTTGTTATATTTTGTATAGCCGCGCTTCAGCGACTCCAATTCCACGGTCCAGGGCTTGCACCATGTCGCCCAAAAATCGATGAGCACGACCTTGTCGCTGTAGCTCGCAAGGTCAATCATACCTCCTTCAGTGTCTCGGGCAGCAAATGCAGGAGCCTGCAAATCCGCGGTCAGCGCAACCCTGGGGCTGGCAATCGTATCGGTCTCTGAGACCACGATCTCATCACCCGCCACGGAGACGGATTTAACGCGGTAGATTTGCCCGTTCAGGCTGAAGTCTCCTGTCAACGCAAAGTGTTCGTCGGAGCCGCTTTTGCCATCCAGCACGCCGTCCAGATTGACATCAATCACCATGGAGCCTTTCGAAAGGTCGTCGAAGCGGCCGGTCAGTTCATCATCGAAGACAGCAACTTTGTAGCTCGTATCCTGCAGGATGATTGCGCCGGTCCGGTAGCCATTGCGGTAGGCAGCCAAAGCAACCGGCGTTCTTCCTGGGAAACTGTAGAATATGACTGGATATGGCGCCACTTGCGCCGTGCCGTCGCTGCCGTAAGTGACATCCACCAGCACTTCTTTTATCTTGCTTTTTTTCTGTACCTCGTCCCAGGCAGCTTCATCGTCATCGGTGAGATCTTCGTTATTGTTGCGATCGACATACAAGCTGCCAGGGTCCTGGCCCCCGCCCTGATCCAGGATGATAGAGATGAGTGAATCCGGGCCAGTTCCAAGAACCAGCGCGCCGAAAAGAGGATGAGTCTGAAACTCCGGCAGCTTCAAATTGGCTTCCAGCGGCGAATCATGCAGGCGGATAGGGCGCGGGTAGTAATAGTTGACAATCGCCATGGCGTCTGACTCCATGGCCAGTTCAGCGGTGAATTCGTCCGGTTCATCGTGTAGGAGTAGAGAGGTCACAACAAATGCCGCAGTGACACAAACCAGAGCCACGGCCAACTGAATCTTAAGATTTTTCAGATGCTTCATGGTTTCGCAGGCAACTCCAGTCAGGTTAAAAGACAGGTATCTTCGAAGATATCGACCAATTAACTGCTGCACCTCGCGAATGTTCCAGAAATAGCACAATATTCGCGCAAGACACGCCCGGACTGAAGCAAATGGACTCAAGACTCGCGGTTCCCAACCTCGAAACGGGGTCGCGCGAGCAACGCGGTTCAAAAGCTACCCGGGTTTCAAAGTCTCAGATGTAACTCGACCTGTCTTTGGGCCTTCCACATACTCTTTCAAATATCTGCCGGTGTAGGATCTCTCACAAGCCATCACCTGCTCCGGCGTTCCGCAAACAACCAACTCGCCGCCACCGTCGCCTCCCTCAGGTCCCAAATCAATAATAGTGTCAGCACACTTGACCACATCAAGATTGTGCTCGATAACGACAACCGAATTGCCGCCAGCAAGCAGCCGCCGGAAACAGGCCAAAAGTTTTGCGATGTCATCAAAATGCAGGCCCGTGGTCGGCTCGTCGAGCAAAAAGAGCTGGCGTTTGCCGGATTTCTCGCCAAGATGCGCGGCCAGCTTGACCCGTTGCGCTTCTCCGCCGGAGAGTGTCGTGGCCGGCTGTCCCAACCGCAAATAGCCGAGTCCGACCTCGTCCAGCACCCGTAGCTTGTTGGCCACCCGAGGCAGACGCTCAAAAAAGGCAATCGCTTCCGCCACCGTCATCCGCAGCACCTCGGCGATGTTCTTGCCTTTGTAGCGCACATCCAAAACATCGCGGCGGTAGCGGCTGCCATTGCACTCTTCGCAAGTTAGATAAAGATCGGCGAGAAACTGCATCTCGATCTTCTCGACCCCAGCTCCCTCGCAACGTTCGCAGCGCCCACCTTCCGTGTTGAAAGAAAACGTGCCGGGTTTGAATCCCCGGGCCTTGGCCCGTAGCGTCTGCGCAAACAGTTGCCGGATGCCGTCAAAAGCTTTGGTGTAAGTCACGGGATTCGAGCGCGGCGTTCGGCCAATGGGCGACTGGTCCACCATCACACAGCCATCAAGGTGGATGGCGCCGTCGATGCGCTCGTGCTTGCCGATGTGGCCTACGGTCGAGCCAAAATGCCGCGCCAGCCCGGCATGCAGCACATCGTGCACCAGCGTGCTTTTGCCCGAACCGGAAACGCCGGTAACCACCACGAAAGCGCCGAGGGGGATGTCCACCGAAAGGTGCTTCAGATTGTTTTCGAAGGCATTTACGATGCGTACGGTATGCCCGCTGCCACGATTACGGATGGCAGGCGTTGGAATCTCCAATTCTCCTTTCAAGTACTGCGTCGTTAGCGTCCCCACGCCATTTGCCAGGCACTCACGGAAAGCGCCCTGCCACACAACTTCACCACCCCGCTCGCCAGCCCCTGGTCCCATGTCAACCAAATGATCGCTGATTTGCATCATCTCGCGGTCGTGTTCGACAACCACCACGGTGTTGCCCAAATCTCGAAGCGCAAGTAATATCTTGATCAGGCGCTGGTTATCGCGAGGGTGCAGTCCGATGGAAGGCTCATCCAGGACGTAGAGCGAGCCGACCAGCTTGAATCCAACGGAGGTCGCCAGATTGATGCGCTGGTACTCACCGCCGGAAAGCGTCTGGGTACGGCGGTTCAAGGTAAGATAGCCAAGTCCAACCTCGAGCAGATAGCGAAGACGACTGCGCAATTCCTGCATGATCTGATGCGCCACCTGCTCTTCATGCTCAGTCAATTGCAGCGAAGAGAAGAACTCCTGCGCCGCGTGAATGGGCAGGGCGCTAATCTCGCCGATGTGTTTTCCGTCGACGCGTACATTGAGCGCCTCAGGTCGCAATCGTGACATTTTGCAGTCGGGGCAGGCGACATAGCCACGGTAGCGGCTCAGCAGCACCCGGATGCCGAGCTTGTATTTCTTCCGCTCCAACCGCTTGAAGAATCCCCTGATGCCTGGAAATGGCCAGTCGCCATCGATGATGATTGCTTGATGTTCAGGCGGCAACTCCTGCCAGGGCGTGTTGACGTTGATGCCGTGCTTTTGCGCGGTTTCGAGCATGCGGGAAAACAAGCCGCGGCGTTTCGGTGTGTTCCACGGCACGACCGCCCCCTGGCTCAGCGACTTTGTTTTGTCCGGCACCACCAGCTCCAGGTCGAGTTCGACGATTTCACCAAAACCGTTGCAGGTGGGGCAGGCGCCAAACGGATTGTTGAAGGAAAACAGGCGTGGCTGCGGGTCAATAAATTTCGTACCGCACCGAGAGCAATCAAAGGCCTGCGAAAAGCGCAGCGGCTCTCTTTCCTCAACCAGAATCACTGCGCTACCGGCGCCATTCTGAAAAGCCTGATCTAGTGAATCGGAGAGCCGGTCTCTGTCCTTCGATGCCACTTTGAGGCGGTCTACCAGCACCAGAATCTCCTGCTTGCCTTGTAGCGTGCGCGGCCTCAGGTCAGCGACATCGAGAAGCTTGCCACCAACAAGGAGCCGATAAAAGCCTCTGGATTTCAGGTCGCTGAGCGCCAGCAACTTTTCGTCTTTGAATTTGCCCGGCAGCGGAAATCCAATCTGAATTTTGGTTTGGTCGGGCAGCGCCAGCAGTTCATCGACGGCGTCCTCGACCTGATCTTGTCTGACCTCGATGTCACAGTTTGGGCAAATGGTGCGTCCCACGCGGGCGAAAAGCAGGCGTAAATAGTCATGAATCTCCGTGGCCGTGGCGACCGTCGAACGGGAATTTTTTGTGGGATTTTTCTGCTCTATTGCGACCGCGGGAGAAATGCCACGAATTTCATCGACGTCCGGCCGGTCCATTCGTTCGAGAAACTGACGCGCGTACGCCGACAGCGACTCCACGAACCGCCGCTGGCCCTCCGCGAACAGCGTATCGAATGCCAGACTCGATTTCCCGGAACCAGAGACGCCGGTAATCACGATGAGCTTATTGCGCGGCAGGTCAACATCGATGTTCTTGAGATTATGAACCCGCGCGCCACGGATTTCGATGGTGTCGTGCATGCAGCAAATATAAGAAGAAAAGAAAGAAGAAAAAAGCAGTCCTGCGAGGAATCGGCTTGACTAAGGTCCAGCCTATCGCTAAATTGATTGCAGTCTTGTTGTTTCGACACTTGAGGGACAGGATGAGCTTTCAGGTCATGCCTTTCAGCTTCTGAACCAGCAACTGTCCACTCAAAACGGCCCTTCACGGCATCAAATCACCACTTCTCAACCAAGGGAGGTCATCATGCCGCTGGAAAAACAAATCTCCATTTTTGTAAAGAACAAGGTTGGCAGCCTGAGCGAACTCTGCACCGGGCTTGCCAAGGATGGTGTTAACGTACGCGCCATGTACACGGTGGAAGATATCGACTGGGGGATTGTCGGCCTGATCCCCGACAACCTGGAAAAGGCCAAGGAGACCCTGCAAAAACTTGGCTACCGATTTGGCGAAAACACTGTTCTGACGGTCGAGCGCGATAATGAGCCTGGCATGCTGGCTAAAATCGCCACGCAACTCACCGAAAACAACATCAACATCGTTCAGACATTTGCGACGGCGGCAGGCAGCCGAAGCTTGATCGTGTTGCTGACAACAGATGACAAGAAGGCGGAGCAGGTGTTGAGTTGACGGTGGCGATTTGCCTTCTCACCACAAAAAAAATGCCGCGCAAGCAACCTTGCGCGGCAAAGAAGTGACACCTTTTCGAACCGGCCAAGCCCTTAACGCGGGCTGATGGCAGCAACTTACCCCTTCAAGACCTGAACGATCTCCGTCACCATCTTCTTCGCATCTCCAAACAGCATCATGGTCTTGTCGTCGTAGAACAGTTCATTGTCTTCGCCGGCGAATCCAACGGAAAGACTGCGCTTGACGATCATCACGGTGCGAGCCTGATCGACATTCAGAATCGGCATGCCATAGAGCGCGCTGCCCTTTTTGGAGCGTGCCGCAGGATTGATAACATCGTTTGCCCCGATTACCAGGACCACGTCGGTATTCTGAAAATCATCGTTGATGGCGTCCATTTCGAGCAGCAGATCATAGGGCACATTGGCTTCAGCAAGCAGCACGTTCATGTGACCTGGCATACGTCCGGCAACCGGGTGAATGGCATAGCGGACCTTGAGGCCGCGGTCCATGAGAATCTGCGCGGTTTCCTGCAGGACGTGTTGGGCCTGCGCCACAGCGAGTCCGTAGCCGGGCACAATGACGACAGATTGCGCGTTGTCGAACATCACGACAGCGTCTTGGGCGGTGTAGCGCGTGACCGACCTCTGCTCGCCAGAACCGCCATCAGCCGAACCGCCGTCACTTCCAACCGCGGCAAACAAAACATTGCCCAGCGAGCGATTCATGGCCACACACATAATCTGCGTCAGGATGATACCCGATGCGCCAACCAAAGCGCCACCGATGATAAGAACGTTGTTTGAGATGACGAAACCGGTCGCTGCAGCAGCTAGACCAGAGTAAGAGTTCAACAGGGAAATCACAACGGGCATATCTGCGCCACCGATGGGAATGACCGAAGTCACGCCCAGCACAGCGGCCACCACAAAAATGCCAAGCAGCAGGTTGGTGTTGCTGAAGTCCATGCACAACATTGCGCCCAGAGCAATAGCACCCAAAACAAGCAGGGCATTCAAGACTTGCTGTCCGCGGAATGTGATTGGCGCACCTTTCATGATGCCTTGCAGCTTGGCGAACGCAATCAAACTGCCAGTGAACGTCACAGTGCCAATCAGGACGCTCAACCCGATGGTGGCGATGACATTGACTTCCGCATTTCCGGTCATCTGATAGAATTCCGAACTCGCGACGAGCGTTGATGCGCCACCGCCGAGCCCATTAAAAAACGCCACCAACTGCGGCATCCCGGTCAATTGCACCTTCTTGGCCATAACAGCGCCGATGGCCGAACCGACGACCAGGCCTACTATGATATAGGTGAAATCGATGATCTTCTGATCGAGCAAAGTAATCACGACGGCCACCAGCATGGCTGCCATCGCCAGTTGATTACCTTTGCGAGCGGTTTTTGGAGAGCTGAGTTTCTTCAGACCAAGAATGAAGAGAACAGCAGAGATGAGATAAACCAGATTTGTAATCGTCGGCATGATAGCTGTTACTCCTCCTATTTAGAATCTTTATCTTTGAACATTTCCAGCATGCGGTCTGTCACCATGAATCCTCCGACCACATTGATGGTTGCGAAAATGACGGCCAGAACGCCCAAAACGGTCGCGAGTTGAGAATGGCCGGCGCCGGTACTCAAAAGGGCCCCGACTACGGTGATGCCCGAAACAGCATTTGACCCCGACATCAAAGGTGTGTGCAAAAGCGGGGGTACCTTCGTGATGACCTCAAAGCCAATAAAAACGGCCAGTACGAAGATATAAACGGAAATCAGAATGACGTCAGTCATATTGTTATCCTCACGGTTTAGATCCCGGCGCTAGCCGTTAAAATTCTTTTTCACCATCTCATTTACAATTTCGCCGTTGTGAGTCAGGCAGCCGTTGCGGGTAATCTCGTCTTCAAAATCCAGCTCACCTTCAGCGAAAAGATGTTTGAACAGGGTAATGACGTTCTTGGAGTGCATTTGGCTGGCGTGAATCGGCACTGTGCTCGCCAGATTCACAGCGCCGAAAATGGTAACGCCATGTTTTACGACAACCTCGTTTGGCTTGGAAAGCTCACAGTTACCGCCCTCAGCCGCAGCCAAATCTACGATGACAGAGCCGGGGCGCATGAGTTTCACCATTTCTTCAGTTACGAGAAGCGGTGACTGCTTGCCAAAAATTTGTGCTGTCGAGATCAGTGCATCGACTTTGGGCAAACGCGAGGCGATTGCTTCCTGTTCTTTCTTCAGGAATTCATCCGACATTTCTTTCGCGTAGCCGCCGGCAGTTTCGACATCTTCCGGCATCTCCATCTCGACAAACTGTGCGCCGAGGCTTTCAATTTGTTCTTTCACCACCGGACGCGGATCGAAGGCCTCAACCTTGGCTCCCAGCCGCTTTGCGGTTGCAATCGCCTGCAGACCGGCAACACCAGCCCCGAGAATAAATACGGACGCAGGAGGAATAGTGCCAGCCGCCGTCATCAGTAGCGGAAAGAATTTTCCGAGATGGTCAGCGGCCACCAGCACGGCCTTGTAACCTGCAACGGTCGACATCGAACTGAGAATGTCCATCGATTGCGCTTTCGTGATACGCGGCAAGTATTCCATGGCGACGCCGGTGATCTTGCGCTGAAGCAGCATCGGCAAAAGCTGGGCATGAGTCGCGGGTGGAAAAGAGCCGACCAGAGTTGCGCCCTCTTTTAGCATCTCAATTTCGTGTTTATTCAGCGCAGTGTTTTGTTGGGGTGCCTGAAACTTGATCACTGCATCGACGCTACCGTACAACTCTTCCGCGCCTGCAACGATCTTTGCTCCAGCTGCCTCATACTCGGAATCCGGGAAAGTCGCCTTGTCGCCAGCGCCGGCTTCCACAAAAACTTCGTGCTCATCTTTGGTCAGGATGGAAACCATGGAAGGGATAATGGCGACGCGCGTTTCGCCTTCCATTATTTCTTTTGGGATCCCAATTTTCAATTTGTCCTCCTGTTGCTTGGTCTGAAGTGTGCTGTTATCGTGAAGTAGTTGATTTCGCTTCTGTTGACCCCACGAAATTGGCGTCAAGAATCAAGGTTGATGTGCCGCAACAAATCTAGTGCCACAATTCTTAAAGTCAACAAATTTTTGAAAACACGCTAAGTCTATGATTATTTGGACCATAATAAAACCTTAACCCGCCAGCGGATTGCCCCACAAAGTTGCTTTTCCGATTGTTGAAAAAAGCCGGGAGTCTTTTTCTCATTTTTAACAACGGCGAATATAGCAAACCCGTAGTCTAAACACAAGCCGAATTGTTCTGCCCCCACCATCAGAATGAAATTGGAGGATATGCGGATTGAAATTGCAGTCCACTGCTCCTGCTATCCTCTGATTTCAACAATAAGTTCAATCTGCCGGAGAACTCCGGCAACGGCGTGACACTTGGAGAATTCGCCGCGAAACACGACGGCTTTCCCTTTCATGTGGGCTTCGAAAGTCACGCGTTTTGCTTCATCCAGAGGGCAGGAAGTCGCCTTCTGCACCTGAATAATAACCTCGTCGAAAGAATGCACTTCGTCGTTAAACAGGATGACTTGCCACGGCTCATCAATGGCTGGCTTGTCATCGGCCACATCCTGTTCCTGAGGTCGGATTGTGGCGGTCATCTGCGATTCTCCATGAGCGCCTCAAGAATTTTCTTATTTGATTTTGGCAAAGCGAGTGCGGTGACTTGCTCCGGTTCCAGCCAATCCCAGTCAGCAGCAGTTTTCGGCGATGGCTGTCCCGCCAGATACCTGCACTGAAACGCGTGCAGCGTAATTTTGAAATGGGTATACGCATGTGGCACGGTCCGGAAATGTGCGAGCACATCGACCTCCACCTGCATCTCATCTTGAATTTCCCGTTCCAGGCACCGCTCCAGACTCTCGTTCTTCTCCTGCTTACCGCCGGGGAATTCCCAAAGACCACCCAGCATCCCGCTTGTCGGGCGCCGCACCATCAAAAGTCTATCGTCATTCCAGACGATTCCAACAGCGATGTCATAATGTGGCCGCTTTCTGGGTGGGATTTTGGCAGGCAACACCGAAGGGTCCCGCATCGTTTGATGAGCCTGACAGAAAGACGCAACCGGACACTCCGAGCAATTCGGTTTCTTTGGCGTGCAAACCGTCGCGCCAAGCTCCATCATCGCTTGATTGAAATCACCGGCCTGGCCCGCCGGCAAGAGTTCCGTTGCAGCGTTTACAATGCCTGACTTGGCGGTTTTCTGACTTGGCGGCGTCAGAATCTTCATCACCCGGGCAAGCACCCGGATGACATTGCCATCCACGACCGGGTAATTCTCGTTGTAAGCGATGCTGGCCACGGCCGCCGCCGTGTAAGGCCCGATGCCTGGAATTTTCAGCAGAGCTTCGTGCGTGTTTGGCAAGACCCCGCCTTGCTCGTTCACGAGAACACGCGCCGCCCTTTGTAAGTTGCGGGCGCGGGCGTAGTATCCCAAGCCCTCCCAGGCTTTCAGGATGTCTGCCAGCGCTGCCTCAGCCAAAGCGCGCAAATCGGGAAACTCTTTCACGAATCGGTTGTAGTAAGGAATGACCGTACCGACTTGAGTTTGCTGTAGCATGACCTCCGAAATCCATGTTTTGTATGGATTTTCTACGCGACGCCAAGGCAAGTCCCGCTTGTTGACAGCGTACCACGCCAGCAGCTTGCTCGAAAAGGCGGATGTGAATTTTTTTTCCAACTTTATCATATGCTTGAAATGAATGGCAAATATTTGTATATTTTGTCAACCCTTGGAGAACGGCGACATCCTGCGCCGGCGTGAATAACCGCCAGATCCCAATTTGCCAAATATGGAACTTTTGTAGTATTTGACAGGTTGGGATTTTCTTGCAATTGTGTGCGAAGTTCACCGGTTAAATGGTAAATAAAAGGACGTTACAAGCATTTAAGGAGTTATTGCATGAAAAGCTACTACTTCACTGAAAAAGGGTATGAAAAACTCAGGGCCGAAATCGATGAGCTTGAAAAATTCATAAAGCAAGACATCGCGCGTGAAATCGGCGCCGCACGCGAGCACGGGGATCTGCGTGAAAATGCGGAATACGAAGCTGCCAAAGAAAAGCAGGCCAATTACATGGCGAAGCTTGGGCAGATGCAGGAACGCTTCATGAACGCCCAAGTGATCCGTAGGGAAGACCTGCCGGCGGACACCATCACCCTCGGCAAAAAAGTAAAAGTCAAAGACGTTGCTTCAGGGCAAGAAGAAAACTACACAATTCTCGGTGATGGTGAAACCGACATAGACAAAGGCATCATCAGCTATCAATCACCCGTAGCGCGCGCGCTCATCAATCACCAGCAAGATGATGAAGTGCAGGTTCAACTGCCTCGCGGAACCAAGACGTTCAAGATTCTCTCGGTCGAGTTTTTTGAAGACTGACCAGACCGGCGGTCAGGCCACGAAAAAGGATCGACCGAGTGAGCGTGCAGCTATCAGCATCCTTGCTGGACGAAAAGACCCGAAGTCGGTCCAATTCTCAAGGTCAGAAGAGATGAGACATGCGTGATATCATCTTAGAGTCAACTCGACTGCTGCGAGAAGGCGTGCCTCACGTGGTCGCAACCGTGGTCAAAACCAGAGGGATGACCCCGCAGAAATCCGGAGCCAAGCTATTGATTCGCGAGGATGGTTCCAGCCTTGGCACTCTCGGCGGCGGTTGCGTCGAAGGTGACATGTGGTGGTACGCAAAAGAAATCTTGCGTGACGGCTCGGGACCGCAACTCCGCGTCTACACCCTGACCGCGGACCTGGCTGAAAAGGATGGACTGGTTTGCGGCGGAACCATGCATTTTTGGCTCGAACCTTTCAGGGGCCAGGCAGCCGATCACAGCTCGATTTCAGAGATCGAGCATGCCCGCGGAGGAGGCCCACCGGTGGCGCTGGCGACAGTTGTCAAGGGGAACGACCTGCTTCAAACCGGCAAAAAAATTCTCATTCAGGATGACGGCAGGTTGCAGGGTACACTTGGGTCACCCGGGCTCGATGAAGAACTTGCGAAAGTGGGCCGCCAGCTTGCTCCGAACGGAGAGGACAGGCTCATCGAAACGGAAGCCGGGGCGGAAATCTACGTTGAGGGATTTACGGCGCCGCCAACGCTGATTGTGCTTGGAGCCGGCCACGTTGGCAAAGCGGTCTGCAGTCTCGCTCCAGCCCTCGGCTTTCAGGTCGTCATCATCGATGACAGGCCGGAATTCGCGAACAAGAAGCGGTTCCCGGAAGCGTCTGAAATCATGGTCGCGGAATTTGACAAGGCTTTGCAACAGCGCGACGTACACCGCAATTCATTCATTCTGATAGCCACACGGGGGCACAAACTCGACGACATGGCGACGCTGGCTGCCGTGGAAACCGAAGCTCGCTACATCGGATTGCTGGGCAGCAAACGCAAGAACGTTCTCATCTTCAAATCATTATTGAAACACGGCGTTGCAGCGGCTCGCATTCATGAGATACACGCGCCGGTGGGTCTCGACATCGGGGCGCTGACTCCGGAGGAAATCGCGGTGAGCGTGATGGCGGAGATCATCTCCTGCATCCGTGGCGGAAGCGGCGAGTCGATGAAAATGGATGCAGAGCTGATAGCGACGCTCGCCGACGAAACTGATTAGAATATTGCCTGGTCTCCCTTGCGGGAGGCGACCAAACCAAGGACATTTCATGCCGAAAGCAAAAAAAATCTACATCATTCTGATTATTCTGGTGAGCTGCATGGGATGCGACCAAATCAGCAAACGCATCGCCAAAAACTCGCTGCAGTCGGCGCCGGTACAGACCTATCTCTGGGAAACCTTCCGTCTGCAGTACGCTGAAAACTCCGGGGCATTTCTCAGTCTCGGATCCCGCCTGCCCAAATATATACGAACCTGGCTGTTTACCATTATCAGTGGCGGTCTGCTCATCGCCCTGCTTTTCTATATTGTCTACAGTCGCGAGTTGGACCGCAGCCACATTTTTGCGCTCTCCCTTATCCTGGGTGGCGGCGCCAGCAACCTTCTCGACCGCATCGTCAACGACGGCAGAGTCATCGATTTCATGAACATGGGAATCGGAAGGCTGAGGACCGGAATTTTCAATTGGGCTGACGTCGTGATCATGGTGGGAATGGGATTGATCGTTGTGCTCAATTTCACCGGCAGGCGCAAACAACAAGATGAATCCGCTGATATGGAGTCATACAGAACCGAGGGTGAATCTAGGGCGCCGGGCGGAGAGAATTCCTAGACTAGAACTCCCGAATCCGAAAACACAGCGACGGGAAGAACTCCTCGTGCAGTCTCAACAATCCAAACTCAGATATTATCTGTCCACGCTCGGGCCAGGCATTGCCATTGCGGCTACGGGGATAGGAGCTGGCGACATGGTGGCTGCCGCTGTTTCCGGCGCTCGCTACGGCTATGCCATCATCTGGGCCGCCGCCGTTGGTGCGCTGCTGAAATATGTCATGAACGAAGGCCTTGCACGCTGGCAGCTTGCCACCGGCACAACGCTGCTGGAGGGCTGGGTCAGACGGCTTGGTCCGTGGGTACAAATCTATTTTGGCGTCTATCTGGTGTTGTGGTCGGTGATTGTTGCGGCTGCGCTCGCGTCGGCCTGCGGACTGGCCGCGCACGCCATCATACCTGCCCTTTCCGTCGAAGTCTGGGGAGTTCTGCACTCCCTGCTGGCGGCCGCCCTGGTGCTGTTTGGCAGCTACCGCCAGTTCGAGCGAATGATGAAGTGGTTCATCGGCTTCATGTTCTTGACGATTCTGGGGTGCGCTCTGTTTGTGGAGCCGCCAATCCAGATCCTGCTGCAGAGCCTGACCCAGGCCGCGGTGCCAGCGGGAAGCGCCAAGTTCATTCTGGGCGTGATTGGTGGCGTCGGTGGCAGCCTGACCATGCTGGCGTACGGCTACTGGATTCGTGAACGCAACTGGCGCGGGGTTGAGCGCAAATCCGCGGTCCAGTTTGACCTCGGTGTCTCCTATGCTCTCACCGGCGTGTTCGGTGTTGCGATCATGGTCCTTGCCGCGACGACCCTCAAGCCAGCCGGGGTGTCGGTCTCGGGCAGCAAAGGCGTTCTAGAGATGGCAACCATGCTCGGTGAAGTGATGGGACGCTTTGGCTACTGGGCCTTCGTCATCGGTTTCTGGGGGGCGGTTTCCACATCAATGCTGGGCGTGTGGCAGGGTGTGCCCTATCTTTTTTGCGACTTTGTCGCCCTGGTAAAGCGTCTGCCCTACGATGCCCACAGCGATATCGTCAGCACAAAATCACGGTGGTATCGCGGGTATTTGTTTTGGTTGGCCGTGCCACCCCTGGCGCTTCTTCTCACCGGTCGGCCTGTGGGTCTCATTGTAGCCTACTCGATATCTGGCGCTCTGTTCATGCCGTTTCTGGCCGGCACTCTGCTTTATATGAATTCACGTCTCGACTGGGTTGGCGAACGCTTTCGCAACAGTCGGACGACGAATCTTCTGTTGATATTCTCGCTCCTGCTCTTCGGATATCTGCTGCTCGACGAACTGCTTGCCCTGTTCAAATGAGCCTGCCGGGCTCATCTTAACAGCAGTCACACTACGGCAGGGAGGCCGCCGCGCTGAAGAAATTGCCCGCCGGGCCGATTTAGATCACATTGAACTGGCAGTTAAGATGCGAGCCGCGCATGAAAGATATCCTCATAAAAATTGAAGACAATACTGTTGGACCACTGACCGAGTCCAAACTCCGGTGGTTGATCCATCAGGGCACTTTTACCCTGCAGGACCTGGTATGGAATGAGCGCAGCGGTGACTGGGCGCGCGCCGCCACTCTGGTAGAAATCGCTGAATTGTTTGACCTCAGCGGCAAGGCTCCGGTGCAACAGGCACGGCTTTATGCGGTTGCCAGTGGCAAAGGCGGTGTCGGCAAGACCGTGATCACGGCATCCACGGGAGTTGCCCTGGCTTCGATGGGCCACAAAGTCATTGTCGTCGATTGCGATTTCGGAGGCGCGAACTTACACACGGTGATGGGCATTCTGCAGCCAGAGACCAGTTTTGATGATTACTTTGGGACCAAAGGCGCGCCCCTGTCCGATTTCACCGTCGAAACCCCCATCACGAATCTTCGGCTGCTCAGCGGCTCATGCGGCTCTCTCAAGCTTGCCAACCTGAAGTACGCCCAGAAGCAGAAATTCATCCGCGGGCTGAAGAAACTGAACGCTGACTTCATCCTCATGGATCTGGGCGGCGGCGGCGACTTCAACGTTCTTGATTTCTATCTCTTGGCCGACGAAAAGCTTCTGGTAATGAACCCGGACCTCGCAGCCGTGCACGGTGCATTCGGCTTCATCCGTATGGCCCTGCTTCGGCGCCTCAAACGCACCTTCAAGGATGACCCGTCTGCTCTCGATATTTTGAATGACCAGGAAGCCAATCAGCCTGGCCGAATCGTGCGCACCATGGCGCAAATAAGAGAGAAGCTCAGTGACGCCAGCCACGATGCTGATCGGCGCTTTCAATCAGCAGTCAACTCATTGATCCCGCGACTGATTCTCAACAAAGCCCAAAGCAAGGCCGATCTCGACGAAGCCATCTCCATCGAGCTTGCGGCAGCCGAGTTGCTGTCGGTCAGAGTCGATGTGCTGGGCCAGGTAGCCCACGACCCGGCAGTCGAAAAGGCAGTGAAGGAATTCCGGCCCTTCGTGCTGCACAGTCCAACTTCGGAAGCCGCAAAAGATCTGACGGATCTCGTCTACACGCAGATTCTTGGCAAGCGAGGAATCCGCGAACGAATCAGAAAAAGAAAGTGGCGGCAGGCTTTCGACCATCTGAACGAGATCTATCCGGAGGTTCGCCTGGTGGATGCAGTACCCGTTGCCGAGCTTGTCCAGGGGCGGCGCGAGCAAAACTCCGCCATCCTGAAATAAGGAGCGTACAAACCCACACTGCGACCTGTCAACTCGCCAGCCGGTCAGTACTTTTGTAGTGACACTTACGTCGCGCTGCCACATTCCCCTTGCATTTTGCGTGGCACAAAAATATATTGAGCCGACGCAGGAATTGCGGACTGCAAGAGTGCACGGTGCTCGGAACCTCAACTCTTTTTGACTGTTTAACTCAACTAGTTTCTGTGGCAGAATGCAAAGGGCTGCCGATTCTCGATATCATTCTCGCATGCTCTATCGGGCAATTCCCTGTGACAGGCAATGGATTCCCGATAAAAACACTCGGGAATGACATCTTGCAACAGAAACTCAATAGTTTCTAACCGGCAGCGTACCTTCGGGCAGACATTGAATCTGCTTTCAAACGGAGTAATTCTACATGGTTTTTCTTTTCAGCCTGATACAGCAACCCACTGCCCAGCCTTTTCAAACGCCAAATATTTTCGACCTGTTGGTGAACGCCGGTATCGTGGCCAAGATCGTGCTTCTCATCCTTCTGCTGTTTTCGACCATTTCATGGGCCATCATTCTTGGCAAGTACTGGACCTTCTGGCGTGTGCGCCGGGAGTCGGACCGTTTTCTTCGGTTGTTTAACGAACGTAAAGGCGTTCGTGAAATCCTGCAGGCTAGCCGGCAATTGGCTCGCAACCCCTTTGCGGAAGTTTTTAAGGAGGCCTACTGGCATTTCAACCGCAACGACGGCACCCCCGGTGGCTCGCAGATGGGCGGCAGCATCGACATGCTGAGGGAACAGAAAACCAAGCCAAACCAATCCTCCGATGATCTGGTGAGGCTGTTCGATTCGGTGGCCAGCCGGGAAGTTCTACGTCTCGAAAAAAGCCTGGTTTTTCTGGCCACCACCGGCAGTGTCAGTCCGTTCTTTGGTTTGTTCGGTACGGTCTGGGGCGTGATGAGTGCGTTCCTGGCCATCGGCTTCACGGGTTCAGCGGACCTGAGCGTGGTGGCGCCGGGCATTGCCGAAGCGCTCATCACAACTGCCGCCGGCCTGGCAGCAGCAATTCCGGCGGTTATGGCATACAATTATTTCGTTAATAAGCTGAAGCGGATAAGCGCTGAGTTGGAAATCTTCTACTCCAACCTAATTCAAGCCTTCACCAGAAAGGAAGGCCATGAAGTCCGCTAAGTACACCAATCTTTCCGAAATCAACGTTACTTCCCTTGTGGACGTGACGCTTGTTTTGCTGATCGTCTTCATGATCACGGCGCCGTTGTTGCGCTCAGGCATGAAAGTCGATCTGCCGCAGACACAAGCGAAGGAGATCGACCCTGGCAAATCCATCGTCTTAACGGTTGACAAAAACGGTGAGATCTTCTGGCAGAAGGAGAAAATCACTCTTGCGGTCTTGCGTGACCGCCTGGCCAAACGGCTGGCTTCAAACCGGCTCAAACCCATTCTGCTGCAGGGCGACAAAGAGGTTTTTTATGGCCACGTTATCGAAGTGATGGATATCATAAAGGAGCTGGGGATTGGCAAGCTCGGCCTGGTGCTGAAACCAAGGCAGCGCTGATGCACAACGACCTGCTTTGGACAATTGTCCGCTTTTTCTTCTCAGCCGCCCTGCATCTTCTGGTTTTCGCAGGCATTTTCTATGCAAGCAGCGGACCGCGAAAAGTCGAGGGCTATCCGACGGTCATCCCGGTCGAATTGCTTGACATCAAGCCGGTGGCTTTCAAGGCGCCGGAAGTGCAGGAGGTCGCCCCACGGCGTCAAGTTGCCAAACCGCAACCAAAGAAACTTGAAGGCGTTACAGTAGAGAAGCCAAAGCCAGTAGAAGATGAACCCGAAGAACAGCCGGTAAAGCAGATTGAAAAACCGGAAAAATCGGACAAGGGCAAGTCCAGCGCCAGCAATGACAAGCTCAAGCTGGATGTGCCCGAGTTTCCGTTTTCCTACTACCTTGCGCTTCTGCGGGGCCGGATTCAGTCGAACTGGGAGCCGCCCTTCAACGCCAGCAGGACCGCGGCCTCCAGGAAAGCTGTCGTCGCTTTTCGGATTCGTCGAAACGGTCAGTTGACCAAGATCTCGATCGTGTCAAGGTCCGGCGATTACCTGTTTGATCAGGCCTGTTTGCGTGCGGTGACGCTGGCAAATCCGCTGCCGCCGCTGCCATTTGATTTTCCACGGCCTTCGCTCGGAGTGCAGTTCGAGTTCGAGCAGGGCCGGTGACACCGCTGACCAAATACTAGAATGATTCATGCAACCTGAGTTGCCGACAAGGGCTGACTCACGAGGGGACATCACGCGAATATGAACATCAGATCTGGATTTTGTGCGCTTCTGCTTTCGATCTTGCTTTTCAACCTACTGCCAGACACGCTTGCGCACGCACAAACCGACGTCTATCTGAGAATCTACGAAAAGACATTTCAGCGCATGGAAGTCGATCTCTACCCTTTCGAAGGCCAGAACCGGGGCGCTGGACAGGACGTCATGGCTGCCACCATCACTGAGGTGCTCAGCAATGATTTGTGGATGTCCGGCTACTTCAAAGTGAATGTCAAGTTTGGGACACCCGAGCCGCGAACAGGCGGCGGACAAAATGGCCGTAGCGGCGGGCCACTTGCCTGGATCGCAGGCAAGTTCAGGATACAGGACGGTAGACTCGCCATTCAACCAGACCTGGTAGACGCTGCTTCGGGCCGCACCATCATCAAATCCGAGTACTTCGAGCAGGAGAATAATGCACGCCGGGCAGTGCACAAAATCGCCGATGACATCGTCTACAGCCTGACCGGAGAAGAAGGCATTGCCAGCACACGCGTGGCGTTTGTCAAGGAAGGCCGCAATGGCCACAAAGAAATCGGGGTCATGGACTACGATGGCAAGAACGCACGCACGCTCACCAATGACAAAAGCATCAACCTTTCGCCTGCCTGGTCACCGGATGGAGAGAAGCTCGCGTTCACTTCTTTTAAAGATGAAAACCCCAATCTCTACCTCCTCAACTTGCGCAACAGCACGCAGTACCGACTCTCGGACGGAAAGGGACTCAACTCCGCGCCGGCCTGGTCACCAGACGGCAAACGGCTGGCACTGACGCTCTCAAAAGATGGCAACGCGGAACTCTACATTATGGATGTTGAGCGAAAGAAGTTTCGGCGCCTGACTTACAACCGGGCGATTGATTCGTCTCCGAGCTGGTCCCCTTCGAATCGTGAAATCGTATTCACCTCAGACCGGACCGGCTCGCCGCAAGTTTACATCATGGACACGGACGGCCTCAATGTGCGCCGCCTGACTTACGCCGGCAGCTACAACGACTCGCCAAACTGGTCACCGCGCGGTGATAAGATAGCTTACGTTTCGCGTACGGCCAGCGGCTTCGACATCTACACAATCGATGTGACCGGAGAAAAAAACATGCGGCTGACGGACAGCAGCAACGCCAACGAAGACCCGTGCTGGTCAGCCAATGGTTTCTCTCTGATTTTCAGCTCAAACCGCAGTGGCCGGCGCGAGCTTTATTCTATGTTTTGGGATGGCAGCGACCAGAAAAAATTGACTTCGGGCGGTGGTGTTTATCTGCCGGCATGGTCGCCGCGCCAGCGCTAGGTGTTTTCTGCGTGCGTCTGTGAATCGCATGACCAGCGCACACGAACCAAACGAAAGGAGATACAAACCATGACACAAAAACGGCGGTTGCTGCAGAATCTGCCTCTCATGTTTGTGCTGGTGGGCCTTGTCGCCTGCGGCGGTCCAAAGGAAACCGTGAAGTACGAACCTGACCCATTCCCGCAACCTGTGATTACAGAGCAGGAGCCCATCCAACCAGTAGAAGAGAAGGTTGCTGTGGATGAGTTCGTTGATGTTGCGCCTAAACCCGATTTGATTCTACAGACAGTCAACTTCGAGTTTGACAAATCGACGCTGTCAGCCGCGACACGCGCAATTCTCTCGCAGAACGCCCGAATATTGCAGGAGTACCCGGAGATCGACGTTCGCATCGAAGGCCATTGTGATGAACGCGGCACGGTCGAATACAATCTCGCGCTTGGCGAACGGCGGGCCATGGCGGTACGTGACTATCTCGTTAACTTCGGAGTCGCACCCATCTCTCTATCCGTGATCAGTTACGGCAAAGAACGGCCCATCGACACGCGCCACACTCCGAGTGGCTGGGATCAAAACAGACGAGCGGAATTCGTGATTCTGAACCAGTAAGCAAAGACAATCAGGAGATGAGGAAATGACTAAAACAGCCGGGTGCCAACCTGTTGGCAAACAGCTCGCGCGGGCAACTCTCTGGTGTTTCGCAGCCGCATTTGCCTTTGCCGGCTGCACCGCCGCGCAAGGGCAGCGCATCAGCACGCGCCAGACCGAGATGGACAATGTTCGCCGTGAGATCAAATTTCTGCGCCAACAGAACTCACAACTGCAGCGCGAACTCGACAAACTCAAGAAGCAGCTCGCTGACCTGGAATTCGCCAACAAACAGGACAAGGCCGATATGGCGGCTCGCGTAGACGAAGTCCTGTCGCAGATGGAAGCAACGCAGAGTCAACTGCACGACACCAATTTTCGGATCTCGTCGTTTGACCGCCGGCCTGCTTCTACAAGCTCGCAACCGGATCCGACCTTTCCTACAGATCCGCCGGACACGGTCACATCCCAGCCGAACGCAAACCCCCGGCCATTTGAGGTTGACCGTTCACGGGAGCTGTACAACACAGCCTACCGAGACTTGATTCGGGGCAACTACCAGTTGGCGCTTCAGGGGTTTCAGCAGTTTACACGGCAATACACCAACTCCGACTTGATCGACAATGCCCAGTACTGGATAGGCGAAGTTTTCTACGCCCAGGGGCGCTACCAAAACGCCATCGACGAGTTCGAAAAAGTGCTCAAACTCTACCGCGCGGGTGACAAAACAGCATCGTCCATGCTCAAAATCGGCTACTCATATATCAACATGGATGAGGTCGAACAGGGCAAGATTTACCTGGAAGAAATCCTCAACGATTACCCGGAAACCGAGGAGGCAAATCTGGCGAGGGGGCGGCTTGCCAATTTGAATTAGGCGGGTGGAGGTGGAGCGTGGAGCGTGGAGCGTGGAGCGTGGAAAAAATTATCAACAAATACCGATTGGAGATACAGATGATTAAGAAGAATATCCTGGCCCGGCTGGTTGCTGTGGCCATTTGTGCGGTGCTGGCGACGACGAGTTTCTCTGGCGTTGAGGTCAAAGAGGACCAGGAAGCTGACCTCACGACAGAACAAAAGGCGTTGCAAGCTGATGTTGAGCATAGCCTGGTTTCCCCTTGCTGCTGGAACATGACCGTCGATCAGCACGAGTCCGGAGTCTCGAGGCAGGTCCGCGAGGAAATCACACAACTGGTCAAGGAGGGAAAGGACAAGGACCAAATCCTGCGCTTTTTCTCTTCGCAACCGCGCTATGGTGAGAGAATTCTGGCCACGCCGTCGCAAGACACACTGCTTGGGAAATCTGCGTACTGGCTGATTCCGATCGCTATTCTGTTTGGTGCGCTGGTGGTCGGGATTGCCATCAAAAAGATGACTGCGGCAGCGCCAAAACCGAAGCAAGCAAATGCTAAAAAGGCAACGCCCGGGAAGAAAGGGTCTGCTTTGTCCGACAAGGTCGAGGAAGAACTCAATCAGTTTGAGTCGTAGATGTCAGCCACCCTGCCCCGCATTACAGCCGAACACCTGCTTTCGGCTGTAATGCGGAAACACTACCAGGCGGCGCGCAATCTCGAGTTCCATTTGGGCGCAAAAAAAACCAAATGTGACTACGCGGTTGCCAGCCCATTGACTGAGCGTGACATCGAACAAATCGAAGAATTAGTGAACAAGCAAATCGCGAGAGATTTACCGGTTGGCGCATCGATTGTTGAGCGCGCCGCCGCTGGCGAGTATGACCTGTGGAAAGTGCCGCCCGAAGCAGACACGATAAGAATCGTCAGGATTGGTGAATACGATTCCCAACCCTGCCGCGGCGAACATGTCGCCAGCACGGCTGAAATCGGCGCATTCAGAATCGCCAGTTTTGAGACGCGGGAGAATGGCCGCACACGCATTCGATTCCGGGTCGAAGAGGCGCCGGAATAGCGGAGAAAATTGCCAGCGGTCTCTTAAGCAACATTTGAAGCTCAAGCACGTGTTGGCAGGGAGGTTGTATGAATATGTCTCTGAGAATCCAAGCAAGTATACTACTGGATGTCCCCCATTTTTCACACAAGAGCCAAACACAATTGTTTTTTCATTAAAGAAGAGAACGTGTTGCTGTCATAGACTTTTGAAAGAGCAAGCAATTTTTTGACAGCAAAGGCCAACTTATAGAAGATAAACCGAA
>JAJDAF010000037.1 GCA_029261995.1 Candidatus Zhuqueibacterota bacterium
AAGTGCGGCAATGCGGCCAGTACGTCTTTTGGCGCAATGAAGCGCGCCTGAAAGGCTATGCCAGCCACTATTTCAGAAAAGCACGCGCCGCCGCAAAGAGATCATCTGCCGGCAGCTCAAGTAACGCTGAATAAGCGGTTCATTGCAATTCCTCCCTGCAGGGCCATCCTAGGCCCTGCAGGGAGGGTCAAAACCCCGCAGGGAGGGGTAAAACACCCGCAGGAAGGGTAAATGTCCCCCGGGAAGGAGTCAAAGTCTGCAAGGAAGAGTCCGGCTTTTCCTCGCCCCGTCATCGGACCTTCCATCATCCACCTTCTATCCACTATCCACAATCTTCAATCCACCATCCACCAAAAATCTCCTCGTTGCACCACTTTTCCCTTGACAGACGGTGTGCCGACACCTATCTTCTAGCAGGTTTCCGTTGACTCTCCCGTTTCTCAGCCATTTTTGCATGTGTGACATCCGCGGGAGAAGCTTCTTGATGGTGGCATGAGCAAGGAGGGGTTCGGTGAAGCAAGCAAATCAAGAGCCAAAACTGTTGCACCAGGTACGCGCGGCGATTCGTACGCGGCATTTACCCCGTGGGATGGTTATCCAACGGGGATACATCATACGCACTGAGCAGGCCTACGGGCAGTGGCTGAAGCGGTTTGTGCTGTGCCACAATCAACGCCACCCGATTCGTTTGGGGACATGCTTGGGACTTGATGTTCTCCGGTTTATTTGTGCGGAATGAACCGGGTTCAGTTAGGCGGAGTAAACGTTAGTTAGCACCAAAAACGGAATATAGTTTTAAAAAAAAGCTCATGAATACTCTAGAAGCTCTTACAAAAATCGCTGAATGGACAGGTTGGCCGCTTGTCACAATATTAACGATTTTTGCTTGCGGTCTTGCACTATGGCTATTCAAGCAACGATTTGAAATATTAAAAGCAAGTAATGAATTGTTGAAGACAAAACTCACAGACGCAGAACAAATGTCACCAACAGCAATAGTTGAAAGGCTTGCATCAAAAAATAAAATACTAAATGATGAGTTTGATTCTCTTCATAGTGATTTTAAGTTGAATGAACAGAGAATTAAGGAAATTGAAAAGGAAAAAGAGAAAATCGAGATTGAGTTGGAAGGTATTGCTGATGTTTTATGCAATGCAACGAGTTACTGCAAGTTTAACTGTAGTTTTTGCTTCAAAACTACTATGTCAAATGAAGCAGTTGAGTTCCCAATAGAAAGACAAGGTGAAAAACTGATTGTAACAATATACGGAAAATGCCAAAAGTGTGGACATGAGAATATGAGTATTAAGAAATCAGAATAATAACATAATAATATTATTTAACAAGTGCTAACGAATGTTCCAGCTGACGTTACTCGCCACTCCTTCGTCGCTCTGGGCAACGTTGCTGAAACAGGTGTTATCTTTCTCCATTAAACTGTAAGCGCACAAATTATCATGGTTACCAAAGGCAATCTCTTAGGAGCTGCTCGCGCGGAATCTGACCACAAAATGCTTAATGCAGCCTTCGTTCAAACACACGACTTCAAGGCTCTAAGTCAAACAAATGATTTCAACTTTGTCGTTGGACGAAGAGGAACCGGCAAGACCGCACTATTCATCAAAGTGGCAGAGCATTTCGATAACGACAGTCACGTTTATCTCCACAAAGTAAGACCGGAAGAATACTCGGCACTGTCTTTTCGCTCAGCTTTGGAGCGCCTAAGAACTGACTACAGAGCAAATCGCGCTATTTGTAGAGTTTGTTGGCGAGCAAATCTATTAATAGATATCTTGGAGGATGTAAGGAAGCATTGGAAGATTAGCCGATCTCCTGATCACCAATACATTCATAAATTCTATTCAAACAATCGAGGGTTATGTAATCACAATATATTCGACCGACTGAGAGACCTCCTTGAAGGTGCATCTGGAGATGCGAAATCAGTGGATGAAATTCCTAAAAAAATTGCGGAAAGGGTTGAAATATCGAGATTGCAGGACGCAATTCAAGGAAGTTTAAAATCTCTAAACTTGTCGGTGGTTTATTTATTTGATGGTCTTGACGAAGGATGGGTTCCCGGACAAGAATCTGTGTCAATTCTTGGCGGTTTAGCGTCGGCTGTTGCTGACTTGCGTGACAGTGACTGCCAAGTACACTCCGTTCTATTCATTAGAGATAACATATTTAGAGCTCTGGCCACCTCTGATCCAGATTTCTCACGGCACATAGAAGGTAATACTCTACGGCTTCATTGGAACGAAGAGTCACTTTTTCATTTAGTTACAGAGAGACTTAGAATCAGCCTTTCACTGACTGAGGTTGAAAACAATACCAAAGTTTGGAATCGTTTTGCTCAAAGAAAACTGAAAGGAAGAGAAGGCTTCAAATCGTGTCTGCAATATACACTCTATCGACCTCGAGATATCTTGGTTCTGTTGAATCAAGCTTTCGTGGTAGCAGGGCGAGGCAATAGGAGTGAGATTATTGAGGACGATATCGAGGCTACTTCGAGACAGGTTGCGCATGACAGGCTTAACGACCTCATTCATGAATACTCTCATGTTTTTCCCGGTATTGGTCTCTTCATCGAAGCGTTCAAGGGACAACCAGCAAAGACAAAATACAACGACCTAGTGGAATTTCTAGATGACATCGTCGAACAAAACCCATTTTCAGATAGACTGGCCAGTGATTTTGCTGTTCTAGGGTCTGGAAACGAGCTGTTTAACGCACTGTACAGTGTCGGTTTCATTGGCCTAAGTGATCAGTCAACACCATCATTCCTTTTTTGTCATGATGGAGCCCGTTCAAACCTTGCTTCAATAAAACCTGAGTCAGACGGCATGATCCACCCTTGTTATTGGAAGGCTCTAGAAATTGAGGGTGATGATGTATCTCAGTCCGTTCTTGTTGATATTACGGACGATTATAAGGTTCGAGTGAATCCAGAGACTCGTGAACTCAGAATCCAAATGCTGGGCCAGCTTATCTCTGAGCTTCAAGACCTTCCGATTGGACAAAACGGAAGTACACAATTCGAGGGGTGGGTCTTTCGTGCAATAAAAATACTCTTTTCGGGTGATTTGATAAATCCTGAATTAAAGGCTAATAAGGATTCAATTCAGAGAAGAGATATTGTAGCCACCAATATGGCCGAGAAAGGTTTCTGGAAAAGAGTCTTAGATGATTATAGGGCCCGCCAGGTGATCTTCGAAATAAAAAACTATGAAAAAATCGATCCTGATGATTACAGACAAGTCCTAAGTTATTCAGGGAAAGATTATGGCAGATTCGTGGTTATCGTCAACAGATCGGCAAATGAACTTTTGACTCAAAATGAGCGAAGCTGGGTCAAAGAGATGCATGATCAACATAACTTGATGATATTTTTGTTGCCAGCTTCATTCCTTTCTCGTTGCGTTAAGAAGATCCGCAATCCGCAGAGAAGAGGTTATGCTGATCAGCAGCTTTCGAAACGTTTGGATACGATAGTACGCTCGTATCTATCTCTAAAGCACCAAACTCAACGCAAAAAAAAAGCTAACAAGACATCAACCTGACGCTAAACCTGTGGCGCGATTTCAGAGAGCGGCCGGGTGGCCTTGACGAGAGAAATAAACCGTGTGGCACGTGGTTTTGCTATTGACGATCGTTCGATTCTCTGGCTTGAAATCTTGCGGATGACCTGTGTTGCTGGGGAATACAATTCCCTTTTCACTGGTGCGTGGGAGATTACCTGGCGGGCCCCGTGGGATAGAGGATGCACCAGCGCCAGCCAGGTGGGTTCTATTTTATCCAACGGGGCGGGCCAAGCACGTGGGCGACAAATCTTCCACGAGCAATGCGATAATTCGTACCATACTCAAACCCATTTAGGATGATATAAACATGGCTGTAAAACAACACACCGACTAGAGAGACTCACCAAGAAGTCAAGGGTGGTACAACCGGATGTGGCTTTGACACCAAAGAAAACCCGGATCACTGGGTGAATACGTCTGAAAAAATCACCTGCGATAAGAATGGTTGTAAGAACTAAAGCGTGACTGCATTGTGGAACTAACTCGCTCCGGATTTGCAGCCCCGGGCCCGTCCCGCCAGATAATCCGGTGCGGGCCAATTGATTCGGGATTGTATCCCGTAAAAGGCGATAGCCTGACAACCAAAGCAGATAATCAAGTTGGCTCTATCAGGATCGTTGACGACAATGGTTATTTTTGAAGGTTTTTTAAGAAAGCAGTGGAGCGTGCGCTGTTGACGACCATTCGACTCTCTGGGTTGAGCTTCTTGCAGATGAGTTGAATTGTTGGGGAATACAATTCCCTTTCACTGGTGCGTGGGAGATTACCTGGTGGGCCAAGCACATAGGCAATAGATTTCCAACGGGCAATGGTTTGCACAACAGATGGAATCTTGGACCTACTCTACGAATGGGGATATCCAAGAAAGAAGAGTCCAGACACTTATATATTTCACCATTTTTGTTTGACTTTCAAAACGCGTTTGGGTACTATGTCTTGTTGGCAACCATGTCTCTCAACTTCGGATATGTTTTCTTCGCAACACTTGAAACCTATGTCATCATAAGGCAAGTTGACTTTAAGAGCCTTTGTCGTTTGAAAGCTGAGAACCAGAGTAGCAGGAGGGAAACTTGACGACTTGGGAAATCATCAAAGACATATTCGCTGTCATTGGCTTCTGTTGGACTCTATACGGAATTTTGGTAGCCGTCAAACGGGAGTTAAACCGAAGAAAAGCAATCGTTTCGTGGAAACAAGTTGAGGACGGCAGCGATCGTCTGGTACAACAAATAGCAATAGCAAGATATGACCCGGACTTGATAGTCAGCATCGGCAAGGGTGGGAGCATTGCAGGCGGCATAATTGCATCGGTTTTGAATATTGCACCCAGAATTCATATTGAGAGAAGAGAGAATCCAACAGTCATATTGAAATTGTGTCAAGGCAAACTTGAACTACAGGGTAAGAAGATACTGATCGTAAACGGCGAATCTAATAGCGGTTTCACACTAAGAGAAGCCACACGTATCATCGAAGAACACAATCCGTCTGAAATTAAAACTGCGGGCTTGATCGTTTTGGACGATAAGAACAACAAAACACAGGTTGAAATTTTGCAAAAGCCGGACTATTGCGGTATACTTGTTAATAAGGTACCACAGCCACCCTGGAAACGACTTGCATGAACTGCTACCGAGGGTAATGAAATGAACTGCAAAGACCTTGCTCAAACCGTGATTGACTCCTGCATTCCAAAACTGCATCGCAACGGTGAAATTTGTAAACCCTACGTGATATGTATCTCTGGTTCACGGCCAGCGCTTGGAAAGAGTACTTTGGCAGATGAGATCCAACGCATATTGGGTGACGAGCAATGTTCTGTGGTAGAAATGGACAATTGGATCCAAGAAAGTAGAGAGTATAGACTTAGGAATAGAGTTGCCGGTATAAACCTTGGCGTCTACAATGAGGATCAAATAACTAAGTCATTGGAAACATTGATTCTTGATGGTCAGCCAATATCAATGCCTGTGTACGACCACAAACTTGGTAAACCAAGATCAGAGGAAATCAAGATCCAGCCCAGATCAATTATCTGCCTCGTCGGGGCCATAAGTATTTGCCCTCGTTTTTGGCCATACAAAAACTATTTGCTATGCCTGAAAGCAAGAACTCCTGAAGATGCCAGAGACATGACGATTCGTAGAAACGTTACCGTTCGCGGTTATGATGAGCAAGATGCCATACGTGATTACGAATACACGGAAGAAGAGTATCTAAGACATGTAGAACCGAATATCAAACACGCTGATGTTGTGGTTTTGGTTGACAAGTCTTATGCTTACGAAGCAGATTTTGGCCTTACTAAGGACAGAGACTTAAAGCGAAACGTCTCATCCAGATACCGGCAAGCGTGTTGATTTGACATAAGTCATCAATGCCCCTGTTCCAACACTCGGTAGGCCCAGACAAGCCATCTCATCGTGCCGGATTCTGGCTTCAACCACCTTCTGATTCAGTTCTGTCGCCATGCTCGTCCGAGATCATGTCACTATTTGCCGAACCCACCAAACGCTTCGATTCCGAACTCGCGCCAGATTTGCAGCCCCATGCCCATCCCGCCAGGTAATCCGGTGCGGAACCATTGGTTCGGGATTGCATCCTGCATTCGCGGCTCCTCAAACATCTACCGCTCAACCAGTTCCACGCGTCTGTTCTTCGCCCGCCCCGTGTCATCGCGGTTGCTTGCCACGGGCACTAGTGGGCCAACACCCTGCGCAAGCAGGCGGGCGACGGCGATTCCGTGCTTCTTAGTCAGCTCTGTTGCGACGGCTTCGGCGCGGTCCTTTGACAATTTCATATTGTATTCCAGAGTGCCAACCCGGTCCGTGTGACCGACAACATAAAGTCTGAGTTTCGGGCGTTTTTTCAGGAGGCTCACGATTTCCTTTAACGCCGGCAGCGACTCCGGTTTGATGGTGGCCTTGTCATGGCCAAAAAAGATACCGTAGAGCGCAACTTTGCCATAAATGTCGATGTCTTTCGACATCGCATCCGCATCTACGCTGATCAGATTGTCTTCCATTGCTTTTTGCTCGATAATGTCCGCCACGGTCACGATTTCATCCTGGCGGTACTGCGTGACCCCAACCACGACAAACACACTTCCCTGGGGACGGTCTAGCCGCGCCGCAAAGTAGCCGCTACCACCGGAAGTCGAAGACCCCTGCAGAACCGTAGATTTGCCCGGAGGAATTGCATTCTTGCCGTAATGGACCCCTAAAAAGCCCCGCTGCCCGACCTTGCCTCGTGCGCTACTTTTTTTGTCGTAGCCTTGCGTCAGAATCTCGAACCCGGCTTTCTTGACGGCGGTCAGATAATTTGCATAGACTTCATAGAAGCTGCGCTCGCCCTGCAGTTTGTAGTTGATGCGGGTAATACGTCCCTCGACTTCAAGCCAGTCATCGATTGTTCGGTAGCCGGTAACCGGCCCGACGGCAATGCTGTAGGGCTCAAAATTCTGCTTATCATACCAGGTAATTACCGAGCCCGGAAACCGGGTGATAACAGGGTGGTCTTCACTGCCAGGCATATCCTGGGCCAGGGCCAGGGGTGAGGTCAAAACAATGCTTGCAAGCACAAGCATCAGACAGTTTTTCATGTTTTTCTCCGAGTGAAACAAGATGGCGTTTTGTTTTGAGTAGCCTTATCGTACATAATATCCTGCAATCATGCAATTGTTATTGTCCTGAGTGAAAGCATACACTAGACGCTTGGCACTGTTGCCCGAGCCGGCCTATTCGCTTGACATTCTACAGCATTGCAAAGCCATTCGGAACAGGACACTCATCCTTCTGCATATCAATTCTCCAAAACTTTTGCTCGCTTCAGACAAAAGAATTTCCGATATTTTACTCTCATTCGAATAAGGCATTCTGTTCCTTTTGATTGGAGACGACAATGAAGACCTATTTGACCATCCTGATTTCGCTCGTGCTTCTGAGCTGCTCAAAACCGGAAACGAACGCATCCCTACCAGACAAGTATTCCCCTGAAAGAAATCCTGGCCAGGATCTGCAACTGGCAGCGAACATAGCTTCGCAATCCGGGAAGAGAATCATTCTCAAAGTCGGTGGTGAATGGTGCATCTGGTGTCATCGGCTGGATGGTTTTATTCACGAGAACAAAGAGCTGGAAGAGGCTTTGAATCAAAAGTACGTTGTTCTGAAGATAAACTATAGCCCTGAAAACAAGAATGAAGCCTTTCTGGCGCAATACCCTGCAATTGACGGCTACCCGCATATCTTTGTTCTTGAATCGGATGGCACATTGCTGCACTCGCAAAACACGGGTGATCTAGAACAGGGCAAAGGCTATGACTTTGACAGAATCATGGCCTTTATTGAAACCTGGCAGCCCACTTCGTGAGCCGTCAGCAGTTAGTGTGTTGGAGGGATTTAGGCCCGCCTGCTCGGGCTGCGAAGTGACCCCTTCGCCTAGTCGAAATGGGGACTGCATCCCCCATGTTCAAAAACGAGCTTTGACCTGGTGAACAAGCTAATTTCAAACCTCAAACTCACTGCGCGGGAGACCTGATTGACGGATAATCGATTGCAATGTGCCTTTCCGAATTTCCTTGTGGTCCGGCACGGGAACGGTGAGCGTTGTTTCCTCTGATTTGATTTGCATCACTGCATGGCTGCCACGTCTGCGCACCTGTTCAAAACCGTGATTTCTCAGGATGGCGCAAACCTCCTTGCCCGAAAGAATCCTCAGCTTACCCAACCCCAACCTCCAGATTGGTCACATAGACTTCAGAGTGCAGGCGCGTTTCAATCTCTTCGGGTGAGGCGCATTCAAAGAATAGTTCTAGTGCTTCTCGTAAGTTCTCTTTAGCTTCTTCGATTGATTTACCCTGGCTGGCGATGTCCAACTCAGGACACAAAGAGACGTAGCCGTCATCTTCACGCTCTATAATGGCAGTGAGCCGTCTTTTCATCGATTTCTCCGGTTGGTACTTTGAAAGAAACTGGCATTGCAGATGACACAACAACTTAGTAAATGCTCAGTAGACTATCAAGCCCGATTTTGGGAAGACCCCAGCTAACTCAAGCGTTCCTTGCTCGTAATGTCTGGCTCAGGCTGCCCGGCGCATCCTGAGCTTCCTCCCCAACTTCCTGAGCCACGGATACAGGAGCAGCAATGGTCCGGCGAGCGACGACACCGCGGCGGCCGAATATCCGATGTTGCGGATCAACTCGAGCCCCAGCATCTCTTCAAACTGCCGGTCGTTGATCAGGTAGGTCCAGGTGGCGGACGGTGTTTTCAAGGCTGCGCTGTCCAGGTCGAGGTCCCCATTCTTCAGTCTGAGCTGTTCGAAGTGGCGTAGCGCCGTGGTCTCCGCCGCGATAGGTACTTTTTCAAACAGTTCGATGGCCTGTTTCTGAAACTCGAGCAACGGGTCCTGGCCGCCGAGCCGGGTCAGGTGGATGCCTTCACGAATGTCTGCGATTTCGGCCAGGAAGCACGCCCAGGCTTCATCAAGGCTGAGCAGCGAGATGCGTCGGCAGACCGTCAGCAGTTTGTCTTCACTGAGAACGGATGCCAACAGCTCGTATTGCGTGCCCGCTCTTGACTTAAAGAATTCAAGCGCCGAGGGCCCGTGCAGCACTGCCTGCCGTTTGCAAAAGATGATTGCTCTTTGTCGTTCCAGAATGGTTGAGTAGCTGCACAGCGTTGTTTTGATCTCCGTATTCTGGCCTTCGATGATTCTCTGCAGGCGTCGCACTTCCCGCGTCACCATCGGATTGTCGATGGGTCTGTCGGCGCTGTCCGGCTGGAAGGTTTTGGGCAGTAATTCTTTCAATCGGAATTTCTCGAACAAATCGTCCTCGAGACTCAGGATGAATCGAGAAGCGCCAGGGTCGCCCTGGCGGCCTGCCCGGCCGCGCAACTGGTTGTCGATGCGCAGACTTTCATGGCGGTTGGCGCCAATGACATAGAGACCGCCTAAGGCCGCCACTTGCTGCTTTTCCAAGTGTTCTCCGCCGCCGAGCAGGATGTCCGTGCCTCGTCCGGCCATGTTGGTGGAGATGGTAATCGCGCCCAGTCGTCCTGCCTGGGCAATGATTGGGGCTTCGAACTTGTCTTGTCTGGCGTTGAGTACTTCACAACTCAAGCCGGCCTGCTGCAAAGCATCGGCAAGCCGGGACGATTCCGCAACGCTTGCCGTACCCACCAGCACGGGCCGCCCGGTTTCATGCGCCTCGCTAATCTCTCGCACCAGGGCCTTCTGCTTCGCCAGTCTGGTGGGCAAGATCATATCCGGAAGGTCTTTGCGAATGCAAGGTTTGTGCGGCGGAATGACGACCGTGTGCAGGCCGTAGAATCTCCGGAGTTCCGAATCAGCGGACTGAGCCGTGGCCGTCATCCCGCAGATTCGTGGGTAAAGCCGCAAGAAGTGCTGCAGAGAAATGGAATTCAGAATGACGCCTTTCGACTGCGCCGTCAAGCCTTCTTTGGCTTCGATGGCGGCTTGCAGACCATCCGGCCAGCGGCGCTTGTCAGCGACTCGTCCGGTGAATTCATCCACCAGTTCAACCTCACCCCTGCGGACAAGGTAGTCGATCTCCGGGTGCAGCAGGTGCTGCGCGTGGATGGCGCAGTTTAGCCTGGTCAGCGTTTCCGTGTTGCTCTCATCGTAAATGTTGCCGCAGTCCAGAATCGCCTCAACATGCTCCGCGCCGGCGTCGGTCAGGTGGAAGTTGCGGGCGTGGTCGTCGAATTCAAAATGTCTGTCCTGCTCCAGGCCATGCGCGATTTGCGCCATGTGGGCGGGGCCATCCTCGAATTCATCTGAAGAGCCGGCGATGACCAACGGAATCCTGGCTTCGTCAATCAGGATGGAGTCCGCCTCATCGATGATAGCAAAATGAAACGAACGATGCACGAGGTCTTCCGGAGTGTAGCACAGACTGTCGCGCAGGAAGTCAAAGCCGGCCTCTTTCGCGGTCAGGTAGGTGATGTCGGCGGCATAAGCCTTTCGCCGCTGTGTGCCAGGCATCCCTTCCTGCACACAACCGATGCTGAGGCCGAGAAACTCAAAAACCGGCCCCATCCAGTTGGCGTCGCGTTGCGCCAGATAATCGTTAAAGGTCAGCACATGCACGCCTTTGCCCGCGAGCGCATTCAGGTACGCCGGAAACACAGCCGCCAGGGTTTTGCCTTCTCCGGTTTGCATCTCGGTCAATTTGCCGCCGTGCATCACCAGTCCTGCGATGAGTTGTTCATCAAACGGCTGCAATTGCAGGCTGCGCGAAACCGCCTCTCGCGCCAAAGCAAAGGCTTCAACCGTGAGAGTTTCTAGCGAATCGCCTTCACGTATCCAGCGTTGCAGATCACGCGAGAAACCTGTGATCTGTTCATCTCTCAGACGCTGAAAGCGAGGCTGCAATTCGTCAATCTCCTGCAAGGCGCCGCGATAGGCGGTCAGGTCATATTCGATTGTGCCGCCATTCAGTCGATGACGATATTTTCTGAGTCTATCCATCAGATTCATGTTTGACATGGATCATATCCTTTCTTGAAGTTCCTGTCACAGCAGGATCCACCAGACAGCCAGACGCTGAGTTTGTGTTGAGCCCGGGTTTCAGACTCAAGGCAACAATTCAGACCGAAGGGCTTATTGCGAGCCTGCGGCATAGTTTTTCGAAGGTCTTGGGATGTGACG
Organism: Candidatus Zhuqueibacterota bacterium; assembly: GCA_029261995.1. GTDB lineage: Bacteria > Zhuqueibacterota > Zhuqueibacteria > Oceanimicrobiales > Oceanimicrobiaceae > JAJDAF01. The sequence goes on from JAJDAF010000037.1 coordinate 11,254, forward strand.
AAACCTGGTTCGTCGAAGGTTAACTCAGGGGGAACGGAACTTCGTCAGAGGAGCGATGCAAACCGTTGCAGAGTTGTAGCAGCGTGAGTTGACAATTCTGTTCGACAGCCGGGTGATTGAGCAAAAGCCCGGCAACCCACAGATCGTAAATCTGCAGCCGGGGCAGATATGAACCATGGTTCCATGGCACAGAAGCAGTAACCGGTTCAGGTGAGTTGGCTTGCCCGTGCGCAATGTGCAGCTCATCATGGTCTGCCGCCAGAACCTGCTCAATGGTGGTCTGAACAGGATCGTGGTAAAAAGTCGCCGCCGTGCCGACCGTGCTTTCGAAAACAAGCAGGGCGACAAAGGCGTTGAAGACGAAGATGTATTTCGTGCTTTGGCGGGCAATGGCCTGCGCACTTGCTGTCATTTGGTCTGCAATTGTGGCGAGTCTAAACATCTGTCTTATTCTTCGCTGATGAGTATGACAAAATGTTTCTTGGTTGACATCTAAAGCTGGTGTCTCGCACTAGTGCGAAAACCGTGCCTAAAAGCGGCGCGTGTCTTCACATGAGGTTCGGATTTGTCGCCGAAAGACTGCAGCGGCTAGGCCCGCTCAAGTTGATACGTTTCTTCGACAAATCTTGGCAATTCTCCGATTTCGCCCAGTTCAAAATGCTGTTTGCGGGACAAGGGTTCGGCCATCTTCTCGTGCACCCAGGTTGTTTCACAGGGGATGTGTACCGCGTGCGCACCCACGCCGACGATCGGCAGAATGTCCGATTTCAGGGAATTGCCAACCATGAGCAGCCGTGCCGGCTTGATGTGATATTTGTCAAACACACCCAGGTAAGTAGGCTCATCTTTTTCACTGACGATCTCTACATATTTGAAGAAATGCGACAGGCCGGAGCGGGCGATTTTGCTTTCCTGGTCGAACAGATCACCCTTTGTGAGCAGCATGAGATCGACATTCTGATCAAGCTCAGTGAGGGCTCGCCGGACCCCAGGCAGCAGCTCAATCGGGTTTTGCATCATGCGTTTGCCAATCTCGATAATTTCCTGGATTTCACCTGCGGTGATTTTTCCGACGGATAGTTCGATTGCCGTCTCAATCATGGAGATCGTGAACCCCTTGGTGCCATATCCGAACAGGGACAGGTTCTTGGACTCGACTTCGTACAAATCTTCCGTGATTTGTTCAACGTCGATGTAGCGTCGCAGCACCTCTTCGAGCTTTCGTTCCGCATCCTGGTAGAAGGGTTCGTTGACCCAGAGGGTGTCGTCGGCGTCAAACGCGATGATGTCGATTTCAGGTTTCATTTCGCTCCGAGTTTTCTAGTTCATTTGGTTGGATGTCTTTCCAGAGTTTTCCAGGCTCTGCCGACACTGAAACCGATTCCTGCACCTTTCCCAATATTGGACTTTTGCCCGGGCTATCTCGAACTCATGCATCTCTGCGAATTGGGCAAGAGCGGTAAACTGACCGACTGAAGCCTCCACGGATTCCATTGGGTTTTACCTGCCAACCGGCTAATCCACCGCCGGAAATGCAGCAGGACTGTGACGGTGGTTGGTTCCCTGTTCGTATGCGTACGCGAATTTAATCAACGCGGGTTCGCTGAACAATCTTCCAACAAAAGTCATGCCCGCGGGCAGCGCTTCATAGGTGAATCCCATCGGCACGGTGATCGCGGGAAATCCGGTGTGCGGCGCAAGGTACTGACTGTTGTCGCCCGCCGGACTTTCCATGTTACCGATTTTCCTGGGCGGATTGCTCCAGGTCGGGTAGACAATGGCATCCAGATTGTCCTTGTCCATGGCCGCCAGAACCGCCGTGCGAAAGGCGATGTTGCGCGGGTCGTGAAACAGGTCAAGACAAGGCGGCTCTTGTTGCGCGGGCGGCACAGTGACAGCGAGAGCATTCTTTAGGCGCTGCTCGATGTAAGGGGAAAACAGGCCGGACTCGAACACTTCGGTCAGATTCTTGACCGGCGCATTCTCTCCCAGCGAATCCAGATAGCCGTTCACGTCGTGCCGGAACTGATTGCACCAGATATTGTCCGTCAGTTCGTCGAAGTCTATTATTTCGACCGGATCCACAACCTCGGCGCCGAGGCTGCGCAGGTCGGCGATTGCCTTTTCCATGATGGTCTTAACTTGCGGGTCGCCGGACTTGGCATCGACGTACTTGCGAAACACCCCGATTCGGGCTCCCTTTAGTCCATCCTTAATCAGGAACTGTTGGTAGTTGTCCGGAATTTTGCCTTGGCACATTTCGGTGATCGGATCCGCGGGGTCGTAACCCGCGATGACCTCGAACACACGGACGGCATCTGTAACCGTGCGTGCCATCGGGCCACCGATGTCGTTGCGCAGATACAGGGGGATGATGCCATCGCGGCTGGTCAGGCCCATGGTTGACCGGATGCCAACCAGGCCATTGTGCGAAGACGGCCCGCGGATGGAATTGCCGGTATCGGTGCCCAAACCGATAGCGCCGAAATTAGCGGACACAGCCGCTGCCGTGCCGCCGCTCGAGCCTGCCGGCACGCGCTCCAGATCGTAGGGGTTTCGGGTGACGCCGGCGATGGAGCTTTCGGTCACGTAGGGGCTGAAAGCCCATTCAGCCATATTGGATTTTGCGAGCACAATAGCACCTGCTTCACGCAGTTTCTTTACCTGAAAGGCGTCGTCCGGGGGAATCGAGCCCTTGAGCGCCGCCGAGCCGCCGCTGGTTTGCAGGTCTTTGGTGTCGTAATTGTCTTTCACGATAATCGGGATGCCGTGCAGCGGCCGCAGCTTTTGGGTTTGCCGGAATTCTTTGTCGAGCGCGTCCGCGACCTCCAGCGCTCTGGGATTCACCACCACGATAGCGTTCAGCCCGCTCGACTGGTCTTGCTTCTCGATCCGGTTCAGATAGGCCTGCACCAACTGACGACAGGTCAACTTGCCGGAGCGGAAGGCGGCGTGCATTTCGGCCACGCTGGTTTCGAGAAGTTGGAATTTTGGTGGTGTGCTGCTTGTGCAGCTAAAGAGCACAAGCCCGGCCAACACAAGCGCCGCCGCAAGGGCGAAGCGGGAAGATTTTGCCTTTGTCATAATCTCTCCATCCAGTCAGACATAGTGTTATTTGTTTTATCCTGAACTATTCGTAAAAAAATCTAACGCAGAGTGCGCCAAGAACGCTAAGTTACGCAGAGAAAAACTTAAACATTTAAGACTATGAGAGTTCGGTGTTGATCTGGAAATCGTAAACCGCTTTTCTTTGCGTCCTTCGCGGACTCTGCGTTTAGAAATTCGTTTCTATGTCAACTGCTACTTAAGATCTATTATACTTGTAGTTTAAGGCTGCTCCAATAAATCTTATGAATAATCCAGGTCATGTCATTTCGGTGTCCGGCTCCAGATCGACGGAATCGTCTCTAAGCCAGGATTTGACTCACACACGCGCGTAAATCCGGCAGCACCTGTTGCTCGAACCACGGGTTCTTCTTAAGCCAGATGTTGTTGCGCGGACTCGGGTGCGGCAGCGGGAAATAGGCCGGCCCATATTCTTGCCACGCTTTTACGGTTTCGGTCAGGGTGGACTTTCTACGCTTGCCAAGGTAGCGCGCGTGCGCATACTGGCTCAGCAGCAGCGTGAGTCTGACCTCAGGCATTCGCTCAAGCAGTTCTGCGTGCCAGGTTTCGGAACACTCAGGCCTGGGCGGCAAATCACCGGAGCGCCCTTTGCCGGGATAGCAGAATCCCATGGGCACAATCGCAACCAGTTTGGGGTCATAGAATTGCGCCTTGGTGATCTGCAACCATTCGCGCAGGCGGTCGCCGCTGGGGTCGTGCCACGGAATACCAGTCTCGTGCACCCGTTTGCCGGGGGCCTGGCCGATGATTAGGATTCGGGCCTGCTCGTGCGCGCTCAGCACGGGATTGGGTCCCGCAGGCAGATGGTCCGTGCAAATGTCGCAACCGCGGATTTCAGAAAGCAGCGAATTAAGCGATTTCATCTGGGTGATTCATGAACTGTGAGATTCGCCCTCAATATTCCCTCGGGAGTAACATCCCTTTGCTTTTCGACGAGAGATTCTTTTGACACCTGAATGCTGCTGCGGCCACGATGTTGAAACAATCACAGCTTGGATGCACAATATTTGCAGTACACGGCATCGTTATCGTGACCCTCTGCGCTGCATTCCGGACACACTTGAGTGGTAATTCTCTTTTCTTGCGCTCGAGTAAGCTCCACGGTGACAATCCCGGTTGGCACCGCAATAATGCCATACCCCATAATCATAATGATAGCCGCCATAGCTTGGCCGATACCCGTTTTCGGGGAAATATCGCCATAACCCACGGTCGTCAGTGTCACAATCGCCCAATAGATGCTTCGCGGGATGCTTGTGAAACCATTCTCTGCACCCTCGATAAGATACATGAAAGAGCCAAAAATGACGACCAAAGTTAACACCGCAAACAGGAATACAATGATTTTTCGACGACTTGCACGTAAGGCCAGCGACAGTGTTCTGACTTCGCCGAGATATTGAACCAGCTTGAGGACACGAAAAATACGCAGAATCCTCAATATTCGTATCACCAACAGGTATTGGCTGCCTGGAAGAAACAAACTTACGTATGTTGGCACGACTGCCAGCAGATCCACGGTGCCAAAAAAACTGGTGGCATATCGAATCGGCCGTCCAACGCAGAGCAATCTCAAAAGGTACTCCACGGTGAAGAGCACAGTAAAAAACCACTCCACCGAATATAGGAATTGACCACAATCTATCCGAATAGCACTTACGCTGTCGAGCATCACCACGATGACGCTCAGGATGATGCTTGCTATCAAGACGATGTCAAACAATTTCCCCGCTCTGGTATCTGCTTCGAAGATTACTTCATGCAGAACCGTCTGCCATCTGCTGCGAGGCTTTCCGCTTTTGGTTTCGTCTATTGACATTGTTCTATACTATTCGTGCAATTTGTTCAAGACAACCACGGAATTCTGTGCGACTCAATATCGCCAGCTTGTGAGATCGGCCCCTTCCGGGGCAGATTCTTCCATGCGTTTCAAAATCTTGTCGACGTACATCTGGTGATAGCGCAGTCTTGAGGTGGCGTTCGGCCTGGTGTGATCTCCGTTCCAGCAATGTTCGGCGCGGTCGCCATAGTCCACTTCGCCGTCGTAATGCGGATCGCTGGTGCTTTCAAGGAAATCCTCCACCAGGTAAACCGCATTGTTGAGATAGTAGTTATCCATGTCGCCGCAGTAAATGTGCATTTTGCCTTTCAGCCTGGGTCCCAGTGTTTTCCAGTCGCGCCGTAGAATGTAACCAAGGTCGTAGTTCTCTCGCCAGTATTCGGCAACGTCATGGTTGATCTCGCCGGTGAGCTTATCCCAGATCCGCTTCGGATAGCCACCTTCTCCGACCGGCGAGTAAACTGCTTCCCAGATATCCAATTGCTGCCCGGAGCGGCTGCGCGTCCCCAGAACCAGCTCACGATGATTCATCTGCTCCAGCGTTGAACTTACCTCGCCGAGAAAATTGCGGTGGCCGGGCCGCGGCGTGCGTTTGAAGGCGCTATCGACATAGTAGGCATTCTTATGTTCGTAGATATTGACGATAGTGTAGGCCCGAAAATCAATCGGGTCCGGGCAAGCTGCGAAGCAGCCGTTATAATCATCCGGATACAGCACCTGCGCCGCAAGGGCCTCCCATCCACCGGTAGAGCCGCCGTACAGAAACCGCGACCACGGCTCGCCGATGCAGCGAAACATCTTCTCGATAAGTGGAATCAGCTCGTAGGTGATCGCGTCGCCGTAGGGTCCGAGGTTTTCAGAATTCACGGCATAAGAATCGTCGTAGTACGGATTGGCGTGCTGAATTTTGATGATGACCGTACGCGGGAAATCAGGACCGGTCCACTTTGTGTAGAACTCATGGGCATGCTCCTGCACCATGCGGTTGTATCCGTGCACATCGAAGCGAGCGCTGTAATCCGGTTCAAGGTCGAGATCGGGCGGCGCCGGACGAAAGCCGCTGAAAGTGTAGGGGAAATGGCCGTGATTGATGATCAGCGGATACTTGGCGTTCTTGTGCGAGTCGTATCCTTCCGGCAGCAATACTACGGCGCCGAGATACATCGGTCGGCCCCAGAACTTGCTCAGCAGCGCGCTTTTCATTGTGACGTGCTTGACATACTTCGTGTCTTCAGGCGGGGCAATGGGCGGAATCTTCTGATCGAGTCTTATCTGGATTATCGTTTCCGTGCCCACATCGAACTTCACTTTTTTAGGCGTACTGTAAAGGTTCCCCGGCGCTTTGTTCCACTGCTGTCCTTCGCCCCGGTCCATGGGCAGCTTGACAACATGGCCATCCGCCCGGTGAAATGTTTCATAGATATGCAGGAGCCCCTGTACCCAGTATTCACCCGGTTTCAGATCTGCCAGGCTGTGAACTGGATATCCGAAAACCTCAGCATCGAAAAGCGCAGCTTCGCCGGGCGCCAGCCCCGTGACATCGATGCCAAAAGCGAGCTGGGTCTCCGGGCCATCGACAATCTGGAAGCGTGGCTCCTTTTCGTCATTCGCGGAAATGAGCAGAAGCATTCGGCCGTCGAGTGCTTGACTCGATAGATCTTTCGGGAAAGAGATGGCAAATCGGGGACCGGATTCAGCGGGAAATGCAGGGTGGACAAAGAGCAACAAAACGAAGAAGAGACAGATATGATTCTTCATGGCGGTCCTGTTGGTTATTGGATTAGAAGGTAGCTACTTCTGCGTGAACGGCCGTGCGTGAATCAACACGAGTTCCTCCTGTGGCGGAATAAGGTACTCGGCGCCATCTTGAGTAACAACAGCCATTTCTTCAACGGATATTGTTTTGATCGCTTTTTGACCCCGGTATTGGTATTCCCAACTGAAGAAACCGTCAAAAGCGAAGGTTTGCCCCGGCTGCAAAGTTCTCGCCGTAGCGCCCTTTGCCTCTGCAGAGCGCTGTGCGCCGCTGAGGGCAGGCCCAACATCGTGGGCCCAATAGCCGACCGGGTGGCCGGTACCCCACATCACGTAAACGGAACCCACTTGCGCCATCCAATCGCGTTGTGCCTTATCTACATCGAAGCCCCGCGCATCAGGGCGCATGGCGGCGAGCGCAATACGGCTGCCACGGCGCGCATTTTCCCACTTTCGCTGCGCGTCCGCGGGCGGTTCGGTTTCGCCGGGCGCAAGTACGTAGGCAAAGCGCTGCACGTCAGTGCTCCAGATGCCGAATACCTTGATGCCAAAATCTGTTTGAATGAAGTCGCCCGGCTGGATGACTTTATCAGTCGCGTGGGAATGCCCGCGGTCCGGACCGGAGTTGACATTTGGGTTCTGGTCCGGTGCCCAGGCATCCTCGACGCCGAGCTCAGCCATTCGTTGCTTGAGATAGCGGGCCACATCGGCATCGCGGCTCTTGCCGGGAACAATGGTCCCGTACGCCTCGAGTTCAAGTTGTTCGGTCAGCGCCGCAGCGCGACGCATGATTTCCACTTCTTCGGGTAGCTTGACGGACAACCATTGCACTACCAGCTCTTCCGACGAGACCAGCCGTGCACTCAGGTTCTCGCCAAGCGCCGCCTGCAAGTGGTTACGCTGTGTGTAAGACAAGCCGTCGGCGGCCGCACGTGCGGATGAGTTGATGGCAATGCTACCCGGGTTGCTCTCTCTCAAAAGCGTCGCGGTCTGTTGCCACACCTCGCTACCACGCTTGAGTATGCTAACTTCATCGTGCAATCCCATATCTTTCAATGCGGTGGCTTCTCCGGATGGCGACAGCACAATCGAACGGATGCCTGATTCGCTCCTAAGGAACAGAAACACCGCAGTCCCACCGGCGTTTTCACCACCGACATGCACGGCGAGCGGATCGTTGTTGTTCTCGCGGCAAATCACCATCCAGGCATCGACCTCAGCCCGTTGCATCGCGGCCGGCAAGAGCTGCTGGATGCGCTGCCGACGAATTTCTGGCCAGGGATTTTTCTCGTAACCCAGGAACTTCTTGCCTTGCTCGCTAGCCTGTGACAGATCCACGGCTATGATCAGACCAACGCATAGGAGCATCCAACTCGGACTTTTGCTGCGCATGGTTCCTCCTGAATGATAAGTGTTTTCGCAAAGCTTGAGCTCAGATATTGTAGGCAACTTTCCATTTAGCAGTGCGGTCGTCGCACCGACGCAAACGCACTCACCTGTGGAATGAACTAAATTTTGCCGCCTTTAGCAAATCGGGGTCGTCATTAACCGCCTCGTACCCTCAACAGGTAGCTTAAATCACCTATCCGCCGACCACCTCGCGGACGGCGCGGTAGGCCTCGCTTAACGAGGCCTCGGTCATGGCGTTGTTCGCGGCGTCGCAGTTTGCGATTGCGATGCGGCCGAAGGGCTGCCGAGCGCGCAGCCACGGGCGCTCTTGGACCGGCCACTCGCTGGTCCAAGCAACCTCGTCAGTTGTGGGGTCGTAACCAAAACTGTAGCCGTGGGGCCAGCGGTTGACGGTAATCGCCTCGATGTCCCGGGCCGGATCGAAACCGCCGCCGCTAAGCATACGTCCCAGCTGATCGCGGATCTTGCGTTCGAACACCTCGAAGGGAGTAGTCTGCAGCTCGTGCATTCCCGTCTTCCACTGGTCGGGCGCCGACAATCCCGGATCCAGCGGCACGCGGTAGAGCTGCAACACCATCGGTTCGTTCGGCGTGCGCGGGCAGCGATACTCGCCCATGCTGACCGGATCGCCCAGACCCACGCTGTCGTGATAGCTCCCGGGGCAGAATGCCTCGCCAAGCCCCAATCGCTGGAAGGCCTTCCAGTTCCGGACCAATACGCTGGTGTACACCTTGGGCGCCTTCAACGCGTACGACAGCGCCGTGCGCTGCGCCTCGGGAAGCTCCGGACACATGTACGGAATCATCGCGTTGTAACAGGCCAGCACGCAGGAACGGCCCCGCACCCGCCGCGCCCGGCCCGAGCGTACGTACGCAACCTCCACCTCTCTTGAGCTTTCGTTGTCCCCGACATGTCGCACGTGCACCGCCGTGCTGTTCAGCCGGATCCGAACGGGTGCGCCGTCGCGATCGAGTTGCGCGTAATCGAATCGCGCCTTCACGATGTCCTCCGCGCTACTTCCCGGTGCGGTGGCGGGGATCATGCTCCGCACCAGCAAACGTGCGATCGAAGCGTTGCCATCGGGGAAGCGGAAGTACTGGTCGCTGGCGGGCGTGACTACTGGGAAGATCCCCTGGCCCGGCGCGGAATCTGAAAACCCCATGCCCTGGAAGCCCGGGAAGCCGGTTACCCGGGCTATCTCTGCCGGTAACGCATCATTGCCGATCCCCCAGTACCCCTGCCGCCAGGTCTGGAAGTAGGGTACGACACCCGCATCGACCTTGACGAGATCCGTGAGGAACTGGAGATAGGACATCCGCCTCAGGGTACGCGTCTTTTCCGCCAGCGATCGACCGGGCAGATAGTCCACCCGGTCCTCGCAGAGCCGTTCAATGTCCCTGCGCGCCGGCTCGGACAACGGCGTCTTGGCCAGGAACTCGTGCAGCTCGAGCTCGTCCTGTCCGACCACCAGCCGGTCGACTCCAAACGTTTCCTTGTCGAAGAAGACACCGCCTCTGAGCCCCAGCGATGGGTACAGCTCTGCGTCATTGAACTCGGAGTAGCGCCCGACGTCGATGCCGAGCTCGCGGATCAGTGCCTGAGACGGCCCGTCGTACGCACTAAAGTCCTCGATGTTGATCGTGCCTCCGTTGATCAGCAGCGTGCGGCCCCCCGACCGAAACTCGTTGCGCGTGGCGTGCCCCCCGAAGTCGTCGCAGCTGTCCAGCACGAGAATGCGGGCCTCGGGTCCAACCTCTTTGCGGAAGAAGTACGCCGCCGCCAATCCACTGAGGCCGCCGCCCACCACGACCAGGTCGTAACGCTCGCCCGTCTCAGCTTCCGGCCCCAAGTTGTCCCAGCGCGCACCGTCGCGCAGCGCGTGCGCCACCTCGTACGATCCGCGGTGGCTACCCCGCATCCCCATAGCGCCCGGCGGATAGGACGCGGCCTCCTGCTCCAGCCCAGATACGCCCGCCGCGCCGGCACGCTCGGCTTGGGCAGATCTCGAGGCCATCCACGGACCAGCCAAAACCGAGCCGGTGATCGCCACCCCCACGCCGCTGATGAAATCCCGCCGCGTGATGGCGCGATCCATTCCCAATTCGCGATCGCTTCGCTTCATGCCTCACCTCGCTCCCAAATCCATGTGCCGCCAGGGACCAGTCCGGCGGGAATGAGAAGAAGCATGCTGAACAGTGCGAGATTAGCTAGCCCGCCGATGAGTCCCTTGATGATTAACATAGACATGACTCCGCTTCTATGATGTCTGACAATCCGGCTAACCCGCCGAGGGAGAATACAATGAATGGCAAATACACTTATCAAGAGATAGTGAGGCCGCTTGATTCTCTCGATGAACCGAAGCCCTCGGTCGGAATTAAGCCGGTTGTTATGGCTCAGCTCTGGTTCAAGATACGATCCAGCAATGCCAGAACTTGTTGAGTTCGTTTATTCTCTCTTGCCAAAGTCCAGGTCCATAAGAACCAGTGTATTGGGATCCAGAATGACGTTTTCCGGTTCAGAAGCTACTTTCATTGTGAACATATTTGACTTTTCATTTACTTGAAGAACCTTAAACTGCGGGGCATTTTGTCCGGCAAAATAGAGGCCCAATTCGAGCGGCATCCTAAACAGGCTACCATCATTCTGGATCTGATCAAGTTTAATCGTGATTTGACTTTTAGCCCCATCATACTGCCAGTCTCCTGAGTATTTCAGGGCGCCTCCTTTATATAACCATTGCTGAAAGAAATCCGTTAAATCACGATCCGAGGCTTCTTCCATTTCGCGTCGAAAATCATCTGTAGTGGCATGTGCGTTCTGGTATTTTTCATAATAGGATCGAATTCCTTTCCAGAAATTATCTGTTCCGATGACACCGCGAAGCATATGCAGAATCCAGCTTCCCTTTTGGTAGATTTGCGATGTAGTCACATCGCGCATGTCTTTCAGATTATCGTGTACAATACGGTAACCCGGGTTTTCTTCATTAAAAGCATTCACCCTTTTCTGGCTTGCCTTCAAACCTTCGACAAAAGCATCGCGGCCATACTGGTGCTCGATAAAAAGCAAGGTAAAATACGTCGCAAAGCCTTCGCTCAGCCAGACATCGTCCCAGTCATATTCGGTTACTGAATTGCCAAACCACTGATGGGCAATTTCATGAATGATGACATTCCGCCAGCGCACAGACCTTTTACCCGTAGCGGACTTATCGCCATAAAAGATCGCCGAGGCTGCCTCCATACCGCCACCAACGCTATTGGACTGGATGTTGGCTAGTTTTTCATATGAAAAGGACCCGACATATTCACTATAGAATTCGAGCGCCTTTTTTGTTGGCTCAGCAAAATCATAAAACCCGGCATCGCGGTCCTGAGGATAAACCCAGGTTTGAATGGATTTTCCTTCGAACTCGTCAACATGTTGAACAGCAAAACGAGCAACGCCGAGCACATAGAGCCAGGACGCGATGGGTACGGATTGTTTCCAATGTGTGAGACGCGTATCCGGTGCTATATCGGTCTCCTCAATCTTTAAACCATTGGATATCACCTGATAATGGTTGGGTGCCGTAATGATAAACTCACACATGGCTTTGTCATAGGGGTGATCAATAGTCGCCAGCCAATTGCGTGCTCTGTTTGGCCAGTTATCGCTAAAAAAGGTACGATCACCGTGCATGTTATTGGCAATCTTGAGTCCGCTCGCGGGTATTCCCCTGTAGACGACCTTGTATTTGCTACGTTGGTTTGTAGTCGAAGGTGCGGCCAGTGTAATAAACAGTGCATCATTTTCATGGCGGAAATCAAGCGAACTGCCGTCTGAGCTTACATGGCTTACACGCATGCCCTTCCCCTGCAACTCGCTGGAGGCCTTGATCAAGTCAAGGCGAAGTTCCTTTATTTCCTCAGCGAGAAATCTAACATCTATCGTTGCCTCACAGAGAATCTCGTCTGTTTCATCAGATAATTCCAGTTTAAAAATGTAGTTCAGGGCATCAATTTTTGGATTTTTGGGATAATGGTCGGCTAATGATAAAATAGGATGCAGGCAACTGAACATAAGGATGAAAGTGAGCAGGAAGTTCTTCTTAGAGAATTTCATACTAAGCCCTCTCATAGGTAGGATAGGTCTAATCAACTACTTTTCGGAGGCAGAGATGCCCGGCGGGCGAAACTGGATGATACCTTTTTCAGCCATTGTCCGTTCGATATCATCCGGTTTGCTGGGCACAAAAGCGCTCATATTTTCAACGCCATCAGAAGTCACGACGGCCATATCCTCAATTCGAACATATAGCTTTTCTTCGGGGATCCAAATCATCGGATCAATTGTAAAAACCATCCCCGGCTGCAGCTTGACGCCACGAACTCTGCCTACATCGTGCACCGCCATACCGACAGGATGTTGAAAATGGCCTCGAAATTTAAGGCCTGCCTTGACTGCCTTTAGATAGGCTGGCTTGGCAAATGTTTTCGCCACAAGATATTTCTCCATATCCTTTGCCGCCGAATCAAGTATCTCATTCGAAGTTGCGCCTGGTTGAATATATTTGAAAAGTGCATCTCTGTAAGCAACAATAAAATTGTACAATTGGAGCTGGCCTTTGTTGAATTTGCCATTGACCGGCCACATGCGGGTAACGTCACTGGTATAATAATGGTAGTCCGGAGCATAGTCCATGAGCAGCAGGTCGCCATCTTTGAGTGGATCGGTTTTGCGGAAATAATGCCCGTACCATGCATTCGTGCCACCGCCAATAATTGAAGCATAGCCCTCGCCCATTGCGCCATTTAGGAAAAAGATATATTTGGCCGCGGCGTCCAATTGATATTCATAAACACCCGGCCTGGTTGAGCGCATGGCTTCGATGATAGCCAAGCCGGCTATCTGCGTTGATTTTCGAATGACATCAATTTCCTTCGGACTTTTGATGAGGCGCATGGCGTCCAGGATTGGCGAGAGATCTCGTATCCTAAATTGCGGCATCCGGGCGTTCAACAATTGGCGCAATAGCGATTCTCGTGAAGGGCGACCGTCCCACGGATCAGACGAAACGCGAGCCTGGCCCCGCAGCAGCTCATCACGGCTATCAGCACCGGTTTCTGCTGGACTGAATGGCGTGTATAGCGTCGGCGCCGGGGGGCGAATCAATCCCGTCCCAACAAGATCCAAAGACAAAAACTCGACGCCCCGCACCCGATCGACATCCGTAAGTGTTCTAACTAATTCAGCATCCTCAGCAGAAAGCGTCTTGCCTTCACTGCGTTCGCGTCCCGCATCCCGATGCGGCAGGTACAGACTCGTACTCCTGTTGCGCCCGTCCAGTAACAGATAGGCATGCGGTGTTTCCAGTCCGCACAGGTAATAGAAACTATTCGTTTGCCGAAACACGCTGAACCCGGCAACGCCGCTGCCGCCTTGAATGAGGGCGATGGCGTCATTACCAATTTTATCAAATACCTTTGCCCGGCGCCCCGCAAACTCATCCGCCGCAAAATCTGTTTGAAAGTAATGTCTCTCCTGGGGCAGGGTCAGACAAGGTGCCAGTAAAGTCATAACAGAAAGCCATCGAGCGAGCTTGTGGACCATATCAACACTCCGTGTTTTTACGTCGAGCCGTAACCGGGCGGCGACAAGAGATTGTCCGTTCACGTCCCGCGTGGTTCGCCTGTCCGGTTGACGCGATTGTCAGACACGTTTTATAGTTTGTTTTACTCATGCCCATCGGTGCACCCCACCCATTAGATAGCCAGATGCCACCGTCAGGCCGTGGTGCGGTCTCGCTTACGAACATACGTTTTGTGTTTATTCCAGCTTGCTTGCATTTTCCGAGTGTCCAACTATGCATTTCAATGGGCGACAACGGCAAACCGTCCAGATAAAGCCGACCGGGGGAGAGAAACCGCCGCTTGCCCGATTAGACAGCGCTCACACGAAATTTCTCCAGCTGAACTCGATGGTGATCATAATCCGCGATCAGGTCGTCCACAGTGCTCCTCACCGTCAGCGTCTCACCGTCGTGCCGAACTCCGAAATCACGGTCCCACTCCTCAGTGTCAATCGCCCGTAGGAACTCCGTCAACTCCCCTGCCGACGCAGCCAGGCTCTCAAGCAACGCCGCACGATCCGCCTCTCCGTACTCGCGGACGAGCGCGGCATTCACCCTCGAGTAGTCGGGACCAGGATCGACATCGTAAAACGGCAGCTCGCCGCGCAGGATTTGCTGTGAGCCCCGCACTATGTGACGGTTCCACCCGATCAGGTGAGCCAGGATCTCACGGACCGTCCAACCGGAAACCTTGCTGAGAAACAGACGCTCATCGATCGCCGTGACAGAGGCCGCGAACGTTTTAACGCAGTGCCCAAGCTGGTTTACCTGGTCTTCAATGGTCACGACCGCACTTCTCGCTGAACTTTTCCGGTTGAATCGCATCTGGGCGGATGCCCTGCTGCCTAATCGGGATAGGGCGGGGCCTCACGACCCCGCTCCTCCCACACCACCGGGCATACGGATCACGTACCACGGCGGTTCGGTTGGTTTAGTTGTTTCACGTAAAGTCTCGGTAGTCCAAGTGCGTCAAAGAAACGTCCAGG
>JAJDAF010000038.1 GCA_029261995.1 Candidatus Zhuqueibacterota bacterium
CAGGAGGACGAAGAAGAGGAGGGGGAGGCTTGCACTTGCCCGTGATCACCGGATCGCTGCTCGCGACGGAGCGCCCAACCCTTCCAGATCAGATAGATCGCAGGAATCACGATCAGACCGAGAACGGTCGTCGACAACAACCCACCCACCATTGGAGCAGCGATTCTCTTCATGACATCGGCGCCCGATCCCTGAGACCACATGATCGGCATCAAGCCGGCAATGGTGCTTGTTACCGTCATCGCAACGGGACGCAGGCGCTGAGTGGTCCCTAAGCGCACGGCCTCTAAGACATCGTTCCAATCCTTTAGCTTTCCCTCCTCTCGGCGCTGTTCGAGACTCTGGTTCAAATACATCACCATGATCACGCCAATCTCGGTCGCGACTCCCGCGAGAGCGATGACCCCGACCCACACGGCCACCGACAAGTCGTAGTCGAGAAAGGCCAACAACCAGAAGGCACCTACCAGCGAGAAGGGGATCGCCAGCATCACCAGGAGGGTCTCGCCCAGTCTGCGGAAATTCAAGAACAACAGGAGGAATACGATCAAGATCGTCGCCGGAACAGCGATGCGCAACCGGGCTGAGGCCCTCTGCATGTACTCATATTGCCCCGACCACTCGAGAAAATATCCAGGTGGGATCTCGACCTGTTCTTCAACCACCTTCTTCGCCCGCTCGACATAGGTACCGAGGTCGACACCGGCTACATCGACATAGACGTAGCCGACAAGAACTCCGCCTTCGCTCTTGATCACCGGCGGACCCTTGGTGCGGCTGATCTTCGCTACCTGGGCTATCGGAATCTGAATGCCTTTTGAGGTCGTCAAGAGCACTCGCTCGAGCGACTTTAGGTCATCCCGTAGCTCGCGTCCGTAGCGCACATTGATCGGGAACCTCTCACGCCCCTCGACAGTCATCGAAATGTTCTTGCCACCTACCGCAGTCTCGATCACCGCCTCGATATCGTCGATCGTGAGGCCGTATCGTGCGGCCTGCTGACGATCGATATCGAAGTCGAGGAAATAACCCCCCACTACCCTCTCGGCATAAACATTGCGAGAGCCTTCAACGCCAGCAATGACCTCCTCCAGCCGCTTACCAATCCTGCCTATTTCATCGAGAGACGGCCCATAGACCTTGATTCCAACAGGCGTGCGAATGCCGGTCGTCAGCATGTCGACGCGGGCTTTGATCGGCATGGTCCAGGAATTGGTTACGCCAGGAAGCCTTACCAACCGGTCGAGCTCGGCCTCGAGCAACGCCGGGGTCATTCCCGGACGCCACTCCTCAGGGGGTTTGAGGTTTATCACCGTCTCGATCATCGAGAGCGGCGCCGGATCGGTGGCAGTTTCAGCGCGACCGACCTTGCCAAAAACGTGGTGCACCTCCGGAAACTGCCTGATAATCTTGTCGGTTTGCTGCAAAAGTTCCTTGGCCTTAGTGATACTGATGCCTGGATCCGTGGTCGGCATGTAGAGCAAATCTCCTTCGTAGAGCGGCGGCATGAACTCAGAACCCAACTGCCTCAGAGGAAGAACAGTAATCGTCATGATGGCGAGCGCAATCGCGATGGTGGTCTTTTTGAATCTCAGAACCCAGGTTATCATGGGACGATAGACCCAGATTAAAAATCGGCTGACTGGATTCCTGTTTTCGGGCAAGATCTTGCCGCGCACCATGTAGCCAAGCAGCACCGGCACAATGGTGATGGCAAGAAAGGCGGAGGCGGCCATGGCGTAGGTTTTTGTAAAGGCAAGTGGTTTGAACAACCGGCCTTCCTGGGCTTCCAAGGCGAACACCGGGAAGAACGAAACCACGATAATCAACAAGGAATAGAATAGCGCCGGTCCGACTTCCTTGCAGGAATCGATGATAATCTGCCAATGCTCTTTCTTGCCGCGGTCATGTTCGAGGTGCTTGTGCGCATTCTCAATCATAACAATAGCCGCATCGACCATGGCGCCGATGGCAATGGCGATGCCTCCCAGTGACATAATATTGGCGTTAACTCCCTGTTTGTGCATGATCAGAAATGAGATCAGGATGGCCACCGGCAACGTGAAGATCGCCACGAACGCGCTTCGGAAGTGTAACAGAAAGATGATGCAGACCAGCGCAACGACGACAATTTCTTCGGTCAGCTTCTGAGTTAGGTTATCAATAGCGCGATTGATCAATCCTGAGCGGTCGTACACTTCAACGATTTCGACCCCCTCTGGCAGGCTCTGCTTTAACTCAGCAAGTCTTTTCTTAACGCTGGCTATCGTCTCCAGGGCGTTCTCGCCATAGCGCATAACGATGATACCACCCACCACCTCACCTTCTCCGTTCAGTTCAGAAAGCCCGCGCCTGAGTTCCGGTCCAATCTGAACATTGGCGACATGCTTCAAAGTGGTGGGAACACCATTTGCGTTCACCCCTAGAGTGACATTTTCCAAATCCTGAACAGATTGAATATAACCCAGGCCACGAACCATGTACTCGGTTTCTCCCATCTCCAGCAAGCGGCCTCCAACATCGTCGTTGGCATTCTTGATGGCCATTTTCACTTTCCGGAGCGGTATATCGTAGATCAGGAGCTTGTTGGGATCGACTTCAACCTGATATTGTTTGACATAACCTCCGATGCTGGCCACTTCTGCCACGCCCTTGACTGCGGTCAGCTCAAAGCGTAACAGCCAATCTTGTATTGAGCGCAACTGTGCCAGGTCATGCCGATCACTTTTCAACGCATATTCATAGACCCAACCTACACCCGTGGCGTCCGGACCCAGGGTCGGCGTGACGCCATCTGGCAGACGTTTGGAAACATAATTCAGATACTCCAGCACCCGGCTGCGCGCCCAGTAAAGATCCGTATCGTCCTCAAAAATAAGGTAGACCATCGAAAACCCGAAGAAAGAATAACCCCGAACAACTTTGGCGAAAGGGACTGCCAGCATTGAAGTCGTCAGCGGATAAGTCACCTGGTCTTCCACAACCTGCGGCGCTTGCCCCGGAAATTCAGTGAAAACAATCACCTGTACATCTGACAGGTCAGGAATTGCGTCAATCGGCGTTCGCAACATGGCAATGATGCCAAGGAAGATGGCGAACAACGTCGCCAGGATGACCATGAAACGGTTGTTTACCGACCACTCTATTATTCGTTCCAGCATCGTTTTAGTCTTTCAGCTTAAGTGTCTTAAAAAATAGCAGCCTGCTGCACGGCGAGGCCCGCTCGGTTGCGGCGCCACAGCTGCGACATTTTCTTATCCATCTGTTTTATGCCGGGCTTTGAGTATCATGCGCCGGGGAATCTTGCGTGTCAATGTTCTGCATTTTTCTTTCTGTCTTCCCGGATTCGGACTTCTTAGCCTCCAGCATCTTCTGAATGGCCTCCTGCAGTCGACTTTCGGAATCCAGCAGAAATTGTGCGCTGGTCACAATTCTCTGCCCCTCCTTCAGGCCGGAGATAATTTTGATCATGCCTCCCTCACCCTCCGGACCGATGACCACGTCTTGTGGCCTGAACTTGCCGGCGGTCAACTCAATAAACACGACATTTCGCTTCCCGGACCGGATGATCGCTTCCGTTGGAATCGTCAATTCATCCGCGGCTCCCGCCGACCTGATTTGGATGTTAGCATACATTTGAGGCTTGAGTTCCAGATCGGAATTGTGGAACACCAGTCTCACCTTCACATCCCTGGTTTTGCTATCCAAATAAGGATAGACATAGTCCACCGTCCCCACGAAGCGCTTGCCTGGAATGTACGGCAATTCGATCTCCGCGCTCTGCCCGACCTTAATCCACGGCAACTCATATTCGAAAATGTGGGCGTAAACCCAAACCTTCGATAGGTCGGCAATTCGGAACAGGTCCATGCCCGCCTTGGTATAGCCGCCTTCAATCGCGTTCTTATGCACAACGACGCCGCTCGCCGGTGAATAGATATTCAACGTCTTAAGTACCTCATCACTCGCCTCCAGGGCCTTGATATCCTTTTCCGAAATATCCCACAGTTCAAGTCGCTGCCGGGCTGCCTTGAGAAGCCTTTCGGCGCCGGAGCTGACTTCAGTAAATCTGCTTTTCGAGAGCTTCTTTTGGTTGCGAAAGGCCAGCAGATACTCCTCCTGCGTAGAAACAAGCTCGGGAGAATAGACACTGAAGAGTGGCTGGCCCATGCGAACTTCATCACCGGTCCTATCGACGTACAACTTCTCTATCCAACCATCGAATTTCGTGTTGACGGTGTAAAGCGTTTCCTCATTGTAGTCAACGTGGCCCACTGTTCGAATGACGCGATTGAATGGCTGGCGCTTCACTTCAGCGTAGCGAACGCCCATGTTTTGGACCGTTACCGGGTCAATCGAAACAGTGGCGCCTGAACGACCCTGCTCTCCTTCGTAAACCGGGATCAAGTCCATGCCCATCGGGGACTTGCCGGGCTTGTCTGAAATGTAACTTGGGTCCATGGGCGCCTGCCAGTATAATATGCTTCTCTTCTGGCTGTCTTCAGTGGACGGGGTCGAGCCATCTGAATGTCCCGCATGTGCTCCAGTTGCGCTGGCAGAAGGAACCATTGGCGTCAGGTTCATTTGGCATATCGGGCATATCCCGGGTTCATCCTGAATGACTTGGGGGTGCATTCCGCAGGTGTAGAGTTGCCCATCTCCGGAAGCCTTCTTCTCGCTGCCACCACAGGCGGCCAAAAGGCTCAGGGTGAAAAGGAGTACGGAGATCAGCATCACCCAACTCCGAGCGATGGTTGAGATTGATTTATTCTCAGACTGCAACATGATTTCATTCTCCGATGTAAATGTTTGTCCAAGCAAGTGTTTTCAAGCTACTGTCCTAACTCTCCTCCAACCGCTCTTTCTAGCGCTGCGAGGTGCTTGCGGTAGTTGGACTGCTCCTTAATAAGGCCAAGATTCAGACTCAGGAGCATCCGTTCTGCATCGAGCAGGCTCAGGAAATCCAACCTGCCGGTGCGATAGCTGGACAACGCTGACTCCAGACTGCTCTCCGCCTGCGCGACGAGGCCCTGCTCATACAAATCCAACGTCTTTCCTGTAATCTCAAGCTGGTAGTAAAAATCTCTGACCTCCGACTTCACCTGGTTCTCCAGATCCTCATAAGCCAGCTTTCTGGACGAAATGACTTCGTCGGCCTCTCTGGACTCGGCCCTTCGTTTTCCAAGCCAGATGGGAATGTTCATACCTACCATCACGGACCAGGCGTTCTTGCCGGCATCAGGCGCCAAGCTCACGCCCTTGGAAACATCCACATAATTCGCCGCCAACTTGAAGTCCGGCCAATAGTTTTTTCTCGCCAACCGCTTCATGAACTCGCTTTTGCCGACCATTGCGTTAGCCGACTGCAGTTCTTCTCGTTGCGACAATGCCAGACTAATCAGGGCGTCCTCATTTAAGCGCACTCTGGCAGTGTCTATAGCGGTCGCGGCAGCCACACTCCCGGATTGCGGTCGATTCAGCAGAGCATTGAGTCGCGCTACGATACTTCGTCGCATTTTCTCGAATCCAAGACGCCTTTGCAATATGCTTGAAATTTCCACGTGCGATTTCAACACGTTTGCCTGAATGCCCTGGCCGGTCGCATATTTCTGCTCTGCCACGCGGGTAAAATCCTGCAACAGAGCCAAGTACCGGTTCAGATAGTTGAGAGAGCGATCGACCCAATACAGGTCGTAGTAAGCACTTTTGACTTTGAAGACCACATCTCTCCGGGTAGCCTCGAACGATTGTTCTTCTGCCAGTGCGTCCTGCATGGCCATCTTCCCTTTCAAATCCAACTTTCCTGGAAAAGGAAGCGTTTGCGACAGAGACAGAACGTTCTCTTGCGGCCCCACGCGGGTTTCGACGCTTTGGCCGAATCGTAAATAACTGAAAACCGGATCCGGCAGAGCTGAGGCTTGAGTGGGCCGTGTCTGCGAAGCACGCCACCGGCTTTCCGCCGCCCCAATAGCCGGATTCTTCGAAAGCGCCTCCTTGATCAGCATTTGCAAAGATAGGGACTGCCCGTTTTCCTGAGCGCCAATATAACTCCAAGGAGTCAGCATTAGCACAACCGGCAGGATGATGGATATGAGTCCATGCATGTCTCACCTCGTACACGTCTAAAAGTTGCTGCGTGTGCAGCAGGTACCACGACAAATCATGCAAAACGGCTTGGGCGTACCCACTATGTTGTCGCGGAGTTGAGTGTGACTAGTTAGTGCGGGTGAAAAAGGAGTGACTAAATCAGAAAGGAGGAAATAAGAGTGAAGATCTTTTGTGTCGTTATGGATTTCAATAACGGTAATCGGCCTGAGACTGCGACTGGAGGGCGAACAGTTTCCAGGTCTGACTGGTACTGCGGGGAAAGAATTGTAGGGCAATCGATGTTCTTGCCCGATGTACTGGTTTCAACCAACGTGGCATTGGCCGGAGAAGGAACTGTCTGAGCGGGCGCCATGTTGCAGCCACAAGGCGCAGTCGAGAAGTTTGCACCAACGGCTTTGTGCACAGGCGTCTGCGTGGAACAGCATGGCATCGGCGCACCGTTTCCACCTGAGGCACACTTCGCCTCCTTGGCAAGAGAAACATTCAGAAGGAGAAGCGGTAGCAGCAACACCAGAGAAACAATTTTTCGACTTGCTTTACTCATTAGACTCTTTTAACTAATTCGGTCTTTGAGATGTTCCAGCCCTGCGATATTTTTTCCGGCATCTCATCGCTAGTTCGTTGTGTCTTCGTCATGACCATCTTGGAAGATGGCTTCATCCCGTGGTGGCAGATGATGGTTAAGCATCCATAACTCGCACGAGCAACGTGCGGCGCCCGAACATCGAGACGGAGACAACAAGTTTCGCGCCAGGAAGTCTGGACCATCAGTCACCGTCTCAAATCATTTGTTTCTATGTTACTTAGGATGTTGCAGATAATCTGTCAACAAATCCAACGTCTCAAAGATTTCTTAAAACCGAGAAGCCAACGTGCGAAGATCGAGAATTATAGAATTTGACATATCGAACTACTAATTGCAAATTTTCGGTCAATCTGAAACATAAATTCGGTAGAAGCGTTCACTAGGAAATATAATTAGACAAACTTCCTACGGAATAGCTCATGACTCAAAACGCTACTGACACAAGAATCCTACAAATCCTATTGAATGACGCCCGCACGTCCCTTGCCCAGATCGCTGAAGAAATCGGCTTATCACGACCTGCGATTTCCGAGAGGCTCAAGAAGCTCGAACAAGCGGGAGTCATTGCAGGCTACACAGCCGTTCTGGCACCGGAAAAAATCGACCAATCGCTGACGGCATTCATCTCAGCCAAACACCAGGACATTTTATCCGACGAAGTAAGACAAGCCTTGCAAGCGCTGTCCAACAGCAGCGAAGTAATTGAGATCCACAGCATTGCGGGCGATGATTGCTTTCTCATAAAGGTGAGAACGTCCGGCGTAGAAACCCTCAACGCCATTGTCAACCGGCTGAAAGAACCGCCGTTCCGTATGGCCACGAAAACCACCATCGTGCTCGAACGCTATTTTGAAAAGACGGGCGGTATAACGCTTGACGGATGAATCACAACTGTTGGTGGTGCTCCTGGACTGGACTCACTATGTTCCTGGCAAGCAGAGAATCAAAGGGGAGTCAGATGTCAAAAGATGATAAGGTGAAGGCCTACCTGGCGTATGCCTGCGTTAGTTTCTTCTGGGGTACAACCTACCTCGCCATCCGCATCGGCGTTGAAGAGATGCCGCCGGCGCTGTTTGCAGGCATTCGGTTTCTTCTGGCCGGATTGCTGTTCGTCGGCATTCTCCTGCTTCGGGGCTACAAACTTCCCCCGAAACAAGATCTTGGCGTGATCGCAGTGGTGGGAATTTCACTGCTAACCATCGCAAATGGCATCGTGGTTTGGGCTGAACAATTCATACCGAGCAGCCTGGCAGCTCTTATCGTTACGACATTGCCACTCTGGATGGTTGCCATTGAAGCGCTGCTGCCACGTGGAGACAAGCTCAACTGGCGCAAGGCTACTGGGATCCTAATTGGATTTGCCGGCGTCCTGATTCTGCTATGGCCGGATTTGAGCGGGTCGCTGGACCCTGCCTACCTGACTGGAGTCATCGTGATTCTATTTGCGCCAATCTTCTGGAGTGCAGGCTCGATTTACGCAAAATACCGCAAAACTGAGACCCCACCTTTGATGTCAGCCGCAGTTCAGATGGTGATCGCAGGAGCGGTTCTTACTACGATCGGGTTGGCCGTCGGCGAAGCATCGCGCTTCGAGTTCACCACAAGAGGAGTCTCTGCATTGGTCTACCTAACGATCTTCGGCTCGATTGTTGGGTACGGTTCTTTCATCTACGCCCTGGACAAACTGCCGGCTACCGTGGTTTCTACTTACGCCTATTTGAACCCCGTCGTGGCGGTCGTGCTCGGCTGGCTGATTCTGGATGAACGGCTTGACTGGCCAATGGTAATTGCGACAGCGATTATTCTGTCTGGAGTAGTCCTTGTGAAAACCAATCGACCCGGCAGGCGTGTCAAAGAAATGAGACCGCAGGCAGAGGTAGAGCGAAATCCGAAGTCGTGTGCCCGGCCGGTAACCCCGAACGAGGCCTGAGCCCATCTACTCCCTAGTCAGACGAACTGCAACCGACTTCTTGACGGCGGCGTTGTTTGACAGATCCTGGATTCTGATGGTCATCTGGTAATCACCGGGCTCTAACTTGCTGACATTGAAGCTGGTGTACTCAACGGCGGTGGTCTTTTTGCCAGTTCTCTCAGCCTCGATGGCTATGCTCTTGCTGCCACCACTACCGAGAAATCCAAATACTTTCTTCAGTCCGCGTCGGTCGCTTTTTGTGAGCTTCAGCTCGTTTTCGATTTTGAAGCGGGTGTCACCCTCATCATCGCGGCCAATGTGGTAGATTTCATAGTAAAGAAAAACCGGCTCGCTGAGTTTGAACTCTCTTGTCGGATTGGCCACCACAACAACTTCGCCTTTATCAAATGGCGAGCCGTCTTCCACGGGCGAAATTTTGTAGGCGGGAATGGGATCGCTGAGCATCAACCCTGGCTCGGTGAACGATGGCACATTGGCCCTAACCCGCTGACTGCCTGTCCTGCTTTCCTCCTCATCCTTTGCGTAGAAAGCCAAATTGTAGTCGCCGGGCTTCAAATAAAAATCATACTTCTGCACAAACATGTTGTTGACAATCCGTCCTTTGTCTACAGTGGCAAGATGCACCTTCTCGAACGATCGGGAAAGCTCCTTCCAGTTCCGACTGTAGACGCCAGCCCCATGTTCAAAGTCAACCAGACTGCCTTTGTCGCTGCGCAGCGCATCCAGCGGGATGCCAAAGTAGACCTCCAGCAAGGTCTTCTGCCCGAATCCCCGCATACTAGAAATCAGGAATGGCATTTCAAGTGGTATTTGTTTCTTGGTGACAGTATGAAAATCCGTTGCCATTGCCATCCTCACCACTTCCCGGCTCTCATCTGAAATCTGAGTGGTGATGCTGTTTATCTCAGCCAGGTTTGGTTGGGCCGCGGTCTGACCCAAGGCCATAAACAGGCGGTCAAGTTTCGAGTCCCAACCGACCCGGTCGCCCAGGATCTCTCGGTCCGCAATGACCGGGGTGAGCCGCCAATTGTTGCCCGTGGCCAACTGCTCTTCAATCACGAAATGGAAGATGAGCTTGCCACGGTCTGGCCGCGGATTGTAGTGCCAGGATTCATTGCTGATTTTCCTGCTCGAAGTTACAGCGACATCATCCGGCTCACCGTGGCGAATGTAGATAAGTCCCTTGTCGTTGAATTCTTCATTCAGCGCGTAGGATTTCGGGTAGGTCAGATACCCCGACTTGTCCGGGTCATTGGCCCAGGAGCGCACACCATCAAACCAATAGTTTGCATCTGCATAGTTGCGCCTGCGCAAGTGCTCAAGCAGCCGATCGTTGATTCTGGACGCCGGCGCCGGATTCCTCGCAGTCCAGATAGCCCGAAAGAATGCCTGCTTTTGTGCAGGGCGCTGCAGTGCGCGGTAAGCGCCCAACTCACCATCGGTCAGTATGTACTTTGAGAAATCAAATAGAAACTCTGAATCAACATGGGTTCGGACAGAATTCACCGCCAGATTGAAATTGTCATTCGCGTCCTGCAAGCGGCCCTGCGCCAACAGCGAACTGGCGTATGACAGGTAAACCAAGCTCTTGCTCAGACTCCCCGGCCCCGCCAGTAAACTGGCGAATGCAGAGTCCGCACCGGCGTACTCCTTTCTGAGGCGCAACCGTTCTCCGGCAACATAGATGCCCCAATCGTCCTGATTCCGTGCCAGCCAGTTATCTATCCTCCTGCGGTTTTCGTGGATGAGGAAGAGACGAAGAAGCTTGTGCAGACCGACATTGGCCACAGCGGATTGCGGTTTAAGGCTAACCTGCCTCCTGCCCCATCTTACGGCGGGCAGCCATTTTTTCCTGAATTTCGCGAGCAGCGCTCTCTGGTAGAGCACATCCCGATAGGTGCTGTCAGAGTTAACCAGGCCACGAAAATATTTCTCCGATTTTCCAAAATCGAGCTTTTTCAAAACCAGAGCCTTGACTTTTCCAGTTTCCCGGTAAGCGATTCCGAGACCGTATCGAGCTTCCGAATCGTCAGGCATTTCTTTGAGTGCTTTTTTGTACCAATTCTTGACCTCACCCCAGTCGGATTCACCCAGCCCCATCTTGCCCATGCTTTTCATAGCGTGCACCGCGTGCGGGTTCATGCGGAGCACCTCTTTGAATCGTTTTCTGGCCTGAGCGTGTTTCCCGAGCGCGTGGTAGTTGTTCCCTTCCTGCATAAACTGGCGATATTTGGGGCTGTTTATCAAGAAGTCGCGAGTCTCCATGTCTTCTGGATCCAGTTCGATGACCCGATCGAACCACTTCATAGCGCCCTTCCATTTCCCGCGCTCGTAGTCCACATGGCCAAGACCCTTGAAGGCATCTACAAAAGCGCCATCGAGGCTGAGGGCGCGCTTGAAGCTTGCCTCGGCGGCGTCCAGAGAGCCGGCCACAATCAGGCTATCACCAGAGACGACCAGGCGCCGAACCAGGGACCGGTGCAATAAATAGTCGCTGGCTTCGGCATCATCGGGGGCAGCAGCAACAGCTTTACGAAACCAATCGTGAAATGCCACCCAGTTTTCTCGAGCGAGGGCGACCTTGCCGAGGCCCTTGAACGCATCGACAGACTGCTTGTCGAAAACCAAGGCCTGCTTGTAAGCCAGTTCTGAAGCCTCCAGTTTCCCGAGAGTCTGAAGACTGTCGGCCCGGCGCAAGAACATGTCGTGCCTGGCGCTACCGGCCTGTTGAGCACTGAGATTTGATTGGAAGATGGGCAGGGTTACGGCTGAACACAATCCCGCCAACAAGAAGAACTTGATGTTTGCTTTCATAAGAGTTTGACACGTTACAAGTGTGGTTTGCCTGTCCTGCACGGCAATCAAAGGACGGGCTTTCATGGCTTTTTTATAACGCTGATTTCGACGACTAGGATGCAAGAAAAACGGCGATGTTGTAATATCGACCGTTTTTTTCTCCGGGAGGAGCCGTCGCGAAACCGAGAGCAGGTCGTTTGAGGTATTCCCGAATCGCGATTTTATTCCCCACAGCCGGCAGAATGGCCCGGAGAGATGCTCAAAGCGCCGAACTCGTGTTGGCAAAATGTAGAATGGGTTTGTTGCACAAACAGGGAGCCATCGGTCAGTCGTCGGGTTGGCATCGAGCTGGCGCTACCAGGAAAGAGGGCCGCCCACGTTCTGTCTCCCGAAGCGTGAACGGCCCATTGGTGGAGTA
Organism: Candidatus Zhuqueibacterota bacterium; assembly: GCA_029261995.1. Lineage (GTDB taxonomy): Bacteria > Zhuqueibacterota > Zhuqueibacteria > Oceanimicrobiales > Oceanimicrobiaceae > JAJDAF01. The sequence goes on from JAJDAF010000038.1 coordinate 11,842, forward strand.
AATCGAGGTTCTTAATCAGCCCGTCATTGAATCACGAGACGAAGCAGAAAGCCGGCCGTGTCCCCGTTCAGATTGGGTTGCAGATCGGTCACCAGTTCGCCTCCTTGCACATCCTGGCTTCGTTTGATGTAATCTAACTTCTTGACGGTGACTTCGGCGCCAATCCCGAAGTGTTTGGACCAGAAATAGTCCACTCCCACTCCGATGCTCATTCCGAGACCGAGCAGGCCGTCACGTGAGTCGCCCGGCTCCAGCGAGTAGACTCCGAGCCCGACCTTACCGTAAGGCTGGAAGCGTTCAGCCGCGCTGAATTTGTGTTCGAGTTGCAGTTCAACAAGACCGAACTGCGTAGCCGTGCCCGCGTCTTCGTTCCCGGATCTGTGCTCCGTGCCGCCAATGGCGAGCCAGATTGATGATTTGTCAGACATCCCATAACCCAGACTGACAAGTCCGCCCTCTCCTTCTTCGAGGTCGCGTTCGGAGATCATGTCAAACGCGGCAGTTGCGATGCTGACCTTCAAACCACGCGCTGAAAATTCAGGAACTGCCTTCTTGTCCTGAGCGCGTACATCGGCGGCCAGGTTCAGCAAAACCACCGATATGAGCAACGCTGCTTTGCCAGTCATATTCGCCTCTCTCGTTGTATGAATTACGTTCTGGTAATCCGGGTAAGGCCGGATTTATTTCGATATTGTAATCCGTGCTCCGACAGGCTCACTGCTTACAAGCTTGGTGCCAAACTCCTGTGGCAAGCGCCAACCTTGTTTCTTAAAAATTTACGGTATCTTCCGACGCAAAGACTGATGTGAATCATCACCACAACTGTTGCGATTCCGCAGCCATCCGCAACACGCCACAGAAATTTGTTACGAATCTGAACCTGGAATCGAATTTTCAACGTCAGGTCGGAGACAGAAATCTGCATAAGCCCCTAATTAACAAGAACTCTAATCGACTGGCACGGCTTTTGAACGGCAGGTCGCGGCTCGATGATCTGCACTTTTTCCAGGAAAATCAAAATAAGTTGAGAAGTCGCACTCAATAACCAAGTCTATAATATGAATAGCATAACCATTCAGTGTCACAAAGAGGAAGGACGAGCATTGCACAAAGGCGTCGATGTGCGAGTTAGTGATGTAGACCGGAGTGAAATCGATTACCTCACGAATGTCGTTGGGGAGATCAACAGTAAGAGTTTCCAAGAGTCGTTGATCAACTCCGATGAAGGCGGCACCGACTTCGTGGTCACGATCAAGAAATGTGAATTGGATGAACTCAAGGAAGCGCTGAGAATCATTCTCCAGGTTGTCAACCCGGAGAGGATTGAAATAGACACCTGAGACGCTGCGGTACGCCGTAGCAGACGGCCAGGGACGGCCGTTCCAAGTCACATTAGAAATCGCAGCCAACGTAGGCCATAGGTCGGCGAGGCTTCCCAGCCAACACCCTTGACATTCCGAACAGCAATCATTATACTCATATGCAGCACGCGGCGGTTGCCTTGAACAGCCGACATGAGAGTTTCGTGACGGTGCACCACACTCTTTCAGAATACAACAATCAAATCTGAGAGTGTTCTTGGGGGGGGCCGCGAACAGCTTCGGACGGGCGCTACGTGCTCTCACTTTTCTACCACTCGACAATGGCCAAGCCACTCATTCTCTCGTACGCAGCCGACTCTGACACAGGGCTCGTACGGAGCGAAAACCAAGACAGCTACACGAAGTTCCCTGCGGACAATTCTGATCTGGCCTTTCCAGGCGGGCAGTTGTTCGCGGTTGCTGACGGCATGGGCGGTCATCGAGGCGGAAAACAGGCCAGCACCATTGCAGTCGAGACCCTGCAGGAATTTTTCCGAATCTCAGCTCACAACGAAATTCCTGATCGGCTTACCCGCGCATTTGACCACGCCAACCAGAGAATCCTGCAAGAAGCCGGTGAAGATGCCGGTCTCGCAGGTATGGGAACAACCTGCACGGCGCTGGTCCTGTCAGACGACAAAGCACACATCTGCCACGTCGGCGACAGCAGGCTTTATCGCATACGCAAGGCAGGAGTCGAGCAACTCACCACAGACCATTCGCAAGTCGCGGAAATGCAGCGGCAAGGTATCATCACCAAAGAAGAAGCTCGCAATCACCCCTACCGTTCAGTCATTACCCGTGCTCTGGGCGCTGCAGAAACTCTGGAGGTAGACATGCTGCCTGCGATCACCATCGCGGATGGCGATTTCTTCCTGCTGTGCACAGACGGATTGAACGAGGTGACCTCCGAAGAGATGTTCACAATCGTTCATTCTTCGTCTCTAAACACGGTCTGCCCCAAGCTCATCAACCTGGCAAATCAGCGTGGGGGGCTCGACAACGTCAGTGTGATTGTTGTTCAGATTGGAGGGGAAACGCAGCCCGGAACAGGAATTAGATCTTTCTTCAGAGGAGAGAAGCGAGGCAAAAAGCCGCCCGGACATTCAGAAACATAGCCCCGAAGGTCCGGACGACTGTCTGAGTTGGCTACTTCATTCTCAATTCGTCAATGTACCTTTGCGCCAAAGTATCAAACTGTGTAATGGGTTCGGTCTGCAGAATCTTGCCGAATTCAAGTTCAGCGTCGCCCTCCTTGCCATCTTTCCAGTAACTTAACCCCAACATCAAGCGGGACATCTCGGTCATGCGCTGTTCTCCCGGAGGTGTCATGGCGATTGCCTTTTCGAAAGCCAGAGCGGCGCCAGCATAATCGCTAGTGCCGAACAGGCATTCTCCCAGCCAGTATTGACTGCTACCTGTCATGCTGTGGTAGGGATGCTCCTGGACCAGATAGGCCAGCGTCTTGATGGCGCGCTGGTAATCCTGCTCGCGATATAGAGCAAGCGCGTTTTGATAGTGGACAAGATAAGCCGTCGTGGAGCTTAACACCGTGGCGTCTGCAGAAGCCGGACGAAGGGTCTCGAGTTGCTCACTCAACATCTCTGTCTGTTCGTTTAGAAAGGTCAGCTTCAGCTTCAACAGGTGGATATCCTTGTTTCTCTCAGCCAGTGTTTTCACCAGCTCAGCGCGTTCGCGAGCCAAGTCCAACATCGCGGCCTGCTCCCGCGTGTCGGGAATCTGCGTCTTAGCAGGCTGGTCATCCGGCTCCACCTGCTCTAGATCGACTTTGCCGCTCGGATACCACATATTCTGCATGTCGTCATCAAACTTGTCATGACGGCGGTCACTGATGTAGACGACAACCCCGGCGCCGATGCTCAACAGGTTGTCACGGCCGGAACGCCGGGTGGCGCCATCAAAATCATCACCGGTTGTCAAGCGGTAATCGGCCGTCAGATTGAGGCCAACTCTTTCATGAACAAGCACTTCCAAGCCACCGCCGAGCGCACCATAGCCGTCCGAGTATATTTCACCGTCGTGGTTGCGAAAACTCAGGACACCAAAACCGATGTAGGCAAGCGGGGACACCCGGTCACGATGGAAAAGCCGATAGCCGACCTTTGCTCCGAGGTTGGCTAGCTGGGTTTTGAGAACGCCCCTATCCACCGCAACTACTGTCTGCATGTAGCCGAAATCGGTCTCAGCAAACATGTAGGGTTTGAAATTGAAACGAATGTTGAGAGGATTGCCGCCGAACTTGAATACGCCGTTGTGAGAATCGCCGAACAATTTTTGGCGATTCACGGTGAATCCAAACCCCACCTTGTCCTTCAGATCCCCGGCCCACGTGGGCGACACCACTACCCAAGTGAACGCCAGCGCTGTGAGAATATTTCTAGTCTTCATGACTTTAACTCCCTAAGTTATCTTCATTCAAGAAGTTACTGGGGAATTATCGTCAAGCAACCGAAATCCTTAACCACTGTTTCGGTAACTTACTTAGCAGATATCTCAGAAAGGGCTTCCACCTCAACCCGTGCGTCATTGAAACATGCACCACCACCCACTTCGCTGATGGTCGCAGGACACAACGCGGTCGAGGTTGAGCCGTTCGCCGAAGACTTTCGCCAAGCCCCTTTCGGCATCTGCACAACGCCTTGCCGAATCGCGGGGCTGATTCTAACCTGGGCCTTAACCTCTCCAAAATCATTGAAGATCTTAGCAAGGTCACCGTGAGAAAGGGACCTGCCTTGGGCGTCTTCGGGATGTATCTCAATATAGAGTTCGGGGAAATTGAATTCCCCCATTGTGCTGGAAGTCATACGCGAACTCGCCGGCGTAATCAGGGCAAGAGGATAGAGCTGCTTCGATTCCGGAATATACCGGTAAGGCTGCTTTCCCAGTTGGGTCGGTGCGCAGTTTATCTTTCTGTCCGGCGTCAGCGGGAAAACCGTATCGAACTGGACGGGTGTTGCCTCAGGAAAATCATAGCAGAAGGAAAGCCCGTCAGCAGATTCTCGTAATTTGCCAAATACCGGAGTAACAGCCGCAGTGACACGCGCGAGATACTCCTCCGTCTCCAGCCGGAACACGGGCTCTGAATACCCCATTTGCCTGCCGAGCATGGCGAACATCTCTTCATTGGGTTTCGCCTCGCCCATGGCTGGAACCACCGGAGTCAGTTTCTGGACGGTGTAGGCGCCATAAGCAGCTTTCAACTCGTGCTGCTCCAAAAAAGTCACCGCCGGCAGGAGGATGTCGGCAAATAGAGCAGTGTCCGTCATGACTTGCTCCGAAACTACCGTAAAGAGATCGTCACGCATAAGCCCGGACAGGATAGCGTTCTGGTCGGGAACGGTCGCAACTGGGTTGCAGTTGTAGACAAAAAGAGCCTTCACTGGCGGTGAGTCCTGATTCAATAACACGTTACCGAGCCGGTTCATGTTTATCTCCCGCGTGTTCCAGGGAAATCGGCCGATGACCGCTTCCGGATCGAGTCTGACCGCTCCGCTGTTGCTAAGGGTGTAGCCGCCACCGCGCACGCCAAACTTACCCATCAAGGCTGGCAGTGCGAGAATTGCCGCTGCTGACTGCCCCCCGTTGCGATTCCTTTCCAGGCCCCAACCGATGCGTATGACTGCCGGGTTGCAGTCAGCATACCAATTTGCCAGCATCTCAATGGCTTCCGCATCAACTCGGGCAATCCTGGCAGCCCTATCGACCGGATACTCGGCTGCGGCCAACAAAAGCCTGTCCACGCCCGTGGTATGCTTTGCGATAAACTCGCGGTCAAGTAGGCCTCGTTCTTGCCACAAGTTAACCAGGGCAAGGGCAACCACCACATCGGTGCCTGGATAGACTGGTAGATGCAGATCAAATTCATTTCGACTAAAATTCAGCTTCGGATCAACCACCACCACTCTGGCGCCCGCCTTCCTGGCCTTCTTAAGGTAAGGCATCAAATGAATATGCGACACACGCGGGTTGGCTCCCCAAATGACAATCAGCCTTGCATGTTCGTAATCCTCAAACGCGACGCCGGGCATCTTGCCGTACATTCCGACAGCAGCCTCGGTCGTCGGCGCGGCACAAACGGTCCGCGCAAGGCGCGAGGCCCCCAGCTTCGCCCAGAGTGCCAGGTCGCAAGTGTCTTGCGCAAGATAGCCGTTGGAGCCACCATACGAGTAAGGCAAAATCGCCTCACCACCCCAAGTGTTTCGAATCTCCGTGAACTGCCCGCAGATCGTCTCCATGGCCTCGGGCCAGGAGATACGCTCAAACTGACCACTTCCCTTCTCTCCGGTTCGGCGCATGGGGTGGAGAATTCGGTCCGGCGAGTAGAGCCGCCGGGCAAATCGCGAAATCTTCATACAGATAAATCCTTGTGTGACGGGATTGCCGTGGCTACCGCGGATGGCCTGAATGCGGCCTTGATCAACTTCCACCTCAAGACTACAGGTATCCGGACAATCCATGGGACAGGCGGTTTGGTGTTTTTCGGGCATTTGATTTCCACCGTTTTTTGAGTTGATGGGAAACGTAGCCAATTTTCTGTCGAATCGCAACTGCCAGGCTGTGTCTGCCAGCTAAATTCGTCCTCGCCTAAAGAGCACAACGGACTTTTTGGGCGGGCCGCATGGAGTCTGACGCAGGTACTGGCTCACAATTATCTTGACGCCAACCGCAAATTTGATTACTATATCATCACTCCAGATTCATGAGACTCATTTTCAAAGGAATGAAGAATGGCCGCAGTAGAGGCAACACCCTACGGATCGTGGCAATCTCCTATCACGGCAGACCGGATCGTATCGGAAACGATTCGGCTCGGACAAATCGCCCTCGATGGCGGCGATATTTATTGGCTCGAAACGCGGCCATCGGAAGGCGGCCGCAACGTTTTGGTCCGGCGGCAATCGAGCGGCCAGGTGCATGATTTGACTCCGAAAGACCTCAACGTTCGAACAAGAGCCCATGAGTACGGTGGCGGCGCGTTTTGTGTGGCCGGCGGAGAGATTTTTTTCTGCAACGACGCCGACCAGAGAATCTACATCCAAAGCGGCGCCACCTTGCCTACACCGCTGACCCAAGCTGGTGACTTCCGTTTTGCGGACGCAATCTTCGATGAAGCCCGCAACCGCCTTGTCTGTATAAAAGAGGACCACTCACGCTCAGAACAAGTTAACCAACTGGTCTCAATCGATGTGCGCGATGGACGCGAGACCATATTGGCCGCCGGAAATGACTTCTACGCGAGTCCGGCGCTTAGCCCTGATGGCACACAACTGGCGTGGCTGACCTGGAACCAGCCGAACATGCCGTGGGACGGCACAGACCTTTGCGTTGCGGATGTCCGCCCGGATGGACAAGTCACAAATGAACGCAAGCTTGCGGGTGGCGCCGCCGAATCTGTATTTCAGCCACAATGGTCACCGTCAGGCACGCTGTATTTCATCACAGACCACAGTGGCTGGTGGAACATCTACCGCCAGGAAGAGCGCGGACCCGTTTGCGTCTGGCAACGCGAAGCAGAGTTCGGATTGCCACAGTGGATTTTTGGCATGTCCACTTACGGCTTTGAGTCGGAAGACAGGCTGATTTGCACTCTGTTTCAAGAAGGAGTGTCAAAACTAGCCGCGCTCGACATCCGCTCACTGAGAGCCGAGTTCATCGACCTGCCATTCACGAGTATCGATCAGGTGCGCGCAAGCCGAGGCAAGGCTGCTTTTGTTGCAGGCTCGCCAATCGCAGCGCCCTCCATAGTGCAACTGAACCTGGGCACAGGCGACTTCCACGTTCTACGCCGCTCTGCTGAAACCGCGCTCGAGTCAACCTTCTATTCACGGCCGGAGGCGATCGAGTTCCCGACCGAAAATGGCCTCACGGCGCACGCCTACTTTTACCCGCCGCAAAACCGGGACTACTTCGGACCAGACCATGAAAAACCGCCGCTGATTGTCAAAAGCCACGGCGGACCGACAGCGGCAACTTCCACTGAACTCGATTTGCGCGTGCAATTCTGGACCAGTCGCGGGTTTGCCATCCTGGATGTCAACTACGGCGGCAGCACGGGTTACGGCCGCGCCTACCGTGAGCGGCTCAAAGACAGCTGGGGAATCGTCGATGTCGATGATTGTGTGAATGCAGCGAAATACGTCACGGACAAAGGCTTCGCGGACGCACAACGAGCCGCAATTGCCGGTGGCAGCGCCGGGGGCTACACCACGCTTTGCGCGCTAACCTTCCGTGACTTTTTCAAGGCCGGCGCCAGTTACTATGGCATCAGCGACCTTGAGGCGTTGGCGAAAGACACGCATAAATTCGAAGCGCGCTACCTGGACAAACTGGTGGCGCCCTACCCCTCGGGGCGAGAGGTTTATGTCGAGCGCTCGCCAATTCATTTCGCGGACCGACTTTCGTGCCCCGTCATATTGCTTCAAGGGCTCGACGACAAAGTCGTACCACCAAATCAGGCAGTCTTGCTGGCGGAAGCGCTACGCGAAAAGGGCCTACCCGTTGCCTACCTGACCTTCGCAGGCGAACAGCACGGCTTCCGGCAGGCAGCATCAATCAAGCGTGCGCTTGAGGCGGAACTCTATTTCTATTCGCGGATTTTCGATTTTGATCTGCCAGAGCTGATTGAGCCCGTGCAGATCGACAATCTGTAACCCCAAACTGCACTTGAACTCTGTGGTCATCTGCACAATCGAGGGCCAACATGAAACCTCTTGAAACAATCAAAATTGGGATCATTGGCGCTGGTCGCATCGGGATGCTGCACGCGCGCAACATCGCTACGCAAAGCGAAGGCACTGAACTTTGTTCAATCAGCGATGTATTTCCAGAGGCAGCACAGCGGGCGGCCGACTTGTGCGGCGTGAAGGATACAACCACCGATTACAGTCGGATTCTCGAGAATCCGGAAATTTCAGCCGTGCTTATCTGCTCTTCGACAGACACGCACGCGCAGATCATTGAAGATGCCGCTCAGGCCGGGAAAAACATCTTCTGCGAAAAGCCCATTGACCTGGATTTGCAGCGCGTCAAGAGAGTCATTGGAATCGTAAACAAGTCCGGCGTCAAGTTTCAAGTGGGATTTAATCGGAGATTTGACCCAAACTTTGCGAAACTCAAGGAGCACCTTAGCAATGACAAGATTGGACATACTCACATTCTGAAAATCACCAGCAGAGACCCTGCGCCGCCGCCACTCGACTACGTCAAACGCAGCGGCGGACTTTTTGTGGATATGACGATCCACGATTTTGACATGGCTCGTTTCCTGAGTGGCAGCGAAGTCAATGAAGTTTACGCTGCGGGCGACGCTGTAATCGACCGCAGGGTTGGCGATCTCGGCGACATCGACACTGCGCTTGTCATGCTAAAATTTGAAAATGGGGTACTCTCGACCATTGACAACAGTCGCCAGGCGGTGTATGGCTATGACCAGCGTGTCGAGGTCTTCGGCGAGAAAGGCATGCTGCAAGCACAGAACACGCTTTCGGACACCGTTGAGGTTTCGACCGCGCAGACCGTAGAAAAGGCGAAGCCACATTACTTTTTTCTGGAACGCTATCAAGACAGCTACGTTGCCGAAATTCGCGCATTCATCAAGGCCATTCACGATGACACCGAACCTGTGGTTGGTGGCAACGATGGCTTGATGTCCCTGCAGATCGGGCTGGCAGCCCAAAAATCGCTTGCAGAGAACCGACCGGTTCGCCTCAACGAAGTTACCGGATAAATGCAGCAGGCGAAACATGTAACCAGACACGCAGAGTTTCACCTGCCTTTCATCTGGTGGGCACTCAGAATTGCTCTCTTCGCAGGATTTGCGCTTGGCGCACACCTTGCGGCTGTGATTGGCTTTGGTTTCCCTCTTGGCAAAGCGTTTTACGCCTACATTCAGATACACGGGCATCTGCAACTGCTGGGTTGGGCGGGTCTGTTTATCATGGGGATAAGCCTGCACTTTGTCCCGCGTCTCGCGGCCACGCCGCTTGAGCAACCCGTCCGTCTTAAGTTTGTTCTGGGTTTCATGGCAACCAGCCTGGTTTTGCGATTCATCGCTCAGGGGGCTTTGCCATACGCACAGCATACATCCCTGCTCTTTCCGCTTAGCGTGGTGGTCATCCTTTCGGCGGCCCTGACGGCCAGTGGAATTCTTCTCTACCTGACTACCATTATTCAGACCATACAGCGTGCCCCGAATCAGGAGAAGCGCCCCGCTTTACGTCAGGTCCGTTCATTCTTTTTAACAATGTTGCTCGGTTGGGCCGCCTATGCCTGCCTGAATCTCGCCATGACCGTCAACATGGCGGCAGATGGTCTGACCGTTCTGGCTCAGGCCTGGGATGAGTTTGCCGTGAACACCTTTATCAGCTTGACACTGCTGCCGGTGGCGTTTGCATTCTCAGTGCGCATGTTTCCGCTTTATCTCAGACTGCCGGTAATTGATTGGTCGGTAAACACCGTTGCCGCTCTCTATCTCGCCGCGACCGTGCTCTTCCTGCTGCCGACGCTGCCTCCCGTGCTCACAATCGATTCTACTCTTCCAATTCAGATATCACACCTGGGCATGATTGCACGAGCAGGTGTCATCCTCCTGTTTATCTGGAAATTGGATCTCCTGACAAGAAGAAGGTTGCCCTGGACCGTCGTCAAACGGGAACTCCATCCCGGGCCCGACAGGCGGCCAACGCGAAAAGGACTGCCTGACTACGGCGAGTTTGGCCGGTTCGAGTGGCTGGTAGTCTCGTCCTACATCTGGCTGGCTCTGGGAGCTGGAATTGAGCTAATCCAGGGGGTTGGTTTTTTTCTGGATTGGGAAGTGGCGATCAGCAGCGATGCGGTGCGGCACTGCTTTCTTCTCGGTTTTATCACGCAGTTGATTCTGGCCATGGCCGGAAGAATGATTCCCGGATTCATTGGCAAGAAACGGCTGGTCAGACCTGACCTGGTTGCTGCAACATTCTGGCTGGTCAACCTGGCAGCCGGCGCCAGAGTTTTTCCGTTGATCGCACCGGATTGGATCATGAACCTACCGGGGATGGAGATACTAGGGAGAACTGCATTTGGACTGTCGGGTATGTTTGCAATGGCAGCCATTGCAGCCCTCTACTTCAACCTCAGAAAGACAGCCAAATGAACACCGCCAACCTACTGCTTCACGCGGATGAATCTACCGCAGGCGAAAGCAGCTGCTGACCTGCGGCAGTCAGGTCGGGAGTCGTTGTGGCAGCAATCATGTTCACATGGCAAAGCTGTTCCTTCAGCAAACAGCCCATCATGCCAGGGATGAAACCTCGATTTCGATTTTCGCGTTCCAGCTTCTCCCAGGTTCGATTGCCAGCCGCCAATGCGGCATCACCACGGAGCTTTGGTAGACTCGCTCAAATCCACCCTCAGACTGAGAAATGGTCTCAATCGGGAAGCGCCACCAACGCGGATTCTGAGTGGCGGCAACCGCGACCCGGACCTTCAGCCACTCATCTACCAGTCGCACCTGATCCACTCCTGAGAGTTCGCCGGAGCTTCGCAGGCGAGCGTCATCCAGGGTCACGCCATCGACTTGGTAGTAGCGGTCCGGGGCATCACCTGCCAAAAGGGCGAAATCCCACTCTGAGCCAAACCAGGTTTGCAAAGGCTGGTTGTCGAAGTTCTTAATCTTGTAGTCGATCTGGAGCCTGCTGTGCGTTGCATCAATAGTGATACGCTTGCTGAGATAAACTTGCACGACTCCGGAAGCGGTGGCAACATTGCCTTCACGCGACAAATGGACTGACAATCCGGCGCCGGTAGACTCCACAGCGTGGGAGTAAGCGCCGCGCAGGAAGTCCGCGGTTTCTTGGTAGTCGCAGCGCGCAAAGCCTTTCAGTGTGGTGTCTTCCGCCAGAAAATGGTCAAGACAAGATGTCCGGCGATACGAATCAAACACCAACTGTTTATCCAGATCCGGCTCTTTCATGACCACGATATCGTGAATGCTGGCAACGCCTGAGCTTGCCTCCGGCGGCTGTTGTGCGCTAGCGGCTTTCAGCTTCTTGTGGTAGGCTTCCTCGCGCCTTGTCATCGTGTCGAGCAGATTCAGGGCCGCAGGCTTGTAATCGAGCTCGAAAATTGCCCCACCCTGGCCGGGTGATACACCAAGCCCAAGGACAGGGTTGGCAACAAGGATTTCATCGGCTCCGTCAGCATCGAAATCGAAGACCGCGTGGTCAGTCCATGCAGTCTTTTTCCGGTCGTATTGCAGCTCGTCCAAGATGGCTTCGGCCTGGATCAACTCATGATAAATGGCGTAGCGCAGATGGTTGAGATAGAGCCCCCCAAAAACGCCGTGCCAGTACGGACAATTGCATTGACCCGCCCAAAGATGGTCCTGCGCTTCCAGAAAGCGTGGATCACTGCCATGAGTTTCAGTCAGCCCTTGCAGGCGCCGGCTGACATGCAGCATCTTTTTGTGCATGTTGTTCGACTCGGGATATTTGACCATGAAATTGCGCCAAAATCCACCGCGCACAAAGGCCTTGTGGCGGTCATGCAATTGCTGCTGCTTGAGGGTCTCCTCCAGATGCTCGTACTCATGAATCGCCTTGGTGGGCATGGCCCATTCCATCATTTCGCGGTAGGAAGCGGTAGGAAGATAGACCCGCCCAGCCGGCGGGATAGTATCGAGTGCCTCTCCGGGATGAATCAGATTGATCCAATCCAGATTGTCCTCGAGTGCCTGGAAGAACGACTCGAGCCAGCCATCTTCGTAACAATGTTCGTAGGTCCCAGGCCACACGCCGAACTTTTCTCCGTCATCCGCAAACACCAGCAGGTTTGTGCCCGCCTCACTGGCATTTTTCCTGAACAGGTTGATGGTTTCTTGCGGGTCCTGGAATGGAATGGTGTATCTCAGCTTTTCGCAGATTGGAAAAAGCTTGACAGTTGAACCGTTTTCCTCAGTCAGGTAGTAGCCAAGAAGTTCTTCATCGCGCAACCCGGCGCACTTGAAGTGCGAATCATCGAGAACCACATACTCTACACCAGCCTGGCTGCAGTACTTCGGCAAATGCGGCTCCCAGATGCGTTCAGCCATCCACATGCCGCGCGCAGAATATCCGGTGCTGGCCTTGACGTGGTCTGTTAACTTGGTAATTTGCCCGACCTTATCGCGGTCAGGAAGAACGGACAGGATGGGTTCATAAAAGCCGCCGGTCATCATTTCAACCTGGTCCTGTTCCACCAGCGCGCGCAGCCGGGGAACGAACTCCGGGTGATGCTGGTCAAGCCAGTTTAGAAGAATTCCGGTGTAGTGCTGCGCCAGGCGAATTTTCGGGTGGCGTTCCAGCAGCTCAAGGAATGGCAAATAGCATTTCTTGTATGCGTCTTCAAACACGAAATCAAAATTGCCCACCGGCTGGTGGTTGTGTAGTCCAAAAGCGACGTTAATGGTTTTCAATTTGATGAACTCTCCAGTTGATTTACTCCAGCTTCAACAACTTCAGGGAACTTACAAACCTGTCGGTTGACATGCGGAGAATGTAAAGCCCCGAGGCCGCTTGGCCACCGTTTTCACTGCGCCCGTCCCAAACAATCCGGTGAGAGCCAGCGGTTTGAATTTCATCCATCAGCCGGCGAACGCGCTGACCAATGACGTTAAACACATCTATGGTGACTCTTGCCGCGACCGGCACGTCGAATTCGATGGTGGTTTCCGGATTGAAGGGATTCGGATAATTCTGATGTAAACGGAAATTGCCCGGCGGCGTCACATGGATTTCGCCCACGGAGGTGATGAGATTTTCGGATGGAAAGCCAATATTCTTGTCCGTGTACAAGTGAAACTCACCCGGCTGCAAAGACAGGCCGGTGAAGCCGCCGTCAACCAGCAAGCTATCGGCCAGGAAATAGTCGTACCACATCCCACCGTGAATAAAACCCGGATTAACAGCGGTAGGCACGACATCGAAATTGCCGACAATGAGCACGTTCATCTGCGCGCCGCCTAGTTTGATGATCTTGTGTGACGGACCATTCGCAGCGGCGATCGACACCGTCGTTTCCGGCGCGCGAAACACCCCATGCTCGCGCCGAAGCTTAAGTAACTCCGCCATGAAATTGTACAGCAGTTTTCGGTTCGGGTCCTGATTGTACTCCCACAGAATCGGCTTGGGAGCGGTGCGTGCACCACCGCTTTCGGGAAGCTCCTGGTCATAACCAAGCTCGCCAAACTGCCACATCATTTTTGGCCCGGGGATAGTCAGAAAAAAACTGGCCACCAGTTTGATGCGCTGCAGCGCCGTTTGCAGGTCCCGCGTGTTGTACGAACCGCTGCTGTTCTGCCGGCCGAAACTGAGGTTCTTGAACACCAACCATGGCTCATCGTGACTCTCCATGTATGTGACCAGGTGCGGCTGCGACCAGCCGCGCTTCTTGTAGTAACCCCAGGAAAAGTCAGAAGAACGGGAGCCGTCATCAAGCCAGCCCATGGCCGATTGGCTGTAGGCAGTGTTCAGATTTCCCCAAAGCAGCATGCCGTGGTTCGAAAGCACCTTTTCTTCCTCGTTATCCGCAAAGTGCTCCAGGATAACGTAGGCTGTTGAATCCACCTGCCACATCTGGTCCGCCATCCGCGTCAGGATAGCGATACGCGAGGCGTCGAACTGCGCCATGAGGTTCGAATCGTTGCCACTGTTTGTTTGAGTGAACCCTTTCGAAAGGTCGAACCGGAAGCCATCGACGCGGAACTCCTGCAACCAGTAGCGGTTCACGCGGTCTACAAACGCCTTGGTGTGTTTGCTCTCATGATTAAAGTCCCAGCCGACGTTAAACGGATGGCGGGCCGTGACGTTGTACCACGGGTTCTGCTCGGTGGGCGGCCCAAAAGCTCCCGAAGCATACAACCGCACCAGCGAGTGCTGGCCAAAGGAGTGGTTGAGGACGGCGTCGAGAATGACAGCAATACCGCGCCGATGGCACTCATCAACAAAGCGCTTCAGGTCATTCGCAGGCCCATAATACTTGTCTGGTGTGAAGTAGAAGGCTGGATTGTACCCCCAGCTTTCGTTGCCCTCAAACTCCGTGACCGGCAGAAGCTCAATGGCATTCACGCCTAATCGCTCAAGATAATCCAGCGTGTCCACCATGGTGGCGTAATCGTGCTTCGCAATGAAATCCCGAATCAGGAGTTCATAAATGACCAACTCTTCCTTTGGTGGCCGCTGAAAATCTGAGACCTGCCACTCAAAAGGCGTTTGATTGATTTTGAAAACCGAGACGTTGTGATTGGTTTCATTCCCGGGATATGGTTTCAGGTTCGCGAACGTCGAACTCTCGATCTCGCCATCCTGCGGAGTAAGAATGAGTTGCGCGTAGGGATCCGCAACGCGTACCTGACCATCCACCAGGTATTGAAAGCCATACTCTGTTTCCGGATCGAGGCCGTCCAACGTCAGCCAATAACGGACGCTGTCTTCAGCTACTTTATCGCGCGTCATAAAGAAGGCGGGGTCAGGCAGCCAGTCTGTGAAGTCGCCGATGACGTAGACGAATTCCTTGAATGGAGCAAACAAAGACAGGGTCACGGTGCTGTTATCTATGATGTTTATGCCGTCCAGCATGCCATCCGGAACGGGACTATCGAGAGTCGTTGGGTTGAGGAGAATCGCGAACCGAGTCGTATCGCGTGCTCCAAGCGTGTCCTGTGCTGTGATTGACACGGTAAAAAATCCATCTATTGCGTTGTCCGCGAGAAAATCATAAATCACGGTATCTGACTGCGTGCGAGCCACCTCAACATCGTCTATCAGAACAGCGAGTTCGGCAATACTGGATCCCGGCGTCACCGCCGTTGCGACAATATGCACGGTATCTCCCGCACTGGCAAAAGCCGGGGCTCTGCGGACATCTGCAAAGGAAACATCGACTTCTGGCTGCAAAACGACCGCAGTCACCGACGACTGAAACACGGTCATGTCCCAATTCGCGCCACCGGTGTTATGAGCCCAATTCGAGCCCGGAGATGATGGTGTGCCATCGTTGACCACGTAATGCAGCGTTGCAATCGTGGAGTCGGTCGGAATCGTGACGACCCAGACATTGTTGGCAATCCTGGCAAGCGGCGTTCGCGCCGCGATCCCGCTCATGACCGTGCCCGGTGGGAGCATGTGGGCCGGCGGCGCCTGCCAGTTGCCGGAGCCGGTTTCGTTCACCCCCCAATGCATCACCAAAGATGACGGGTTGTTCGGCATTTCATTATTTAGGGCGGGATCAAAAAAGATCGAAATAGAATCTCCTGCCGCCGGAAGGGCCGGTTGCCACCAGCTGCCATTTTGGGCAAAAAGTGTCAGCGGCAGGAACGCCATCATCAAAAACAACTTCACAGCTTTCATAACAACCTATCCCTCATCATCTAGTTGGTCAGGACCACGTATTGCCATGGTCCAAATTCTACCCCTTGAAAGATCTTCGCAGAAGCCGGCGCCCCTGAAAAGACATCCTTGAGATCCTGATGCCACTCTCCGAGTTTCAAACTCATCATTTGACTCTTGCTGGTAAGATTGAGCACGACCATGAGCTTGTCATCTCCCTTCCATCGCCGAAAAGCAAAGACTTTGGGATTGGAGGTCACGAGCCGTTCGTACATTCCGTCGCTCATTCCGTTGCCAAGCGCAGCGTTTCTTTTCTTCAGCTTGAGGAGGGTTTCGTAGACCTGCGCCAATCTGTGTTCTTGCCAGATGATCGCGTCCTTTTCGAAGAAGGCCAATCGCTTGCTGAGACCAGCCTCCTGGCCGCTGTAGATTAACGGCATCCCTGTAATCGTACAGGCCAGGACCGCGAACGTTTCAGCGCCTTCGCCAAGCCTTTCGATGACTGTTCCCTTCCAACTGTTTTCATCGTGGTTGCTGGTGAACTGCATTCGATAAGCCGCCGCCGGATACGCCGCTCGCTCAACTTGCAGCAATGAATCGATTGCATCAACCTGCCGCTTGCCTGAGGCGATGTCTGTCATCAAATGGTGCAGATTCCAGGCGTAAGTCATGTCAAAAGCGTCCTGATGAAACTCGGGCCCTTCTGCCTCGGCCAGCATGAACACCGGCTTGACATTATCAAGCGCAACCCGCACTTGCCGCCAGAATTCCAGAGGCACCATACCGGCCACATCGCAGCGAAAGCCATCAATTCCCACCTCACGCACCCAATAGGACATCGCATCTATCTGGTAGTCCCACAGGCCGCGCTGGTCGTAATTCAAATCAATCACATCCGTCCAGTCAGGGACGGGAGGGATGAAATTGCCATCCCCGTCTTTCGTGTACCACTCCGGATGGCTTTGGATCAACGGATTGTCCCAACTCGTGTGATTTGCTACCCAGTCGATAATGACATGCATATCAAGCTCGTGAATCTCTGCCACGAGAGATTTGAACTCCTGCATCGTTCCAAGATTTGGGTCAAGAGCGAGATAATCCTGGACCGAATAGTAACTCCCAAGACTGCCCTTGCGATTCTTTTCACCAACGGGATGAATCGGCATAAACCAGAGAATGTCTACCCCCATGGCCTTCAGCCGGGGCAGGTGTTCCCGAAAACCGGTCAGGGTACCTTCTTCACTGTATTGTCGCAAATTGACTTCGTAGATGCTCGCGTTGTGGCTCCAGTCAGGCGGGCGTGCGGCAACGGTTTCCGTGGTCTGGCAGCCAACGAGCCAACCCAACGCGACAACGGGACAAGCTAGCCCCGAAATAATGATTTTGAAGAAACGATTTGTCATACTTTTTTCTCGGCTCCTTCCTTCATGTCTCAAGCGTTAAGATTGTTAGAATACACTTCCAGTTGTGATGGTCAAAGTCTGGTTTTCTCCCTCGTCGGGGAAATGCACGTGAAGCAACTGGAGTTTGTCATCCCAAAAATAACCTTCTGTTTCGTGGCCTGGCTGGATTGCAGGCAATTTCTGATCGCCGAGCTTGATGCCCTCCGGCGCACGCCGCAAGCCGTGAAAACGCCCGACCACCGTGCGGTCCGGAGGCGAATAATGGTCGCGGCTTCTGGATTTTGTCAAGACAAGTTGCGAATCAGAAAATGTCTGCTCAAAGCGTGTCAGCCTGTATTCTCCTTTTTGGTAGCCAAAGGTCTCACCGTCATCTTCATACAGGTCGTAGTACCTGGATTCGCCCCGTGCAAAGACATCAAGAGTCAGCGTTGTGAGCGGCTTTTCTTCGACGTATTGCTGCGCCTGCCTTGATGGTAAGATTCCGCCTGCCCGCAAGAATACCGGCAGCCTGTCGAGCGGCACATCGAGGTTCAAGGCCCGGCCGCCACGGTAGATTGTGCCGGTATCTATCTGCAACCATTCTCCAGCTGGCAGATAGACTTTCTTCAACCGTTGCCCGACTTGAGTCACTGGGGCGACAAGCAAATCGCGGCCAACAAAGAACTGCTCTGAGTAGGCGCTGTCATAAACTTCCGGGTCACTCTGCTCATGCCAAAACATCGGCCGCATCACTGGAGCACCGGTTTGATGTGCCTCCCAGAGCAAGCTGTAGAGATGTGGCAAGAACTCGTAGCGCTTTCGGATGAACTTCCGCGAGATGTCCTCCGTCTCTTCTCCGAACGACCAGGGCTCCTGGTCCCTGCTGCCGTAATGAGTGTGGGTTCTAAAAAATGGCGTGAAAACCGCGGACTGCAGCCAGCGTGAATACAATTCCGGAGACGGCTCACCGCTGAATCCACCGACGTCAGGTCCGACAAAAGGCAAGCCAGACAATCCCATGCCGAGCAGCATGCGGATGCCCATAGCAAGGTGCTGCTCCGTGGCCTGGTTGTCACCCGTCCAAACCGTCGTGAACCGCTGCTCTCCAGCAAACCCAGCCCGCGTGATAACAAACGGCCGCGTGTCAGGGCGCAACTTCACGAGTTCGTCATAACACGCTTTGGCCATCAGGAAGGCGTAGAGGTTATGGAATTTCTTCTGGGAGGCGACTAAACCGTCACCGGCGAACAGCACCTCTTCCGGAAAAGCACTTCCCCAGACGGCCGGCTCGTTCATGTCATTCCAAAACCCGCTGATGCCAGTTTCAACGAGACCGGAAAACTGCTGGCCCCACCACTCCCGGGTTTCCGGCCTGCTGAAATCCGGAAAATAGGATTCTCCCGGCCAGACTTCGCCGCTGTAAACCTGGCCGTCGGGATATTTCACAAAATGGTCGCCGGCCAGGCCTTGCTTTGCCACCGTGTACTCGGGATCCGCTTTCACGCCCGGATCGATAATCACGACGACCCGGAAGCCCAGGTCGCGGAGTTGCTTCACCAATGTTGCGGGCTTGGGAAATCGCTCCGGATCCCAAGTGAAGACGCGATAGCCATCCATGTAGTGGATGTCGAGATAGATGACGTCCGCAGGAATATCCTTTTCCCGGAAGGTCTCAGCAATGCGCAACACTTCTGTGTCGGGGTAATAGCTCCAGCGACATTGCTGGTATCCGAGCGACCATTTCGGAGGCATGGGCGTTCGACCGGTGAGCGCCGTGTACGACTCGACGACGCGGCTCACCTGCGGCCCATAAATGAAAAAATAATCGAGATTTCCGGCCTCGGCACTGAACGAGTAGTACCTCAGGTTACCGGCCCCCAGATTAAACTTGGAACGGTAGCTGTTGTTGAAAAAAATACCATATGCCTTGAAATCTCTCATGCCCACGAAAAATGGAATGGACTGATAGACGGGATCGCTGTTGTCATCATGGCGAGGGTCATCTGTGTTCCACATGACCCACTCCCTGCCTCGTTTGTCCAGAGGGCCGGTTTTCTCACCAAGCCCGAAAAATTTCTCGTCTTCAGCGAGAGCCTTCCAGTTTCGGATTTCTTTGCCATCCCAGCCGATGCCCATTCCGGCATCGTCCTCGCACAGAACCTCACCAGCTTTGTTCCGCACAGTCAGCCGGCAAGGATTCTTGCTGATCGTCAAGTCCAGCTCGTCTGACTTGACGAGCAATGCCTGGTCGGACTCTTCGACGGAGATCTTGACCTGTGGCCATTCGGTCTTCGTAAGCGCGTAGGTCAGCGGAGGCTCCTGGTGCTGCGGCCTGAGCAGAAACGCCCGGAACATGTTCGGCTGCAAGAATGAAATATTCAACTGAAAGCCATCCTCGCAGTAAAGCCTGAGATTGCTGCCCTCATGTTGATACTTTTCAACGTTGCCAAGAAATGAATACTGTGCTGAAACCGGAACACTCATAAGCGTCGTCAAAATCAGGGTGAAATGAGTAAAGAGATGCATTTGAATTTGCTCTTAGCGCGATGAGTCAAGCCGCCAGACCGACCCGGCAGTCCCCGGCAAAACCATGCTGATCCTGTTGTCCTTTACGGTGACCAAATCTTCCGACAGCAGATTTTTTGCGACTTCTACTTCGTACCGGGGCGGCAACTCAAACTTAATCTGGCGGGCCGAGTCATCTTTGTTCAGCACCACCAGAATGCGTTCATTCATATCGGACCGCAAATATACGAAGCAATGCGGATCCGCGTACAGCGTCTGGAAGTCGCCGTAGCGCAAAGCTGAGTGCTGGTTTCTGACGCTAACCAGCTTGGTGACGTCCTGCAGCATGGCTCGCTCGAGAGCGCTCAGGCTACCGCCAAAGCGCATCATACGACGATTGTCAGGGTCGGCTGCGCCAGTGAGGCCGAACTCATCGCCATAAAAAAGCACTGGCACTCCCGGAATCGTCAGCATGTAGGTCAAGTAAAGCTTCGCCTTCTCGTAGCTGCTGGCCTGGTTGACCTGCGGCGGAGAATTCCAGCCCATTTCCTTCGAATCGCTGCTGTTTTGGGGGATGTCGCCATCTGCGTAGGCCATGAAACGAGTCTTGTCATGACTGTCCATGACATTTCCCATCAGATGGTCCACGCCGAACACTGCGAGGGTTTTCTCAAGTTCCCGCGCAAGAATTTGGAAATCGGACTCGGGATTCAGGAAAGTGTAAATCGCTGTATCATACAAATTGAAATTGAATTGTGCATCCAACTGACCGCTGTTGACATAAGAACCAATGAGATCATAGCTACCGAAGGTCTCCCCGATCTGGTAAACCTTTCTGCCGCGTTGCGCCTCGATTTTTGTTTTGATTTCCCGGGTCAACGTCCGCCAGAATCTGTTAGGGATGTGCTTGACAGCATCGTGGCGAAAGCCATCGGCGCCGGTTTCACGTAGCCACCAGACGGCATTGTCACTCACTGCCTCCACCGCTGCAAGGGAACCTTCGAAATCAAATGACGGCATGAAGGTATCGAACCATGTCGTCAATCGAAACTCATCGAACCGGCGGATATTCTTTGTGCCGTCCGGCAGATCCACATCCCCAAACCATGAGCGGTGGTCACGAAAGAAAGAGTGTTGCTCATGTACGTGATTGGCGATGAAATCAAGTAGGATCTTGATGTCATGCGCATGCGCCGTTTCCACGAGTTTCCGCAACAGGCCAAGGTCACCAAAGTGCTCTTCTACTCTCTCGTGATGAACTGGCCAATAGCCGTGATAGCCGGAATAATATCTGCGCGGCGCCGGCCACTCCTTCTCCGCCCGATTTGTGTTTTCATTCACCGGCGAGAGCCATAGTGTGTTGACTCCAAGAGAATCAAAATAGCCGGTTTCGAGCTTGTCAATGATTCCCTGGAAATCGCCACCGCGGTAGTTCACTCTGGCATCCAGAGAATCATGTATGATGAGGTCGTTGTTTGCAGGATCGCCATCACTGAACCGGTCAATCATGAGCGAATAAATTGTCGCATCACGCCAAGTAGAGAACCCCGGCGCGGCTCCTGCCGGCAGGCCATCGAAAAGTCTGACCGTTTGCATATTACTCGCCTGACCGTTTTTCGTGACCACCACGCGCACCAACGATCGGCTACCCATCTCACCGTCGTTGACAACCACAGCTATTTCATCATTGGCACCGAGTACGACGTTCGAGGCCTCCGCTCTGCGGTTGCCTAGCAACGCAATAACGTCCTCCGCCCCGATCTTCTCAGCGCTCGTCGGGTGCTCGTAGTGGAATCTTAGTTTCGTCTGGCCAGCCTCGCGTTCAAAACCGAGAATATGCAGGTAGGCCGTCTCGGTATGACGCGGCGGAATCTGGATAACTGAATTGTAGCCGCCAAAACCGTTATCGACCCTGGTTGGATTCTCAGAATCGGGTGTCTCCAGTTCGTCGAGGACAAACTGGTAGAGGTATTGCCCGGGGTCCAGCGGCAGTTCCAATTCGAACAGGCCATCACCGTCGTTGTCATGCATTGGCAAACTGGAGCGATTCCAGTCGTTGAAAGTGCCCATGAGATTCATGCGGTTTTCTGGTCTGGCTGGCGGCCGAAACTTGAAGGTATGTCTCTGCTTAATTCGAGACATGATTGGCAATTCAAGCGTCTCCTGATTCAGTACAAAGCTCACAGTGGTGAAGCCTTCGAAGCCCTTTCGCGGCGTCAAAACGAGCAGGTGGTCTTCAGCCAGATATTCGACGAGAATATCGTCATGCTCGCGGAACATCAACTCGTAGCTGGACGAGAAAAAGAGATCGCTGACCAGCAATGTGTCTGGCTTTCCTGCCTCCAGAGAAATCGTCGCAATGGGCTCTTGCGGGATATCCTGTGCGATGGCTGTGCCGACCCATGGCAGAAACAGGAAGGCCAGAACCACGAAGGCCACGGGAATTGTGTTTGGCAGTCGCATGTCAGTCAACCTTGACTTCCGAAGACAGATGCCGGAACCAACTGAAATACAGACCCGTGGAAAGAGCCACAAGGATAAGCAACAGCCAGCCAAACTGGTCCCAGCTTCTCATAATGAGCGCCATGCCCGTCAAGAACAGAATCACCTGCCAGGGAACCGCAAAGAAAGTCGCCAACTTGTCGCGGCGGTTCTCGCGATCGATCTGCGCAATTGTGTCTGCTCCCAACTTAGCCTTGATGGGCCCCCAAAACCCAAATGGACGTGTCTTTTTGTAGAATTCCAACAACACTTTTTCGTCTGTCGGTTTGGTGAGATAGGTTCCCACGACCATGCCAATCAGGGAAGCAATTGTCACAAAAACAAAAGAATAGTACTCCGGAATGTCCGGCGCCACCAATCTCTGAATGACCGCCGAGACGACTCCAACGGCCATTCCGCTGGCAAAACCATAGCCATTCATGCGCCACCAATACCAGCGCGCCAGAGTTGGCAGCAGCAAGCCGGCCCCAAGACTGGAAGTGATCCAGCCCCAAATCTCATTGATGTTCCGGATAAGCAGCATGAACGCGAGACCCAGAACCACGAGCACAACCGAAGAAACGCGGCTGTGCAGCATCAACTGTCGCTCGCTGGCGCCAGGATTGATGAAGGTTTGATAGATGTCTTTCACCCAATAGGCTGCGCCAGCGTTGACCGTGGAGTCAAAGGTTGACATGGCGGCAGCCATGAGCCCCGCAACCAACAGGCCCTTGATTCCTATCGGAACGAGCTTGTCAATGACAACAGGCAGCACTCTTTCCGGATCCTGAATGACGCCCTGTTGTGTACCGAGAACCACGCCCATCATGGCGATCGCCATGATGAATGGCCAGCGAAACGCCAGCAAAGTCGTCCAGAACAGGGACAGCAAGCCGGATTCGCGGTCGCTACGCGAAGCAAAAAATCGCTGAATCATATACTGACTGGTGCCGCCACTGCCCTCCAGGATGACCTTGAGCAGATAAAACAGAATGGCGACACCGAACAGATTGTAAATCGAGTAAGCAGATTCGGGTGAGAAATTCATTTCCCATGGCGGCGTCAGGCTGGTCCACGCCTCTCTCGTGGTTTCGATCGCCTGGAAACCTCCGTCCCTCAGGGGCACGGAAACCATAAAAGTCTCCGGCAGGGTAAACTGAGTGAAGGCCATGACGCAGATGTAAATGATAGTACCGAAGATCAGGAATCCCTGAAAAACATCGGTCCAGACAACGCCATATAAACCGCTGGCCACAGTGTAAATCATAGCCAAGACAATCATCAGAGTCGCTGCCCAGAACTGCGACGACAGCCCCATGAAAGCCGGAATGCCGAGGAACTCGCCGACGAATTTGCCTGAACCAATCGCGAAGTAGGTGATCATGGCAATGGTCATAATGATGATAGAACCGGCCGCGATGATGCGGGCAGCATCGCCATCTTTGCCCGTTCCGAAGCGGAAATGCATCCATTCGGCTTGAGTCATTACCTTGGCTCGCCGATTCCATTTGCCTTGAAAAATCATCAGAAACGCCATAATCAGAGTGACACCGCCGCGAATCTCGATGAAGAAACCCGAGGCGCCAAGCGCAAAGATGAAGGCCGTGTTTATCATGGTTCCGCTGACATCGAAGTTCGACGCCATTCCCGAGGCGCCAAGCACCCACCATGGAAGTTTGCGGTTGCCGAGAAAAAAGGAATCTATGCCTTGCGACGCACGACGTTGCATGAGCAAGCCCACAAGCACCATGGCCGAGATGTAAATGATGACAATTGAATAGTCAAGAACTGACATTTGGCTCTCTCCTGTTAGTTCGCCAGTTGCAAAATCATCGCCGACTTCTTTTCCAGCTTCAAATTGATTTGTCCTGCTTCGACCTGAAAATCGCTGTCGGTCAGCGCGTCTCGAACCCGACTGGCATCGGGCCAAGTGACCGGCACGGTCATTTCACGCGCTTCATCGCCGTTGTTTAAGACCACCAGAACCCGGTCATCGTCGGTCGAACGAGAAAAAGCGTAAACGCCAAGCTCATCATCCACGAACACGGTAGCGACATTCCCGGCTCGAATCGCCGGACTTTGTTTGCGAATGCGAATCAGCTTTTTGAAATGGTCGAAAATGTCCTTTCGAAAGGAAACCGGGTCGCGCCGGGCTTGATTCGGCAGGACGCTGGTGTAGGTTTCATCGTCGTAAACCATGTCGGGCCAAACCATGGGCTTGCGGTCATCGGGGTCGTCCGCGCCCCACATGCCGGCCTCATCGCCATAAAACAACATGGGTGCGCCGATGTAGGCAAACTGGAACGTCGTGATCAGCTTGAAAACCTGCCAGTCTGCATCGCTCGGCGCCGTCGGGTCATAGTCCGGGTGGTTGCGGGGGCTATTATCGCGGTCGTAATTTCGGTCCGGATTCTTGATGCGACTGGACAAGCGGTCTGTGTCGTGGCCGGCGACCAGATTCATCAACAGGAAGCTGGTGTCTCCAGGATAAAGTTGCCAGATGCGTTTCAACTCATTGTCAAACTCGGAGACGGAAATGCTGCTATCTTGATCAACAAAAAAATCGACCACGGTTTTCGCGAAAAGGTAATTCATGACATTGTCGAAACGGCCATCCTTAATCCACTCTGAAGCATCATCCCAGAGTTCGCCAACGGTTATGGCGGCCGGATTGATGGTTTTAACCAGGCGGCTCCACTCATGCCAGAATGGCGCTGCAACTTCGTTGGCGACATCCAGGCGCCAGCCATCGACGCCATCGGACGGGTCGCCATCGCCGTCAGGGTCCATCCAGCGCCGCGTGATATCAAAAACGTAGTCACGAACCGGCGAGACCAGGCCATTTTCATCCTCTTTGAACTCAGGCAAGCCCTTGTAGCCCCACCAGCCATTGTAGTCGAATTCATTTGTATTGGGCGTTGCGGGGTCGTCCCAGGCTGTGACATCAAACCAGTCGCGGTAGTCAGAATCCTGCTGTTTTTCTTGAATGTCCTGAAACGCCCAGAATTCAACACCGCTATGATTGAAGACGCCATCGATAACGATCCGAATTCCGCGCTTGTGCGCTTGTTCGATCAAGTCCAGAAATACGCTGTCGGCGCTGGTCCAGGACCAGGTTTCAGGATCTTGTGTTTCCGAGACAAGCGCATCCCGGTCGCCTTCAGGATCAGGCCCGAAATTGTTGTCAATATGATGATAGGTGCTGGCGTCATATTTGTGCAGGGAATGTGCTTCGAAAATCGGGTTGAAGTAGATGACGTCGATACCGAGCTGCTTCAGGTAGTCTAGCTTGTCCACAACTCCAATCAAATCGCCGCCATAGCGCCGATCGAAAACAACATCATAGAAACCGCCGCCACGCGCTTTTTCCCACGGCTGAAATTGGTACCAGTCAGAAGTCCACGGGCTGACTTGCCACTCGCTCTCAGGATTGTTGAAGACCTCCGCGGTCACAGGATCGTTGCCTGAGTCGCCGTTGTGAAATCTCCCGGGAAATATTTGATACCAGACAGCTCCCTTCGCCCAATCGAGCGGCTCTTGCTGCTGCGGGCTGCAGGCGACAAGGCAAGACAGCAATATGAGACAGCTCCATCCTCCGGATGCCATGGCACGTCTCCCGGGAAGCGATGTGAAAATCGTGCCTGGTGTCCGAAACAATTCTTTGAAACGTTGCGTTGTTTGCACTTTTCAATCTCCTGTATGCAGCCGGGTACTCAGGACAGCGAGCTGTGTTTGCTCTGCTGTGTAGTCAGTGTCTTTTGAACATCCGTTGTTCGCTCTTGAACTTTTCAACCCAGTCGTCGCAAAATCTAGCCCATCGATCTGGTTCTCCGGCTACTGGAATCTCACTTCCGCAACCTGGCCATTGCAGCTGCAAAGTATTTAGGCAGCCGGTCAAGCGGTAGAATCAAAGGCGCTGCTTGCCTGCCGGGGAAATGACGTTTGTAGACCATCATCTTGAGATGCCGCAATTCGAGTGTGTCCAGCAAGGTGTGGTTGACCCGGACAGAATGGCTAGCCATCGCCGCTGCCAGAAACGCGTCGAGAGCTTCACGGCGCACTTGGGCCAGCTTACCCGAAGATGACGGGCTGACCTCGGCCATATTGCTCTTCTGCGAAGCATCGTCGGTATCGTCCGCGCGCAAGACCTTCAGGCGCATCTGATCGGCGAGATAACTAGCCTGCCAAACTTGGCGCTCAGTGCGTACTTCCGGCGACCTGTCAAGTCCTCTGGCGTAGCCATCGCGGGCCATGTATTCCTGCTCCATCATCATAATCGCCATGTTGTGCAGACTCGCCCGAAAATGCGCGCGCGACGAATAATTCAACGGATAGGGCCCATACCGCAAATTGCTGAGGAAATCACCAATTGACCAATCGCTGCCATCATCAAAAACAATGAATGACTCCTCAAGTCTGTCGTGCAAACGCTCTCGCGATTTTGTGTAGTACTCGGGCGGCATAAGCGCCGGAGCAAGCGCTGTAGAGTCCGCCTGCTCAGATGGTGGGATGTCGAGCGCCTGCTCGATCTGTTCCGCGATGTAGGTTAGCTTCTCTGGCGGCACGCGGGTCTGCTTGCCGGCCATGACTTCGTTGAAATATGCGCTGTAGACCTGCCGTCTCGCCGTCTTCTCCAGCATACTGCGGATCCGCGGAAGTATGGTTGGCAAATCGCCCTGCGAAACCGGACTGACCACCTGCTTCGCGATTCTAAACAAATAAAAATGTCCCTGATACGCGACCGGGCTTGACACGGATCCAGACTTCAGATTCCACAGCACATCTTCGACCAGCGGATCGACATCTCCCCATTTGACGGTGTACGTTGAGACCTCGCCGGGCTTCACTTCTGAAGAAGTCAATGATTTCGCCGTTGAAGGCAATCCTTGCATCACCTGCTCGGCCTCAGCTCTGGTGGTGAAGACCATTTCTTCGACATCGAGTACGCGCTGTGAGCGTTGCAGTCCCTGCTGTATCTGCTCGGGAGTGATGACAAGTTCAGAAAAAAGGTCATTCAATAACTTCTCCAGCACCGCTTCCTTCTCAAACTCCTGGGCAACTAATCTGGCTTGGCCAGACTGATCAAGGCCCGCACGCCGCGCTTCGAGGGCTAGCAATTTCTCGCCCATGAGAGAAGCCAGCACCAGCAGTTTCGTCTGTTGGTCATGCTCGGGAAACTGACTGAAGTAGGGGGTCACCGCAAAACGCGATTTCATCTCATCAGCCAATACTGCCTGATTGCCGACCACCGCAACCACGCCATCGTCAAATCCGGACTCACACGCGAGAGTCACCAAAAGAAGCAGAGCCAGAAAAGATGTCGCTGACTTCAATTTGATGCGACCCCCTTGAGCTTTTGCCAAAGGGCATCTACGCCCGGGTGCTTCGGAAAAGCAGAACGCAAAGTCTGACAGTAACGCAGTGCCTCCGGATATTGGCCGAGCATGGCATGAGCGATGGTGATATTGTACAGGGTTTCCGGATCCGGGGCCTTACCTGCCAAGGCTTTCTGCAGCAAGGCGATGCCCTGTTTCGCATTGCCCTGATTGACGAGAATTGACCCCATCCATTTGTAGGCGGTGGTTGAGGGCTCGACGGCCAGGGAACCTCTAAAGGCGTTCAGCGCATCTTGAAATTTCTTCTGCTCCATGTAGACGAGTCCCAACCTCAGAAACGGGGAAACGTTGTACGGCGTACCCTTGAGTAGCGCACGGTATTCCGCTGCGGCAAAGTCAAGATTCTTCTGTTTCGAGTAGTACTCAGCCATATCAAAATGCGCTACTTCCCAAGTCTTCTCCCGCCGAAACATGGCCAAAGCGGTTTTCTGCGCTTTGGTTTCCGCCTGGTACCCGCTCAGAACATTTCTGGTAAAGGACTGCTTGAACGGCCAGCCATTCATCAGGACCATGCGTTTGATCTCAGCAAGCTCCAGGTCAATTGGAGTCAGGTCGAGATGATTCCGGTAGAAGGTTTCGCTACGCGAGGCGGAGAGGTCGGCATCGCTCGGCAGGAGTCTTTTCTCGACAATGGTGCGCCAGAATGCGTCCGCCATCAAAAAATAGCCATCGATATTTGGATGCAGATGTTCGACCATCAGATTCCCACCAATTAAGCGATTCGGAGAATTCTGTTCGAACGCGTCTTTCATGTTGACTACGGGAACCTGCCACGCCGACGCCACCTGGTGAATGTCATCGTTGAAAGCCTCGCTCGCCCGGAACCGGACAACGTCCAGATCCTTCGCACGATAGTATCGCTTCCTGGCCCCATCAAAATCTTCAAGGCCTTCCAGGCATTGCGCCAAACGGAAATTGAGCAGCGCACTGGCACTGTCCAACTCCGCGGCTGCCTGAAATTTCGCGAGGGCGGCTGAGAATTGTAGTTGCTGCAAGAGCGTCTCGCCGGCGGCAAGGAGACCATCCCACTGCTGTCGGTCAATTTCTGGGGGGGACTCGGATGCAAACGGACGCTGATCCCGGATGTTGCTCACCAGGTCACTTGCGACCACCGGGATGTCATTTTCTCGAGCAATCTGGAAGATGTCCGTGAGATTGGCGCGGAAAGAAGCCCGGGCGGTCTCGTAAATCGGGCTGTCGAGCGCTATCTCCTTACGGCTGACCATCTGCTCCATCAAGGTCGTCTGTTGCGCCGGGTTGTCAGCACCACCAGAGGTCCGCAACTTCGACTTCATCCTGCCCACGAAATCGCGCATCAGATAAACCACTTTGGAGTGCTGCATTTTCAGGAAGAGATTCACGAACCCGCGTCGCTGACCGAGAACTTCAGTCGAGCCGACGCCGAGAGCGCCATAAAACTCATTGTGACCCGCGTAAACAAGCAAGAGATCCGGATCATAGTCAATAAGCTCAGCCACCATATCGCGCACGGAAAACGAGTTGATGGCAGGCATCGCCAGATTCATCACTTCCACAGGAGACGACGGCAAGACGTCCTGCAATCTGGTTCGTAACATTCTCGAAAACGCGCCGTTGTGCAAATAGGGGTAGCCGGCCGCGGAAGACCCACCCAGGACAAGCACACGGTAACCATCGGCGGGCTTTTTTTTCAGAATAGCATCGTACGAAGTCGCCGGTTGCACCTTCTTGACAAAAAAGTAACGCCGGCCAACCGATGGATTCGTCACCAGATAGCGCGCATCATTCTCGAACGGGATAAGCACATCCAGGTTCGGCCCATAGCTCGCCAGCCTTAGACCGATTTCGAACAACAGGAGGAGAACCAGTGGCAGCGCCAGCAGGATTGCCTGAAACAGCCCTCGCCGGGTTGGACTCAGGGGTGTGCGCGCCTGAGCTGAAAGGTAGGCATCGATGTCAGCGTCCGCCACGCGCAGACTGCGTGACATCCGTGCAACGGTCTTAGTCTCGTAATTCTTGAGAATGAAGTGCTTCTGCTTGTCTGTTAAGTCACTCACTGCTTCAACAGAAGGATCTTTTGAGACTGAACCACGGAGCCTGTCCGCAGCCTGATGAAATAGACTCCCTGACCCACTCGGTTTCCGAGCGCGTCATTCCCATGCCATCTAACGGAGTATTGGCTGGGCTGCTGGCGTTCAGCAACGAGACTCTTGACCAGCTGGCCCAAGGTATTAAAAACACCGAGTTCCACCGTAGCAGGAGAAGCTCCGTCAATGGAGTAGGTGATCGTTGTCGTAGTCGAATGACCGCCGCCAGTCGCGCCGCCGAACGGATTCGGAAATGCCGGACTCAGGCGAAAGCCTTCCGGAGTACGTGGTCGGTCCGGCGTGCCGACCCTGGTGACCAGTCCTTTGCCTTCGACAATATGAATTTGCTGGTCGGCCGTCACGTTCGAAATATGCTCGACAGAGCGTGCCGCGTTCGGCCACGTCACGCGAATTTCGTCGATGACGGTATTTTCAGCCAGCCCGAAATGGAGCGTGAGCGAATTCTGCGACACCCAGCCATTCGAGCTGGTTACCTCCCGAGTCTGCACAAGACCGCCGGCGCGCAGTTCGACTCTGGCGCCGAGCGCGTCACGATTGCTTCCTCTGCCTTCAAGCCGCACCATGAGCCAGTGATTGCCGTTGGTTCGGTTCATGAATAGCTGATTTTCGCCGCCCTGGTTCGTCACAAACAAATCGAGAAAACCATCGCGGTTGAAATCAGCACAAGCCACGGCAAATCCGGACAGCAGGCTGTTGCTTGGATCATCAGCATTGGTGATTGAGAAGGTACCGTCCTGATTGTTGCGATAAAGGACGTTCGGATCAGGTGGCGAGTTGTAGCCGCTTGCGTTCACGACGTAAAGGTCAAGCCAGCCATCATTGTCATAATCCAGCCAGGTCAGCCCCCAACCCATTCCGCGATCACCGACTCCCGCTGTGTCTGTGACATCCGTGAAGGTACCGTCGCCGTTGTTCTGAAACAGATTGTTGGCGTCGAGGTTGGTTATGTAGACATCCAAAAGCCCATCATTATTGTAGTCTCCGAAAGCCGGCGCCATGCCTTCGGCGCGCAACGCGATGCCCGCCTGCGCAGCGACATCGGTGAAACTGCCATCACCGTTGTTACGATAGAGATTGTTGACCTGCCTGCCGTCATAAACCAGATAAATATCTTGCAGGCCGTCGCCGTCGAAATCAGTCAGTGACAAGCCCATGGCATTGGAGCGGCCAAAAATACCAGCACCTGGCTCATAGGCAAATTGCCCGCCGCCAAGATTCCGATAGAGCAGGTTGTCGGCGCCTCGGTTGAAGACGAACAAGTCAATTTGACCATCGAGATCATAATCGAAGAAGCCAGCCGCCTCCGCCATGCTTGCGTCTCCTACGCCGGCCAGGAGTGTGATGTTCTCAAAGAAACTGCTTCCCGTGTTGCGAAAGAGAAAATTTGGCTGACCCAGCGAGGCGATAAAAACGTCAGCGTCACCATCATTGTCGATATCGCCACAAAGCGGCATGCCACTGCGACCGTCCAGGCTCAGGCCCGATAGGCCGCCGATCTCCTGAAACAAGCCGTTGCCGAGATTGCGATGGACCAGATTGCTCTGCGACAGGCGCGTTACCATGAGGTCTTCGTGTTGGTCGCCGTCAAAATCACGGACCGTCGCGCCCCAGCTTCCGCCAGCGACCGCCAGACCAGCGTTGCGGCCGGCATCATCAAAGATCGCCTGTTGAGCGTGTACCCCCATGGCAAGCAGGAGTAGGATAGTAACTATCTGCAAATATCTCATCAAACAGTTTTCAACCCTTGAAAGCCAGCAAGAACGTCAAATGACAATTTTCTTCTGCCCAAACCTGATGTCATTGCATAAAAATTGGGCTGGCCGGAACTCCCCGGCCAGCCCAAACAATCCAAAATAGCAGAAGCTACTTTCTTATTTGAGAAGCAGCATCTTCTTGGTTTTGACAAAACCGGCTGCTTCAATTTTGTAGACATAAACTCCGGAAGCAACGGCGCGACCGCCATCATTCAGGCCACTCCATTTCACCAGGTAGTTGCCCGCAATCTGCTTCTCGTCCACGAGGCTGGCCACTTTCTGGCCCAGCAGGTTGAAGACCGTCAACTTAACATCACCGCTCTTCAGGGTTGAGTAGCGGATAGATGTTTCCGGGTTGAATGGATTCGGATAGTTCTGCTCAAGAGCGAACTTGCCTGGCAGAAGGTCGTTTGCCAACTCGACGCTGGTCACAACCCGTTGGTTCTCATAGTCCCAATGGTCGTACTTGTTGGGATCGATGCTGCCAAACTGAGCGCGAACAGTAAAGGTAGATTCGCTGTCATCGATGTTGCGAACATGGTTGTTGCCGAAACCACCTTCATTGTCGCCGGCGCCAATGCCGAACTTGAAGACTTGACCCACACGGCCCAGACTGCCGACTGCAAGGCTGTCCGGAGAATACTGCGCCTGGCGTGTGAAAATACTGTCGCCGGCTACAGCATCGCCGTTGGTGCCATCATCATACAATTTCTTTCTCGGATTAGCTTCGAGTCCCGCGCCCCAATCACCGCCCGAAGGATTGGACCAGTCTGTGAATGCCGGGCCATTGCCCCAGACGCCCTTGGCCAGCACGCTGTCAGGATCAAAGACGTCGCGATTGCCTTGGATGTCCTTGAGAGTGTCGGTGGGACTGCTCAATTCAAGCTCCCAAATAGCCGGGCGCATGTCAACTTCCCACGTAACCAACACGTCTCTCTCAAGAATTCGGTTGCTGGGGAAGAATGGCTGACGCCGACTGCTCAGTGTGTTCGGATCGGTATCGATGACGGTGAAGGAATCAGACTCGACCACAATGCGCCTGCGTTCCGCGCTGGTAGCGCTGGGGTCAACACTGAAATCGAAGAAGACCTCTCTGATGTCCTGGCCAAATTTGGTAAGACGATACTCGTACTCAAGCTCACCAGCAATGGTCGTAACCACGGTGACGCCACCAGTCCACAGGGTCGATCCTGCCACCTGTAACAAGGTGTCTGCAATGATCGCGTTGCCGGAAGGTGGAAAACCTGCGCGAGCGATGAGGGTGTCACCCGGAGAGAATCCACGCGATTCAATGGCCCGGGTCATGTCAACGGCAAAAGTAAGCTTGACTGTGTCCTCGTTACTGGCGCGAATCGGTGGGGTGCCGCTAAAGAAATCCCAGACAATCGTGGAATCTTTCGTCGGCACTACCAACGGACGGTCAGGTGTACCTTCCCAGTCGATTATCCCAGCATCAGGCGTATTGTTATCCATGGTCACAAATTTGTACATCACCGTGTCACCCAGGCTAAACTTGGCGGCATCCAATTGCAGATGTCCTGACCAGAATTCGCTTGCAGGATAGGTAAACTGCGGTGCGTCGTCGCCCGCCACTTCAGGCGCAAGAACCAGGCTCGTGCCCCAGCCCGAGGACGGGAAATTGCCACGAACGCCAACGAAGTTGCTGAGCTCGTTGAAGTTGTCCCAGCCTTGCATGTTCACACGTAGCCAAATGTCGATGGAGTCGGTCGGCGTGAACGGCGGCGCCAGCGGGTCCGTATCCGCGATTTTCACATAGTACTGAGTCATCAAACTCGTGTCCGCGGCCGGAACAGTGAGTTCGTGATTGCCGCTGGTGGTCGCAAGACCACTTTCCCAACCGTCGCCACTGAGTTCCGCATCAGTGCGGACATTAAACTTGTACACAACCTCCGCACCGGCATCAAATGCCAGAGTCACCTTCCACAGATCACTCTGGACGTGCTCCATGACACCACCGGTGTCATCGCCCCAGGTCAGGGGAGCCGTGCCGCCGCGAACTTGAACAATAGAATTAGCCGTAACCGTGTCCGGCACTGTCGAGGTGTTCAGCCAGATGGTCACATTGGTCTGCGCACCCGCCACCGAGAACAGCAGCAGCAGAATGGAACTGCACAATAGAAAGTGTTTCATGCCTCTGTCTCCTTTAGTAACTAGAATGTCCTTGTACCTCCAACTTGGTGGGTCTATCTTGTCAGAGCCGCTATCACCTCCTTTGCCTGATTTGGCGCCATTCGACGCACAACTCCTTGCAATAATCCTTATCTTCTTCCTTCTCTCTATTCATCCTGGCCAGTCCGAGTTGGCTGACATCCCGCGCCTGGATCGCATCGAACGCTGCAACGAGACAACTGTGTTTGACACCGTCAACTCACGTCAAAAGCTGACGCCCAGCGAAAACATCTGCACGTTGTCCAGAAGACCGAAGTCAGCATAAGCATAGTCGAACACCAAGGATGTCTTGTTCTTCAGCTCCCAGACAACGCCTCCGCCAAGCGTCAGTCCTTCCTCGCTCTCATCCCGGAACAACGATTTATAGCCACCACGTACAAAAACCATCTCATGGACGGAGAACTCACCCCCAACATTCACGACGCCGGAGTTATCATTCGGTTGCATTGCTTCGACAGAAAAAGTCAATCGGCTGTGTTCTTTGTAACGTACCAAATCCCCGGATAATCCCACACGAAAAATCACAGGCAATTGGTACGATTGTGTTTTCAAGAGACCGGTAATCGTCTCGTTGTTGCCGATCGCGCTCGGATCGAGGTCGATTTTCTGGAGCAAATCCTTACCGTCAAGACGCATTTCGCCGCCCAGGTTAGAGAAACTCACCCCCAGACGAATATCTCGAAACTGGGTCACGAACAGCAGGCCAACATCGACCGCGATAGTCGATGCAGACTCATTGAAGATTTCCTGGTTGATAAATTTGACCGTGCCACCAATGGAAAAGCGGTCGGTCATGCTTCGGGCATAAGACACGCCGATGGCGAGGTCCTGCGCCGAAAACCGTTCGCCGGTGCCCTCCGGCTCGAACACTGTGGTGACCGGTTCTTCTCCGTAGTTGAGAGAAGTGAAACTCAAACCAAGAGTATTCGAGGTTCCAAACTTTAGAACGGCGCCGGCCCAGTTGTAGTTGGTGTCCAGGAACCAATTCGCGCGCACGAACATCGCGTGCGACCTTTCCGAACGACCAGCGGCCCCAGGATTCCAATAGAGTGAAGTTGCATCTCCCGACATGGCTGTGTAGGCGCCTCCCATTGCAACACTACGGGACCCTACGGCAATTCCCAGGAAATTCGCTGCCGTGGTCGCCACCTTGTCCTGGGCCAGACCGGCATCCACTGCGCCAGACATCACGCAAAACAATGTCATATATGCTGAAAAATGAGCGATTCGATTTCTCGCCATGATTGACTCCGGCCTTTTTGCTATTCTATTTGATGATGCCAATTTTGCCTCGCTTCGTGCCAATAGATGATTCAACGACGTACAAGTACATACCGTACGCAATATCGAGGTTCTCTTTGGTTTTGAGATTCCATGAAACCACGCCATTGTGAATGCCGCCCTCATGAGCCAGGCTGACGACATGCTCGCCCCGTGGCGTAAAAATGTGAACGCGAGCATCTTCGGGAAGATGGATAAAATCGATGCGGCGCTCGCCCCTGCCACGAACTCCGGTGGCAAGCGGAGCCTCGAACGGAGTCGCAACAATGTAGGGGTTGGGGACCACCCTGACTTGTTCCAGAGCATTGTTGCTTCTGGCCGTCTCTACATCTGCTCTCGCTTTCACCGTAGAGAAAGTGTACTGGTCGCCGCTGCGAAAGGGAATCGCAGTTTGCAGAAATAGCGTGTCCCCAAGGGCAAAGGAAGACACGCTGTCGTCTTCGCTGGTGACGAAGAACAGCATGTTCCAGGTAGGCGCCAGCTCACCATTTACGCTGGCCTCAAAGAAAATCATCTGATCGCTTGGCGATAGCTCCTGGTTGCGGTCGATGTCAGTGAAGAGAATCGGAACCTGGACGTTGTCAGTGGTATTCCAGACCTCGAAATTGACTGGAATACCAGGTAGAGGAATCGGGATAGGCGGTGGCGGCAAAGTTGTGTCCACCACTCCATCGAAAAACCGAATCTCGTAGTTTCCGGGATGTGGCAATAGTTCTACAGGGCGCAACTGGCCGGATTGGTCCGGGAAGAGCACGCTGGTGTTACTCGAAAAGGTGAATCTCAGCAAAGTCTCCCTGTTGAAACCGGAAGTCGCGTTGTCGATTTTGACATCCAGTCTTTCTGATGTATTGTTGAAAACCAGTTGAACGCCATCAAAGATATCCGTATCCCTGGTTTCAGTCGCGAACGGACTGCCCTGGATGTTGCGGCTTTCAAAGACCGGGTAGTGCTGGTAGGTTATCGAAAACTCACCGAAGCCGAGACTACCCGCGGAACTGCCCTTGATCTTGCCATTTGATGCATCCAGCACATAGTCCGCAGGGTCAACGACTTGATTGCCGGAATTTCTGACCTCGACGGTTTCGACCGCCAGGTTCTGATTCTCCAGGCTGACGAGGAAGGTGTCGTTGGCGGTGAACTGCTCGGTCACCGGCGTCGAGTTCCGGACGGAGTAGGCGTAGGTCAGGGGGACAAGCAACTCTTCCTTGTCGAGCTGATCGACATTGGGCTCACCGATGTCCGGCCGGCCATTTCCTTCCGTGCCATCTGCATCGTCAGTGTCCGGCACGCCATCGCTGCCAACATCATCGGTCAGCAGATCCCAGTTGTTGTTGTTGTCAACGCCATCGTGAGCGGTATCGGTAAACTCGACGCGATACTGGCTGCCCGTCTGAGCCGTCTCGTCGATGATCTGAAAGAACACCTGGCCAGTGCCAGTCACGTTGGATTTCTCCAACTCCTCGGAATCTTCCGGAGCTACAAATCCAGCAACCGGTGCGTTGGGCACCACCACTGCAGTGTTGATGTCGTTGAGGATGACGCCGCTCAGGTCATCACGCGTGATTGCCTTTGTGTTTTCTGAAGGAAAGATATCCTCTGCCGCGCTGCCGCGGTCATAGGCGACGACTGCGTAGTAGTAGGTGCGTCCGTTATCGACATCCGTGTCCACAAAACTGTGTTGCAGACCCGTGTTCTCGCCAAGGAAGAAGCTCAGCCCGCGAGCGTCGTTCAGAATCTCCTGACTCGGCCTGAAGAACCCAGCGATGTCATTGTCCAAGTCGAACTGTTGCAGCGCGCTGAATCCGGTCACGGTCCCAAGTCCGTCTGTCACTTTGAAGGCGTCAACAAATCCAATATCCGTGGCTCGGTAGATTTTGTAGCCCTCAAAGTCCTTTTCACGCAAGACCGGATCGAGCGAATTTTCGGCGCGTCTGTCCCAATACAATGTAACCTCGCCATCCCCCGGAACTGCCGTCATGGTCGGTTTTAGGGGAGGCTGCGGGAATCTGTAATCCGCATCAAAAATTTTCTGGACCGTCACCCGATTTTTGAGGAGATCTTCGATCTCGACATTGCGGCCGCCACCATCTCCGTACACCAGCGCCAATGAAAAACGCTCAACTTGCTTCGCCAGCAACGGGAAGTACCCGGAGCCGTAGACAAAATCGCCATCTTCACCGTTCACAGGCAAGTTGTTTTGAATGGATGTCGGCACATCAAACAGACCCGGCGCCATGCGGCCCCAAAGTTCTTCATCATTTGCCAGATCGATATCACCGGCAGGCACAAAATACTCGAAACTGGTCAAACCGATCTGGTCCGACTCGTCCACGTCAGTCTGGTCGAAATTGGGTTCGCCAGCGGTTGGGAAACCATCCCCCTCGCCAAAGTCGCCGGTATCCGCTTGCCCATCCGCACCAACATCGTCGAATTCCGAATCCCAATCATTGTCGTTGTCGATGCCATCGTTGCGCTTCTCGTCGATCATGGGATTATTGGATCCATCGCCGCTCAGGTAATCGATGAACTTCACTGGTTTGAGAATATCGATCAGGACGGTACCGTCAAGCTCACGCCGGATTTGGCGGAAATGCAGTTGAAAATTCTCGTCAATCAGGCCGTCCAAATCGTTGTCGATACCGTCTGAAGCGTTTGGATTGATTGTCTCCAATCCGTTGACGCGAATCAGATTGCCTTCCGTCAGCCGAGTTACGCCAGGCCGGATTGTGATCCGGTTGTTCGCGGCTCCACCGCCTCGGGTGACGAAAACCGTATCCGTGGCCGGCACCGTCACCACGATGCGGTTGAAATCACGGTCGATGAGCACCAGCTCATCACCGGCGCTGATGAGACGCTCCTGGAAATCGGCATCAGTAAACAGCGAGCCGGTTGGGATATCCGAGTTCTCTGCGTCGCCGTCGTTGTCGATGCCGTCGAACGGGTTGCCGGGGCTTTCAAGAAAAGCGTAGGCAACCACGCCGACGTCGCTACCGACCCAAAGAGGATTACGGCGAACGTTGTCATCAAAGTCCGCGGTAAAGGTCATGTCTTTTTCGACGTCGAAGAAAGAATAGTCATCGTCAAACTCATTGCCACTCGGCGTCGAGCCGGTGACTCCGATGTAGGTGCCGACGAGCATGCCAAAGACGGTACGAGTGTAGTCTGTGGTTCCGGTGTTCGTGATCTCGTAGAGCCAAAAAATCGCATCCTGAGCGAGAAACTGTGCCCACTGCAGGCCGCGAACTTTGACTTCGAGCCCCAGGCCGTTGCGACTTGTGTTGACCGAATCGGATTTAAAACTAATGCCAAGATCATTGTTAAGCTCGAAATTGAACTCCTCATCATTGTTGTCATCCATGACAAAGTAGCTTTCCTGGTCGGCATTAAACACATCGCGGCCAAAGAAGCCATTCCAGGATCCGGGCCAGCCTGGGTCGCCAGGTTCATCCAGCTTATCCGGCCAAAACGGCGGCCAGGAATTGCGGTTGGTGCTGAGTGCCACCTGCTGTTGTGCATTGTTGAAGTAGCGACCATCAGGTTCAAATCCCCAGAACTTGCCGACTGACGATTCCTCCTGATTCTGGGTTGGTCGCGCCACGGGCGTCACCACAACCGAGTGAAATACCACGCTGTCCGCAACCCCCTCAGCGCCCATCATCGGACTAACATCTCCGATGTAACCATTGTTTTCAAAAATCCAGGCGCCGCGAGGTTTGCTCGACGGCTGACCGATCACACCCCAGTTGCCAAATCCGGTCTTTACCAGATTCGCGTTGTGGATTGCAGACCGCCTGAACGTACGATCGCTGTTCTGGCCTTGCAGGGCGCCGGTCTGCACAAGGAAAAACAGAATCAGGCAGCCGGCGGTCTTGTAGATTGAGTACGATTTCATTTTAATTTCCCACATGTTCACAAGCTTATTTGCCTGGTTAGAAACCAAGTGTCATCCCGATTTCCACTCTTCGAGGTTCGGAAAAATGGGTTTGATTGGTGAAAAACTCACGCTTCGTGTTAACCAAGTCCGGGAAGGTAGCAGTGGTTTCATCCACAGTGAATTTGCCGTCGCCAGTGTCATCGAACACATTTACTTCGTTGAGCGTGTCAAACAGGTTGAAGACGCGCAGAAATAGACGTGCTGAGTAACCACCCGGGATTGGCAGATTGTAGTACGCGCGCAGGTCGAGGTTGTTGAAAACAGGCTTGCGCTCGCTGTTTGTCAGCAGTGTGCCGACATCCTGGGTGTCGCGCGGGGTGAAAGGCTGGCCTGAACCGTACTGGTAGAGCAAGCTGCCGCCCCAACGTGGTTTGCTGTAAGACAGGGTGGCATTGACGGTGTGCAGTTGATCCCAGTCTGTGTTGGTGAGCGTGATCTCTTCTTCTCTGCCTTCGGCCTGATTCCGGCGCGCCTGCTCGGGGTCTGAGTTGGTTGTCTTGGCGATTTGAAACGTGTAATCAAGACTGGCCGACATCCCCTGGCCGAAGCGTTTGCTGCCCGAGAGCACTACGCCACGCACAAAACCAAAATCGCTGTTCACGATTTTGCTGTAACGCTG
Organism: Candidatus Zhuqueibacterota bacterium; assembly: GCA_029261995.1. GTDB lineage: Bacteria > Zhuqueibacterota > Zhuqueibacteria > Oceanimicrobiales > Oceanimicrobiaceae > JAJDAF01. The sequence goes on from JAJDAF010000038.1 coordinate 51,192, forward strand.
GCCCGTGCCGAAGACCGAGACTGCTTCCGAATTCGTGCCGGCAAGGTCGCGGATGTCGCGAAAGAAAATCGTGATGTCCGAGCCGATGTCGTCACCGATCTGCTGCTGCAGCCCGATCTCACCGCTAATGGTGAACTCTGGCTTGAGGTCGGCATTGCCGATGGTTGTTGCCGTACCTTCACCCGGCTCGAGTTCAAATTCGGGGTTTTGATACAATCGTTCGAAGTTGGGAACCTGAATGAAATAGCCGTATGAAAAATGGAAGACGCCGCGGTCCGTGACGGGAAAGGCGATACCAATTCTTGGACTGACTCGCGTCTTGGTGGTTGCGTCTTTAAACCAGAAGGCGCGCCGCTCGGCCTCTGTGAACGTGCGTTCGCCATCATCCTGAAATCCATTGCCGTTGCTATCTTCGAACTTGTGTTCGGGTTTGATAGGATTTGTCACTTCAGGGTCGCTGGGGTCAGCCAGCACAACGCCATCCGGATCGAAATGGTCGAAGCGAATGCCAACGTTGACCACCATGCTTTCAAATTCCATCTTATCCTGAAGATAGCCGGAGAATTCTTTCGGTTTGTGTAAATACTTGTCGTGAAACCGGCTGCCCAGGGTCGGAATCTGGAAGTCCGAAAACGGATCTTCCGGGTCGAAACCGCCCACCGGTTGCAACGCGATGTCCTCCAGAAACACGCGATGACGACGGAATTGCAGCCCGCCTTTCACCTGGTGGCTGTTGGTAACCTGACTGGTGATATCGAATTTCCCCAACCACGTTTCTGTTTCGCGGCGGAATCGGCTGTTGTCAGTACCGCCCGACCTGAAGTTGAAGGGAAATTCCAACAGCAGCTCCGGATCAACATAGCGATTGGGATTCTCTATCAAGATGCCGTCCTCTCCAACAATAATCGGATCACCGTTTTCATCCGTTTGCACCTTGAGGTCCTCAAACAGCTTGGATTCGAATTTCTTGCTAAAAAAAGAGACGCCGATGTCGTAGAATGTACGGGAGCCCAGCACATGCGTGAGTTTTGCGATATGCGTATTGCCCTCACGAAATTTCCGGGTCGCGCCGTCCGGGTTGAAAATATAACTTCTCTCGTTGTTTGCCAGGCTGAACTCCCGGAAGTCCCTGTCGTTGCGCAAAAAGGTGTACCCAAGTTTGATGGCAGGAGTGACCCGGTAGACCAGCTTAGCCTGGGTAAATAGCTCTTTGCTGCCATTCATATCTACGAATTCGTTGTCGCCAATCGCCGATGAATCAGACGGGACTAGCCTAACCGTACCATCTGAGTTCAATACCGGCACGCCATTCTCGTCCGCCTCAACACCGACAGGGAGAAAATTGGGCAGGAACTTTCGCTGACCTCTGATCCATCCACCACGGTTGATATAGCGGGCGTTGACAAAGTAGAACAGCTTGTCTTTGACAATCGGGCCGTGCAGTGAAACTTCCAGATTTCGCGTGTCGATGGGATCGGCGCCGTCAATATCAAAAAAGATGTCATCGTTTGAACTGATGTGGTCGCCGGAATAGGCAGTCACGGAGCCACCGAAATCATTGCTGCCTTCCTTGGTCGCAATATTGATGATACCCGATTGGGCCTGACCATACTCGGCGTTGAATGCGCCGCTGATCACCTGTAGCTCCTGGACCGCGTCCTTGTTGAATTCAATCACCGAGCCGCCGTCGAACACATCGGTGACGGGCATGCCGTCGATCCAGTAGCCCACCTCGCCTGCACGCCCACCACGAATGTGCAGATTGCCGTCGCGGTTGACGATGCCAGCCTGCAGCTCAATGATATCGGACAACTCCGCGACGGGCAGCGCAGCTATCTCGTCAACTCCGACCACAGCCGTAGATGCGGTGAGATCCCTTTGCACAAGCTCGCGCTCAGCAAAAACGGTTACAGACTCGCCGGTTTCGAGGATCTCCGTGCCCAAACGGAAGTTGACCTTGGTCGTGAGATCGATGGACACGTTGATGTTCTCGTAGGTAAATGAACCATAGCCCATCATCGAAGCCTTCACGGTGTAGACACCCGGGCCTACATTCAAGATAACGAACTTGCCATCAAGGTCGGCGGCCGCTCCCATGAAGGTGTTTTCCAGGACAATGTTTGCGCCGGGAAGTGGCTCTCCCGTTTCGGCGTCCACGACCTGGCCGGAAATCTTGCCGGTCGTTCCGGCAGCGACCGATCTCGGGATGAGAATCAAAAGACTCAAACACGACAAAGTCAGTGCTAGAAAACGTAACTGTTTCATATTGGAAGTCCCAACATTATTGAATAATTCTCTGCTGAAATGACACATCTAACCACCGCAACTCTCGCGGATAACCAGCTCTGTGGTAAGCTTCTGCTTGAATTCTTTGTCGAGACCCGGCTTGCACGTCACTTTTGCAATCAGGCGATCGACAGCAACCTGGCCCATGCGCGTTGTCGGCTGTTTCACCGTCGTCAAACCGACATGCTCCGCAAGCTCAATGTCATCAAAACCGACAACGGCGACATCTTCCGGGATTCTCAGGCTCCGCTCGCGAATCGCCCGCATCGCGCCGATGGCCTGAATGTCGCTGGAAACAAAAACGGAACGGGGCCGCCTGTCACCTAGGTCGAGCAAGCGCTGCATGGCAACATAGCCGGCCTCTTTATTAAAACCATCTGCTTCTTCCGCGAAATCACAGGCGACAAAATAGCTCTCGTCGAACGCCCGGCCATGCTCAGCCAGCGCCTGTTTGTAGCCAGCCAAGCGCAGCCTTGCCGGCACGCTCTTAAGCTGGCCGTCAATCATCGCTATGGTCGGATACCCGAGCCCGATGAGATGGTTGGTGGCCTGCCGAGCGCCCTCAATATTGTCAACCTTTATTGAATCGAGCACAGCGTGGTCACCGTCAACCAGCACAATAGGAAAATGCTGAACCGAAAACTGTTCTGCATAGTCGTCATCGATTTCAAGAGACACCAGCAGGACACCATCAACACGACGCTCCTTCAAGACTCTGCTCAGGAAAATTTCCTTGTTACTCTTGTTGTCCACACTGTAGAGAATCAGGTCATTCTGCAAACTCGTAGCTGTTCGCTGAATACCGCGAAGCAACTCAAGATAAAAAAACCCTGTGAAAAAGGGAATGATGCAGCCAATGGTGTTGGTCCGGCGCCGCGCAAGGCTTTGGGCAACGGTGTGCGGCTGATAGTTCAGCGCTTTGATTGCAACCAACACGCGGGATTTAGTGGCGTCCGTTATCTGTGGGCTCTTGTTGATAACCCTGGATACGGTGCCTATGCCCACGCCTGCTTTCTTGGCCACATCATAGATCGTTACAGCCATCTTTGGACCGCGCCTTCTTCTCTCAGATTAGGTAAGTTGCGAAATTTCCTGTCGAAATGTTTCCACGCCATAACACAGAAGAATGACCAAACGATGGGGCTCTAAATGCAAAACTCAGGAACTACTCAATCGGAATGGAAGCCGTCTTACTGGAAGGGCTTCCAAGTAGGGACAATAGAAAAGCCCAAAGTGATGGAAGGGCTTCCAAAGAATAAGAAATCAAAAACTCTTTGTCAAGATTTTTTTTAAGTTTCTTTAATAATTTTTCGGCGACTGAGCGTGCCTAGCTAGCACATCCTTATGGTAAACATCAAAGGCGGGCGAGCATCGGCTTCTCTATTTGTAGGCATTACAGTGTTTGTCTACTCTCTCTGTGACTGACGACTCTTCTGTCTCGTTGAGGATCCCAACGTGCTTAACTTGTGCCTATATTCCTTCCTATTGATCTGTCCACTTGAGAGAAGACACCTCAGACTATCAATTTGGATGTTTCCAAAGCCGTTTTGTGAGGCAAACGTAGTGTCTCCCGTTACGCTGAAGTAGAATGATCACGACTAGCCAACAGGGTTCACCAAAAACTCTGAAGTTCTTCATGCCACACGTTTTCCCATCTTAGTTGACTGCGGCTACTGAAGCAGGATGTCCAGTTCGATCACTTCGGCAATTTTGAAAGCACCGATACTTTCGCTAGGCGTTTTCCTGACCGCACCAGGCATAGTCAAAGACAATAGCATCTTCAGTTCTCGGACAAAAAACCTGTGCCTGAAATCCGACCTAACAACTGATGTGCGCCTGCTTCAGCCTCTCCAGTTCGCCGAGTTCCTTGACTATCTCCCGTACGCGGGCTGGGTCATCGGCCGCACCCTTTAATTCCTCACGCAAAATGTCGATCTGTCGTTGAATCCGGTCACGCTGAAGCGCGTTGATGCAGTCGGCCGCCCACTTGTGCAAATCCATGCCGTCCTCCCACTCTGTGTGTAGCTCGCCAACCACAAATTGCGCCAACCCCACATCGTGAAACTGATGCAGGAAATCGGCTTCAGATGGGGAACCGCCGCCGGTGTGTTGATTCCGCATGTACGTCAGAACACTGAGCTTGTCAGACTCACCGACCAGGCTCAGGTCGAGATGGTTGAACACGAACTCAGCCAGACTCCAGTCATGCAGTAGAATACGCACGAGATCATCGACCGCTTTGCCGGACCTGTCCGGCTTGCTGCCTTTTCCGACATCGCGCAGACGGTCGCCAATTTCGCTTCGGCGCGCGAACTGATGCTGACGTTTTCGGCTCAAGTCTTCCAACTCTGCCCACAGGACTTTTTCTTCAATGCCGAGCTGATTGGCGGCCCGGGTCATCAGGACGCTGCGTTGAATCATGTCCTTCACGCGGGTGAGCGACTCCAGCAAGGCGCGGATTCCATGTGTCCGGTTCTTGGGCTCGGTCTCCAGAATTTGGTTTAGACGGTGCTCGAAGATTGACCCGGCCTGGTTCGCCACCTGCACGATTGCGTCCTTTCCCTGCTCCCGGATCAAACTGTCGGGGTCGTGTCCTGCCGGCAATTCCGCCACGCTTACATCCAGGCCATTTTCGATTAGGACATCTGCGCCGCGCAGGGTTGCGGCTAAGCCGGCAAGATCGCTATCGTACATGAGAACGACATTTCGAGTGTAACGCCGGACGAGCCTGGCCTGACCTTCAGTAAGCGCCGTTCCAGAGGTGGCAACGACGTTAGCGACTCCACGAGCGACCAGGCTGAGCACGTCCATGTAGCCCTCCACGAATATCACCTTGCGCTCGTGCCGGATAGCATCGCGGTTCTGAAACAAGCCGTACAGCACATCACCCTTATGATAGACAGCGGTCTCGGGCGAATTGAGGTATTTCGGAGCGTTTTCGACCTCCTCAAGAATGCGTCCGCCAAACGCCACAACGCGTCCTGACAGATTCCAAACCGGAAACATGATCCTGTCCCGGAACCGATCGTAGCGCCGGCCGGCATCATTCTGTAGAATCAAGCCCGCCAGCAGTAGGGCATCCTCACTGTTTGCCGTTTCGCTCGCCCTTTTCATCAAGTTGTCCCAGCCAGGCGGCGCATAGCCGAGGCCGAAAGATTTGATTTGGTCCACATTGAGGCCGCGATTCTTCAGATAGTCCATGGCCGGCTTGCCAGAGTCAGCAAACAGGCTTTCCTGAAACCACTCTGCCGCAAACTCATTGATATGAAACAGAGCTTCATTTTCCCGCGCGCTGTCAGGATCCTGTTCCTCCTGCTCAAATTCCAGTTCTATGCCCGCACGTTGCGCGAGAAACTTCACCACGTCGGGAAAGCCAGTGCCTTCGTACCGCATGAGAAACGTGAAGGCGTTGCCGCCTGCCCCACAGCCGAAGCAATGGAAGATCTGCTTCTCCGCATGTACGCTGAATGACGGCGTCTTTTCATTGTGAAAAGGACAGAGGCCAAAATGATTCTGGCCCTTTTGTTTCAAAGTGACATAACCCGAGACCAACTCTACAATGTCGGTTGCGTCCCGAATCTCGTCGATTTTGTGTTCTGGGATTCCGCTGCGCAAGTTATCTGCTCATTTGGGATAAGATGGCCGGTGAGTGACCTCGAGATTGCACTGGCGAATCAATCTCGGGCCGGTTTCGATGGACGTCCAGCGCCGGTCACACGTCCGCGGCTGGAGGCGGATTGATCAATCCGAGTCCGTCTGATGACAGCCTTACGAACCAGCAACAAGATCGCCGTCTTCTTCATCCACAACTCTTGTCTTGAAGAGACTTCTTCTAATGAATAGCTCAACAATATCTTTGTCCAGCTTGCCTGCGTCAGCCTCAGCACGAAGAATCGAGAGTGTTCTTTCCAGAGGCAGAGCTTTCTTGTAAGGCCGGTCAGGCGAATTCAGCGCATCAAAAATGTCCGCGATACACATGATTCGCGACTGCAAGGTGATCTCGTCGCCTTTGAGACCGCGAGGATATCCGCTGCCGTCGAGGTATTCATGGTGAGCCGCCGCGTGCCGGGGGATGTTTTCCAGGTCTTTAGTGAAGGGAATCTTCTTCAGGATGTCTAACGTCTGGGTGACGTGCGATTGAATTTCAAGATACTCGGCTTGAGTCAGGTTGCCTTTTGTGATTGATAGGTTTTCGAGTTCGTTTGCAGTCAGATAGGGTTGCCTTCTACCGCAGGAGTCTACGAAATCCAACGCGGCGATGGACCTGAGTCGGTCCACGTCTGACTTTGGGAGAACTCCGGGAATGTTGGCCCGTTTGATGCATGCAAGCATATCGTCGATCTCAGCCATTCCTTCAGAACCGGCGGAATCGACTTGCTGCATCGCCGCCGAGACATTCAGGTCACCACTCGCCATTTGAGCCAGCGCTTGTTCGAGGAATTGGCCTCGCAGACCTCTTTTTATGCCTTCGAAGCGCTGGCATACAATCTCAATTTGGTCAGCGGATAGTTTGCTGGACTTCTCCAGGACACTTTCCCTAACGCCGATCTTGCCGATGTCGTGCAGCCACGCTGCCATGCGCAGTTCCTCGACTTCTTCAGCGCTGAACAACACATCCGCCAAGCGGCCTGCAGTTTCATCATTAATCGCGGCTGCGATTCTCACGCAATAAGCCGCCACGCGCCCTGAGTGGCCTGCCGTATGCGGGCTCCGAGCATCAATCGCTTTCGCGGAATATCGCACCAATGAACGAAATAGCCGCTTAATCTCCTCAATCAACGTGACGTTGCGAATCGCCACGGCGGCTTGGGATGCCAGTGAATTCACGAGGCTTTCATACTCTGGCCGAAAGGGCTCGACACTGCCATCTCCATTCAGGGAGTTGATCAGTTGCAGCACGCCGATGACGCTGCCAGAATGGTCGCTCATCGGCACGACCAGCATCGATTTCGAGCGATACCTGTTTTGAATATCGAACTGTTTGTTAATTCGATATTGTACAGTTGATGGGATTTCGTAGACGTCCTGGATGTTTAGAACTTCGCCAGTCAATGCAACGTAGCCGGCGATCGACTCTTTGGTCAGCGGCAGATAAAAGGCCTTGAAAGGCTCACCCCCACCATCTCGCATCTCAAGCGACTCGGTCTGCGCTACCGTAAAATTGAGTCGATCCCCCTCTCTGATGTACAGGCTACCCCCGTCTGCGCGGGTGAAATGCCGGGCTTCCCTGACAATCACCTCGAGCAGTTTACTCAGATTTTGCTCATTTGAAAGCGAGATACCGATGGCATTGAGCTTGCGGATTTGCTCTTCAAGCTCGGAGTTCCGTTCTGGAGTTGTGTGAGCGATATCCATGATGAAATCTGTTGTTCTCATGTCTCCGGCTCAAGCTCTAGTGTCACGATTTCCAATTTTTCGAACAAAACTCCGACAAGGCTTCGACCCTTTTTTTATGCCTGAAACGGTTAACATCAAACCGTGTCAGAGTTCGCTTATTTGGAAATCATCACACTAGGGCTCGAGGAAATCGTCCTCTGGCCCTCGGTGCAAAGAACTGAACATGGTGTCTAGCATGTCACCGTAGGATGCCTTGCTGTTGACGGTCTCCTTACTAAGCATCGAGTGTTGGTGCAGGCCATCGAGCACAAACTCCATGGCGGAGATACGCATGGCCTCATGGTCACCTTTCATAACCGGCATGTGTTTATCGACCACCTGCCCGAGGCCGCTAACCTCCGTGAGATCTCGTGTGTAAGCCTGAAGCGGTGTTGTGTCTGAAATCTCAAGAGCCTGATTATTCTTGAACCAGTTGACGATTTCGGTGTAAGTTTGCTCGTTCTTTTGCATGGCAGCAAGCGGATCCGAAAAATATTTCAGAAAAAGTGCCTTGACGGCCTTTCCGATAAGCGCCCGGCTGACGTTGATTTCACCCTCCTGCTCACCTTCATACACGAGTTCGATCTTGCCGGTTATGGCAGGCACAGCGGCGTACAGGTCGCAAATCCTGGGGACAATGAGCGATTCACCGTTCAACACCGCACGGCGCTCTGCGTTGCTGAGCAGATTCTCCATGCTGGACACGGTCATCCGCACACTTACTCCGGACTTCTGATCGACAAAATCGCTTTTCCGTGCTTCAATCGCGACCTGCTCGATGATTTCCCGAAAGAAATACGGCAGGTGCAGTTCAAGACCGCCGTTGCGTCTCTCGGTGGCCTCCTGTCGCGTGATCTCGATTCCCTCTTCGAGGGTGCGCGGGTAATGAGTCGCGATCTGCGAGCCGATTCGGTCCTTCAGCGGCGTAATGATACTGCCCCGATTTGTGTAGTCCTCAGGATTTGCCGTGTAAACGACGACAACATCCAGAGGAATCCGAACGGGAAAACCCCGAATCTGAATGTCTTTTTCCTGCATGATATTGAACAGACCAACCTGAATCCTTGGCTGCAAATCAGGCAATTCATTGATCGCGAAAATGCCACGGTTGCTTCGCGGGATGATGCCAAAATGGATGACGCCCTCGTGCGCGTAGTGCAACCGCTGAGAAGCAGCTTTGATGGGATCGATGTCGCCGATCAAATCGGCGACGGTGACATCAGGCGTCGCGAGTTTTTCTCCGAAGCGGTCATCGCGGTGAAGCCATTCGATCTCTACTTCATCGCCGTGCTCGGCCACCAAATCGACGCAGTGTTTGCTCACCGGCCTGAACGGGTCATCGTTAATCTCACTGCCCTTGACAATTGGAATAAACTCGTCGAGCAAAGCCGGTAGAGAGCGAATCAATCTTGTTTTGGCCTGACCGCGCAGTCCTAACAGGATGAGATCATGAAAGGATAGCACCGCATTACAGAGCGCCGGGATCACAGTGTCATCGTAGCCGACGATACCGGGGAAGAGCGTCTCTTTCGTCTGGAGTTTTTCGATCAGATTGTCGCGCATCTCCTGCTTGACCGGCTTGACTTCATAGCCGGAGGCGCGCAGCGCGCCAATTGTGTTCGGCTTGCTCATACTTCTCCCTGTATTCGATTCTGTTTATAGATGGTCGATCGTTGCCGGCAGGTGGTTCGATGGTCAACGAAAACGCTGTTTTCTGTTGCGGATATAATCGACGAAAATGTATTCCCCTAATTGATTCAAAGACGAGTAGTAAGCCCTGCCCTTGCACACTTCCGTGAGCTGTTGCACGAAGTCAATGAGCCATGGGTCGCGAGCTACCATGAATGTCGTAAGCGTGATGTTGTTTTTCCTGCAGGCACGCGCCTGGTTGAGCGTCTGATTCATGATTCGGCGGTCCATGCCATAGGGATTCTTGTAAAGCCCGCCGTCCTGAAAAATGGCGGACGGCTTGCCATCGGTCACCATAAAGATTTGTTTGTTGACGTTGCGCTTGCGCTTAAGAATGCGTTGGGCCAACTCAAGGGCATCTTTTGTGTTGGTGTGATATGGGCCAACGGCAATCATCGGAATCTGGGCCAGCTCCACTTCCATGGCCCTATCGCCAAAAACCAGCACATCGAGATTGTCCTTGGGAAACCGGGTCAAAATCATCTCGGATAGCGCCAGAGCGACTTTCTTTGCCGGCGTAATGCGGTCTTCGCCATACAAAATCATGCTGTGGCTGATGTCCAACATCAGGACGGTGGCGCAGGACGTCAGGTGCTCCGTTTCGTAGACTTCAAAATCTTCCTCTTTAAGATTGAAATCATCGAGGCCCTCGCGCTTGATAGCATTGTTGATGGTAGCAGAAAAATCAATATTTGAGGCCTGGTCGCCGAACTTGTAAGGCTTGGTCTCGCTCAGACGCTCAATGCCCTGACCGGTAAACGGCGACTCGTGTTGACCCGGCCCTTTCTTCTTCAGCGACGTGAAGATCTCCTCGAGGGCATCCTGGCGAATCCGGCGTGAGCCTTTGTGGGTGAGAGACAGGATGTCGTTGTACTCTTCGACGTATCCTTTTTTCTTCAACCAGTCCAGAAAATCATCGAACCCCATGCCATCCTGCTGATCGAACAAGCGGTGGTCGTTGTCAAGTTCGGTCAGCCAACGCAACGCCTCGGGCACGTCGCCATTCGTGTGCAGAAGTAACTGGTTGAACAGTTTCATCAGTTCATCGAATGTCAGATCGCCTTTGTCTCCCCCATCCTGCCACTCAGAATACCTGAACTTCATTCCAGAGCCTGCGCGTTATGTCTCAAAACGGAAATGTAATATTACCAATTGAAAGCTTAAATGCAAGGGCTTTTGCAATGCATAACAGTACAGTCAAGGTCAGAATTCCGAGAAGGTCAAATCCGGTTGATGTCTTGATGCGAGAGAAAAAACGTCGGTGTGTTTGCTGGCATTTTGCCATCGTCACGGTAGGAACGCCGGTCACCCGGCGTCCCCCGTACAGATCCCGGCGTGCAGTTTTCCCGCACCGGGCTCCTCAGAGATACTCGCTTCCGCAGTCAGCTAAAAGAGAGGGCAAGCTTTTGCTGGCCTGTGTCAAC
>JAJDAF010000039.1 GCA_029261995.1 Candidatus Zhuqueibacterota bacterium
TCGGTTTCCCGGCATGCCACTATCCCGCATCCATACCTGTGAAACTCAATGTACCTACTATGCCTTCTGCTGACTCCTGCCATACGGTCAAGGAAGATTGCTCGCCCTTCAGCCTTGCAATCAGTCGCAAGCGGCTGGCAATGGCAGTATGGCAGGTCTCCCGGGGTAAGACCCATAACTCTCAATGCGTAGACGCCAGATTTATAAAGCATGACCCATTGCGGATGGAGGACTTCGCTGTCACGTGCCAGCTCGTCCCGGTCATACCACACCTCGAATCCGGTTCCTGTACGTCGCCCCGCATCTTTGGATTGGGCTTCCTTCAGACCCCGTCTCGCGACGACGCCCTTGCCCTTCTCCTAGCCTTCGGCTCCGCGAAAACCTGGCGCAGGGACTCACACCCTGCTAGCTATGGGCCATGCCCGGCACACACGACCTGCTAAATGGCGTTGCCACCAATAGCACCAAATGATAATGAATTAAATAACTTACGAAAAATCACAAACCCAAGAATCACGTTATTCCGACAACGTCCAGTTGAGCAGGATGTTAGAAAGCGCAACCAAACGAAACAACCACCGCTAAACTGAACCACAATAGGTCGGGCTGTCTGCCAATTGGGCTAGTCTTTTTCTTGACTTCCGGTCCACTCCCCGGCCTTTCCCGCCGTATTTCTTCCTGTTTGGCAAAGGGAAGGCAAATTCCGGCGACATTTTGATATCATTGGTTCATTCAATCTTGCCGAAGTCTTGCAGTTCTCTTACCTACCGGGCAAAAGGAAGTGCAAGACTTCAACTCCGGGATGTTTGCTTTATCTATTCAAATATCTTCAGGAATCTGCGCGGCTGTCACTTGTCTCCCTCGATGCCATTGTTGGTAGAGGTTGTTTCTGTCACTTCCAGAACTGCCACCACCGTTTTTCGGCACTTTTCCGTTCCGCAGCTGTCTGAGCTATGACCTCTGCTATGGCATGGTGTCCTTTCGTTTTGGCTGCTTGCAACGCTGTCTCACCATCATCGTCTTTGGCTCTTAAGTCTGCTCCCGCGTCAAGGAGAAGGTGCACGATCTCCACAGATTCATACTTCGCCGCCCAATGAAGTGCAGTCTGACCATAGGAGTCTCTGTCGACGACGACGTCGCCAGCTTTGATGCGTGCTCTCACTGCATCGACATCTTGCTTCTGAACAGCTTTCATGAGGGGTGTGGGACGCTGTTGTCTAACCGTTATTTTAGACATAGTGTGTCCTCCTTTTTGAAATTTCTGAAGGGGATTCACCCTCCATCCTTTATTTTCTCAACGTTCGTTTAATAGACTACATTGACCCATGTTTCTGTGCGATTAATCAATTGTGTTGCCATTTCCTGCGCTGGAACTCCGAGAAACTCACCGACTGATTTGACGAGTTTGCGATAGTTGATCTCGGCCACCAGTTTGACGTTACCTTCGGGAATATCTTCCGGCAACTCCCAGGTGTATTTTTCAATCTTTGTCTCTCTCGGCCCAATGCGGTAATCCGTGCCCAGTGAGGCGGTATGCCACTGCGCGATCGTCATTCTACCCTGAGGATCAAAATAGGGCAGGCGAAACACACGATCTCCCTCGTAGGGCAGGTCGTCTCTGGCCAAACCCTTAAAATCCGGAAGGTCCATCATCATGCCAATGTCCTGATATGCCAGTTCATTGGACGAAAGCGTGTAGGCTTCACCGGGGAAACCTTTTTTATCGACCGGCAGGTGATATGCTTTGCCTGCCGCATCGTACGCCATGACCGTTAACCAGAGCTGACGTTCTTCCGCTGAACCGGATGGAATCTTGTGCCCGGCTTTGTGATTGAAGGCTTGCACGGTAATGACAACGGTCTCTTCCGGTTCTACTTCGCGCATATCAGGATGCATACGCAATTCGATGGCGCCCCGCAGTTTACTGGGTGAATGAGCACCATGAAACAAATGCTGTGAAACATCGTTTTGCACCTTTGCCAATTGCGCCGAGCGTCCCTGCGCTTTTGGCATGTGGCAGTCCTGGCAGCGAACCCCCTCTTTGGCATACGGCCCTGCCTGCCACTCGAGATGCGTTGATTTCACCCACATGCCGTAAGGACTCTTTTCATTGTGACACAAGCCACAAAAATCGGCGGAGCGGGTAAACTCGCTATACTCTGTTTTGTGGTAAGGTGAAGTCGCCCCTTTGCGATTTCCGTACTTGACAAGCCCTGGTTCTATAGTGAAATTGAAATTAAAAGGTTGCTCCCCTTCGAAACCTGTAATTGTATGGCAAACGTCACAAGTGACACTCTCATTTGCCCTTGAATTTTCCGAGGGAACGGGCGGCGGAACATCACCGGCAATAAATGCCATCGGTGTGTGACAACCGTTGCAGCCGGCCTTTATGCCCGCTACTTTGGAGTCCTTGCCGGCATGCGGAACGGCTAGTTTGAAATACTCGATCTCATCCCAATGATGCGTGTAGGCCTGCGACATCATCGCTTGCTGCCACTGCATGTAGAAATCCAAATGGCATGAGCCACAAGCCTCAGATTTTTCAAAGTCATCGTATTTCCCGGTGCCCAGCAGAGCATCACCGGAAGGAGCATTTTGTGCAACAGCAGGCACTGTAAACAAGAACAAGGAAAACAGCAGCAGATTCGATTCGACAGAAAAATGCAGCATAGGATAGTCTCCTCCCCTTTGAACAGTTGTTTGTTGGTGTGTTGGTCGTGGCCAGTTGAGAGATTCAGCTTCCACGATAGCCCCGAACAGTGCTTCCACAGGAAGTCCGTTTGACTTGACCAACCCTATAGGCTTTATGCAACGCGCGTGCCAAGAGTGGTGAGCGTGGTCCACTGGTATTTAAGTGGGTTGTTTTATTTAACTTACTGGTTTCAAGAAAAGTGGGCTGCAAAATTCGCATATCTGCCATTCGACCTTTTGGTCGAACCTACTCGACCAGTTGGGCGATATGTCGTTTCGTTCCCACGCTCGCGCGAATCCAGCCACGACCTGAGGGCTTCAGCCCTTCTGGCTGAAATCCCACAAATTGCGGTCTCTCATGGATGCCCGATAAAAGACTTCGGGCATGACCGTGCACGGTCTTGGCCGGTTTAGTCAACCCCGATTCTTGTATCCACATCTCGTTCCTACGCTCGGGGAGCGTGGGATAGAGAGATTGCCGTGCATGCCCGAGGAGACTGCTTGGCGAAAAGCGCCTTGCAAGAACACCGGGAAAGCCCCAACGGGGCGACATACAATAGCCCAGGGCAACGCCCTGGGTAACGAGAACCTCAAAGCCGCACCCTGAGCCTGTCGAAGGGTGCATGTCGAAGGGCGCCTGGCAGCAGCCTTTCCAGGCAGCCCCGTTTCGTTGGAATCCAGGCACGACCTCAGGGCTTCAGTCCTTCTGGCGGAAATCCCACAAATTGCTGTTTCTCATGGATGCCCGATAAAAGACTTCGGGCATGACAGTGCCCGTTGCTGACATCTTGGGCCAGGATGGTTCATCTGTTTAATAAATGAAAAAACCCCGTGCTTCAGCACGGGGTCTCGCTCGAATTCAAACACGAATTGGATTACGCTCCGGGGTCAGAGCGTCAGAATGCCCCTACAATTCATTGACAACCCGGTAGACCAGTTGGATCAGCTCAATGGGTACAATGCTGCCGGGACTGATGACATCGCGCACCTGCCTGGAAACCTCCCAGCTTGCGGCCCAATGGTTCCACTTGTTGTAGAACGCCTGGCTCTCGACATAGCTCACCACGGATTTTGAAATAATCTCAATGGCGTTGTCTTTGATTTCCGGGTCATTGAGGTCGAACATCATCTTGATCTTGAATTGCGGCAGAAAGTCGGCGACAACCTCCGAAACCAGGCTCTCGCGGTTGCCCGCGGTCGTCGCGGCTGAGCCATTGTCGGCATTGCCATTCGAGGAGCCATTGGTCGGCAGGCTGATGCCGCCCAGGCCATCCGAGGCCAGCAGGTTCTTGTTGCGGCGGTAGCGATGGTAGTCCGGGCGTTTGCTGGTGGGATTCTCGTAGAGCACGATCCAGTCGGCCAGCGGCTCCATGACGTAGTGCTGCTCCTGGTTGGCGCGCACGTAAAAACGGGTCAGAGCGCTAAACCCGGATTTGATGCCGCCGTGCAGCCGCAGCACGTAGGTGCCGAACGGCAATGCGACATAAGTATCCACCTCCTGTCGCGTCTGGAACGCTTCGGCAAAAGCATCTTTGATGATGCCCTCCGCCAGATTAAAGGTGTACTGCTTCGGCGCCTGCACGGGATTTTGACGGTCAGAGACCCGCACCAGCTCCAGCATCTCCGGATCGAAATTGGCGGTAACCATGAAGCTGCGGAATGAAATTCTCACCTTGCCAAAGTCGCGCAAGCCGGCGCCTTTATCGTCCAGCAAGTCTTTCAGACGGTAGTAGGTTTTGTCACCGGCCAGAATCTGCTGCGGCAAATCCTTGAACACAACCGGCGCTTCCTCCGTGCCTTCATATAAATTCAGGGACTTGTAATATTCGTAACAGGCCCGCTCATAGTACTCATGGTTGAGCGGCGCTTTTTCCAGATACATCATGGCCTTAAACACCAGGGAGCGAGAGGCAATATCACGCGGTGTCACGTTCTTTCTTTCCGAGAGCGTCAGCGTTTCAAAAATCTCCGTCACCTGGTCGATGTAAACGGTCAGCAGATCTTCAAAGGCTCTCAGCTCGTGTTTGCGCGACTTATCCTCATAGTACAGTTTCTGGTATTCCAGATACATGTGCAGGATGTTGTTCTCATGTTGACTCATTCGTCTGATGAGCGCATTGTTATTGGATTGCGCAAAGCCCGCCGGCGTCCAGCCGACCCAAATCAGGCTCAGTAGTGCGAAATGCGCGACCTTGTTCATCTACCATCTCCGTTTGTCGAGGTGCCGTCCTTGAGTCTGAAACATTCAATCATCTGGAAATTCTTGATGCGGTTGTCCAGCAGGTCCGCCAGGCGCGTGTAGAGCTTGCGGCCGACCCAGACTTCGTGCGGGATCTTGGTATTCAGCAGAGGCTCTTTCAGCTCGTTGCGGGCCAGGTGCAGCGCGCGTTTGTAATCTATGCACGCTTTCCGGTAGTTCCCGGAATTCTCCCTTGTGCGCTCGAGATAGGTCAGAGCGCGGAAGATCAGGCAGCGCGCGGCGATATTCTGCTGCGACTCCAGCGTGGTGCCTTTCACCCGCCAAAAGGTATCGTAGAGACTCAGAATCTCATCGACATAAATCGTAATCAAAGACTCGAACGCGAGCAACTCATTGCCCCGCCGGTTATCTACGTAGAGAAACTTCTGCAATTCATTATAAATGCGAACCACGTCACGCTCGAGAGCCACCATCTGCTCTTCGAGCTTCATATCGAGTTGCTGAGTGTGGGCCTCGCCGGCTGTCCCCAACAGCAGCAGGCTGAACAACATGAGAACTGAGGCTTTCAATTAAGCACCCTTTCGTGTGGTTGGGAATGAACGTGCACTGTCGGCAATGCATTTGATGATGGGTCTGAGCCAATGCAGCACCGGCTGCAAACCGAAGCGTTCGGCGATCTGGCGATAGACCCGGGCAAACGGCAACAGTTCAGCGGCTTTATTAAACTCGAGTTTGCCGCACAAATCGATCTGGCTCAAGCCGTTGGCCTCCAGCGCGGATTTCCAGGCCTTGTCAACCATATCGACGGCAAAATCTTTGTCGCCGATTTCATAGCCGATTTCAGACAGGCGCAGATAGAGGTCTTCATAACCGTCCCAGGCGAACCTCTGCTTGCGGCCATAGCGGCTGCCCGGCACCAGCAACTCCTCGCCGACTCGCTTGGCGCGGGCGTAGGCATTCAGGCGGTTGGTTGAGTCGGCAAAGCTGAAGTAATAGTTGACCAGGCGAAATACGGAATTGCCGTAGACGCGCTTGATATCGGTGGCCAGGCTCAGGCTGATGTCAGAGCCGCGGTCAACCAGCAGCGAGTAGGCTTGCTGCGCCTTTTCGCGCGCATACTGCAACTCCGCTTCCGGCTGACTGTTGATGCCCTCCTTTTCCATAAACAGCGCGACTTTGGTCAGCTCCTTCAGCATTTCAGCCTGGCGCTGGGTGCTCTTGGCGTGCTTGTAGGCCAGCTCCAGATTCTTGCGTGTCTCTCGATAGTTGTAGTCATCGGCGTAATTGTTGAGGTCTTTTTGCGACGCAAAGCCGCGCGCGCGCCACTCGTTGCCGCGCAAGTTGAACTCATCTTCCACGGCACGCTGACGGTAGACGCGGAAGAACAAACTGTCCTGCCGGCTCAAGCCGCCCCGCTCGGCGAGGTCGCAGCCCAGCCGCACCATGAAACTGGTAAACAGCCCATTGGTCAGCGCACTGTCCGGCGGCGTAATGGTAATGTCCACGGCCTGGTTGATGAAGATGCGAATCTTGTCCACCAGCTCCTGCGAGACATTCCAATCGTTTTTCGCGTACAGGCCGAGAATGCCCTGCCAGGCATGCACCAGGCCGTCGAGGTAGGCGCCGTCGCGCAACTCGATGGACCGCAGCGACTCCATGTAGCCAAAGTTAAACGCGATCTCGGGGTCGCCAAACAATTCGTAGCTCTTCTTGAGTGAGAGTACGGCCGCATCCAGGGTGACGAGCTGGCGATCTTTCAAATAGATCTGGTACTCGGCAAAGCCTTTCAGGCGGTAGACGCTTTTCATCACGTCTGTAAAACGGCACTCGACATCCGGCACGCTTTCGGCGCAGCGCGTGAGAATCTGCTGGCACAAATCCACGGTTCGGTTGTAGTCGCCGCTCTTGTAGGTTTTCTGAATGTTGTCGTACAGTTCGCTCACCGGCTGGCCATACAACGTTGCGGCCGAGAGCATGAGAATAACAAGAACGGCTTTACGATAAATCTGCATCATCTCACTCCTTGCTTCACAGTGACACACGCAAGATTCCGCTCAACGCCCGCCGCAATTCCTGCAGCGTCGTTCTGCGGCTCTCGCCAATAATCTTGATCCAAACATTGCCATCGTTACGCCAATGGATCTCCTGGCGTGTTTCGTCGTCGAAGCCGACCTGGATGGTGAATCCCCGCCGGTTGCGCTTTATCTGAGACGATGACATGCCATAACGTCCCTTGTTCAAACGGTCCAATTCCGAGATAATCTTGTTCCACAGCCGATAACCGTCCGTGCCGATGGTAGAAGAAGAAAACGAAAGCACCTTACCGCGCTCGCCGGTGATGCCCAGGGTTGGCTCACCGGCATCGGGCCGCGTCTGCTTCGGCCGATTTGCCGGTCGTTTCTTGGCAACCGGCAAATCGAGACTGGCGGTTTCCGACTGGACTTTGCGTCTGCTGGATTTGGTCGAGCCGATGTCAAGACCTCCGCCTTCACCCAGGTAGCTGGCGCCGCGGCGCAGGCTGATGCTGCCATTGTTGCTGGCCAGTCGGTTGCGCACATTCAGGCGTGCGCGATCTCCGACGTCCAGCGGTGAGTCAGAGATCAGATAACCCATGTCGCTTTCCAGGTCAAGCTCGGTCTCGGTGTTCTCCGCCAGCAGCTCCTCGATGATCGCCTCTATCGCGCCGTCATCGACCGGTTCCGGTTCGGGAATGACTTCGACAACCTGCTCCATTTTGAGCTGCGGTGGTTGCTCGGTCGGCGGAGGGATATCCTGAATGTCGATGAATTCCAGATTGAGCGCATCGTCCATGCCACGATAGCGCTCGAGATCGAAGCTGGCGGTGAGCCGGAAGAAAAACAGCGTCAGTACCAGGCTCACAACCAGGCCTTTTTCGAATGTCTTGCGATACTGCAATTTTGTTGCGCCGTTCGCAGTGTCCTCGGAGGTTTTGCCGAGAACGAATCTCCTGTAGTGCTTCTTTTCCCTGATCACGCGTCACGTTCCTGTTGATGAGATACGGCTGTGCAAAAATTGACATAGTTTGCTCAAATATTGTGCCACGCAAGTGGCCAGAAGCCTCCCCAATCTTGTGCTTGTTTAACCGGAACTTAGACAACGCATGACGCGGGAGCGTCGGCGACCAATGTTTCGGTATGGTACAACGCGACCTAGTTCAGAGCCGCCGTCTTAGGCAAATGCAGCGGTTTTTTGTGGCCATAACGCAACAGCAGGCACTGCAGAACCGACTCGGGGGCTTTATACTGAATATTGACAAACACGCTGCTACTTCTGTGAAAAGAACTGGTATCTATGCGGAATCCGAAGAGATGTTCCTCGCCGAACTTCAGAATTGTGGAGCCAAATTTGGGGATCTTCGCCACGAAAATGCCTTTGCCGACGTAGACTGCCTGAACCTCGCCAAGCGTTGGTTGGGTCTCGGAAAACAACCGGATATAGTCGCCGAAGACCAGCTCGCGAATGTCACTCGGATGGAAAGTCGGCTTCTTCTTGCTTGTGATGAGTTCATTGACCTTATCGAACTTGCCCTTGCCGGCCGCTTCCAGCATCTCTTCCGCCAGCTCCATAATATTGACAAATTCGGAGGGCACGTCAGTCGGACTCGGCGCGTTCTTAAAATCATCCTGATAGGCGTACCTTGTGACTACCCTGGCCCACACTGCCCGGCGTGACTCAAAGGTCGGAACCACATCCAGGTCCAATATCTTGACTTCGTAGCGTGCCTGCTGCACCTTTGAGTTCTTCACGAGATTGACATATATGGTGTACTCGCGGGCAAGATTGTCGGGCCGTGGCGGCCGCGCCCGCAGCAAACCAATCACATTGTCGCGGGCAGTAATGCGGCGGTTGCGTAGCGACTGGTCGATGGCGCGGAAAACGGCGCGCAGAGAATTCTGCTCGATATCGTCGTCTTCATAAGCGCAACCAAAGGTCTGGATATAGTTGTCGTTCCGGTAGACGGTCTCGAGCGGGCGCTGGATGACCGTGCGCATTGTACCCAGAAGCGTGGTTTGCGAATTCCGCGACCAGCACTTCTCTTTATACTTCTTTTCTTTTTCCGGACTGATAGACTGGGACTGCGCCGTCGTGACCAGCAGCAACAACAACACGCCCATCCTTGAGATATTCTGCGCCATTAACCCTGCCTTTCCGTCGTGAAAAGTATAAGATGAGAATCCGAGCACGTCTGTTTTTAAAGAGATATGAGCCAGCAAACTGAGCCATCAATCTAAAGTTGGTATTTAATCACTTTCGTGGGATTCTGCGGAAAAACTCAGGCAAAAAAACAGGACAATTCTCTGCGTGATTACAAAATTGCAGGAACGACTGTCTCAAAGCGAAACAAATGAGCAAGATCTTGCACATCCTTCCCGATGGTTATTCCGGCGCTGTCGCTTCGAAACTCCTGCCAGATGGAAAAAGGGACAATATGGCACGAGTTTTGTAGAACTACGGATATCCCCTCGCAACAATCATGGCTTACTTTCGGGGGAAAAGCGCCAGTACCATTCCTAAACTCTTTTGATTCATACGCTTGTTATGCAACCGAACTCCGAATGACGAACATGACCCTCAGGTTTCTACTGGTTCTCAATATCTGCCTGTTTACCCAGAACGTGTTTTCTCAATCTCAAATCCGCGAGGCAAACGATTGGTATCAACTTGCCCTGGAAGATGATACACCGGTCGGAGCCATGCGCGCGCTGCAAAACGCCATTGCCAGCGATCCGAAGTTTGTTGAAGCGCTGCTGCAATTGGGACGAGTGTACAAACAGACAGAACAGTTTCAGAAGGCCAAGACTTACCTGCTGCGTGCCTACACTGCAAGACTGGCGCAAATCGACAACAGCACAAAGTCTGACATTCTTTACGAACTTGCCCTGACCTATAAAGCCCTCGGTGAAATAAAGGCCAGCGAAGATGCCTTCCGAGGCGCCCGCAACCTGACGGACTCGCAAGTGCATCGAAGCAAGATCTCGCTTGAACTGGGAGAGATTCTATTTCAGAGGGAACAGTACGGCGAGGCCATGGCGGATCTATCGCAATGCCGGGAACTCTCCGCGAAAGACCAACCCTACTATGAGCAACTGCTCAATGCAACATCCAAAGCTCTCGAGGCCGAAAAGTTGTACCGGCTGGGCCGCGAGGCCGAAGACAACCGGCTGACCGCGACAGCAATCGGGATGTACCGCAAGGTCGAAGCGAGCATGCCGGGCTTCCGGGACGTTGAAAGCCGGATTGACCTGCTCACGGCCGGCGCCGCGAATCCTGAACATCTCAGCCGCGACCTCGTTGCGGTTCAAAAGCCGACGCCACAGCCTGCGGCCGCGGCCGAAGCCGTACCAGCGAAGACAGAGAAGAGGCCGGCGCGGAAAGCTCGGCCACTTGTTGACGAAATTCAGGAGCCCGGAACCACGCGCCCGCAAGTGGTGAAAGTCCGCTCCGAAACCGCGGTACCTCGTGCGGCAAAAAAGACGGTGGCATCGCCTCACCTGGCGGGTCCGCCACCCGCCAAGTCTGCGTATTCAACACGGCAAACAGAACCTCTGGCAAAGACTGAACACCTGCCACCAACAAACCGTGTGCGGCCGCATCCGCCTGCGCCGGGTAAATCCGCACAGCCCCACCTGATGCAGAAGCACATCGCCTCACCGAAAACAACGGCCTATCGCTCCACTTACAAAGCGGAGGCCCCAGAGCCGGAGGCCAGGCAAGGCTCTTCACGGGTGTTGCTGCTTGGCAGTCTTGCCATGGGATTGCTGGTATTGCCGCTTCTGGGTTTGGTGATGGCATCACCCACCGTCCGTGCCCGCATGCTTATGCTGTTAGGCCTGCCGCGCCGCGCCGTGCCGATTTACGAACGCATGCTGCTCAAGCACCCCGATGCCTTGTGGCTCTACCCGTCGCTGGCCAAACTCTACTACAGAGATAACCGCCACGATGAGCAGGCGATGAGTGTCTATCGCATGATCCAGCACTTGAACGCAAACGGCCGGATCAATGACAGCTTGACGGTCAATATTCTCAACCGATATCTTTCAAAAGTCGAAACGGCCTCCGTGCAGATTGAAATCCTAGAGAATACTCCGTTAAAAGGACGTTCGCAGGGATGAAGCACCATGACGCCCTGCCGACAGCCGCTTTGTATAACGGAACCGCTGTCTCAAAACGGCACGGATTGTCGGCAACTGTAGTGGAGTGAAACATCGACACGAAACACGCTTTGACATAAGTGAAAAATTATCAGATGGTTAATTTGCTGGCATGTGAATTGCCATTGGGGCGAGAGCATCTGCTCGATTTCCAATCCAAGCTCACATGAGTACTCTCTATCACTTCTGGTGATAGAATTTCACCATTCCAAGAGGAGACAACCTGCGATATGAGTGTTGGTTCAGTCATTAGCGGAAAATACGAAGTCAGGAAGGAGATCAAGAGGGGTGGGTTTGGGATTATCTATGAAGGCGTAGACACCAATTTCGGGAAGACGGTCGCCATCAAAGCGATCGATCCGGACTTGCTGGGAGAGGCCAAATATGTCGATATGTTCCAGCACGAGGCGCTGAACATCGCGCGACTCAACCATCAGAACATCGTGCAGGTCTTCGACATCAGGCGCGGCGATGCCGGGCAAGTCTACATTATCATGGAATACATCGACGGCTTTGATTTGCTGCGCGTCCTGCGGGCGTGTCGCAACAAGGGCACGCAGATGCCGCCGCATCTCGCCGCTCACCTGGCCTCGGAAGTGTGCAACGGCCTTGACTATGCGCACAACCGCCGGGATCTGGAAACCAAAGAGCCACTGAAACTGGTGCACAAGGACATCTCGCCGGTCAACATCATGCTCACCCGCTCGGGCGAAGTCAAGATTATCGACTTCGGTATGGCCGGTCTGCTGAATCCGCACAAGAAGAAGTTCAATCAGGTGCAGATCCAAGGCAACATCCGCTACCTAGCGCCGGAGCAGGCGAAGCAGGACGAATTGGACCGGCGCGTGGACATCTTCTCCCTCGGCGTAGTGCTGTTTGAAATACTCACCGGCGAACGCCTGGTGGCTTCCAATAACATGCAGCAAATCGTCGAAGGCCTGATCTTGGGCGATTTCAACCTGTCCCGCCTCGAGACGCCGGACATTCCGGAAAAACTGCAGCAGATCACCGCAAAAGCCCTGGCAGCCAACCGCGGCAATCGCTACCCGACCGCGAACGACATGTACCGCGACCTGATGCACCATCTTATCCTGACTGCTCCTACTGCCAATTTCACATCTGAGTTGGTTGACTTTTTCGACGAGGTCGATCCCGATTCCGTCGAGGGTAGCGTGAGTGAAAGCGATGACACCGAACTGAGCATGTCCCCGGAGATTGAAACCGAGACGGAAACCGGGCCTGTGGCATTTGAGCCGGACTCCGGCAACGGGACGCAACAGCCAGTGGATGAGCACTCTTTGCCTGTCGAAGCGGCGCCTCATTCAGACGACAAGCCACCGGAAACCGAGACCGACGAGCCCCTTGAGGCCAGTGAACCGGTTGAGACTGCCGGCGTTGCCCCGGACCTCGATGACGGCAACGGTGCCCCGCCTGACGATCTTTCCTCGCAGGCGGACAGCCAGATCGAGTCCGAAGGTTGGCAGGCTAGCGAGCCAATTGCTGAATCGGAGCCAGAGCAGGAACCGACCGCGCCGGAGAGTCCTTCCGATTACTACAGCTTTGTCGATGAAAGCGACGATGACAATCAAAAGACTATTATCGACATCGTCAGGCTGTCGGCGCGAACGCATCAGAAATCAATCATCATTGCTTTGGTCACGCTGCTGGTTTCAGTGCTTTCGTTCACCGTTGTCGATACCTTTGCGAATCTCACGCCGTTCGGCACCAGCATCTATGATTTTCTGTTCCCGCCCGCAATCAAGGTCGTGTCGGTGCCTTCTCAGGCCAGCGTTTATCTCGACGACCAATTATTGATGGCAACCACACCGTTGACCCTGAACGAAATCTCCCCCGGTGTGCACAAACTGATGCTGACGCTGCCCCAATATGAATCCATTGTGAAGTCCATAAATGTGGCGCGCAAAGGCGAGCTTCATCTCTCGGGCGAAGCGGCGCGGCGTGGCAGCCAGCCCTACGTTCTGAAATTCAAGAACAGGCTGGATATCACTTCGCAACCTGCGGGAGCCCAGATAATTGTCGATGGCACCCGTCTCACCCAGGTGACTCCGGCGACAGTATTCTGGGATGTCTCAGAAGAGCCGGCAAAAATTGAACTTGAACTGGCCGGGCTGCCGAAACTCACCGGGCTCAGCATCAATTCCATGGCAGGAATGGAGGCCATTGCCGACCGCAGGTTGTGGAAGGTCGATAAGCCAATTGCGGGCAAGGCCCACTACCTGATCGAAGGCATTTTCCATCGAAGCATCACCTTCAACTCGACACCGAGGATAGCGGACATCCACTATAATGGCAGCGAAAAACCGGTTGGCGTGACCGGAATCAGCGGCAACATGATGCTGCCAATCGGCGACCACAGTTTTACTTACCGCAAACAAGGATATCTGCCTTCCAGCTTCACGCTCAGTGTGGACGAGAACACTCCTGCGGTGGTGCACCGCGACCTGAGCCGAACGGTGCGAATCTTCGCTAAAGACGCCCTGTCAGGCGTTGATCGCGACCTGAAGGCGAAAGTGGTTTCTCTAAGCCTCAACGGCAAGCCGCGCGTTCGCAACAAGCGTACGCCGGCCGCGGTTCAGCTTCTACCCTATTCCTACACCGCACTGGTGCGCAAGAAAGGCTACCACGATTTGACGATCAACATCTCACCCAAAGACAAATCGATTGTGGCAAAAATGCAACCCCTTTACCACGAAATTACAGTTGAGGCAATTGATGCAATCACCAGCGCGCCGGTGAGCACCGCCAAGATATCCTACAATCCCGAGAACATTGCCGGTTCGCCAGAGACTCTGGGAATCACGAATCAGAACGGCAAACTCACGGGCAAGCTGGCGCCAGGCACCTACGAGGTCATGATTTCAAAGGAAGGCTACCAGGTGCAGAGAAAGAGCATTGTGTTGCGCTCAAACACCATGAACCGCCTGACCTTCAGGCTTACAGCACTAAGATAAATAGCCAACACACCACAACCCAGAAACAGGAGATCTGTTCAATGCCGAAGTTGATCGTCAAGAAGAAAGCTGAAATCATGCAAGAGTGCGACCTGAAGACTTCGCAAGCTTCTTACACGATAGGCACTGAAAAACAAAACGACTTGAGTATCGACGACCGCCTGGTTTCAATCACCCATGCGCGGATCGAACGCTCGGGCAACCGCTTCTTCATCCGAGATCTGAAGAGTGCATTTGGCACATTCGTCAACGGCGTTCGGGTTGAAGACGTTGCGGAACTCAAGGACGGCAGCGACATTCGCCTGGGAGACCACACCATTCTCTTCGATGATCCGCTTGAAAAAATCGGCATGTCTCTGCTTGAAGAAGACGCCGCCGGTCACAGCGTTGAGCGCGATTCAGAACAGGAGTCTGCGCCAGACCGTGAAAACGCGCGTCTGGATGAACTTGAGGACAAGGTGCGCCGGGAATCGCTTACCATTCTGCGACAGGCCAGGGCGGACAAGACCGACACGCTACCCTACCAACTGCTGGCCGTCTACGGGCCCTACAAGGGCAAACGATTCCAGCTTCTCCAGAACGAGACAAAAATTGGCCGGGACGAGAATCTCAACGACATCGTGCTCGACAAAAACAAGGTCGGCGGACCGGACCAGAGCATCTCCAGGCGTCACGCCATGGTGATGTTCCGGGACGGTTCTTTCTTTGTCACGGACAAACGCAGCAAAACACGCACGTACATAAACCGTGAAGTCGTCCCCGCTGACGGCGAAGTCGAAATTTTCCCGGACGATGAAATCGAAGTCGTAAGCGACCAGCAAAGCACAATTCTTCGCCTGGTAGAAGATGGCGCAAGCGATTTCAGGCCTCCGAGAAAGGCCGGCGTCTGGTGGGTGCGTTATCAACCGAAACTCACGGCCGCACTCGTCGGCCTGGCCCTTGTCGCCGGCGGTTTTCTCATGACCACGGGATTTCAGGAACGCTCACTTCTAACCCAGAGGCCTGACCCATTGTCGCTGGAGCTGATCCATTGGTCAACGGACAAGAGTCTCACCTTTCAAAATGATCAAATCGGCGGCACGGAAGAATCCAGATTATTCAGTCTGGTGCCAGCGATCTCTGACTTTGATGGCGACGGCGCCATAGATATCGCCACAACCAACATCACCAACAAACCCATCCTGATCGCCGGCGCGACGAAATTGCCGAGTTGGTTAATAGACACGCTACCCGCCTCTGCCAAATCACCCATCATTGCGGCGGATGTAAACCAGAACAATCTGGACGACGTCATCTATGTCACCGAGGACGGCCGTGTCGCAGCCATCGATGGAAAACATGGCGCCGAGATTTGGCTCAGCCCGTTTTTCGACCAGGAGTTGGTGGGCCCGCCCGTGGTCGGAGACTTCGACGGCGACAAGCTCAATGATGTTGCAATCGCCGATGTGACGGGAATGCTCCACATAGGCTACAACCAGGTTCTCAGCGTGGAATGGTCATCGATTGGGACGGGCATCCCGATTCATGCCCCGCTGACTTGTGCCGATCTCGATCAGGACGGAGATTCTGAACTCATCTGTGGCTCGGAACGCGGGATAATCTTTATCATTGATGGCGTCGATCGCAACATCGTCGGCACAATCGACATCAACGAAGCTCTGAACCGCGCGCTTGGGACTTTCTACGAAGACAACCAAATCCGCCACCCAATCGGGGTTGCCCACCTGAATGAGGACACGCGGCTAGACTTGATCGCCAGCACCGTGCAGGGCCGAATCATCGCAATTGACGGCGCAAGCCGCGAAAGGCTCTGGCATGATGTACTAACGAACGAACTCAGCCTGAACACCGACCGCTCCTTCCCTTTTGCGGTTGGAGATCTCGATGGCAATGGACGCCTGGATGTCGTCGCAGCGGCAGAGGGCGGCGAAGTCCGGGCCTACGTGGGTAGCGGCCAGGATCAGGGAGCCGTGTTTTTGTGGGCGGCCGCGCCCGAAACGCCTTCAGCCATCAATGGCTTCATGGTCGGGGATATCAACAAAGATGCGGCGGCGGACATCGTTTTCAACAACACGGATGGCATTCTGTGGGTACTCGACGGCAAGACCGGAACCAACCTGACAAACATGGAGCAGGGTTCGCCGGTCCAAACGAGTATGCCTCTGGCCGCGGACCTGCAGGATGATGGGCTGCTGGATATTTTCTCCATGACCCGCACGGGGATCGTATTTCAATATAAGACGAACAGCAGAGTACCACGCGGCGCTATCATCTGGGGTCAGCAATACGGTCAGTCTGGCAACACCCTGAATGAAGCCTACCAGCTTCCTGAAACCCTGACAGCCGATGCATCCTTGCTGGTCGGCCTGCTTATGTTCCTGGGAGGCGGCGCCGTGACCTTCCTCATCCAGAAACGCAGGCGCAATTAGAGAGGCACAAACAATCGACTTGGGGCTGATCCCACCTACTCTCCTCCGGAGCAGGTAACACTCAAAATCAAGGGAATCGCGGCAGGCATGACTACGACTGACAAACTCCAACAGAAACTCACAATTGCTGCCTCCAGCGATATTGGTAGCGTCCGCAAGGAAAACGAGGACTTCTATTACTACTCGCAATCGAAGAGCTTCCTCGTGGTTTGCGACGGCATGGGCGGACACCAGAAAGGGGCGCTCGCCAGCAAATATGGCGGCGAAACCATGCGCGACCTGATTTTTGGAAATGAGAGTGTCAAGAAAATCAGCATCGAGAACAAACTTTATGACACCGCCAGAGCGTGTGAAGACCTGCCAACCAATGTCACCGCTGAAGCCCTCAAACTGGCTGCCGGGATTCGCCTGGCGAACCGCCGTATCTTCCAAGCCGCGCTGCAAGACAAGAAAATGCTGGGCATGGGAACAACCATTGTGGCCGCGATTTTTCACGAGGGTCACATCGTGGTGGCTCACGTCGGAGACAGCAGACTTTACCGGCTGCGCGGCAGCGAACTCTCGACCATCACCACGGACCACTCCTGGCTCAACGAGCTTCTGGAAGACAATGAAATCAGCGAAAACGAGGTGAAGAATTTTCGCAAGAAGAACGTCCTGACCCGGGCGCTCGGCATCGCTCCTTCGGTCAAGATTGACCTGCAGATCGCGCCAGTTGAGCCCGACGACCTTTACCTGATGTGCTCGGACGGCCTCAGCAATGCTCTGCAGGACGAACTCATTCATAGCATTTTGAGCGCCTATCACGGCTCCCTGCAAAACAAAGTCAGCAATCTTGTCAGCCGCGCCAAGATGATGGATGGCTCCGATAATATCACGGCAGGGCTGGCGCATGTGGCCGGCCAGTGGGAAATGAGTGAACAGACCGACGCAAGCTGGACCATTGGCGAGGAGCCGGCTCATATCACAGACTACATCGACCAGTGCATAAAAAGTATCTATCCGCAGACCGGCGCTGGCAACGGTAAGGGTTCACGTAGGCTGGGGATTTTCGGCTTGGCGGCAGCTGTAGTCGTCGCGCTGGCCTTTTTCGTGTTTCAGTCAAGTACAGCAGAAAGGCGGCCGCCCGAAGCCGGCGCGAGTCCGCTGTTCACGCAACAGGCCAACAGTTCAGACGCGACTCAAGCCAGACAGACCAGACAGGTGTCACGCGTGCCCGCCGGGCAGATAGCCTTGCTGCAGATTAGCGATGACAAATACCTGAAAATGTTCAATGATTTGCAGGGGGTTCGCGTGCTGGACGTAGTCGCCAGATTTGCGCCGAACAAGCCGGTCACTGTCGGCAACTACACTTGGGCCATGGCCGACTCGAGAGAAACAATTCTGTACAAGAAGCGCAACATTTATCTCGAACCGGTGACCGCTGCGTCTGATGCGGGCGCAGGCTTCGGCACTTCGACGGGAAAACAGACGGAAGGCTCTCGCCAGCAGACAGGCGCAAACGCGTTAATTTACCTGTTGGGTGACTTCAATGCAACGCCGTTTGACCGGGCATCGATTCTCGTGAACGACCGACCGCTTGGGGCTTTGAACCGATACAAAGACAGCGGCTTCTACCTCGACAACGGTATCTACGACATCAAGATTGTCGATCGTAGCAACAACGTGCTGAAGGAGAAGAACAACATCCAAATCCAAAACGGCGAGACTATCGCCATAGAGTTTTAACCACGGGCTAAGGCTCAAGTACCAGCAAGATTTCATCAGGAGGTAGTGAAGTGCACAAGAATAAGCTTCTGCAGTTTGGCCTGACAGCCTGTGTCTTGCTCGCGTCGCAGATTGCAGTTTATCCGCAATCGTCAAATCAGGACGCGATCAGACTCTTTAATCAAGCGACTTCCGAGTCAGACCCGGAAAAGAAAATTGCTCTCTACAAACAGGCGGTGGAACTGGACCCAACGTTCATCGAGGCGCAATACAACATCGGCCTCGCCTACAAGCACGCCAAGGACTACAACAATTCTGAGGTCTACTTGAACAACGCCCGCCGTGCTCGCCAGAGTGGCACGGACGAAAAACTTCTTGCACGGGTGCTCTACCACCTTGCGACAGTCCAAAAACGTCTAAAAAAGTTGAAGGCGGCCGAAGCGACTTTGCACGAAGCAGAGGGGACAGGCAAGGACCGGAAGATGCAATCCAAGGTGGCGTTTGAGCTTGGCCTTGTGTTATATGAGCAAGGCCGGTACGACGATGCACTTAGCCATCTGCGGACCAGTCAGAGTCAGTACAAGGAAAGCAGCAGCTTTTTCGAGAATCTCATCAAAATCGTAGAGACGGAGGTCCAGGTCAGTGAACTCGAGGCTGAAATCCAGAGGTCTATCGACGCCGGCAACGTGCTGCAGGCGCAGGCACAATTGCAGCAGCTCAGAAACCTGAAGCCAAACCACGCGGGCATCGCTGAAAAAATGACATTCATCGATTCGCTGATGAACGACAAGGCGAAGAAAGAATTTTTGCAGGATATGTACGAGGTCGCGACAACGCACTTTGGCAAGGGTGAGTTTGAAAAAGCCGCCAGCAGCTTCGAGGCCCTGCTGCAACATGACGGCCGCTACCGGGACGCGAAAGCGAGGCTGGAAGAGGCGCAGACCCGCCTGGCAGAACAGCAAAAGCAACAGGAAATCGAAGAATCCTATGCCAGCGGACTCGAAGCGCTCGACCAGGAAAACTGGACGCGGGCGATCATCGCATTTGAACGTGTGGTCGAACTCGACCCGGAGAACCAGGAGGCCGCGCGCAAATTGAGAACAGCAAACCGGGGCCTGGAGTCGGCCGGTACCGAAACCATTCTCCGTCAGTACTACCTCGACGGCGTCAACGCTATGAACAACAAGAACCTGTCGGCAGCGCTGGCCTCTTTTCAGAAGGTTTACAGCATCAATCCACGCTACAAGGATGCAGCAACCCTGATTGAGCAAATCAAGCGCTCGCACACGCCCACGACAACCGCGGCCCTGTCATCGGACGAGTACTTCAATTCGCTCTACGACCAGGCAACGACAGCGATGAGTGAAAAAAAATGGGTGCAGTCAGTCCTGACGCTGGAAAAACTGCGGTTGCTGGCGCCAAACGACCACAACCTTCTCAACCTTCTGATCCAGGCAAAAGAAAACATGAAGCTGGGCGACGAGACGGAAGCCGCCAGCGCGCAGGATGGCAAACGAATGAACCCTATGGTGTACATTGGCGGATTTATCGCCGTCTTGATTCTGCCGGTGTTTGGCTTCGTGGTCTTCTCCCCGACCAGCCGGGCCAGAATTCACTATCTGAGGGGCAACTACCCCAAGGCCGCCAACATCTACGAGCGTATGCTGGCCAGGCACCCGGAGCGGCTGAAGTATTATCCAACACTGGCCAATATCTATTTAATTCTGGGCCGCAACGATGAACGCGCGCTCAAAGTGTTCAGGATGATTATCGATTTGAATCTGGCCAAGCAGATTCATCCACAAATAAACGCAGTTCTGTCACAGAAGTACCTCAGCGACGGGCACAGCCACGACGATGAGGCGATCACCATTCTTGAGAATGAACTGAAAGCAGTGCAAGAGAATCAAGCGAAGTCCTAATCATGTCAGAGCAAAACGAAGACCAGTCACGCGCCAGGATGCTTCAGCTCCTGTTTACCCTGGGACGCTCCTACCTCGACCGGCACCAGAACGAAGAAGCCCTCCAGAAATTCTCCCAGCTTCTCGAGCTCGAACCCGAACACCAGGAAGCGTGTTTCTACTCTGCCATAGCGGCGATCAGGTTGAATGCCGTCACTGACGAGGCGCTTGCGCTCTACGAACAGGCGCTGGCTATTGCTCCCGACTCCGAGCAACTCACATCCAGTCTGGCTGAACTATTTGAGGCAAACGGAATCGACACACCCTTCGCCTTGAGTGTTGCGGAGAGGTACGCCGAACACAATGCCGCCACGCTCGACCATGCGGACGGAGAGCACGCTTCGTTATCCGGCCCCGACCATGACGGCGCCGAGACTCTGGTTGCGGAATCCCCTGCCGGCCAGGAGAACGTGCTGCGCCTCGAACTCGAGCAATTGTGGTGGCAGCAAGATTTCGCACAAGCGAAGGAGTTGGTCGAGACCAAACAACGTGCGCTTGGCAATGACTCAGACCACGCCCTTGACCTTGAACTGGCGCTGACGCACGCTTATGAAAGCATGGCCTGCAAAAAGCCTGTCCGAAACAAGAACATCATCGGTCTGCTCAGCAACGTACTCGACGAATTGCTGCCCGCTGACACCATGGAAGGCGTGCGTGACTATTTGACGCTGCGAATGGTCATGCCGAAGCACCTGACACAGAAACCCGCGTTCATGACCGCGCCCGATTGTCGAGAATATAAATTCATCCTGGGCATGGTCCCGATGGATGAGTTCTTTGGGAGCATCCAGGCCGAGCCGAACGGCGGCGCTGAACCGAGTGTGAACGGAAAAGGCAACGGTCAGGCAGACCATTTCCAGTTGCAGGAGATCATCGACGAGGTTCTCGATGGCGTCAACGGCGAAACCGAACTGGCTGAACTGGCGCCCGATGACTGGCGCAGCTATCTTTTTGTTGAGATCAGGCCCAGGTCCGGTCAAAGCCTGTCCGGCAGGCTAACCGGGATTGTCGGCTCGCATCTTGCGAATGTTGCCAACAGCCAACTTCGGAAGGCTGGTAATGGCTTTGTGAGCTTCGCTCCGGACCCCGCTCTACATGCGGAATCTGCGCTCCGGCTCATGCAGAGCCTTGATCTTTACAATACCGCTTTGCCCGAAAGCGAGCGAATAGAGCTGCACTGTGCCCTTTATGCCTTCGAGTCCCCCCAGGATATGTCGTCGAAAAAGTCGCTACGAAACCTTGTTCGCGCCTGCCACCTGCTGCGTGCGGCCCAGGGCGCCGAAAACGATGACAATCTGGGGACATTCTTGATCGCCTGTCCTGAAAAAATCTCAGCCAGAATTCAAGCGAGCGGCGTTCCGCTCCTGCCATCCACGCAAACGGAAGTTCTACCGGGTGAATTCGAGGCTTGCGCCCTTGCTTTCTGGACACTGCCTCTGGAGGAAGCCTGTGCTTCGAAAACGGTCGTGCTTGGCGATGTCGAATTACAGGAATGCCTGCGGGCGCAATTGGGCTATGCCACCTACCGCGGCAAACACCGACAACTCGACAGGCCCGTGATTGTGCGCGCGCTCTCTTATCAGAATTCAATCGACATCATGAGCGATGAGAAACACCTGGATGATTACTACAGCCAGATTCGGTTGATTGGTAGAATGACCCACCCCGGCATCGCGACACTTTTTGACATGGGCGAACAAGATCAAACCCTTTATTACGCGAGGGAATTCGTCGAAGGTGAAAACATCCTTGCGGTCAATTACGATGACCCGCAATGGGAGTACGAGTTGGTCAACAACCTGCTCAAAGTGCTCGGCGCGCTAAAATACATCGAGGCCCAGGGAACCGCCCATCTCAACCTGAAGCCCAGCAACATTTGGCTGAACGATTCACACGGATGTAAAATAACGGACTTGAGGATTCGAGGATTTGCTTCGAGCAACTCCGGAGAGAACATGGACTGGCAGTATTCGGCGCCAGAACTCCTGGACAGCAAGAAGGGAGATATCCGGAGTGACACTTACTCACTCGCGGTAATCGCCTATGAAATCCTAGCCAGAACGCATCCCTACACCGCCGTTGACATCAACAGCGAGGCAGACCTGAAGCAAGCCAACTTCGAAACGCTGAATGAATCTGGTGATGATTTCAACGCGAACTGGTCTGCGTGGGTAATGAAAGCGATGGCGCTGAATCCGAAGCAGCGTTTTCAGACGGTAGCTGAGGCCGAGTTGGAATTCCGAAACGTTCAGGTTGGAGTACTGACTGCAACCACGGTGGGAGACGAGTAGATGTAATTCCGCATTGGCGGCGAAACTCAGTTCCGCTCGCCGCTGTCTTCACCGAAACGGTGCTTGATGGATCTGGCCTCCACGATGAAAATAACTTCTTCTGCAATGTTGGTCGAGAGGTCCGCAACCCGCTCGAGATTCTTGGACACCATCGCCAGATTCAAGGCCTGCGAAATGTTCCTAGGGTCCTCAAGCATGTAGGTCAGCAGTTCACGCTGCATGCCATCATCCAAACCGTCTACCAGGTCATCGCTTTCACAAACCTGACGCGCTTTGGCGGCGTCGAGACTGACAAAGCTGTCGAGCGAATTCCTGAGCATTTCTTGCACCATCTGCCCCATGTATGGGATGTCGATGAGCGGCTTAAGCTGTGACATGGTTGTCAGTTGCTCTGCTGTTTTTGCGATGTTGACGGCGTGGTCTCCCATGCGCTCCAAATCATTGTAAATCTTGATGGCCGCCATGATGAAACGCAAATCCGCGGCCACCGGTTGAAACCGCGCCAGCAACGTGAAGCAGGCGTTCTCGATTTTGAGTTCGAGGGCGTCGATGGCGGCGTCCTCAACCACGACTTGCTGAGCAAGACTGGCATCCCGCTCTTTGAGCGCCTTTATCGCCTTATCTATCGAAGCTTCGGCGAGGCCGGCCATCTTGAGCAAATCCTGCTTCACGCTGTTTATTTCTACATCCAGATGTCTTTCCATACCACTCATTCCTGTTTAAAAAAAATTTCTGCAGGCGCATCGACGGCCTGGCTGAGTTAAGTGAAATGCCCCTGTGCTCCTATCCGAACCTGCCTGAGATATAGTCCTCTGTCAGCTTTTCTTTCGGGTTCGTGAAAATGCGATCCGTGTTGTCAAACTCAATCAGTTTGCCGAGCCAGAGATACGCGGTGTAGTCGGAAATTCTCGCTGCCTGCTGCATGTTGTGCGTTACAATGACAATAGTATAATCATTTTTTAGCTCCAGAATCAACTCTTCGATGCGTGCCGTTGCGATTGGGTCAAGCGCGGAACAGGGTTCATCCATCAGGACAATTTCAGGCTCCACGGCAATGGTCCGGGCGATGCACAGCCGTTGCTGCTGACCGCCAGAGAGACCCAGCGCACTCGAGTCAATTCTGTCCTTGACCTCCTCCCACAGCGCGGCGCTCTTCAGGCTTTTCTCTACGATTTCATCCAACTGGCTCTTGTCGCGGATACCGATGATTCTCGGGCCATAAGCGACATTCTCGTAAATCGACTTCGGGAACGGGTTAGACTTCTGAAATACCATCCCGACCCTCTTGCGCAGGTCCGTAACATCGAGTTCGGGATCGTAGATGTCGGTTCCGTTCGCACGAATCTCACCTTGGAAGCGAGCGCCGTCTATCAAATCGTTCAGCCGGTTGAAGCAGCGCAGCAGTGTACTCTTACCACAGCCGGAGGGCCCGATAAACGCAGTGACCTTTTTGGTGGGAATGCTCAGGCTGATGTCATCGAGGGCCCAACCTTCTCCATAGCTGAAGAACCAATTGCTGGTGCTGACCGCAATCCGGTCGGCGTCAAATACTGGTGTAACGACGCCGATATTAGACGGCATTTTGTTTTCGGTTGACATCGCGCCGGTTTTCATCTCTTCAGTACCGTCCAGTGAATTGGTATCATTTATTGCGGTAACATCTGTTGTGGACATGTCTTGCATATCTCCTTCATATAACAAACTAGAATACTGAAAAGGCCAGTTTCTTACGCAGTCGATTTCGTATTTGAATCGCGAACACGTTTAGCAGCACGACGATGATGATCAACAGCAAGGTGGTCGAGTACACCATCGGAATTGCGGCTTCCACGTTGGGCGACTGAAAGCCAACGTCATAGATGTGGAAGCCAAGGTGCATGAACTTGCGCTCAAGGTGCAAAAAAGGAAAAGTGCCATCCAAAGGCAACGCCGGCGCCAGCTTGACCACACCAGTGAGCATGAGCGGCGCCACTTCGCCGGCCGCCCGGGCAATGGCCAGAATCAAGCCGGTCAGAATGCCAGGAAGAGCACTTGGAATCACAACGCGCCAGAGGGTCTCAAACTTGGTGGCAGACAATGCCAGGGAACCCTCACGTATCTCCCGGGGCACCGCGGCCAACCCTTCCTCGGTCGCGACGATGACCACAGGAACGGTGAGAAGAGCCAAAGTCAGGGATGCCCAGAGCAGCCCGCCGGTGCCGAAGGTCGGCGTCGGTAGCGCCTCCGAAAAGAAGAATTGATCGATGGTGCCGCCGACGGCATAGATGAAAAAGCCCAGGCCAAACACGCCGTAGACGATCGACGGAACGCCGGCGAGGTTGTTGACGGCAATCCTGATCGCCTGCACCCAAAAGCCCTGTTTGGCGTATTCACGCAGGTAAATCGCCGCCAGAACCCCAAGCGGCACCACGGCAATGCTCATCATGACGACAAGAATCACGGTGCCGAACAGCGCAGGAAAGACCCCGCCTTCGGTGTTCGATTCGCGAGGCTCGCCGCTCACGAACTCCCAAATCTTGCCGGCACAAACCGCGGATCTCCCCCAAAAGTCTATATCGTTTGGCCGGAAGGCGCGCACAATATCGAACACTTTGATATCCTTCTCCCGGCCGTCGATTGCTGTCATAGTCAGCACGCCCCGCTCAGATTGGCGATAGAGGCTGCTAAGTTCTGCCTCGCGTGCGTCGTAGCGTACGCGCAGACTCTGCATTTCAGCTCGCTGCTGAGCAATTTCCAGGGCAAGAGCCACATCGGTGGTGTCGCTTCCCATAGTCAGCTTTCGAAGCTGAAGCCGGAGTTTTTCCAGTCCGGAGTTGATCTCGTCGATGGCGCCTTTCTCGAGCGAATGAATGTCATTGTGCAAGGCCGCCATGTCGTCGAGCCGACGCTGCAATTCAGGCCAGCCTTCCGCGAACGAGTCGGCGATCGTCGTTCCATCGAACGTGAGCTTCTTGAAGTAACCGTAGAAATTCCCCCACTCCGAGCGCTCCAGAACAAGCGCATGCTCAGGCTCGAATCGGCGCTCGATCTCGGATTCATCCACCCAACGAAAGTCGAGAGAATACAAGTCTCGGTTTCCGATCTTGACGCGGATGCGGTACTGTGCTTGCTTCGAATCCGTGTCAGTCTCCGGGATTCGTTCTCGATCCCAGATCTCCCCCAGGACTTTGTTGCCATCTTTCAGGTGCAATTCTGTCAGGTCATAGGGCCAGAACTGCCGCAGCCCGTTGTAGAGAATGAGAGCCATCAGGGCGGCAATCATGAGCAAACTGATGGCAAGCGCGCCGCCGGTCAGCCAGACAAAAGGATCGCCACTCTTCCAAAATTTCTTCATTTCAACCACTATTCCAGATGTGCACGTTTCTCAAAATCAGAGTTTTTGATACCGGGTTCGCAATCTTTGTCTGACGATTTCCGCTCCGGTGTTCACGATAAAAGTCACAACAAAGAGCAACATTGCAGCCAGGAACAACACGCGATAAAGCGTCCCTCCCTCCGGAGCTTCCGGTATTTCCACGGCAATATTCGCTGACAACGTCCGGAAGCCATTAAAGATACTCCAATCCATGATCGGAGTATTTCCGGTCGCCATCAGGACAATCATGGTTTCACCAACCGCACGCCCCAAGCCGATCATGATCGCTGAGAAGATTCCTGCAGCGGCGGTCGGCAGGACCACTCGCAAGGCGGTCTGCCAGCGGGTGGCGCCGAGCGCGAGTGAGCCGGAGATCAGATTCCGGGGCACGTTCGAGAGTGCATCTTCAGAAATGGTGTAGATAATCGGGATGACGGCGAAACCCATGGCGATGCCTACTACCAGGGCGTTGCGCTGGTCAAACCTCAGCCCCACCGCTTCGTATAGCCAGATCTTAAAATCGCCATTGAACAGCACGCCTTCCACAACACCATTCATCTCAAGGCAAAGCCAGATGCCGACTGCGACAATCGGCGCCAAAAGCAGGCTTTCGACGCCAGGTTTCAGGCGATTCTTCAGTCGCTTTGGCACGCCATGCCAAGTCAACGCAGCGGCCAGCACCAGGAGCGGCAACACCACAGCCATGGTCAGCAGCGCGGGCACGACCTGCTCGATGCGCGGCGCCAGCCAGAGACCACCAAGGAAACCCAGCACCACGCTGGGCA
This sequence comes from Candidatus Zhuqueibacterota bacterium, assembly GCA_029261995.1. GTDB lineage: Bacteria > Zhuqueibacterota > Zhuqueibacteria > Oceanimicrobiales > Oceanimicrobiaceae > JAJDAF01. The sequence continues at coordinate 26,565 of JAJDAF010000039.1, forward strand.
GCGCGGCCATAATTTCAACGGTAGGTTTGATCTTGTTTCGCAACGCCGGGTGCATGAACTGTGAGGTGAACAAGGCCCCGAAAATCGCAAGCGGAATCGCAAGAATCAATGCGTAAAGAGTGCCTTTGAAACTGCCAAAGATGAGCGGCACCAGACTCAGTTTCGGTTCGAACTCATCGGTGCCTCCGGTGGATTGCCAGACATAGTCCGGCTTGTCGTAGCCCTCGTACCAGACTTTTCCAAAGAAGGCATTCAGACCGGCTTCCGGATGTGGATTATCAACGGCGAAGTGAGCAAGGAAGCCGTCGGCATCCAGAGCAAGAGCGCCGTTTGCTTTCGGGGTAAAGCTCACCTTTGCGATGGCGTTTTGCGCGGAATGAAACTCCGTGAGAAATCTCTCGGAAGTGCTGTGCTGCAGGTAGAGATTTCCAACAGCATCAGCGGAGATAAAGCCCTTGCCGCGTGCAGACGGGGAGAGCGTCGAGACAGCGGCGGGATGCGATTTCAGATCCCGGATATGAGTCAAGCGCCAGCCTGTGGTGGCCGTATTGTCCCGGACCAGAAACCAGGCTGCGACCCCGCCACCGGCGTCGCCGGAAACCAGTGTCCGGCCGCCGATGAGAAACGTCAACGCAGTGATCCCTTCGGCATTGTTGCTGTTTCTAGCGACCGTCACGAACTCAGGGCCATTCTCAAACGAAGCCCGCCAGTGGTAAATCTTGCCGTCGTCGGTACCCAGGTAGATGTTGTTGGCGCTGCCGTCAATCGCTATTGCGGTCGGGCGCCCAGACCAGATGGGCTCCAGGGTTGCGACCAGTGAATCCACTAGCGCGTCGCCGAACAGAGACTCCTCTGTCCTCCGGAGATAGACGATGACACGGTCGTCCCGGGTGATCGCTGCAATTGCCATGCGCTCGTCTGCGCTGCCGGAAAAGGCAAGTTTCGAAATGGGTTGACCCCGGTCATCAATTGTCAACCGCAACTCCGGAATAACGGCAGGCCGGTAGGTTCGCACGCCTTCGAAGTATGTGGACGGCATCGAAACCCTCACGACAACGGCGTTTCCGGCACCGGTGCCGAGAACCAGGCGCTGGCCCCGAACAGAGTGCCAGGAAGTGGTGATGCTTTCGCCCTGCAGACCGGCAATCTGCACCACCTCACGTGGCGAAGCGCCCTCCAGATTGAAGAATGTCACTTCGCCGGTGGCTGCAACAACGTAACCGACATCCTGATTCTCCTCCACGCCAAGAGCCACAATCTCGGCCGGTTCCTGGGACAGTTTGTCCTGACCAAAACGGCTGATCTGAGTGACTTGCGCCGACCGAAAAAGAGGCGCAATCTCCACCGCGATAAACACCATTATCGCCAGAATACTCGCGATAATGGTGAAACCACCGGCGGCAACAACCCAGCGCGCCAAACGGTCAAACAATTGTCTGCGGCGTTTTCGGATTGCAGACTCGCTATCGTAGCGCTTGCCTGGCTTCAGACGCCCGGCTATTTCGGTTTCGGTGGTCATGATTTGTAACTTCAAGGGTGTCTCAAATATTGTTCGATAAACGATCGATTCTCAATTGCACATCAACCCTGACAGGGTTTTGAACGAAAACAATAGCTGTGAGCGTTCAAGAAACCCTGTCAGGGTTTGTACCGAGAACTAATCTTAGTTGGTGCCACCATCCAGCATGGCCAATTCTTCTTGCACGACCTTGTAAGGAAGCGGCAGATAGCCATCTTTCACAACAATCTTCTGGCCTTCCTTGCTGAACACGAATTTCAAGAATTCGCGCACCAGAGGCGTCAGTTGCTTGCCTGGCTCTTTGTTGATGTAGAGGTAAAGGAAGCGCGCCAGCGGGTACTTGCCCTTCATCACACTCTCCATGTCCACTGCGGCAAATGCTGCATCTGCCTTCTTCGACAACGGAACGGCACGCACGCCTGAGGTGATGTAGCCAATGCCGCTGTAGCCAATAGCATAGCGGTCTTCGCTCACGCCCTGAACCACGGAGGCCGAACCCGGCTGCTCTTTCACCGTGTCTTTGTAATCCCCTTTGAAAAGCGCATGCTTCTTGAAATAGCCGTAGGTGCCGGAAGCGGAGTTTCTACCGTACAGGCTGATCGGCTTGTTGGCCCAGGCGCCGGTCAAGCCAAGCTCACCCCAGGTCACGATATCTTTCTCCAGACCGCCAGCACGGTTCTTCGAAAAAACCGCGTCAACTTGCTGTAGCGTCACCCCCTGGATTGGGTTGTCTTTGTTGACGTAGACGGCAAGTGCGTCCAAAGAGGTCCGCATGGAAGTCGGCTTGTAGCCAAACGCCTTCTGAAATGCGTCGATTTCTGTTTCCTTCATTTTGCGGGACATCGGGCCAAACTGGGAGGTTCCGGCAATCAGCGCAGGTGGCGCCGTGCTTGAACCTTTGCCTTCTACGCCGAGCCTGACACTTGGGTAGTATCTTGCGAACGCCTCGCCCCACAACGTCATCAGGTTGTTCATGGTGTCGGAACCGATGCTGTTCAGGTTCCCCGAAATTCCGCTGACTTTCTTGTAGAGCGAAATTTCGGGGTCAACCTTGGGCTTCTCTTGTGCCAATGCCGCATCTCCCGGCAAAGCGGAAAGCGACATCGCCGCTAGAGCGAGATAGGACATCGTCTGTTTGAAGAAGCTGTTTCTAATCATCTTTATCCTCCAGATTTAAGAATTAGGTGAACAATGAATTCGATTTTTTGCACACCTAATCTTAAGGAATCTTTGTTACAAGCGCGTTACGGCTGTGTAGAGTTTTGGCAAAGATTAGAAGTTAAACGTCGTTTGCAGGCGCACTTTGAAAATGGAATCCGCGCCGTCAGCGGATGGTAGCTCGAGTTCGCCGTTGGCCTGGATTCGCGTGTTCTTGCCGAAATAGAACGCAGGGCCACCACGCAAAACCAGGGTCTCGTTGCCACTGATGTCTGAATCCGGCTCGATGTAGGAAATGCCACCGGCAAGCTCAAATCCGTCCATGCCGCCAAAGTTGGCATTGGGCTCTGCCATTTTCTTTGTCCAGCGCCCGGTAACATCAAACAGGGTGAAGGACTGGTCATCCGCGTCGCCGGTAATATCCTTGCTGACACTGCCAAACGCCGCGCCGCCTTCAACCTGCAGCTCGCCCGAGCCCAATTTTGAATAGAAACCAAAATCCGGTGCAATGGTGTAGAGCGAGGCTGAGCCGTCATTCGCGGCATTCTCAGCGCGGTTTGATGCGGCAGAAACGCCGACCTCAAACTTCTCGTCTACCGGGAGGTTCACCCGCCCAACTACCAGCTTGCCATTGTTAACAAAGTCACTCTTTGTGCGACCGGCATCTTCGCGTCGGCCGGAGCCTGCGCCGTTCGAAATGTTCGCGGCCCATGAGATCCCACTTTTGTATTTACCCCCAAGCTCAAAACCAACGTGGCGAGAAGAAAGATGCAGGTCATCCAGAAAGCCGGCGACTTCGCTTCTTTCAACCAGCAGCAGCTTGCCCGATGAGCGCATTTCCTCACGCCAAACCGGGGTCTTGAACTGACCAAACCGAACGAACAGATTTTGACCAAGCTTGATCTTGCCTTCCGCGTCCTTCAAGGTCGGGCTGTTGTCGCGCACTTCGATCTGGAATTTGGTGGTAACCCAATCGGTGAGCTTTGTTTTGGCCTGCAGCCGACCGCGACGGATGCGGAAGCCATTGTTGGTTGTGGCAGCGTCGCCATCAATATCTGCATTGTAAAGATACTGCAACTGAGCGCGACCCGTGAGTTCCCAGCTCTTGGCGTTCTTGATCTTAACTTCCTGCGCCACGCCAGTTGAGGCCAGGACAGAGAGTCCAAGCGCGCCTGCGACCATCATAATCGTGAAGTGTTTCATTGTTCCTCCTTAATGAGTGGATGAGTTGATTCTCAGATATCATTTTGAGCCGTCCGATTTGGGCAACCTCAATTCTTTAGATTGCTCAAGAAGTATAGCCGGTGAATGTTACAGCAATGTTACGAAAAAATGAAAGTTGAGCAACTTTTCTCGGAAATTGTGTCTCGGTTTCAGCCAGCAAAAACCTTGCATCTCAGCATACAGTTCGCTTAATTTCATGGCTGGTTCCGCAGCGCTAGAGATTCTGACACACCGCTGATACAACCGAGAGAAGGAGACACCATTTATGCCTGTCAATTTGAAAAATCGCAACTTCCTCAAACTTCTCGACTACTCAAGAGACGAGATCCTGTTTCTCCTGGAGCTTTCAAAATCTTTGAAAGATGCGAAACGCGACGGCCAGGAGCAACCAAAATTGCATGGCTTGAATATCGCGTTGATTTTTGAGAAGACTTCAACCCGCACGCGCTGCGCTTTCGAGGTGGCCGCACTCGATCAGGGCGCCCATGTCAGCTACCTTGGGCCATCCGGGTCACAAATCGGCCACAAGGAATCTATGAAAGACACAGCCCGGGTCCTGGGTCGTATGTACGATGGCATCGAATACCGTGGTTTTGGTCAGAGCATTGTCGAGGAGCTGGGTGAGTTCGCCGGTGTGCCCGTTTGGAACGGCCTCACCGATGAGTACCACCCGACCCAGATTCTGGCAGACTTTCTCACGATGGAAGAGCACTGCGACAAGCCGCTCACGGACATTTCCTACTGCTATCTCGGCGACGCCCGCAACAACGTCGGCAACTCTCTGCTTGTCGGCGGAGCCAAGCTCGGGATGGATATCCGGCTGGCTGCACCACGCTCAAACTGGCCAGACGATGGCCTGGTTGCCATGTGCGAAAAAATCGCAGTCGAAAGTGGCGCAAAAATTCTGCTTACCGAGGATGTCGCCGAGGGCGTCAAAGGCGCGGATTTTCTGTACACGGATGTTTGGGTGTCCATGGGCGAGCCGCCCGAAGTCTGGGAGGAACGGATTGATCTGCTCAAGCCGTATCAGGTGAATTCCAATGCGCTGAAACTCACCGGAAATCCGCAAACGAAATTTCTGCATTGCCTGCCGGCTTTTCACAATCGCGAAACGAAAGTTGGCCAGGAAATATTTGAGCAATTTGGGTTGGATGGCCTGGAAGTGACCGAGGAAGTATTCGAATCAGAGCACTCGATTGTGTTCGACCAAGCTGAAAACAGGATGCACACAATCAAGGCAATCATGGTCGCGACATTAGCTTAGAATCTTCTGGGGTAGCCAGTCGCTTCAGCCGCTGCCGGGATGGTTGTCGGCCTTTGAAGCGGCTCGGCTTCAGCGGGCCACACGACGAACGTCTGAAGTCAGTCAGGCGCTGTATTGTTCAGCCTCAATCTCAGTCAGATACTGCTCTTTGCTTACTTTCAGTGCCGACCTGTGGTATTCTCGGAAGACACCACATGCCTCGTGGTTCTCACTGCGACAGTAGGATTTCTCCTCAAAAATACTGGGAACAAACAGACCTTTGAAAATGAGACACTGATTGCACCGTGCTTCCAAGAAATACGGACAAGGCATACTACATCTCCTTTGTCTCTTGATTGCAGAAGGTTGCTGGGGTTGCCGGAAAATGCAAAATATCCGCCCCAAAGTCCAATTAAGAAACCGTAACAAAACTGGTTCAGAAGGCCGGCTGGGTGTGAAAAAATGATGCGCCCGCGACCTGCTGTGTGGAATAAGCCTTCATCGATTGACGGAGAATTTGTTGTGCTTCATCCACGTCGCCAAAGCCATTCGCCTGCATCTCTCCCGGCCCTTTGTAATTCGCGAACCAGGTCTCGATGATGCTCAGGACGCCCTTGAAGTCAGAACGCAATTCGGCGAGATTGTGGACGCCCGCAAGCGGAGAGTCCTGCGCCACCGCCAGAAGCTTGTCGTCCTGCTCCCCGCCATCCAGCAAACGCAGGACGCCAACCAGCCTGGCGCTAATCACGCTCCCGCGCGCCACGGCTGGTCCGAGAACGATGACGTCAAGTGGATCCCCGTCGCCACCGAGTTCCTTCGGAAGTAGTGTGCGCGGCACCATGCCATAGTTGCCGGGATAAGGTAAGTATTTGACCACGCGCGGCTTTCCCTTCTTGAATTCCCACTTCAGCACACCGTCTGGCTTTGTCACTTCCCATTTGGCATTGCTGCCGGCAGGTATTTCGACAACCACATTGATGGCGCCATCCGCGTTGCTGGGCTCGAAATCTGTCAGGAAGTTTTTGTCACTGTCAAAAGTGTACGGATCTGCTGTCGCCGTATTCGCGCTCTGGGAGGCTGTTTCCATTTTTCCACAGCCAAACCAGATGACTGCAAGCGCTGTGAGAACAATGCTGGGAGTTTTCATTGCTGCCGTCCTTTATGTTGTGAGGCTCTAAAAATTTCTTCCAGTGTATTCCCGCCGTCTGGCCTCGTAATCGAGGACCACACGTTCGTATTCTTCGCCCAACAAATGCGATGACACAATGAAATCCGCAGTCGAGCGATTGCTGGCGACTGGAATATTCCAGACCACGGCGATCCTTAAAAGCGCCTTAACGTCTGGATCATGCGGTTGTGCCAACAGGGGATCCCAGAAAAAAATCACCAGGTCAATCTCGCCTTCGGCAATCTTCGCGCCAACCTGTTGGTCGCCACCAAGCGGTCCACTCTTGAAACGGAAGACATCAAGTCCGACATCCCTGGCAATCATCGAGCCTGTGGTGCCAGTTGCATAAAGCACGTGCTCGCTGAGCACGGCCCGGTTGAACTGAACCCACTCAAGCAGGTCCTGCTTTCGATTGTCATGTGCAATCAGCGCAATGTGTTTTTGCTTTGCCATTTTGATTTTTCTTACGCCCATCGTAGTCCTTTCTTCTCTTTCTATTGTATTCATGGACAATGATAACGTACCTGTGTTACAAATATGTTAACGCCAAGTGAATTTCTGGTGGCGAAAAATAGCATGCTCCGATGCTACGCGCCGGCTCATTTCCTGTGCCGTCGGCTGCAAGTACGGGTAGGCTTCGTCGTGGTGAAAGGAGGCTGAACCCAAGCGAGAACAGGATCCTGGCAAGTAAATTCAAGGCTGTGCAATGGGCAGACGGCTACTAGCGGATCTTTTGATCTTCATCCCGGCTTTTGAAATTGCGGTGAGGAAAAGGCATGTGCTGACCAAACGGAAACGCCCGGTCCCGACGCATTTCCCTGAATTGCGTTCTCTGCTCCTGCGTCAGGACGCCCTCGATCTCGCGATGGATTCGCTCAAACCCTTCACGCATGCCGCTCCCCCTGCCACGACGCTCAGCGGGATCTTTGCCGCGTCGGTAGCCATGCATCGGGACCATCTGCATCAGAATTTCGTGGACTTTCTCAACCTGCTCATCGTCGAGATTCAACGTCTCTGTGAGTTGCCGCACACGCGCCGAAACCGCGCCCTCCGGCCCTTTGCGGAAGTGTTCGTCGATGCGTTCGAGTTGTTTTTCATCCAGGACTGTGGCCAGGTCTGACCGCAGAGAATCCAACAATGCAAACATTTCGTTCTCGAACGCTTCTCTGATGCTTGACATTTTTGCTGAATGGCCCGTCAGGATGGTGTCGATAACAGCCTTCTGCTGCTCCGATGGCCGCAGAATGCGCTCCATCGCGCGATGAAACCTCTTGTGCGGCGGCGTGTGCATGAACCGCCTGGCTCTCTGCTCGCGTAACGGTCCACCGGCGGAGAATCCAAGCAAGACCCCCAGCACCAACGTTCCGGCAAGCATCAGCAGGGATTTTGTTTTCGGGCTCATTGATTCGATTCCTCAAGTACAGTCAGTGTCCAGACTTCCTCGATACCAGGCTCCGACACGCCAAGCATCGTGTCGAGCGTCCACCTTTCGGCGCTGGCGAGGTTGAACGCCAGGATGGCCACGAGCGTGAGCGCACCCGCCACGGCCACGGGCCTGAACATGGTAACCAGGGCCTTCCAAAGCTCCTCCATCGGGTCGTTTGGCTTCTCCAGGGCTTTCATCCGGTTCAAGACGCGGGATGAAAAGAAAGGCTTGAAACTGCGCACAGCTGATGTTCGCACGGCATCACGCATGGCTAGCGCAGCCTCCTCTTCCCGCCTCAGGCTTTCGGAAGACGCCAGGGCGCTTGCCAGCTCCGCCTTCTCGTCTTCTGACAATTGCGCATCAAACGAACGATAGAGCAAATCAAGGCTTCGTTTGTTCATACCTTCTCCTGAAAGAAAGGGGTCAAGTGTTTCTTCAATTTCTTTTGTGCCCGGGAAAGACGTGATAAAACAGTGCCTTCCGGAACCCCCAGAATGTCCGCGGTATCGCGGGTCGAGTAGCCCTCAATCAGGCGCAAGACAACCACTGACCTGAATTCGGGGGCGAGTTTCTGAATGGCGGCATGCACCAGGCGCTGACTCTCAGTTTGATCAATGTGCTCATCGGGGTTGGTGGTGGCATCAAGTTCCGTGAGCTGGGAACTGCGAAACAAGAACTGTCGGCGCTTTCGCCGCTTGAGTTCATTGAGGCTCAGGTTTATCGCAATTCTCGTAATGTAGGTCGCGAGAGATGCATCTTCTTTGAAACTGCCAAAATACTTGTGCAGGCGAATAAAAACCTCCTGGCCGACATCGTCAGCGGCCAAACAAGGACCAAGCATCCCAATGACCGTCGCCGCGACGCGCGACTCGTAGTTCTTAACCAATTGTTCAAATGCCTGAACATTGCCGGCCTTGGCCTGCTTTATCAGCTCGCGCTCTGTCACCTGGTCTGAATCCCACAAACTTTAAAGATTAGACCCCGGAAAATACCTCGACATTCCCCGATTTGCAATAAAAAATATCTCAAACGGCTTGCGCCTCCTCTATCCCTCGGTACGGCGGGCGCTCCGCCACTACGAGCCAAAATGCTGCTGGATTTGTTGCTGCACGGAATCGAGCGCAGGTGGAATCTCGACAGGCAGATTGGCATATTTCGGGGCAACGCCAGACAGCCGGGATTCATGGTAGTCGATTTTGGAATCCGAAAACTTCAGGCCGTGCGCCGTCGAGACCACAACCACATTGTCGGTGGGCTTGATCTCCTTCTTCTCCACCAATTTCAAGAATGCAGCCAGCGCCACACCAGTCTGCGGACAAGTGAACAAGCCGTGGCGGTCAGCCAAAGCGCAGGCATTGGCCAACTCATCTTCGCTGGCTTGCTCGACCACGCCATCAAAAGCCGTCAATACCCGGATCGCTTTCTTGACGCTGACCGGAGCACCGATCTGAATGGCGCTGGCCAAGGTTGACTCAGCAGCCTTTGGCGCAAAATCCGAGAAGCCAGTCAGATAGCTTTGGTAGAGGGGATTGGCCTTCTGCGCCTGGGCGCAAACCAGTCTGGGCATGCGATTGATCAAACCGACGGCCCGAAGCTCCTGCAGACCTTTTCCAATCGCCGAGATGTTGCCGAGATTTCCGCCCGGAACGATGATCCAGTCCGGGACCTGCCAATTCAGTTGCTGAACGATTTCCATGCCAACGGTCTTCTGGCCCTCGATCCGCAGTGAATTCATCGAGTTGGCAAGATAGATATCTTGCGATTTCGTGAGCTTTTGAATAAGCTCCATGCAGCCGTCGAAATCCGTATCCAGAGAGAGCGTCAGAGCGTTGTTCGCGATCGGCTGAATCAGTTGTGCCGTTGAAATCTTCCCTCTCGGTAGAAGAACCACCGCCGGAATATTGGCCGCGGCACAGTAGGCTGCCAGCGCCGCGGAAGTGTCCCCGGTTGAAGCACAGGCCACGGCCTTGATTTGCCTGCCCTCCGCAACCATCTGTTTAACCATGGAAACGAGCACGGTCATACCGAGATCTTTGAACGAGCCCGTGTGGCTGTTGCCGCACAACTTGACCCGCAAGCTGGCGATGCCAACTTGCTTTGCCCAGCGCGGCACGTCAAACAAGGGTGTTCGGCCCTCACCGATGCTCACGATATTCTCTGGCGCGACTGCCGGGCAAACCCACTCGTGCTTGCTCCAGATGCCGCTGCCAGGGCTGCTCATGGTGGCCAGTCGGGTGGAAAACTGCTCTTTCCAATCCGCGGGTGATGTTTGGCGCAACACGTCCAGGTCATGCTGAACTTCGAGCAAGTCGCCGCAGGCAGGGCAGCGATAGACAATTTCGTTCAGAGGTAATTTGCCTTCACAACCGGCGATGCACTGAAACCAGGCAGAATAGGTGTTGTTTTCCATGGTATTCGCTATCTCAGACATCTTGCAAACAGCTGTCTTGCAGAACCTCCGCCAACGTGTTCGCAAGCGTGTCCGCATTCTCTTTGGAAAAAACCATTGGCGGTTTGATTTTGATGACGTTGTGAAGCGGCCCATCCGTGCTCAGCAAAACTCCGAGGCTTTTCATTCTTTCTACAATGTAAGAAGCCTCGGCGGCCGCAGGCTCCAACGAATCATGACCTTTCACAAACTCGATTCCTATAAACAAGCCCAGCCCCCGAACCTCGCCTACCAGGCCGGATGTCTTTGTCAGCGCTCGGAGTTTTGTCAGGAGGTAGTTACCGACTTGGTGGGCATTGTCCTGTAGATTGCCGCTCTCTAGCTCTTCCATTACGGCCATACCGATAGCGCACGAGACCGGATTGCCACCAAACGTGTTGAAATACTCCATGCCATTCGCGAAAGATTCGGCAATTGCCTGAGTGGTCACGACCGCGGCGAGCGGATGCCCGTTGCCGATGGGTTTGCCAAGCGTCACGATATCGGGAACAACCCCCTGTGTTTCAAAAGCCCAGAAGTGAGAACCAACCCTGCCGAATCCAACCTGCACCTCGTCTGCGACACAAAGCCCTCCTGCCTGGCGGACGTAGCGGTAACACGCCTGCAGATAGCCTGCGGGAAGAACAATCTGTCCCGCGCAACTCAGGACCGACTCACAAAAAAAGGCCGCCGGTTTGCGCCGGTTCATCTGCATGCGCAGAATGGCGGACTCAAGTCTGGCGGCGTACTTCGTGCCCGCATCGGCATCGCCCGCTTTGAACCTGCCGCGGTAGGTGTCCGGGGTCGGCACCTTGTGAATATGGGCGGCAGAGCCAGCGCCACCCGGTCCATCAAACTTGTAGGGGCTCAGCTCGACGACTGAACCCGTATTTCCGTGGTAGGCGCCGTCCACCACCAGAAAATCCCGGCGTCCGGTGTGGGCACGGGCCAGACGCAAGGCCAATTCATTCGCTTCGCTGCCTGAGTTCACCAGGAAACAAACATTGAGTGGATCTGGAAACGTGGCGGTCAGGCGTTGTGCGTAAGACACCAAGTTGTCGTGCAAGTAGCGCGTGTTGGTATTCAGAACGGCCATCTGCTTTTGCGCGGCGGCAACCACACGCGGGTTGCAGTGGCCGACATGTGGCACATTGTTCACGGCATCCAGATAGGCGCGCCCAGCTTCATCATACAAATACTGCATATAGCCACGAACGATCTTGAGCGGGTGGCGGTAAGAGACGCTCAGCGATTTGCTGAGATGCTTCTCCCGGGAAGCCAGAATCTCTGCTTTCTCAGGTGAGCTGGCAGGAAAGCGCCTGGTCGGCGCCTGCAGGATCAAATTCGGGTCCGGGCAGAGGCTGAGCCAGACCTCGCGCGAGGCAGCGGGCGCAACTCCAGGGAAGTCGCCGGCTTTTTCAAGCATATCTGTGATGACTTGAAAGTGCAGATGGGGCGGCCAATCGCCATTTTCCGGAAAGCTGCCGATACGAGCGATTTCATCCCCCCGCTCAATATTCGCCCCCACCGTAAGTCCGGCAAGCGAGTCCGGACTAAGATGGCCGTAAAGCGTATAAAAGGTCAATCTTGACTTATCAACTTGGTGTTCTAGAATGATGGTCGGGCCGTAATCAAGCCGTGAATCGTTGTTTTGGAAACTGTGGACACGCCCGCGCAATGGGGCAAAGACGCGTGTTCCCGCAGGAAGAAATATATCCATGCCGATGTGGATAGTTCTCCATGACCCGTCAGCTTGCTGAAATTGCTCGCCCGAATAGACTTGCCTGGCTTCGTTGTAACGACCAATTCCGACCTCTGCCCCGGCATCCTGAATTCTCCCAAAGACCCAATCGGAAAGAGCTTGCGTTGACATCGATTGGCTGTTGTGGTCACGTTGGAGGCTGCCAACACTCAAATCCAGAATCAGACTGTTCGAAGTTTTGAGAGCCGGTTCGACAACATTGCCGATTTTTTGACGATTCCCGGTCAGCCACGAGACCAGTTTCTGGGCCTCCGGGCATGGCTTCAAGCCGCATGCATGCCGGAAATGAGCCTCCGCCAACGCGACCGGAATCTCTGAAAGTTTTTGCAGAGCGCGCCAGGCAGGTTGCTCGCTTGTAGTCAGATAGTCGTTGTCGGGCTCACGCTCTTTTTGAAAGGATGACATGCAAACGCTGATGCAGAGCCTCATGCAAATCAAATCGAAAAGGGCCGCGATCTCAACTTCCGTCAGAGACAGCACCGAGTTGTAGCCGGCAATAATATGGGAAGCTGCGACAACAGGGTCGGGCTTGCTCAGCAGCGCGTAAGCGCAGGCGATGGCGACATCATTGATTGTGTGCGAGAAGACCGCATCACCAAAATCGATGATGGACACCACTTCCTGGCCGTCGAGACTTTCGTGGACCAGCACATTGTGGTCATTGGCATCGCCATGGATCACCGAGCGACGAAATCCGGATAACAGCGGGGCCGTGCTGATTTCGTAGCGTTCAAGAAACCGCATCACCATCTGCCGGTCGCCAGCAGACTCGATATGCTCGATGTGCGCACGAATCGTGCTGCTGGCCCTCGCCACATCCCAAACGATGCTCCGGCTGGCCGCAGCATGAGAAAAATCAAGGAGGGACTTGTCCAGGTGAGCCAGTCGCTCACCCAAACTCAGCAACAAGCCATTTCCATGCGGTTGGACATCGACCAGCCGCTTACCTGGCAAAAAGCTCAGCAACCGGGTGAAGTACGTTCTCCCGGATGAGTCCGGGCAGGTCAGAATGAAGTCACCATTCTTCGCAGGCAAGCATTTCGGCACTTCTCGTGGGTCAGAAGAATCAGAAAGATGCCGAAGCATGGCATTTTGGAAGTTCAGAATCTCACGTTGCTGCCGACCGTTCGCAATCTTCAAGACAAACGCGCAGTCATCGCTTTCGCGAATGAGAAAATTCTGGTCACTGTCGCTGGGCAACGGCTTGATTCTGCCGGATACCCCAAACTGAGAGAGCGCCAGCCCCTCTGCCTGATCGAGCGTGAACTGGGGTCTCAGCACATCCGTTTCACGCATGCGCTTCCTCGTCAATGTTTTGGACGATGTGGCGGGCTGATGCCGTCAAGATTTCGTTGGCTGACCTTGGGTCTGTGCAATCTTCGCCCATGAATCGCGCAAAGTCACTGTGCGGTTGAACACCGGCTTGCCGGGAGCAGAATCGACCGTATCGACACAAAAATATCCCTGACGCTCAAACTGCAGGCGGCTGCCAGGCTCGGCACCTCTTAGACCAGACTCCAGTTTGCAATTTTGCAGAATCTCCAGGGAGTTTGGGTTCAACGCGTTCAAATAGTCGTCCTCGGCTGCCGGACTTGGCACAAGAAACAAGCGGTCATAAAGCCGAACCTCCGCTTCCAGCGCGTGTTGTGCGGAAACCCAGTGCAGCGTGCCTTTCACTTTGCGGCCGTCCGGCGCAGAGCCCCCGCGTGTTGCGGGATCATAGGTACAGCGCAATTCGACAACTTCGCCATGCTCATCCTTGATGACATCGGTGCAGGTAATGAAATAGGCGTAGCGCAAACGAACTTCCCTGCCGGGGCCGAGGCGGAAAAACTTCCGGGGAGGATCTTCGCGGAAATCTTTTTTTTCGATATAGAGCACGCGGGAGAATGGCACGTTGCGAGTTCCGGCGTCAGGATCCTCAGGATTGTTGATCGCCTGCAACTCATCCACTTTATCTTCGGGGTAGTTCTCGATCACTACGCGCAGTGGATCCAGCACTCCCATGACGCGCGACGCGTGTCGATTCAAGTCATCGCGAACGCTGTACTCCAGCTGCGCGACGTCAACCATGCTGTCGCGCTTGGCGACTCCGATGCGCTCACAAAAATCACGAATCGACCAGGGCGTGAAACCGCGTCGGCGCATCCCGGCCAAGGTAGGCATGCGCGGATCATCCCAGCCACTGACGTGACCTTGATCTACCAGATTCAGAAGTTTGCGCTTACTCGTTATGGTGTAACTGAGATTGAGGCGGGCAAACTCAATCTGCTGCGGATGGTGGATACCAAGCTGGTCCAGAAACCAATCGTAGAGCGGGCGGTGGTCCTCAAACTCCAAAGTACACATGGAGTGCGTGATGCCCTCAATAGAATCGGACTGCCCGTGGGCCCAGTCATACATCGGGTAGATGCACCAGTCGTCCCCGGTCCTGTGGTGCGCGGTGTGCAGAATGCGGTACATGATCGGGTCACGCATATTGAGATTGGGCGAAGCCATATCGACTTTGGCCCGCAGGACCTTGCTACCGTCGGGGAAATCGCCAGACCGCATTTTCTCCAGCAGGTCGAGGCTTTCTTCGACGGGTCGGTCGCGGTAGGGACTTTCCCGGCCCGGCTGTTTCAGCGTGCCGCGGTGTTCGCGGATTTCCTGTGCGTTTAGGTCATCGACGTATGCTCTGCCCGATTTCACCAACTGCACCGCATAATCAAAAAGCTGCTGAAAATAGTCGGAAGCGTAAAGCTCTGTCTCGCCCCAATCAAACCCCAACCAGCGCACATCTTCTTTGATTGACCGGACGTACTCCTCTTCTTCTTTCACAGGATTTGTATCATCGAAGCGCAGATTGCAGTTTCCTCCGAATTCATTTGCCATATCGAAGTTCAGGCAGATGGACTTCGCGTGGCCGATATGCAAGAAACCGTTCGGCTCCGGTGGAAATCTGGTGATGACTTTACCGTCATGCTTGTTGTTTTTGATGTCTTCCTTGACGATGTTCCGGACAAAATTTGGAACGGGTTTCGATTCGATTTCCGGCATGGTGTGCGTTTCCTGGTTGAATGCGATTGATAGCTTTTCCGAACCCGGCTCGGGCGGTAGCGAGTGCAATAATAAGAGATTTATGCCTAAATCTCAAGGCAAATGTCAACAAAATGTGATCGCCAAAAGGCCAATAAGGATTGTAACCGAAAATGCGGGGAACGCAAGATTTCTATTTGGGTTCCGACAATGTCAACCGGACAACAAAAGCCTGGAGCACACTACCGGAGATGCTTTGCAGCAATCGTACAACCTGTTGTGTTTTCAGGCTTGCGAAAAATTTTGGCTAGCGATACAAATCGTCCAGCTTGCTTTCGGAAAGCTCAACCAGAAAGTCCGCAATAGCTTCGGTGGCAGCCTCCAAGAAACGCTCTCCCTTGTCGGAAGTTGAGGACGATGGATTGCCGATTCCGGTGTCTTTTGTGACCTGGCTCCACTCCCTTTGCGCCCAGGCCCAACCCTCCCGAAATGCGCGAAATTTGAAGCTGCGGTGCGCACCGTCGCCTGCCTGGTCGAGCGGCAGAACTAGGTCCGGGGCAATGTGCAGCATCGTACTTGTTTCGACCTCGCCGGCGTGGTCGCCGAGGTCATCAAAGTAGTCACTCCAATCTGCTGCCAGATACCAGTCAAGGGTGCAAAGGAACATATCCGGGAACTCCGCCTGGGCCTGTCTGACCATTTGCTTGAAGTTATTTCCGCCATGGCCATTCAGGATAACGAATTTCGAAAATCCGTGCCTGGCCACGGCGTCAATCACATCGTGCAGCACCGCCGCCTGCGTCGAGGGATTCATGTTTATGGTCAATTTGATGTCGAGCTGACCGGTGTTAACGCCAAACGGGACAGTCGGAAGCACAGCCGCCCGGGCGCCACGCTGCCAGGCCAGCCGCGCCGCTTCGGCCGCCACATAGTCACACTGCATGTTGTCAGTACCGAAAGGCAGGTGCAGATTATGCGCCTCTGTCGCTCCCCAAGGCAGCACCACCACTTCATAGTCAGTGGCCCGAATTTGACTCCAATTGGTCTCAGCAACGATGTAGGGTCTTGGCTTTGACATGCTTACCCTCTTTTTGGACGAGTGAGTTGACGGTCAAGCCGTCTGGCTCAGGACCACCGCTGTCCACGGCAGCCTAATTGTAAGTCAATATACAATCAAGCATCACAAAAACAACGAAATAGTGGCAACAACTCGTGGGGTGAAATCTCTTGCCATTTTGAGACTCGTTCGCTAGATTGCTGCCTTTGCCAAACGAGAATAGATGAGAAAAAAGTTAATAAAAATACTGAAAGTCGATTCTCTGCCAAACGTTTTCAGTCTGGAACAGCGCTCAAGCTGGCTCGATCTGCAGGAGTTTTTTGGAAACAGCAATCCGTTGACTTTGGAGATAGGCTGTGGCCGGGGAGATTATGCCATCGGCTTTGCACAACGTTTCCCAGACCGCAACTTCCTTGGAGTGGATGTAAAAGGCGCACGTCTCTGGACCGGCGCTCGCAATGCCGAACAACTCGGCCTGCGCAACGTCGCATTTCTGAGGGCTCCGGCTGAAATGCTGACTGAGATTTTGCGCCAGGGAGAGGTCGCCGAGATTTGGGTAACCTTCCCTGATCCATTCGTGAAAAAGCGGACGGCCAAAAGAAGAGTGACCGGTCCTGCGTTTCTCGCGACCTACCGGAAACTGCTACGGCCGGGCGGCCTAGTCCACCTGAAGACCGATGATCCTGGAGTGTTTGAATTCACCAAAGAGAGCCTTGCGGAAGAGCAGGTCGAGATTCTCGCCTGCGTGCAGGACCTATATTCAGGAGCGTTGGACGGCCCGGCAGTCGAAATTCAAACCAAGTATGAGCAGCAACACCTGGCCGCCGGTAAAACAATCCGATACCTCAGCTTCAGCTTCAAATCGGCGTAATGAGCGCGCTACTGATTGCCGGATGGAGCCTGCGCGTTTAAGACCCGAGGCAATGTAAAGTGAAAGGCCGCGCCCTGACCCAAATTGCTTTCCACCCAGATCCGCCCGCCGTGTCTCTGCACAATGTGTTTGACGATTGAAAGACCGAGTCCCGTGCCACCGAGTTCTCGCGACCTGCCCCTGTCAACCCGGTAGAAGCGTTCAAATATGCGCGGCTGGTGGTCGACAGGAATTCCGGGACCCTGGTCAACAATGGAAACCTGCACGTGGTCGTCGAGATCGGCTAATGAAACCGTCACGTTCTCACCTTCCCCTCCGTACTTCACGGCATTCTCAATCAAATTATTGAGAGCCGATTCAACTTCGGCATGCACGCCCTGCACCAGCACGGGAGCGTCCGGAAGGTTCAGCTTGAGTTCGAGATTCGACGTCCGAAAGAGACCGGAAAAATTTTCAGCCACGCGCAAGCAGACATTTGTCAGGTCGAACTGCTCCAGTTCCGTTTCCGGGCCAAACGATTCCAGTTTGGACAGATTGAGCAGATCATCAACGAGTTTGGCCATGCGATCGGCATGACGCAAAACTTTGTTGAGGAAGGTATTCTTCTGCTCTGCTTCGATGGCGCTTGCATCAAGCAACGTTTCAACATATCCCTTGATGGCTGTCAAAGGCGTACGCAGCTCATGTGAGACATTGGCGACAAAATCCCTGCGCACCTTTTCCAGGTGCTGCAGTTCAGTCGTGTCATGAAAAACCGCGACCGCCCCGACGGGTTCATCCGCAGGACCCAGCGTGGCAACGTGGGCTTTGAGCGCCTTGCGCACCGGGTTGCTCAGCTCCAGAGAAACGACGGTATCGATTGACTGCCGGCTGGCACAGATAAGGGCTTCAAGCAAGTCCGGGTCCCGGAACAACGAGCTTGCTTCTAAATCGCCATCGCCGGACACTTGGAATATTTGCTCAAATGAGTTGTTCGTCAACACAATGTTTCCAGAGCGGTCGGTGACCATGACTCCTTCCACCATTCCGTCCAGGATAGTCTGGAGCTGGTCTCGTTCCTGAGTGATCTGGACGAGGCTACGCTGCAAATCATCGCCCATCTGATTCAGCGCTTTGCCGAGGTCGGATATCTCATCATCTGCGCCAGACGCCACGCGGTTGGAAAAATCACCTTGCGCAAAAAGTTTGGCTGTCACAGCCATCTGCTTCACACGCTCAGTCAGAGAAGCGGAGGTCGCGTAGCCGGCGATCAGAACGAGAGCAAAGCCGAAGCCAGTGGCGAGCCAAATCAGACGCTTGATTTCTGAGAGCGACTCATCGATTTCCGAACTTGGCACCGCCGCGCGAATGATTCCTCCCAGGCCCCCCGGACTGCCGATAGGTGCGGCCAAATAGAACAAATCGAACCCAACTGTCGTGCTATAACGCCTGCTTTTGCCAAAACCAGTGGCGAGCGCCTCGATAACTTCAGGGCGGTCGCTGTGATTCTCAACCTCCTGCAAGCGGGACAGATCCACCTCGGAATCCCCGATGACTCGGCCCGCCGAATCCATCAGCGTAAAGCGCATTCCCAGCAGGTCGCCAACTCTGTCCGCCCAGCGGTCCGCGGCAACAGGTGTTCTCAAGTCTTCACCGCCAGCTTCGACAAACTCGCGCGCCAACTCAAGCTCACGCTTCCAACGGTTTTCGAAGCGTTCTTCGAAATAGCCTTCCAATTGACTCCCCAGAAAAAGGACAAAGAACAGGAGTACAAGACTACCCACCAGAAGATGCGCAGCCATCCATTTCAAACGCAGACTCACTCTCAAAGCTCAGTCCTCCTTGATGCGGTAACCGACTCCGCGTACTGTTTCGATGCGGTCACCGGACTTGCCGAGTTTTGACCGCAGGCGACGCATGTGTGTATCGACCGTTCTGGTGAAGCCGGCATAATCATACCCCCACACCGTCTCAAGCAACATTTCCCGGCTCTGGACTCGGCCACGCCGCTGAATCAGCGTTCGAAGCAAGCTGAACTCCGTCGCAGTCAAAGAGACGGGCTCACCGTCACAATGGACTTCATGTTTCGGAATATTGACGCTGATGTCGTTCAGCCGAATGACATCCTGAGATTCTCCCGGGGCTGGTTGTGCGCGCTTCAGGATCGCCTTGATGCGCAATACCAGCTCGCGCGGGCTGAAAGGTTTGGTGACGTAGTCATCCGCGCCAAGCTCGAAACCAACCACCCGGTCGATCTCTTCGCCCTTTGCCGTCAACATGATAATCGGGATTCGTTTGGTATCATCTCCCTGCTTCAGCGTCTTACAAATTTCTGTACCAACCATACCAGGCAGCATGATATCAAGGATTATCAGATCCGGTTCCTCCTGCACTACAACATCTATGGCGGCGGCGCCATCGTCGCAACCGACAGTTGCATAGCCAGCCTGCTCCAGATGAAATTCAAGCAGTTCGCGAATGTCGGCCTCATCTTCTATGATAACGATCTTCTTCTTGGCCACGAGACCTCCAGAGTTTTATCATTGCTATTCGAATATAGTCGATGCGAATCTCGATTACAACCAACTCTTTGTCGCCACGAGGGCGCTGAGTTCTTTGCGGAGCGCGGCTCGCCCCGGTTTGTGTGGAGGCAGACACGGCCAAAATGTCCGTAGGCGTCTGACCAAAATGCAGGTTCATCTGGCAGTCTGACAATCCGTGGCAGACGACATTGACAATGAGAACCACACCTGGCGCAATTTGTCTCACCCTCAGGTTTGGCACAGCCTTTGCCAAATCAAATCGTGAATTTCGAAACGAACTAACTTATTTAATAACATTAGCATAAGGAGATTGAACAATGTTAGTAGAAGTAAATCCCTTCAGCACTCTGCTCAATCGCGAACCCCTGTTTGACGACTTCTTCAAACCCAATTTCCCGCTTGCCGGGAGAGGCTTCGAGCCGACCATCGACGTGCTTGAAAACGAGAAGGAATTCGTGGTTAAAGCGGAACTTCCGGGTTTGAGCAAAGACGATTTCAAGCTCACCGTCGAGAACAATACGTTGACGCTTGAAGGCGAAAAGAAGTTTGAGGGAGAGGAAGAAAAGGAGGACAGCCACAGAATCGAACGCAGCTACGGCGCCTTCAAACGTTCATTTCGCCTCACGGACAGCGTGGACAGCAAAAAGATCAAAGCCGACTACAAGAACGGCGTGCTCGAAATCACGATTCCAAAGGCCGAAAAAGCCAAGCCGAAGCAAATCGAAATCAGCGTCAACTAACGATCGTCTGAGGCCCCGAAGCTGACGCGGGGCTGTCCAAGAGTGGCAGGAGTGGCAACACTCCGGACACGGCCAGCAAGAACTCTGACGAGTTCCGCTGCAATCCGTCTCGCTTTTGGGCAGCCCCGTTTCTATTGCCTGGGTCTGCTCCTGTAAAATCACGCCCTGAGGTTGTCCCTATCCATCGAATGAAACAGTTGGGATGAGGCGGTTGATTCTGGAGGCGCACCGATTTTTGCTGCAGCCGGGCTCCCGCTCAATCATGCTAAGCTGAACCTAGTCAAGCCTGTCAAGAACCGCTTGAGTTATCTCCTGCGTGCCCAAAACCATCTCACCATTCAGCGCCAAATCAGCGCTACGCAGACCGTCCGCCAAGAGTCTGTCAACGGCGCGCTCAATGGATTGCGCCGGCGCTTCCAGGCCAAAAGAAAAACGGAACATTAAAGCAACCGAACTGATAGCGGCCAGCGGATTCGCAATTCCCTGGCCTGCGATCTGGGGAGCAGAGCCGTGAACCGGCTCGTACATGGCCACACCATCGCCCAGACTTGCAGAAGGCAGCATTCCCAGCGATCCGGTCAACATTGAGGCCTCGTCACTCAGAATGTCGCCAAACATATTCTCGGTTAAGATGACGTCAAACTGCTTTGGCTCACGAACGATTTGCATGGCGCAGTTGTCCACCAAGACATGTTCAAGGGCGACATCTGGAAAATCGTTGGCAACCCGCGTGACCGTCTTTCTCCAAAGCTGCGAGGTTGCCAAAATATTTGCCTTATCGACGGAAGCAACTTTGCCACGCCGCTTGCGCGCAGCCTCAAAAGCGACTTTCGCGATGCGTTCAATTTCCGAGGTGCGGTAGGACATCGTGTCTACGGCGCGTTCTTCACCGTTGACCTGTTCGGTAAATTTGGGTTCCCCAAAATAGATGCCGCCGGTAAGCTCACGCACCACCAGAATGTCAACTCCTTGCACAACTTCAGGCTTCAGTGTCGAGGCGCCTACGAGCGCATCAAAAACTTTGACGGGCCGCAGATTGGTGAAAAGTCCAAGCTCTTTGCGCAAACGCAACAGCGCGATTTCCGGCCGCAGTTCCTTCGGGTTGTTATCCCACTTCGGTCCTCCAACGGCCCCGAGGATTACGGCATCCGCCGATTTACAGGCTGACACCACCTCATCTTCCATCGGCGTACCATGCGCGTCGATGGCCTCGCCGCCAACCAGAAACTCCTGGATCTCAAAAGAAAGCCCCGCCTTCTGCCCGGCAGCTTGCGCAACGCGCAAAGCGGCCTCGGTAACTTCGACTCCTATGCCGTCGCCCGGCAATGATACAATTCTCTTTGTCATTCTTCTCCCGTTGTCTTCGTTGTTTGCCGCTATTCCATCATGCCGTTCTTGCGAGCATAGCCAAAGATGCCGCCGGCGGAGATGATGTCCGCCACATCTCCGAGTGGCTTGAGTCGAAACTGGCGGTCGCTGCTCAGATTTTTCAGGATGCCTCTTACCTGGTCGACTTCAACTTCGTCGCCGGTAGAGATTTCCTTTGACAAATCGACTTCACTCTCCAATGGAATAATGAAGCCGCCATCGACGGCGTTGCGGTAGAAAATTCGGGCGTAACTCGGCGCGACAACCGCTCGAGCACCGGCGATTTGCAGGGCAGCGGGCGCATGCTCACGCGAAGAGCCGCAGCCAAAATTCTTGCCTGCCACAATCACCTGGAACTCAGTTTCGAAGGCATTGGGCGGGGTAAACGGTATGCCGCCACCTGGCAAACCAGACTCACGCTCCGGCACGCCCGACAATGCGTATTTTCCGTACAGCACCTTCTCGTCGGATTTTTCCAGGCTATAAACCAAGTGCTCTGCCGGGATGATCTGGTCGGTATCGATGTTCTCACCTAGAACAAATGCTTTGCCTTTGATTCTATGACTCATTTCTTCCTCATGTTTTTTTGCTACGTAGCGCCGGCGTTTGCAGCCGCAATGGTTCATTCATGCCTGACCAAAAACTGTTTGAAGCGAGCACGACGACCATCTCAAGTCTCGTTGACGCAATTCACGCGCCGGCCGAGCTATAGAAAATCCCTCGGATCTGTAATCTTACCCGTGATCGCGGATGCCGCCACCGTGTATGGAGACGCAAGGTACACTTCCGACTTTTTGGCGCCCATGCGGCCCGGGAAATTCCTGTTGGTTGTGGAAATGCACACTTCGTCGTCGCTGTTGAGCCGGCCAAAGGTATCCGCGGGTCCGCCAAGGCAGGCCGCGCAAGAGGCCTGGCCGATGGTGGCGCCGGCGCTTTCGAAAATCTCCGCCAGGGTCTCACCGTTGAGCCGCAGGGTATTTAGCCCCTCTGCAACTTCATTGGTCGAAGGCACCACGAAGGTATCGATCTTCACGGTCTGTTTTTTCAGAATGCGGGCCGCCGCAACAAAATCGGACAGTTTGCCACCCGTACAAGAGCCTATGTAAGCCCGTGTCAGCGGCTGGTTGCGCTCCTGGAATACCGTCGCTTTGTTGTCCGGCGAGTGGGGTTTCGCCAGCATGGGCTGCAGCTCGTTGGATTTGTAAACACGCACGCTGTCGTACGTGGCGCCGGCGTCGTTGAAAACCAGTTCATACTGCCGGCTCGTACGTTTGTCGAGATAGTCGAATGTGGTCTGGTCCGGTTCAACCATGCCGTTCTTCCCTCCTGCCTCGATAACCATGTTGGCCAACGTCATCCGGCCTTCCATGTCCAGCGCTTCCACTCCGTCACCCGCAAACTCCATGCAACAGTAACTGGCGCCATCGACGCCGATATCGCCGATGATTCGAAGAATCAGATCCTTGGCCATGACGTATGGGTGAATTTCCCCTTCAAACACGAACTTCATGGTCGGAGGCACTTTGACCCACAATTTGCCGGTACCGAGAATGAAGGCGGCATCTGTATTGCCGATGCCGGTGGCGAACTGGCCGAAGGCTCCGGCCGTGCAAGTGTGAGAATCTGTTCCGAACAAAATCTCGCCAGGCCGGGTGAACCCTTCCTCCGCCATCGCGATGTGGCACACGCCTTTGTAGCGCTCGCTGCCAACATCGTAATAGTGCGGCAGGTTCTGCTCACTGGCGAACTCGCGCAAGATGTCGATGTTGCGATTGGCGTACTTGTCCTTGGTGAAGATGTAGTGGTCCGGGATAATCACCAGTTTCTCCGGGTCCCAAACTCTTGCGTTCTCGCCGAACTGTTTCTTGAAAATGCCGATGGTCGGCGGACCGCAAACGTCGTGGGTCATCAAAACATCAACATCCACCCAAACGTTGTCGCCGGGCTGAACGCTTGTCTTGCCCGCACGCCGGGCAAGAATTTTCTCGGTGATGGTCATAAAATCCTCGATTAGCTGATCTGCAGTGTTTCGGTAGTGGATTGGACCGGATTCAGTTCTCTGGCCGCGATGGCTGCAATTTCTCCGTTTGTCACATTCTTTTTGGCATCGGCCAGGGCAATAAAAGCGATGTAAACTCGCTGCAGTCCGCCGTGGTCAGGCTCGAAGCCCAGCGTTATCAGCCTGTCCTTCAGCGCGTTGCGCCCGGAGTGTTTGCCGAGCACGAGCTTACTCTCCGGCACGCCGACCGACTGCGGCGTCATGATTTCGTAGGTGAGCGCATTCTTGAGTACGCCGTCCTGATGGATGCCTGCTTCGTGCGCAAACGCGTTGTCGCCGACGATTGCTTTGTTCGGCTGCACCGCGACCCCGGTTATTTCACTCAGCAGCAGACTCGTCGCGTAAATTTCTTCGGTCTCGATTTTTGTGTCCACCTCGAAAGCAGACGGACGTGTCTTGATGCTCATAACGACTTCTTCCAGAGCTGCGTTACCGGCGCGTTCCCCGATACCGTTAATCGTACACTCAATCTGGCGGGCGCCCGTCTGCAGAGCAGCAAGGGAGTTGGAGACGCTATGGCCGAGATCATCATGACAGTGCACGCTGAACACGATTTTTTCCGCGCCCTCGACATTCTCCACCAGGAATTCCATAAGCTCGCTGAACTCCCAGGGAAGCGAATAGCCGACAGTGTCCGGCACGTTGAGCACCGTGGCGCCGGCTTCGACTACCGCGGAGAATACCTCGGAGAGATAGTCCCAGTCGCTTCTGGTGGCGTCTTCCGCCGAGAATTCCACGTCCTCGCAAAACCCATTGGCATATTTGACCGCGGACACTGCCTCGCGAAGCGCCTCCGCTTTGCTCATGCGCAGTTTGTACTGCAGATGGATATTCGAGGTGGCGATGAAGGTGTGAATGCGCGGCTTGCGGGCATGCTGCAGCGCCTGCCACGCCCGGTCAATATCCCCCTTGCGTGTCCGGCACAAACCAGCCACGGAGCAGGATTTCACCCGCTTTGCAATTTCGCGCACCGCGAGAAAATCACCATCCGATGCGATTGGAAAACCCGCCTCGATGACATCAACCTGAAGTCGCTCGAGCTGCTCGGCCATACGAAGTTTTTCCTCGAGATTCATGTTAAATCCCGGCGCTTGTTCTCCGTCTCTCAGTGTCGTGTCGAAAATGACAATCTCGCTTCCCATGACTGGTTACTCCCTTTGTTTACCAATTCAAAAAATGACGTTGCGCGTAGAGCGCACTGTCACCACACGCTTTTCGCTTTTCGCTCATCGCTCAACGAAACACCCGTTTCCGCCAGATGCGTTTCAGCTCTTGGCTCAATTCCCCTCTGCATCAAAAAGTAAGAAACGCCATCCATCAGAGCTTGCCAGCTTGCTTCGATAATGTTCTCGGAAACGCCGACAGTGCCCCAGGACGCGCCATCCGTAGACGAGTCGATGAGCACCCGAACTTTTGCACCGGTCGCTGCATTTTCGTTTAGCACACGCACTTTGTAATCGGAGAGGTGCATCTCCTTGATCTCCGGAAAAAACTTCACCAGCGCTTTGCGCAGCGCCTGGTCCAGGGCATGCACCGGACCGTTGCCCTCGGCGGCCGTATGCTCGACATGGCCATTTACATTCAACCGAATGGTCGCTTCTGATCGAGTTGGCTGATCAGCATTCTTTTCAATGATGACTCGAAACCCTTCAAGCGCAAAGAAATCCTGCCACTCGCCAATCATGCGCTGCATGAGTAATTTGAAGGAACCTTCGGCGGCCTCGTAAACGTAACCCTCGTTTTCGAGACGCTTGAGTTCCTGAACAATCGCAGGGACGTCATCGGAATGTTCCTGCATGTCCAGGCCGAGTTCTTCCGCTTTGTAGAAAATATTGCTGCGTCCGGAAAGGTCGGAGACCAGCACGCGACGTTGGTTGCCAACCACGCCGGGATCGATATGTTCGTAGGTCTGTGCATCTTTCATGACCGCGCTGACGTGCACGCCGCCTTTGTGGGCAAAAGCACTCTTGCCTACAAACGGCAGGTTGTTCTGGTGCGAAACGTTGGCGACCTCAGCGATAAAATGCGACAGCGAGGTCAGCCGGTTCAAATTCTGCTCGGGCACACAGCGGTACTTCTTTTTGAGCTGCAGATTTGGTATGATAGACGCCAAATTTGCATTTCCGCAGCGTTCGCCAAACCCGTTGAAAGTCCCCTGCACGTGGCTGCAACCGCTGTCAACCGCAGCCAGAGAATTCGCGACCGCGACTTCAGAATCGTTGTGCGCATGAATGCCCAAAGGCAGAGTCAGCAACAGCCGCACGCGGCTTACAACGTCGCTCACCTCGTCAGGTAGCGTGCCACCGTTCGTGTCACAGAGCACCAAAACATCGGCACCGCCCTCTTGCGCCGCTCTCAGAGTCTGGACGGCGTAGTCCGGGTCATCGCGATAGCCATCGAAAAAATGCTCCGCATCGTAGATAACTTCTTTGTCGTGCGACTTCAGCCAGGAGACGGAGCGCGAGATCAACTCCAGGTTTTGGTCCGGCGCAATCCTCAGAGACGTGTGGATGTGCAGCAGCCAAGATTTTCCGAAAATCGAAACCGCCGGGGTTTCGGCCTTGAGCAGGGCCTGAATGTTCGGGTCACTCTCGGGCTGGCTGCCGGCACGCATGGTGCTGCCAAATGCGACTATCTTCGCGTGCCCGAACTTCGAGCGCTGCGCCTTGTCGAAGAACAACAGATCTTTCGGGTTCGAGCCGGGCCAGCCTCCTTCGATGTAATCGATCCCGAATTCGTCAAGCCGCTTGGCGATGCGGAGCTTATCATCGGCTGAAAAGGAGACCTTCTCCGCCTGGGTACCGTCGCGCAAGGTCGTGTCAAAGATTTGGATCTGCTTCTCCAGAGTAGACATGATTTATGCCTTTTTCGAGATCCAGGACATCATTTCGCGCAGCTTGCGACCGACCTTCTCGATCTGCAGTTCGTCGTGCTGGCGGCGCAGCGCATTTAACACCGGTCGGCCGGCGCGGTTTTCGAGAATCCACTCGCGGGTAAACTCGCCGTTCTGGACACGCTGCAGGATTTCCCGCATGCGCTCTTTGGTGTCATCATCTATCACCTTTGGTCCCTGACTCATTCCGCCGTACTCGGCTGTGTCGCTGACGGAGTAGTACATGCCTGCCAGGCCGCCTTCGTAAAACAGGTCCACGATGAGTTTCAGCTCGTGCAGGCACTCAAAATAGGCGATCTCCGGTTTGTATCCGGCTTCTACCAGAGTCTCGAACCCGGCCTTGATGAGTTCGGAAACGCCGCCACAGAGCACCGCCTGCTCGCCAAACAAGTCTGTCTCGGTTTCTTCCTTGAAGGTGGTCTCGATAACCCCGGCGCGCGTACCACCGATGCCTTTGGCATAAGCAAGCGCGACCTCTTTGGCTTTTCCCGAGGCATTTTGATAAACCGCCAGCAGACATGGCGTGCCGGCGCCCTCAGTGAAGACACGGCGCACGAGGTGGCCAGGGCTTTTCGGCGCAATCATGAAGACGTCCACGCCCTCGGGTGGAGAAATCTGGTTAAAGTGAATATTGAAGCCATGGGCAAAAGCCAGGGCGTCCCCAGGTTTGAGATTCGGCAGCACATCGTTTTCATAGACCGCGGCCTGCTTGGTGTCAGGCAGCAGGATCATGATAATATTGCCAGCCTCTGCCGCTTTCGCGGTCTCCAGCACCGTCAATCCGTCGGCCTCCGCCTGTTGCCAGGACGTGCTGTCTTTGCGCAAGCCGACGACCACCTCGACACCGCTCTCTTTTAGATTGAGCGCGTGTGCGTGGCCCTGGCTGCCGTAGCCAAGAACCGCGACGGTTTTGCCGGTAAGAAGTGCCAGATCTGCGTCGGTGTCGTAGTAGAGTTTCATTCCAATCTTCCTTTTGGTTTCTTAGTCGGAGGCCGGAAACCGGAGACCGGAGGCCGAAGGTTGGCCCCGAGTCCCAAGTCTCGAACTCCGCGTTTCAATTCAGAATTCTATGGGTTGGCTAAATTTGATTCCATCTCATTCCGGCCTCCGTCTCTCATGTCTCTCCCTTAAACTCCCGCGTCAAAGCGACACTCCCCGTACGTGCAACCTCGAGCAAACCGAACGGTCTGAACATGCCGATCGCCGCATCGATCTTGTCCGCTTTGCCGGTCACCTCGATGGTAAGTGATTGCGGGCTGATGTCAATGATCTTGGCGCGAAAGACGTTGACCACCTCGATGATTTCAGAACGAGCCTCCGCAGTGGAAGTGACCTTAACAAGCGCCAGTTCACGTTCGACAAACGGCTCATAAGTCAGGTCTTTGACATTGACCACATCGACGATCTTGTTGAGTTGGTTGTTGATTTGCTCGATGATGCGTTCATCACCGCGGGTGGTGATGGTCATGCGGGCCATGCCGGGTTCTTTCGCTTCGCCAAAACTCACGCTGTCGATACTGAACCCGCGCCCGCTGAACAGACCGATAATCCGCGACAAGGCATTGAAGCTGTTTTGAAAATGAACTGTGATTGTGTGTTTCATTCTTCCTTCTATCCTTTGTTTTGAGAAGACGGAGGCCGGTTCTTGAAACCCGAAACTCAGTTTTCTTTTCAGCGGCTCAAATCAGATATGTTTCCCGAAGGCAGGCTTACCCTCGTTTCCAGCCTCCGGTTTCCGGCCTCCGTCTTTTTAGTCCACATCCACCATCTCCTGCAGGGAAGCTCCCGCTGGAACCATGGGAAAGACGTTTTCCTCGCGCGCGGTCAGGAATTCCATGACCACCGGCCGGTCTTCAACGCTGAACGCCTGCTCGAGAACCGACGGTACCTCGGATGGCTTGGATGTCCGGAACCCTGCGGCCCCATAACTTTCCGCAAGCTTCATGAAGTCCGGATTGCCGGCATCCAAAGTAGAATGCGCATACCGTCCGCCAAAAAACATCTCTTGCCACTGCCGAACCATACCGAGGTAGCCGTTGTTGAGAATGGCCACTTTGACCGGGATCTTATTTTCAACGGCTGTGGCCAACTCAAAGGCTGTCATCTGAAACCCGCCGTCGCCGCAGATGCAAACCACATCGCGGTCGGGACAGCCCATGGCGGCGCCCATAGCGGCAGGAAACCCGTAGCCCATGGTGCCCAAGCCGCCAGAGGTCAACCAGGACCTGGGACGATTGAACTGGTAGTATTGCGCTGCCCACATCTGGTGCTGGCCTACATCAGTCACCACGATAGCCTCACCCTTAGTGGCTTTGGAAATCTCCTGAATAATCCATTGCGGCATGATGACATTGGCGTTTGTGTGATAGCGTAGCGGGTGTTCGCGTTTCCAGGTTTCGATAGTCTGCTGCCAGTCGGCCATGTCTGCTTTCTTCACCAGCTTTGTGATTTGAGGCACAATATGTTTCACATGGCCAACGATGGGCACTTCAACCGAAACGTTTTTGTTGATGCAAGAGGCATCGATGTCGATGTGAATCTTTCTGGAGTGTGGCGAGAAACTGTCGAGACGGCCGGTTACGCGATCGTCGAATCTGGCGCCGACGGCTACCAGAACGTCGCACTCGCTAATCGCCATATTGGCGTACCAGGTGCCGTGCATGCCGAGTAAACCGACCGATTGCTCATGGCTCTCCGGAAAACAGCCCAAGCCCATCAGTGTTGTGGTTACGGGCGCCCCACTTTTCAGGGCCAGCTCGGTCAACTCCTGCGAAGCCTCTCCCGAGACAACCCCGCCTCCGGCGTAAATCAGCGGTCGTTTCGCTTCGCTGAGCATTCGTGCCGCCTCGACGATTCTTTGAGCCTGGCCGTTTTGCGGCTGCTCGTGTCCTGGGAGAGCGAGTCTCTGTTTGCTCCGGTAGGTCCCCTTTGAAATCAACATGTCTTTTGGCAGATCGACAAGGACCGGCCCCGGCCGGCCGGTTTGCGCGATGTAAAACGCCTCGTGGACCGCAGCTTCAAGTTCGTTGACGTCGCGAACCAGATAACTGTGCTTGGTAATGGGACGGGTGATGCCGACGATATCAGCTTCCTGGAAGGCATCATTACCGATCATGGCGGATGGCACCTGGCCCGTAAAAATCACCATCGGGATGGAATCCATATAGGCGGTGGCGATGCCGGTGACGGTATTCGTGGCGCCAGGCCCTGATGTTACCAGGACCACGCCAACCTTACCGGTGGCGCGGGCATAGCCGTCCGCTGCGTGCGTGCCGCCCTGTTCATGACGGACCAGAATGTGGCGGAATCCCTCGGAGTTGTTGTAGATTTCATCGTAAAGTCCCAAGACAACGCCGCCTGGATAGCCAAAGACAACCTCGACTTCTTCATCGGCCAGGGCTTTCAGCAAAATGCCGGCGCCGGTTTCCTCCGACGACGTTTGTTTCAACTGTGGCTTGCTCGCGGGAGCATTCGTGCGAGCCCGGGACTCCTTCTGCCGCGCTTCCATTTCCGTCCCCATGTCAGTACCCTTTCGAGATGTGAGATTAGGTCAGTTTATTTAGATTTCAGTTGAACTCGGTTCATCACCCAGCGACAAAACGGCGCCCGTGTTCGCGGAGGTCACCAGAGCGGCGTAACGCGCCAGCCAACCCGTGCGAACGCGCGGAGCTGGTGATTTCCAGGCCGCACGGCGGATGTCCAATTCCGTTTCCGCCACTTCTAACTCCAGTTTGCGATTCGGGATATCGATGAGAATCATATCGCCACTCTCAATCAGCGCGATCGGGCCGCCAACCGCCGCTTCCGGTGAAACGTGGCCGATGCAGGCCCCGCGCGTACCGCCGGAGAATCGCCCGTCCGTGATCAGCGCCACCTTGCTGCCGAGTCCCAGCCCCATGATGTTCGCGGTTGGAGCCAACATTTCCTGCATGCCGGGGCCGCCCTTTGGGCCTTCGTAGCGAATCACGACCACGTCTCCGGCTTTCACCATGCCTGCAAGTATTCCAGCATTTGCTTCTTCCTGCGACTCAAAGACGACAGCCGGTCCCCTGTGAACATGCATTCCGGGCACAACCGCAGCCGTTTTCACTACCGCTCCCCTGGGCGCCAGGTTGCCAAACAGAATTGCCAAACCGCCGCGATTGCTGTGCGCGTTTTCCACGGGCCGAATCACCTCGGCATCCTGAATTTTCGCGTCCGAGATGTTGTCGCCAAGGCTATTCAAGGTCACGGTTTTCTGTTCCGTGTTGAGCACACTATTTCTGCGAGCAAGCTCTTTGAGAATAGCGCTGATGCCGCCGGCACGATCGACATCTTCAATATGCCACTGCGAAGACGGCGAAACTTTGCTGAGATGGGGTACTTTCTCCGTCAACTCATTGATGCGCTCGAGCGGGTAGTCGATTCCAGCCTCGCGGGCAATCGCGAGTGTATGCAAGACGGTGTTGGTGGAACCTCCCATTGCCATATCCAGAGCAAAGGCGTTGTCAATGGCCTCCCGCGTCACAATGTCGCGGGGTTTCAAATCTGCTTCGATGAGTTTCAGGATTTGCTGTGCGGCGCTTCTGACCAGGTCGCGGCGCTTCTGGGAAGTAGCCAGATAGGTTCCGTTGCCCGGCAGAGCCATTCCGAGCGCCTCCATCAGGCAATTCATAGAATTTGCCGTGAACATCCCGGAGCAGGAGCCGCAGGTTGGACAGCCGTGGTCTTCCAGTTCCTTGAGTTCAGCCTCGCCGATCTTACCTGCCTGGTACTCGCCTACGCCCTCGAAAACCGAAATCAAATCAACTATCCTGCCGGATGGGGTCTTGCCTGCAGCCATTGCGCCGCCGCTGACAAAGATCGTCGGAATATTCAAGCGCATGGCAGCCATCAGCATGCCGGGCACAATTTTGTCGCAGTTCGGGATGCAAACCAGGCCATCCAATTGGTGAGCCGCAGCTACCGTTTCCACTGAGTCGGCGATCAGCTCGCGGCTCGGCAGGGAGTATTTCATGCCAAAATGGCCCATGGCAATGCCGTCATCGACTCCGATGGTGTTGAACTCGAAGGGCACACCGCCTGATTCCCGGACGGCGTCTTTGACAATCTTGCCCAGTTCCTGCAGGTGCACATGTCCGGGAATGATTTCGATAAAGGAATTGCAGACGCCGATGAATGGCTTGTTGAAGTCGTCATCGGTGACACCGCAAGCTTTCAGCAGACTGCGATGAGGTGCGCGCTCAAAGCCCTTCTTAATCGTGTCGCTTCGCATGTTCTTAACCCCTGTGCAAACGCGTCTTGATGAGACGCAGTTTTGCCTGGAAGTCAAGCCTACTTTGGTTTTTCTGAGAGAGTGTTGCTGTGGAGTTGTGTTGTAGGACCGACTTCCTGGCTTTTTCTAGCCGAGAATCAATCCTAGAATAAGAGCGAGGAGAAAAAACACATTCCTGACGTGGATGCTACGCAGCAATCGCCTGCTGGCGATGCGAGGTAGAATTGTCGGGAGTGTAGTGTGCATTCTTATTAAGTTAGGAAATGTGGCTTTGAATGATAATTATTAGCGGCGAATATAGCGAAGTGATGTAATAATGTCAAGATAAAAATGAAAAGTCGTTAACTTATTGTTGAATTCAGGCAGGGAATCTTTCCTGCCCGCGAAAGTGCGAAGCCATCGTTCCTGGCGATGGCTTCGCACTATATTCACGCTTAGCCGTGGCGTTTTTTGATCAGTTCTTCAAATTTAGCAACTTGTTCATCGGTCAGGATGCTCTTGATTTGCTCATGTAAACTGTCGCGTTTCTCATGCATCTGTTCCCGAAACTCACCCCGGCGATGGCCACGACCGCGGTCGCCAAACGTTGGCTCCATCTCAGCTTGAAAGGCTTCGAAAACCTCCTTAATCTGCGCCGCTTGAGCTTCCGACAATTGAAGTTCAGTGGTCAGATGCTCGAGCCGCCGGTCAATATTGTGGGCGCCGAAACGCCGTCCATGTTTCCCGGCACGCTTTCCGTGGCTGGCAATCATCTCCTTGAAGGCCTCCTGCTGTTCCGGGGTCAAGATTTCTATCATTTTAGCGTGGGTTTCTTCCCGAACATCTCGCCGCTTTTGCATCAATTTCCGGCGGTCTCCGTCATCGTCTCTGAGAGCCAGCATCTTTGCAGCCGTGCCAAGCTCCCGAACTTCTTCCTGCTGCTCTGCTGTCAGATTCAACTTTTCAGTGAGCTGGGCGATGTGGTAATCCACAAGCTCCTGCGGCACTTCGCCGTTGTCGAGTTGAGTCTTCAGCGCCTCAGCCTTCTGCCGCTGCTCAGGGGTTAGAATCTCCAGAACCTGATTGTAAACCTGCTCGTGGTGAGCTTTGCGTGCTGCTCGCATTTCTTCCTTGGCGCCGCCCGACTGACGATGACGTCGTGCATGAGGCCTGTCTTCCCTGCTCTTCTGCAAAATTTCTTGAACCTGCTGCTGCTGTTGTTCGGACAGCTCAAGTACGGCCATGAGGCCGTGTCCGCCACGCAGCCCGCCGTGCGAACCGAGTCCAAACGAGCCACTGCTGAATTCGTCCTGCGCGAAGCTCAGGCTTGAATCTTCCGCCGATACGGGAGTATTGTTGTTTCCCGAGCATGCTGTCAGAAGGGCGAGAAAGGCCATGGCCGCTACCCTTGCGGTGATTTGCCGACCCGTCCATTGATTTCTCCTGAACATGTTTCGTTTCTCCTCTTTTGAAGTCCGGTTCCGCCTATTTTGGTAACGACGAAACGTTCAGTTCGTTGTTCGCGGGTTAGACACGGGGGTTGGCGGAATCATTCCCATCATCAACGAAAAAAGCGGAGGGGAGGATGGTAGATCGTGGATAGTAGATAGTAGTCCACTATCTTCTACCTTCAAAGTGTCAGTCGTTGATCACGTCTGATTGAATCTTGATGGCGTAGGCGTGGAGAATTTCATAGATATCCTGCACGAACTGTCCATCCAAGCCGAGTTTGGTGCCCTTCTGCAGCCGATCTTCAATGACCTGCTTCCAGCGCTGGACTTGCAGGACGGTCATGTCATGGTCTTTCTTGTAGAGGCCAATCTGCTCGACAACTTGCATGCGCCGGGCCAGTATTTCAAGCAACTCGTAGTCGATGGCGTTGCTTTCGTGGCGCAACCGTTCCAGAGCGCTGTCGGGCGCCGCGCCATTTTCCAGCTTGCGCAAGTGCAGTCCGGAAATGAGTTCCTTCAAAGTCTCCGGGCGAATCTGTTGTTTGGCGTCGCTCCAGGCATTTTCGGGGTCGATGTGAGTTTCGAGCATGATTCCGTTCATCGCGAGGTCGAGCGCTTTCTGCGACAACTCAGACAGGTAGTCGGTCTGACCGGAAATGTGGCTCGGGTCGCAAATGATCGGCAGGTCGGGCAGCAGGCGCTTAAGATCGATGGGAATTTGCCAGTTGGGGACATTTCGGTATGGCGTTCTTTCCTGCGCGGTGAATCCGCGATGAATGGCCGCCAATCTTGTGATGCCGGCCTGGTTCAGCCTTTCCAACGCACCAATCCACAGCTGCAAATCCGGGTTGACGGGATTCTTGACCCAGACTTGGATATCCGCGCCACGCAGTGCATCGGCAATTTCCTGCACGGAGAACGGGTTCGCAGTCGTGCGAGCACCGACCCACAGAATATCGACTCCAAACTTCAGCGACTCGTAGACGTGGCTTGCTTTTGCCACTTCGACGGCGGTTTTCAGCCGGGTCTCCTTCTGCACGCGCTGCAACCAGCGCAAGCCATCCACACCAACGCCCTCGAAACTGTTT
Organism: Candidatus Zhuqueibacterota bacterium; assembly: GCA_029261995.1. GTDB lineage: Bacteria > Zhuqueibacterota > Zhuqueibacteria > Oceanimicrobiales > Oceanimicrobiaceae > JAJDAF01. Next base: position 60,793 of record JAJDAF010000039.1, read on the forward strand.
GGCCGCGTGCGCGGTTTCCAGATTCCAGCTCGGAATATTGATACCTGCGGGATCTGGTCGATGGCACGGGCGGTTTGCAGAACCTGCTCTTCCGATTCGGCGCTACACGGCCCGGCCACAATCGTGATCCCCTTGCTGCGGTCCAGCAGTTCGGGCTGTTGGCCCAGATTCAAAGACGGTGCACTCATTTTGCCTTCCCTAAGATTGAATGAATTCTTTCCGTGGCCTCTGCCACACGTTCTTCATCGACACAAAGTGAGGCACGGACATAGCGCTCACCATTCTTCCCGAAGATGACGCCAGGCGTCAGAAACACGCTGGCTTCGTAGAGAATCTTGTCAAGAAACATCTCAATATCCTCAATATGGTCCGGCGCTTTCGCCCAAACAAACAGCCCGGGCCGATCTTTCACGTACTTGCAGCCCAATGCATCCATCAAAGCGTAAGTCAGGCGGCGACGCGTGCGGTAGATCTCATTCTGCCGCACGTGCCAGTCCCCGGGATTTCTCAATGCGGCAGATGCGGCGCGTTGCACAGGCAGGAACATGCCGGAATCCATGTTGCTTTTCACGGTCAACACCGCCTTGATGTATTCGTCGTGTCCGGAGAGCATGCCAACCCGCCAACCGGCCATGTGGTGTGCTTTGCTCAGCGAATTGAGTTCAAGACACACGTCGAAGGCGCCGGCGCGGCTCAAAATGCTGAGTGGTGGCTCCGGGTTGAGAATGAGGCTGTAGGGGTTGTCATGTACGATGAGAATGTTCTGGTCGCGTGCAAATCTGATGACTCGGTCAAAATCATCACCATGCGCTTGCGCGCCGGTTGGCATGTGCGGGTAGTTCAGCCACATTATTCTGACCAGTGAGAGGTCTTGTTTGGCCAGGGCTTGCAGATCAGGCAGCCAGCCGGTGCCGTCAGTTAAGTCATAAGGCACCGGCCGCGCGCCAACCAGATGGGTGACGGCGGCGTAGCTCGGATAGCCTGGATCCGGAATCAATGCTTGATCGCCGGGGTTCAAAAAAGCCATGGAGGTGTGGAAAATGCCTTCCTTCGAGCCCATGAGTGGCAGGACCTGGCTCTCGGCTTGCAGTGAGACCCCATACGTTTTGGAGTACCAGTCTGCCATTGCGGAACGCAACTCTGAAGTACCGTGGTAAGGTTGATAGCCGTGGCTTCCAGAACCAAAAGCAGCCAGGTTCAGTTCTTTAACGGTTTCATCTGACGGCGGCAAATCCGGGCTGCCGATGCCCAGGTTTATGATGTCGCGGCCTTCCGACCGCAGCCGCGCTACCTCACGCAGTTTCCTTGAAAAAAAATACTCGCCGACATGGGCCAGTCGGTCAGCTCGTGGAATGAGCATAAGGTTTGTTCCCGGATTTGTATTCGCCCAGTACTTTCAGCTCCCGTGTCACTTTTTTCAGATCGTGCAGCGCTTCATCGTAGTCGGGTCGCTCCAGCCATTCTATATCGACGTGGAAGGCGTACTCGTCTGGTTGACCTGGAATCGGTGTGGATTGAATCAGAGCGAGGTTGAGCCCATTGTCGCGAAACACGTTCATCACTTGCGCCAAAGCACCGACTTTGTGCATGGTATGGAAACAGAGTGACGCTTTGTTAGCTGAAGCCGTCGCGTCCTGTTCAGGCCTGGTTGCGACCACGAGAAAACGCGTATAGTTCTGATGAATGTTCTCGATCGACTTTGCCAGAATCTCGAGGTCGTAGATTTCTGCCGCGAGCGACCCGGCTATCGCTGCCACGCCTTTCTGGTTCTGCTCCTTGATTTCACGCGCGCTATCCGCGGTATCATGTGATTCGTTGCTCACAATCTCAGGGTGGCTCTCAAGAAACTCACTGCACTGGTGCAGCGCCATCGGGTGTGATTTGACGTTCCGAATGTCGGTCAACTTCTGGCCCGGCAGCGCCATCAAGTTCTGCTCTATGCGCAAATAGACTTCCCCGATGATGTGGGTCGGCGAGCTTTGCAACAAAGCGTAATTAGGCAGAATGCTTCCTGCCAGCGTGTTCTCGATGGCCATGACAACGCGGTCAACGTCACCGGCTAGCAATTGCTGGATTTGTTCACGGAACGTCCGGCACTCACAGATATCGACCTGTGCGTCTGCAAAATACTGGCGCGCTGCCATATCATGGAAGGAGGCTTTTCCGCCCTGGATCGCGATTTTGGTGATTTTGCTCATGTGGTCCTCCCCAAAATAAGAAAGGCCCCGATTTTCATCGGGGCCTTTGTCTGAAATCTGTGATTGACAACTCAACGCACAATCCTTCAAGACCCCGGTTCGGAGCCAAAAAAATAAAAAAAGAAAAATCGGAAATGTGTGTTGGATAGCATCGTTTTGCCTCAATAAGAGTACTGAATAGTACTGAACTTGTTTGCGAAAGTCAAGCTTGAAATTCACCACACGCTTTCAGCTTCTCAGTCTATTGAGTTGATAGATTTCACCGTACTGCGCCCGTAGTCACGCCGTCTCTCGGCAGGAGACTGAATCCCGATGTTGTCACAAAAACCTTGTAGGTAACGCCTTCGGAGGGGTAAGTGAAAACCGTGTTGCCATAGGCCGCGTCCACGAATCGCAGGCGGTATCCGTGCTTATAGAGCCACCGCCAACCCGGATCATTCTCGTGAGCGTCCAGGCTGTAGACGGTCTTTTCTTTCATACGCTCATCATGTACGCTAACGTATCGGCCTCGTACACGAGTCAATTTGTACATGGTGTGCAGGCCGGCGAAATTCAGCCAGTCATCCCATTTCAGGATATCCCCTTCCAGAGTCCATTGGTCACCCTTGACGATGAAGCCATTGGTTGCCTGCCGTTGCCCATCCAGGACTGGCGTCACCTCCAGCAGCATGGTTTTGTCTTCGTCCTCAAGGGTATGGCACTGCACCTCGGCCACCAGTTGCTTGTGGGTAAAACTCTTGAAGGATTGCGCAAACGCGCCTAAAAAAACGAGCGCTACCGAAACCACAATCCAGAGCGTGATAATCAGAAACCGGAAAACATGCTGTGACAGGCGAATTGGCTTGGTTTGCACAAAATTCATCTTCTTGATGATGCGGCGGACGCGGTTGAGCAACATGAAGACAAGCGCAATCATTGACAGAGTCAGAGAGGCGATGCCAAAGGTAACGATATTGGTCATTGCAATAGGGAGGTTCATTGGAGGCCCCTGGGTTGTCGTTCAAAAAAGACGGATTCGTAAGAACAGTCAGGCCTGGCAAAAAATCAAAGCAAAATCCGCATCGTCGTACCGCGGTCCACTTTGGACTCTTTCACGAAAAGCCTGCCGCCGTGGTAGTCCTCGACAATACGCTTGGCCAGGCTGAGCCCGAGTCCCCATCCGCGCTTCTTGGTGCTGAAGCCCGGTTTGAAAACATCCCGCTTGTTGGCGGCTTCGATGCCGCGGCCATTGTCACTAATGTCGATAAACACCTTATGGCGACCGTTCTTGAACTCCCCCAAGTTTATGGTAATCTTGCCACTGTCCTTTTCAATGGCGTCGAGTGCGTTTTTGACCAGGTTCTCAATGACCCACTCAAAAAGCTCTCGATTGAGAGGCATTACCGGTTTTAGGAAACACGTTTCTTCAATAGTAACTTTCTTGCCCCATTGCGGAAGCCGGCGGGTGAAATACCGCACGACATCATCGATCACGGCTGCGACATTGGTGTCTTTGAGCGCGGCTTTCGAACCGATTTGCGAGAACCGGGCAGTGACTTTGTTGAGGCGATCAACGTCCCGCTCCATTTCCAGGAGCGTATCCTGGCCGGGCGGGTCCTTGACCCTGCCCTTCAGGAGTTCAATCCACCCCATAATAGAAGAAAGCGGCGTGCCAATCTGATGGGCGGTCTCCTTAGACATACCTACCCAGATGAACTGCTGCTCGCTGCGCTGAATGCTTCGGAAGCCGAACGCCCCAACCAGAACAAACAGGCCCACCGAAATCAGCCCGAAGTAGGGCAGCATCTGCAGTTGTTCGATCAGCTTCGAGTCGCCGTAGAAAAGGTAACCGATTCGAATATCTTCATACATGAGCGGGATGGGCTCGGCCTCACGCGCCATGACTCGAACCATGTCCTGTACCTTTTGCACAGTTTCGGGCCGGCGATCTTCGGGGTCGATTCCGATGCCCTTCCAGGCATTTGGACGTTTGTCCGAGTCAGTGAGAACAGTTGGAAAATTGGTCGGCAGAATGATCTCATCAAAGATAAAATTTAGATTTGTCGTGGTTTCAGCCGAGGCCGCTGAAGCGTGCAGATTGGCGTAAAGCAGCAGAATCTGTCTGGACTCTGCACGCAACTGATTTACAATCCTGTAATTGTAGATGAACAACAGGACGATGATCACAACCGCAAAAATGAACAAGACGCCCTTGAAGCGGCCTTTGAGACGATAGAGGTTTATCTTCATAGACTCAAAGGTAGTTTATTGCACTGCCAAATTCAAGAGCATTCGTTTTGCCAGACTTGCAATTTGTGGTTGAATTGCTATATTACATCGAATTTACAAACCACATGGGGTTACATGGCCAGAAAGAAGAAATCCCACTTAGGACAAAAGAAACCCAGCTCCATAAGAAAGAGCAGCGGACTGACAGAAAAGCAGCAATTGCTTGCAAGCCTGGGCGTGATTGTGGTACTCGTGCTCGCCTATTTCTCCTCGATTGCATTCGAGGGCAAGGAACCTCCCGCCTCGGACAGATTGGCCTGGATGGGAGCCTCGCAGTCTATCGCCGAAGCAAGAGAAGATGGCGGCGACACCCCTCTGTGGGCGAACAACTTATTTGCCGGCATGCCCAGCTATTTGATTTCTCTGAAAGCCCCGTTCGAGCAGCCGGCCCGCTGGATAATTCGCCTGGCTGAAGCAATGATAAACTGGCGTATCGTCTACTATATTTTGGGCGGACTTGGCATGTTCTTCCTGATGCGCTTCATCGGGACCGCATACTTTGCGAGTGTTTTGGCCAGCATCGTGTTCACCTGGTGGCCCTACTTGATGGGACTGCTGGAAGCCGGCCATAACACGAAGTTGCGCACCATCATGCTGGTGCCCTTCATCCTGTTGGCCTTCCTCCGTCTGATGCAAACACCCCGCCTTTTAAATGCCTCTCTGTTTGCAATTGCGTTCAGTCTGGGTATTCTGGCCAATCACTACCAGATCGCATTTTACGCTGTTTTACTGCTTCTGGCTCTGGGCCTGATGCATGTCGTGCCACTCATCCGCAGCCGCGACTGGAAAGGAGTTGGCCTGCGCACCGGCCTGGCTGTCGGGGCCATTGCGCTGGCCGTAGGCACAGCGGCATTCCCGACAATGCTAGTGGCTGAATACACAGAATACTCGATTCGCGGTGGCACCGGTGACCCTGATTCAGAAGGACTCGGGATGGAATACGCAACCGCATGGTCTTTCTACCCCGGCGAGATCGCCACGTTTGTCATGCCAAGGTTCTACGGAGGAACATCCGCCGAACAGTACGACGGTGACGGCGCGCAGCAGCTCAAAGGCAGAGCTATTCCGGGATACTGGGGACCGATGCCTTTTACTTCGTCAACTCACTACTTTGGCGTGGTTACCATGTTTCTGGTTGTTCTCGCTTTTGCGATGAGATGGCGTGAACGGCTGGTTCTTACCCTCGCCGTGGTCGCGGTGGTCGGCTTGCTGCTTTCTTTTGGCAAGCATTTCACACCACTCTACCAACTGTTTTTCGATTTCGTGCCGTTTTTCAACAAGTTCAGGGTGCCCTCCATGGTTTTGGTTTTGGTGCACTGGACCTTTGCCATACTCTCGGGCCTTGGCCTCGCCAGTTTGCTTTCAGACGAAGGCGAAGACAAAGGCTTTCGTCCATCTATGGCCATTCTGGCAGCATTTGCCGTGGTCGCACTGGCGCCATTTGTGTTCAGCGGCGCATTCTCGTTTGTGCGCCCCGATGATGTGCAACGGTTTCAACCGCAGCTGCTCGAGCTTCTTAAGGCCGCGCGAGCCGACCTGATGCAGCAAGATGCCATCCGAATGCTTGTGATTGTTGCGGCGCTGGCCGGGCTGACTTTTGCGTATTTCCGGAAATTCCTGCCGCGATCAGTCTTTGCCATCGCAATTGTGGGCGTCATGGTTATCGATTTGCTTTCGGTGAACAACCGCTTCATGCAAACCATGGTCAAAAGTGACAAGATGGAAGAGCATTTCGCGGAAACAGCAACCGACCGTTTCCTTACAAATGACACCGAGCATTTTCGTATTCTGCCTCTGGGCAGACTTTACGAGGACAACCGCTGGTCCTACCGTCACCATTCAATGGGCGGTTACCACCCAGCTAAGCTCCGCACTATTCAGGACATCAACGAATCATGTTTGTACAACGGTCGCGCGCCCGGGTTTGGCAATGCCGCCAATCTGCCGCTCAACTGGAATGTTGTGCGAATGTTGAACACAAAGTACGTCCTGGCCAACGGCGCGCTGCAGCACGCAAATCTCTCGCAGGCGTTCGTTGACGAGGCTAACAAGATTATTGTTCACAAAGTCGAAAACACGCTGCCCCGTATCTTCGCTGTCGGTCGGACGGAAGTCATGCAGGACCGGGAGGCGCGGTTCGCGCGATTGAATGACCCGGAGTTCGACCCGGCAGAGGCCGTCTTGATAGAGGAAGCGTTGCCCACCACGGTATCGGCACCCGAGCAATTCGAGGCGGAAATCACGACGTACGAATCGAACCAAATCTCCGCAACCGTAAGCACGGACAAGCAAACGCTCTTGGTATTGAGCGAAATATTCTACCCTGCTGGCTGGAGAGCTTTTGTGGATGGCGACGAGACGGAGATTTACAAAGCAAACCATGTCCTGCGCTCTATCGTTCTGCCGGCTGGACAGCATGAAGTCGAGTTCAAGCTAGCACCGCCTAAATATTCGGCGAGTTTGTGGATAAAGGGGGCATCGCTCGGCAGCGTTTATATATTGCTGGCACTCGGGCTGCTGCCACACGTTCGGCGTTTTTGGGTGGAGAAGCAACAACAAACAATCGTGCAGTAGAGTAAATGGCGCTATTCGAGCACCTCGAGCACCAATTCTTCAGAATACTGAATTGGCTTCTCGCACCGGCGGACACTCTCTTTGCAAGTCGTAACAACGCCCCGGATGCAGTCGGCCCGGTCTTCGTCATTGGTCCGCCACGCTCCGGCACGACGATTCTCTACCAGCTTCTCATTCACAGCTTCGACTTCGCCTACATCAACAATCTTGTTGGCCACCTGTACCGATGCCCGAACCTGGGATTGCGTCTTTCGTATCTACTGGGTCTGAATGCAGAGAGCATCACCTTCGAATCGACGCACGGTGTCACAACCGGGCTTGCCGGCCCGAATGAGTTTGGTCTCTTCTGGTACCGGTGGTTTCCCAAGACGCCGCACTATGCAGATGAGCTAACCTTGAACTCTGAGGCAAAAAACGCGATCCGGAGCACCGTGGATGCGATGCGTACCCACGCCGGTCGGCCGCTCTTGTTCAAAAATACCGTCCATTCCGTTCGTATCCGCGCATTGCGGCACCTGTTTCCAAAGGCGCTGTTCATAGTATGCGAGCGCGATCCGGTATACACCGGGCAGTCTATCTACAGAATCAGAACAAATCGTAGCCGAAAGGAAGCCTGGTGGTCTGCTCGCCCAAGAGAGCTCGACAGGCTCCTGGATATGCCCCTCATCGAACAATGTGTGTATCAGGTGTACTACCTGACGAAACAGATTGAAACTGACAGCAGATCTGTACATTACGACAAGTTCTTTAGACTAAGCTACAAAAGACTTTGTGAAGACACCGAACGTGAGATGTCACAGGTCCAAACGTGGTTGAAGCGTCACGGTGTTCAAATTCAGAGGCGCTCAGTGCCTCTGCCTCAGCTCAGGGCAAATGACAAAAAGACGCTTTCAGATGAAGACTTTGAGCAGATTCGCTCGCTAGTGGAGACGTTATGGCCAGAATAGAAGATATTGTGCAGTTTATAGACAAATCGCCTCAGCGGTCCATTTTCTCTTACCCCTGGTGGCTGGAAGCCACTGCTGATACGCATTTCCGGTATCTGGTGGTTGAGCAAAGCGGTGAGATAAGAGCAGTCATGCCCATCGTTGAGACCAAACGATTTGGGCTAAAAATGTGCACAATGCCGCCATACACCCAATCGCTTGGTTGCTTGCTGCCGCCACTGCAAGGCAAATACAGCACTCGCCTGGCTGCTGAACATGAGCTGCTCGGCATGCTCATCAAGCGGCTGCCGGAATATCACCACATTAATCTCAGACTACACCCCAGTCAAGACAACTGGCTGCCATTTTATTGGAGCGGATTCAGCCAATGGACGCGTTACACGTACGTGCTGGACGACATATCCGACCTGGATTTCGTTTGGGAAGGTATGCGCTCCAGCGCAAGAGGCAGGGTTCGCAAGGCACGCAAACAAGTCCACCTGTCTCATGACAGCGACATCGAAAGGCTGATACATCTTCAAACACTGACTTACCAACGGCAGGGCATGCAAGGAGCGCATCGCCCGGACGTGATTAAAGCGTTGTTCGAGGCTTGTAGCACGCGAGACCAGGGAAAACTGTTTTTCGCTGAAGACGAAACCGGGCGGATTCACAGCGGACTCTTGCTGGTCTGGGATGACCAGACCGCCCACTATCTCATCGGCGGCAGCGACCCATCTCTCTGGACGAGCGGGGCCTTCTCATTCCTCATGTGGGAGGCGATCCGCTTCGCTGGCGAACGTGTCAAGTCGTTCAATTTTGAAGGCTCGATGGTGCAAAGCATAGAACGGTTTTTCCGTGGCTTTGGCGCTCGACAGGTACCATACTTTCAGATCACCAAGTCCACGAATATATGGATAAAAATGGCACGGACGCTATTGGCAAGGGAGAAGAGGTGAGTACCATGAAGGAGTCAGCGGCAAAGAATCTCAAAAGTCGCGAGACGACTTACTGTTTCTCTTCAGAGTGGATTCATTCACTTGAGTCAGAAGAACACTGGCGTCTCTATTGGCAACAGCAACAACTCATGAAAGACAAAATTGAGGTCGGCCACTGCGTCCTGGAGATCGGGGTTGGGTCTGGCTTCAACGCCAACTATCTGCGCTCAAAAGGTGTCGAAGTCACGACCATGGATATCGATGCAGACAAACAGCCAGACATCGTTGCAAACATTATTGACTTCGACTGGGGAGAGATGAGGTTTGACCACGTGCTGGCATTCGAGGTATTTGAGCACATCCCGTTTGCGGAGTTCACAAGGGTGCTCGGACAGCTTGCCGCCATTTGCAAAAGCCGTCTGTTTCTGAGTGTGCCAAAATGTGAGCGTGTGTGGTTCGACCTCGAGTTTCGTTTGCCGCTAATCGGCCGCCATAGGCTGACCCTTGCCAGCAAGCGGAGTCGAATTTACGAGCCGCATCACTTCTGGGAGCTCGGCAGTCCCGGCGCAACGTCCCGAGACCTACACTCCGCGTTTGTTCAACACGGTTTTCAACTGGAAGACGAAGTGGTGAAATCGTCCCGCGTATTCATCAGCCTGAAATCCGCGAAGCCCTGAGGCAAAGGCCTCGAGCACACCCTCTCCTATCTCTTCACTTGAGAAGTTATCCCATTACCCAAACTGCTTTTTGATTTCATTCAGAATTATCTTGTCGTCCGCACTGATTGTCTTGAGTAGTATGTTCAGCGCCAAGTAGGCGCCAAGAAAAGCGACTGTGGCGCCCACGAAGCCAGTGAAGTTCATCGCCGGCAGCAACCACGCCATGCAGGCGGCAGGAACTGCGGCGGCCATTGAGATGCGCGCGTAAACCGACAGTGGCGGCACAATGCGTTGAAGGTAGAAAACCTGCGCCAGGGCGACGCCGTTGTACAACAGGACCGAGATCATTGTGGCCGTTGCCGCGCCGAGAAGCCCGTGGATCGGAATGAGTACGATGTTGAGCGCAACATTGATCACAAGCGCGCCAACCGAGTTGAGCAGCACCAGTTTCGGCCTGCCAATGACAATCAATACGTTCCCGACCGGGCCAACCAGTGCAGAGAAGAAAATACCTGACGACAACACCTGCAGCACCCGTGCTGCCGAGATGTACTCCTGGCCAAACATCAAGTGAATTAAAAACTCAGGGTAGAGCAGCACCAGCACATAACATGGCAAAGTCAGGATGTAAATCCATTTGCACGAAATCGAGTAGACATCACGAAAGAAGGCTCCATTCTTCCTAGCAAAATAGGTTGTCATGACAGGCACGGTCAAGGGGATAAAGGACTCGTAGACAACTCCAAGCAGGTCCGCCAATGGTACCGCTGCGTTGTAGATGCCGACCTGCTCCTGGTCGAGAAATCGGGCCAGCAGAATCGTGTCGGTATAGTGCAACGACATCATGATGACGTTGACGAACATCAGCGGACCTGAAAACTTTAGAAAGGCGCCGGCTGCGCGCAGACTCACTGAGTGGCCCTTGAGCTCTGCGGGTAGGCGACGACGTGCTGTAAGTGCAGCAATGGCGCACCCCGTGCCCAAGCCTACCAAGTAGATGCTGCCCAAGTGTGTGCCAGGTAGGCTTAACAGCCAGAAAACAACCAGGAAAAGGAATATCAGCCCTTGCCGAGAGATGTCCCGGAAGAAGACCAGCGCCCGCATGTTTTTGAAGCCCCCGAACACGACGGCCGTCAGGCGCAGAAACAGATAGAACGGGATACTAGCGCCGAAGTAGTAAAGGAAAACCTCAATCTTCGGACTGTGAAAAAAACCACTTGCCAAGGTTCTTGTGCTGACCAAGAAGGCAATCGTCAGAATGCCCCCGATGCCCGCCAGCGTCAGGAAGGCGTTCACAATACTCTGCTTGACATCGCGCCACTCTCCCTTCGCCACGTGGAAAGAAATCTGTCTTGGCAAGGCGTAGGGCACGCCAAACAGTGCAACGGCGACGACCACCGTGAACAATGCCAGGCCTGTGGAATACAGCCCATAGAACTCTTGTCCGAAACCGCGCGCGATTCCAGCGCGAATCAAATAGCCCAGCACCCGAGCGAACGCAGTACCCAAGAATACCACTCCGGCGCCTTTGGCGACAGTTCTGACGAGACGGTCACGCTCTAATTTTGAGGTTTCCATTAGATGGCTATGACTCGGATTTGACCTCATGTGGCCGGGTTGCGGACGGTGTGCGCGGCTCGACTGCGGCCTCCCAGTTGTCCACCAGTCGCTCTGCCAAGTTACGAATCTCATACTGCTCAACCTCACCCGCGCGGGCGGGCGCCGCACCCAGCTCACCACTCCGCCACTGCTCATAAAGCGTCACGGTCGCTTGCACGATCTGGCCTGGATCGCCTGGCGGCGCGATCACACCGGCCCCCGTTTGCCGCAATATCCGCTCGGCATCACTGTCATCCGGCGCCAGCGCCAACACCGTCCGCCTTGCACCAAGATATTCGAACAGTTTGCTGGTTGGGATATTTCGCCCCTCAAACGTATCCATGATGTAAAGCAGCAGCAGCGTCGATGAGACCATTTTCGTCAGCGTTGTCTTGTGGTCTTGGTACCCCAAAAATTCGATGTTGTCGGCGAACATGGTGGCCCGCAATTCATCGGCAACCGAGGCGTCCACGGCGCCACAGAAAACGAGTTTGAAGTCACGTTTGAAATCTTCACGATCCGTCACCAACCGCTCCAAAGCTTGAATAAATGCGGATAGGTCGTAACGACTGAAGAATGAACCCACGTAGGTGATGGTGAAGTGCTGATTTTTCTCCTGCACGAGCCCGTCGAAGTCGGCCTGACTGAAACCGTTGGTAATCACCGTGGCCTTGCCGCTGGACCGCCCTGGCGCAGCAAGTTCCATTTCCCGCCCAACACCCTCGCACACCCAAATCAGATGGTCAGCGGCGCCCACCACTTTTCGACACAACATTTCATCTATCTTACGCGGCAGCCAGGCGGAACGTTTGGGCGCCAAATACTTGAACCAGGGGTCCCGAAAATCCGCGACCCAAGGTTTCCCGCTCAGTCGCTTCAACCAGTACGCGACCAGATGGACGGTGTTCGGAGGCCCGGATGAAAAGATAAGATCGATTTCATTTTCGCGCAGCATCCGGAGCCCCTCTCGGATGGCAAAGGGCAGCCAGCCGGCACGCGGATCCGGTATAAAAAACCAATCTCGCAAAAACAGAGCCAATCGCTCTTTCAGTGATTTCGAACCGGAATCATCGACTGAAAGGGTTGACAAATCGACGGCTTCACCCTGATTGCGTTTCGTGAACCTGCGATAGAGGCGATAAGGCTCGGGTATGGTTGTCCGCAGCACCTCAACGCTGGCTGGAATCTTCGCCAGCAGAGATTCGTCACGGACAGGATAGTCTCCATCTTTGACCGTCAGAATAAGCGGTCGCCAGTCGAAGTCCTGCACGGCATTGAGAAAACGTAGAATCCGCTGCACGCCAGGCCCGCCGGAAGGTGGGAAATAGTATGTGATAAAGAGAACTTTCTTCAAATCAAACCACCAAAGGTGCGATCTGCGTCACAAAGATCAACACGAACCCGGAATCAGACTGTAACAAGCTGGTCATCCTCCCCAACGGAATAGTCGCGGCCGCACTCTTTGCACTTCAACTGGTTCGAAGCCGGCTCGCCGGTTTGCAGACGGATGCCGCAAGCGCACATCCAGCCGATCTGCTTGGCCGGCACGCCAGCCATCAATGCATGGGATTTGACATCCTTGGTCACCACCGCGCCTGCCGCCACGAAGGCATTCTCACCGATGGTCACGCCACACACAATCGTGCAGTTGGCGCCCATCGAGGCGCCGCGTCTGACATGCGTTGTCAGATAGTCATCCGCCGTGTTGCGCGGGAATGCCGAGCGTGGCGTCTTGACATTAGTAAACACCATGGATGGGCCGCAAAAGGTGTCATTCTCCAAAATCACGCCTTCGTACAAGGAGACATTGTTCTGAATTTTCACATTATCGCCAACCGTGACGTTCGGCGCGACAAAGACATTCTGGCCCAGGCTGCATTTTCGTCCGATTTTCGAATTTGAGCTGATATGCGAGAAATGCCAAATTCGTGTCCCATCGCCGACCTCGGCGCCGTCGTCAACCACGGCGGTGGGATGAGCAAAGGTAGCAGCCGATTTCGGAATCACAACGGTTTGTGTTTGCGATTCCAGAGACTGCTGGGCTGCATGCAACACGCGTAGCACGTCGAGCGCTTCCTGAGCATCCGTGATTGGCCGCTTGCGCGTTTGCACACATTCGATGAAGTGTTGCATCTCGCTCTTCAACGGCTCTTTGTCTTCGTAGTCAACAATCTGAACATCGTCATCGCGTTTGACGGGCTGGCCTTTGACAAAGTCGATGCCGCGCTCATAAAGCTCCAGCTTGCCGGACTGTTTGGTGTCATCGAACACCAGCATGGCTTTGTCGCCGACAATCACGAGTTTGTGTTCTTTGAAGGGGTGCAGCCAGCTCACGTGAATGTTCGCCATCACGCCGCTCTTCCATTTGAGTACAGTCAGCGTGACATCGTGAATGCCGGGCTGCAGAATAATCTCGCCGGAGGAGGTTACGTGGTCGGGCCGTCCGCCCATGAGATAATTCAAAACGGAAATGTCATGCGGTGCGAAACTCCAAAGAATGTTCTCTTCAGAGCGTACTTTGCCGAGGTTGAGCCGGTTGGAGTAACAATAGGCCACCCGGCCCAGCAGGCCGCTGTCAATCGTTTCTTTGATTTTTAGAATGGCAGGATGGTAGCGCAAAATGTGGCCGACCATGAGTATCCGCTGGCTGGCGTCCGCAAGCCGCGCAAGCTCTTCTCCCTCTTCCGGCCGCAGCGCCAACGGCTTCTCCACGAAGACATCTTTGCCTGCACTGAGCGCTTCACGCACCAGAGTAAAATGAGTCGCGGCAGGAGTCGCGATGGAGACTGCCGTCACGGAATCGTCCTGCAAAACATCCTGCACCTGCTCAACGCAGTTGACCTCCGGATATTGTTTGGCGTAGCGGCTCAGCGAGTCCCGATTCGTATCGCAAATTGTCGTCAGGACGCCAAGATCATGCAAATTTCTAACAATGTTCTTTCCCCAGTAACCACCACCGATGTGAGCAATTTTTGTTGTTCCAGCCATGGACCTGTTCTCGCGTGTTTATTACTTTAAAATGAATTTGCCACGGGCAATTAAGCAAACCGAAAACACTATATCAAGCCTTAACCCTAATCTGATGATTATTTAATATGTTATTCATGCCCGAGTATACAACTCGAAAATTTCCTTGCCGCTGAAAAACGGACTGCCCTGGGCCTGACAATATTCCATGAGTTCGAGAAGAACGTCCCGCCAGCCTGCGTACTTGCATTCCGAGTAATGAGTGTTGTGCCACAAGATGGTAAAGCAGCCGCCGAATTTTCTAACCTCCTGAATCATGCCTGCGGTTCGCTCCAACACCTCGGACTGAGGTACGCCCATGTAAGCGGGATTCTGCAGCGTTCCGTCCATCAAGTGCAGGGGGATTTCAAGAACGTCCAGAGGCCGGTCGTTCTCGATGTCGTAAAGGTAAAACGGAAAGCAGATGCCGTTTCGAAAACCGAAGTGTTCGGAGAACCCAAGTGTGCTGTCGTATTTGAAACCTGCCTCATGCAGCAAGCGCGGGGTGCTCCGAACATCGTACATCAGGTAGTGAAACCGATTGCCGTGCGCGCTGTGATTGAGGCGAATGATGTCCTGCACAAGTTGCTCTATGCTTGCATGCGCGCCGTAACTGCCATGTACGCCAATCTCGCTGCCCTGCTGCTGAATCAACTCGAAAACACGCCTGAATTTTGGATCTTCGATGTCGTAGTCAGAAGTCGTTTCATCCCGCGCCTTTCCTTTTCGGCAGAGAAAATAATAGGAGGCGTGCGCCTGGAAACGCCTCTCAATATCAAGCATAGTCTCGAAATTGAACCAATCATCCTTTGCAAACAAGGCTTGCAGACCGAATCGTAGCAAGGGCCATGGGCGCCAACGTCGGAGTCCTTGTGCGCCGCCCTCCAGCCAGCCAGTCCGGCACTTATCGATGTCGTGGGTCAGGCATGTGACAAAGCTGTGATCGCCCCATGGCGCTGGGGCCAGCTTTCTGTTGTACACCGTCTCCACCGCCGTTTTCAGGATATCAAAGTAGTAGTTGACGACCGGCACTTCCACAAGATTGAAACGGGATTGTAGGCTTTCCGCGAAGGGAAAGCGGCCGTGTTCGTCGCGCACATCGCAGGCATATTCCTGCCAGCCGCTTAGCATGAAAAAGCTGGACGCAATGATGTCAAAGTTGATCTCAGCGCGACCGTCACGAATCTCAAGAATCTCAGCATCCGCCGTGTCCAGAAGAAACGGAATCGTGACACCATCCCACTGTTTATGAACCACGGCATCCAGAGCGAGCTTCTGTCGAGTCTCGAAATACGCGACGCGGCCGCGCCGGATATTGATCTTCGCAGCATCATCGCCGTAGCCTATTTCAACCTCACCGGGCACGAGACCGAAGATCCTGCAAAAGTGAGAGATAACGTAATCGAACTTGTTGGTCACAAATTAGCCTCTGATTCAAAACAGGACTAAAATACTCAAACAAGGGCAAGATTCAAAAGAATTCTTTGCGAACAAAACGAAGGGCAGTGTTGCTTGAATGGTTGGCTGATAGTAAGAGATCGCGAAACCAGGCTTGGGGCAGAGCCGTGGCATGAAAACACATCTGAGGCTCTCGCCGCTTCTTAGTCACGTTGAAGTGCGACCGGGGCGGGTTGACCGTCAGGGATCAGCTCGATCTCAAATAGCTTAGGCCAGCGCTTGCCGGTGACGTATAGCCGATTCTGGTCAGCATCGAAGGCGATGCCGTTGAGCACGTTGCCTTGTCCCTGATCGATGGAGCCAGCCAATCCAGTGAGATCGATGTAGGCGGAAACCTCGCCTGTCTCCGGGTTGATGACGGCGATGAGGTCAGTGAACCAAATGTTTGCAAAAACAAAGCCTTCGATGAATTCAAGTTCGTTGAGCCTCGTTACCGGGCCGGTGTCGTCGTGCACGGCAACTTCGCCTGTTCGCTGTAGCGACTCCGAGTCCAGAAAGTAGAGATTCGCGCTACCGTCGCTCATGATAAACCTGGCGCCGTCGTGCGTCAACCCCCACCCCTGAGTTGGGTAGGAAAACTCTCCGCGCGACTCAAACGTCGTCTTGTCGTAGATGAAACCTTTGTTGCTGACAAAGGTGAGCTGCACAATCCTGTCATTATAGACCGCAATTCCCTCGCCGAAATACTGAGAGGCAATGTCGATTTGCTGCTCTACTGCGCCGGTTGCAAGATCCACGCGGCGCAGACTGGAACTGCCGTTCAAACCTGTGCCTTCGAACAACGTCCCGGAATCGATTACCAAGCCTTGAGTGAACGCGGCCGCATCGTGCGGAAACTCTTCCACGACTCTGTAAGTGTAGTGTTTCGAGCTGTCAGACAGGACCGGACCGCGTACTCCGCCTCCTGGTGAAGTCGGTGAATCAGAACAGGCCAAGCCGAAAATCGTCAGGAATCCTGCCGTGGCCAAGAACAGGCCTTGTTTGTGCGCGCGCAAAAACATCACGTGAGTTGCTCCATCTATCGCGGTGAAAATGCCGGCTAGTTTGCCGGCGTGTTGAGTCTTGGGTAGTAGAAAAGGTGTGCCGGTAGACTGGCGAACTCTTCGCTGGTGGTGAAATAGCCCGAGCCGTTAGCCTCCCAGCAAACAGCCTCACCCTGGGGCTCCGGGATATAAGGCACCCGTATCGGCCGTTGAGCAAAAACCTCGCGCAACGGTTGGGCCGCGGATCGCTGCCAGTAGTAAACATGACCATAGGTTTTGAGCAACAGTTCATCACCAGAAGGAGAAATGTCACCGCCAACGACGTTCAGCATATCAAGAGTCGCCACAGCTTCCGCGGTCGATACTTCCGAAATCGATTGCGGAAAAGGCAGAACGTAAACTCGCACCTGCTCTTCACGCTTCGAGACGATGTATATATCCCGGGTAGACGGGTCAAGCATCAGGGTCTCGGCATCGCGATTGCCATCGGGGAAACGAAAGGTGATGGTCTCGACATTGCCGAGCGTGATCTCCTCTTCCACCCTTTGCTGCCGCACAACCGGTTCGGGGACACGATAGATATATTTCAGATCATAGCGGGACAGGTTGTCGCCAATATTGCCAATGTAGATGTACTGCGTGTTTGCTGCGGGGCCGGTTCCGATGGCAATGTCCTCCCAATCCCGGCAACTCGCCCCAGCCAGCCGGTAAACCGCCAGATGCTTGCCCGTTGCAGAAAGTGCAAAAATGCGTGGACCCCGATCGGAATCATTGTGAGTCCAGAGCACATCCGCGTTTTGGCGGCTGGCCGCAATGCCGGAGGCCTCGCGAATCGGAGCATGTTCGAGAATGCCGCGATCTATTCGTTCCCCAAACTCCGGCATGCTTCCATGAAGCTTCAAGAAAAGCATGCCGACAATGCATATGACGGTGACCGATGTCCCTACTCTTTTATGACTCATAATCTTTCATATCGGCAAGTTTGCTCGTGAGCGCCAGCGTCTTAGCGCCGCGGTAGCTCTCTGCACTAAACAACTCTGCACTCTGAATTGTTCCGGATCTCCTGGCTAAGAGTCGTCAACGCCAAGACTCGAGTCCTGAATCCGGGCAACCTGATCCCGGACTCGGACAAACTCCAGATCGCGAACGTGTTGCATGAGACCATCCTCGAGGGCGGCCACATGTTTTCTGTCCCTGGCAAACACGTCTTGTAACTCCATGGCGTCCTCGATGAGATGATAGAGTTGCATTTCGCGTGTTTCCGTATCGTAGATAAGCTTCCAATTGCCAGTACGGCAGGCGTAGACTTTCGGCACACGGTCGGTGTGGAACATCAGTGCATCCGCTGGCGGCCCACCATCCACGCCACGGGCGGCATTGGCCCAGATGCCAGGCCCGGCACTGTCGAATAACGATCTGAGCTGAAGTCCATTGTCCAGGCCGGCAAGTCGAAGAATGGTCGGTGAAATCCGCAACAGACTCACGATGTCGGAGGTGACTTCACCCTGGACTTGCCCGGGTCGCTTTATCAAGAGCGGTACATGGAGCAACTCGTCGAACAGTTTGGATTTGTGCTGCATGTCGCCATGTTCCATGAATTCCTCCCCATGGTCGGCAGTGCATACAATCAAAGCATCATCGAACAACCCCTGCCGTTGCAGGCAGGACAGCACTGCGCCGATTTTCTGATCGACTTGTAGGACCGTGGCGTCGTAAAGATCCTGCACTTTGCCCAACATCACCGGGCTCAAATCCAGATGCTCACGTAGCCGCGTGTTCAGGCGGAAATTCTCGTCTTTCATGATGGGCTCCATGCCCAGCGCTGCCTGAGCCTGCCGCTGCGGCAGATAAGGGTAATGCGTGTCCATCAGGTGGAGCCAGAGGAAGAAGGGGGAGCCCGCAAGCTCTTGCAGCAATGAAGCGGTGTAGGCACTCAGTTGCGTTTCCAGTTGTGCTTTGGCATGAATTGATGACTCAGACACAAGATAGCGTTCGACATCAAGGCCGGGAATGGCAATTCGTGCAGCAGCATGGGTGCTGGAAATCGGGGAGGCGCCGCCAGCAGTTTTCCGGCCAGACGGCGCAGGAATCTGAAAATCCACGAAATCATCGAAACTATCGAAACCGCGGTCGTACTTGAAATATCGCGAGACATAGGGATTGGCAGCATTGACACCAGCAGTTTTGTAACCAGCGTCAGACAGGATTTCGGCCAGAGTCACCGGGGCATCAAACAAGCCGAGCTTTTCTGAAACCAACGCACTTCGGCCGGACATGATGGCCGGGAAAGCGTGCGGCGTATTCGGCCCATTGCTGAAGGCGTGCGAGAATCTGATGCTGCAGGTAGCCAGGCGATCGAGATTGGGTGAGAGAGAGCGGCTGTTGCCGTAGCAACCCAGCCGATCCGCCCGTAGCGAATCGATGGTGATGAAAATAATGTTGTTAAGCTCGTGCACCTAAAGATATCCCAAGTCTCGCAACCGCTCCCTGAGCTGTGGGTCATCTTTTGGGACGGAGTTGTCCGCGCCGGCAAGCAATTCCCGCAACACGGCATTCACGTAGTCTTCCACGGAATCGAACAGTTCCGAGTGGGACACAATCTGTTCGATTTCGCGGTAGATTCTCTCGTCGATAGAGATTTTCCCGTCGGGACTTTTCATTCTATGCTCCCGATTGTGAGTTGCCGTCAGGCGGTGGAACATTGCGGCCACTGCGACCGGAGGCCGCCCATTCCACGCCATCGATCATAGCTTCCCATGAGTATTTCTTTTTCTCAATCATCACATTCTCTGAAAACTCATGCGCTCTGTTTTCCTGGTAGAATCGAACCAACGCTGCGGCGAGCGCGCCAGGATCCCGGGGAGGAACCACAAACCCGGTTTTTTCATGGACCACGACTTCAGCCAGGCCGCCGACATCGGTGACAATGCAAGGCCGGTCAAGATGATAAGCGAGCTGCACAATGCCACTCTGCGTCGCTGATGTGTACGGCAACGCGACAACATCGGCCGCGGAAAAATAGGAACTGACTTCTGCGTTTGGCACAAAATCGGAATGAATCTGAATCGAATCGGTGACTCCCAGACTCGCAGCCAAATCCCGGTACTTGCTTTCGTCTTCGTAGAATTCCCCAACTACCAGAAGTTTAATCCTGACCTGCTTCAGAATCACGGGCAAGGCCCGCAACATCAGATCGAGGCCTTTGTAGGCACGCACGTATCCGAAAAAAAGAACAATGCGTTCATCAGTCAAGTTTAGCGTCGCTCTGGCGGCCATTTTGTCCACCGCCTGGCCAAAGATATCGTAGAGTGGATGCGGAATCATGCGGTAGCGAGCATTTGGAACCAGGCTCAGCAGATCCTTTTCGACTACGCCTGATTGTACGATAAAAGCGTCGGCGTGCTTGAATGCGAAGCGGGTCAGCTTGATGTCACCGGGCCGTTTTTCGTGCGGGATAACATTGTCGCAAATGTACAAGATTCTAGCCTGACTCAACTTCCGGGCAAGCTTACAAATGAAGCCAAACGCCGGAGCGAAGAATGGCATCCAAAACTTGAAGACAACAAGATCGGGCTGAAGTTCTTTCAGTCGTTTGCCAACTCGCCACCAGGAAAAAGGTCCGATGGAGTCAAGAATGGGCTCAGAGGGAATTCGCAGCGAGGGGTCGGTGCTGATTTCCATCTGGGTTTTACCCGGAAAAAGCAGGTTCGGGTACTGCCGCTTGAAGGTGATGACATTAACCTGATGCCCCCGTTCCGCCAACTTCTTGTAAAGAATGCCCGTGTACTGCGCAATTCCACCCCGAAGCGGATAGGCGGTTGAGACTATTGCGATCTTCATTTCAGATCAATCAGGTCAGGTAGATCTTTGAGTTGGTGAATAGTGAGATTGGCCCGGGTGTTTGGCGGACTGCCGGCCGCGGTTGCGAGCAGGATGTTCGTGCCAACGCCGGCATTGATTCCGGCCTCAATATCACTCTCCTTGTCACCCACCAGATAGGAGTCTGGCAAACTTAAGTCGAACTCATCTCGGGCCTTCAGGAGCATTCCTGGGTTCGGCTTGCGGTCAGATGACTCGCGTCGATATCGCCCGATTCCTGCTTCCGCGTGATAGGGACAAAAATAGACTTTTTCGATGTCAACGTTTTGTGCTCGAAATTCTGCAAGCATCCATTCCGTCAAGGTATGGAAGTCATGTTCTGTGTAGAGGCCGCGAGCGATGCCGGCTTGGTTGGTGACCACAATGAGATGAAACCCGTGGCGCTGAAAATGCCGGCAGACATCGAATATTCCGTCAAGAAAGATGAAGTCATCCTGGCGGTACAGGTAGTTGATCTCTTTGTTGATGACACCATCGCGGTCCAAAAACAAAGCTTTAGGCATACGGGACAAGCTCCGTTTGCGCACGAGCGTAGTCTTCAGGAATGCCGATATCGATGAAATAGGAATCTGAGACAAAGGCCCGAATTTGCAGCGACTCAATATGCTTTTTCAGAAAACCTTCTTCAAGAGAAAAATTTTCGGGCAAATCAAAACCGTCAAACAGCGTTTTCCTGAGGATGTAGACTCCGCCGTTGATTTGCCCAACAGCAGTGGCCTGCTTTTCGTCGAATCGCACAACCCGCGAGCCGGCGGTCTGCACAACGCCATACCTTTCAATGTTTCGCATTGGCTTCAGCGCAATGGTCAAATCAGCGTTCAGGCTCAGATGGCTAGTCAGCATCTCTCCTAAATCGACATCAAAGAAGGTATCCCCATTCACAACAACCACGTGCTCGGAATCGGCCTGCGCGAGGGCCAGCTTGATGCCGCCACCCGTTCCCAAGGGCTCAATTTCTTGTGAATAGCCAATTCGAATGGAAGTGTGGGATGAACCAAAGTGCTGCTCAATCTTTTCGTGAAGATACCCGGTGGAGAGAATGGCTGAAGTCACACCGTGGCGAGACAAATAGGCGAACAGGTACTCTAGAAATGGTTTGTCGTTGATCGGCGCCATCGGTTTTGGCGTGTCCGCAACCACGTCGCGCAACCGTGTACCGAATCCGCCCGCTAGAATGACCGCTTCCAATCTCAGAAACCCCCTCTTGGACCGCGAATCGGGGCTATGCGTGAATTGTCCACCGAACCGTGCCTTGCTTGGTAAAATGTATTTTGAAGACAGTGCCACGGAACTGTTCCAGACGTTCAATTACGTTGACTTTCTTCACGGGATCAACGATCAACATCATAAAGCCGCCACCGCCAGCGCCGGAGATTTTTCCAGCCACAGCCCCGGCATCTCGCGCCGCCTGGTAGACTTCGTCTATCTCACGGTTTGTAATGGTGTGGGCCATGTTCTTCTTCGTTTCCCATGATTTGCTCAGGCTCTCCGAGAATTTGCTCATCTCCCCTTTCAGGAGAGCTTCTTTCATGACCAGGGCGTCCGCTTTCAACTGGTGCATCGCCTCAACGGATTTCTTTTTCTTCTCGTTAACGTTACGAGTCTGCTCATCAATGATGTGCGCTGACTCACGCGAGACACCTGTGAAGTAAAGCAACATCGAGGTCTCAAGCTCATCGACAATCCACTGCTTGATGCGTAGCGGATTCACGATCACACGGTCATCCTCATAAAACTCCATAAAATTGAAGCCACCAAAGGTGGCGGCGTACTGATCCTGCTTGCCGCCGGAAAGGCCTAGATCGTTGCGCTCGATTTCATAAGCAAGATGCGCGATGTCGTAGTCGCCGAGTGGCAAATTGAGCCACTCCACAAACCCATTGAGAATAGCGACAACCATGGTTGAAGATGAACCGAGTCCGGAACCGGCGAGGGCGTCGGAGTAGGTCGTCATCTTGAATGAGAGAGGCTTGCCGTCGTTGAATTCTCTGACAATGTGGTTATAAACGCCTTTGTGCAGTATAAGCTCGCCATCCACCTCGAGTTGTTTGATGGCGGGTGATTCGAAATGCTCATCCCGGTCGGTGGCGTGGATTTCGATGTGATCAGTGGCGGTGGTTTCGATGGTGCAGTACGCGTACATATCGATGGTGGCATTGAGCACATAGCCACCAAACTCATCACTGTACGGGGAAACGTCTGTACCGCCGCCGGCCATGCCAAGCCGGAGCGGGGCCTTGCTGCGAATAATCATGCCCAACCTCGTGTTGGTTAACCCAAAGTCCGTTTAATCGAGTAATCCACCTGACTCTTCCGGCTCTCCGTGATCATCTCGCCAAGCAGTCCAATTGACACAAATTGCACGCCAACGATGATACTAAGTATTCCGAGAAATAAGAGAGGGCGGTCGGACAAATACTTCTCAAAGAATATACGATCAATAGCCAGGTAAATGCTGATAATGGAGCCGAAAATAAAAGACACAAGTCCCACCGACCCAAACAAATGCAGTGGCCGTCTTGTGTACCGCGTAATGAAGAGCACAGTGATGAGGTCGAAGAAACCAGCCGCGAAACGCCAAAGCCCGAATTTGGTCGTGCCGTATTTTCGTGCGCGATGGCGCACAACCATTTCGCCGACCTTGAATCCATCCCACTGCGCCAGCACCGGCAAGAACCGGTGCAACTGGCCATAGATGTTCAGTGAATCAGTCACTTCTCGCCTGTAGGCTTTGATGCCGCAGTTGATGTCATGCAGCTTCAGACCGGTCAACTTACAGGTCACGGCGTTATAAATCTTCGACGTGTAACATTTGATAAAGGGGTCTTTGCGATTCTTCTTCCAGCCGGAGACCAGGTCGTAACCATCCGCGAGTTGAGCGAGCAGATTGGGAATCTCAAGCGGATCATCCTGCAAGTCAGCGTCCATGGTGACGATAACCCGGCCACGCGCCTGGCCAAAGCCCTGAGCCAGTGCGGCAGATTTCCCATAGTTTTTCCGGAACTGGAAAACCCGGATTCGTGGGTCTTTTTCATGCAATTTTGCTAGAACTTCCATGGATGTATCCGTTGAGCCATCATCGACAAAAATAATTTCGGCCGACAGCTTTTCGGTCTCAACTACAGCAGCGATTTGGCGGTGGAGCTCGGGCAGTGACTCTTCTTCGTTATACAGAGGCACAACCACGGACACATCAATCTCTTTATTGCTCACTTTCTCGCGCTCTTTTGGATTAGTTTGATTGTCTCTTTTCGTCCCTGACTCGCTCAGCGTCCCGCCAATAGACACGTTTTGCATTGCTGGCTGTCTTCAGCCGAAATTTCTCGGGATCGATTTCCTTGTTAATCTTCTGGCTGGTGTAGTAGATCGTCAGCCGTTCACGTGCGCCCGGCCGAGTCACCTTGACGATCTGAGGCAAGACAATGCCCTTGCTCATTTTGAATCGGCGGTATTCTTTGGAAAGGATTAGCTCACCATTCTGGCCTCTGCGCTCGCTCCGAGTCACAACAGGCTTCCTGGCATCCACCCAATAAAGTTGCTGCTCATCACCGAGCTGGCATGTAATCAAGAACTTGTCGCCGTCCAGGGTCAACCGGGTAGAACTGTCAATGACTACCTGTGTCAGGCCGGTGAGGTTCTCCACCAACTCATCTGTTTCGATTTCCAATTGCAGGAAATCGCGCAAATCCAGCCGGTCGGTCTCACCGTAGTAGAGCACGTTCTCCCTTGGCGCGTAAGCGCCGAACACCCGGCGGTCCAGGAACAGTGCTCCGATATCGATGCCGAGAATCGCCTCGGTCTTGACAAAGACAGAATCTGGCAGGTTGACGTAGACTTTAGAAGTCCCGCTGTATCCCTCCCCCGGAAGCTCAATAATGATGCGGGCACGGCCTTCAAAGCTGTACAGTTTAGCCAAATTGCGAGCCACCCTGGATTGGATTTCGCTCGGAGTTCTGTTGGAAAGGTTGGGAAGGTTCCCGGAAGTAGCTGCGCAGCCGGCCAACTGGAGTAACGGGGCGGCAAAGCCAAAGCACAGGAAGAGATTTCTGACAACCAGCAGCCTGTGGTCGATCGTCGCTTTGATTTAGTTGATCCCCAGTTTTATGAGAACGCTTTGACGCTCGGGGTCGCGTTCACGAGCTTGTTGCCAGGATTGAACCGCCAACTGGGAGTGGCCAAGTTTGTCATAGACGTCACCAAGATGCTCGAACACTTCAGCAGAATTATCCCGCACTTCGACGGATTTCTTTATGTATTCCAGAGCCTTATCATAGTCATCAAGCTGATAGTAGATCCAGCCCATGGTATCAAGAAATGAACCGTTGTCCGGCTCCTTTTCCAATGCCTTGGTAGCCATGCCCAACGCCTCGTCAAGACGCTCTCTGCGCTCGGCCAGGCTGTAACTGAAGTTATTCAAAATGGTCGGGTTGTCCGGGTCGTGTTCAAGGGCGCGCTTGTAATACTCTTCACTCTTGACATGATTTTCGGCAGCATCATAGGCGGAAGCCAGAGTGCTGATAAAGGCTGAATTCTCCGGCTCGCCCTCGACCGACCTGGACAGGAATTCGATGGCCTCGTCCAGTTTGTTTTGTCGCAACAGCAGATTGCCGAGATAAAAGTTGAGCCAGGGAAATTGCGGGGCCAGCTTTTGTGCTTGCCGGTAGCTGTTTTCTGCTTTGTCGAACGCGCCATTCTGCTCATATGCGGCGCCGAGCTTGAACCACGGATCAGCCAGCGATTTATTCAGCTCAACCGTCTTTTCGAAATACGGAATACTCTCATCAAACCGATTGTCACTCAGGTAGATTTGCCCAAGACGGTAGTAACTTCGCCATTCCCTCGGGTCGATTTCCGTCAGCCGCTCAAGCACAGAGACCGCATGCGTCGTGTCTCCCATTGCGAGATAGAGTTCGCCGAGACGCAACTGTGACAAGATATCCGTGGTATCGACTGCGACGGCATCGGTGTAAAGCTTAATGGCTGCGTCCCAGTTTTTTTTCACGACGAAGGTGTTGGCAAGCTCATCTCTGACTGCATTGAACTCCTGATTTTCCCGGTAGGTTTTCTCGTACCAGTTAATCGCAGCCAAGGTGTCGTTCTTCGCAATCAGCACAGCACCGATGGCCAGGTAACCCTGCTCAAGCTCAGGAAATGATTGGGTGAAGCCCTGGAATGTCTCCAGCGCAAGCTCGAGTTCCTTGTTCTGAAAGTAGAGATTGCCCAGTTGAAATTGAATTTCGCTGTTTGCCTGCTCCATTTCGACCAGGCGGCTGTAATGCTCGGCCGCTTTCCGCGGCTCTTTGTCCGCGAGATAGATTGCTCCAAGATTGAGGTGGGCATCGATATTCTCGGGATCAATTCTGACGATTTCAAGATATTGCTTCTTGGCAGACTCAGTCTGATTTTTGCGATGGTAAATGGTGGCCAGAAGTCTTCGAC
Source organism: Candidatus Zhuqueibacterota bacterium (assembly GCA_029261995.1). Taxonomy (GTDB): domain Bacteria; phylum Zhuqueibacterota; class Zhuqueibacteria; order Oceanimicrobiales; family Oceanimicrobiaceae; genus JAJDAF01. The sequence goes on from JAJDAF010000039.1 coordinate 86,720, forward strand.
TCTCGACAAAATCGCCGTCTACGGACACGCTGCGCTTGAGCATCTGAATCGCCGTCTCGAGCTTGCCCAGCCTGACATAATCTTTGGCAACCGCAAAGGCAATCGAGGCTGAGTTGGGCTCGTAGATGAGCGCCTCGTTGAATGCGTTCAGCGCTTTTTCAAATTCTCCATTAAGCTCAAAAACCGAGCCTTGAATCACCAGATCGGCGGCCTTGGGATGGTAACTCCCTTCATCATTGGATTGCGCCCCGGCGACACTGAAGAAAGAGAGAACGCAGGCAGTAGTAAGCCCGCAAAAAAGTGTTTGCATCAATCTGCTCATCCGAACCATTTTCAAGCAAATCTCCCTGATTGAAAGATTTAAATATATCATAATTCTGGTACAAATCCAACAAAAAATTGTTCCTGCGCTTGACACTCGAAGCGCAGTTCGTTACATTCAACAGCACGCACAAAACAACCCTTCCCGCTTTCTGCAATACTCATGTTCAAAGGACAAACACATGCGCAAGACATGTCTGAATATCGACTCGCTGAGGACCACCCTGAGATGGTCAATAGTTTTCCCCATTCTGGCCGCGGTCGTCCTGTTTGCGGTGAAGACAGGTCGTGCGCAAGACGCCGAAACCGCGCGACCGTTCGGCCTGGTTATCCATGGCGGAGCGGGCAGCATTTCAAAAGACAGAATCACACCGGAAAGAGAAGCGGCCTATCAGGCGAAACTTCAGGAAGCGATTGAGGCAGGCTATGCCATCCTTGAAGGTGGTGGCAGCAGTTTCGACGCCGTCGAAACTACCATCAACATCATGGAAGACTCGCCCCTGTTCAACGCCGGCAAGGGTGCGGTTTTCAGCAACGACGGCACCAACGAGATGGATGCCTCCATCATGGACGGACGCACGCTGAATGCAGGGGCCGTGGCAAGTATCAAGCATATCAAAAACCCAATCAGCCTGGCGCGACTCGTTCTCGAGAACTCTCCGCATGTGATGTTGGTAGGAGCCGGTGCTGAAGAATTCGGCGCCGAACACGGCATCGAGAAAGTTTCAAATTACTATTTCTTCACAGACAGAAGGTGGAAAAGCCTGCAGCGCACGATTGCCAAACAGGACAGTCTGAACAAAGCTGCATCTGAAGCAGGCACGCCGGCAAAGGCTGCGAGTACGGAAAAAGGCACTGTCGGCTGCGCTGCTCTGGACAAGCAGGGCAATCTGGCCGCAGGCACATCAACCGGCGGGCTGACCAACAAGCGCTGGGGGAGGGTTGGAGACTCTCCCATCATCGGCGCCGGCACCTATGCCAACAACGCGACATGCGCAGTTTCGGGCACAGGACAGGGCGAATATTTCATGCGCCTTCTGGTTGCACATGATATTCACGCCCGAATGTTCTATCAGAATAAAGCTCTGGCGGATGCAGCCAAGGAAGTGATCCATGGTGAGCTGACGAAACTTGGGGGCGCGGGCGGGATTATCTCAATTGACAAAAACGGTAACATTGCAATGACATTCAACACCGCTGGCATGTTTCGCGGCTACCGCACAAACAGTCAGCCCGTGACGGTTCAGATGTACGGAGAAGAATGAGTTTGGCCAGCGATGTTCGTTCCTAGCGGCCGAACCGGTCAAGAGTCGGTGATGTGCTTTTCGTAAATATCACGGTGGTCCGGATCGAGTTTGATCAGCTTCTTGAAAACGTCATCCCGATGGCTGTAGTCTTTGAATAGATCGACAATTTCGGTATAGTGTGAGTTCAGGAACTGCTGCGGCTCCTCCATCAGGTTGCCTTTGGTCTCCATCACTTCCTCGATGATATCTAGCGCAGAAATAAAGTTGGCGCGCGCATCCTTTTTGTTGTTTTCTTCTTCCAGGACGTAAAGCCCGTAAAAGTAGTAATCTTTCATTTCCCGAAAGCGCATGAATGGCTTGCGAAAAACACGGTTGATCAATTCCACGCGCTGAGTCCAGCCGGCACTGAATTCTGTTCTCACAAACTTGCCCAGCGCTCCGAAATTAAGCGCGCGTTTGTAATATATGTCTCCACCCATGCCACGCACTTTGTCCATCTCGCTGCCGAGGACCATATTGATATAGAAATTCAAAACGCCCGTCAGGGGTTCGACGGACTGCTCGCTGTACACCAACAGATCCGTCGGCTCGAACGGAAACCTGACACGTCGATCAAAATACTGCACATCCGAGCTTGAAATGAGAAACTCACAATTGTAGCGGTCCTCAACGTTCGAAAGGCTTTCAGAGAGAAAAAGCTGGATAGAAAGCTCGAGCGGCATTCGATCATCTTCTTCGAGCCATTCGACGTCTTCAATGTACTCCTGGACGGCGTCAGCAAACCCCTGCATCTTTTGCTCCTTGTCCTCCGGAAGCTTGTCGATAATCGCTTGCACTTTCGCCTTCACACTGCCAGCCTGGACCACGCACGGCACGCTCAAAAGAACCAGACACAGAGGGTACCAGAGAGCTGGAAATCGGTTCGGGAGCTTTAAGTCTAACACGGATGTTCTCCCCGGTTTGGTTTATCATCTGATGAAAAGCCTCGCAAAAGGTAGCCATAATTGCAGGACTTGTCAAGCGGAAATCATTTCTCTTGACTCTTAGCGACGATTTTTGTATTCATTTCTACACTGAAATCGGATGAAAGTCTCTCATCTAGTGAGGAGGTGAGCATGAAAGCATCATGCCTTTGGTCTCCACGGTTGTTACAAGTCCCCGACACGCCACACACCAAGCACCCATCGACAACATCGACATTCTGGCTCGCCGTCATCTTGGTGGCAAATTTCACATCAGGAAATGCAAGCGATCTGCCCACCGGCGCCCGGGCAATCGCAATGGCAGGCACCTATGTGGCGCTTGCCAACACGGCCGAAGCTGTCTTCCACAACCCCGGCGGCCTGAATCAGCTTTCTGGTACAGAGGTCGCGATATTCTACCAGAAGCCGTTTGGGCTGGAAGACGTCAACTGGGGCACGCTGGCCGCAAGTGTGCCCATCCGAGACTACCGCGCGAGCCTGGGTTTAACCACACTGAGCAACGGCAGCTATTCCGAACAAGCTCTGACGCTTGCCTGGAGTCAGCAGTACAAACGGCGATTGTACTACGGCATTGGCGTGCGCTACAAAAGGCTCAAAATAGATGGCTATGGCTCCAGTAGCAGCGTGGGCCTGGAGCTTGGACTCCTGATGCCTCTGAGTACCAAATTCAGCTGGGGGGCCAGTGCGCAAAACGTCGGCCGGTCACAGTTCGGCAGCGACGAGCAGATGCCGCAAATTCTGCGCAGTGGAGTTGCGCTTGCCGCCACGCCCGAACTTGTGCTCGCGCTGGAAATTTTCAAAGATGTAAGGTTCGACGAGGAGGTCCGGTTTGGCGTTGAATATCGGGCCTTGCAGCAGCTCGCTGTCCGCGCAGGCATGGCCAATCACCCGGATCGTCTCACGGCAGGCTTTGGGCTCGATCTCAAACCGTTTATTCTGGACTACGCTTTCTTCACGCACAACGACCTTGGCGCAACGCACCAGCTATCGCTGACATTCAGATTCGGTGGTGTGCGCCCGGCTGGCCAAGCGACCAAGTCCGATGGAGCCGAACAATGAAGCGCCCGATCTCCCGCCCCTCTTTAGCTCACTGCGCTTTGCTGGGTGTCTGCCTGGCCACGTGCGGGCCTGCTGTCTTGCCTGCCCAGCAAAACTTCGAGGAGAAGTTGCTGGAGGCGGAAGAGGATGATTCTGAACAATCTCAACTGCTTGAGCAAATCTCAGCCCTGCGCGACCAGCCACTTGACCTCAACCGCGCAAGCAAGCAAAAGCTGGAGATGATTCCGAACCTTGCATCGAATGTACTCGATGCCATCCTGCAGTTTCGAAAAGAAAAAGGCAAGTTCCGGTCAGTCCGGCAACTGGAAGAACTTCCTGAGATCAATTCATCACTGTTTGAATACCTGCGAACTGTCCTGGTCGTTGCGCCAAAACGGCTGGACGCAAAACGCCGGGTTCGCGCGAGCTGGCGCTCAAGAGCTTCCGGCCGGCGCGACGAACCCACCGGATACCAGGACGGGTCTTACGCGAGTGGCAGCGAAAAAATATACAATCGTGGCAAGTTCAATCTTGCTGACAGGGTTAGCGCTGGCATTCTTCTGGAAAAGGATGCCGGTGAAAAACGGCTGGATGACCTCGCACTCTTCTTTGTCCGGGCCAAACTCACGCAGGGCGCGGAACTGCTGATCGGGGACTTTCAAATGCAGGTCGGACAGGGGCTAGTGCTCTGGGGGCCCTATGGCTTTTCAAAAGGCTCAAACCCCGTGCATCCTGTAAGAAAACGAGCGCGCGGCATGAGGGGTTATTTGAGTGTTGATGAAAACGCAGCGTTGCACGGCATAGCGGCAAGAATCGCGGTCGGCAGGCTGGGCCTCCATCTTTTCACATCAAAAAGTTCCATCGACGCCACGCCACTTTCCGAAGAAGACATCAGAAGCCTGGGAACGAGCGGCTTCCACAGAAATGCGAACGAACTCGCCATGAAGGATGTCGTCGAGGAGACGATTGTCGGTGGCCGCATCGAAGCAGGACCGTTTCGAAGGCTGCGGCTTGGCGCCACTGCTTATGGGTCAACTTACAGCAAGAGGCTCGCCGATCCCGATTTCGAGCGAAATCATTTCAAGCTACGCGGCGACCGCAACCATGTCGCGGGATTTGACTGGCGCTATGAGCACGCCGGCATGGGATTCTTCGGCGAAGCGGCACGTTCACGAAGCGGGGGAATAGCCTTGATCAGCGGCGCTACTCTCGAGCTGCAACGGATACGGCTGGCTATTCTGGTTCGCGACTACCAGCGCGACTTCCAGAACCTGCACGGATTTGCATTTGGGGAACAGGGCGGCGCAACGCAGAATGAGCGCGGGGCGTATCTCGGCCTCCAGTTCCATGCATCCAAAACGACTACTGTGAACGCGTACTACGATGTCTATGCGTTTCCCTGGCGCACCTATCTGCAGCCACTCCCATTGCATGGAAACGACTTCATGGCGCTGCTAGAACAGAAATTCAATCGCGATCTCATGCTCGGTCTGCGGGTCAGGCAAAAGTCCCGGGAAGAAGTCCAAGATTTCCCGGCCGACCAGGCGGTAGGCGTCGAAGAGCTTGTCGTCCGAACTCAAAGGCAGATCCGACTGCAATTCGACTATCGTCTTTCGAAAGAAATCCGCGTGCGCGGTCGCGTAGAAGCAACACGGATTACGTATACGGGATTTGGCCGCGATCTGGACGACCAATCAGAAACAGGCTTTCTTCTGTATCAGGATCTCCGGTTCAATCCATCTCCCAAAATCGCGCTCGCCGCCCGCCTGACCTTTTTTGACACCAAATCGTTCGACTCGCGTGTCTATCAATATGAAAATGATCTTCCCGGGCTGGTCACCAACCGGGCGCTATTTGACCAGGGCACGCGATGGTACGTCTTGCTGAAATATCATCCGGTCAAGAGCGTCGCGCTCTACGCCAAGTATTCGGAGTTGTTTAAGGAAGGAGAAACCACGATAGGCAGCGGAAGAGACGCCATTATCGGAAATCTCGATAGACGCTTCTCCGCGCAATTGGACTTGCAGCTCCGATAAGCGGGATGAATTCGCCTTTTGTGTTGCAGTGCGCTCATTTATTGATTATATTGTAGCCTGATTTCCGCAAAACAGACAGGGTCGTGTAAAGACTATTGATTATGGTCATAACAAGAATAATTGGGACATTTCTTCGACTTCGCTACAAGTGGTTTGCGCAGCATCCCACGATCGATATCTGCGATCATCTGGCGCAGACGAAGAAAGTACTCATCTACCTGCCCAAGAAAGTGGAGCAGTTCGGAGCGGCTCTGAAATCTCTTGAGCGGCTACGCAAACTGCGGCCTGACTGGCGGATAACGGTGATCAGCAAGCTGGAGATGGTGAATTTCATTGACAGCAAGCTCAAGGTGGAAATCCTGCCGTATTCGAAAGAGGATTTGAATTTTACGGGACTACCGAAATCATCCATGCGCCAACTCCTACAAAAATCCGACTTTGACCTGGCCCTTGACCTGACCCTGAGGTTTGACATTTTCATCATTGTGTTGTTCAACCTCAGCAGTGCACCCATAAAGGTGTGTTTCGCCAACACTGAGAAGTCGCCCTTCCATAATGTTGAAATACGTGTAAACGCGGCCGAATCACTGACAAACAAGTACAACGCGATGGTCAAGTACATCACCATGGTTGCCGAGAGCGGTAGCCCCAAGGACACCGCCTCAAAGAGCAGCGAACAAGTCAAATAGACCGACCCCGCCTCTATCCTGCCCTATGGCCAGCGATACCGAAAACCTGCAATCCCGACTGCACTCCATCGAACAGCAATTCTCCGACGTAGAACATGCGTACGAAGCCCTGCAGTCGAGCTTTGCCCAGATGCAGACCGTTTACGAATTTGCGTTTGCTTTGAGCACTTTCTTTGAATTTGACGACGTACTAACGTTCACAAAAGATCGATTCAGAGACTCCTTCGACCTCGACGGCATGAGACTGACCCTCGTTGATGAAGCCGGTGGACTCATGCTGGCAAAGGCGTTTGGTCTTCTCCAGAAAGGCCTGCCGGCAACAACCATTCAGCATATGAAAAGCAGCCTTGCCACTCGCAAGACAGTGCGCATGGATGAGGTTAGAGTTGCCCACAGGCTTGCATCCCTGCTCTGCGTTCCTCTGGTTGCCAGAGATGGCAGGAAAATCGGTGTCATGGCGCTCTGTCGCAAAGGCCGTTGTTCGTTTGCCATCGAAGAGCAGGCCACATTCGAAAAAATTGCAGGCCTGCTGGCCGTGGTAACCGACAAAATTCAAACCTATGAGCGAGCGAGGACATTATCCTTTCAGGATGAACTGACGGGAGCATACAATCGACGTTACTTCAACCTGGCCTTTGAGCGTGAGTGGGACCGCTGCCAACGTTATGCGCGGCCGCTGGCAATCATCATGCTGGATGTTGATTTCTTCAAATCCTTTAACGACAACCATGGTCATGTCGAGGGGGACAAAGCGCTTCGGCAAGTGGCGGCATTGCTTACGAAAATTATGCGAAAGCCGGACATCGTCGCCAGGTATGGCGGTGAAGAGTTCGTTATTCTGCTGCCGGAGACGTCAAAAGAGCAAGCCAAGAAAGCTGCCACTAAATTGTGCAAACGCGTTGAACGGGAACGATTTGACCATGAGGAAACACAACCCGGCGGGAAACTAACCATCTCAGTCGGGCTTGCAGCTTTTCCTCAAGATGCGACAGCCCAGCAAACCCTGGTAGAACTGGCGGACTCGGCGCTCTACTCGGCAAAATCCGACGGCCGGAACTGCATTTCCTGGATTGGCAAAACGCAGACATCCAGCTCAGAGGGCAAGCCGAAAAGCGTCACCGAGCAGGCAGACGAACCATCCACCTAGCCTGTTTATTTGGTCAGAGAGTACCGGAAGATCGTGTACAGAATCTTGTAGCCAGCCTGGATGGTGCCGGACAGCGTGCCGGTCACCTTCGAAACCCCGATTCTCTTGCGATAGCTCACCGGCACCTCAGCGATACGCAATCCTTTGCGCACGGCTTTAACCTGCATTTCAATCGTCCAGCCAAAATTCTCATCAACCATGCCAAGCTCTTCGAGTTTTTGCCATGAGATTGCACGGAACGGCCCCAGGTCCGAGTACTGGTAACCAAAGAGAAGCTTGACCAGGCTCACTGCCAACCAGTTCCCCCATCGCGCTTGCGGCAGTAAAGCGCCTTTTTCGGCGTCGCCAAGCGCACGAGACCCGATAACCAGATCGAAGCCCTCTACCAATTTTTCAACCAACTGAACCATTTCTCCCGGGAAATCGCTGTAGTCTCCATCCAAAAAAACGATAGCTTCGGGATTTCGGGTTCGGGCGTAGTCTATCCCGGTAAGGCAGGCTTTGCCGTAGCCGCGCTGTGGTTCTGACACCACAGTTGCGCCACCAGCTTCAGCAAGCATGGCGGTATCATCTGTCGAGCCGTTGTCAACAACAATGACCTCGGACACGAGATCGAGCGGAATATCGCTCAGGACGTGCCCAATAGAGGCGCATTCGTTGTATGCAGGGATAATGACGAGAATTTTCATATACTTTCCCTATGTGCTACTGCGTCGGCTGAGCCAGTCGCCGCACGATTAGATAGAAGAATCGAAGAGCTGTCCGGCCCTTCATTTACGAGCAGATCGAGTATCGACAAGTCAGCAATGAAAGGCCCAAACTGCTGGTGGTAACGCGGAGACTCGAGTTCGCAGTATTGCAACTGAACACCTCGTTGAACAAAATCCGTGGGCCGAAGGTAGCCGCGCAACTCCTCTCCGGCGAGGTAATCGGTACCCCCGGCAGCAGAAATGATGTTGAGCAGTTTTTCATGGCCCCCGCCTGTTACCTCCAACTCCGAACTCAGCGAAATTGAGGTTTCCAGGTGGAGGGCCTTGCAAGCAAACTCAAGCAATTCCAAGTTCAGGTCCAGCAGGCGCTTCCACGGTCTCGCGTAAATCCGTTGCAGGGCGTCGGCATACTGCTCAAAATAGGCAGCGTAAATGTGGTTGACGCCCAAAGTCCGCCAATGTTTCTCCTGCCACTTGCTGGAGCAATTGAACTCCACATCTCGAATCTTTTGTCCCCCGCGGGATCGAGTCAGCACAGGTACCGTCAGCCAGCTCGCTCCATCCGTCGTCTTTATGCGTGTCCGATTGGTGGCAGCATGCTTAGAAAACTGGTAGTCATCCGCGAGCACAAACACATCGGCCAGCGCGAGCTTTTGAAAAAATGAAATCGCCGGGAGATAACACGGCTGATGGGCAGCAACTATCATTGCGGGTCAGGCGCCATCGGGGAGTTGTGGCAGCAACGCCGCGATCTGCCCACTGACGTCATCGCGAGCGGCCCAGCGCAGGGTCTCGACATCATCGACATCGTACCAGCTCTCAAGCAACGCCGCAGTCAAGTTCATTTTCGCGGCGATCGCAAGTGTGCTTTCGAGAACAGACTGAGAACTCCACTCGATACCACGAAACAGTTCCGGACAAAACGTCTTTGAGCCAATGAGGTAGTAGCCACCGTCTTCGGCAGGGCCAATCACAAGATCGGAATCGTTCAGACGGGAGAAACCCTGCTCGATGGATGCCGGTGGCAAGGTCGGGCTGTCGCTGCCCAAAGCCAACACCCGGTCGGCGCCTGCCGTAAAGGCTGTTTCAAATGCGTTCGCAAGTCTCTGGCCCAAATCCGTCCCGGTCTGCGGAAACATGGCGCAACCCGGGGGCAGCATCGCAGCAAATTCCTGTTCTTTATCCGGCGGCTCATAGGCCACAAATACCTTATGAGAATCATGACCGCTTGCGAAAGCAAGGGTTTGCCGCAGAAAAATGCTATAGAAATCTGCCGACAACTGGAGGCCAATCGTTGCACCGAGACGGGTCTTCACCTTGCCGGCCCGCGGATATTTTGCGAAAATGATAACCGAATTCATCTAGGTCAGTCCTGCGCTATTGTTGGGGGCAATCACTTTCAGGCTCTTCGGCAGCAGTGAGAGATGCAGATCTGCTTGCTCATGTACCGGTTCGCCATCGACATTGATAACGCCATCCGTCTGGCGGCTGATTTTCACGCGGTCCGCGGAATCGAAAGACGCATGCCGGTACTTGCGAAGATTGCCGGTGAAGAGCCTCCTGAATTGCGTCACCAAATTGAATAGAGTGAACTGATGCACCACTGAGATGTTGAACAAACCGTCATTCATCTTAGCGCCGGGGGCAATAATCGCATTGTTGCCATACTGTTCACCATTTGCCACCGCAATTACAAACGGGGCCATGCCAATAGTCTTGCCGTTCATCGTCACCTGGATCGGCTTCGGCCGGTAGGCAAGGAACTCCCGGGCGCCGACGGAAAAGTAGGAAAGCGGACCGCGGGTTTTGAGTCTATCAAACTTTTCACCAACGACCGCGTCGAAGCCAACACCAGCCACCAAAAAGAAGTATTGCTCATTCACCCGGCCGACATCTATGGAGGCCACCTTGCCGTCAAAAATCACCTCACATGCCTTGTGCGGATCGTTCGGCACACCAAGGCTACGAGCGAAGCCATTGCCGGAACCCATGGGAATCACCGCCAGCGGAACCTCTGACTTGACCAGGCCTGTTGCAACTTCGTTCAGAGTACCGTCACCACCAAGAACGACCACGAGATCCCGTTTTTCGCTAACGGCCTGATGGGCAAGTGTGGTTGCATCGCCACGAGCCGCTGTGGTTACGACGTTGCACTCACCGCCCGAAGATGAAAGCCGACGCTGCACCATGTCAACGACGTATTGACGGTCCCGGTGGTTGCCGGAAATCGGATTAACAATAACAGTAACGCGCTTGAACATCCTGGATTCTCAATCTGCATGTGTCTGACTGTACAAACGGCGTTAAGATAGAGAATATTCGAGTTTTTGTCAATTCTTTTTGGATGAGTAAACGCCGACCGGAGTGCGGGAGATTGGAGGGAAGCATTAGCGAACTGCAGGTTGAAATATTGGCCTGCTAAGTTCGACTCTACGGGCCCGCCCCAGACAATTTCGGGCAGGCCCGCCGGCGCAGCAGGAATGTGTAATCGATAGAGCTATTCGAAAATCGGAACATCGGGATAAAGAGAACCCCAAGAAAACCAATACGCATTGTAGGAAACAGTTGGTCTAAGTTTCTGCCCCGTGCGCGGGCCGGAGACCGCCTCGCCAAGAATGTTCCAGACTGTTCCCTCATTATCGACCAAGTCGAACGGATAGATCGAAGGCGACTCGGTCCTCGTCTCAAAGGTCAGCACCGTGCCATCAAACAAGGTGCGAAAATAGCTCAAATAGAGGTCAGCGAATTTCGCGCCAGCGACCACGACAGGCTGGCCATCGACCTCATCATTGACCGCTCGCACGCCATTCTCAAATAGATTAAAGCGGTAGGTCTTGGCAATCAGAGCATCCCGATCAGTCACGATGCCGTGTACTCTCTCCTTGAAAAAGAGACGCCGATCTTCCTTGGTCAGCGGGAAGAGCGTATCTTCAACTTCACGATAGTTGCCATAGGGAAAGGCGTCGTAGTTTCGGTTAAAACCCGTGTCGTCGGTGAGCACCGTGGAGCCCGGGAACATCTTCTTCCAGCCCGCCCATGAGGTCTCAAGGAGCGGAACGGTGCGCATGTGAACACCGCGCAGAACGCCATTCACGCAGCGCATGTACATCTGAGACCAGGCGCTGGCGGTAGCCCGGTCGTACGGGAGCAAGTTGTTGTTGTACAGGAACCCGGAGACGCCAAATGTGCGACTGAGTCCTTCATCGTCGCCCGGCGGCAACATGGCGATCGCTGACCCAGTGAGTGGGCAGTAGCTCAGGGTTACCAGCTTGAATCCAAACTCCAGATTCACGATCTCGTGCCAGTCAAGAATTTTTTCCGGAAAGGCACGGGCCTCGCCATCGACCACCAGTCCATAGACAATCTCGTCGTCCCTCATGAAATTTGCGGACTGCAAAGAAACAAATCTCGGGGAGTCGATGGAAGGAATGCAGTCCAGGCCGAAGGAGCACCCGAGCGCTACGTCGCCGCGGCTAATATCCCAGGTTCCCTTGAAACCACTGGTGTCATTTGCAGGCACATCCGGGGGACCATCATCGTCACCACCACCGCCACCTCCTCCATCACCGACGGGGTCCGGATCGATATCGCCGGAAGCGGGACCGGTGAGTGGACGCTCCTTATCACCTGAACAGCCAGCGAAACCAAATAGGATAACAAGAAAAAGGGGAAGAATGCGCTGCAAAAACATGGGACACTCTCTGCTTCGGATTCGAAATCTATCGGCCTGTTACATCAACGAGAACACGCAGGCGACTCCCGGATATTCCCCGAGGGGGGAATCCGCTTCGCGGGAAGGAAACCGGGATAAATGTTGTTGATTGAGTCTAAACCCCATTGACAAAACACTTAGCACAAGGGAATTCATGAAAACGACGCTGTTGATTGTCCTAAACCTGATCGCACTGCAGATTCAAGCCGCACACGCTGGCGCCTGGACACAGAAGAAAGGCGGGCTCTTCATCAAACTAGGCATGCTCCGCTTTGAATCAACCTCACAATATCTGCTGAGTGGCGACCGCGAAAAGCTGTCCAACCTGGGTCGGGTTGTCGATGTCAGCGTGTACAGCTATCTGGAGTACGGGTTGTCGGACAACATGACTGTCCTAGCAAGCCTGCCGGTAAAAAGAATCACCTTTGATTGCGCGGTGGAAGATTGCCGGAAATCAAGCTCCGGAGTTGCCGACCTGCAATTCGGCTTGCGCTATCGACTTGCGGCTCAACCGTGGGTCGTTTCCATTGAAAGCACCCTTAAACTGGCGACCGGCTACGAAACCAGCCTGGGTGACGAGTTGGAGTCGGCGCCGCCTCTCGGTGACGGACAAACGGATTATGACCTGCGCATCCTGGCCGGCAAGTCGCTCTTCAATCATTCTGGCTATCTCAACCTGGAGGCAGGTTATCGTGCCCGCTCCAAGGCGCCGGTCGATGAAATTCCTTTCTCCGTTGAACTCGGAGTGAACCTGACAAAGGAATACCTGCTCATAGGAAAAATTCATGGCGTCAGGAGCATATCTGAGGATCAAGCGCAGAGGAATTTCAGGATTGTCGATGGCAGAATCGTGAACTTTGTGGGTACCGGTGCTGTCGAAGATTTCATGAAAGCCCAACTGCAATTCATTTACAGGCTTTCCCCGAATGTCAACCTGGCATTCGAATTTGACCAGGTGCTAACCGGCCGCAATACGTCCCATGCCACGACTTTTGGCGGCAGCATCATACTCTCAAAATAAGGGGCTTAGAAGGAAAACAGGTAGGCGACGCCGATACCAAATACTTCGCCAGCCGGAAAGTTCTTGCCCGACAGGCTCTTCGTAACTGATGCTTCTACTGACAGTGCGCGCTGCCAGCGCCACCAGAGTCCAACCTCCAGATTGACCGCCTCACGCTCGGAATCTGCTATTTCAAACCCGCCGTCAGCTTGGAGTGCCTTAAACTTGCCGCCACTCAGGCCGGACAGCGCACCCTTGGCGCCAAACTTCTCAGGAAGGAATGTGTAGCCCGCTTCCGCAGACCAAAACAACTCGTCGCCGGGCTGAACATTTGCCTTGTCCAGGTCGGGCGCGAAGCGAGTCCTGTGGCCGGCCTCGAGGTTGACATAACCGCGGATCGGCCAGAGGGATTTGCCAAACTGCAAGCTGACATCTAGATCCCATTGCCCATCACCTACGGGCACGATTTCGGCATCCCTGTTGAAGAAGCCGGTCGGGGCCTTTGCCTGCACTTCAACCGCAGTGACAAATGGCGCTTTGAAAACCAAATATTTTGCGCCAAAGCGAGTATCTCCAATCTCGCTTGTTCCGGGCCGAGTTGGATCGGGAATATCGGTAAACTGAATGTCGAAATAGGGAATTTGCAGGCCGAGTTGCAGGCGGTCAAGTATGCCGTAGTTCACGTCAAAAAAGAGTGCAGTCAGCCGGCTCTCGCCATCAAAAGGAAAGCTGACCCGCTGACCCGACCTGGTGCAGCTCTCCCCCAGAGGACACGGAGTATTGGCTGAGTAGTAGCGCTCGCTGGTATTCTGGTAAAGCAGGGTTGATTTGACCGATAACTGCCCTCGCTTCAGAGTCCAGGCGCCTGCGTAAGTTTCAGGCGGGCACCCGAACAGAAGTAGCGATACTGCTGGTAGAACAAAAAACAGAACGGATTGACAAGATTTCATCAAGCAGGATGGACTAGTTTGGCAGAATGTCGAACACTACCTCTGAGGACTTCCCCGCCTCAACCGTCACTTCCCTTTCGAGCGTACCTAAGATTTCATGCCAAGCCTGCACTTTGTAGGACCCGGGTCGGAGCTTGGGAATAGAGAACTCGCCCATTTCATTGGTGACAGCGTAATAGGGATTATCCATCACGACGATGTACGCGCTCATGTGGTCATGAACGTCACATTTGAAATGGTAGACGCCTGCCTTGTCCAGTTTCTGTGAAATCTTTTTCAAGAATTTGGGTTGAGCCTTATTAAATACCGTGTTCTTGGGCTCCGTACCATCAAAGTAAGCGTGGACGTTGTGCAACAGACCATCATTGTTCAAAATATTCAGGTCGCTACCAACCGGGACCGCCTGAACGTGTGGAGTATACTGACACTTGGTTTGATCGAGAGTAACGGGGGCATCGGGTGCTTTGATCTTGCCGCGAGCGCCTTGTACCGTTACCACCACGTTTTTCAGGCCGTGGTTGATGTCAGATACTACGAACCTCTCGCCGTATTTAAACGCGCCGCAGGTTGCCTGGTCCTTGGTGACGGTGATCTTTTCACGCTCCGGATAGTCGTCAGGAAACTTCACAACGCCAACAATCGAGGCTGCATCAGCACGCCCTGCGGCCAGCTCGCTACCTGTGCCGCTGGGCTTGGAAGTCCCTGCGAACAGGAATATTGTGAGAGCGGCGAGAGACACGCCGAGCATCGATTTGACTATTCTTATTTCAGACACCATTTTTCCTCATCATGTTTATTTGAACCGCCACTTGTTTTTCTTGGGCGCGAACGACTTCAAATAGGCATACAAATCGCTCAGCTCCGACGCCTCCATGTGTTTGCCGTAGTCGGGGCAGAAAAAAGGCGGCGCGGTCTCTGCTGAGTTTAGTATTTCTGGGACTACCTTCTTCTGGAGACGCATCACAAACTGTTCTTCGGTGTAGTCGTTGCCCACTTTCTTCAGACCCGGCATCATTTCGTCGGGGGCCATATTCGGGTTCCGGACACCGCCGCCGCCACTTTCTCCGTGGCAGGACCAGCAGCCATAGCGCTTGAACACATGCTCACCGCGTTCCTTGTCAATGTTGCCCAGAAAGAAATTGGTCCGGAACTCCCACTCTTGCGACTCTTTGTTGTGTTGTCCCTGCTGAGTGTGTAGGAAAGCAGCAATGGCTTCAACCCCCTTGGCAGGAATGTGAAAGTTGGGCATGAACGTGCCCGGCTTAAATGCCTGCGGATCCTTGAGCCAGGTTTGCTCCCAATCTTCTGTCTTGCGCGTACCAATCCAGGTGAGATCCGGACCGACGAATCTGCCCTGCGAGCCCAACCTGTGGCAGCCAATACAGCCGTAGTCTTCAAACAATCTTTCGCCCTTCTCAACCAGAGGGATGTCGCTGCCCAGAATCTCGTCCGTGCGCAGAGGCTTCTTCATGGAAGTTAGATGCTTCACCGCCTCATCCAGATGGGCCGGTGGGAGATCAAAGTTGGGCATCTTGGTTCCTGGCTTGACGAGCTGCGGATCGGCCAGCCATTCTCTCAGCCAGGCTTCGTCTCTCCGTGTTCCGATGTAGTTCAAGATTGGACCCACGGTGCCGCCCCGTTCGCCGATGGTGTGGCAACTCGTGCATTGATAGGACTGCACGATTTCACTTTTTAGAAAGGCTTCCTGCGGCGTGCCCGTCCAGCTCTTCTCGTCGTCTCCGCTAGTAGCCCATTGCGCAGTCAAAAACACGCCAATGATAGTCAAAAAAATAGCAAGATATTTCATCCCTGGAGTTTTTTTCCTGGTTAGTTCAATTTCATCCACCGAAACGGTACAGGCCGTGAGTATCACCAGCCTGCACCGCACTCAGGAAATTCTTACTTTTTGCCCATCATCATTTTCTTCATCATTTCAGGCATAGCGCCGACCGAAACCTTGTCATCATTGCTAAGCGAAGCAACGTAAGAGGTCAAGGCGCGGGCCTCGACACTACCCTTATCGAGAGGCTGCGCTGCCATGAACATCATGATGCAGTTGTTCTGCATGTCGGTCAGGTCAACAACCGCGTCATTCGGAACTTTGTATTTCGGGAAAGTTGCAGCCGCACCAACCAGCGTCGGGATTGGCAGTTTGTAGGGCTTGCCAGTGGCTTCACTAGCCATCGGGGTTTCCGCCTCACCACCGGTACTGCCGCCACCAGGATGACAGCTTGCGCATGCCTGACCATTGGTGCTGAGTGCTTTGCCGTCATTGAACAGCTTCTCACCCATCTTGATGGCCTCATCCTGAGTTTCCTTCAGGTGCATAGGCAGCTTTTTCATCATGGCGTCCATGGAAGCCATATAGGTATCCATGTTTTTCATCGCCTTGTTCTTCATCATCATCTTTTGTTCCATGGTCAACGGCTTCGGCTTGTGGCCTTCCTGCGCCGTTAGACTGACAACCGAGAAAGATAAAGCGCTTACCAAAACCACCGCCAGGGTACTTTGGATTAGTCTCGCTACGCTCATTCTGGGTACCTCCTTAGAATGTGTTAGTTGTAACATTGGGTGATTAGGCCGCAGAAAACATCGTGCGGCTGAGAACAGCTATCCGGATAGCATACAAAGGGAACAATGGAGACCTTCTGAAATATTCCCCAGCGGTCAAGAACACCACAAAAAAGCCCCTGCAACTTATCAAATTGCAGGGGCTTATGTTCAAAAAGAAATTCGGTCTTCGGGGTATCACAGAAGCTTGTAATCGTTAACGCGAATGTACTGCGCATTCTGAAACAGAACGCCTTTGAAGGTCCCTCGCCGCTTCAGGAGTTCGCGCGAGTAACGCAATTCGCCACTGGCTTCTTTAGGCAGAATCGTCCAAACCGAACCATCCTCGGTTCGGACTCCCGGGTGTCGAATGACCTGGTGCTGTTCAACACCCGAGCCATCTCTGGAGAACACATCACAATCCAGGCAAATGATCTCGCCGGTTAATTGCGCCGTAAGAACCCGGTTGCCGTGAGCCCCTTGCGACGACTCAGACGCCCGATAAACCGGAAGCAAGGTTAGCAAAACCAACATGGCCACCGCAAACGAACTGGCGATCGGCCGGTATTCGAACAATGACTGCACGAGTTCCCAAAACGAAGGTCTCGCGCCTTTCCTAAACAACTGACGCTCAACCCGAGTCCGCAACAACCCAGGCGCTTTGACTGTACCGACCTTTGTCTTCACCGCATCTTTGAGCTTGCTTTCGGCAAGAAGCAGGCTTCGAAACTCGGAATCGGACTCCAGCAATTCTTCGATCTCGGCGCGCTCTTGCTCATCCAACTCACCGTCAATGTAGCCGGTCAGCAATGTTTGATACTTTTCGTTATCAACTTTTTTCATAGAAATAAACCTCCACATGCTAGGACGCCCTGCTGATAAATCCGCCTTTCATAGCATAATTTTTTAGATGCTTCTGCAGTTGTCGCCGTCCTCGGGACAGCCGCGACATCACGGTTCCGAGGGGGCAGCCAACAATCTGCGCTATTTCTTTATAAGAGAATCCTTCGATGTCTGCCAAAAGCACGACAAGCCTGAAATCATCTGGCAATTGTTCCAACGCGCTCCTGATATCATCGTCAAATAAACTCTCATATTCAATCTCTCTGAAGCCATCAATTACATCATTGTGAAAATCGTCGATATCTTCAAAAAAAACTTGCTGTACTTTTTCAATATCGACCTGCAAGGGCAATGTTTGCTTCTTGCGGTACTGATTAATGTAGGTGTTTGTGAGTATCTTGAAAATCCATGCTTTAAAATTTGTGTCCCGCTTGAACTTATCAAAAAAGCGAAAGGCCCTGACGTACACATCCTGAACAAGATCTTCTGCATCCAGCGCATTTCGAGTCATCCGCAACGCTGTGTTGTACAGCGCATCCATGTGGACAACCGCCAAGCTTTGAAACTCATCTCGCGCGGCTTCCAGCGGGTCGTTTTGCTTGATTGACTCATCATACATGTAATGGTAGCAGAAAACTTAAATTCAATCAAAACCAGTCAAGAAACTCATGTCGTTCAACCTACTGAACACTGAGGCGCTGTTCTTTTATTCCCGCGCTATCTTGATGATTCATCTCTCCACCGGACAATGCGCCATTTTTCATCGGACGTGCTCTGCACAAAGGTAAAATTCGCATCTCCAGTGACAATGAAATTCACATCTGACCCGAACAAACTGAGATTAAACCTGACGCGTTGCTTGGCTATCCGGCTATCATCAACATCGGTTGTGTCAAACTGGACGTCCCAGTGTAGGTCAACAACATCAAAAGTTCTGAACAATCGACCGGTGGTCTTCAAATCCGTGTCACGCCCCCAATTGACCATTTGCAAATCTGCATCAGTGAATTCGAATACGAAGGCTTCGTCAAGGACATCGCTGTACAGGAGCGAATCCTGGAAGGTATATGCCAACCTGAAATTCTGAAGTACAGCCTCAGGGGTTTGTTGATCTGTAATAACGTTGGTAAGGTCGATGCTTGTGTCAAGCGCAGGCGCAAAAGGGTTGACGCAACTCAAAGCCAACATGAGGGTCGCTACCCCAATCGCGGGGACATGTAACAGCGCATGTCGTGCAGATGGGCTAGGAATCATCGGAAGATCGACTGGTGTGCTGGTGAAGAGGACAAAAAAAGCGGCACCCAGATGGGCGCCGCTCGGTAATCAGCAAATAAAATCTACTTGAGTCTGAATATCACCGGAATCGCGACCCAAACTCTCACGGGCTTGTCACGTTGCAGGGCCGGTTTCCATTTCACACTCTTAATGGCTTTTACGGCAGCCTGGTCGCAGCCACTGTGGCCCAGTGATTTGATAACTCTTGTATCCACGACCCTGCCCTTCTCGGAAACCAGGACCTGGACAATCACGCGGCCTTCGATTCCAGCCTTTCTTGCGATTTCAGGATATTTCAACGCCTTTTGTATCGACCTGAACCCACCCATTGGTGATGGCGGCTCATCGTAAGGTACGAAGATGTTCATGCCATCGTCATCTTCAGGCGGTGGCGGAGGCGGAGGAATATCCGACAAGTCCAACTCGGTCGCCTCGATTGTCAAATCCTCCGGAATGTCCTCGCTCTCAGACGGAATGGGAATGGATGGCTTGGGGGGCGGCGGTGGTCGCTTGATCTGCTCGGTGGGTGGGATATCCGCCACCTCAATCTGAATTTCCTTGGTCGTACTCTCAACAGCGCTAAGATCTTGCAATCTCATAAGCTGAAAGAGCAGAATCAGGATGCCGAGCGAGCCAATGGCGCCCAATTCGAGTACCTTTTTGTACTTGAGCTTAAGGTTGGCTTCCGGGTTCTTCTTCATGACAATACCTCAATCAAAATACAGGTTTTGCTGAATAATTAACGTTCAACGCTCCGGGTGCATCGGATTCACGAAGTTGTTCTTGCACATCGTTGACAACACCCATTTCCGTGTTCTGGTCGATTTTCATGGAAACGAGCTTCAGGGGGTGCTGCGGATCCCTGGCTTTCGCAAGCATCATACCGGACACTGAACTTACGGGGACTATTCTATCATCGACAGAAATCTGCCCACCCTTATTCACCCACATGTATGCTACATCTCTCTTGCCCTGCAATTTCTCGATTTTCCTGGCGTTCGGGAGCGTCACGGGAAGTCCAGAGAACTCCTTGAATACGGACGACACCATAAAGAAAATCAACAGCAGGAAAACGATGTCCGGCAAAGATGCCAACGGGATGCCCGGCTCAACTTTTTGTTTTCCTTCAAATTTCAATGTTTGATTCCTCCACTCAAGCGAATGGCTTAGCGTTCAGGTTCAGCAATCGAGATACGGGTGGCATTCGCGACTTTTAGCTCATCGAGAACCTCAACGTAGGTCTCGTACTTGGTTAGGCGATCTGTTTTAACCGAGACGATGAGGTTTTCGTTCTGGGTGATTTTTTCACGAATCACTCGGTTGATTTCGTTCAGCGGCACAGGGTCACCATCGATGGCGGCTTCGCCCTGAGCGTTGATCAGCAGGTTGGCTATATTCTTGCTCCGAACCTCAGTTTGCTCTCCCTTCGCAGGCAGAGTCAAACCGATGCCTCGATCAACGTCAATTGTGGTGGTGACCAAGAAAAAAATGAGCAGCAGGAACGCAATATCGGCTAGAGACGCCATAGGAATTTCTTGGTCGCGTCTCTTTTTCTTTTCTACTAGCATAGAGATTCTCCGGGTTGACTCATCATCAGCGCATTAACCCTTTTTTTCCATCTCAATAAGAGTATCCACGAAGTCAACCGAACTCTCTTCCATGTCAACAATGAGACTATCGACACGCGAAATGAAGTAGTTGTTGGCAATTTGAATGATGATGGCAACCACAAGTCCGAAAAGTGTGGTCAGCAGAGCCGTAGAAATACCACCAGCAACGATGGATGGAGAAATATCGTTCGCTTGTTCAATGGCGCGAAATGCTTCAACCATGCCCCAAACGGTTCCGAGGAAGCCAAGCATCGGAGCTACACTGATTACGGTACCCAGCCAAACCAACCCTTTTTCCAGGAAGGCCATTTCAATTGACCCGGCATTCATGATTGCCTTCTCAACATGTTCAATGCCGCGATCAACCCGTAAAAGGCCAGCATGAAAAATGGATGCAACAGGACCACGGGTATTTGCGCAGACTTCGGTGGCAGCGTCAACACCGCCCTCGCCGAGCGCCTTCTTGATCGTAGACAAGAACCTGCGGGTATTCACTGAAGCACGTGACAACGTCCAGAAACGCTCCAGGCTAATCGCAATACCAAACACCAAAAGGGCTAAAATTGGCCACATTGCCCAGCCACCTTTGTTGAACATTTCCAAGAAATTCATTACTCTTATTCCTCCCTTAAAAGATTAGAGTTGGATATGCTGAAGCTATTGTATAGATTTTGATTTGAGTTCAGATATGTTTCAGGAGTATAATTATTTACTTCACAAAAGTCAATACTTTTTTGGCTTAGCAGGTCACTCCACGGGGCCGAGTTTGGCTATTTTGACCGCTTCTCCAAAGTGTCGAATGGCCTCCTGAACCTGAGGATCCGCCAGCATCTCAACATGATGAAACTCCCTGGAATTCCACAAATGACGGGCAATTTCACTCTTGATTCGACGACGAATAAACTGCACATCCGCGGCGTCATCTGACAGCGGAACAACTCCGCCCTGCGCCC
Source organism: Candidatus Zhuqueibacterota bacterium (assembly GCA_029261995.1). GTDB lineage: Bacteria > Zhuqueibacterota > Zhuqueibacteria > Oceanimicrobiales > Oceanimicrobiaceae > JAJDAF01. The sequence goes on from JAJDAF010000039.1 coordinate 107,784, forward strand.
GCACGAGCGATGAAAATTCCCGAATCATGTCCGGCGTAACAGTGAAGTCTCGGATAAAGGCCGGCGGGTCTTTTGCAAGACTCTGGTGTCTGGCGGCGTAGCTGGCGCCGAATCCGAAAAATGTCTGACTTTGAATCAGCTTGATGGTCGCCGCGGAAAGCTGTTCCGGTTTGATCAAAACATCAGGCGTGATTCCGCCGCCACCGTACACCGCACGCCCGGCCTTTGTCGCAAACGTAGGCCGCGCGGTGCTGTCAACGCCCACTGCGTTCGGGTCGAAATCATCGTAGCCGTCCGCGATATAGTCCTGCATGCCGCTTTCGTAGGAGCGCTGGATAAGGCGCCCGCTCGGGGTGTAGTAGCGCGCAATCGTCACGCGGATAGCCGAACCGTCCTTCAAGGCGATCTGATGCTGAACCAGGCCCTTGCCAAACGAAGTTTCGCCAACAATCAGACCCCGATCCCAGTCCTGAATCGCGCCGGCTACGATCTCGGAGGCGCTCGCCGAACCGTGATTGATGAGCACGACAAGTGGTAGCCGCGAAAGCGGCGCGTTGCTGGTAGAATAGTAATCCTCCGATGAACTGCGAACCCGGCCTCTTGTGTATACGATGCGCCGCCGACCATCTAGAAACTTATCGACCATCTCGACAGCCTGATCGAGATAGCCGCCAGAATTTCCTCGCAAGTCCAGAATCAAGCGGTTCATGCCGGCGGCCTTGAGAGAGGTTAGGGCTTCATCAAATTCAGCATTGGTTGTTCTCGCGAATCGCCCCACCCTGATGTATCCAGTGCTGTCATCCAGCAGAAAGGATGCTGTCACACTGTAAATCGGGATGGTGTCGCGCATAATCGAGACGTCAAACGGCTCGTCGATCCCGGGTCGTTCAATCTGTATGATGACGGACGAACCACGCGTGCCCAGCAGCTTCTCGCGCACGCCGCCATCGGTGATTCCGTAGGTCGATTCGCCCTCAATGCGAACGATCCGGTCCCCGCTGTGCAACCCAACCCGTTCCGAAGGCGAGTCGGCTATCGGAGATACGACCACTGGATACTTCTCGTGGATGATGAATTCAATGCCGATGCCTTCAAATTCGCCATCAAACTGCTCATTGACTTCCTGAATTCTATCTCTTGAGATGTAAATCGAGTGCGGATCAAGCTCCTCGAGCAGGCCGGTTATTGCGCCGTCAACCAATTTCTCCGCATCGACATCCTCGACGTAGAGCTTGTTGACCGCCTGCAAGACTTCCACCAGACGCTGAATCTGCTCGTACATGTTGCCGCCGGTCGCGAACAGCTCAAATCGAAATGCAACTGCCGCTAGAACCACCACCAGGAAGCTAAGTACGAGAGATTTCTTTCTTGAACGACTCATCTATTGGTTCCAAAAAGTTGACATCTTGATAATGCCGCATCTCTCTCAGAGTTTCACCCGACACCAATGTTGAACATGGCTAGAACAGCACCAAATAATAGTATCGCTTAAATATCTGCTTTACTTTAGCTTAGGAGAACGGCTGGCAAGCGAAATCGCTCTCAGAGTTCAACGCCGATAGAAAAGCGATGGGTGTCACCCAGGTTGGAACTGAAGGGAGTGTACCCGTAGTCGAGGTTGAATCGACTCATGTGCAGACCCAGGCCAGCGCTTATGGATCTTTCTTCCACGCCGGACTGATAGCCGACCCGCAACGCAACTCGTTGCCTGACATCCAATTCCAGACCAAAACCAGCCCGAAAATCAGTGTCCCGGATTTTCACACCCTCAGCCGTCACCACGACCACGCCATCGAGCCGGGGCATCTCCACGCTGTAGGCCGCGCCAAACCTGCCGGTCAAAGGCAACCGAATCGACTCATTGGCAAGCTCATTGACACTCCCGAGATTCTGAATGACCACACCGAGACGCAGCGCGCCCGATGTTGGTCTTGCCTGGATTCCAAAATCAAACGCGAAGCCGCTGGCACTCTCGAGATAGATCTTCTCATACAGATACTTGATTGTAGCGCCAGCACTGATTTTGTCGGAGAGCGTGCGAGCAAACGACGCGCTTGCGGCGAAATCAGTAGCATCGACCGTACCAAGCGGGTCCTCTGAAGGAATGACCCTGCGCTCGATGTCGTCGATTCGATTTGTGTAGACACTCAGGCCGGCGCCACCACCCAAAGCAGGAAAAGCGATGGCGGTGAAATCGTTCGAGATGCTTTGCAGCCACTCTGTGTGGGTAAAAGTGAGATGAGTCTTTTTCAGGTCGGCCAGTCCCGCAGGATTCCACCAGGTCGAGGTCGCATCAGCGCTCAGGGCAGTATACGCCTCAGCCATCGCGGTCGCGCGGGCTCCTGCGCCAAGTTTCAGAAACGCCATGCCCGTGCGTCCGCCCTGATTTGACTGCGCCTGCACTGCCACCTGAAAGGCTGCCAGCGCAACAAAAGAGATCAGAATTTTCTTTCCGTGCATCGTTCTTCCAGTCGTTAGAATTCAAAAACCCAGGAAAAGATGTGCTCTTCTTCCGGCCGGTCGCCCGGCGCGGTGAAGGCGTAGTTGAGCCGTGACTTCTTACCAGCCACGGAGAAGTTGTATCCTGCTCCCGCGGTTATCGAGCCGTCATCAAAGCCGGCGGCTAGCAGAAACTCCTGCAAAACCACGGTTTCAACCCCGATGTGAATGCGGTCATCAATCTTGCTGGCCAGTAGTTTTTCTTTGTAGATCTGCTCGTAGTCGACTGAGAAAGTCACATTCTTGAGTTGCGGCGGGGTAATTGCCACTCCGTAGCGTGCAATCTTGGGAAAGTCGTTTATCGTCTCGGAACCGTCTTCGTCGAAAAGATCCTGGGTGTTCCACCGGTACTTCGAGTTGATTTCTTTCACAACCACGCCAACGGTGGCCCAGTCTGTCGGCAGGAACAACACGCCAAAATCGAAACCTACGCCGCTGGCAGAGATGGTCTCATTCTCTATCCCCAGATTCGGAAAACGATTCCAGAGCACTTTCACGGTCAGCCCAAACGAAAACCTGGGCGTGGGGTTAAGTGCGAAAGCAAACATGAACGCGTTCTCGCTGTTCGACAAGTCATCAAAATGCTGGCCGTCCGAGTTGCGGCCGTCGATGTCGCTGACTCCTGCGCGAAGCCAGGAAAGGGACAACCCACCGTTGAAAGGTTTCTGACCTTTCCCCGCTTTCGGTTTGATCGGCATAGCAAAACCGATATAGGTAAACTGACGGTCGAGGGCGAGAAACCGGTAGGATGCGAGCACTTGCTTACTCTGCAGCAGAGGCAGGCCGGCGGGATTGTAGTAGGTCGATTCCACGCCGCGAGCCTGAGCCGAATAAGCATCACCCATGGCTTTGGCCCTGGCTCCCAGGCCCAGCCTGAGAAACGCGCCGGCACGCCCACCCTGCGCCTGTGCAAAGGAACTCAAACACATCAAGAAAACAAATCCGCTGAGCGCGAAATTTCGTCCACAAATTCGATTTAGTAGGCTCAACAAAGAATTCCTTCCTAGTTCATGATAATAAGTTTGCCCCAAAACGAGCCGTCCCCTTCAAGATCAACCCGATAGAAGTAGACACCGTTGTCTACCTGCCGACCCCGCTCGCCCTTGCCGTTCCAGGTTTCGTAAAGATCGCTGCTGCCTGGGCGGGCGGCCTGCTCCACAACGGTCGCCACCGGCTGCATTGCGAAGTCATAAACCTTGATGGTGACCCGAGTGTCCCGGGTCGTGTTGTACTGAAAACGCACATGGCCATCACCGCGCAACTGATTGTGTACATTGGGGGAAAATGGATTCGGGTAGGCGTAAGTGCGAGGCTCGCCTTCCCTGCCAGTCTGCGGGAAAGTCTGCAGCACATCCCAGACACCACCATTGTCCTCACTTTTTGCAACGCCATCGCGAGTGCCGACCCACAACACGTGGTCATCTGTCGCCGCAGCGGTAAACACCTCTGTGGAAAAAATTTGCCGGGTGCCGTCCGAACTTTCTATGACCGGAAAGACAAACCAGCTTTCGCCAAAATCATTTGACTTGAACAGCCCGTTATCAGCCGCGGCGTAAACCACGGAATCATCAAAGGCGATGTTGTGGATGGTCTCTCCCGCCAGCGCGGTCTGCCAGGTAAAGCCGAAATCTTCGCTCCAGGAAATACCCCGAAACTCAGTAGGATCTCCCGACTCAACGGTAGTTTCGCGGGTTCCGGCCCAGACGCGTTGCCGGCCGCCGTGGTCCTGAACAGCCAACGCCACGACGAAATTTCCGCTGATGGTTTCATTCCGGCGAGTGGAGTCGTGTCTGAAGGTCGTCCAGTTCAGTCCGCCATCAGTCGAACGGTTGATGCCGCCGGCCGTGCCAACCCAAAGCGTGCCGCCGGCGTTGTGCACGGAAAACACACGGTGGTTCAGATGGGCGTTGGGATTGAAAAGGAAGGAATCCGGTGGGACGACCGCCCAGGACTGACCCAGATCCGACGACATACTGAGTCCGCCGCCAAAACTGGCAATCCAAACTTCGTCGCCGCGCAAAGCCAGGTCAAAGGAGATATTTTGCGCTGGCGTCGGTCCGGGCTGCGGCACATGCGTCCAGGTGCCGCCCTGATCGAGCGAGTAGGACAAGCCACCGCCTGCCTGAACCCGGCCCACATCCGTCAAAGTATCAAAGCCGGTAGCCACCCAGATGATGTCGTCACGCACGGCAATAGCCGAAACGCCACCTTTGCCCAAGCCATTCTCTTCATCGTAAGACTCGAACAGCAAGCCATCGTTGACGGTTTTGCTCAGTCCGCGGCCAGTACCCAGCCAAATGCCAATATCCGTAACAACAAGATCAGTGACCGTATTGCTGGCCAAGCCTGTCTTGACTTCGGGCTGCCCAAACCGGTAGGTGTTTTGAATAATCTGCCCAAAGCCAGCCGGCGCCTGAATCAGAAGAAGCAGGCTGAACCAACAAGAAATCTGAAAATTGCGCATCGCGGCTCCCTATAATCTCACGGTCATAATGTGCTCAATGACATTGCTCTCCGCGCCGGCCCGGTCCTGTGCCGAAAATACAAAACGGAAGTCCCCCGGAGTGACCCCGGTAGCAGGCAAATTGATGAACACGCTGTAAATACCATCTCCCGCTACCCTGTCGCCTTCAGCACCGTTGCCGTGGTCAAACAAGGGAGTTGGAGAATTGTCAGCTTCCAGGCCGCTGGGCAGGAAACTGTGGAACTTCACCAAAACGATATCGCTGCCGTCGGGCGTGTTTTGCGGATCGCGAACATCCAGAGTAATTCGCAACCGCGTTGGCGCGTTCGGGTTGATTATCACGGAATTCGGCGCGACCAGATTGGAAATATACGGCACATCATCAAATGCCTGCACCAAACGGCCTGCCGCCGGCAAACTTGTTGCTCCGAAGACATCGCTGGCCTTGAAATCAAGCAGCAGTTCAACAGGCGCTCCCGAACCACCCTGCAGGGGCAAACGGGCGCTGTACCGGCCATCTCCGGCCGTTGAATCGCCGGAGGTCGCCAAATTGCCATCGTCCGCCATGACCACCGGACTGTCAGCAGTTTCCGTGCCATCCGAAATGCGCACGATACGGAACAGCACTGAATCGATATCCGCCAGCCCCTCGGGGTCAGTCACGTCAGCCCTGATCGTGACTTCGTTGGTCACGTTGGCATTGACGATTCTCGGGACCTGCAGCGCCGTGATTTCCGGCGCTTGGCTGAACAACTGCCGGCCACGGACAATCGGCGTGCTGGCCAGGCTGAGATTGCCGCTGGCATCTTCAGCCTGGATTCGAATGATGTAGTCAGTCAGCTCGGTAAACAGATTGGATGAGATCAGAGCGCTAAAAATGCCGTCGCCGGCTGTGACATCTCCATCGACTCCGCCATCGAGCAGGTCGCCTTGAACACTCGGCGTCGCGTGCTGCGGTGGGAAGAACTCAAACCAAACGCGGCGAATCGTGGCGAGCCCATCCAGATCTGCAACCCGGGCTGAGATAAGAATATCATGGGTTGAGTCAACGGCGACGCTCTGCGGCAGATCAAGACTCAAAATCTGCGGAGACTGGTTGTCCAGGCCATTCAGAACAAACAGAGGTGAACTGAGTACGTTACTGATGTGGCCATCTATATCGAGAGCGGTGATTCGAATCTCAAAAGCGCCGGAGTCACCCCGTGCAAGGCTGCCCTTGATCGTGGTGGAAAAAGAGCCGTCGCCGGCGATGACGTCGCCCTGGAAACCGTCATCAAAAAGGTCTCCCTGGTACCGCGCCTGAGTCTCACCTGCCTTCACAACCTCGAAACCGACATCCGCTATATCATCAAGTCCCTGCGGATCGTGTACTCTGACGGAAATGGTGTGACCGGCCTCGGACAGACTGAACAGAACTTCCGGTGCACGCATATCCGAAATCTCGGGAGCCGATGTCGGCTGCGGCTGAGCAGGGAACTCCTCAGAGCAGTGCGAAACCAGGATGGCAACGCAAAGACCCACCAGAAATGGACTACTCCGAACACCTGAAACCTTCCTGAACATTTGCACTTTCGTTATCCTTTCCATTATCAGCATTGTGCGAGTTTTCACAGCTCCTTGGCGGACCCGTCTTCTACTGGCGGCAGAGGTCATTCTCCGTCGCCGTCACTTGTGCCAAAGAATTCAGGAGTCCAGGCAGCTTGTTGGCAAGCTTTGCCAAATCCGCTGCATGAAAGTCCGCTTCCTGCAAGTAACTGCGGCGCAAGGTTGTTGCCAGAGCGGCGACTCTCATCCCGGCTCGCTTCGCGGCTTTGATTCCCAGTGGCGCGTTTTCTACCACGAGACAGGCTGACGGCTCGACACGCAATTCGCGAGCGGCCAAGCGGTAACCTTCCGGGTCGGGTTTGCCATTCTCGACATCGTCACCGGTGATGATGACATCAAACAACCCTTGGACATCAGATGAGAGCATCTTGTTCACGTTCAGGCGGGGCGTACCTGTGACCAGACCGCGTAAAACTCCCAATTCTCTGGCCCCTTCCAGAAACGGCCTGGCGGCAGGTATTAATTCCGCCCGCGTGATTTTTCGATAAAGATTTTGCTTCCTGTCCACGAGATCGTCTACTTCAGACGCTGAAAGATTCACGGAATGGCGCTTCAGGACCTGCCGTGCCAATTCGATGGAACGGCAACCTTCCGTCAGAAGCACATCATCTGGTTGGACGGCGATGTTGAGGTCCTGGAAAATCATTTGCCAGGCCCGGACATGGTAGGACATGCTGTTCACCAGCACGCCATCAAAATCGAGGAGAATAGCTTTAATCAATGATTGCGATGTAGATTTGAGTCCTTACAACAATTCTCGACACGCTTACTTCTACCGAAGCCATCGGAATTCCCGGAAGTTTATTACCAAAACTTCAAATGCGACTGCGGCAAGCCATCAATATAGAGTATTTCACAAGGAAGCGCAAGGGGATTTTCAAGCGTCTGCGCTGACTGGCAAGCGCAGACGCTGTGTGGTATTGTCTCTCGGCGTTATTCCTTCGACAGGTAGGAAAAGCTGCGCGATGCCAACACTGCGCCGTCTGCTCCGACCACTTCCGCGGTCCAGACTCCGGTCCAGTCGGCGACCAATTTTTTGCTGGAATGTACTCGCCAGCGGTCGCCGCTGACGCTGAATTCGACCTCAGCCCTGACTTGGCCACCGTGACGCCAGCGGTGTTTGACGGTCTTGCCCGACATGTTTCGGAGTTCGGTAAAAAAGTAAACCGTCTTAACATCGGTGTAAAGCGTATCGAGATTGTCCGCGGGCTCGCGTTCTGCGATACCGGTTGTGAAAACGGCACGTGGAATATCAGGCGAGCGCACCGGCTCAAGGGGTGCTGGTTTCTCGCCGGTAAGGTCGGAACTCGCAGAATCCGCCATTGCCGTGGAGGGTGTGGCCGCTTTGGCTGAGACGCCGGCCAAATAGACGAAGCTGTCTTCGTGCAGCTTTGTGTTGGCCTCGTCCACGACCTCCACCGTCCAATCCCCGACCCACCCGGGAATCAGGTTCTTGCTGGAATGAACTCGCCACAGGTCACCCTTGACTTCGAAAGCCACGGCGGCTTTTTCTTCACCTGCATGGAGCCAGCGGTGGCGTATTGTTTTGCCATTGAGATTCTTGAGTTCCGTAAAATAGAAAATCTTCGAGATGTCGGTAGAAAGCGTGTCAATGTTGTCGGTCGGCTCGCGATCGACAACATTCGTGGCAAAAATCGACCGTGAGACGGCCACGGAGTCCTGAGTCTGCGCCGCCAGCGTGGAGACACCCGGAAGCCGAACCACCAGGCTCAGCAACAGCGTCGTCAAGGCGATGAGATTCTCAAACTTGAACATGGTTCTCTCCTCTTTGAGATGAATGGCCCCCGCCCTGCCGGGATGGTCTTGTTTGGCAAACCAGCAAGGCACTGAATGTTTCCGAATCATTCAATTGTACCCCCAAATTTCTTTAGCGCCGACAGCACTTGCATCGAGTACTCCACCCGCCCGAAGGGTGCGCTGACTTGAAAACCCTGAACATGCTCGAACGACTTCTCAATGGCTTCCTGTGCGATTTTGATGCCCTCCTCTCTGGCGGCTTCTTTTGACCGTTCCTGTGCCTGACGCATACGCTGCATGTAATGCTCCGGCACCGATGCGCCGGGCACTTCATTGTTCATAAACTCCGCGTTGCGCAAGCTCACAAGGGGCCAAATGCCGGCAATGATGGGAATCTTGATGTGGGAAATTCTGGGCAAGAATTTCAGCAATATCTCCGGATCAAACACCGGCTGCGTAATCGCGAATTCCGCACCTGCGTCAACTTTCCACTCGAATCGTCTGACTTCGTGCTCAATATCGACGGCGCCGGGATTCAAGCCTACACCAATGTGGAAGGACGAAGGCGCATCAAGTTGTGTCCCGCTCAAATCAAGTCCGTGGTTCATGTGGTTGACCATGTTGGTCAAGCCGATGGCATCCACGTCGAACACAGCCGTGGCGTCAGGATAGTCTCCCATCTTCGGCGGATCGCCGGTGATGATCAGGAGGTTGCGCAGCCCCACGGCGGCAAGCCCCATAACATCGGACTGCATGCCAAGCAAATTTCGGTCACGGCAGCAGTAGTGCAAGACGGTTTCGATACCAACCTGCTGCTCGATAATGATGCTCAGGTGCTGCGCCCCCATCCTGCACATGGCGCGCGGGCCGTCTGGCACGTTGATGGCATCCACGCCGAATTCCTTCAGCTTTCGAGTCGCCTCGATGGTTTTCGAAGGGTCGCTGCCGCGCGGAGGAACAATTTCGACGCTGGTGACCATTTCACCGGCCACGAGCTTGGCGGCAAAACGGCTCTTCTCTTTGCGCGGCGTCGGCTCGATTTCTATTTCGTGCGGTTCCGGGATGGAGATCACAAAATTGTGCTGCCGTGGGCTCTGCATCCTGACCGATTTTTCCATGGCCTTAATGTAATCCGGGGTCGTGCCGCAACAGCCGCCCACCAATCTCGCGCCTGATTTGATGAAACGCATGGCGTACTCGCTCATGAATTCCGGGCTGGCCATGTACATGTTGCGTTCCTCAACCGTACGCGGCGCACCTGCATTTGGTTGGATGATGATTGGCTTCTTGGTGACATGCACCATTTTTTCGAGCGCGTCCATCATAGCTGGCGGGCCAACCGAGCAATTGACGCCAATGATATCCGCATCCCATTGGTCAAGACGGAAGGTGAACGTTTCCGTGGAAGCGCCATAGAGCGAGGTTCCGGATTCGTCGATGGTCATTTCCGCAATGATGGGCAGATCACAGCACTCGCGAATTGCGGCAATGGCCTGCTCAATTTCGCTCAGGTCAGAAAAAGTTTCGAGGATGAAGAGATCGGCGCCGCCGCTCATCAGGGCTTGAGCCTGTTCTTTGAAGGCCTCACGCGCCTCTTCCCTGCTGGTTTTTCCCCAGGGCTCTATCCTGACGCCCAGCGGGCCAATTGAACCGGCGACGTAGAGTTGCTCTCCGGCGATATCCCGGGCCAGCTTCGCCGCCTGGTAGTTGATCGCCTCGAGGGACTCTACAAGTCCGTGTTTGACAAGCTTGAATCGATTCGCGCCGAAGCTGTTGGTCTGCAGAACATCAGCGCCGGCGTTGGCATAGGCCGAGTGAATCTCCTTCACCAGTTTGGGGTCGGTGAGGTTGATGTTGTCAAAACACTGGTTGATGTAGACACCGCGACTGTAGAGCACGGTGCCAATGGCGCCGTCGCACAAAATCACGCGTTTGGAAACTTCATCCAAAAAATTTCTTCGCTTCATCAAGTCCTTTCTGGTAAGCTATTTCGTTAACACCAATAATTTCAAAAATATAAACAGACATCGACCGCATTGCAAGCAATATGTCTACAATTTCAAATCTAGAGAGTCCGTGGGTTCAGCCGGAAGCTCTGTGGGAGTTCAAACTGCAAGCCTCAGGCGCGGTGGCACGACTGACCCGCTTATTGCGGCGACAACTTCACCAGAGTCACACTTTGACCTGGTAGCTGCAAATCCACCACAAGTTCACCTGACTCGATCTCAACATGCGTGCGCCCCTGCGACAACTCCAATCCGTGGTTCGCTTTCATACTGACGATCTGTTCAGACGAGGGATTCTCAGGCGAGCCCATGTTCTTCCAAGTGGACCAGGCGTTGCTGGTGGTGCCGTCGATTCGCCAGTGCTCCATTGCAAACCGAGATGTGTCTGGATTCAAGCCGGACAGCAGCAGTCTTGCCCGCCTGTCGGAACAACTGCCTCTCTCGGCGAAGTTCCAGACCAGCACGGCTGTTTCACCGTCCTTGCCTGTTGTGGCCAGAGCGTCAACTTCAAGAGCATTCCCGTCGTCATGTTTCGCAAAATCGAGCCTGAGTCCGAGGCGAACCGCGCCCAATTTCTCGAACATGGCAAACGCGTTGAACACCGGTTTTCTAACATTTTCATTTGTGAACAACGCCCGATTGCCTTCAAAGAAACGCTTGCCCTCAAAATAAAATGCCCAGGTCGTAAACAGCCGAATATCAAGGCTGGTCTCAGCCAAGAAGTCCCAGATGTGCTTTGCCATGCGCGCCACAAAAACCGGGAAATACTCGCTGTTGTTGAACTCGAACTCGGGGAAATCATGCACCCCGAAATTGGTAGCAACAGCCATGTCGCACTCGTCGAGCAAAAGTGGCAGCTTGCGAAACTCGGGGAAACCAGAGAGCACCCGCTCGTAGTCGGCCAGATGGGAAAGAATTTTCGCGAGAGACGGCATCACAAACGGTTGGTCTTTGAGCGGCCAGTCCGTGCCTTTTGCGTGCACCGAAACGAAGTCGAGCCGAGCGCCGCGTCCGCCCGTTGCCGCGTTTTTGCCACGCTGGCAGTGGCGCAAGAATTTGGCCAGGAACTTCGGATCAGTTGCAAGTCCGGGTCCCCCGATTCGAATGCGGTCCGACGCCGCCACCGCGCCATCTACCGTGAAGTCATACATCTTGCAATAGTCTTTCACCGAGCCGGCAAAGAAACCGGGATTGTCCGGCTCGTTCCAAAGCTCCCAATACCAGTCGGCGACTTCGGCCTCCCCGAATTTGGTGACACAATGCTTGACCGTCGCATGCACCAAATCGCGCCACAGGTTGTGATCTTTCGGCGGATAACGCCATAAATCCGTACCGGCGTAGCTGTAAATCGGCCCGGGTCTTGGGCCTTTCGAGAGGGCGTCGGGCATAAAGCCAAGCTCGACAATCGGTTTGCAGTTGTTCTGCAGAAATGTCTCAAATACCCGGTCCAGCAGCGAGAAATCGAGGCGCAGTTCGCCGTTTTGCACCTCCACAACCACGTTTGTCGATCCTTTGGTGGGAATCGATAACGCGTTGCCAGAGGTGAACGTGTTGTGACAACGGATGAAGTATGGCTCGGACGAAAGGCGACCGATTTCCTCAAACGCCTGCTGGCCGCGCCTGGTGTAGGTCCAGTTTATCTCGTCGTAACCCAGGGAGCGCCAGATCGGTGGCAGAGGGCCGCGCACATCAGCACAGTCTATCCTTACATTGATGTCAGTCACTCAAATCCTCCTGAAATGAGAAGCAATTGCACCATATTGAATTTAGACGCCAAACGCAAGTGCTGGGGAGACCCAAAGGAAAACGCGTAAACAAAGTCTGGACATCACAAAAAGGGGACACGCCATTCAGCGCCGGTACCATTCGAAAACCGCAGTTTAGGCTCATTGCAAGTAACTTACACAAGCCATTACGATAACAAGAGGTTAAACCATGAACATCAGAATTCTGACAGGGACGTTGGTTCCGAAGCTTGACAGCGGAGTGGCCACAATCACGTTCAGCCCGTTCAGCATCAGTGGTGATGCAGAGGTGACGGATCCAAAGGCGCTAGGCACGTCTTCAGAGTATCGTGGGTTTCCAGCACGCATTCTTTCACTGAAAAAAATAATGGTGTCGGATAAAGACACGTTTTTCGGTGGAAGTCAGGAGGACATGTTTGCCATCGACGACCACTTCGCGAACAAAAACACGTTGGTCGTCAAATGGTCATCTTCGGGGGGATCGACAATTCGGGAGATCTCGTTCATGATCACCGGTGAAACCGCGGTTTAGAACCCGCCGTCAGCAACCGGCTCCCGCCTGGCCCTCTTTCTGCTCAAAAGTGATGTAGAGATAGGGGCCGCGGGTGACGAGCTTGACAAAAGCCCAATTGCGCAGGCGCTTCCGCACTCTCAACCCAATTTCGTCCTTCAATTCCTGGGACGAGTGAAATGTCTCAAGCGCAATCCGTTCTTCGAAAAGTGTCTCGGCTGGTACTTTCATTTTGGGGGCAGTGTAAACCATCTTATGTTTTCTGAGCTGTTTGAGTTTTCTCTGAGAAGGCGTTCAATAGATAAGACAATTCAAAATGGAAAAAGGTTAGCAAAAATTCAAAAAAAGTGAAGTTTTGAAAAACAAGCTGGCTTCGAACCAGTCGGCGCTTCGCTAAGCCTTATTGAAAATACCCGAAACGCCACCGAACTCTCGCCGAATGCCGTAGTTTCGCCGCAACTTCCAAAAATATTGGCCGCGTTTCGCGTGCGGCACACTATTAATACCGCGCAGGTTGCGGTCATCTTCCCAAACCTCATAGAAAATGCGAACCGCCGAGCGCAGAACCGCCTCATCAAATACACCAGATTGTGCAAGCGACGCGGCTGAATCAGGCAATTCGGGTGAATCCAGCTCCGGCTGCCAGCCCTGGTCAAGGGCCATATATTCACAGGCAGCTTCGTAAATCATGCGTGTGCCCTTGACCTTGCCGTCGAATGAGTAGCCGGCAATGTGAGGCGTTGCGAGTGCTGCCAAATTCAACAGCTCAACATCGATTTCAGGTTCATTTTCCCAAACATCCAATATAGCATCCTGAATGACGCGACCGCGAAGTGCCGACTTCAGGGCGTCGTTGTCCACAACGCTACCGCGGGCGGTGTTGAGCAAGACAGTGTCCGGGCTCAATTGGCCAATCCGGGCGTTATCGAAAAGATGGTAGGTTGCGTCAAAGCCGGTCCTGATCAACGGCACGTGCAGCGTCAAAAAATCGACCTGCATGAGTTCATCCAGCGGCAGAAAGCCTGGCGCGGCATTCGTGCGTGCGCGGGGCGGGTCGTTGAGCAAGACGGTCATGCCAAGCGCTCGTCCCATCTTCGCCACAATGGAGCCGATGTTGCCGACACCCACTACGCCCAGTGTTTTTCCGGCCAGCGCTTCGTTTCGCTGTTCTGAGTAAGTCAGCAACGCAGCCAGCACGTACTCCATCACGGAATTGGCATTGCTTCCCGGCGCGTGCGCAAAACCGATGTCCCCACGTGCAAGATACTCCCGGTCGATGTGGTCGAACCCACTTGTCGGGGAGCCAACAAATCGCACGCCGCTACCGGAGAGCAGCTTCTCTCCCACCTTGGTTTCCGATCTGACCAGCAAAATATCTGCATCCCGCACCAGGGCACGGGTGATCTCGTCTTTCTCTACGGCCAACACTTCGCCGATTTGGCTGAACGCCTGCTCCACCAGCACAATATTTTTGTCCGCAATAATCTTCACTGCATCACCAATTGCCGTAGGCCAAATTCATGTTTCATTTTAGACGTCCGGGTGCTCGCCGCGGTTGACGGAAGCTTCTGTTTCGCGCAGCCGCCGTTTGAACTCGGATGGCGTCAGTCCGGTGTGTTTCTTGAACACGCCGTTGTAAGAAGATTTGGAATTGAAGCCGGCATCCAGGCCGATTGCCAGCAATGTCAGGTGCTGCTTCGAGGCATCGGAGAGGTCCCGCTTCACTTTGTCAACCCGGTACTGGTTCACGAAGTCAAAGAAGTTCAACTGCAATTGTGCGTTGATTACCTGCGACAGATTGTGCGGCGAGATGGCCAGCCTGTCGGCAAGCGTGCTCAGGGTGAGATCGCTGTCAACGTACAGGCAATCCGATTCCATCAATTGCAGCAGGCGTTTTCTGTATGATTCTGCCAGGCTTGTGCTCAAACCCGAGCGCTCATATTTGTTCTCTTGAGCTTGTCCGGCCTGGGAACCTTCTACGTGTGAGAGTACGGGGTTTGTCGGATCGACACCGAAGTCGGCCCCCATGAACAGCTCCGATCTGGACAATCCAAGATAGCCCATCGCATAAACCGAGGCAGCAAAAAGCGCCGATGACATGTTGAACAAGCCGGAAAGATTGATGCCGGAAAGAAGCAGCACGTTTTCTAGCGCGAAAAACAAAAGCACGGCCAGCAAGATGAAGGTCACGTTGCGCAACCAGTCCAGCCTGACATGCTCGAGTGCGGAATAGGCCTGCCGGATTTGCAGGCCATGTTGTCGCAGGAGCACGATGGTCAGAACCATGTAGCTGAGCCCCTGCAGAATAATCGCCCAGTTGAAATAGATGTCAGACTGGCCAAGGTTTCCGGCCGCAAGGGCGCCCGGGGGTTCTCTGGTCAAAAGCTCGCCTGAGCCACGATAGAACAGGTAAGCAAGAAATGGCGACAAATGCAGCCACTCGCCCGCCTTCAGCCGTGCGGATTTGTTGGTGAGAAACTTGGCGTAGAGATAATGCAGCGGTCCAATAAGAAAGCTGGTTGCCAGCAAAGCAAACTCAAGACGCGGATGAAGCCGGTAGATTCCTACTTCGCCGAGAACAAGGTGCAGGAGTACGACGGAGTAAGAAAGCATGAGTGCGCATAAAAACCGATTGGCGTACAACCGGCCATGCCTGTGAACAATGAGGACAGCCAGGAGCGCGCCCTGGGCCGCACCGAGCACGAGAATGAAATCGAGTAAGTCTACCTTGAGATCTGCCACCGTTTTCCGAAGGTTGTCGTCAGTCTAAATTGCACTGGAATGTAGTAATTCAAGGAAGGAAAAACAGAAAAAGTTTGGACGGGCGCACGGTTAACGCACCAAGATATCCCGCACGCCGGTTTTACGGCAGCACTTTCCTGGCCGCACAAGTGCGTTTATACAACCGGGTGCTGAACAAACAAAGGCGAATCGAAAGATCTTTTCAAGCTATCAAAATACCAGGACAGTGCAGGACAACATTGCGGTGATCAGGCTGGCATATTTGCCATTTCCTGGTGGTTGAGTTGGTCGCCCAGAAACAAGCTGTAAAGCTCTTCAGCGTTCTTCTTTAGATCAAATTCGCGCACAATCATCTCACGTCCCTCCGCCCCCATGTGCACGCGTAACGCCCTGTCCTGAATCAGCCGCTCCAGAGCATCGGCAAAGGCACTTGAGTCTCCTGGTGTGAAAAGCAAGCCGGCCTTTTCATCCTCGACCAACTCCGGAATGCCGGAAATTCGGCTGGCAACTACCGGTACGCCACATGCCATGGCTTCCATGAGCACCATCGGGATGCCTTCGCGCTTGCCGTTTGCGGTACGCACGCTGGCGAGCACTTTCACGTCTGCTTTGGCGAGAAATTCGAGTACTTGCGGGCGAGTCTGGCCACCGTGCACATGAAACCGCTCCGCGATACCGGATTGTTGAATCTGCTGCTCCACCTGCGCTTGCACCGGCCCTGCGCCGATCAGGTGGACTTCAAACTGATGTCCCCGTTCAGCCAGAAGCTGGCACGCTTGGATGAGATATTTGTGGCCTTTAACCTCTTCGAATGAAGCCACGCATAGAATCTGGAAGATATCGTTGTCTTTATCCGGCGCAAAAGCAAAGAAATCCGACGAAACGCCGCAGTGCACCACTCGCACTTTTTCCCGGCAAGCTTCCCCGCTCTCTTTCACCATCATTTCCTTGTTGTATTGTGAGATCGCCACCGCAAACCGGGAAGCCCGCACTTTCTTGCCCAACATAGTACGGTCAACGTGGAGATCAGAACCGTGGGCAGTGAAGCTGAACGGAATCCCAGTCAGCCGGTTAATGATCAAAGCCGCCACGGCCGGGTGAGTCGCGAAATGGGCGTGCACATGCGTCACCTGCGTCCTGGCCATGTCATAAGCAAACTTGACGCTTTTCAAAAAGATGCCGAGCGCGCCGGAAAAAAAATTCATGCTGCCAAGCGTGCCTGCAAAAATCTCCACGACAGTTCTGAAGTACTTGCCCGGGCAGCAGCGAATAAACCGCCACTGTGCTTTCAGAATATCCATGGAAATAAATGGCTCAAAATGGGCCTCCTCTGTGAGTTCAAGCGCTTCTTTGTGCGCCCAGGGCTGCTTTTCTCGCAGGAGCGGATAAATCTCGACCTGAGCCCCCATCTCGCGCATCGCCAGGATTTCGTACAGAATAAAGGTCTCCGTCAACTTCGGAAACCTGGACATGATGTAGGCTATTTTGGCGGGCTTATTCATCGTTGCGGGTCAACTCCATTTGTGAATTGCGAGGCGTAGCAGTCCGAGTTGAGCATGCGACTCGCCTTTTCGATTTCACCATTCATCATAGACATTGCTCTGTTGTCCGCGGACTCAGTCCTGGTTCCTGCTTGCTGACTCATAAAGCTGCTCAATGCTCCGCGTCACCGTGGCATAGACTTCATCGACAGGTTGCGTTGCATCGATGGTGCGGAAATTACGGGTTTTTTCCCCTTGGGCGAGATACGCGGTGCGGCGGTCGCGCAAATACTCCAGATTTGCCTCCCCCTTGCGCGCAAACAAGACCTCAGCCGGCGCGTCGAGGAAAAGCACCAAATCCGGCTCCGGATAGAACTTGTGCAGACACCAGCGGTGGATTCTCTCTGCCAGCGGCAGTTCCTGACGAACGGCGTCAAAAGTGTCCTCGTCGAAATCGAATAGAAAATGGCGGTCATAGAGCACGACGTAGCCGCGCTTGCGGTAGACCCAGGAAAGCAATTGGCGGTACCACTCTTCACCCAGTCGGTTGAAAAGGCGGAAGACATACCAGCCACTCTTCAGCAGTCCCTTTTTACCGCTGCTCTTGCGATCATGCAAAGAAATGGGCTTCTCGGCGCCGCCATTCCTGTTACGGTGTTTGATGTCTTTCACGAACTCAATCAGGCGCGAGGTCGGCAAGGCAACATTGCTTGACTCGATATTGATGCCCATGTAGATGTATTTCATGGGCTTCGGGAAAGTCGCGCGTAGCCGGTCTGCAATGGTGGTTTTTCCGGCGCCGTCCGCACCAATCAAAGCGATTGAAATCATTCTATTGTTTTGTCCACAATAAGTATGTTATTGCCGGTAACACTCCGCCATCTATACTCCAGATTCATCGGGAGCTAACCGCACAGGTTTAGTTCGTCAAGATTTTCGAGCGAGTACCGCCACATCTGGTAATAGCGATTTTCCTGCAGCCAATTGAGGGTCTTGTCATCGAGGCTAAGAAGCTCGCTGCCGGGAGCCCGCAATCTCGCCATAAGCGTGGCGACGTAGCGGCTCCAGCAGACCACAAACAGCGGCCTGAGCAACCGCGGTTCCAAATCGATTGTCGAACAATACTCCCGAACATACGGATACGCCCATGCTGATTCACCGAAAAAAGCTTTTTGAAACGCTAACAAATGCTCCTGCAGCGTGCCGGCATTGACATCGGCAAACGCTATGTAACTTTGGAAAAAAAACAGGTCCACGGCTGGCAGGCCGGCGGATTCAGCCAGTTCCCAATCGACGACTCCAATCCCAAGATCGTCTGAAATCAGAATATTGGGAGAGCTGTAGTCTCCGTGTTCAAACACAAGTGGCAGGTGAGCTGAGGCCAGCAAATCAATTTGACGCTGCGTGTCGGCAAGCAGGTCCCTGTTCACATCTCCCCTGTCCGCTAACGGTTTGAGGTGGCTCATAGTTTTGGCAAGAGAAATCGCAAGATCACCTCCCTGCCCTGAGGATTCCCGGCGAGATGCCAAGTGCAATTCAGCAATCCAGGCAAGCCCCTTTTTCAGGCAGAGTTCCCTATTTCGGCGCACAAAGCTCGGGCGCATGGTTTGACCTGGCACGGCTGTCTCAATCAGTAATCGATAGCCCTGGAACTTCTCAAACGCAACCACTCGTGGAACAGAGGGAAAGCCATTCGGCGTCAGAGATTGAACTTGACCCAGGTTGGCGACTTCGTCTTGCAGCCGGTCGTCATGGCCCGCGATTCTCGGCACTTTGGCAACCAGTACGGTCTCGCCAGTGCGCTTTGACAACATGAAAACAATCACGTGTGCGGAGGCTTTGAACCTCGGAGTGACGAAGACCGAAATGAGGTCCTCGGCGTGGGGAATTTGAACAATGCCTTGTTCGCCGCTGCGCGATGCCAGAAATTCAGAAACGGAGTCCCGGCAGGCAATCTCCCTGGGCCCGCCTTTGTCAGAGCCGGATTTTTTGGCCACGATGCTCACGTTGGAAAACAGAAATCCGGCCAGATTCAGTTGCGCCAGAATACGTCCTGCCAACTCTTGAAATTTCCCCTTCAGGCTACTCGTGTTGCGGGAGAACACATGCCGCAAAGCCATCTTGTCCTGAATTGGAACGATGTCGAGGCACGAGCCAAACCCGGGCCGATGCCAGTGCAGCTCAAAGCCGCAAAACCCTGCAGTGCGCAATTTCTTGACGGTGTTCAAGGGAGAGTCCAAACGCCCTCGCCGACGCCATTCCAGATAAATGTGGCCGCCGGCCATGACGCGGGCAGCGGCCTGCGGGAGTTCTTCCAGATCGGCAGACTCCACAACCAACACCTCGATGTCAGGTGCATGTTGTCCTTGGTCCGATTTCGACAGACTGGTCAGGTTGTCACTGAATTCGTTCAAGGCGCGGTGCAGCGGCGACCCCGGCCGTCCAAGGAAACCGACCGAACCCAGGCGCGGATCCGGCAGAAGGAATCGCCAATCGAGCCGCCTGATGCGTTCGAGAGTTGAGCCATCCGAATCAGTTTTGCCCGGACGGTGCGATGACGCGTCGGCGGTACGGGTTTTATCAGGTGCTGTCCTGATCTCTTGCTGCATGGCTGCCTTAAACCGCCTTCTCCAACCGCATGGCTTCAACCGGCACGGCTTCTGATTCGAGACAGTCAGAATTGTCGCTTGAGAGGGCTTCCAAAACATGAATTGTCGCGCCACCCAAGGCCAATAGGATCCAAAAATATCGTTGGTATGAAAAATGAAGAAAAACCGCCGTACTCAGGTAGGCGACAATACTGAGCCAAAACCCGGTCGCGAGGTTTGCATACTCCGTGTTAGTCTTGAGAAAGCGTTTCCGTAGCCGCCAGAGCCTGCTCAACAGAATGACAACTATGGCCATAAACGACGCCAGTCCAAGCGTGCCGGTTTCAGCCATCAACTCGAAATAGAGCGTATGGGCGCGCCGGGTTGAAAGAATTTCACGAAAAGCAATGCTCGGGTCCGCCATGTAATCGATAGAATAAAATTTAGAGTACTGCCCAGGCCCTACGCCGACGATGGGATGGTCCAAATAGCAGTTAAGAGCCGCCAGCATCTCCGTGACCCGGCCGCGCGTCGCGCCATCCGCGCTGACAGAAGCGTCATTCGAAAACAGGGCCTGCACATTGAAAATCGAACTCATGCGCAAAAAATAGTTTGGCGAGGAGACCGCCACGACCGTGAGCATGCCTGCCACTGCAATCGCAACGTAAGAGAATTTGATGTAGCGCAGAATGGTGACCAGCGTGACCAGCAGGGTAATCGTAATAAAGCCGCCCCGCGAATAAGTCAGTAGCGTACCGACGAGAATCAGCCCTGTACAGAGGAGCGCCCAGAACTTGGCAGAACCCTTTTTCTCATCGATGATGCGGAACAGTCCCAACGGCAAGAGCACAATCAGAATCTGCGCGAAACGGTTTGGATCTCCAATCGGGCCGCCGGAACGGTTGGCAAGTCGGACTTTGTCGGGTTTCTGACTGGGCGCGCCGCCATCCCAGCGTGCGATGTTTCTCTGCGCGAAGCCACCGTAATTGTTCCGGTAGCTCTTGCTAAGTTCCTGCATGGCGGTAATGGAGCCGAGAAATGCACCGGCGAGCAGCAGCGTCCAAACGACTGCTCTCAAGGTCGAGATTTTGCGGACCACGTTGATGATGATAATGTACAAACCAATGCCTTCTAGCATGAAGGTGTAGATCCATTCCAACGCGAGATCGAGATTTCTGGCTACCATGAGTGAGGCAAACAGGGCCCCCAGAAAGCAAATCATCATCAACCAGGGGTAATCGATAACAAACTTCTCGCGGCGAATAAACCAGTAGACGGCCAGCGGCACGCAGAGAAGCAGGGATATTGAGGCTGCCAGGATCTGCGGCAGTCCATGAAACTTGTAGGCAATCACCGCCAGGTTGGTGTAAATTGCAAAAATTACGATTAAGGTCCCGGGCTCCGGCCAATAGAATAGAGCCACGAGCAGAAAAACGGCGACGATGAGCGCCACCACCACCAGCACCTGAGTCTTGGCAATCAAAAATGTCAACGCCAGGACGGCTAGCACGAATATGCCGGCGACGATAAGAATTGGCGCAAACCGGGCCACGGGGTTTGCAGCCGACACCTTCTGCGATCGATTGTTGAACAGGCCGAACATGATTTTCGACATTACTCCCTAATTCTGAACTGAGGCAATGGGCCTGGGCGGCTTGCTAGAAACCGCACGCGGGGCAATTGAAAAAATCTCATCCAACCCTGTGGAACCCCGATTAGCGATACAATTTTTCAAAAGATTGAAGTACTGACCGTCGGTGATACGCTCAAGGTTAAGCCGGGTCGATTCTTTCAGCGCGCGATGCATCCAACAGGTGTAAAACAGAGGGGCGATCAGTTCAGCAGCAAGGCCAATTCTTTCGCAGTAGTCCACGAGCGTCCGCGACAGCAACGCAGTGAAAGGAGATTCCTGGAAAAAACTGTTTGCGAAGTTCTGAAGCGGATCCTTGTTGCCTTTGCAGCGTTCAACCCAGGACGCGTAGGTTCGCAAGAAGTAGAACACGTCCCAAAGCGGAATGCCGCGTGGTTCGCCCGCCTCCCAGTCTATAAAAATTACCTTGTTGTCCTGTGTCGCCAGGATGTTCCAGGTGCCTGGATCGCCATGTTGAAACACCAGCGGTACCTCAGCCTCGAAGCCTTCGAGGACTTCGAGCTGTTGCTGCATGAATGAGTGCTCAGAGTCTGACAGCGGATAAATCTCGCAGAAGCGCGCGTAGAGTTTGCCTAGATTTCGCGCGAAATCAGATCCTGTGGCCAGCGCCGGATTTGCGGACGTTTCGCCAAGCTGCAGCAACCAGTCCAGTGCATTTTTTGCCAGCGGGCAGTCAGGCTGAGCAGTCGTCTGTGTTCTGAACGGCACGCCGTTGACCGCTTTCTGCGCGAGCATCGCCTGGCCATTGTGTGTTTCGAAAAACATCGCTTCGGGGTAGCTATCTGCGCCCACAAAATCGCCGTCTTTCAGAGCCTGCAGCGTCTCGAACTCATTTTGCAGCCGATAGTTGAATTCCGGCGCGCGAGTCATTTTGACCACAGCGTGCGGCTCTGTTTGCCTGGGCTTGAACAGATAGTAGATCACTTTGTTAGCGTTGTACTTGCCACGGGTAGACAACCCGAAGCGATCCCTGCTGATGTCGTGACCTGAGGCTGCGGCCACCGAAATGAGAAATTCCGGCGGCGCTTTCTTTTTCACCACTACGTTCTTATGAATGAAGACAGACCGCCGCGGCGTGACTTTGCCAACCATGCCCAACGTGCTCAACCCGTGCCCCGCCCTGCTCATCGCACGCTTTTTGAATGATTGGCCAAACAGCACATTTCTGAAAAAAAACTTGGAAATCGAGCTGTCGGCGACAGGCAAGGCTGTTCGCATCTCACCCTTGAACGGCGTCAGCCAGAACTTACGCGGCAAGCCAAATCCGAAAGCGCTCAACCTCTCAACCACCGACTGATTGAGCTGGCGTTCGACGTAATTCCGTAACTCATAATGAAGGACGCCGCCGTCTGCAACCAGCGAAGCGACGTGGCGTTGAAATGCGGCATTCTCCAGCAGGCGACGGGTGACGCTACGCTTCGAAAAATGCACCAGGGAGAAGATGCCCTCTTCAAACGGCAGATTGTGCAACGACCGTACATTAACAAACTCAAAATTTCTGACTCCGGTCGCTTCGCATACTCTGGAAAATTTGTCCAAGGCAGTGTTGTGGGCGGAAACAACAACAACCTTCGTTCCAATTGCAGCCAGTACGGAGACATTTGCCGCCGCCGGCACTTCCAGGCAAAGGATCTTCTCCATTTGCAGAGTCGGTAGAAGGAAACGCCAGTCCGCGGAGACCAGGTCTCCCTGCAAATTTGTACCGGGAATGAACTTCGTATTCAGGGTCGATTCTATCATTTCGGTTCCTGTTCAGGTACTTGCTTCACGCCAAGAATCGTTTTCAAAAATGGAAATCTCAGCAGTTCTGGAAATGTCTCCTCGACATGCAACTTGTCGCGGGTGAGAAGCAGGATGACCAGTGACACAGCCGAAGCCGCAGCAACGGCGACATAGATATTTGCTGTCAGGAAATACTGCACTGCGAACAAACTCAGCCCGCCCGCTGCGATGATGAGATAAAAAGACAGGTACTGCCTTTCGAAGAGATGCAGCCCTGCGGCTTGTTTCAAACCCACCTGCTTCAGGATATTATGTACAATCATCGCGCTGGTCGTGGCGATTGCCGCCCCAAGGGCGCCGTATCGTGGAATGAGCACCAGCGCAAGGGCAATACTGAGCAGAGAAGCTACAGCATTGATGACAACTACGTATTTTACCCGATGCAGCACTTTCAGTGTCAATCCATTAAAACCAAGCACCACATTGAAATAGTAGCCAAATGACATCATGCTTAGAAAGATCCAGGAAGATTCATACCTGGCTTCATAAAGCGAGAGAGTCAATGGTTTGGCCAAGGAAAAGGTCAGAGCGAACACAGGAAACGACAGGATCGCCATCCAGATTGCGGTGCGCCAGTAGAGATCGTTGATACCCTTAAAATCATCCTTCGCGAACAGTCGCGCCGCCAGCGGTGTGTACAGCAGGGCGAAGCTTGTCATCACAA
This sequence comes from Candidatus Zhuqueibacterota bacterium, assembly GCA_029261995.1. Lineage (GTDB taxonomy): Bacteria > Zhuqueibacterota > Zhuqueibacteria > Oceanimicrobiales > Oceanimicrobiaceae > JAJDAF01. The sequence continues at coordinate 131,280 of JAJDAF010000039.1, forward strand.
TTTTGTTAAAATGGGCCGCCGGCAGAACAACACGGTATTTGGCTACTTCCGAAGCATCACAGAAATAGCCGAGCAAGAGAGTATCAGCTGAATGCATAACGATATTGACCAGGTCGGAGGTCATCAACGGAATGGCAAACGCAAAAATCTCTTTCGCGGGCATGTTCACGGTTTTGAAATTGAGTCGCTTGAAAAAGCCGCGTTTGCGCATCATGGTCAACAGCATCACGATGTAGATGACCACGCCGAAAGCGTTGGCGGCCAGCCAGCCATAGGCCAGGAACATCACCGTGCTGTTAAACACGACCAGCAAAACGACGACCGAAAGTTTGAGAATGGGCGCCAGGATATGGTTCCGGAAGAAAATCGCTTTCGGGCTGGCCAGGCTGGCGAAAAGCGAAATCAGCAGCCCATCCATAGCCTCGACCGGTACCATGAAAATCAGGATCAGAACGACAAAAATGGGTTGGCTCTTATCGTTGATGATCTGGGTCAGCATTTCCGGAAACATGTGGAAACTGCCAATGATCACCACGCCGGTGGCGGCAATCGTGATGAGCACCATGAAGATGGTGCCGAAAAGCTTGTCGTACTGGTCGCGCTCGTGGTAGATGGGCACGAAGCGCGTGATGCCGCGCCGCAAACCGAGCGTGGAGATGCCGTGAAAAAACGCCACGATGGACAGCGCATAGGTCCAGGCGCCATAATCAACTTGGGTCAACTGTCGAACGATGAGAACCTGGGAGACAAAATTAAGGCCGGTGGAGATGAACCGGCCTGCAAGCAATAGACTTGAACCACGAATCTGTTTGCGTGTCGCGTCGCCCTTCTTGCTGCTGTGTTTCTTTTCAGCCTTTTCTACGACAGCTTCCATTTACTCCCTGGTCTCCGATTTGGCCCCATAAGCAGACCAAATCAATGAGGTGACTTCCTGTCTGACCTGCTCCGCCGCCTGCGAAGCATCGACGATGACCATTTGCCGCAGCACCTGGCTCAGCTTGTGGTAACCCTCACGTTGTTGATCGATCCACTCGGCAGAATGTTCCCCCTTGCGCGCGAACAGAACCTCTCCGGGTGCGTCCAGAAACACTACAAGATCAGGCTCTGGGCAAGCGGCATCAAACATCCACTTGCGCAGTCGTTTCCACGGATTCTGTTTTCGTTTCTGAATCCAGCCATCGTAGATGAAGCGGTCAAAGATGACGAACCGACCGCGCCAGATCTGGTAGCGAGAATACAGGCAGCGATACCAGTGCTCCGCCAGTTTATTGACAAAATTGAGCCCTCTTACAACCAGTCCCCGTATCGTGTTCCTGCGTCCGGATTTGTTGACATTTTTAAGTTCCGCAAATAAACCGGGTGTGAACGGAAAGCCGACCGTGCTAGCTTCGACGTTCGTGCCCATGTAAACCAGCCGCGCGCGCAGAAATTTGTCAGCCACGAGACTGGCGGCCAGAGTAGACTTGCCTGCGCCGTCAGGGGCCAGAAGCACGACAGAAACGCCATGCCGCAGCAGCAGAAAGAGCACCGGCCGGAAACGACGGGCAAAAGCCGTGGTCAATCTCTTCAAGAGTGCGTGCCATGGAGCGCCCGCAAGCAGGAATCGCTGCAGTTTGGCTTCCAGAGCAAGCAACGCCGGCCAATCGCCCGACCGGGCATAACGGACAATCGATTCGTAGTCCGGGATGTTTCTGAAACGACCCGGGTCAGAGGCTTGACTGTTGTCTGCGGCAAAGCCGGGCCGCGAAGCCAGTTCTTGCAGGCGTTGGCGGTGCTTGGCGTCGATTTTTCCTTTGTCGAGCAAGCAGTGCAGCAGCAGCGTCAAGAACTCGTCCCGCTCTGAGATAACCGGGATGCCATCCCTCACAATGCTGTTGCGCAGGCACTCAGCAAGCAGATCAAGTTTCAGATGGCGGTATGGCCTGCCATAGTATAATGCTGTGACAACGTCCAGTTTAAGCCAGGCGCCTGTCTCTTTCGAGAAGGCCACAAAAAACCGGTGTGGCGCATGGCCCCAGTCCGGCAATTCAACGAAGTCGAGTTCTGCCAGCGCCTGTGCCATTTTTTTGACATCAGCAGGGTGCGCCAGCAAGTCGATCTCCAGATTGCCAACCACATCGGATAGTTCATCGAATCCGCGCAAGAGTGCATAGCGAACGCCAGCGCGTTCGAGTGCCTCAAAAACGAAACGCATCGACAAGTCTTGGGGCCGGGCGGCGGCGGTCGCTTCAGCTATAATGTTATCAGTCATCTATGTAATGATTTCGTCATCAAAGCAGGCAAACTGAACCGGTCCAACTCAAACAGAGGCCTGCCGGGTCCGGTCAATCTGCATCTTCTGAAACACTAAAAAAAGCACAAATCCTGCTGCCAGAACCAGTTCCATCACTTCGGAGTACTCGGAGACGACGAAGTAAAAATCCTTCGGCGCATCAAACAGGTTGCGGTAAAGGCGCCATGTAAATGGCATAAGAAAGAACGGAATCAGGGTGTAGTGCGGCACCAGCATCGATAGCTCTGCCCTGGTGTTCCGGAACACGCCGCGACGAAGCAGGACCAAAGGAAGGACAGCGCCATAAGCACCAATCATCATGTGTAGCCACTTGAAAGTGTAGCCAACGCCATGAATATTGTGGAGGTTGGTCTCGTCCTGTTTGTTGATTTCTTTGTACGCTTCCGGGGTTTGCCAACCAAACAACCTTTGTCCCCAACTCAGCTCTTCACCAATGAGAAAGAAGATACCAATGGCCAGCAAAACATACAATAGAGCAATCACCTTGTTGTCATAAACGCCGACATTTTTAACAACCCAGAGTGTGAGCAAGAACGAGGTTACCCAGCACACAACTTGCAGGTATTCGGCAATCATGTCTTCGCCGGTAAACATTTTGTACGCAGGCTTGCCCATGAGCGCTGCCACCACGCCACTAAACGCGATGGCAAAAGGCAGCAAGAGCATGAGCTTGAATCGTGCCTCCGAGATCCCCCACTCACGTGCTCCAGTCGCGATGAAGTTGCTTAGAAGCCCGCCTCCGTTTTTTTCAGAAGCGCTTTGACCAGTACTTTGCTCCGACAAAATATTCTCCTTCATATGGATTCCCATCACTCTGCGTTTAGGTTGTTGATTTGCTCGCCAGCCTGCGAGCTGTCAGATTTCACCGCGCCGTTCTCAACGGCTTCGCGGCACATCCGCGCGAGAACACCGGCTGCATGGTCCCAGTTAAAGTAATGTCCAACGTAACTATGAGCTTCCCGCGCCAGTCGATTCCTCTCCTTCCGATCGTAAAGGACTCGAGCGAGCGCATCGACGAACTCTTCGTCTTTGTCGGCTCTGAGAAGGGGAGGTTCAGTGTGTTTGTCCATCGTAATGCCATCCGCCACCACGGAGGTGGCAACAACGGGCACCTTCATGGCCATGGCCTCCAGGACTTTGTTCTGTGAACCGGAGGCAAAGCGAACAGGCGCCGCAAATACGGTTGCCTGTTCCAAATACGGCCTGACATCTTCAACAAAACCTGTAACAGTCACTTCGGGGAAGTCTTCGGCCTTGCGCAACAATTCAGGTTTGGGATCGCGTCCCACGATAGTAATCTTGATTTGTGGAATTCTCTCCTTCAGCCGCGGCAAAATGTTGTCGAGAAGATGCATGGCCGCATCGTGGTTTGGCGCATAGTCCATAACGCCTGTGAACACTACCGTGTTGCTGTCGAAGCGCTCGTTCGAGCGGGACCAGAAATCGTAGTCAATCCCGAGGGGCAAGATTTCAGATTGATCATCCGGGCCGAGAATGGCCTGGCGGTCACGATTTGAAATGAAGGCAACGTACGGTGTTTTTTCGACCATTTTCTTCTCAAGACGCCGCATACAGAGCCACTTGTAGAAGTAGTAAGGCGTCTTTGCCAGGCCATGGTAGCGCATACTGGTCCAGATGCGCAGTGAGGTAGCGTCGCAGAAATCCGTGACGATCGGCAAACCCTTCCAGTTCTTGATCACGGGGAATATCGATTTGCCATGAAATAGCACAACATCAAAATCTTCCTCTTCAACCAATTTCAGGAAGGTGGCTTTCATCTCATTCACGCCCCCGGCCAACTTCAAATTCTTTTCGATGTAGGAACCGAGAAGCGGAAGCCGAGCCGCGCGCCCAGCAAGCTTGGACCCTGACTCGCCGTTGACATTGAAGGTATGCAATCTTCCGTGTGTCAAGTCTGACATCTCCTTCATCACCTCTGGTTCTACTTTCGAACGTACCAAAGACAGCAAAGTTATGTCATGTTCCCTGGCCAGCTCTTTCACAAAATGGTAGTGCCGACACGCACCACGAATTCTCGGGTGCTGCAACGCCGGGATTGCGTAGAGTATCTTCATTGTATTTTGCCCTTCTCCCTGGTTGGTGAATTCCTGACTCGCTGTTACTGCAGAAACCCGAAGCTGTTCGCCTGCCTAATCTCCTCGATATCATTGTCAGCTTCGATTCGGCCACCGCGCTGGTCTTGAATCACGTTTCCGAAAACGGTGACGGCGAAATTTTCGCTGAGGTCGATGCCTTCATCCTCGCAATTGATGAAAATGTTGTTGCTGATTTCTCCGGACCCGCCATCCATGTCGATGCCATCTTTGAATGCGTTACGGAAAATGCTGTCCCGAACGAGTGCAGCCCCATATCTGATGTTGACAGCATCCTTGCCATACATGTCGATGAACTCGCAAGACGAAATCTCGATATCCGATTCGATGACTGACAGCCCGGCAAAAAAGTCGATACCGTTGACCTTCGCCCGACGGGCATTCTCAAAGCGCACGTGACGGAAAACGGATTTCCCGGCCTGTACGAGTCCGACGCAACCCCACTTCAAGAATGATGTGCTGGCCTTGAAGACAATCGGCTCCGCCTCGGTTCCGACCGCATGCACAGGGCCGTAAGAAATGAGCGAGCATCCTGCACCGAAGCTCAAGACAGCCCCAGGCTCAATGACCAATCGCGTATTGACAGGCACGACAAGTGTCTCGTCGAAGCGGTGCTCGCCCGGTTTGATGATTAGCGACCGTGCGTCCAACGGAGAAGCTGTGAACTGAGGGTGCGCCTGAATGAATGCACTCAACGACTCATCCACTTCTCCTTGCAACTGCTCGGGCAAAACGACATCATAGCCGGTGAGCAAAAACCAGTTCCTGCCGGCACGGTCGATGGTATAGGTTCCATACAACAAAATGGCGAGTGGCAACGCCCACAAAACCACTGACTGGACCAAGAGCAAATGGTGATATGCACGTTCTCTCCGGCTGACCCAAAACAGGAAAGATGTAACCAGGAAACTCAAACTCAGCAATAAAACCAATTGCTTGGGAAAGCCCACGAGAACCCTGAGCAGGAGCAGTGATAAACATACCGACATCGTGAAAACAATGGCGATTCGGGTTTGTTTGTCGAATTTCATTCTGGACATTTGACAGACATCCTGGCTAGCACATCACTGCCGATTCCTGGCAGAGTGCTGCTTCTACTGTGCCGCACAAGGCATGAGCCACCGTGATGTGAACTTCCTGAATGCGAGCCGTATTGTTCGATGGCGCCCGGAAGCAGAAATCGACGCAATCCTTCAAGGCTCCGCCATTCTCTCCTGTAAAGCCGATTGTTGTCAACCCCAGTTTACCGGCCTGAGACATCGCTTCAATCACGTTCGGAGAATTGCCACTGGTGCTGATGCCCAACGCGATGTCTCCTGGCTTGCCGAGTCCCTCGATTTGACGAGAGAAAACGAACTTGAAATCGTAGTCGTTTGAGATGGATGTCAGGATAGAGCTGTCGGTAGTGAGTGCAATCGCCGGCAGCGAATTCCGGTTCAGATTGAATTTGCTAACAAACTCAGCTGCAATGTGTTGAGAATCCGCGGCACTGCCCCCGTTGCCAAACAGCATTACCTTGTTGCCATTTGCAACCGCGGATTTCACCGCCGCAATGATCTCTTCTATCACAGGCAGGCATTCGGTCAGAACCCGTTGTTTGGTCTCAATACTCTGCCTGATTTCTTCTGCCAGTTTCGTTGCGCCGTTACCGTTTGTATCAAATTTCTTCAAGGACAACCTCCTCTTATTATCCAGCTACAGATTGAAGAATCCCGTTGACGTCTGTGTTTGCAGGCTTGCGTCAACGGGATTCTCCGAACTGGCGTGTTATTTGACGCCACACCTTTTGCGGGGCTGTAAAACTCTTAATGTATCTTAATTTATCATTAATTAGTAGTGACAAGCTCTTGATTTTGCGGATGTTCGACTTCTGGAATAGAGCTCCGCTGTTCACAAAACGGCTTCATCGCGTCGTACAGTCTCTCGAATTCGAGCGGATAGGGGTGTCTGACCACGTAGGCTTCTTTGCCGGCCAATGCACGCGACAGCAATTCTAGCTGCCATTCCACAGCAGACTCAATGAACTGACTGGCTTTCTCTGGGAAAGCAAACTTGAAAGCATAATAGCTTTCCATGAAAGGCATGATTTCAAACTGCAACGAGGCCACCATCTGTCGGGCAATTTGTCCGGGTTGAATGGCCTCAACCGTGTAGTCGGGTGACTCATGGCTGAGCAGCAGGAATATCCTGTCTGGCCTGGATGTGTAGTTTGCCGCGCACTTTTGAAAAATCACGTTCGGTGGAAGCTGCACATTCAACTGACGTTTGAAGGCCGGCATCGCCTCTCGCAAGAACTTGACAGGTAGCATTTTTCCGATGCCGCCGCGCGGCAGTTTCGCCTGCAGCCTGTCGAGCGCGTGAATGCTGCCAAACAGCGCCTTCTTCTCAAAATTGAGCTTCCCGCTCAAGTGCGGCAGATTTTCGAGGTGCCAGTCCCATAGGCGAATATTTTCGGGGATGCCGTGCATGCGCTCGCCATCCGCGCTCAAATAAATCCATTCATCTCCAACATACTCGGCGCCGTGCGCGGCAAAAGAAAGCAGAGCTTCGGTCTTGCCTCCCTTCGCCCAGCCCGTAACGATTATGCCATTGCCCTGATAGTTGAAAGCGGAAGCGTGCAGAGCCACCACTTGCTTTTTCAGCAAAGTCAGATTCAGGATGGCGAGAAGGTGGGGCACCGACTTCAGGCCGCTCTCGCAAACGATCTCGACGGCCTCACCGATCTGACCAAAATCCACAAGCACGCGGGTATCTTTCTTGCTGCTGCGGAGAACGTAAAAATTCTCTCTGTCAAAACCGACCTTGTTCAACCCAAGAAGATGCAAATCCTCGATAGGCAATTCGGGCACGAACCGGATGACAATATCCGGCGCGGAAACCAGGTCGCCTCGTAGCGGTCCGAGCTGTTTCGCCACCGTTGCGGCGTCTTTTTCGCTGGCATTGACCAGACGGACACCGGCCAGTCCATGAATGTCATATTCAATAATGTGCTCAGCTTTTCGGGGACCGGTCACGTTTTGGCTCCTCAAGAGACGATTGTTTCAGAATGCGCTGGCGACGACTTCACCTCTTCACGAATCTCTGACTTAGGCTTGCCGGGCTTTGGCATGGAAGAGGTCTTCCTGGTGAATAGTTGGCTTGCAAATTTGTTGAAGAAGTCAGCAAAGAATGGGGTAATGTCAGAAGTTGAGAACACGGCGTAGCCCTTGGGCCCGCGCAGCGACCGCAGCCAATCAGCGATCGTGAGATCGCCGCGGCGCCAGTAGAAAAACGCCGACTGTAAGTCGCGGCGAATGTAAATCCACTTGACACCGGTGTATTTTTGAGACCGGTTCTTCGGCAGAGGCAATCCGACGAGATCGCAGTATTTCGTGTACAGCAATTCGACGCCGCCTGCCTCAGAAATCGCAGACCGCCCGGTAGGCCGGCCAATGTTGGGCTCGATAATGAAGTGCTCGCCCGTGCGCTCATCTTTCTTCAATTCCACATAGCCGAGACCGTGATAGCCAACCTTGCGGAACAGGCGCAAACTCTCTTCCAGCACGATGTCATTGCGGACTTCCTCGCCGAGACAGCTTGTTCCCACCTCAGGCGGCCACTGCCGCAGCTTGCGCGCAATAAAACTGGTTTGCGGCTCCGAGTCCTTGCTGAAATAGCAGTTGCAGGAGTAGAGGTTGGCGTCCGTGCCCTCAACGCAATCTTGCACCATCAGAATCTCCGCCCAATCACGACAAGTGTCGTAAAGGTCAAACAGTTCTTGTTTACTCCCGACTTTGTAGACTTTCATCTTCGTCATGCTTTCCCATTTCGGAGACTTCATCGGGGGTTTGAGAATGCATGGGAAAGTCAGCTTGTCCGCCGCATCCTCGACATCTGCTCGCGTTTTCAGAAAAAAAGTCGTCGGGATCGGCAGGCCTTCCTTTTGTGCAAATTTGACGAATGCGATCTTGTCCATCAACATCTCAACGACATCAGACTCCGGCAGCGCCACGTAATAATTGTCAAGCAGACGGTCGCGGTGGCGGGAGATATGCAGGACGCTCATGTCCGTGCAGGGATAGAGCACGGCCTTGCCCGGCAGCTCGGCAACCAGGGCTTCAAGTGTGTCGATAAACTCCTCACTCGCGGTGTTGGCAATCAGAATCTTCTCACACACCTTCGTGTAGCAGGCAAAGTGCTTCGAACTCTTGGCGATCGCAATGACCGGCACTCCGTGGCCCGCTAGAATTCTGACTGTCTGCAATCCCGTCATGCAGTCGAGTCCGACCACCACAGCGTATGGTTTTCGGGTGGCGTTGTTCAAGTCGCTCATGGCTATATCTTCCCTGTTTTCTTTCGGAGAAACCCGCACGGTTGCGTGACCGCGTTATGTCAAAATCGAAGACGATAGATTCCGGGGCGTCCCAATGAAATTCCGTTTCCTTGATTTTTTAGCCACTCCGGAAGGGTGGTCGCGAAACCATCGCGAGGCAGCGAGTGCGGATCCAGAACGTAGTTATTTCTATTTGGTGCGACGAACTTTATTGTTGCGGTCCGGCTCGCGGTCCACTCAGTATCTGAATCGGTCAGCGAGTTGCGAACCATGACCTTGCCGGCAGAAAAATAATCTTCCTGCACCAGTTCCTGATTTCCGTCGAAGACGCAATTCAACACTTCTCCGGAACCGCCGCCGAACATCGGCTTCTTCCGCTTTGCTTCAATCGCCAGCCGGTTGTCAACAAAGGTGCAGTTTGATGCTCTGACAAACGACAAATCCTTGATGGAGATGCCAATATCGCAGCCCTTAAACAGGCTGTTGGTCAGAGTCGGTTCTGACTTCTCTCCGATGCTAAATCCTTTATCGGCAACATCCTCGAACACGCAGCCGGTCACCGTGAGCGTGCTGCCGGAGATATCCAGCCCGTCTCCGGAGATGTTCCTGAACTGGCAATCTTCGACCAAGCCAACCCCAAAATCGATATCAACTGCATCGCTGTCGTTGCGCGTGAAAATGCAATCGCGCATGGTTAGCTTGCCGTTTTTCAAGTTCATCCCATCTTCACTACGCATGTCGGTGAAGGTGGCGTGTTCAATTTCGAGATCGCCATCGTGCACGGCGAAACCGCCGGTGAACAAGATGCCGTTAATCTGCGCCTGGCCGCCATCGCTGAAATCGGTATAGTTGACGACAACTTTGCTTTGCGGACGAATCACGCCGAAGGCGCCGAAAGGCCGCCCGGACTCATCGCCATGAATGCGGATACGTGCTTCTGGTGCGCCGATGCAGGTCAAACCACCGTAACTAAGAATATTTGCACCTGGCTTCAAGGTCACGTCTGCACCCGGCTGAATGATCAGCGGCACTTCGGCGGGAACAATCACTGTCCCGGCAATGCTCACTTGCCCACTAAGCACGACTGCGTTTGGCACGGTGGCGCTGGCCTGGAATTGTGGATGGTTCGCCAGAAACTCACCCCGGGTTGCGAACTGAGCATCGAGGTCGAATGCATCCGAGTAGTCGATAGCCGTAATCCCGACCATGTTGTCGGGCAAGGGCTCGCGCTGATTGATGAACTCAGACGGAATCTGGTAGCCGGTGACCAGATTTTGCGTCCGGACTTCGATCTCAGGAGCATTCCATACGATTGGGTGACGCTGTTCGGGCGCCAGCTTGCCTCTGAGAAAATGCCGGCTGCGTTTCGTTTCTGAATCGAAAAATTCCCAGTAGCGACGGCCAATTGTATCGCCCTTGTACTCGAGCTTGGGGAATACCCGCTGGTTGAGGTCGAAGCGGATGGTCCAATTCGAATCTGCCTCAGACTCGGCCACGAGCGGATCCATGGAATCGAGCACACCGTTGTCGTTCGCGTCCGCGAAAAGCTCGTAGTGGCCCTGCAAAAGCAAAGAGTCACGAATCACGACAGATTGAAAATCAACACCGCTGAAATTCAGAACGCTCAGCTCGAGCGTCGCAAGGTTGGAGGCATCAAGTCGGTACATGAAGTTGCAGCTGGAGTTGTTGAGAACTTTGAATGCACGGCGGACATTATATTCAAGATCTTTCTTGCGCGCGTCCATTTTGTGGCCGTTGATCGGCGTAGTGAGTACGTCGGCCCAAGCCAGCGGTCGAATCTTGTCGTGCAGTTTTGCATACCTGGCAATCAAGCTGTCGCCGCCGTCGCCAATGAAAGACCACAACATTTTGTTGCGCTCGAGACGCAGGTCGGGATCTTCGAGGGTGGACCTCTGAAGTTGGTCCGGGCCCTTATTATTCCAAAAGTCGATGGTTCCCGGTTCTTTCGGAAGGCGTAGGATGTGCACGTCCCATGGCACCGGTTCCAGAAGACCGCGGCTGGGGTCAAAAAACAGGCGAAGATTGTCGGTGCCAAATCTCACATGATTGGTGTTGCACAACGTTGTCATCACTCGAAAGGTCAGGTATTTTTGCCAATCCATAACAGCGCGCGCGCGGCGAAACTTCTCGGGTGTCGGATCGGCATTGAAATCGAACAAGACATTCATGGCGCGCATGCCGAGTTCACCGTTGCGGTCAACCAGGCGACGTAGCGAGCCGAGATCAAAATTGGCATCAGAGGTCGCGGGTGTACCCAGTTTCGTGTACTGATCAAAATGCTTGGCTCGATCATTTTGAGCGAAAACGGTGGTCTCGGGGCGACCCTGAATTGCCATCAACGGCTTGTCGAAATGTTCGACCTGGTAATACAGGCCTTGAATTACGCCGTTGATTCTCAGAATCGCGAAGTCGTCGCGTGGCACCAGTAAGCCGCGCTCACGCATGAGAGAATTGATGAACTTGGCAAGAATGAACTCGCGGTCGATCGGCACGATCAAGTTGATTTGACGCGTGCGCTGAAAATAGATGGGCTCTTCGCGGATCTCGCCCGTGCTGGTCTTGATCTTGCGCTTGCCGAATTTGACCCGCCAGGATTTCTTGGGCCCATCCCAGTGGCGGGGCAAATCACCGCGCACCCGCACCTTCACATTGTAGATTTGACCATCCGCAATGAATTTTCCTTTGGCCCAGACTTTCAGATCATCACTCATCCAACCTTGCTTGCGCGCAAGCTTGATTGTGTTCTCGATCTTGACGTACTGTTGATGCTTGATCTTAAGATCGTAGATCGGCAAGCCGGACTTGAGCAGCAGGTGTTTACTTCGGAACGGATTGAGCAAACCCTCAGCCAAGGAAAGGTACTTGCTGCCAGTGACGAGTTTGCTGGCGTATTGGGACAACTCTGTCGAGTAAGTCAGCAAGGCGAAGACAACCACCAGAATGCTGAACACGCCGATGAGGGCCTCCGACATTTTCGGCCAGACACCCCGAACCGGACCATGTGCCCTACGGAGGACTTTTTTGACTTTCTTATTTTTTTTGAGTTTCAGCATTCCCAGGCTTGCTCTTAACCTACTGTTCGTGCCCGGTTGAATGTTGAAAACCGTGCTTCACTTCTGATGGCATTGGTAAATTTGCTGAATGCCTGATCCTGAAGGTTGTACTTTGAAATCAGTTTGTGCAGCCAGAATGGCATTTCGCCATCGATTTTGATCTCAAAGACGGAATTGCCATACTTAAGCAGATTGCGAGGCGCCACCAGCGGCTCAAGTAGATTCAGCGTTCTGGTAGCCTGCAGTTGGTCATCAAAGTTCGCGCGCACCCGCTTAATCTCCAGCCGCTCAAAGGCTTCACGCCGGTACTGCAGCATAATCTTTGGGACCATGTTGTACTGGCGCTGAATCCGAAAGAACTCCTTCGACACCTCGCTGTTGTTGAGAATGTAGTCCGGCGGCAGTTCCCGGCCGATCAAAGCTGGTTCCAAATCAACAAATTGAGCAGCGGGCACATCAACCGTGATTTTGTGAATGAAACTCAGAAAGCGCGATTTGACTTCGAGACGAGTGAAAGCGGCCTGCCGGGGATCTTCACCGTAGGCACGAATGCGAAGTTTATGTCGTGTCGCGGCGCCGGCCAGTTTCTCGTGATAAGCCATGTAACTCTCGGTGTCGAAGTAGAGACTGCGGACAATGTATCCACCTGTCTTACCGGCATAGGCGTCAGGCCGCATAAAAGCCTGCAAATCCCGCGTAAGTGCCGTTCGCGTGGTTCTATCGACAACGTATTTGATTTCACGGCGCCGGAATAGCACCATCCGGCTGGTCGGCGCCGCCGCCGTTTCACTTGCGTGTGCCGGACTAAAGCTCAAGATGGTTCTCCGGAGAAATCAACGTCACTTCTCTGACCACGCCATTGCTAAGCTCACCGACGATGCGCTCCGGTGTCGCCTTAGGGGCAAGCCGGACGCTATAGGTGTACTCAAAATCTTCGCCGCGATTGATATCGGTGGCGCCGCGAAGCTGTTTCCAGGAAACCAAGGCTTGGGCTTCTGCCTTGAGTTTTTCCCAGGGCTCCTTCTCCTGTGATTTGAAAATCAAAATGTAGTCAGCCGAACCAGCCTGATCGTGCCCGACTTTGGACATCAGGATGGTAATCAAGGAAATGATGACGGTTCCTGAGATGGCGACCATCCAGGCGTTTGCGCCGCAGCAAAGCCCGATGCCAATTGACAAGAAGAGAAACGTCATGTCCTTCGTGTCTTTGATGACCGTCCTGAAGCGAATCACCGAAAGCGAACCGACCAACCCCAGCGACAAGGCGACATTACTGCCTATCGCCATCATCACCATAGCGACGATGGATGGAATAAGCAGCAAAGTCATAAAAAACGAGCGTGTGTAAGCAACGCCACTGTGCGTTTTGCGATAGACGGTCGCCCAGAGAAAGGCGAGCGCGAACGCTATCAGAAAACTCAGAATCACCTGAGCTGGACTCAGGTCAATTTTTAAAATGTTGGTCATATCCATATTTTCGGTTCCTGTTCGTCTCTGTCTGTGCTTCGAGATTATTTGACCTGGTCTTCCAGGGCAATCAGTTCTTTGGTTTTTACCAGGTCAAAGATGTAGTTGACGGGCGCAATTGAGCCATCGACGGCAGCGGCTTTGCGCGCAGTCTTCAACGTGACCAATGTCTCTTCCATCGCCTTGACCGAGGCGCGCATCAGCTGATTTGCCAGAATGATCATCTGGAAACCTTTCTCATGTAACTGCTCAACGGTGAAGTCCGGGAACAAGGTCGGTACCGCAACCAATGGAGCACCGCCCGGCCACTCTGCCAGGAAGCCTGTGATTTGCCCCAGAGTCTTGTCCTTTGAGTGAATCAGGATAGCGTCGGCGCCTGCTTTCATGTAGGCGTCCGCGCGGCGCAAGGCGTCATCGACACCGTGCCCGGCGATCAGCGACTCGACTCGCGCGATGAACACAAACTCGTCTGATTCCTGAGCATCTTTACCTGCTTTTATACGACGAGCCTGCTCTTCCATTGGAATGAGTTCGCGTTTGGAGTCGCCCAGGTAGAGACTGTTGCGTTTGGGGAAGTGGTTGTCCTCAATGCAGATTCCAGCGATCCCAGCACGTTCATACTCCTTAACCGTACGAATGACGTTGGCCAGACCACCAAAGCCGTTGTCACAGTCGGCGACAACCGGAATATTGAGGGCGGCATCCATTCGCTGCGCCGCAGCCAGAGCCTCTGTCATGGTGATCAGGTTGGCGTCGGGTACAGCGTGGGCCATGGTAGACACACCAAATCCGCTGACCCAGACAGCATCAAAGCCGTGCGACTCGGCCATCTGAGCACTCATTGCGTCATGGGCGCCGATTGCGGTAATCGGCTTGGGTCCGGTCAGTCCTTCCCTGAGGAGATTGCGTTTCTTCGTTGCTTTATTCATGGTAGTTTTCACTCCGTATCTAGACGTTATAAATCAAACTAGCCAGCCATTGCTGCGCGAGTTGCTAAACTGCTGCTCCCTGCGCCAACGGGGCCTCGTGTTTCTCAACATAGCCATTGAAAATACTCAAGATCCTCCGCCCCATGTCCTTGTAGGTATCGACGGTCATCGAGCCAATGTGAGGTGTTAAGATCACATTGTCCATCTCTCTGAAAGGCGACAGTTTGCCTTCGCCTTCTTCTTCGTGCACATCAAGGCCGGCGCCGAGAAGCCGGGTTCCGGTCGTCAATTCGGCGTAGAGCGCTTTCTCATCCAGCACGCCGCCACGGGCAATGTTGACCAAAATGGAATCCTGCTTCATGTTGTTGACCACGCCGGCACTTATCAGCATGCGGGTTGAGGCTTTTTTCGGAACGTGTACCGTCAGGAAATCTGCCTGGGAAACGACATCGTCAAAATCGACCAACTCCAGGCCCTTGTCGCGAAACGTAGTGGCGCGTTCTTCCGAGGGATGCTCAACGCAGCCGACAACCTTCATCCCCATCGCCAGGCCGAGATGTCCAACCCGGCTGCCAATGTTTCCCATGCCAATGATGCCCAGAGTCTTGCCATAGAGCAGCCTTCCGTTGAGTTGATTCTTTATCCAACGGCCGGCGCGGCGCGATTGATCTGCTTCCAGTATCCTGCGCGCAACGCCCAACATCAGAGCGAACGTCATCTCCGACACCGCATAAGAAGCTGGCTGTGGGATTGTGTGCAACTCGACGCCGTGACCTCGCGCATATTCCACGTCGACGTTATCGAGGCCACATCCCGCGCGAATGATCAGTTTCAACTCAGGCGCACACGCCATAATGTCGGCGGTTATCTGCACGCCGCTACGGAAGATGAGAACCTCACGGTCTGGCATTTCGGCTTTCAGCGTCTCGGCGTCGGCGTTGATGCAGAGCTTGAGATCATGCCCCTCGCGTATGCTGGCGATGGCAACATCATCAATCGAACTTGCAATAAGAACTCGCATGTAACCTCCATTAAAGCATAGATGAGATTGGTACCTACAAAAAACTTCATGCCACGGCATAGGATAGCATCCACTCCGCTCCGCATGAAGTTGTCTGACTCAGCTTAGACGATTTTGCTCTCGACGAGCTTCTGACTATCCAGCCGCTCACGATGTGGCTGCCAGAACTCAATTCTCTTGCCGCGCAAAAGCTTCATAATAGCCACAAATGCTGCTGCATTTGCCAGGCAATAGAAAAACGGCACATAGAAAACCTTGGCGCGACCCAACTCAGTATTTCTGAGTAGGTAGCCCAGGTAAGCCAGGATATAAAAAGCGACCTGAAAAGCCGAGACAATCTGAAAAAAAACATGGCTCGCGCTCAAAGCAGCGCTTGATGCCAAAAGCCAAATCAGCATAAACGGAACAAGCCGGCGTACCACCTTGTGGGAAAACAAGATGACCGAGTAGAAGCCATGCTTGAACGGGTTAAGCAACTTCCTGCGCATCATAACACCGCGCAATCCGCGATTCATAATGCGCACTTTGCGAGAGAACTCGTTGGATGCCTTCGCGGTAGCGGTTTCATGAGCTAGCGCTTCAGTTTCAAATACCAAACGATACCCCTGCTCAATGACACCGGTCGAAATCGCAAAGTCGTCTGTGACGTCGGTTTGCGGCGGCATACGGTAAAGATCGCGACGAATGGCATAGATGGCGCCGTCCGCGGAAACGATGCTTCCAGTCAGGCTCTCCATTTCCTTCAGCCACTTGTCATAGTTCCAGTAGAGATGCTCGCCGTTGCTACTATTGTCGCCATTTTCGAGAGCAGTATGCTCCTGATTGCCACAGACGCCTCCGACCGTGGAATCTGCAAAATTCCTTACGAGCATTTGCAAGGCATCTCGATTAAACAATGTGTTGGCGTCAGAAAAGACGAGAATTTCGCCAGTGGATTCCTGCACGGCATCGTTGAGTGCGAAGATCTTGCCTCGTCGAGGCAGGTCAAGATAAGTCACACCGCGCCCGGCGAAACTCACCGCAATTTGACTTGTCGCATCGTCCGAACCATCAGAGGCGACCAATATCTGGAGCTTATCGTTGGGGTAATCCAAAGCCAGTACGTTTTCGAGCTTTTCGGCAATCCCATGCTCTTCATTGAAGGCTGCGACAATAACGCTGACCTTCGGTGTTATATCTTGCCGGGCAACTCTGCGGTTCAAAACCTTGCTGGCAAAAAACAACAAGATAGAGAACCCGCCGTACGAATAAACCAGCATAAAAACAGCCAGCCAGAAACTTACTTCCAGCGTTGTCGACATCTAATTTGCTCCCCGTCCATGGAACATTGTACCAATTGTTCTAAGTATGATTTGAAAATCCAGACCGAACGACTGATTGCGCAGGTAGGCGATATCCAAACGCAAGCGGTCATCAAAATCTAGCTCATTCCGGCCGGACACCTGCCACAGGCCGGTCATTCCGGGTTTTGCTTCGAGCCTTGCGGTGTGCCACAGTCGATATGTTTTCGCGCTAAAAGATGTTGGCCTGGGGCCAACCCAGCTCATGTCGCCTTGGAGTACGTTGAAGATCTGTGGCAATTCATCAAGACTGGTCTTCCTGAGAAATCGCCCCACTCTGGTGATTCTCGGGTCGTTGGTTATTTTGAAATCAGGATAGGTCAACTCATTCAGATGCATGTACTTCTCTTTCAATTCCTCAGCATCCTGAACCATCGTGCGAAGTTTATACATCTTGAAGCGCTTTCCGCCTCGTCCGGTACGCTTCTGAAAAAACACAACCGGCCCGCGAGAGTCCAACTTCACGGCCACATAACAGAGGCCCATCGCCACGACGATAACAGGAAGAGTCAGGAGACAGAAGACAATATCAAAAAGCCGTTTGAGACGAAAGTAGGTATCGAGGCTAAGCGTGCGTCCTTCGGCGGCTCCCTCGTACCATGGCTTTGTTTTGGGACTCTCCAGCGCGATGACAGCCGCCGCAAGAGACCTGTTTATTTGCGAGCCTTCAGACATTGTCGTTACCCCATTCTCGATGTGTTGTCCTGGCGGCAGTACAGGATTGTTGCTATGATGCTTCATTTAGAGGTATCTTTTGCTTTTTCTGTTTCGACGCTATTCAGCTTTGGCGGGTGTTGCAGTTCCCCGTTCAGTTTGTTGCAGGCAGCTACCGCACTCTTGACCAGGTCATCAATAATGAGCCCATCCACGGGAAACTCCGCAATCCCGGCAACCAAGTGGCCGGCGGTGCGCTTGAAGAGTAGTTTCTTGAGCCGTGTCACGGTCAAGGACGCCTGCTCCTGAGTCGACTCAGGCAGCATGATAATATACTGATTGTTCGATACGTCGTAGGTAGCGATATCACTTTCGCGCAGCGATTCCTTCAAGATAGAGCCGACCAGCGAGAACACCAGTTGAATCGTTTGCATGACCTGGTTGTAAGACTCGACGCCGCCATTGCCGCGCTCGGCGACCAGGCTGCGTTTCAGGTCTACCAGAAGTTGGTCGCTTTCGAGCCGCAAGACCACCATTGAGAGCGGTCGGTCGTAGCGCCTGACTCTCGCCAGCTCGTTGGACAGCTTCTTCAGGGTGCTGCGGTAGGTCGGCACGGCGCCAAGCTGCAACTCAGACATGATTGACTTGCTTCCATTGCCCGAACCGCGCCGTCGAACCAACAACACAGCCCCGCCAAATAGAACCACAACAAAGAAAGCGATGACGAACCAAGATGTAAATAGCATTGTGCGTTATGGTGTTTAAAAATGAAAACAGTCTAATCAGGCAATCGGGTAAAACGAGACAGATAACAGGCTGCAGATCGACACAGCGCCATCACGCCTCGTAGTAGTAGTAGTTGTTCTTGTTCCTTCTATCGACTTCGACGTTGTTCAGCACAACCCCAATCACATTTGCATTGGCTTTCTGCAGCAGATTCTTTGCTTTCAACAACATCTCCTTGTCGTACTTCTGGGAGTCCACCACGAAAATAACACCATCGACAAAGGAAGACAGCATCATGGTTTCAGGCACCAGCAGAAGCGGCGCCGAGTCAATGAGTACGACATTGAACTTGTTCTTTAACTCCTCAAGAAGAGCTTTGCTGGAGATAGTGGCAATTGTTTCGCTCGGATTCTTGAGCTGCTTGCCGCTGGTCAGGACCTTAAGGTTCTCAACATCGGTGGATTGCACGGCCTCGACGATGGAACTTGTCAGAATATTGAGATTGCTGATTCCGGTCAGATTATTGATCTTCGAAAGAAAATCACCATCCATGACGAAGTCTGAAAAATTGTCTACCAACTCTCCCATCTTCTGCTCTTTGAAGCCGTTGTCCAGGGGCGGCTGTGTCTCATCAACTATGGAGAAATCATCTTTCATAGCGTTGTGATAAACCAGTAGATCGCTCAAGCCCGGCTCTTTGTCCAGGTCAAACAGAGAGTGTAATTGCGGACGCCGGAGGTCAGAATCGACGATGAGGACTTTCTGCTCCATCTTGGCCAACGTGATTCCCAGATTGGTCAGAGTCGTCGACTTGCCCTCGTCCGGACCAATACTCGTCACCAGGATGGTCTTGACCTTCTCGCCAACACCGAGAAACTGCAGATTCGTGCGTAGCATGCGGTAGGTTTCAGCGATACCAGTCTTGGCGCTTGCTCCGGTAATCAGGCTGCGCCGGATCATGGGGCTTTTGGAGCTACTGTTCGCCTGCCGATTCAACAGTCCTAGCCTGCCGTTGGCGGCCTTCTCAATTACGGGGATAGAAGCAAGGACGTGCCAACCGGTAATTCTCTCTAACTCATCGGTGGAATCCATTGAGGTGGTTGACACTTCCTTGATAAACGCAAACCCGAATCCAACCAGCAAACCTAAAACCAACCCGATGGCAATGTTCACCTTTTTACGCGGCGCAATCGGCTCAAACGGGATGCGCGCCTCGTCGATGATGCGGATATCGGCCAGCTTCTCGGCCTCCGTAATCCTGGCTTTCTCGTATTCCTGCTTGAGCATCATGTAATTCTGTTCTGTCACCTGCTTTTCACGGGTCAGCTTGGCCAGAAAATACTCTCTCTCCGGTAGCGAACCGAGTTTGCCTTCATAGTTGTCGATAGTTTCACGCAGCGCGGCTTCCTGGGCTTTCAAAGTTACGAGTTCGACTTGCAGGGTATAAATCTCGTTGACGTTTCTTTCGATGCGTGCGATCGGGTCAATGATACTTTCGCCCTTCGCTATCTTTAGCGCTTCATTGGCCAAGTTTTTCTTGGTCGCGGCAATTTCACGCTGCATCTGTTCCATCTTGGGATGGTCATCGCCATAACCCCGCAATTTGAGATCCATGAACTGCCCTTGAAGCTCAAGCAACTTGGTCTTGAGTTGTTGCGTGTATGGCGTTGACAACTCGGTAATGGACGGCACCAGTTCATGTTTTTGCTGCCGGAGGTTATCCTCGATGGTTGCCAGTCGCTGCTGAATCGACTCGCGATTCGACTTCACGGTATTGTAAAGGACTTCAGCTTCGGTCACACGGCGCAGAAGCCCTTCAGATTGCCTGTCAATCGAGATGATCTTGTTTTCCTGCTTGAACTTTCTGAGCGCCTCTTCGGCATCATTCAGTTGATTTTTGACGCGAACGAGTTGCTCCTGAACGAATGACCGAACACCGGTGGCGCCCTTCTGCTTGATGTTGAACATGCGTTCTTGAAACACGCGAGCAGCAGTGTTTGCCACGTCGCGGCAAAGTTCGGGGTTTTCGAGAGTTGCGGAAACCTGAATGATGTTTGAGCCGCGAATTGAGAAGGCATCGATGCCGCGGTAGATTTTTCCGCTCACGTACCCGAACCGGTCAAACCCCGGTGCCTGTTCTTCCGGCAAAGGAAACTTGTTATAGACATCGATCGGGAGAGCCTTGGTGACGCCCTCGGAAAAGGCAACACTCTTGATTTCCTCCAACCTGTTTTGAATCAAGATCTCGCGGGAAAGGTCGTAATTGAAATTCGCGATGGGATTGGCAAATTCCTCGAAGATCAGACTCGTGCTGGCCTGATAAGTTGGACTCGTCGTCTCATTATATATACCGATAGGGAGCAGCATCCCAACGACACAGATGAGGAGCAGGCCTTTGCGCCGCTTAAATACTTTGGAAATTAGCGCAACGATCTGTTGGCTGTCATTATTGTGCATTACCGATACTCTCCTTGAAAAAATCAGCTAAAGCTCACGCTAATCATTGACGCGCAAATAAAGCAAGTACAGACTGATGATAACCGACGCGTCCCTGAAAATGACTGCGGTGTTTCTCCACTTGCTCCAACCGTTTCTCGGGACCAGAACGACATCTCCAGGCTTGAGCAACGGTGGCGAAGTGGTGCTGTTCCTTTTCAGATAGTCATCCAGATTGACGCGGATGATTTGATTCCCCGCCCGTAGCCTCCCGTTGCCGTTCACACCTGTGGTGGCCACCTCGTGCTGAACTCGACTAATGGTGACCTTGCCCAATTTTGAAAACTCTGTCGGCCCGCCGGCTTTTGAGAACAACTCCAGAATATTCGTGCCGTCGTGAACCCTGTACTCACCGGGCTTCTTAACTTCCCCGATAACATGAACGATCATTTGAAGGCGCTGATCCTGCTCCCCGACAAGGTAATCGTCCTGGGCGAACGAGGGCAGGCTAAATCGTGAGAAACTTGCTACGACAAAAAAAGCGAAAATGATAACCTTCATGGTCTGACGTCTACAAATCATTCTTTGACCCTAATTACTTTCAGAAACTGAGTTGGCTGTTCAAAGCAAGGACCTTTCCCTAGCCAATTTTCAAAGCCACCGAAGGCATCCAGAGATAGACATGTCTTCATTGATACTGTGTTATACAGACATGCTAGCGGATACGCAGATTACGGAGTGCTTGAAAAACTGCTTGCATCTCGCTTACAACATGTGTACCAAACCTTTCAATTTGTAAATCTATCTTAAATCTTGTTAATTATAAAAGACTTAAGAATTGATACAGGCAGGCCGTGAGTCCGCATGCCCGACAGCCCTGCCTGCATTGTGTCCACCCGATAGACAATGTTTCAAGGTAAGACAGAATAGTGCCTGTCTTAGTAATCGTTACGTTGGGTTCAAATATTAATTGAAATTATTAGAATCTTTGACCAGTGATCGCGTAAAGACCTGCCAAGATTGTTGCTAAACCACAGGTTACAAGTTGGACACAACCCAAACGCCCGCGATTTTGTGTTGACAACAAGATTTAATTATTCTATATTTATGAGCCTTGTCCAGGGGCTCCCTGGGCTCTTAAATCAAACCAACGAGACTGCCCGTTGCTCTCCAACCTGAAAGGCATCTTTCGACCAAGATCAATCCCTGAAGCTTTGGCATTGCTGGAAAAAAACTCAGGCTCAATTCTGGTCATGGCTGGAGGTACCAAACTGGTCAAGTCCCCAAACGATATCGTGCAGGAATTGGTCGATATCAAAGATTTGGGTTTGGATTACATTAAGGAAGAGTCTGGCGGCATCCGCCTGGGCGCAACGATAACGCTTCAAAAACTCGTGGAAAGCCCCATTGTCAATGAAGTGGCGAACGGTGTCCTATCCAAAGCAGCAGGGATGTGCAACCGGTCAAGAATGATCCGCAATGTCTCCACCCTCGGAGGAGAATTGGTTACAGCGGGCCCGTTGTCCGTGCTCTACTGCGCCCTGCTCATTCTGCAGGCGCAAATCCGCATCGTGGGCGGAGAAGAGTTTGCGTTACCGATCAACATCTTCCTTAACAAGAAGGGACTGGGAGGAGGGCTGCTGGTCGAAACGCTTATCCCGGCGTTCAAAGAGACGACGGTCGCAGCCCTGGTGCCAATCGGCACAGAAAGCACCGACGCCCTGGCTTGTGCCGGAGCGAGAGTAACGTTTCAGAAAGGCAGCTGCCAGAATGTCAAAATTGCAATTACGGGTTGTGAAAAGATACCGCAGCGGCTCCATGAGGCCGAAGTCGTTCTCGAAGGCAAGCCACTGACCGGCCCCAATATTGAAGCCGCGGCAGAAACTGCCCACCAGCTCTACCGGCCAATATCCGCACCGCTTGCCAGCGAAGAATACCGCAAGGAAGTCAGCAGGAGTCTGGTAAAAAAAGCCCTCGTCCAGTGCCTGGAAAGCGCGGAAGACCAACTGTAATTCGAGAGAGAAGATGGATATTAGGATTACCGTGGATGGCCGCGCGCTCAAGGCCGATATCCCACCCAACCAAACATTGAGCGATTTCCTGCGTGCACATGGCTGCTGGAGCGTAAAACACGGCTGCGAGACCGGCGAGTGTGGAAATTGCACCGTTATAGTCGATGGCCGCGCCGTCTATTCCTGCCTGATGCTTGCTGTCCAGGCGGATGGAAAATCGGTGGAGACTTTCGAGAGTGTCCAGAAGCGTAGCGAATTTGCGCCGATCCAAGAAATCCTCATGGATTTTGGCGATATGGACTGTGGGTACTGCATCCCCGGCATGATGATGGCGATGAAAGCACTGATAGATAGAATCCCGGAACCGACAGAAGAAGAAGTCCTGGACCAACTCGCTGGGACAGTTTGCCACTGCGTAAGAAGTGTAAAACCAGCCAGCGCTCTCCTGGAAGCTGTGCAAAAGATGAGGGGAAACTGGTAGTGCCAAATAAGAAACAGCTCATCGTCGTTGGCGATAGAATCCTGATCGATTGTGACACGGAAGAGAATCGTACGGAGCACGGTCTCTATCTTCCGCCCGGCGTGAAAGAGAAGGAAAAGGTCCGTGGCGGCTATATTGTCAAGGTCGGGCCAGGATATCCCATGCCTGATCCAAACTCAGCCAACAACGAACCCTGGTCCACCGCTTCAAGAGAAGAGACAAAATACATTCCTCTGCAGGCCAAGATTGGCGACTACGCCATCTTTATGAACACCGCCGCTGTAGAAATCGAATTTGAAAGCAAACACTATCAGGTCGTCCCGCAATCGGCAATCCTTGTTCTGATGCGCGATGAGCTTCCCGGATTCGATTTGAGCTAGCTCTATCGCACTTGGTGACCGCCGGTTTCTCTGGCCATCACTGGTCGTCCGGATGCAGGAAGAGGCATCATAGGCGGGCTGACTTGCTTCTCCTTTCTGCGATTGTGGACTTGGATTGCGTCAAGGCTTTACTTCTTATCGAGTAGGTGATCAGCCGGATCGGAAGCTGACGGCCGGCCGGGCATGCCACTCTTTCGGGACGCCCAAGCTTTCCCTGAGCTTGATCAATTCCGTTTGCAAGTCGTGACGTTGGATCGTATAATTACGAATTCAGTCAGCAGTTTACCCTTCGGTACCTTTGCGATTTTCGAATCGCACCCGACTTTTACCAGCACAACCCAGACACTGGTTTCACTTAAACCAAGGAGGTACTCCAAAAATGGGAGACAAATCCAAACCGAACGACTCAAAGGGACAGGAGCAGGTCTACCAACCTAGTGATTCGATCGTCAAAAACGCTCATGTAGCAGACTATGACACGCTTTACAAGCGCTCCATTGAAGATCGGGAGGGCTTTTGGGCTGACGAAGCCGCCAAACTCGACTGGTACAAGAAGTGGGACAAAGTTCTGGACGCCAGCAACAAGCCATTTTACAAATGGTTTACGGGGGGCAAAACCAACATCATTCAAAACGCCATTGACCGCCATCTGAAAACCTGGCGCAGAAATAAACTCGCGATCATCTGGGAAGGGGAGCCCGGTGACGTCAGGACGTTCTCATACCATGCGCTCAACCGTGAGGTCTCCAAATTCGCCAACGTGTTGAAAAGCATGGGAGTTCGCAAGGGGGAAATCGTCACCATCTATATGCCGCAAATTCCGGAACTCGCGATCGCGATGCTGGCCTGCGCAAAAATTGGAGCCGCCCACAGTGTTGTCTACGGAGGATTCAGCGTCGAAGCGCTTGCCGAGCGTATCCAGGATGCCAACAGCAGAGTGCTGGTGACCGCCGACGGAGGCTGGCGCCGCGGCAAGATTACCGACCTCAAAACGATCGCCAACGAGGCGATCGGGCGTTCGGCCACGATCGAAGTCTGTATCACCGTCAAACGCACGGGGCAGGATGTCTACATGGAGAACGATCGGGATTTCTGGTACCATGAGTTGATGGGACTCCCAATTGCAGGCGCCAAATGCGAGACTGAGCAGATGGATGCTGAAGATATGCTTTTTATTCTCTACACCTCAGGTACGACCGGACGGCCCAAGGGTGTCTTGCACACGCACGGCGGCTATTCCGTTTACACTGCAACCACCCATCGATACGTCTTTGACATTAAGGATGAGGATCGATGGTGGTGCGCGGCCGACCCGGGCTGGATTACAGGTCACAGCTACATTGTCTACGCTCCGCTTATCAACGGTTCGACGATCATGATGTACGAAGGCGCTCCCAATCACCCCTACCCGAATCGATGGTGGCAAATGGTTGAAAAGTATGGTATTTCCATCCTTTACACCTCACCCACGGCCATTCGCGGCCTGATGCGCTTTGGAGACCAATGGCCGCAGAGGCACGACACCAGCAGCCTGAGGTTGCTGGGCTCAGTCGGCGAACCAATCAATCCCGAGGCATGGCGCTGGTATCACGAAATCATCGGCGAGGGCAGATGCCCAATCATGGATACTTGGTGGCAAACGGAAACCGGCGGCTTTGTCATCACGCCACTGCCGATCACGCCACTGAAGCCGGGTTCGGCGACCCTCCCCTTCTTCGGCCACGAAGTTGCGGTCGTGGATGACAACGGCAAGGATGTGCAGACCGGTGAAGAAGGCAAGCTGGTTCTCAAGGCTCCCTGGCCTGGCATGGCGCGCACCATCTTCGGCGACCCGGAGCGATACAAGGAAGTGTACTGGAAGGATTATGCGAAGCAAGGATGGTACAAAGCCGGCGATTCCGCGCGTATTGATGAAGATGGCTATGTCTGGATCATCGGTCGCATCGACGACGTCATCAAAGTCAGCGGCTACCGGCTTGGCACAGCCGAAGTCGAGAGCGCCCTGGTGAGCCACGCGGATGTCTCGGAGGCCGCGACCATCGCACTGCCGCACGAGTTAAAAGGCAACGCCATCTACGCCTACGCAATTCTGAGGACGGGTTTGCAGGGCAGTCCTGAATTGGAAGACGCAATCAAGAAACACGTGAGTCACGAACTCGGTCCGATTGCGCGACCGGAGTCGGTTACATTTGTGGAGTCCCTGCCAAAAACCCGTAGCGGTAAAATTATGCGGCGCGTACTCAAAGCGCGCGCTCTCGGTGTGGATGAAGGCGACTTGTCCACTCTGGAAGAATAGCCACCCCAAGAACCCATCACGAGAAGCGCCCGCCCTGGCAACAAGGTGGGCGCTTCTTTGTTTCGGCGCTGTGTAACACCACATTCCGGAAACACAGCCACATCGCTCGTGGGCGGAAAGTGCCTGGCCCTGCGCGCTCCGACAAGCACATGGCTTCACAATATGTGGCTTTTCACCTCCCATATCGATACCCGGACTCACCTTTCCCAAAATGAAACACCTTCGCTTACAGCCCCTATCTCAGCGGGCTCACCTCCCGTACAGGCGAAAATAACATCAAGCTAAAAACAGTTAAAATAGCATCTTAAAGCCAGGCTCTGTGTGCCGGAAGATGTGAACCAATTTGCATCAGTAACATGGCCCACGGACACCCGAAAACCCCTTTCTCCATGACACGCTCCAAAAAAAATCTTGCATTTTAGTAACAAAAAACTTAATTTTGAGACAACCTATACCCTTTCTCATCAACCAATCGTTCGACAAGCCTGACATGCTTGGCGCCGGCATGTGTACCGAATTTCGATTTTAGCGAGCGCGATTCATTTCAATTAATGCTGTATCTGAACATCAAGCTACTTTAAGGAATGGAGGATCTGACATGGTAGAAACTCGTTCAACCCGTCTGTTTTGGTGTCTGACTTTCGGTTTGCTTCTCTTCGCTTTTGCCGCGATGGCTTTTGCGCAGACTGCAACCCTGACAGGAAAAGTCACGGACGCGGAAACCGGCGACGCGCTGCCCGGCGCCAATGTTGCTGTCACTTCTGGCACAGCTCAGACAGGCGCTGCAACATCTTCCGACGGGGCTTTCCAGGTTATGAACATCCGACCGGGCACTTACGTGGTTCGGGTGACTTATATCGGTTATGAAGCCTACTCCATGGCTGAGGTTCTGATGTCTGCCGGTGAGACAAAGACGATGGACGTCGCGCTCAACCCCACAGGCATTGAGGTCAACCCCATTTCTATTTCCGCTTCCAGAAGGCCCGAGAAGGTTCTGGATGCGCCCGCTTCAGTTACGGTGCTGGATGCACGTGAGATTTCTACGCGCCCAGTGTTGACAGCGGTTGAACATCTCAAAGCCACACCAGGTGTTGATATCGTTTCGACTGGTATGAACCAGGCCAACGTAGTCGTGCGAGGCTTCAACAACATCTTTTCGGGAGCCCTGATGTCCTTGGTGGACAATCGCATTTCGCGAGTTCCCGGGCTGCGCGTTAATGCCTACAATTTTATTCCTACCGCAAACGAAGACATCGAACGGGTTGAGGTCGTGCTCGGTCCGGGTTCAGCACTTTACGGCCCCAATGCCTCAAGTGGCGTTTTCCACATCGTCACAAAATCACCCATAGGCTCTGAAGGCACCACAGTCAGCGTCGGCGGAGGAGAACGAGATCTGTTCATGGGCTCGTTCAGGCATGCTGGCAGCACCAGCGAAAAGTTCGGCTACAAACTTTCCATGCAGTACTATCAGGCAAATGACTGGGACACGTGGGGTGCAGTTGATCCAAGGGACGAGGAAGCTGATGAAATACAACGAGTTCGCTCATCACCGGATGGCGACGTTCCAGTGGGTGGTCTCGTCTCAAATGCTCGTGACTTCGACATCGAGAAGATCGCGGGTGATATCAGGTTCGACTTCCGCCCGAATGATGATTTTTCGGCAATTTTTTCAGGTGGATTCAACCAAGCCAATAGCACCGAACTCACAGGAATCGGAGCTGGGCAGGCAGTCGATTGGACTTACGGCTATGCGCAGGCGCGTTTCACCTATAAATCCTGGTTTGCACAAACCTTTGTGAACTTCAGTGATGCCGGCGACACCTTTCTCTATCAATCCGGTCGATTCATCATCGACAAGTCAAAGCTCATTGTCGGCCAGCTCCAGGGAAGTTCTGACCTGGGAGATCGCCAACTCTTCACCTACGGCTTCGACGCGCTCCTGACCAGACCTGACACTGAGGGCACTGTCAATGGCAGAAACGAGGACAGCGATAACATCGATGAGTTTGGCCTCTACCTGCAGTCGGAAACCGACCTGACCTCCAAGCTAAGATTTGTTGGAGCCATCCGGGCCGATAACCATAGCGAGCTGGAAGACTTGATCTTCTCCCCGCGTGCCGCTTTTGTCTTTAAGCCAAATGCGACTAACACGCTGAGATTTACCTACAACCGCGCCTTTAGCACACCGACGGCTCTGAACCTGTCATTAGACCTCCTGCAGTCGCCAGATGCGTTTGGAACGGGCGCTGCCTTCAGTCCGGCTTTCGGATTTAGCCCGAGTTTCGACGTCAGAGCTCAGGGTGTACCGCAGTCAGGCTTTAATTTCAGGACCGGTCCAAATGGGAATCCGATGTTTCGTTCGCCATTCGCGCCCGTTGCCGGACTGCAGACGTCTGACTTCATTCCTTTGAATGATCCCGGTTTCACAAACGTGATGTGGAGCGTCGGGAGTGGCGCCGTTTCAACTGCATTCGTCCCGCAGTACGTTGCCGGATTGATTGCAGGCGGACTACCGGCGGCGCAGGCCCAGGCGCTTGGCCAACAGTTGGTAAGCATTATACCGGCCGGAGTTTCTGGAGTCAATAACGTCATGCGGACCCTGGACCCGGAAACACGAACCTTTTTCGAGGACAGTCCTTTTGACGTTGCACGGATGAAGGAACAGACAACGCAGACACTAGAGCTTGGTTACAAGGGTATTATTGGCGAAAAGCTCGTTGTGAGCGTTGATGGCTACTACACCCAAATCAAGGACTTCATCAGCCCACTGCTCATCGTGACGCCGAACGTGTTTCTGGACCCAGCAACCTTGGCCGCATCGCTTGGCCCACAGTTCGGTGCTGCGCTCCTGAACCCTGCCAACGCCTTGCTCAACGCGACGCTGGTAGCTGCACTCGATGACCCGGCCAGTGGCGGAAACGGCGACGGTTCAGCCATTGAGGAATTGACAGCTCTTTACATAGCAGGTACTGCTCAAAACGGCGCGGCGTTTATTCCGTTTGGCACCGTCAGTCCGGAAGAAGCAACCGATCCAAACGCACTCATCGCAACCTATAGAAACTTCGGCGATGTCGATTTCTTTGGACTGGATTTCAGCTTCTCATACTACGTCAACAGAAACTGGACTTTGGGCGGAAGTTATTCTTTCGTCAGCGAAGACCAGTTTGATAACCTGGATGGCATCGATGATATCGCGCTGAACTCCTCAAAGCACAAAGTCGGAGCATCGCTCAAGTATCGCAACACCCAGGCTGGCTTCAGCAGTGACCTGAGATTGCGCTTCGTCGATAGCTTTCCTGTCATCTCGGCGGATTTCAAGGGCACATCGGATAGGTTTGCGGTATTGGATCTGAGCGCAAACTACAAACTACCGTTCTCGCCCAACACCAATCTGAATCTCACGATTCAGAACCTGACCAACAACGAGCACACAGAGATAGTCGGGGCGCCGGAAATCGGCAGACTTGGGATGCTGCGTTTAACCCAAACCTTTTGATCAGGGCGATGGCCGAATTGAAAATTTGATGGCCAAAGGACTCTCGACACACACATGTTGAGAGTCCTTTTTTTTTGCCAATCCAGGAGTAACCAAAGGAGAGGTTTCTAGTGAAGCGACTCATGCTTTCCCTGCTCTTCGTAAGCCTCATTTCGCAAAATGTGGCAGCGCAGTCATCGGTGCTGCAAGGACGGGTGACGGATGCGGAGACCGGTCACCCCCTACCCGGAGCGAACGTGGTCGTGACGGCAGTGGAGACGAGAACCGGCGCCGCGACGAACCTGGACGGCGACTTCAGAGTGCCAAACCTGCCATTCGGTAACTATTCGGTGGAAGTCAGTTTTATCGGGTATGCTACCGGCAGAAAAAGACTCGAGTTGTCGTCCGATGTGGCTGTGATTCTTAACTTCGCCTTGAAGCCGGTCAGCATTACCCTGAACCCGGTTTCCATTTCAGCGTCCAAACGGCCGGAAAAGACACTTAACTCGCCGGCTTCCATATCCGTTATCGAGCCCAGGGAAATCGCGCTGGACGTGGCGCCTTCATCGGCAGCCATCTTGCGCAACACGACCGGTGTCGATATGGCAACCACCGGCATCGATCGCAATGAAATCGTCCTGCGCGGCTTCAACAATGCATTCTCTGGCTCCGCTTACATTCTCACCGACTACCGCCGGGCAGCCGTGCCATCGCTCGATGTCAACCTGCACTCCATCATGCCGAACATGGCATTGGACCTGGAGAGAGTCGAAGTCGTGCGTGGACCCGGTTCTGCTCTTTACGGCGCCGGGGTTGATGCCGGCGTGATTCACTATCTCACCAAGAATCCATTTGACCATCCTGGAACGGCGGTCTCTTTCGGCGGCGGGGAACGTTCGAGTGTGTCCGGCAGCTTCAGGCACGCCGGTGTACTTGGGCCAAGGTTTGGTTACAAACTGACCGGCCAATTCGCGCAGGCAGACGATTGGGTGCTCAGCCCAAACGATTCTCTCGATGCCGAACAACTACAGAGCGACCAGGAAGGCCTCACAAGAAATAATGACTACAAGAAGCTCAACGTCAATGGGCTGGTGCAATACAAGTGGAGTGATGTCACGACCCTAAGTCTGAACGGCGGCTTCTCCACGTTGGACGCGACAGTGCTCTCCGGCATTGGCACCGTGCAGGCAGATGATTTTGGCTACACCTACGCGCAGATGCGTTTGCGTTCCGGAGGATTCTTTGCCCAGGCATACGTTAACAGGAATAGCGCCGGAGAATCCTTCGTGTACGGCACCGGAGACAGGATCATTGACAAGTCATCGCTGTTCAGCGCGCAGACGCAATACGATACTGACTTCAGCGGCGGAAGACATCGAGTGACCTTTGGCGCCGACTACGACCGTACGAACCCGGTGACAGAGGCATCGATCTTCGGAATCTTCGAAGACGAAGACCTGATTTCAGAATTTGGACTGTACGCGCAATCCCTGACCGAAATCACCCCAAAGCTCGACCTGACGCTCGCTGTGCGCGGCGATCTCAACAACATCGAATCCGGACTGCAGATTTCCCCAAGGGCAGCGCTGGTCTTCAAAGCAACGCCCAAGCACAGTTTCAGAGCCACCTACAATCGTGCCTACGACCTGCCGGCAGCCAATTCGCTCTTTTTGGACATCGTGGCCCAGGTGGACACGCTTGGCGATGGCATGCTGCTCACGCAACGCGGCCTGGGTTCCGTAGACGGACACACATTTGACTCAGCCAGAGCTGGAGGCGGCATAACCGCATCGGCCTTGTTACCAGTGGAAGGAGTGTGGGGCCAACCCCTGCATTACAGCGGGATTGGCGTTCCGGAACGCAATGTCGCCTGGGGAGATGTGTATCAAGCCATTTTTAACAACCTGAGTAGCATTCCAACCGATGAGATACAGAGACTGCTTGCAGAGAATCAAGTAGAGCTAAGCGAAGAGAATATCGAGGTGCTGCTTGGCCTGCTCAGTCCAAGCCGAACCGTGCTGCGCGACTCCGCGCAAACCCAGATCAATTTCGCTCCCATCGATATTGAGCCGCTCAAATCAACCATCACACATGGTTTCGAGGTCGGCTACAAGGGTTTGATTGGCGAGAAACTTCTGTTTGCCGCGGATGCCTACTACATGATTAAGAAGAATTTTGTAAGCGGTGCGACTCAAGTAACACCGCAAGCTGTCTACACCGATTTCGTTGGCGGGTTTCAACCGGCGATGGCGGATGCGATCAGGCGGAACTTCTTTTTGAATCTGGCGTTGGGTCAGTTCGACGTCCCGGCAGACACGGTCGCGGCCCTCCTTGCCGAAATCGCGGCAGCCGGCGGCATTGAAGAGCTGGGAGTCGGCGTGGTCCAAACCGATCAGGTGCAGGTGCCAGGTCAAATCGTCGGGGCTTTTAGAAATTTCGGCACGGTCGATTTCTGGGGGCTGGACCTTACCCTGCAATATCTGGCCACAGACAACCTGAGTCTGTTTGCCAACGCCTCTCTCGTCAGCGATGATTTCTTTGACGACAATGAACTGGAGGAGCCTGGAACAGGATTAAACGTAGCGCTGAACGCAACCGGACTCAAATGGAAAGCCGGGTTTTCCTATTCTGTCCCCAAAGGCATCTCTCTGAATTCGTCGATTCGATTCACCAAGGGTTTCCCCGTTCTGTCAGGGCCCTATGTCGGAAACGTGGAAGACTACTTCTTGTGGGACCTTGGCGCGGGTTACGATTTCGGCAAGTTTGCGCGCGATCTCCGTCTCGATGTGATGGTCCAAAACCTCCTGAACGACGAACACCGCGAGTTCATCGGGGCCCCGCGCATTGGACGGTTAGCACTTGCGAGGCTGAGCTACTCACTGCCGTAGACTGTCGCCTGATTCTCTGAATAAAAAAATCCCGGCTCATGATTTGAGTCGGGATTTTTTATTGTCCAAAGACGGCGATATGACAATTCCTTCATCGCCCTGGCTTGAACTACAAAGTGCTGCTCATCCTCCGGTCAGCACTCTGTGTCCATTCAATCAAGAACAACGCCGCGGGCAGATTCTCCTCAAATGTAGGTTGAATCTCAGAATCCGGCAGCACAAAGCCCGGGTTGGATGACCTCGGTCTCAACTCCACCGTAAACGAAGGTGCTCTGGTTTCGCCGTACAGCCAGTCCGTAGCATCACCGCTTGCAAGATACAAATCCGAGCTTTGTTCGGGCGTGTAGCGTTGGCTGTGCACGTTGAAAATGCTGTCGGCCATGGTTCTGGCAAGCTGGCTGAGCAAAGCCTGGTCCGGAGCAGGAGCACTTGTGTGGCCCCATGGAAACAGAACCAACTGCGAATAGTTGTGATAGGAAAGCAGCGCCACAAATTGATGTTGTGCCGCGAGGTTGCGAATCGCCGCTGTTTCAGGCTCAGAGAATGCGACGGGTCCGCGGTAAATGTCGCTGAACGTTTCTCCGCTCGAGCCTGGTCCTCCCCATTTATGGCCGTAGTTACGATTCAGATCGACGCCAAATGAGCCATCGCCATTGTTGCGGCGATTCTTGCGCCAGAGGCGGTTCGAGATCACCGAGTACTGGTGGCCGTCCGGATTGAGCAGAGGCACGATCCAAATTTCTCCGCTATCGACCATGTTTTTCACTGCGCTATCGGTCTGATAATTCTGCAGCAGATGTTTCGCAAGCAGGAACGGTACATCGACCGAAATCCACTCCCGTGAATGGTGGCCGCCCACAAACAAAACCGCAGCTTCATCCTCCTCTTGCGCAACATTGTCGCTGATTTTGAGCGCCCAGATGGTGCGTTCCTCAACCGACTCACCGATCGCCATGACTTTCGCAATGGCCGGAAATTGCGTCTGCAATTCCTGCAACTCCGTCGATATTTCAGCATAAGTATGATAAATACCTGCATCCGGCGGCCCAGGCGCGGGAGTTGAACAAGTCCCCGCAAGCAAAAGCGGTAAAGCCAGCAGCAAGCCGAAAAATATTCTGAGATTCGTCACGGTACTCTCCTTGAGTTGGTGGTAGATAGGCGGTGTTCGAATTTGTCTACTTCTTTGCAGCCTGCTTCTCGACGGTATCAAGGATATTCTTCTCGACCACTGTGACCTCAAAACCTTGATTGCGAAGCTCACGGATGTACTTATCAAAAGCCTGCGCCAGGACCGCATCTTCTTTGACCTCCCAAATATCGACGCCGGTACTGGCGATGGTGGTGGCCTGACCGCGGTCCGTTATCGCGACACTGATAAGGCGCCGGATCAGATCATCCTCAGAAGCCGGAGATACCTGCAGACCTGCCTGACTTATCCCGGTCAAAGCATCAGTTGAGATGCGTGCGATAACATGGTCAGCTTCGACCACCAGCACATCAACGCCGGCGTCGATAAGACTGTCAGCCTGCTCAGAACCCCGAATCGCGATGCGCTGAATTTGCGGTATCGAAGGGTCCCGTTGCACTTGCTGGGCGCTGCCCGGCTTCTCCGTGCGCTGACATGACGGCAATATGAACAATCCAGTCAGCAAGAATAACAGCATCGTTTTGCGCATGATAGCTCCTCTCCATTGTTCTCTGGGTGTTTGCCCGGATTTTGTTTGCTAATAATACGGCATCTTCAGGTTGGGAACACCAGGTTAGCGAAACCTACTTCAAAAGTCAACTAAAGAACGACTTGCAAAATGATTGCATTTATGGTTTATTTTCTTAGATTTCTGTGCAGGGTGACAACTATCACGCCTTCGATACTTTGTCCAATCAGTTGTCTTTTCAAGAGGGGAAACGAAATGGATTTTGGTCGCTCTGCGAATCACGCCGCTAGGGCACGCCATCTCCGCACTACAACTTTGATTTTGCTAACATGCCTCGCCAACACTGCTTTCTCTCAGACTGCATCGGTTGGCGGCATTGTGATGGACAGACGCACCGGCCAACCACTAGCCGGGGCTAACATCGTGGTCGTCGGGACGCGTCTCGGCGCGGCCGCCGACGAATTCGGTAGATACTTGATTACAGGTGTCCCAACGGGCGCTCGGACGGTGAGGGCCTCCTACCTCGGATACCGCACAAAAACAACTCGCACTCAGATTAAAGCCATTGGCGCACTTTCCGGAAAAATCGTCGATAATGTCACGGGCAAACCTATCTCCGGCATCCAGGTGTCGATCAAAGGGACTGAGTTCACCACGACAACCGACGACACGGGAGGCTATGATTTCCGGGACCTTGAAAGCGGCAGTTATGTCATCCAGATCAAAAAGAATGGCTACCAGCCACTTGAGTCGATGGTATCTGTCAAAGCCAACGAGGTAAAATTCTTCTTAAAGGAAGACATCATCCGTGGGGAGGAAATCGTTGTCACCGGCATCGCCTCGCGTACGGCCAAGTCGGTGGC
Organism: Candidatus Zhuqueibacterota bacterium; assembly: GCA_029261995.1. Taxonomy (GTDB): domain Bacteria; phylum Zhuqueibacterota; class Zhuqueibacteria; order Oceanimicrobiales; family Oceanimicrobiaceae; genus JAJDAF01. The sequence continues at coordinate 165,696 of JAJDAF010000039.1, forward strand.
CGAGGTCGCAGCGTCAAGGGTGCACGCTCCGGCTTTTACGGAGAAACTCAGCTACTCCACCACATCGCAACTCCTCAATGGCAAGCTCGCCGGCGTTCAGGTTCGGCAATCCTCCGGCAACGTCGGTGGCGGTTTCCGCTTCGATATGCGTTCAGGTGGCGGCCTGAACGGCAACGAGCAGCCGATCATCTACGTCGATGGCGTACGTATCGACAATGCAGAGATCTTCGGATTTGAAGTTGGCGGCCAGGGCGTCAATTTGCTGGCCGAACTCAATCCCGAGGAAATTGAGAACATTGAGGTGTTGAAAGGACCTGCTGGCGCGGTTTCCTACGGCACGGACGGCTCAAACGGTGTGGTCCTGGTGACAACGCGGCGTGGCGCCTACAGCGCCGATGGCGCCAAGGCTCGCTTCAACTACAAGATCACGAATGGCTGGAATACCCAAGCTTCCGACTACAGCCCGGGTGAACTTCTGTCAGCCGCAGATGCAAATTCTGTTTTGAGAACCGGAAGTGTCCTGCAAAACACGTTGAACGCCAGTGGCGGTTCAGAAAGCGTTCGCTACTTTGCGGCCCTTGACAGCCGAATCGAAGAAGGTATCCTCAAGCCCAACCGGCTGGACCGAAAGAATCTGCGCGCCAACATCGATTTTCTGCCCAACGACCGGCTGGTGGTCAGCGCCAGCACAAGCTTCACGCTGAGCAAAATGCAGAGGCCGTCAAACGACAACAATGTCTTCGGCTACCTGATCAACACGACGATTAGCCCCACATCATATGAATTCGTGGGTGGCGGGCGCTCCGCCATCGAGAATATCGACGACGACAACGAAAGCAACCGGTTCGTCGGTTCGTTGAGAGCGGAATACCAGCCGACCGATTTCTTTTCCACCAGAGTCAGCCTGGGCCTGGATGACCACGACTTTGAGCAAGAGCAACTCTATCCGGTCACCGAGACCTACAACGAAGCAACCTTCGACGCCGGCCTGAGAAACCACTTCAGCCGAAAGAGCCGGGCAGTGACCGCAGGTTTCGATGGCCGATTGTCCATCTCCCCAAACCGCGATTTGAATGTTTCCCTTGTCGGCGGTGTCCAACTGTTCGACCGCCAACTTGAGACGTTTTCAACACAGCGCTACGATTTCCTGACGCCCTTGATTACCACGCTCAAAGCCGGTTCACAGCAGTCCACAATCGATCAGACGTCCCTGCACGAACGCCAGGCGGGTGTTTTCAGCGAGGCCAACGTGGCTATAGCCAACCGGTACTTTCTGTCGCTAAAGCTGCGGCGTGACTTCGCCAGCCGCATCGGACGCGACGCGGCCTCGATCTACTACCCGGGCGCCAGCCTGGCTTGGCGCCTAGACAGCTTCCGCTGGTTTCCGGGCCTGCTCCGCTTGTTCAAGCTGCGCGCGGCCTACGGCGAAACCGGTATTCTGCCCAGTTCCCTGGATGCCATTGACCTGGTTTTCAGACCTGAATCGGGAGCCTATGGCGCCGGTGGCATCGCGGCACGTGCCGGCAACAGCAAACTCAAACCAGAGCGTGTCCGGGAACTCGAATTGGGCCTCGACGCAGAGCTTGGCGGGCGGCTGGCGGCAGAACTCACCTACTACAAGCAAAAGGCCAATGACAGTATCTTCGAAATTCCCAGAGCGCCGTCTACTGGCCTGCCTTCTGCCCCGATAAACGTCGGCGAAATCGAAGGCAGCGGTCTGGAGACGCTCGTGCATGCATCAATTCTGCGCACCAAAGCCATCGATGTCTCGATGTCCTTCATCAATAGCTGGCAGCGCAATGAAGTACGCGACATCGGCAGCGTGCAGCCAATTTTCGATAGCTTCTCGCTCAACGTAATCAAAGAGGGCTTGGCCAAGCATGAGTTTTACACCGAGCCATTCCTTGGCGCACTGTTTAATGATGATGGCACCTACTATGGGCCTGACTACGGCGATGCACCGCTGGCCCATGGCAATCCGCTACCGAGCTACACGGGCTCCTGGACGCTTAACTTTCAACTCTTCGGCAGCCTGCGTCTCTATGCGCTGGTGGACTGGGCAACCGGTCATAAAATCTGGAACGGCAGCAGATCTCAATCTTACCTTGCCGGAAATAATCCGGCCTACAACCTGCTGGCGACTCAGCTCGGCATTGCGGGGACTTTTGAAGCGGATGGCGTGGCCTGGGATGTAGAGCCCGTTGCCGGCGTCGATCCGTTTACTCCGGGCACACGCGAATATGTTGAGGCCGGGGAGGCTTTCGCGAGAATGGACCCCTTCGTCGATTCCAACTTCATTGAGGACGCCGATTTCATCAAACTCAGGGAACTGAGCCTGGGGTATTCTCTGAAAGGTATTTTGCCGCAAACCTGGAAACGCAGTGGGCTTCGCGACATCACTCTCACGCTTTCCGGGCAGAACCTATTTACCTCGACCAAATACAGCGGGCCAGAAGTCGAGGTCAACTGGTCCGGAGCAAGGGACCTGGAGCGCGGCCAGGATTATTTTACTCTGCAGATACCCCGCACTTACTCCGTAACTCTGAACGTTGCATTCTAGCCGAAGGAGGAGACGATGAAGAATACCCACCGAATGCTCTGCCGGCTGTTGCTGGCGCTCCTGCTGATGGGCATGGTGAGCGCTTGCAACGACTTCGTAAACGATGTCGATCCACCGGTCGATCAGATCGATGGCAACCGCCTGACGCAAGAAAGCCAGATGCCCTTTCTGATGGCTGGTGTACAGCAGCGCTTTGCCACCACCTACGGCCAGACGATCGTTCTGGCGGACGCTCTCTCTGACGCACTATTTTTCGATTCCGAGGTTCCTGGAGCCGTCCTGCGCAGCTTCGAAGATATCGATTTTGGCGAGATAGAGCTGGACAACAGCTCCGTTGAGGCACAGTTTGTGGATCTTGGCGAGCTGCGGTTTTTGGCGGACGACCTGCTCCGTCGTGCTCAGGAAATCACGTTCGACGACGCCGACCTGGAACGACAAGTCTTCTTCGTCGGCAATCTGTATGGCGGCATCGCCCGTTACCTGTACGCCACCTACACCGGGTTGGATGAAACGACCGGCGGAGGCGTGCTCGACGGCGGGCCATTCGTGCCGGCGCGGGAAATGTACAGGCTGGCGATAGAGCGGTTGCAGAGCGCGCTGGTCTACATCAGCGACGGCTACGATGAGAGCGTCCTGAATTCCATCATCGCACGATGCCAACTTTTTTCCGGCAACCAGGCAGAGGCCGCGGCATTCGCCGGCCGAGGCCTCATGGCCGGCGACCCGCCGTTTCAGGCAAAGTACAACTCGGAATCGGCCAATTTCTACTGGGCACAGGCTGGCCGCGGACAAACCCAGTTTGTGGTCGGTGACCGGTTTGCATTGTTTCTGGAAGACGATGAAGCAGAAAGCACACGGGTCAAAATTGAGGAAATTCTGGGCTTTGACGACGAAACTGTCTACTGGCGCCAAAAGCGCTATGCGGGCATCGACGCTCCTATACCGTTTATCTCGTGGCAGGAGAACGAACTCATGCTGGCCGAGCTGGATTTGCGGGCAAACCGCGTACAGGAGGCTTTAGATCGAGTAAACGCAGTCCGCGCGTTCTATCAGCTTTCGCAACTGCAGGGTTTTGAATTTGATCTGGATGTGCTTGTGGATGAACGGGAAAAGACGCTATTTCTGCAGGGGCTACGGCTGCCGGACCAGCGCAGATTCGATCTGTTTGATCACCTGGAGGAAGGTGCCTGGCAGTACCTGCCGATCACCGAATCAGAACGCAACAACAATCCAAACCTTGATTAGCAGAATCTTCCTTGACTCACAAAGCGCCGCCATCCTGCGAGATTACTGTCGCGGGTCAACCGGCAAGAAGGTCCAATTGCTGCTCAGCCTTGCCTGAACGGTTGAGACTGATGGTCCGATAGTCGTCACCAAATTCACCCTTCTTCTGCTCGAACAACGTGCGAATGTTGTCATCCATGGTGAAATAGATTATCTGCCAACCCGCCTTCGCCAGGTCGGCAACTTTGTCCACCATAAGCTTTCGGCGGCGCCAGTCTGAATACTGGAATGCGTCATCGAGAATCAGAAACAGCTTTTCATCTCCCATCAGATTGCTGCTCAACCCAACCCGCAATCCCAGCAAAACCTGTTCCTGGGCGCCGGTACTCAATTCCGCCAGGTTGAAAATATTGTGCTGGTCAGAAACCACAACCTGTTCGCCGTCGAAGCTCAGATTATCGTAACGGCCGGTCATCTGCAGGATGGGGCGCTGCACAGTCTCACTTTGTAGAGCCTGCAACACCTTGCTCTCCTCCTCTTGCCGAAGTTCGGTCAGCACATCATTGACAACGATCTGCCCGAGAATGGTAGCGGTTTTCTGCCTGTACTGTTCACAGAAGTCACTGTGCAGTTCCCTCAGGTTTTCGATAATCTTCTCCCAGGAGCCAGAAATGTCATTGCCGGTTTCCTGGCAAAGTCTTTGTTTCAGAACTGCTTGCGCGCGACTGGCTTCATCCAACTCAGCCTGCAGTCGTACAAATTCAGCCGTGACCTCATCTTCCTCCTGCTTGCTGTACTTGCTTTCAGTCGCGGCCTCAACGAAATCGGAGGGATCGACATCGAGCCGTGCCAGATCGAGTTCCAGGCCACGCAGCTTGTCTTCGACGGCGCTGGTTTCTGCCTCAATTTTGTCCAGAACTTCACCCCACGCGCTGGCGGGCGCCTCGCTGCCGGCCAAAGTTCGTATGCGGGCCACAATTTCGCGTTCGCCGCGGCGAAGTTCGCGCGTCTCGTCATCCACTTGGTCCCGCAAAACTTGAGCGGCGGAAAACTCCTTGGAGAGACGCTCCAGCTCGGCAGTAATGTCGGGTAAAGCCGTGAGGGTCTTGCCGAAATGCTCCCGGAAAGCAGCGCGCAGGTCATCCATCTCTTGATTTGCGGCCGAACCCGCCAACAGACGCCGGTAGCCGCGCAGATAAAGCCAGGCAGGAAGAAGGGCGACAACCAGCGTTGCCGCGCCGAAAAGCGGCGGTTGGAAGAACGGCAAAACCGCGCCACCGGCAATCAGAACAATTGCCGCAGCCAGCCACCAAAGCGACGGGCGCCCAATTTCCCGGGCAAGGCCTGCCTGGTATTCTGCTTGCGCATGTTTCAGCCATTGGTAGTGTTCGCTTTCAGCCTCAGCCTGACGCAAACGGCCTTGCTTCTGGCGCAACGCGGCGCTCTGGTTGAGATGGTGCGCGATCTCCTTTCTGAGGTCCCGCACCGCCTGCGACGGGCGCTCTCTGATCTGTTGCCGCAACTCACGTACTTTGCGATCTGTTTCAAAGGCAAGATGTCGTCTGGCGTGTGAAATCAGTTTCTGTCGCTCCTGCACGCTGCGAATTTGGTCTGTCAACTCGCGCCGCAAGCCGCCGGAAAAATGTTTGTCGATCTCATCAAAGAGCTGTTTGATGCGTTTCAATCGCTCCATTTGATCCAGGCGATCTTTGAGAATGCCCTGCCTCGGGCCTGAAATCTCTCCTTCGATGAGTCGAGCCTTGCTAACCGTTTTGGAAATACGCTCCTGGATATTGTCGAGAACAGCCCGGTTAGAAAGCAGGCGTTTCAGGACGCGCTTATCGATGCCTCCGTCAACGTCGGCCACCTGAACTTCTGCGCCCTTAACCACCAGGAGCCGGGAAAACTCCTGGGGCAGTCCGGGGCGACTGGAACGCAGATAATCCTCCAACTTATGCTCGGAATCCGGTGAGAAATCCAGCGCACGGCCATCGTTCAGACCGGCGACGGTGACTTTGCCACGTCCGGGACTTTCTCTCAGGCGCCAGTCGGACGTCTGCCTGAAAAGTGACCGAATCAAGAACTCAACCAGAAACGTTTTGCCATTCTCATTGTGTCCAAAAATTAGATTTAAACGACCCAGTTCGAAATGAAATCGAATGTGCGGCCCCAGATTTTGTACACTGACTTCTTTAATCGATATGGCCACAGTCAGTCTCCGTAGATCGTCTGCAGCGCTGACAGCAAGATATCCTGAGCCTGTGGCTGCAGTTCACTGTTTGCGAAAGCGAATTGATTGACCGCGGCGGAAACCCGTCTGGCAACTTCCGCCTTATTCGCATCGTCGGCCAAGTAAACATCCGTCAAAATGGGCTCGCCATCGCGATAGAATCTGAATCCCTGGAAACAATCCCGGATTGTTTTGAGCAAAACACGCTGGTCAACCGAGTAGCCGGAAAGCCGTACTTGCACACGAACTCTGGTCCGCTCTTCGGGTGATATGTTCCAAGCAGCAATGCGGTGCTCGATCTGCTCTCTGACAAATGCGGGCTCATCTTCTACCGGAAGCACAACAAACGACTCGTTGAAATAAATGAACTCGGTCTCGACGACATGTGGTTCAATGAATCCTGTGGAGGTATCTATGGTCACGAACCGCCTGCGGCCGGTTTCCCGGATATCAAGGCCGCAAGGCGACCCGACGTAGTGAACGACATCGCCATCCATCGGTTTGTGGATGTGCCCCAGAATCACGTTCTTGGGGCGAAATTTATCCAGATCGACACGTGTCAGCGGCATGTAGACGCCCGGTTCCAATGGATTGCGGTCATGAAGCCCGCCAGTCCAGTCGCCGTGTCCAATCAAAACCCAGCGTCCTGATCTTAGTCTGCCTGAAACTGCTGCGATATCTTCACCCATGGTCCGGTCTGCCCGGTAGGGCAGCAACAAAAACTGCAGCGCGCCGCTTTCAAACTCGCGGATTTCGGCATCGGTAATGACGGATACATTTTCCGCGGGCAATGCGGCTTCGCTCAGGTCGAAATCGTGGTTACCCGGCAACATCAGAATGTCAATACACCGGAACTCGGGTCTGCGACAGATATTCTCAAAGTCGGCATAGTTCCGGCCTGACTCATCAAAGGTGTCTCCGGCCAGGATGAGAGATGAAATATCAAGGGAGACCAGACTCCGCAGGATGTTCTCGAAAGCAGCGAAACGGTCGCTATGTTTTTGACGCGTTGTCAGGTGCAAATCAGCGGCTACGGCGACTTTCAAAGCTTCTCCAGGGATTGTTGCACTTACGATTCGTTTGAAATAACATAATCTCGCTCAAAAAAGCAAGCGACTGCTTTGCGCAGTTTACGAAGTTTTCCCTTGACTTTGTGGTTACAATTCAAATAATTGCTTGCAATACAAGGGGCCTTTTCCCGTATCAACCCTAAAGGTGTCATATGGCTCTTGAGAAACAGTTTTCGATATTCGTACAAAACAAAGTCGGAAGCCTCCGGGTATTGTGCAAGGAGTTGGCCAGGGAAGGCATAAATATCCGCGCGATCTCGGTTGTCGATGACCTAGAGTGGGGCATCGTTCGGCTAATCGTCGATAGTGATGACCGGACCCGGACAATTCTACAAGACCTGGACATGATGTACGGAGAAAGCCAAGTGCTTACAGTGGAATTGAGCAACCATCCGGGCGCGCTGGCCGATCTGGCCGACAAACTTCTGACAGGTAACATCAACATTGAACAGGCTTACGCCACAGCGGTCGGCGACAACACGATTGTTGTCTTGTCGACGACAGATGACAAGAGAGCGAACAGTGCCCTATCCGAATGAACTCCGCATCCGGTCTGTGACCCAACCTGCAACACCGACCACGCGCTGACTGAATCCAGAACAAACCTTCTCATGCCCAAGAAGTTCACGCACCAAGTCAAAGTTCGCAACTACCATATCGACTCTTACGGGCACGTGAACAATGCCCAATATCTGGCCTATCTTGAGGACGCCCGCACGGATTTCATGGATGGGCTCGGGTTCGACATGACGACCCTGCGGCGGCAAGACCTGCAAATCATCATAACTCGGGTTGAAATCGACTATAGGGCGCCGGCGACTCTTGGCGACACCTTGATGGTGCATGGTTGGTACAGCACGCTGGCATCCAGAAAAGTCACCTGGGAGCATGAAATTGTGAATCAACTGACTGAAAGATTGGTGGCGAAGGCGCAGGTAAGTGCGGCGTTGCTGCAAGGCGGGCACATCGTAGTGATCCCGTCAGAGATCAGAGATGTCATGCAGGACTATTTTTGGCCCGCCGGTCAGGCTCGGATTAGCCGGAAACCGGTATGATTCTGTCGCAAACAACCCCGGAAAAACGATCCCCGTCGCCGGGTACTTTGATTTCAGAAGTAATTTCATTCTTCTACCTCAGAGACCACAGGAGTCAGGTCATCGAAGACAATGTGCCTGTCTTCTTCAAACATCTGTGTAATGCACGACGCGGGCACAGGTTCGCTGAATACGTAGCCCTGGAAGGTATCGCAATCAAGAGACCTGAAAAAAGAAAGCTGCTCGCGCGTTTCGACACCCTCGGCGACCACTTCAAGAGCCATGCTTTTCGCGAGCACAACGATAGCAGTCGAAATCGCCATATCCTCCCTATCGTGCGGGATGTCGCGCACAAACGAACGGTCAACCTTCAGGGCATCTAGTGGAAAGCGCTTCAGGTAATTGAGCGAAGAGTGCCCGGTGCCAAAATCGTCTACCGACAACCTGACACCAATTTTCTTGAGCGAATCCAGAATCGTGATGCCGGTATCAACCTGATGCATGACCGAACTCTCCGTGATTTCCAGGCATAGATTTTGTGGCGGAAAGCCGGTTTGAGCCAGCGTCCGGTTGACCAGTTCGGGAAAATTGCGCCTGCGAAACTGCTGAGCCGACAGGTTAACGGAGATCCTGAGATCATCGGAGTACGTCTCCAGCCATCTCTTAGATTGCCTGCACGCCTCTGCCAAAACCCACTGGTCGATGCTGACAATGATGCCCGTCTTCTCTGCCAGCGGGATGAACTTCGCGGGAAAGACCAATCCCAGTTGAGGATGCTCCCACCGCACCAAGGCTTCGAGTCCGACAATCCGGCCTGTTTGGAGATTGACCTGAGGCTGATAGTAGACCACCAACTCCTTGTTTTCGATTGCCCTTCTCAGGTCGCTTTCCAGGCTAAGGTGCTCCTTGAATGTTGCGTCCATAGAATGCCGGTAGTGCCTGAAAATGTTTCGGCCGCTTCCCTTTGCGCAATACATGGCGACGTCGGCCTTCTTGAACAAAGTCCCGGCATCCTCGCCATCGTCGGGGAAAACGCTGATGCCAATACTAACCGTCATGTAAATCTCATGCTGTCGGACTGCAAATGGCTCAGACAGGACACGTAGAATCGCCTGCGCCAGATAATTGACCTCGTCGGCATCGCGCACAGCATTGAGCACCACCACGAACTCGTCGCCACCGAGACGCGCAACCATGTCGCCGTCGCGTAGTGCGCCCTGCAATCGGTTTGCCGCGAGTTTCAAAATACCGTCACCAGACTCATGGCCGAGTGTGTCGTTCACCCGTTTGAACTCGTCTAGATCTAAAAAAAGCAAGGCAGCCTTGTTGCCATCAGATCGGGCGCGTTGCACAACTTCCGCGAGATGGACGTGGAATTTCTGCCGGTTCGGTAGCCCGGTTATCTGATCGTATTGGCTGGAGGCGATCAACCGCTTCTGCAGCTCATTTTTCTCCAGCGCAAATCGGATGACTCTAGGCAGAACCCCAGCGCAGAGATCGCGCTCGGTAAGCACATCCACAACACAAGCCCGCTCGGCAAGCCTTTGAACTCGGTCTTCCCCGTTCGAGAGCACAATGGTCGGCACACCCAAATCATGCAGAAGGGGGCCATGCAATTCGTCGATCTCGGAATCACCCGACTTCGTCAGATCGAGAAGGCACAACTGATAGGCTCCAGCCCGCAGGGCTTCCAACTGCGGTGTCAGGTTGCTTACCTTCTTGAGTTCCAGGCTATGACTGCTGTCTTGTAGGGAAAGGTCACGGAGTAAACCAGTGATTTCCGGATTCGTTTCTAGTAGTAAGGCCTTTATTTTCACTCTGTTTATCAACCCAATCTGAACGCATATGTCTGGCCCGGTTAGGCGTGGGGCTTCCCAACCCTAAGATATATTATCGGGAGATGAGCGAGAATAACGAGCAGAACACGTGAGAAAGGCGTTCTGCCTGACTCCGGTTCAGCCCAAGCCAGCGGGCTTAGGACCGCTCCGCGCTGTGCAGCCGACGTTTCCGTAGCAGGATGGGGAGAACAAGTGGCAGGCAAAACAAGGACCTATTGAGAATGCCAATCAGGATCAGGAGAAGTAGAAGAACTGGGATCTCCCATCGATATTTAAGAATGGTGTTGGAGAAGGAAGGCAGTTTCGGTAGGGCCATCCCTGGTGCTCCTTTCGAGATTGTTGAATGATGAACGCCAAGGTAAGAATTCGTTGTCTGGGCTCCTAATTAAATGACTTCAACACTTTTGAAAAGCTGGCAATAAACATGACTTGTACGACATGATTGATGTAGGGCGCAGCTTGCCTCCGCGTCGAAGCCTACATTCGAGTTCTTTTGTTTTTGCCGTGGGAATGGGAAGACATACCGCTCCGTCACGCGTTGACGGAACCTATATTTTGATAGCCTTGCGCACAAAACCATCGCTGGCCTGAAGACGCTCTTTCGCTTCCTGCGCTGTGATGTCAGCGAGAAGCATCACCAACGCTGTCTTGACCTGGCCGCTGGCGAGTTCGAGCACCTTAGTTGCTGCGTCGTAGTCTATCCCCGTGACCATCATCACTGTCCGCTTCGAACGCTCCTCCAGCTTTCGTGAGGTCATCATCAAGTCGATCATCATGTTGCCGTAGACCTTGCCGAGTCGAATCATTGACGCCGTCGTCAGCATGTTCAGAACTAGCTTGGTAGCTGTGCCGGCCTTCATTCTGGTCGAGCCCATGATCACCTCCGGGCCAACGACCAACGAGATGAGCACATCAACATCCAGATCCACTTTTGAACGGGGATTACAGGTCACGTAGATGGTTTTGCCACCCACTTCCAGGGCCTGCCGGACCGCGGCCAGGACGTAAGGTGTGCGAAAACTCGCGGCAATGCCACAGGCGACGTCGTTGGCGGTGAAGCCCCTCGCCATCAAATCCAGCGCGCCTTGTTTCTCGTCGTCTTCGCTGCCCTCCTGTGCACTGGTGAGCGCCTTTTCGCCACCTGCAATGATACCCTGCACCATCTCTGGTTCAGTTCCAAAAGTCGGGGGACATTCCGAGGCGTCGAGGACACCCAGGCGGCCGCTGGTTCCGGCGCCGATGTAGAATAGCCTTCCACCATTCTTGAACGTTTGGACGAGAAGATCAACCGCTTCAGCGATTCTCGGAATTTCATGCTCCACAATCCCGGGAATCGTCTGATCCTCAGAATTGATAATGCACAGAATCTCTTCCGTGCTCTTGCTGTCAATGTCCTGAGAAGACGGATTGCTGGCTTCAGTCACCAGACTTTTGAGTTGTTCGAAGATATTGGTTTTCATTTGGTCGCCGGAATTTGTCGAAGAAGCCTCATGTGTCATCATTGATTAGGCGCTAGCTCAATCTGCCGCGTGAAGGCAAGATTCTGCCAATCGTGCTTCCCACCAGCACCGTGATGGTGCTGCCAATCACGGTGTAAAGCGGCCATGCGATATGGGCAGTCCTGATGACCACGGTCATGACTACCAGGGCTGTGACAAAACCAATGATGGCGTCGCGCTGTGTGGCGCTCTTATTCATCATGCCTAATAAAAATGCCCCGAGCAAACCGCCATAAGTGTAAGACGCGATGCCGAGCGCGACCTCGACCACCGTTCCCTGCAGACCGATAAAGGTGGTCGCAGCAGCCATTAGAATCAATCCCCATCCTAAAGTAACCAATCTTGAGATGCGCAGAACCTCCGCCTCGGATTTTGCCGTGCCCGACATCGGCACATAGATGTCCAGAACGGCAGAACTTGACAGACTGGAGAGACTGCTGGACAGCGTGCTCATCGCCGCCGCCAGCAAAGCTGCTACAATCAACCCGCTGATACCGCTCGGCATTTCCTCGACGATAAACTTCGGGAAAATACCATCCGCCCGGGTCAAGCCAAGCTCGGCGTAGGAGGCGCCGTGGTAGTACGCGAACAGCAGCAGACCAACGAACAAAAAGATCAGAAATTGTACGAGCACAAAAACCCCGCTCAAGGAGATCGCTTTCTGGCTCGCTGCTTTGTCTTTGCAGGCCAATACACGCTGCACCGTGATCTGGTCCGTACCATGCGAGGCGAGACTGAAAATCGCCCCAGCCGTGAGCGCGGTTACAAATGTGTAGGGCTGCTTGATGAACTCCCCGAAACCGAGATCGAAGCCGGTTTCAAACCATTTGAGTTTGTCGCCTTGCGCCACCCAACTGCTGAACGATGCGAACCCATGCGGCAGCTTTTGCAGAATCAGTACGCCGGCCAAAATGGCGCCCCCGACATAAATCACCATCTGCACGGCGTCCATCCAGATGACTGAGCGGATACCGCCGACATAGGTGTAAATGATAGAAAGCACCCCGATGAGCAAAATCGACAACGCGTAAAACTGAGAGTCGGTCAGGCCGGTGAGGACGCCGCTGCCCTTGAAAATCAGAGCGAGCGGAATGGCGGTCGCAAACAGGCGTACGCCATCTGCCAGCACGCGCGTGACCATGAAGGTGACGCTGGCCGTGTTCCGCATTTTTTGCCCGAAGCGCTCCCCGAGGAAATGGTAGGCAGTGTTCATGTCACCGCGATAGTAGGCCGGAATCATGTAGAGCGCGACGACAATGCGGCCGACCACATAGCCCAGAGCAATCTGAATAAAAGTCAGGTCGCCCTGGTAGGCCACAGCCGGGATGCTGATGAAGGTCAGCACGCTGGTTTCGGTCGCCACAATGGAGAGGGTCACCGCCAGCCAGGGTACCTGGCGATTGCCAAGAAAATAATCCGTAGCGTTTTTCTGATGCCGGCCAATCCAGGCGCCGGCGCCGGTGGAGGCCACCATATAAACGATGACAATCCAAACATCAACGGTTGAAAAGCCCATATGTGGTTTCTCGTTTAGAGGAGGAAGCGCCTCGCCAGTCAGCTAGCGAGGCGCTTCCTCCTCGTTCATGCCATCGAGCAGTGCCCGCATGACAGCATTATGGAAGTCCCGGCGCACCTGATACATGCCGCCGCGGTCGCGGGATGGATGCACCCGGTTTGTGAGCAATACGATGGCGATCTTCCGGTTGGGATCGACCCAGAAAGAAGTGCCCGTGAATCCGGTGTGGCCGAAGGAACCACTTGAAAAATAATCACCTGCCGAAGATTTCTCATCGGCTGGAGTGACCCAACCGAGGGCCCGAATGCTATCTTCAGGCAGGCGCTGACGTGCGGTCCATTCCTTGATGGTCGCAGGCGCGAAGAATCGGTGGTGGCGGTAAATTCCACCGTTCAACAACATTTGCGCCAGCGCGGCCAAATCTTCCGCTGTGGAAAAAAGGCCGGCGTGAGTAGATACTCCCCGGAAAAAATGCGCATTTTCGTCATGAACTTCGCCATGAATAAGGCCACGATTCATGCCGCCACCCACTTCGGTTGGTGAGATTCTAGTCAGAAGTTTAGCCGGTGGGTTGAACAACGTGCTTGCCATTCCCATCGGTTCGTAGATGTTATCATGAGCAAGTCTGTCGATTGTCTTGCCCGTGATCGTCTCCAGAATCTGGCCGAGCATGATCAAGCCCAAGTCCGAGTAGATCATCGAGTCACCGGGAGAAAAATCAAGTGGCAGGCTGTAAATGTGGTCCAAAGCAGTCGATTTATCGGTGGCCTGATTCCAAAGGTCGGTCCACCAGTGCGCTCCGGAAGAGTGAGTGAGCAAGTGCCGCACGGTCACGAAATCTTTCTCGCCGCCATGAAATTTCGGCAGGTAACTTCTCACGGGCACGTCCAGGAGTAACTGTTTCTTCTCCCACAATTGCATGGCGGAGACCGTGGTTGCCGCCACTTTGGTCACGGAAGCCAGGCCGTAAATAGTTTGCGTGTCGATTGCCGGCGAAGTTGGATCGTAGGTTTGCCGGCCGAAACCCCGGCTCGCAATCAGCTTGCCGTTGCGAACGACAGCCACCTGTGCCCCTGGAAAAACGGAATCTGCAATGGCTTGCTCAACCACGGCATACCCCTCGGCAAGGGCGGTGTCTGCAATTCCTCTGGTGAGTACCATGGCGCGAGCCGGCTTTTCGATACCGTCGCCCATCTCGTAATAGCCCGGGATTGAAACCGGAAGTGTCGCCTTCACGGGAATTTCGCCAAACATTGCGCGGGCGGCAGCGCGAATTGCCAGCGGCTTGGTGCCGTAGGCGCAAAGATAGGACGGTACATTTGGCATTTGGCGCAACAAGTAGGGCGAACCAAACGACACCACCGCCATGGGTTTGTCGATGGCGAACAGGCTGTCGAGTTGCTGCACGGTCGAATCGGAAAGGGTTACCGAGCCCTTCCGGCTTCCCCATTTTACAAAGGCGCCAACGATAATGGCCTGAGCAGAGTCCGTGGTGGTGATGATTTCCTGCAGCTCTGCCTGGGTTGTGCGCGGATCGACGTAGGCTGTCCGAACCTTGGGGATGCGGCGTACTATCTCCCGGTTAAGTGGTTCACCGCGAACGGCCCCGCCTACTTCGTCGGTGATGGTGATGACCAGCGCGCTGTCGATTTTCTCAGCGCGGAGCGGAAACACGTCCTTGTCGTCTCGCAGCAGCGTCATGGCGGCATCGGCAATTTCTTCAGCTTTGCGAAGATGCTCAGGGCTGGAAAGGGTGGCCTCAAGGTTCTCCAGATCCAGAAGAGGAGCTCGGGTCAGGCCCAACTCAAACTTGGCCCCTAGAATGCGCTTTACCGCCTCGTCAATCCGTTGCAGCTTGACTCGGCCGGCTTTGGCAGCCTCGACCACAAAATCGAACGTTCTCTCAAAATCCGGCGGTAGCAGCACCATGTCAACGCCAGCGTTGATCGCCCGGACCGCAGCATCGCCTGCCCAGTAATGCTCGGTTATGCCGCCCATGCGCATGGCGTCGGTGAAGATGAGTCCATCAAATCCCATTTCTTTGCGAAGAACATCCTGGACAAAATAGGAGTCCAAGGTCGCGGGCCGGCCCTGCATCTGCGGGAATTCGCTAAAGGTGATGTGCCCCACCATCACGCCCTTCACCCCTGCCTGCACGGCTGCCTGAAACGGCGGGAGTTCCGTGCTGCGCACGCGATCCCGTGAAGCCGTAATCACGGGTAGATTCAGATGAGAATCGACATTCGTGTCGCCGTGACCGGGATAGTGTTTTGCCGTCGCTATCAATCCGTTCTCCTGCAAGCCGCGGATGAATGCCGCACCCAGCCTCGCCACGTCGCCGGGATCCTCACCATAAGATCGGGTATTGATGATGATGTTGTCCGGATTGTTGTTTACATCCATCACGGGCGCAAAACCGACATGCACTCCGACTGCCCTCGCCTCAGCCGCAGTAATCTTGCCCATTTCATGTGCATAGTCAACGGAACCGGTCGCGCCGACCGCCATGTTTTGCAGGAAATCCGTGCTCTGCCCTACCCGCATGGACAGCCCCCACTCCATGTCCGCCATGACCAGCAATGGTATTTCCGCCTCAGCCTGCAGCCGTTCAACGGACCGGGCGACCTCATAGGGCATGCCCTTAAAGAACATCACGCCGCCGATGTGATTTCGTTTGACCAGAGTGACCAATCGCCGCAGCCTGGGATCGGCCTGGTTGAAAAAATGCGGCACGTAGGCCGGAGCCATCATCTGGCCGACTTTTTCTTCCAGGCTCATACCGGCGTGCATTTGCTCAACCCAGTCGGAGTTCGTGTTCTGCCTGGTGCCGGCACAGGACACGCATAGAATGAGAGTGACAATCCCCAAATACTTGCTCATTACATTTGCCTTTCTGGAATGGCCTTCAAAATGAGTTAGTTATCTATCATGACGCTCAGGTACCGGTGCGGGCTGTTTGTGAAACTCCACCTGTTTTAAGTCATTCATAATCTCGTCATCCCAAGGCTGACCGCTTCTTCTTATGGCGTGAAGCGCGCTTGCCGCCGCAGGATGCAGCTCAGGAAACACAAGCTTCTGTGACAAGCCCAGTTTGCGTGTCCTGTCCCCCAACCGTTTGGTCAATAGAGCGGATGGCTGCAAAGCGCCGCCACACACGGCGACATCGACGCTCCCCGACTGCCTGGACAACTCCCTTGCTGTCGTGGCCAGATCCACAAGGGCCTCGACGGCACCATCGATAATCGAATTTACTTCGAGATCCCCCTGCTCTGCCAGCTCCGCCACAACCGTTGCGCACGACGCGACATATTGCTGCTGATTATCACAGCGGCTGACAGCCGTAACCAGTTCCCTAGGGCCGTCCAGATTGTAGAATGACAGTAGCTGGCGCGTCAGTTGCGATGGCGGCTTGCCGAGTTCCATACCACGCAATGCCGTCCGGATGGCCTGTCTACCGATGTCGAATCCGCTGCCCTCGTCGCCGAGCAAATAGCCCCAGCCTCCGATCTGCTGATACTCCCCAGCTTCGTTCCGAAAAACACAGACTGAACCCGTGCCAGCCACAAGAAGGACTCCTTGTTTGTCTCCAAACACCGAGTAATGCAGAATCTCTGCGTCCGTCATTACGACAGCGTTCCGGATGCCTGCAGACCTGACTATCGACTCGACCATTTGTCGCTCTTTCGGGCGGCCCGCGCCGGCAAAAGCAAAAGTCGCGCATCCTATTTCATCGGTTCTGTCAGCCACGCCCAACTGGGTCAGGATTCTCTGCAGCAGCGCCTCAGTGGCCTGCCTGCCGATCGTCGCTACATTGCCAGCGCCGGCCACCGTTGGCGCCGTTGTCCGGCGGGCGCCTAACCGAACCAGCAGGGCCGCGGTTTTGGTACCGCCGCCATCCACACCAAGAAAATACATGAATCTGCCTTCGGACGAGATGATGAAGTGATGACAATTGAATCAGGGTTGGTGCAAATATGGACGAAATTCACTCTAAATACTACGTTTTTCTTTCCAATTGTCTATACTATTTTATACTGTCCTCATTGTTTCCGGCAAATGGGCACGGCTCTCAGTAAAATAGTACCATCAAAGACTCCTGCAAGAATACTTGTCGCGCCGGGTGGGCTTGCTCTTTGAATGGAGCGATGTTCCTTCAGCTTTCCCTTTTGAGTCATTTTCTTGAACATGTCCAATTTTTTGTGTTGATATTCCAGTTTCACATACTATATTAGCACAAGCCTTTCAAGTGGAGCACAAAAGCTCTTGATGAATATGACACGCTGACGCAGGAGTCATATTATGAAACCAATCGTAGCAAAACTCTCCACATCTCCGCAATCGTCGTTCAAGTACAAGTGGATCAAGCTGGATTCGTTCGAGTTCAACTGGCACTGTCATCCCGAATTCGAACTGATGCTCATGCTTAGAAGCACAGGCAAGCGGTTTGTGGGAGACAGCATCTCCTATTACCGCGAGGGCGACTTGGTATTTGTCGGCTCGGCGTTACCACACACCCTCTACTCGCCGGCCCAGGATGGAGGCCACGGGCAATTGCACGAGGCCATTCTGATCCAGTTCGTAGAGGACTTCGCAGGTCTGTGTTTCTCTGATGCGCCTGAGCTGCGACACGTCCACCGGGTGTTCAGAAAAGCTTCGAAGGGCATCCAGATTAGAGGAAAAACGCGGGACATCGTGGCGCGACGCATGAAGGAAATGAGCTCACTTTCTGGCATGGACAGGTTGTTGAATTTACTGGCTATTCTGGACACGCTGGGCACCGCGGACGACAGCGATCTCAGCGTTCTCTCCAGCTTGGACTTTGCCCACGATCTACAGCCCTTGCAACAGAGCCGAATCGACAGCGTTTGCACCTACATCAACCAAAACTACGAGCAGAAACTCAAACTTGAGGATGCCGCCGCCATCGCATCCATGAGCACGACGGCGTTCTGCAGATTCTTCAAGAGGTCAACGGGCAAGACGTTCGTTGATTATGTCAACGAACTCAGAATCGGCCACGCCTGCAGGTTGTTGATCGAGAGCGAGCTGACCATCTCGGAGATCTGTTTCGAGGTGGGTTTCAACAATGTTTCGAATTTCAACCGCCGCTTCCTCGAACGCCATCAGATGTGCCCAAAGCATTATCGCAGCGAATTCGTCGTTCAGGCTTGAGCCGATGCTGCGTGATTCGGACTGGCGCCAACGCGACTTTTCCGCGGTTTCTTGCCGAACATCCGCTCCGAAAACGTTACCTGCAAGATAGGCGCACAAAGCCGCAAGAAAGTATTAGCTTCTGATGTCGCAGAGTTTTAAAATTGTTTTTCTCACCTTTTCTCAGACAACCAGGTATTGCCATGATAACCAGAGAGCGAATAACGAACGCCACAGGGATCATCTAAGCTGTGGACCAAGAATTCTTAGTCACCGGAGGCTAACCATTGAAAGAACGGCTGGTTTCACTTGACGCATTTCGTGGCATCACCATTGCCGGTATGATTCTCGTGAACAATCCCGGAAGCTGGAGCTATGTCTACGCTCCACTTGGCCATGCCAAATGGCACGGCTGGACACCGACGGATCTCATTTTTCCCTTCTTTCTGTTTATCGTGGGAGTAGCCATGAGTTTCTCTCTGTCGCATCCAATTGAAGACCCGGGCGCCAGGAAAAAACTCTATCTCAAGATAGTCAGGCGAGCGGTGATCATCTACGGCCTGGGGCTGTTCATGGCCGCCTATCCGAAATTCAACTTCTCGACCCTGCGCGTGGTCGGGGTTCTGCCGAGAATTGCAATCTGCTACTTCATCGTTGCTTTCATCACGCTCAAAAGCACGCCGAAAGGGCAGGCCGGTATTGCCGCAGGGCTGCTTTTTCTGTACTGGGGATTAATGACGCTGATTCCGGTGCCCGGTTATGGCGCCGGCGACTTGAGCGTCGAGGGAAATCTCGCGGCCTTTATCGACAACAAGCTACTACACGGTCACATGTGGAAGGAGACCTGGGACCCGGAAGGCCTGCTCAGCACGATTCCAGCGATTGCCACCACCTTGCTCGGGGTGCTGACCGGTCACTTGCTGCACTCCGGAATGGACAAAAAGGAAATCGCCGGCTGGATGTTCACGATTGGTTGGGTAGCCATCCTTGCCGGGTTATTCTGGGACATTGTGTTCCCAATCAACAAGGCTCTCTGGACTAGTTCCTATGTCGTCTTCTCCGCAGGCGCTGCACTGCAATTCCTAGCCTTTTGCTACTGGCTCATCGATGTCAAAGGCCACACGGCGTGGGCGAAACCGGCGATAATTTACGGAATGAATGCCATCACTGTGTTCTTCCTGTCCGGTATGGTTGTCAAGACCATGATTTGGATTAAGATGGAGGCGCCGGACGGCAAGTTGGTGACGCTTTACACCTGGATTTATCAGAATCTCTTTGCGTCGTGGGCAGGCCCGATGAACGGCTCTCTCGCCTTTGCAATAGCAAATGTCTTGTTCTGGCTCGGCATAATGGCAATGCTGTACCGGAAGCGAATTTTCATCAAGATCTAAAGTATCCATGGCAAAAATAATCCACAGCACGAAATCCACAGGCTACGCAAAGTCTGTCGCAATGACTCTTCTGCTTTGCTCACTTCTTTTTGCGTGTGGCGCCCGGCGCGTCGAAACAGGATTGGACCGGGTTCTTGAGTACAGGCATCTGTTCGCGCAAATGCGCGTTGGCATCATTACTAACCACACGGCTTATGACGCCAGGAATCGGCATATCACGGAGGTCTTCAATGCACTGGAGGGCGCTAAGGTCACAGCGCTGTTTGGCCCGGAACACGGCGTTCGGGGCCACGCGGAAGCAGGCGCTCACGTCGAGTCAGAGGTTGGTGCAGCGGACCGAATTCCTGTGTTCAGTCTTTACGGCAAGACCCGCAAACCCACGCCAGAAATGCTTGCCAACGTTGATGTGCTGGTTTTCGACATCCAGGACATCGGAACGCGCTACTACACTTACATTTACACCATGGCGCTCGCGATGGAGGCTGCCGCTGAACAAGGCAAGTCCTTCGTTGTTCTCGACCGGCCAAACCCGATCAACGGGATTGATGTTGAAGGCAACATCCTGGACCTGGCATTTGCGACCTTCGTTGGACTCTACCCCATTCCTGTACGGCACGGGATGACGGTCGGCGAGCTTGCCCGCATGTTCAACTCACAGGGCTGGCTGACCGATGGCGTCAGGGCAGAACTGACCATCATCCCCATGAAAAACTGGCGGCGTGAATTCTGGTATGATAAAACCGGTCGCGAGTTTCCGAAGCCCTCTCCCAATATGCCGGCGCTCACCACCGCAACGGTTTACCCAGGTACGTGCTTGCTCGAAGGAGTCAATGTGTCAGAAGGACGAGGAACACAAACACCCTTTGAGATTTTTGGCGCACCATGGATTGACGGAGAACAGCTGACCGAACGATTGAATTCCCGCCAGCTTGCAGGCGTTGTCTTCAGGGACACGGTTTTCACACCAGTGGCGATTCCAGGCGCCGCCGAAAATCCAAAGTACAAAGGCAAGGTTTGTGGTGGCAGCTTCATTGAGGTCACGGACCGAGCCGCGTTTCAGCCCTATTGGACGGGAGTCGAAATTGTAAACACGGTGTTTGAGATGTATCCTGACAGCCTGCGCTGGCGCCCGTCTCATTTCGACCGGCTGTGCGGCACTGCGAGAACTCGAGAAACCATCGCCGCTGGTGATGACATCAGCAGTTTTCCGGAGCAATGGCAGCCTGCTTTGAACGAATTCAAAATGATTCGGGCGCGGTATCTGATGTACGACTAGGCCAGCAACCAGATTTCCTTTGGCTTGATGGCCTCTCTCAAAGGGCCGATACATTTCACGAGGGCGTTCGATGGCAGTGTGATGCTCTTCTGACAAGTTGGTGCAAAGATGAGACGAAGTGGTCCATTCACAAAACTAGATTTGACGGCAGTGACAATCACAAATACAAACGCACTATCAAAAGACAAATCCAGCCCGGCATCCGGATAGGAAACAGATCGCTTTCGATTCATACAAGTGCGGCGAAACCCATTCTGTCAAAGTTGAAAAAGGTTTGATGAAAAACAAATTGAGAAACGGTGTTCTTGTTGGTCTGCTTGCGACCGCGCTCGTAACCGCAGTGGCGCACGGCCAGGTGACCGGCCTCGCAGGATGGGACATTTACATCGACCCCGGCCACAGTCAGACGGAGAATATGGGGATCTTCGGATATTCGGAAGCTGAAAAAAACGTGAGAGTTGGGCTTCATCTGCGCGAGCTATTGTTGGCCATGACCGACATTGATACGGTTTACAATTCAAGGTTGACCGACCAGGAGAGTGTTTCACTAACCCAGCGCACAGATGAAGCAAACAGTCTCGGCGCAGCCTGGTTTCATTCGATCCACAGTGATGCTGGCCCGGCGCAAGCCAATAGCACCCTTCTACTCTGGGGCCAACTCCGCAACGGCGAGGAAAAGGTCCCGAACGGTGGAAAAGCCATGGGTGACATTATTATTGGTCTACTCACGCGAGCGATGCGTACTGACACACGAGGCTCAATTGGTGATTGCTCATTTTTCGGCTGCACATCGACCGGACCCTATCTCAGCGTCAACCGGCGCAGCACGATGCCTTCCGAGCTGAGCGAAGCAGGATTCCATACCAGCCCGTTGCAGAATCCGCGCAACATGAACGAGGAGTGGAAGCGCCTGGAGGCCTATGCCTTTTTCTGGTCAATCCTCGAGCTTCACGGCCTTGAACGCCCCCCGGTCGCCGTCGTCACCGGCTTCATTCAAGATGTTGAAAAGGACCGGCCACTGAATGGCGCACGTGTCAGAATTGGCGGACAGGAGTATGTGACGGACACTTATGCATCTCTGTTCAACCGGTACAGCTCCGACCCCGAGCAACTGCAGAATGGTTTCTACTTTGTCGAGGGCTTAACCAACGAGACTCTCGATCTGGTTGTGGACGCAGACGGGTTCTACGCCGACACGACTACGGTCGTGGTCATGGATAGCTTCTTCACATTTGTCGATGTGGAACTCGTCTCTGCTCAACCTCCGGTTGTCGAAACCACTAAGCCGGAAGCCGACGCGACATCTGTCCCGCCGGCGGACGACGTGGTCATCAATTTCAGCAGGCGGATGGACATTTCAGCGACTGGCGCCGCGATCGAAATCTTGCCGGAAGTCGATTTCACCAGCGACTGGCAGGACGGTAACCGTACCCTCGTCATCACGCCCGACACGCTCGCGAATCTCACCGTGTACACCGTCGCAATCAAAGGCAGCGCCCAGGACCTGGTGGGTCACTCATTTGACGGCAATGCGGATGGCGTGGGCGGCGATGACTTTTCCTTCTCGTTTATGACTCAGCCGGTAGACACGCAAGCACCAACCGTCAGGTCAGTCTACCCCGCTGCCGAGGCCACGGAAGTCGAAAACCCGCCGGTGGTCAACTTCGAATTCGATGAAATAATCAATGAAAATACCATCGGCGAGAATGCAATCGAGCTGATGGCCAACCAAACGCCAATTTCAGGAACGGTTAAACACTACATCATCAAGAATCAAAGTCTGATCTCTTTCTTCCCTACTCAAACGCTTGCGGCAGGTGCACGCCACACTATCCGTTTGCAAACGGGACTAGAAGACCTGTTCGGCAACGCTATGCAATCCGGAGAGACTCTTTCCTTCACCGCGGTTGGCGCTGTCTTGGATGTCCGGCGCATCGACAACTTCGAAACGAATGTCACGGAAAACTGGTGGGCGCCACAGCAGAGTGGCTCGACCCGCGGGATCATTTCCGACCAGACCTCGCGTGGCACGAATCGCACGCTGGTCAACTTCACCAACAACAGCCGCCAGTCCATGCAGTTGAACTACGGCTGGGACAAAGCCGCCGGTTCCTGGCTGATCCGGGAATTCCTAAGTGGCGGACCGCCACGAGGTGTCTTGTTCGACGATTCCTACATTCTGCAAATGTATGTTTTCGGTGATGGCAGCGGCAACAAGATACGTATCGCCGTCGATGACCGCTACCCCAACTCTGCAGCCGGGAACCATGAGGTCAGCGAGTGGTACACAATCGACTGGATTGGCTGGCGGCCAATCACCTGGAATCTCGGTAAAGACCCGGTTGGCAGTTGGCTGGGAGATGGCAGACTTGACGGAACCCTGAGAATCGACAGCATTCAACTCACCCACACGGCAGGCGCTGCCGAAACCGGCGTCCTTTATCTCGACGATCTGCAACTCCTGCGCGCCAAGCCAACCAGCGTCCGGGAGGATGTTCAACTGCCACGGGATTTCGTCCTTGAACAGAATTACCCAAATCCGTTCAATCCGACGACCACCATCCGTTTCTCGATTCCCGAGAAACCTCAGCACGTCAAGCTGGTTGTCTACGACATGCTTGGGAGAGTCGTGCAGACCCTTGTGGATGACCGGCTCTCCGCCGGTAGCCACAGCGTCGCCTGGAACGGCCGGGACCCGTCGGGCGTTCGGGTCTCCAGCGGAACATACTTCTACAAGCTTGAAGCGAGCGGCTTTGTTGACACGAAACGGATGCTCTTGCTAAAATAGCGTGACTTTTGCGTGTGTTAGATTGGATACCGTTGATTTGAGTTTTCCAGCTAACGTGCAGTTTCAAAACGGTAAACAGGAGGAATGAATCAAATGTTAGAGTTAAGACGACATTCTGACCGAGCACTGGCATCAGCGATCCTAGCCTCCCTGCTCTTGTTCGCCTGCCAACCCGGAGACGTCAAGCTAGAGAAGGTGACCACGGTCATTGAACGTGTTGGCGGTCAGCTTGTCCCGGACAAACGGCATGACCTGTTTGATGTCAAAGCCAAGTGGCATGATTCCAAGTTAGTCCTGAATGGCGAAGTTCTGGCTGCAGCAGTGTCGAGAAATCTTGGGGACAGCCTGGCGCAGGCCTTCCCAAACCTGACCTTCGTCGACTCGATTCGTGTCCTGCCCGAAGGTCAATTGCGAAACACCGGTTATGGCATTGTGGACATCGGTCTGGCGAATCAGCGCAAGGAAGCCTCCTACCGCGCCGAGCTTGTCAACCAGGCAACGTTGGGCGCGGTTGTGAGAGTATTCAAAACGGACAACGGATTCTACCTTGTACAGAACGAGGACCGCTACCTGGGCTGGATGAGTCGAGGCTCCGTGACGTTGGTTGACTCCGCCGGCGCCGCCGCCTGGCGGAATGCTGAACGCGTTGTTTGCATCGCCAACTACGCTCAGGTTGCGGGCCTGGCTGAGACCGGAGAAGACGAGCTGCTGGTCGATCTCGTGCCAGGAGCGATTCTGAAACGGGTTGGGGAACGCTCCGGCTTCATAAAGGTGGAGACACCCGACAAACGCACTGGCTACGTGAGAAAAGAATCTCTGGTCGAAGAAAGCGCCCTCAAGGCGGTTCGAGCAACGCAGGCCAGAATTGTGCAGATCTCGAGACAATTCCTCGGCGCGCCCTATCTCTGGGGTGGCACATCGCCAAAAGGATTTGACTGCTCTGGTTTCGTGCAGACCGTGTTTGGTCTCAGCAACATCGCACTGCCCCGGGACGCAAGCCAGCAGGCCAAAGAGGGCCGCGAAGTCGATCCTGGAGAGAATTTCGAGGCGCTGCAGCCAGGCGACTTGATTTTTTTCGGCGACAGTCCGGGTCGGATCTCGCATGTGGGGATTTCTCTGGGCGACAAGCTCTACGTTCACTCGTCATTTTCCGTTCACGTCAACAGCCTCGACAACGCGCATCCGCTCTATAATGACTATCGCTTTCGCCGATTCCGAAGCGCGAAAAGATTGTTCAACTAACCCATATGTGAGTAGTAGCGGCATTCGCCGCGCTGTGAATGCCTTTGAAAGACAAATCATGATTCCGAAACTAAATCCCTTCGAACTCGACGTTGAGCAATTTGGTGTGGTCAAGCTCAGCGTCGCAAACCTGCGACAACTGCCGATGTATCAGTCCGAGATGGTTAATCAGCTCATTCTCGGCACAGTTGTGCCGGTCTTTGATGAGCAGAACGATTTCTATCTGGTGCAGAATTGGGACAACTACCGGGGATGGCTCAGCAAGGCATCGCTGGTGCTGAAATCGCGCGATGAAGCAACAATGTGGTACGACGACGCGACCTTGTCGTTCACGGCCCACAACGGTTGGGTTCGGTGCGATCCAGATGCAAACTCCGACGCCCTGACCGATCTTGTTCTGTTCTCGCGTCTGAAAGAGATTGCCGTGGAGGCAAGCTTCAAGCTTGTCGAACTACCCGACGGTCGTCGGGGATACGTGCCTGCAGCCCAGACAAGCGCCGAGCATCAAGCGGAGCAGCGCAACGTAACTGGTGAATCCATCATAGCGGAAGCTCGCAAGTTTCTCGGCATCCCGTATCTTTGGGGCGGTGCCACGCCAAAAGCGTTCGATTGCTCCGGATACGTGCAAGCAGTGTTCAGGCGGCACAACATCGCACTTCCGCGCGACGCCTACGAAATGATTGGGTTAGGCAGCGAAGTACCGATTGCACCGAACTATGACGGCCTGCGTGCCGGCGATCTGCTCTTCTTTGGCAAGACCATGAGGAGAGTCACCCACGTGGCGATTTATGTCGCTGACAGAGTTTACATTCACGCGGACGGAACCGTCTGCATCAACAGTCTGGACCCAGGTGATGTGCTCTACAATGAAAGACGCCATCAAAGCCTGCTCATGGCAAAGAGGATTCTCGAACCATGACGAATACCCGCATTCACGTTGAAAAAAAACGGTTGCAACTGAAGCAGACCTGGACCATCGCCAGAGGATCTTCAGATTATCGAGACAATATTTTCGTTACGATTGAGCGCGACGGTATCACCGGCTACGGCGAAGGAGCGCCGATTCCCAGGTACGGCGAAAGCGCGGACACGGCGGTGCAATTTATTGAGAACGCCATTCCCCTGCTTGAGTCCAGCGACTGGCGCCATTTGGTGGATGTCAACGGAGCCGTCCAGATTCTTGGCAGGGGCAACCAGTCTGCCAAAGCGGCCATCGACATCGCGCTGCTCGATTGGTTCTGCAAAGCGCATGAGATGCCGCTTTATCGCTATTTCGGCCTCGACCCCGAAAAAAGCGCAACCACCTTCTACTCCATAGGAATCGACACGCCGGAAAAAATTCAGGAGAAGGTCCGACTGGCGCAGGATTTCCCCATCTTGAAAGTCAAGGCAGGCCTGGCCAGCGATGAAGACGTGCTCGGGGCTGTCAGAAGCGTGACGGACAAGCCGTTGTGCGTGGACGCAAACGAAGGTTGGCGGGACAAGCATGAGGCGTTGGCAAAGCTGAAATGGCTGGAAACTTTGAACGTTGTGTTTGTTGAACAGCCCATGCCGGCCGACATGCTCGACGACCTCGCCTGGCTGCGAGCACGCACAGGAATTCCTATCTTCGCAGATGAAAGCGTGATGAAAACCGCTGACATCCCGGCCCTGGCCGAGGCTTTCGACGGAATCAACATAAAGCTGATGAAATCCGGAGGTATCCTGGAAGCCATGCGGATGATTTGGATGGCGAGAAGCATGGGCATGAAAGTCATGTTGGGCTGCATGATTGAAAGCTCTATCGCTATCAGCGCCGCCGCCCAACTGAGCCCTTTGCTGGACTATGCCGACCTCGACGGCAATTTGCTGATCGCCAATGACGGCTTCGACGGTGTCACAGTTGAGCAAGGCAAGCTGATTTTGCCGGATAGATTTGGAATCGGCGCCACGCCGAATATGACCGAGAGAGAATCATGACAGCCTTCCAGTACCACAACTCGAGCCTGCGCTGCGAGGGAGTAGCCATTTCTGAGGTCGCGGAAGTCGTCCCGACCCCGTTTTATTTGTACAGCAAGGCGGCTATTCATGCCAACCTGGATGCCATTTCAACGGCCTTCGGTGACGTCAACCCCCTCATCTGTTACGCGCTGAAGGCGAACTCAAATCCGCACCTGCTGCGATTGCTCTCCGCTTGCGGCATCGGCGCAGACGTGGTTTCAGGCGGTGAAATTTACCTTGCTCTTGAGAATGGTTTTCCTGCGGACAAAATCGTGTTCGCGGGCGTCGGCAAGACGGACGCAGAGATTGAATATGCCCTTAGCCGCAACGTCTATACGCTCAACGTAGAATCACTGCAAGAGGTGGGCGTCATCGAAGAGATAGCACGTCGCCTCGGGCAACAGGCGCGCGTCGGCCTGCGCATAAATCCGGATATCGACGTCGAGGGGCATCCCTACATTTCGACGGGAAAGGCCAGCAATAAATTCGGCATCAGCCTGGAGGAGTTCGACGCTCTGGTAGAACGCCTTCCCTCCTATTCCAACATCAAGGTTGTGGGACTTCACATCCACACGGGTTCGATGATTGACCGCAGTCAGCCCTATCTTGCAGCCATCGAGTGCATGCGCAGACTGAAGCATAAACTGGAAGCCGCCGGCGCCAAGCTGGACTACGTGGACATTGGTGGTGGTTTGTCTGTGGACTATCATGCGCCACTCGAAAGCCCGGCCGAGAGAATCCACGCGATTATTTCGCCGCTGGCGGCGGAGCTGCGGCGATTCGACTGCCGCATTATTTTCGAGCCGGGCCGCTCGCTGGTGGCAAGCGCAGGCATTCTGGTGACGCGTGTGCTCTACACCAAACACACCGGCGACAAGCATTTCGTCATCGCTGATGCAGGCATGAGCGATTTGCTGCGGCCCAGCCTGTACAGCGCCCATCACGAGATTCTGCCAGTCTGCCCGAATGACCGCCCGTTGCGCCACGTCGATGTGGTTGGCCCTGTCTGCGAGTCTGGCGACTTCCTGGCAAAAGACCGCCTTCTGCCGGAAGTGGAACGCGGCGACCTGCTTGCCGTGATGACCGCGGGAGCTTACGGATTTGTCTTGTCTTCCAATTACAACAGCCGCCCACGCCCGGCCGAAGTGCTGGTTAACGCGAGCGACCATAAGGTCATTCGCGAGCGCGGGACATGGTCGGATTTGCAGCGCGAGGTCACGGATTCGAGAGAAAATTCTTGACGTGCGCTTGAGTTTTCGCCAATCCCAGACCCAGTTAGGGGAAAAAATCGGTTTAAGCTGAGCAGGCCCACCCATTTAATTCAGAACACGCGTCAGTTTCTTTGAGCCAAACAAAAAAGGCCCCCACTTGGTGGGGGCCTTTTTCAGTTGATGCTGAAAATCGTCTTACTTCACAAGCGTCATGCGGCGGTTAGCAGTAAACTCACCAGCTCTGAGTGAATAAATGTAGAGACCACTCGACGCCTTCACGCCAGAATTATCGCGTCCATCCCAAACCGCTTCGTGCGTGCCGGCAGCTTTGAACTCGTTGACCAGAGTTCTCACTTCCTGTCCCATCATGTTGTAAATCTTGATGGAGACCTGCGCGTTTTTCGGCATGTCGAAGCGAATGCTGGTTTGTGGGTTGAATGGATTCGGGTAATTCTGCTCCAGCGCAAATGCTTTCGGCAGAGCGCCGTCGGCATCGCTAACACTGGTGACGAGCAGAGTGATATCGACTTCATCAGAGAAGATGCCCTGATTCTTGCTGAAATCAAACGCCACAACACGATAGTACCAGGTTTCACCCTCAGCGACAGCCGAGTCGATGAACTCGGTACCGGTGGTTGTGCCAACTTCCTCAGCGCCTTCAGGACTGAAGCCTGCTTCCGAGCCTCTGACAACCGCAAAGTAGTTGAAGTCGGAGTCGACTGACTCATCCCAGCTCAGGACGACTTCGCCCGCATCCTCAGCAGCCGCGAGATTCGCCGGCGCAGTCGGAATCAGATTGTCGATACTGTAGCCTGCTTTCAGGAAAGAATGCCAGTGTGTCAGCGGATCTGCTGTGTGAGCAGCCACGACAAATGCCGACAGGAATGGACCGTCCGCACCGTCGACCTTGTCGTAGAGAGTTGGAACCGTCAGCACATAATTGGCTCTCTGCACGGCCTTGGTCGTTCCAACTTGCTCGTAGAGACCACCGGCCAGGTGAATCTGATTAGCCTTAGGTGAAGGAGCCATTCCGGCCTCAACGCGGCGCCAGACGGTGTACTCTGTGATGGTTTCGGAGCCGCCACCCGGAACATCGTCTGCCGCAGCTTGCCAGCCAACATGAATCTGGCGGCCGTTGTCGTTCGGAGTATCGACAATTTGCCTGATGACAGGCTGATTGCCTGGAATGCGGTCAAGAATGACAATGGGCTGCGGAGGATCGTCAGCACCAAGACCACGCGGCGTACCGGAGTAAATCACCTCATCCTCGCCATCTCCATCAAGATCCGCAGTGGTGATCACATCGTACTGTGTGGCAGCGGAGACGCCCCAGTCCATGTCGCTCAGTTCCCAGTTCGCGGGATCATCAATAGCGCCACCCTGATACTCCAGGCGATGAATCAGGCCATTTGGCGTGGCTTGACGGGTCCCGAAAACAAAATCGAGGTTGCCATCAGCATCCAAGTCACCTGCGGCGCCACCATAAAGACGATTCGAGCCAGCCGGGACTTCCTGGATGATAGTTGAGGTCAGCGTGTCCGCGTCCTGCTGCAGCAGGTAAACGTTGCGCGTGCCAGAATTCCAGGACGCTACGATAATTTCGTCACTGCCGTCACTGTCAACATCGACTGTCGTGGCTGACTTCCAGGAACCTGCACCTACTATCCCAAGCTGAGTTTCGCCAACAGCAAACGAATCGCCAACGGCGTCCCAGGTCACAGGAGTTACATTGCCGTTTGACCGGATGCCGTAGATGGTCGATCCAATGATAGCCAGGTCGTAATGTGTTCCATCAACACCGCTGAACTCAAGTGTCCAGGTTTCGGAGCCGCTGGCATCGTCAGGAACATCGTCTGTTGAGTAAACCTGAATGCCGTCGCCAACTCTGGCGGCGGTCACGATTTCATCCGTACCATCGTTATCGATGTCGTTGATGAACCAGCGAAAAGGACGCAGGTTGGCGGCGTCCGCGGTAACGATTGACCACTCCGCGTTGGGTTTCCAAGTGCCGTCGCCATTGTCAACACCCATGTTGTCGCTGCCATCTCCGGGCGTCTCAAAAACGACGATGCGTGATGGATTGGGGTTGTTGGGATTCGTGTTGTTGACCGGTCCCCAAACCACTTCGCCCTTGCCATCGTTGTCCATATCGCCATAAGCCAGGCCTGGCCAGGTGTTCTGAAAATCAAATGCAAGTCGTGTTCCCCAGACCTCTGTCCACTTGCCGTCAGCGTCTTTTTCGTACTTGTGAATTCTGGGTACCCAATCTTTGCCTGCTACATCGTGCCAGTCGTTGCTGACGCCGTAAATCTCCATGTTTCCGTCGCCGTCAATATCAACGCCGGCCAGAACATTGCCAAAACCACCGATGTCCAGTTCAGACGCGCGAATCACTCCAGATCGGTCAAACCGATCTTGTGCGCCAGCCGTGAGAACCATTGACACCAGGGAAATACAGACAACCAGGGTCATAACAAACTTATTCATAATGCCCTCCAGATTAGTGAGTGGTTTGTAATGCAAAAACAAAAACACAACCTTACGTCACGGAACAACTTGGATGCGTTACCTCCTTTCAGTATTGGGTTCTCGAAACACTCTTTTTCAAAAGGGTCAGTACCGAATGGCCACTGACACGAATTTGACGTTATCAAGCCGACCAAAATCAGCCCAGGCAAAATCGACTCTTATGTTGGTTCCGGCCACATCATAGCGTAGCCCGGCGCCAAGCGTGGCGCCCTGTTCACTGTCATCCAAAAACAGGGCTTTGTAGCCGCCTCGCAAAAACAGGACGTTCTTCAGGGCCACTTCAACGCCGGCATTGACATATTCGCTGTTGTCGTTCGGCTGGACGCCATCCGCGCTGGCAACGACCTTGATGTTCTCCGTCTGCAGGGCGTTCCAGGCGAGGCCAAACCGCATGCTGAGTGGCATGTCGAATTCATCGGTTCGGTATTTTGACGGCACCAGATCGATGGAGCCTTCTTCTGGCAGCGGGTCAGAGTTGAAGAAGAGATCCCGACCGTCCAGCGACATTTTGGTTCCAAAATTCGAGATGGCCGCGCCCAGAGTGATGCCACTGAATGGCGTATCGTAAAGCACGCCGATATCAAACGCACCACCCTTTGCACTAACGTTGAAAATTCTTTCCGTCACAAACTTGGCGGTGAAGCCAATCGAGAACTTGTCGGTGAGACTCTTGGCATAGGTCGCGCCAAACGCGAAAGACCCTGCGTCCCAGACTTGGCCCGTACCGCCTGGACTCCGAATGGTACGCACGGGCTGTTCCGGCGAGCGAAAAGAGGTCACCTGGAAACCCAGAGAACCAAAGTTGCCGGCGTTGACAGAGAAAGCTGCAAAATCAAAATCTGTATCCACGAGCCACTGTGCGTGGCTAAATGATGCCTCACCACCTCCGGCGATGCGGGCCAGGCCTGCGGGGTTCCAGTAGATGGACAGAATGTCGTTCGCTACTGCAGTATAGGCGCCGGCCATGCCAATCGCACGTGCACCCGCCCCAATTTTCAAAAACTGAGCCGCCGTCGTGCCAACACGATCGACGGAGTTCACGTCCTGAACACCGCTCTGTGCGTTGGCATTCGCACTGATAGCCAAAGAGATTAGAAAGCATGCGATGCTGGTAATCTGCCGTCTTATCATTTTCAAATCGCTTGATTAGTAAATGTTTACGTTATTTTATCAGTGCAAATCTACCGGTCTTCGTGCCGACACCGGGAGCATCGACATGGTAGAAATAGACCCCGTAAGCGACCTGCTGCGATTCAAGCGTCAGGATGCGCCAGACGGCAAAACTACCCGGATCGTCTTTTTCAATGGTATCCACCAATTCTCCGGTAATGGTGTAAATGCGGATCGTGCATCTTTCGGGGAGATTTCTAAACTCCAGCCGAAGGTCGTCACGTTCACCGGAACGCGGGCCGCTAAGCTCGGAGCTGCTGAACGCAATGTATGGATTCGGCACCACGATGACGTCATCCAGCGGCCCCGCAATACTCGCTGTCTGAAACGTCGCTGCGCGCGTGACAAAAGAATAGGCATCGCCAGCTTCGAATGGCTTTCTGGAAAACAACAGAAACACGTCACCATCGCCAGGATAAACCGGATCATCAAAGATTATTTCCACATCGCCGGCATCATTCTCAACCTCCTGGCTCGGAGGATTGAACTTGACCTGGTAGGTGGTTTCCGTAATCTGGGCAGCATCCGGCCGGATGAGAACGACGGTCTCTTGCCAGTCCCAGCGCTTGTTGCGGAGCCCGACCACTTCGTTGATGAAAAACGGCACGCGCTCGCCAGTCGTGACATCTACAATCCGGAATGGCGCGCGCACACCACCCAAACGGGCATCTGTTGAATCGGCCGGGTCTACCAGGTCGCCGTTTGCGGTGGTGTCGTAATCGGCGAAATGAATTTCAAAATCCCGGTCGATAGCTGCCGGATTGCCGACGCGTGAAAGCTGAATCTCGGTGGTCTCGGTGCTAAAATTGGTGTTGGTTTCGATGGTTTTAAAACCGCTGCGGCCTCCCTCCGTAACCAGCGGGTCAAGCGCGGTCTCTTCATTATCCACAAAGATTTTGACGCCGTCGAAAACCAAATTGTCGTCCTGGCTGTTAATGGAAAGGCTTTTCGAAACCGGAGCAGATTTATAAATAATGGTGAAACTTGCGCCGGCGGGCATGGAACTCGCTGAAGCTCCCCGAATGCGGCCTTGCACGTAGTCAATCTCGTAGCGCGCCGGATCCACTGCAGCGCCGGAGGCGTCGGTAACCGCCACCGTGCCCGCGACAATGTTGTTGTCAGGCAGGTTTACGAAGATGGTATCCCTGGCCGTAAACGTGGCTGTCTTCTGGTCTTGATCGACGACAGAAAAACCGATGGCGGTCGTCAGTGAGTCTACCTCAATCTCTGCAAACTCGACCTCGTAACCTTTGTTATCCTGAACATCCAGAGGATCAATGAACTCTACCCTGACCTTTCCTGAAGCGTCGCCGAGGTCCCGAGTAGCCAAGCCGAGATCGTTCGCATCCAAGCGGGGCTCGTCAAAGCCGGTTGCGGGCGGTCCCGCCACAACTTCGGCGGTGTTCACGTCCAATGTAAATTCGCGGGTGACCGGGTCGCGCAGAATGGTTCGCTGGCTTTCGGTAGGTGCGAGCAAGGCTGCCTGGTCGCCGTGATCATAAGAGGTGACGGCGTAAAAATAGGTCACTCCATTTTGAACATTGTTGGAATCCACAAAGGTATGCACCAGGCCGTTGTTGTTGCCGAGATCAAAACGTACGCCGCGGCCGAGATATTCGACATCAGCAAGCCCGGAGAATTCATTCTCGATATCGAACTGCGCCGGCACGCCGTTCGCCTGCCGCAAGGGCGTCGAAAGAAAGGGGATACCCCGGGAGTCGGTGATGGTCTGGGTGTCATTAAAACTGTGGTCCCGGCTGCGATATATCTTATAGCCCTCGAAATCGAACCCTTTGTCCGGATCGTCGGGGTTGGCCCGGGCTACAAAAGGGTCAAACGAGGTTTCTGCAACCGTGTCCCAGTATAATGTAACTTTGCCGTCATCGGGCACAGCCACCACGTTCGGCTTCTGCGGCGCCTGGGCGAAACGGTAGTCTGAGTCAAAGACTTGCTGCGAAACTTGTGCATTGTTCAGAAGATCCGTCAAGTCCTGCCCCAACAACAACGCTATCGAGAAACGCTGACTTTCGCCAGGCTCCAGCGAGAACGCCCCGGAACCATAGATAAAGACGTTGTCTGCTTCCTGCTCAATTGTGGGTTCCGGATCACTCGGGCGCTGGTTTGGCGTTGACATACGCTGCCACATCAGGTCATCGTTTCGGGGCCGGTTGTTGCCACCGAAGGTCAGTGCGTTGAAACTGGTCAGACCAAGTTGGTCGGATTCAGCGGTATCGAGAAAACCAAAGTTTGGTTCACCACCCAGGAAGCGCATGCCGGGCTCGCGGAACTCTGAGGTCGGTTCACCAGCGTCGAGCATGGCGTTGTTGTTCAAATCCTGCCAGTAGCGCTGAGTAGGCTTGCCGTCGCCCTCGCCGAAATCGCCTGTGCCGGCGATGCCATCGACACCGACATCGTCGAATTCCTCATCCCAATCTCCATCTTCGTCGCCAGACCAGTGCAGCCGCGGCTCGCCGAACCGGCCTATCGGACCGAACTCAAGCGTTCCGGCAGCGTTGAACGGGCTTTCGTCCACCAGACCGTCATTGTCGTTGTCCTGGCCGTCGTCCGAGATTCCGGGGCTCTCGAGAAACCGGTAGCCGAAATAGGCGCTTGCTTTGCCGCCATCGCCGACTCCGTCCTCATCGAACGCGTACAGCATGTTGCGAGTATCGAACGGAAAGCTCTCGTTAAAGGCAGAAATAAAATTGGCGAAATCATCGGCAAAATCATTTGGGCCGCCGACGTGTGGATCGCCAAACATTCCCAGAAAAACCTTGTCCAACCGTTTGGGACTGACGTTGGTGATCGTGTAAACCAGGAAGATCAAATCCTCCGCCAGCGGGTTGTTAAACTGGAAAATCCGCACGGACAATTCCAGGCCAAGCCCTCGCTTGGTTGAGTCATCCGGAAAGGGGAAATAGTTGAACTCCGCATTGTCGAAATCGTCCATGACATAGAAGACCTCTTCATCTGGCGTGGATGCGTCGTCGCCGAGGAAGGCAGGCCAGACATAGCGCCCGAGGGTCTGGTTGAACCAAATCTCCGGCCAACTGTCCGGTTTGCCATCCAGATTGTCATCCAAGTCAGAGAATGTTGCGATCTCGTTCTGGTTCGGGTCTGAAAAACCAATGCGGGGTTCCCATCCCCATTTGTCCGCTGTGCCTGGTTGAAAATCGCCGTCGGAACTGCGGATAAAACCGTCGTTGACAATGCGCAGAGTATCACCATCCGCCCCGATAACTTCGGCGCCTACCAGCGGGCCGAACTCAAAAGCATTACCCAGTCCCTGCGAACCGCGCGGCCAGAACAGATCGGCATCTGTGTTGTCGGCCGAAGGGGTCGAAATCGAACCCCAGTTGGTCAGCAACACCCTGATTTGGTTGCCCTGAATCGTGGCTTCCTTGCGCCGCTCGTGCCGCTCATCATCCTGCTGAACCGCGTTTACTTTGCGGACTTGCTCGGTGTACATGCTATGCCGTTTGTCTACCGAGAAGGTCTTGAACTTATCCAACTCAATCTTCTTGTCCTGACCGTTTGCCCCGGCGGCCAGACAGAGCGCCGAACCGATCAAGACTGTGATTAGGTATCTATTGCTCATCAGATCCTCATATCTTCTTAAGATGGCGACTTAGAAATCGAATGACATACCCCAACGGATTTCACGCGGCTCGGACAGGAAGTCCTCTCTCTGATAGAACGTATCCAGAAACTGCGCTGGGAAAAAATTCCCGGGGTCGTTGGCAATGGTCTGGCGCAGATCGTTGAACAGGTTCTCGCGAATCGTCTCATTGAGATTGTTGAGCGATTTACCCGTATTCAGGTGCACAAAACGCTCGTTGCGCATATCGAAAAGATTGTCAACCTGCATGAAAATGGAGAAACCAAGATTGTTAACCTTGAAGAATTTCTCAAGCTTCATATCGATGGTCCAGTTCTCCGGCCGTTCGGCGCTGTTGACATCGAACTGAATGTCTTGTACTGAAGACGGTACCGACGGTGTGAACGGCGTGCCGGTCTGGAACCGGTTGATGAGACTGCCCGCCCACTTCCCTGGCTTGGCAAGAGTCAAGGTCCCGTTAATAACGTGAATGCGGTCGAAATCCAGCGGCACAAATTCTTGCTCAGCGTTACGGCCGGTGCGCGTGTCAGCGGCGAGCTTGAGCGGGTCGGTAAAGGCGCCCTGACCGACCTGAAAGGTGTAATCAAGCGAATAAGACAGCAGGCTCTGGCGGGAAGAACGCTTTAGCAATGAAGCCGTAAATCCGCGCACGTTCGCGTAGCTGATATTGGTGACGACATTGAACTCCTTCGACAAGGCAACGTCTCCGGCAATTACCCGACGATTCTGAATCAAGTTGTTGACGTCTTTATAAAAGATGGTCAGATCGACTTTGAAATCGTCGGTGAACTGCTGTTGCAGGCCCATCTCATATTGAATAGCACGTTCGGGCTCCAGGTTGGCGTTGCCGAAGGTCGGCGTCGTGATAAAATTGGAGTCTTCAAACCGGGAGTTGGTGTAGATTTTGTTGAAGGTCGGGACCTGATAGAAAAAGCCGTAGGAGAATCGAATGATCCCCTCATCCGTGATCGGGAAACTCAGGCTCAGCCTTGGACTCAGGCGATGCTTGGTTTCCGATTGCTGCAGAAATTGCGGACTATCAACGCCCTCGTTGACCGTGCCCGACAGGTCGGGGTTGTAGAGCGCTTTCGTGTCCAAATACTCGTAGCGCAATCCTGCATTGAGAATAAACTGTTTGGCCAACTCCATTTTGTCCTGAATGTAGAACGCCGCCTGAACCGGCTGGTTGTCGTAGGACTGATAGCTGGTGAAATTCGGATTGAGTTCCGGACGCGGGATAACAAAACTGCCGTTATTGAAATCGAACAGCAAGTCAAAGCTCTCGAAATCCAGGTCGTGAATCTTGACTTCCGCGCCTACCTTGACTTCATGCTGGCGCAGCACTTGACTGACGATATCCAGCTTGGCAAGCAGGGTTCTGGACTTGCTTTCTTCCCACCTCATGTCCGTGCCACCAGCGAGATAGCCCAGCCCGGCCGAGCCTGTGGGCTCAATGATGTGATTATCGATTTCGTTTTCGATGTTAGGAAAGTAGCGTGGATCGAGCGGATTTTCAAAAACAGACCGTCGCGACTTCGTTTGATTGAGTCCAAGCTTGAGCGTGTAGAAGGTGTTATTGCTGAGCGTGTGTGTCAACCCAAAGGAGTGACTGGAATTGTTGCCCGTCGACTTGGGGCGGCCAGCGGGATTAAAACGAAATCGGCGGAACATATTGCTGCCACCAACAACCCTCCTGAACCGGTCATCTTTGTCATAAATGATGTCGTAGCTAAGTTTCATCCTGTTGTTCGGCTTCCAGGTGACTTTGCCCGTCAGGTTCCAGGAGTCACGCGTCACCATGGGTACGGTTGAGCCGCTGCCGCTTGCCCCCGGGGTTCCGCCTTGTCCAGCCAGCGCTTCCGCTACTGTCGCAGGGTTGCCGAACGGGTCAATCACGAGCGAATCACCAAAAAGAAAGGGCCAGTCCGCGGGTGTGTACAGGTCGATACCGTAGAGGTGACCCTTGTCGTCCTGGTTTACTCCGGAGGTAAAGAAAGTCACCTTGCCGCCCGTCAATGGTACCGGTCCACCGAGGGTCCATTCGACACGTTGGTTGTTGGTAACTTCTATTTCGTCGATATTGAAAAAGATGTCATCCCGGCTGCTGAAATGGTCGCCGGTCCAGTAGCGCGCGCTGCCGTGGTAATCCTGCCCGCCATCTTTGGTCACAAAATTGACAACCCCGCTTAGCGCATCGCCGTACTCAGCGCTGAAAGTTCCGGTCGAGACCGAGACTTCATCTACTGCGTTGGTAGCGAGGCCAACGCTCTGCAAGCTGGTAAATGGATTGTTAATCGAGAGGCCGTTTACCTGATAGGCCACCTCGTTGGCTCGGCCACCACGAATGTGCAGCGCCCCGCTGTTGTCCGTGATGACGCCGGCGGTCAGAGCAATGACATCCCGGATCTGATCGACCGGCAATGCACTAATTTTTTCAGAGGTGATTGCAACCAGAGTGTTGGTCAAATCCTGACGAACCAGCGGGTTGCGCTCCCCGTAGACCTCGATCGCGGCCAACTCAACCGCGCTGGCTGACATCGCCTGATCAAGCCGGGTGGTGAAATCAACATTGACGCGCACCTCCTTCACGACCACGGCCTGGTAACCGATGAACGCGAACTTGACATTGTAGAGACCTGGCGGTACATTCAGAATGGTGAACTCACCATTGAGGTCGGCAGCGGCTCCCATAGCCGTGCCATCGATCGCCACGTTGGTGCCAGGCAGGCCTTCGCCAGATTCGGCATCGGTGACTCGTCCGGAGATCTTTCCGGTCGTGCCTGCCTGCAGCAGCCCTGTGAACAACAGACAAATCAACAGATGTAATGCTTTCTTGAGCATCTCCAGTTCCTCAGTGGGATAGAAATGAACGTTCGCTGGGGTGAGCTATTGGTGATATTATGTTTGAATTGCAATCAGAAGAAGAGTTAACGTGTTACAAGATAGAAAAATGATTCAATATTTCAACTATGATCTTAACAAAAAGTAATACTATTTTGCCAAGGCCTTGATTTTGGATGTTACAGCTGATATTATTTACCTTAACTGGCGGACGCTTTCCGCGCCACGCCGAGGTCGATGTTGTCATAGTATAAAGATAACCTCAGAGATCACGACATGATAAATGACCGCAGATTCACAAATCGTGGAGTAAAGAGAAAACGGCCACTCTTGCCTGCCCCGTTCAAATTGGCGCCGGTGCTGCTGTTGTTTCTGGCTGGATGTGCTTCGCGGGAGAAAGCACCTTCCCCGCTGCCAGCTCAGTCCCGGCAACTCCTGCTCGTTATCACACCGGATTTTGATGCGCCAGATGGTCTTCTGCATCGATTCGAACGTCAGCTTGACCAGGCATGGCAGGAAGTCAGACAGCCGATCCCGGCCGCGCTCGGGCGCAGTGGTCTGGGCTGGGGCAGAGGAGAGCACAAGCGGCAGGCTTCAGGGCCGCAGAAGCGCGAAGGCGACGGTCGCAGTCCGGCGGGAATCTTCCATCTTGGCAAGGTCTTCGGTTTTAAAACGCTACAAGAAATAGGGCCGCTCAAGATGCCGTACGTTCAAGTCACGGAAACGCTGGAATGCGTGGATGACCCGAAATCAAGATGGTACAACCGGATTGTGGACCGGGCCAGCGTTGACACGCTGGATTGGCAGTCCTCGGAAAAAATGCATGCCATCGGACAGTCTTACCACCTGGGGGTGACGGTTCAGCACAACCATGATTTTACCGTGGATGCAGGCTCCTGTATTTTCTTGCACATCTGGAGCGGCCCTGGCGATACCACGGCAGGATGCACGGCGATCGCTGAGCCCAACCTGCAGGAAATCGTTGGCTGGCTGGACGAAAACAAGACCCCGATGATCGTTCAACTGACCGATGCTTTGTACAGAGAATTCGGAGAAAGATGGAAACTGCCGAAGATCTAACCTGTATAATTCCAGAATGGCCGAGTTTGTCATTACCGACGCAGGCGAAAATCCATGAGAAAGCAAGACCATGGCCTCGCCGCAACTGCCTGCCTGCGCAAGCATGACATTATTCGGCTCTTTTGCCTAATTGGCAATTCATGAATCCAGCAGATTATTCGAG
Source organism: Candidatus Zhuqueibacterota bacterium (assembly GCA_029261995.1). GTDB lineage: Bacteria > Zhuqueibacterota > Zhuqueibacteria > Oceanimicrobiales > Oceanimicrobiaceae > JAJDAF01. The sequence continues at coordinate 205,108 of JAJDAF010000039.1, forward strand.
TTCGCACACGCAACCAGACTGAGACTTGATTTCCGATGAAACTGAATTCCCTCACCATTACGGCTATCACAGCCTCGGCTATCCTGGCTACCATTTCCGGGACTGCTCTCGCACAGGACTTATCCGGGCTGAGTTTTTGCCTGGACCCCGGGCACGGCGCAGGCACGCCGAATCAGGGTCCCACCGGCCTGCGCGAGGCCGACATCAATCTCGAGGTCGCGTTGCGGCTGAAGGAGTTCATGAAGGCTGCCAAAGCAGACAGCGTGCTTCTGACTCGTTTGGACGACACAACAAACCCATCTTTGAGCCAACGCGAGAGTATCGCCAATCAATTTGGCGTGGATTGGTTTCACTCCGTCCATCACAATGCTTTCGACGGCGGCGACCGCTTCACTCTGCTGCTCTACGAAGAAAAGCGTGATCCGGCAGATAGATGCCCCAATGGCAGCATACGTGGTACGGGCGCTGCCGAGTGGCCCGGCCAGACAGATGTCACGGGCCCGCTCATGGCGTCGCGTATTTTTCAGGCGTTGCGCACCAGCAACTCGATTGACAGACTGGACTGGACCTTCTACGGTGGCTGCAACGGCGGATTCAATCTTGGCGTGCTTAACGATCTGCAGATGCCGGGCGAGCTGTCGGAAGCAACGTTTCACGACCACCCGGATGAAGAGAATAAAATGCGCAACCCTGACTTCCTGAAGCTCGAGGCCAGGGCAATCTTCATGACCTTCCTCGACTTTTTCGACGCCGGCGAGATGGCAACGGGCGCTCTTTCGGGCATAATCAAAGCCGCCGCCAACAACGAGCCGCTGAGCGGCGTTACCGTGACGCTTTCCCCATCGAATCAGACCTATCAGACAGACAGCAATGGCAACGGCCTTTACGTCTTTCACGATCTGGCGCCAGGTTCGTACACGGTCACCGCGGTGGCGCCCGGCTTCGACCCTGCCACCAGGACCCTGCAGGTGCAGGGCCACAGCTTTGCGGCGGCGGATTTGACACTGGCGGCGAGCGGTCCACCCTTTGTTGAGGCAACCGTACCAGCCCAGAACGCCACCGAGGTCGATGTTTATGAAAGTCTTGCTTTCCGCTTTAGCCGGGAAATGAACCGGGAGAGCGTGGAAAATGCGTTCACACTTGGGCCATCAGCTGCGGGGCACTTTATCTGGGTCAGTGATAAGATTGTACTGGTCGAGCCCGACACCCGGCTGGACTTCGACACGGAGTATACTTCTCGAATCGCGGCAACCGCTACCGATCAAAGCGGCAGATTTCTCGACGGCAATGGCGATGGCACGGGCGGAGACAGTTTCACTATTGATTTCATGACGAAGACAGCGGACAACAGCATTCCGGTGGTCATGGATTTCTTTCCGGTCCGGCGCGACACCGGCGTCTTTGAACGCGACGTTTTTGAAGTGACGTTTAACAAGCCACTCGATCCGGCCACGGTTAACACGAGCAACATTGTCCTGGCGCCCAACTCGACGGAGCAGATTCCCGCGGTGCTCGACTTTCCTGGTGCGGCCACACGCGTGACCATCATACCGCAGAAAGCACTGTCGCGTGGCGCCAGCTATTTCCTGACCCTCAGGCCCGGCATCAGCCTGGCCGACGGCTCCGAGCTGGGAAGAATATTTTCCTGGAGATTTACGACACGCTCATCGAACGTGTCAATCACGACAGTGGATGATTTCGAGGCGCCAGAGTTAGCCTGGGGAAACCCATCGGCCTCACCATTTTCGATGGGGTTCGACCCTGACAGCACTGAGTTTGAGTTGACACCCGGCTTGGCGCTTTCGGGCGGCGGCGCGGGCACGCTCAGTTATGTGTTCACGGAAAATATCGGCGTCATTCAATCTGATTTTGTCGGTGGCGGCCAACCGCACCGCCTTGATGCAGCCAGCGAAATCGGGTGTTATGTTTACGGCCATGCCAGCGGTAATCAATTCAGGCTGCTGGTGCAAGATTCTGATGGCGTGGAAATGCTGCCGGCTCTCACGGATTCCCGGCTTGGATGGACACTTTACCGCCATCGCCTGCAGGGCGCTGCCATCGAGGCCGGCGACGGCGGCAATGGTCAACTCGACGGCGCGGAGTTTTCCGTGAGCGGTTTTCGATGGACACGCGCCGGCAAAGCAAGCGGCGCCCTGACCATCGACGATATCTTCATCGTCGAAAGCGGCTTGCCAGTTTCCGTAGATGATGACCAGGTGGCGGCGTTTCACCCGTCCGGATTTGCGCTTTACCAGAACTATCCCAATCCATTCAATCCCGAAACAAAAATTTCTTTTCGCCTGGCTCCACAGGTGGCCGGAACTCCTGTCTCACTCCAGATTTTCGATTTGCAGGGCCGATTGGTGCGCGACCTGACTGTTGCCAACGCCAGGCCAGGCCTGAATCAGGTTGTCTGGGACAGCAGAGATGCCCGGGACCAAAAGGCTGCGAGCGGCGTGTACGTCTACCGCTTGCGCGCCGGGAACTCGACTCAAACCAAAAAACTCATTCTATTGAAATAGGAAGTCCCCGATGAATATCTTTCTCTATTGCGTCACCATCGTCCCCTTTCTCTGGGGTTTCGCAGTTGCACAACCGGCCGACTGGTCTTTCGGCCAGCCCATGCCCATCACGCCGGATGATGCGGTGCTTCAGCAACCACGTTGGTCGCCGGACGGCACAACCCTGGCGCTGGCCGGTGAGAATTATCGCGGCATCTGGCTGATTGATCCGGCTGGTAAAAATCTACGGCAGGTCACGGACGCAGCAGGCGCTGGCTATCGTTGCTCATGGTCATCTGATTCCCGCCGTCTGCTCACCAGAACCACCGTTTATGAAGGCCGGCGACGCAAACACCAGGCGGAGATCTTTTCTGTTACGACCGGCCTGCAGGAAACCATCAAGTGGGCTGGCAAAACGATCATCGGCACACCCCGCTGGAGCCCGGATGAATCTTCGGTTTATCTGCAAACGCGCACGGGCATTCAGACCATCGCCGTCGCCGGTGACAAACCGCCGCCAACAGCACCGAGCCTGTTTTCACCGGCGCTCATTTTCAGCACTGGAACCAGCTTGTATTTCATCAACCACCTCGGCCGGCCGGGCGGACGCCTGGCGCCGGTTGCTGGGCGCTATCTCAATGCTGAACTGTCTCCGGACGGCTCGAAAATCGCGTTTGAGGTTGTGGGCGGCAACCTGTTCGTGGTCAAGCCGACAGGCCAGGATCTAGTCGATCTCGGCCGAGGAGAAAGACCCACCTGGGCGCCGGACAGCCAATGGCTGGCATTTATGTTGCCAACCGACGATGGTCACCGCGTGCTCAACTCTGACATCTACCTGGTCGCGGCAGACGGCAGCGGCAGGCAAAATGCGACCCGCTCGGCGGACCGTGTGGAAATGAACCCGGCGTGGGCCCCGGACGGCAAATCCATCGCCTTTGACGAAGAGAACTCAGGACGGGTTTTTATTATGCCGCTCGCTCGCTGAGTTTCTTCCGCAGCACAAAAGAAAGCCTGAAAAACTATGAACCTTTGCACAAGAACAATTCTGCTGTTTCCCCTGACTCTGATTTTCCCCATCCATCTTATCGGCCAACGGGGTGTTGAGTCAATCGGGGTGGCGAGCCGCGTGCAGTTAACTCAGGATGTGAACGCCTGGCACTTTTCTTCGGCCAGTTCAGAACAAGCCTGGCTACGTGTGGAAGGCCGATCCTTGCGGACGGCATCTTCCCGTGAGCTGGCCCTGCCAGCAGGCTTTCTGGAGACAAGAATGTCCAGCGCAGAAAATTTTCTCTGCGTGAAAAGCCTCCTGAAAATTGCCGATGGCGAAAGGATTTTGCGGCTCAAAATACTCTCAACGCCCGATCTCGAGCCTCAAGCAATCGTCGAAAGAAAGCAGGCCTTCGACGCGTCGATTCCTTCCGTGATCGTTTCTGAGCAAGGCGGACGAATCATTTTGGCTGAGAATGCCTCGGGCCGAATCTCATTCTACGATGACCGTGGCAAAATGGAAAAAAGCATTGAGCTGTTCCCGGGCGCTGACTACGATCTCGAACGAACCCTGCAGATGGATGTGAGTGCCGACGGCACGGAGCTGGTCGTGCTGGCCTCCAGGCGCGGAGCATCTCCGAGGGAATCCGAAGCGATGGAACCGGCCGGGGAGCCACACATCTTTCTCTTCTCCGCTACCGGCAACGAACTATGGCGGCGTCCTCTTGCACTCGACAGTGGATATGAACTTTCCGTGTCTCCCGGAGGCAAGGTGATTGCCGCCGGCAGCTACACCATGACCATCGACGGCTCGATGACCAGGCGCACATCCTTTTTCAACGCCCGTGGAGAGCTTCTCTCTGAAACGGATTTCTTGTTTGACCACTGCCGTTTCTCCGACAGCGTGGACACCCTAATCCTGTCAAACAAGCGCAGCGTGGTCAGCGTAGCCGTGGCTAGCGGACAAACGCTTTGGCGCCATGAGGTCGAGGCCCGGGAAGATATTATTGCTGGTCTCGCACTGTCGCCGAGTGGCGGCCGGGTGGTCTTGCTTGTCGCGCGCAATACCTACAGCGACGGCGGCTTCATCTTTTCTTCACCGCGGCTGGAGATGCTTAGCAACACGGGCTCCCTGGTTGAACGGATTGATTTCGCGGGCCAGCAATTCTTCCAGCCTGGTCTGCACGTTGCGAACGGCGAGATTTGGCTGGGATTCAAGAATGAGTTCATCAAACTGGCGGTGAAATAATGAAACACAGCACAGTGGCAGTGCAAATCATCCTTGGATTGACCATCACCTGCCAAGTCGCGGCTCAGGATAGTTTTCCCTGGCCGGTCACGCCCTTTAACTCCAGCCAGGAAATTACCGGCAATTTTTCTGAGTACCGCAGTACTTCGGCAAATGGCCACTTTCACAATGGAACGGATATCCCGAAGCCAGACGGCTCACCGGTTTACTCCGTCAAGAATGGTGTGGTCACAAGCATGAGCGCCCAGGGCTCCAGCGCCTTTGTCCGGGTGAACGATGTGGCATACGTGCACATTCAACCGAACCCGTCCCTGTCCCTTGGTGATTCGGTGTTCGCGCAGCAGACTGTTCTTGGCGCCATTTTATCCGGGCAGGGCCATGTTCATTTCACCAATGGATTTGTCGGTTCAGAGAGGAGTAGCGTGCTGGCCGGCAGTGGCTTGACGCCCTACCAAGATCCCTGGCCGCCGATTATTCGATTCGTGGAATTCTACCAGAACAACACCACGAACAAGCTGCGCAACGAGGCGCTAAGTGGCCCGGTTGACATCGTGGTGAAAGTTGACGAACAAAATGGCCCGCCGTCGTCGAGGCTGTCCCGTCGCAACAACGGCACCTACAAGATCGGCTACAAGATTCTCTCCGCGGACACGGCCCAGGTTGTTTTCGAGCCAGCAGGTGAAGGCGTGCGCTTTCAGTTCGATCGCAAACCCAATAATGCCTGGGTGAATATCGTCTATTTTCGCAAGCTCTCCAGCACCACCAGCCATGCCTATCAGGTCACCAACGATGTCAGCCGCGACAATTTCTGGAACACGGCAGACCTGCTACCAGGCTCGTACGTCGCTATGGCCTTTACAGAAGATACGCGCGGCAATACCGACACCTCGTACGTCGCCGTGCAAGTCAAGGAAACCGACTCAATTGCGCCCGGGCAGCCTGAACTTAGACAGGTTGTAGAAACTGAGGACGGCATGCGCCTGACCTGGCAGCCGAATTCCGACGCGGATCTGGCCGGATACCGGCTCTACTTCAGCTTTGACAACGAAACCTGGAATCTGTTCCGCGACGAAACCGTCTACACGCCCTCGGTCACGGACACCACCATCGACCAGATTCTGAGGAGAGACGTCTATTTCCGAATCACCGCGGTGGATGACGCCGCCATCCCGAACGAAAGCGTTGTGTCCGATGTCTACGGCCTGAGCAACGGCGACTTTCCGCACAAAGTGCTCATTGTCGATGGCTTCGACCGCACGGAGGGCGCCTGGGCCGCGCCAAACCATGACTTCGCTCTGCAATATGGCAAGGCCATCTTTGCCGCGGGCATCAGCTTTGACACCGTGCCCAATGAGTCCGTTGTCGCAGGACTTGTCACGCTGCAGGATTACGACGCCCTGGTTTGGTTCGTCGGCGATGAAGCTGAACTCTCGGAAACCCTGGGATCGGATGAACAGACTCTGCTTTCGGACTATTTGAATGACGGCGGCAACCTGTTTCTAAGCGGCGCCAATATCGCGTGGGATCTGACGGCCTCAGATTCAGCAACGGCCGAAGACCTGAGCTTTGTGCGCGAACGCCTGCACGCAGACTTTGTCACCCGACGGCTGGCGAGCACATCAATTTCCGGTAGCTCAGGCTCGATATTCGAAGGATTGACTCTGAATCTCGAAGGCGGTTCCTACCATGCTGAGATGTCGGATGCGGTGGCAGCGATTTCCGGCGCACAGACTGCGCTCGAATACTCAAACGGCGAATCCGCGGCAATTACCTACTCTGGCCCAACCAACGATGGCGTAACCCAGCATTTGGTCTATCTTGCGGCGCCATTTGAAACGATTGCTGACGAAACATCCAGGCTGGAAATCATGCGGAGGGCACTTAACTTCTTCTTTGACCTGTCCACTTCGGTCGATGGTCAGAATACCCAGGCTGGACAAATTCCGAAACGTTTTGCGCTGGACGCCAACTACCCGAATCCTTTTAACCCGGAGACCCGGATTCGCTTTCATCTGCCGCAGCGCGCGGACGTGACACTTACTATCTTCAACGCTCTGGGCAAAACCGTGCGAGTGCTTTCCAACAAATCTTTCGTCGCGGGGCATCACGAAATGGTCTGGGATGGAATCGACACATCCGGGCGGCAGGTCGCTAGCGGGCTCTACATTGTGCGGATGCTCGCCTCGACGCCGGAATCTGGCTCGTTTTTCGAACAGGCTCGCAAGCTCACCCTGCTCAAGTAGCGCCTGCAAACCCCAGGGAGGCGACCCACTATGATAAGAAACTATCTGAAGGTGGCCCTAAGAAGTCTATCGAGACACAAGGTCATTTCTTTCGTCAAGACACTTGGCCTCGCCGTCAGTCTCGCCTGCTGTATCGTCATTTTGTTTCTGATCCGCCATGAGCTTTCCTACGACAGATTTCACGAGCACCCGGATCAGATTCTTCGAGTCCTTCCCGACCTGCCGAACTCCAAAGTGCAAAGTCTGCCGTTTCCGCTCATCCCTGCCCTGGCAAGTGAATTCCCGGAAATCATTCAATCCGTGAGGTTATTTTCAGAGGCCGCCAATGTGAGAATTGGGCTAGAGATATTCAACGAAGATATCCTATACGTTGATTCGGAGTTCCTGGAAATATTCTCCTTCCCTCTGGCGAAAAGTATTCATGAGAAGCCGTTATACAGCAGAGGTTCAGTCATTCTCAGCCACGAATCCGCCGTCCAGTATTTTGGCGACACTGATGCTGTCGGAAAAACGATAGAAATCTCGCGAGGAGCGCAATTCAAGCAATTTGTCGTCGAAGCCGTGGCGCAACCGATACCTGATGAATCCAGCATCAGTTTTTCATTTCTTTTGCCAATCTCCAATCTGGAAAACACAGAACTAGCTTCGAGTTGGCGTCAATTCCAATTGACCGGCTTCGTGCGGTTGCTCGACCACGCTCACCTTGAAGCATTGTCCAGCAAGCTGCCGCCGTTCTTGAAAAAGTATATGGGTATTGACATCGCAACCGACGACTACTATGCACAGCATAAGGGGCTGAAGTTCCAATCGTTGACGAACTATCATTTAGGACAAGAGCCGCGTAGTGCTGGTTTGCGAAGTGTCGTTGATATCGATTATCTCTACATTCTCAGTGTGGTGGCCATTTGCATCCTGTTCATCGCCTGTTTCAACTTCATGCTGCTCGCGATCGGTCAATCATCCACCCGCTTCAAGGAGGTTGGAGTGCGCAAAGTGCTCGGCGCAAAGCGATCACAGCTTGTGCAGCAGTTTTGGTTTGAAGCCATTCTACTGAGTCTTGTTGCTCTTGCCGCTGGAGCCGTTGTCGCCCAGTTGATGCTGCCACGATTTAACCAAATCGCCGGTTTGGACCTGAGCCTGGATTACACCGGCAACGTGACTTCGGCAATCTGCCTGGCAGGACTCATGGTGCTGGTCGGAATCACTGTTGGAAGCTATCCCGCAATATTCATTTCGAGACAGTCAACGGATGCGGTAATGAAAGGCCGGCAGAAATTGACTGGCCACAACCGGTTCACCCAAGCGCTGATTGTCACGCAGTTTGTTCTTTCAATTTGCTTGCTTATCAGCGCCACCATGATCAACAGACAACTGCATTTCGTGCAGAACAAGGATCTAGGCTTCAATGCAAATCATGTCGTTGTAGTTCCAACGCTCGAGGCTTCAGGTGAAATGTCAGACGGGGCGGAACTGCTGCAATACTACAAGGCCGAACTGGCAGCCAACCCGGGTATCATCAACGTCGCCGGAGCGTCAGGTTCATTTCAACGGGGCTTTGTAACATTCTCCTTCTTCACCCAGGAAGACGGCACAGTCAGCGATGTTGGAAGCTATGTGGTTGACGAGAATTTTCGAAGAACAATGGAACTTGAAATCATCGAAGGAAGAGACTTTCTTCCGGCCAGTGGCGATGCTGGCAAATCAATGATTGTCAACGAGACCTTCATGAAGGATTTTTCTGGCATCGCGAAACGAAACCAGCCATTCCCTTACAGAATCCTGGGACACGAACGGTTGAAAATCGTAGGCGTTGTCAAGGATTTCAACTTCTTGTCTCTCAAACGGCATGTTTTGCCGGCCGCCCTGGTCCTGGGACAAACCGCTCGTGGGTCTCTGAAAGGAAAAGTCGATTGCATCCTCGTTCGCGTGCGACCGCAGGGCATTGCCGAGAGTTTAGATGCTCTGAAACGCATTTGGCAGAAATACCGGCCAAACCTGGCTTTCAGGTACAATTTTATGGACGAGGACGTCGCGGGACAGTACAGCGCGGAAGCGATGTGGCATAAGCTCATCACCATTGCGGCCACTTTCGCCATCGTGATTGCCTGCATGGGACTCATCGGACTAACGTCACTTGCCGTGGCGCAAAGAAAACGCGAGATTGGAATCAGGAGGGTCTTCGGGGCTAGCGTCACTCAACTCTTGCAGCTTCTCAACAGGGAATTGCTCATATTATTGCTCACGGCATACGCTATTTCATGGCCCGTAAGCTACTATATCGCTAGCCAATTCCTTCAGAGTTTTGCCTACAAAACACCAATTGATTTCGGACTATTCATCATCTGCGGGCTTATTACATTTGTCCTGTCCGCATTGAGCGTCAACTCGCTTCTGATCAAAGCAGCCATGCAGAATCCTGTGAATATCCTTAGAACGGAGTAATCGAGGCATTGGCGGGCAACGACTCCCAGCCTTGCGAAGGTTTGGAACCTTCGCAAGGCTGGTGAACTCTACTTCAACAACGTCATGCGCCGGCTTTGAATGAAGCTCCCGATTCTCAGTGTTACGAAATAGACGCCGCTTGTCACCTGTTGTCCTGAACGATTTCTTCCATCCCAGACCGTGCTGTGCTCACCCGCGGTCATCGTATCGTCCACCAAGGTCTTCACCTCGGCGCCCACCAAATCATAGACCTTCAATGAAACCTGTCCGCTGCGCACCAGTTCATAGCGAATGCTGGTCGTTGGGTTGAAGGGATTTGGGTAGTTGGCATACAGTTGATGGCTTCTTGGCAGCGCTTGTAGATCTCCCTTTACACTTACCGCGACTCCCACTGCAAACGTGTCGGCCCCGGTGGTCGTAAACGAATTGGTTTCGCCCTCACCCGGAGGTGAAATGAAGAAAACGTGCTCGTTGGCGTTTTCCGTGAACACTATGTTGCCGGCAGCATCGAAGTCAAATGTCGCGTTGCTGCTGATGTTGTTGTCCGTAACGAAATAGAGATCATCCTCGGTGATGATCCTAACTGTGTCCGGAAAAATGGAATTCAAATCATCGACGCGCCAAATGCCGTCCTGATCATTCCCTCCTTCGGCCCTTGTGCAATAGTAAAGAATGTCGTCAGACGAAGTCGGGTCAGAACCACGGTCCACAAACAAGTCGATTGAAATGAATGTGCGATTGGCGTCAAGGAACCACAGAGCATCGTTGTCTGAGACCGGCAAAGTTCCGGAGATGTCGTATTTGCGTATGCCCTGCCCCTCGGCATCAAGATCGACCCTGGTGCGTAAACTCAGGTACATGAGGCCATCATCGTCCAGAGTCACCTGCCGCGGAAAAGCAGTGCTGAAGCTCGCAATGGTTTCCGGTGTTCCGCCAAAGGTGTCAGCGGCGCCGATGACTGCCCGCAAGACCTGATTGTCCGCACAAACGTAGATGGTGAGATCATCGCCGCTACCCGTGACAAACAGCCCGCGCGGATTTGTCAAGCCACTGATGACAACCGTGGTGCTGAAATCTCGGTTAACCCGCAGAATCTCGCCGCGATCGCCGTTGGAGACGTAGAGATGTCCACCGGAATCCATATCAACGTGCAATGGAGCGGTGCCGCCGTAATCGACGCTTCCTGATGAGCTGAGGTCCGCGGCCACAAGGGCGGGGTCGTGAAAAGAGCCGTCCGGGTTAAAAATATTGATTCCAGTGCCCAGAGGTCCGCCATCATTTGAGGTGAACGCTTTGCCAAACCATGGATCAGCCTGGTTTCTCACGACAGCGACGCCGCGGCTAAAAATATCGATATCGCCGGAATCGTAGAACATGGTCCAGTCTGTGGTTGAATGGTTTGGTTGCTCTGCTGTGACCCGGAATACGTAATTCTTGCCGGCCTCAGCACCTGTGCCATCCCACATCACGCTATTGGCGCCGCGGCTCATTGCGCCAGCATCGATTTGACCCACAACTTGCTGGCTTCCCGAATCCACTATCTCAACCACGACCACGCTAGCCGTATCATTCAAGAAAAACGAAAGCATCGCCGGACTACCATCGGAAAAATTGCCGTCAAACGCAGAGCTGTCCGGATTGCTGACCGTGAGCTGAGAAGCGTAGACATTTGCCAGGGCTTCGCTTACATTCAGTTGAATGGCGGAAACGACAACGACAAACAACCACAGCTTTGATGTGAGACATTTCATATGTCTTCTCCCTTGTGCTAGAGATGAAATTGAAAAACAGGATGCTTGATCCTGGTCAGATTAGTGATGTGTTCAGATTAGGGCAGTGGTGCGGTGGTTACGAAAAAGAAAGGATGCGGGAGCCGTCCGGCACTGAGCCGGGGCTCCCGCATGCACAAATCACTTGGTTAGAACCATCTTCTTGACTGACTTGAACTGGCCCGCTTCCAGCTTGTAGAAATACATGCCCGATTGCAGGTCGCCGGCATTGAAGGCAGCCTGGTAGGCTCCAGCAGTCATGCGTTGATCCAGAAGCGTGCTGACTTTCTGGCCCAGAAGGTTGAAGATTTCCAGGGTCACATGTTCGTCGCGTGCGATCTCAAATTGGATCGTCGTACCCGGGTTGAAAGGATTCGGGTAGTTCTGGCTCAGTGAAAAACCCTCAGGCACGAGGTCCGTGGTCTTTTCAACACTGACAATGGTGCCAAGATCGCCGTCGAAGAGCCATTTCTCTACGGCCCAACCATACCAGGTCTGCAGGTAGACAGCGCCTTCGCTGGCCTCGATATCGACATCCATCACAGAGGTGAAGCCGCCGGACAGGCCTCTGCCGGAGGCATCCGTGAAGCTGCCGTTCTGGTCAAAATTCCACTGAGCAACATCGATGGTGTCGTTGTTGGTACCGGTGGCGGGGTCGATGACGTAGACGCGTCCATAGATGTAGCCGCCCGGGTCTCCGCCAAAAAACAGCGTGTCAACCGCAGCGAAAAGCGCCCCTGGATCATCCATGAAGCCGAGGCCCAAAACCGAAGGAGTAGCAACGCCGGTACCTTCCGGCTCAAATACGTCTTCGGGAGATAGCGTGAAATCAAAGCTGGCGTCGGCGGTGTAGCCAGATGCCGGCGAACCGGTAAACTTCAGGATGGTTCGACCCGAGGTTTGGCTGACAAACACTTGCGTGCCGTCGCCAGACGCGGTAATGCCACGATATTCCCCAAGGGGCAAATCGATGGTTGCAACCGGGGCGCTGTCGTGCGAGGTGTCCCAGGCGGCTCCGGCGTCACCAACAGGGGCATAAACCTTGACCTCGTTGGTCTTGGTGTCGTCACCGTTCAAATCACAGACGTAGACATAGCCATTACTGTCTACTTCGATGGCCCAGATTTGCTCGGTGCCGGTTTCCATGCGATTGGCCGTGCTGTTGACGGCTGTGTCCGTCAACTCGAACACCAGGATGTTGTGGTTACCGTCATTGTTGGCCAGGAAGACTAGATTGCCATACCCCGCCACTTGGAACGCGTCGGTCAACTCGACTCGGTCTAGAATATTCTCCCAGAAGCCGACTTCGGAGCCGGTCGGTGCAGGCTCCAGTCTACCGCTTACAGAATCCGCGCCCACATAGCCAACCAGATAATTGATGAGACTGGCATCGTCGGACGAACCGCGGGTGACCAGGGCGACGAAATCATTCGCATCAATGACCGCCACGCTGGTGGTGCGGTTCAGGGTTCCGTTGGCGCCATCATCAAGAGTGACGTACTGTGTCATCCATTCATCTGTCTGCGAAAAGGCCATCAGCGGCACCAAAACGATTGCACTCACAAGAACAGCTAACGATTTTCTCATAATACTCCCTCCATTTTGTTGAGAATAGATTTAGCGAACGAGCGTCATTTGCTTTGACTTCGAGAAATTGCCGAACGTCAGCCTGTAAATATAGACGCCACTCGCCAGAGGTCGGCCAGCATTGTCTCTGGCATCCCACTGCACGGAATGGAGCCCTTGTGTGTAGGTCTGGTTGTTGACCAACGTCCGCACTTCCTGCCCGCGCGCATTGAAAATCTTCAGGCTGATTGGCTTCGAGATTGGCAGCGTGAAACGGATTTCGGTCTCAGGATTGAACGGATTCGGGTAATTTTGCTCGAGTTGGTAGTCATCTGGGGTTATGATGGTGAGCTTCTTCTGCTGGGGAACGGATGTAACGACGTCCAGCGAGGCTGTTGAATCGCCCCATTCGAAGAAGAAGATGTTGAAGGTGTTGGACGTGAAAAGCTCGCCATTCAGCGTGTCTAAAGAGCTGCCCTTGTAGCTTGCGACCATGTCTCGCAGACCGTCGTTGTCAAGGTCCATTCCTGGATAGGTGTAAATGTCGTTGAACAGTCCGCTGATAGCGTCGTACTGGGTCTCGAGATCGAAAATCTGTTTGACCGCATAGCTGTTGGTGTCGGTCACACCTCCTGTTCCGTCATATTCAATATCGAGCAAAGTACCACCACCACCGTACATGTAAAGATCAAAGCCATCGCCGGCGCTGTTGGTTGGGTGGTCTTGGTCGCCGAGCCCCATGACGCCCCAGAAGCCGACGTCTGGCCACAACTCCGCGACGTTGTCCGGACCTGCAAACTGGTCAGACACGATGCCGCTGAGAACCCAGAACTTGCTGCCCAAAGGGGTCCCGTTGTCAGAGCCATGAACGTAAACCACCGGCTCGCCGTTTGCAATAGTGAATACTGGATTTGACTTTACCCAGAAATAATCGCCGTCTGACAGCGGCACAACGTTGCCGGGCGTGTAAAGGTCAGGGCCGTCGATTTGCACGAAGCCGATGCCGGTACCACTGGCGCCACTTCCCCAACCTGAGACTATAATTTCGTCCAGACCATCGCTATCGACATCTCCGATGGCTGCCCCACGCGGAGAGTATGGCGGGTCGGTGGTGGTAAAGCCATCATAAACGAACTCGTTGTTGATCACAACGTTGCTATCTGCCAGCGTTCCGGACTCGACCTCCAGGATGTACAGATTTGCGACATCGAGATTGCCACCACCCGAGGCAGGCGGAAATACCAGTTCACTCTTGTCATCTCCGTCGATGTCGCGCACGATGAGGCCATTTTCTGTTCTGCCAACATTTGCCGTGGCGAACGCTGAGTCGATGGCCATGTACGACAACTGGTATGTGGGCTTGACGCCGTAGTCGTTGTCCTGCCCGGTCCATTCGTAGAAATAGATTCCGCGCGCAGGGATGTCAAAACTGGAGAAGTAGCCGACTGGGAAAATGATCTCCTGGCGACCATTGTTGTCAAAGTCGCCCACAGTCACGCTTCTGGGTGATGATTTCGTGAACACACTTTGAACGGGAGACGCCCAGACAAATTCCAGGGCATCATTGCCAACCATCTCGAACACAAATACTCGGCCGCCATCGCTGTACTCGGTGACGATGAGCTCGGGTTTGCCATCGTTGTCCAGATCGGGATTGTCTGCCACCCAGACGCCTCTACCGGCACCTGAGTCAAGCGTGTCGGTGCCCAAGAATCGTGGGTTCACCTCCGCCAGACGGTATTGATTGTCGCCGTCGACGGGTTGGGCAAACGCGCTGGCGGCAAACATCACCAGCGCGATGCTCCCAAGCATAATAGCAAATCTGCTGTTCATTTTTCCTCCGTTCGTTAGGTGGACGTTACTTTCTCGCGGCCTGCCAAAGTAGTAAGCGCAGGCAGTATTTTCAACTTTGAGTTCTGACAAGGTTCAACCTGACTAGTTAAGGAATTCCGCGTTTGAATGTCAAGTAATATTTGGTCGAGTTATCAAGCGAGATATCCCGCTGGCCCAAAGGACTAGGCGGCAATCGGCCAAGCGCTAGCCATGCTTGGTAGAAGTCTGAGCAATTTAGTCCTCAAGGGAATACACAAATCAGAGAAGGTGTTCTTTCATATATGGTGAACCCTCGCAAAGCATGTTTTATTCTCTTCCTCCTGTATTTTGTTGCCGGCTGCAAGGACTCGATTGAACTCGTCTCGCTGTCTGACGAAACCGTTGAAGACACCGACGATTTCGTTGACGAAGAAACAGACATCGAGAAGATTTTCATCACAGACCGCACCGGGAAAAAATGGGATATCACGCATGCGGTCAACCAATATGACCTTGTACCGGAGCGCTTCCAGTTTGGACTGGGTCCGAACGCAATTCCTCCGATCATTGGACCAGAAATGATCAGCCAGGGCGAACCTGGATACCCGGGCGACACCGATGCATTCCTAACTTTGGGCACAAGTCTCAACGACCAACCTCGGGGCTACAAACTATCGATTCTGAGCAGACACGAGATTGTCGATGAAGTCTTCGGCGATGCCCACGTTGCGGTCGCCTACTGACCGCTGGTTGGATTGACTGCCGTGTACAGTCGGGAAATCGATGGCCGTGTGTTAACGCTCAGTTCCAGCGGCTGGACTTATGACCTCACCTTCGTGCTTTATGACTATGAAACCGAAAGCCTCTGGTATCACCTGGAAGGCGAAGAGCAACTGACCTGCATCAGCGGGAAATTTGCCGACCGCACCCTGCCCGAATTTCAGTCCACTTTGACACGCTGGCGAACATGGAAGGACATGGAGCCGGATACGAAATTCCTCAAATATCCGTAATCTTCTCCCTCGTCGCCTATACACAACTACACAACTCAGTCAATGATCGCATGATAAACCATCGCTTGAAATCGGCGGTGCAGGTTGAGGTCACCGGCAGGAAGCAGTTGTGTCATGAATATGCCGACCAGCCGCTCTTTCGGGTCCAGCCAATAACGCGGGTAGTAGGCGCTACCCCAGCCGTAAGCACCTTCGCTTCCGACTTCTCCATACTCTCCAAGATTTTCCAGCACCCAAAAGCCAAGGCCGAAATCCCAGCCCTTTCTGGGATAGTCGTGAAAATGTGACACGCGCATCAATTGCACTGATTTTGGACTTAGCAAACGGGCACCATCGAACTGCCCTCCGTTGAGCAGCATCTGCAAGAAACGACCGTAGTCAGTGATTGTTGAGAGCAATCCGGCTCCGCCGCTAAAACACACGCGCGGACCATGAATGAACGGCGTGGTGCTGGTAGAGTCGCGCAGTTGCAGGGAGCCATCGTCCATTCTTCCATAAACTGGCGCGAGACGCCTGGCCTTATTGCGCGGCAGAAAAAAATGCGTGTCCCTCATGCCGAGTGGCAGAAAAATGTGCTGCTCAAGAAAGCTGTCCAGCGGCTCACCCGAGATAACCTCCACGAGATAGCCCAAAACATCCGTGGCATAACCATACTGCCATTGCTCGCCAGGGTGCCCCTGTAGTGGCAGCCCGGCCAATCGTTTGACCACGTCTCCGATGGTCTCGGCCTTGTCACCAAGGTACCAGTGACCCAGTCCTGCTTCACGGTAAGCATCATGAACCAAGCCGCCATAATACGTCAAACCAGCGGTGTGAGTCAGAAGGTGGCGGATGGTAATTTGCCGTTTCGCCGGGACTGTTCGGTAGCTGCGGCTGTCCGCGGAGTCAGCCACAGCCACAACCGGATCCTTGAATTCCGGAATGAAGGTGCTCACAGGGTCGTTGAGCAGGAAGTTACCCTGCTCGTAAAGCATCATCACGGCGACGCTGGTCACCGCCTTAGTCATGGTCATGGAGGCGATTCTAAAGATGGCATCGGGCGTCATCTGCGTCCCGTCCCGGCGGTCCATCATACCGAACGATTTTAAATAAATGGCCCAGCCATCACGCAGCACCAGTGTCACGACCCCACCTATCTCGTTTTGCTCGACGCTCCTTTGAATCATCCCGTCAATCCGGTCAAGTCTCTCGGCTGACATGCCGGCCGAATCCGGCTGCACAGAAGCAAATTGGGCTACAGATGCTCCATCGGGCGCAAGTAGCAAACAAAGCCCCAGAAGCAGATGCTTATGGGTTGCCACTTTGGCTCCTACCACTTTTACGCTCCAGGAACCAGTCGATGAGCTTATCTGCAAGCGGAGCGACATCGGGATCATTCCTGTTGCTCAGAATAATGACGGTCAACCCGTCTTCTGGAAAACGTTGAATCACATTGCGAAACCCTCGGGTGCCGCCGGTGTGGTGTACACGCAGTCGCCCCTGATAACGGTCGATGCGCCAGCCAAAGCCATAGTTTTGCATGGCTGGCGTGAAAGCCTGTTGCAGGAGTTCCGCGGATACGAGCCGTTGACCATAGAGGGCTTGATCCCACCTGTAGAGATCTGCCGTGGACGAGTAGACGCCGCCATCACCAAGCACCGCGCTGGTCGGACTTTGGTCAGTGAATCGAATGGAATCACCGTCAACAGAATATCCAAATGCACGATTGGGGACACGTGAAATGCCCTTCTCAAAGGCCAGCGTGTTTGTCATGCCAAGGTGTTTGAAAATTTCGTCATGTAGAAACCTCGCAAAGGGTTTTCCGCTGAGGCGCTCGACGACCATTGCGAGAACGGCGTAGCCTGAATTGCTGTAGCGGTAATCGGAGCCAGGTTCGAAGTAAGTCGTGTCCTGCTGCATCACCATCCGTAAGACGTCGCTGTCATGTACCTGCACGGTGGCTGTGTCCGGCATGAGCGCCTCGTAGGCTATCATTCCCGATGTGTGTTGCAATAGATGCCGGATGTTGATCTTGCGCCCATAAACTGGAAACTCAGGAAAGATCTTGTCAAGAGTTGTCGAAAAATCCAGTTGACCGCGTTCCTGCAGCATCAAGATACACATCGCCGTGAATTGCTTGGTGACGGAGGCGAGCCTGAAATTTGTAGTTCGCGTGACCGGGATCGCGTTGGCGATATCAGCCAATCCAAACGCGGTATCGAGAGCCACGCGGCCATTGTCGATCAACATGACGGCTACGCCAGGCACATTCCCCTGGTAAGACTCAAAAATCCTGTCGAGGTCAGGCATGCGCTCCGCATTGCAACCAGTCAACATAGCGCTTCCCCAAAGAGCGAGCAATCCGATTTGCCGGGTCCATCGACGGCTCATCATTTAACAAAAACCATTCTGCGTGAAATTGTCCGATGGTTCGTCCTGAGCTGATAAACGTAGACGCCAGATGGCAAATCGCCCGCGTCGAGCACGACGCGATGCGTACCTGCTTCTTCTCTCCCTTCCACAAGTGATCTTACTTGTCTGCCGAGCAGGTCGAACACTTTCAACGTGACGAATCCAGCCTCGGGCAGGTCGAACGAAATCGTCGTTATCGGGTTGAACGGATTCGGGTAATTCTGCCGAAGCCGATAGGCGTCAGGGAAATTACCTTTTTGCACTGCCACGCTGACCGGCAGCCTGGTTTTCTTCACCAATCTCAGGTTGTCAAAATAGATGGTCCCCGTGGTGGCATCACCCGGGTCATGCGAGAGTTGAAAACTGTCGAAGCGAAGACGGCCGTCCGCAACACCGTCGCCGAGCCAAGCGCCCGCCTGAGCAGGATCACTCAATTTCCACTCGACCAACCGCCAGCCGAGCCAGTCAATTGCCACCCAGGCCGACACTTCGTGGTTGGTCGCCGATTCGGCCGGTAGCTGGTCGTCTATGGCGAATCGGAAGCGATTGCCACTGCCATCGCCAAAGACATGACACTGCAGCGTGTAGGTGCTGTCAAATTCCACGGCGCGTGGCGCACCACCGGAAAGAAAGAGCCGGATGAGCCAGTCGTTCGCATTCTCATCCCATTCATAGTTCAGGGTCGGCGACAACCGCTGCCGGGTCGGGGCAGATGGCAAATAGGCGCCAGTGGTCATTCCAAATGTTGTGTTTGGCACAACAATGCCGATGGTGGAGCCGCTGCCGTTTGGCTGAAACCACTCCGTTATGGAAAGAAAGCGGTCGATGGTAACCACATTGGCGTAGCGTTCCATGGACGTTCTGAATCCAACGCTTATCTCAGAGCCAAGTGGATTTCCAGATGTATCCGCAATGTCCGGCGAGAGGGAAATCAGATAATCCAGATCGGACTCCAGAGGTTCGAGCGCCTGAACGCCAAGCACCGACCTGCTGCCAACCTGTGCCAAGTGGTGGCCCGCGGAAATCTGCCCAGCGGGCCCACTCAGCATGATCACGTCTTCAGAAACGGAAGCAGGATCTATCAACTCATCGAACGCGAAAGTGATAACTTCATCATTCACAAAGTCGGCCTCGCTGCCGTCAGCGGTGGGGAAGCTAGCAATCAGCCGCGGGCCGGAAACGTCTTCTGAAAGAGTGGTGAAGTTGAGCACAAAGGCATCGCCTTCCACCCCATCGGCGTTGCCGTCAATCGAACGGCCGTTGACGTCCTGGAGTTGCTGCGCAACGGTGATGGAGTAGTCAGTGGCGAACGCTAGCGGTTGGTCGAAGGAGATGGTCACAATCTTCTGGTCATCTGACCACGAGAATTGTACTGTGGCAGTGTTGGGCGCCAGCGAAAAAGCTGCAGCGATGGAATTGATATCGATGGTTTTGGAAAACTCAATGGTGATTTCGCCGTTAACAGCCAACGTGTCATTCTGCCCGGGCTCGCTGCGAACCACGGTCGGCGGCAGAGACGGAATCAGGTCAGACTGAAATGCTGAAGAGGTTTCGGACTCATTCCAAAAGCGGTCCAGGGCAGTCGCAAAATAAGTGTAGCGGCCATTGAAATCCTGTGTGCCACTGATTGCGTCGGTGTAGGTGAAGGCGCTGCGGCCGAAATGTCGGTGAATGATCTCATCGGCTTCGATATCCAGACTTTCGTTTTCCGACCGGTAGATGATATACCAGTTGTCCGCCCCGGTGGTGGCCGGGGTAACTCCAATCTGGTAGCTCAAGGAATCAAGCTTCGCCACTACCAGAGCGGGAGCGGGTGGCGCCACATCGTCAAACAAGCCATTCGACCTTATCTTCGTCAGTCGTTGAAAAAAATTGGCTTTCGATGGCTCCCAGTAGGTGTTATCGCGCCAGGAGCCGTAACTGAAAAACTGAAATCCATCAACCCAACCTATCGTTCGGACGCCATCGACGATTGAGGTATGGCGTCCGAAGATTTTGTCTTCGGCGAAACGGTCAGAGAACAAGCCAACCGTGTAAAGACGGCCCGCGGAAATGCCCGGTGTGATGAACTGCAGCCAGCAGTTCGGGCAACCCGTGGCCAACACGCTCTTGAAGTCGGATGCCTGATTCCAGTGGTAGTGCATGCCGACGAGTTGGTCGATGTAGCCCTGATTGAACCACAAAGCAGCGTCCTGGTAGACCACATCAAAGCCTTGCCAGCCCCCCCAGTTGTAGCGACCGAGCGCAGCTGGCGACAACCTTACCCACGGTTTGACCGCCTGGACCGAGTCATGCAGTGTGCTGACGAAGGCCGTTACGCTGGTGCGCCACCATTCTTCCCATGAACCAAATCCAGACGGCACTCCGGCGCTAAACGGATGCTCGGAGTCATAAAGGTATCGCCCTGAGGCGTTGTTTTGCAGTTCGAAGAGTTGCTCATCGGAAATCATGCCGCCAGGCTGAGCATGCCGCAAGCTTAAGTCGGCGGAGGTAAGAGGTGTCCCGGAATTGGTGTGCTCATTCCATCGCACGAAATCCAGATGCAAACCGTCGATATCATAGTTTCTGACCACCTCCATGGCGACCTGAACCAGGTACGCCCTGGCGCTCTCAATCCCCGGAGAAAGCCACGCGAGTTCAGGCGGCATGACTTCTCCATCCTGGTCTCGGCAAATCCAGTCCGGATGTACCTGTGACGGGCTGCCCGGTAACTGATGCCGACTTTCAAAGGTGTTAAACCATGCGTGCAACTCGAGACCGCGCTTGTGCGCCTGTTCCACAGCATATTGCAGTGGATCAAAGCCTGGATCGACGGAGTTAACTTGCGTGCCCCAAGGCTCAATCTCCGAAGGGTAGTAGACCGAACCGAATCGTCTGACCTGCCACAAAACCGAGGTCATGTTGGCGGCCTTATGGTTGTCCAGAATGTTCCGAATCGTGGCTTGATTATCTTCAACCGACTTTTCCGGGGAGAGCCACTGAATATCGACAATCCAGGTGGCGCGAAACTCTTCGTTGGCTTGCGAAAAGAGATCCCCGCACACTGCGATCATCATACTAAACAGAATTACCGCCCTTTTCATTGCCCGCTCCAGGTTTGAAAATGTGTAAAAAGTGAACAGAATTAAGAAGGCCGATGAGCGAACTCATCGGCCTTTCTTTGACAAAACTCGGCAGCCGGAGTTGCCCTACTTCATCAACGTCATCTTCCTTGCAACTTCCAGCTTGTTGACTTTGAGTTTGTAGAAGTAAACACCCGAAGCCAAACTGGATGCATCAAAACTCACTGAATGCCGGCCAGCGGTCATGAGCTTGCCGTCGAATACAGCTGCCACTTCCTGACCAATGGTGTTGTAGATCTTTAGTGACACTTTGTCGCTCTGCGCGATCTTGAAAGAGATCGTTGTCGTGGGGTTGAACGGGTTCGGGAAATTCTGAGCCAGTTCATATCCGCTCGGAAGTACTTCTCTGCCCTTGACACTTGTTGCAGGGCCACTGATAAAACGCGAAACCCGGTTGCCATTGAAATAGGTCGCGTAGGCCGTGTCCCCTGTTGCTGTAAAAGCAACACCGCGCGGACCATTGCCGACCCCTTCTTCGATCTCAGGTGAAGGCAGAAAAGTGTAGCTCAAATCCGAAAAATCTAATATCACGAAACCGTTAGGTTCGTTATTTCCAGCAGCATAGGCATTGTCCGAAGACACCCACAGGGTTGAGTCCGGGCCCCAGTCCATGGTCGTTCTTTGCGTCTCGAAGACGGCGTTGCCTTCTGTGTTGTTCTGAATGCTGTCTGTCTTGGTGTAGGTTACCAAATCTGTCGAAGTCCAGACGTAAACGGGACCACCACTGCCGCCGAGGTCAGGCGTGTAGATTGTCTTGCCGTCAGACCTGACTTCCAGTCCGCGACCAAAACTAGGGGCGCCATTGAGCGTGATTTCCTGAACCGGAGTAAAAAAATTCGGGTCAAGAACAACAATTGGATTAATGCCCACGACCAATCCGACGTAAGTGAAACCCTCTGCATCGACAGCAGGTTTCAACACGCTACCAGAATGCTGGAAGAAGGCCATGCCCTCGCCGGTCTCGACATTAATTTTCGCAAAGTCACCGCCTGAACGCCCGAACAGGATGTTGCCGTCATCTGCGATGCCCAGACCGCGACATCCAGAGGTCGTGATCGAAGTTGCACCGATGTGCAGACTGTCGATCGGCGAAAATGGTGCATCGACGCCGTTGGCGTCCACAACGCGCAGGCTGCCACTGAAATTGCCCACCCAAATCCGTCCAAATTTGTCCACGGCGATACCATGCCCCGCAGCTGCCAAGCTGTCGCCGCCAACAAATTCATCGAAGTGCCAGTTTGCAGAACCAGCGTCTGCCCAGGGTCCTGGCTCACCAGGCGTGACGTCTTCGAAAGCTACGACCTCTCCGTCGGCCTTTGCCGCGAACAGGCCAAGCTTTAGGGCGCCTTCATTCTTCTCTGGATCGAGAAAACCGGAGGCAAACACAACCAGACTCTCACCAGCGAGCGCAGACAAATCTGCCTCAAAGTTAGCAAGCGCTGTGGAATTATCGTCGGAAGGTGTGATGTCGAGGTTGAAAACCGCGGGAATCACGGGAAGATACGCAGATGCCTGACCGTAATCGAGGTCATCAAACAGAGGTGTTCCCGTGCCCTGGTTTACAATATCCACGGACGGTGCGTCGGTTCCGCCATGAAATGCAATCAGATCGACCATGCTGCCGTTTGTCGCCGTTTCACGGGCGTCAGAGATGACGAACATGTTCATTGAAATGTCACGTGCAAGTGGGTTGTCATACTTGCCGAGATCATTATTGGTGGTCGTGACACCACCGACCACGCCGACATAGGTCATACCATCGACCAGGGTAACCGTATCCGCGACGGATGTATCTGATATAGCCGTGGCCAAGAACCGAAAGATGTGCTCGCCTGGGGTCATATCCATAAACGCCGTGGCTTCGCGGAAAGAGAATGTCGTTGTGGAATCTCCATCCACCAAAACCTCCAGTGAGGCGCCATCAATATCGCCGGAATTGTGAATCAACTGCATTCTGGAGTTTTGTGCCGAGACGGGTTGAAACGCCGCAACACACAGCAGCAAAGCTCCTACGACCATCGTGTACATGTTGGATCTCATAGAATCCCTCCTTAAAGCTACCTGACCAATTAGTGGTTAATTACGTGTAACGAATCCTTTGTCGCCTACCTCCTTTCCAGTTCTAACATCAATCAGAGTTAAGAATGCCTTGTTCTGCCTACTGCCTGCCGAAGTAGGGCGCTCCGGCAGAAGACATCACTATCTGGTAAATCTGTGAAAAATCGAATTTCGTTGCATCGTCCGCGCTGACCCTCTGGCGCACAGCGAACAGGGTGTTGCCCTCGGCCCAGGTCATGGCATAGATTTCCGGCAACATCAGGCCCGGGTAGAGCGGAGCACCATTGCCACCGGACGGCATCACAAAAATGCCTTCCGGATGGGTCGTGCCGAGAATCATATCGCCCAACTCTGAGAACGTGAAGGTTCTGACAATTGCCCCTTCCAGCCAGTTTGCCGCTGTGACGTCCAACACCAACTCTTGCGCACCCAGGGCCTCCCCTTGCATCTGGTAGCGCCAGATTTTTTTCTCGTCTGTCCTTGAATCTATGCCGCCGACGTAAACGGCCCCATCGAACACCCGCACGGCTGACAGGCCATTAACAGACACCGTCGTCATGAGTTCGACCGTTTTGTCGGGCTTTACGCGGGCGACGCCGGAGCCACCGGCCACCCAAATGTTACCGTTGCTGTCAAAATCAAGATCCGCTGGCGAGATGGGCAGACTCGCAAAGGTGCTTTCCGTGCCATCCGGGGAGAAAGTCGAAATCTTCCTGATTCTCCCTGACGGGGCGGCGTAAAGTGTGTTACCGGGGCCCATTTTCATAGCATTCGCTTTTAGGAATGAAGCGGTGGCAAACAGCTCAGTGTCTCCATCCGGCGTGACTTTGAAAATCTGATTACCAACACTCGGATTGGACACGAAGAAAAACACGGTGCCATCGCGGTCCGATGCGATGCCGTAGGCAATCACGCCTTCGAAGATCTTTCCGAAGTCCGAGACGGCTGCGATCAGCTTGTACAGCGTAGGCACACTAAATAGCTCTGCACCCTGAACCGCAATTTTGACTTGAATCGAATCTCCCTCCAACACTGGCGTTTTGACCACCAGTTCGGTCGATGATGCGGTAACGACCTCCGCGCGGGCGCCATCGAAGAACACCAGATTCTCTTCAGGCTCCGGTGAAAAATTCTGTCCTGAAATCGTGATCTGCCCGACTCCGGAAAGCGCAACATCAGGTGGCGAGAGTGCTGTCACGACCGCACGGCTAGCATCCGTACGGCTTGGGTCGAACAAGCTGTCCGCCGGATCATCATCGCACGCGAAATACAGCCCAATTCCGGCAAAACAGGAGACAAACAGCAATTTTGATAGCTTCATCTTGCTCTCATCTAATCGGTGAACACTGTGAACGCGCTATAGTCTGAACTTTGCCGAAAAACGATGGACGTCCTCAAATGATTTGAACGGCGTGTAGGAGTAGTCGAGGTCAAGGTTGTAGGCCTTTACCCCAAACCCAGCTGTAACATCGTATTCATCCTGCCCTGCGACATAACCCGCCCGCAGCGATAGGACATTCATAAGCTGATACTCCCCTCCAATGCTGAAAAACTCGCCAAGCGCCCGCGGATTAATGGCATCAAACGACAGCAGAAATGACTGGCCGTCCGGGTTGCCCCAGAAGTCCAGAGCGTCGATGGAGAAGCCAATTTTGAAAGTCAAAGGCAACTCGAAATCTTCGGTGACATACCTGATCTCATTTGAGAAATTCCTGATTGTCATCCCAAACGAGAGACTCTTGTAACCCGTTTTATAAATCGTGCCGAAATCGATAGCCGCTACACCTTTTGCGAAGTTAATCTCGGTGGAGCCTGAATCCGGTTCAGGGAACACCAAATCGCCCAGCACCTGTTTCACCAACTTGATTTGGCCGCCCACCGCAAACCTGTCTGTCAGGGCTCTCGAGTAACCCACTCCGACCGCGAAAGCATAAGGCGATATCGGGTTCGTCTCGGTGAAGCC
The DNA here is from genome assembly GCA_029261995.1 of Candidatus Zhuqueibacterota bacterium. Classification (GTDB taxonomy): domain Bacteria; phylum Zhuqueibacterota; class Zhuqueibacteria; order Oceanimicrobiales; family Oceanimicrobiaceae; genus JAJDAF01. The sequence continues at coordinate 230,224 of JAJDAF010000039.1, forward strand.
ACGGTCATTCTGTGCGATGATGGTACCTATGATTTCACCATAGTCCACATAGAGAAAAGACAACCCAAACACGCCGTACCGCCCTTGCTGCGGCTTGAACGAAAGGGCGCCGGAAAAATAGTCAATGTCCGACAGCCATTGCATGTGGTTGGCTGTGAACTGCAAGTCCGAGTCAACTCTGGCCATACCAGCCGGATTGTAGAACAAGGCCATCGGAGAACCCTCGACCGTAGTGAACGCCTCACCGAGGGCAGTTGCCCTTGCATCCGTCCCCACGCTCAGAAACTGAAAGCCGGTCTGTGCAATTTTCTCCTGAGAAAACGCCGTGCTGCCAAAACAAGTCACCGACACGATCAGACAGACGATCGTTGAAATGAGTCTCTTCATGTTCATATTTCCAAACTCCGCTACCTTTGGAAGTTATCTGACAATCAAGAGCTTGAGGCGTTTTCTCGCGCCCTCAGGCGTTTCAACGACGGCCAGATAGATCCCGCTAACAACTGTCTGGCCGAATTCGGTTGTCTGATTCCAGAATTCGTCGCCACTACCATCCGTGTGGTCGATGGTTCTGACCAGATCACCACGCTCCGTGAAAATTTTGATTGTGCACTGTCCGGGAATCTCGTAGAAAGCAATATCGTTCTGCCTGCCGAGAATCTGCCGGTTCTTGGCGCTGATGTAGAAGGGATTTGGTGCAACCCGAATTTCGTCAAGGTCGGTGCCAGCCTGCCGCTTCAGATTGGCAGGTTCCTGAGTTCGTGTCCAGAACGGGCTGCTTTGCAAAGAGCGGCCGCGATTGTTGCTGCCGTCATCAAACGACGAGAGATAATAATAGTAGTCAAAGCCGCGGATTGCCGTGGTGTCATCAAAAGTGTTGACGATTTCAGGATGCTGCGTACCGGCACCGCAGGCGAAAACTTCCTGATAGAAAGTGTCCGGTTTGGCGATTCCCCGGAACACCCGATAGCCCGCGAAAGCCGGCCAGGTTTCCGCGGACTCTGACCACGACAGACTGATTCTGTTTCCCCCGGATGTGATCTCGAAAAAGTCGGGCGGAGGCGGTGGCTGCGGCAACTGGAAGCCTGACTCGAAATTCTTTCTCGCCCTTCCAAATGTCTGCATGAGCGAATCTTCACCAGTGAACACCCAGGCGTTCTTGAAAACATCGCGGTCGTTTGTCACAGCGCCACTCGGTAGAGTATAAGGCGCGGCCTCGTCGATCCACTGCTTGCCGAGATCGATACAACTCTGCCGGTCGAGACCGCTGACGCCTTCCGCGACCACAATCCGAACACTGTCCCCCGGTTCGAGTGTGTAAGGCCCATAGCCGTTGGTGTTTGAGAATCCTCCTGGCGTCTGTTCCAGTTGGTCTGGAAAGCCATCTCCGACCACTTCATCATGGCGAGGCAGGCGATGACCGCGGGTCATCCACACCCATTCCTCATCCATGCGCGCCGGATTGAACTGGTCATTGGGGCGCGTGGGAGGGTCATCCGACTGCTGGTAGCTGGTAGTGGTCGGCTGTTGCGGATCGTCACCTTTGTCAGCTGCGGATTTGTCAGCATGCAGAGTCGCAACGCCGATAAATTGTGGCGCCATGAACCGTCCGGTGCCATCCTTGAAATCAGGTGCTCCAATCAGATCGACCGTGGCTCCTGAGTGTCGCCCCATCCAAGCAAATTGACAGCGCAGCGAGTCGGCCCTGGAGTTCCCGTTGAGCCAATCTTCATAGTCCCCGTCATATTGTAGGCCGTCGCCCGAAGTCGCTTCGCCGCGCGTGCTCAGCATTGTGTTGATTCCCCAACGCGGCGAATTCAGGTCGGTCATGTCCGCACCCTCCCGACTCACAGCGTATCGATATTGGAAAAAGAAATTCACATCAGTTAAAGTCTTGCTTTGCTCAATTTCATCATCTCCGTCCACGTTTCCGGTATTCTTGAAAATGTATTCAGAAATGAAGTAGTTCGAATGGTCTGGATGAGTGAAGGCAAACACCTTGCGCTTCATGGTCAAGCCGATTGAAGTATTGACGACGTTGAAAATCATTCTGTCGAAGGGCAAGTCCGGGTCAATTTCTTCGATATTGTCATTGAACTGCAAATCACTGCCTTGCAAGCCATCGACGAGTACATTGGGATGGTCAAACTGGCCAGCCATCTTGAACTCGACTGGGATGAACTCCCGCTCTGTATCCCATCCACGGGGTCCGAGGTGGACGACCTTGTGCGGATAGGTCACGCCGCCGTACTGTTCATGGTCAGTGTAATTGGAGGTGCCGATCCAAAGGGCTTTGGCGGCAAGGTTATCGACCTTATTATCAGGTGCGCCGTGAAACCGCGCCGGCCAGCGCAAGCCGTCCTGCTGATCCTCCTGGAGGTTTGTGCGCCCCACTTCCGGCTCGGCGCCATCTTCTCTGAACCATCCGTGCAGGTCACCCACCTTGAGCCATTTGACCTCCTGCGCATAGGCAAAGTCTGTCAGGCTAAGCAAACAAAATATCCCTGCGACGGAAATATTGACGCTTTTGATTTTCATGATTCTTCTCACCGATAGTTTGGTACGGCTAGAAACTCGGTCAACGGGTAAGTCTAAAAATCATATGTCAACCCGAAAAAAACATCTCTCGGATTCAGATAGTACAGCCATTTCTGATTGGGATTGTCAATATATGACTTTGTTTCTCTTCGCTTCTTATTTCGAGCATCAATCTGCGGGTCATTGCCAGGGTTAAGTTCGAGAGGGTCATAGGTCACGCTTTCGGGCCGCAAATCCCCAATCTTGTCGTTGCCAACCACCGTGTAACCCAGTGGTTGTCCGATACGTTCGGGCCACAGCAGCGAGTCCATGTAATCGCGAAAATCGGTACCATCAGAAAACGCGGAAGTGTAGTTGAAGACCTTGTTGTTAAGAAGATTGTTGACGTCCACAAAGAATCGCATGCTCTGACCCGCAAACCGGAAAGTTCGACTGAGCCGCAAGTCTACCCCAAAAAAATCAGGTCGTTGCACATTGTTTCGGATGCTGACATTGTCCAAGTTGTTGGGGTCAAGCCCGCGGCCCCAGGTCACATGAGCGCCGGCACGCCAGTTGATGAGAAAACTGATTCGCCAAGCGCCAAGAGGGTTGGTTCCAAGAAAAGCTGGCCCTAAACTCTTCGGAGTATTGAAAACCATATTACTGCTCAAGAATGGCCGCGGCGAAGGCTTGGACTGACGATTCTCCTCGCGGTCTGCAGCCCGCTGTTCGGCGGGATTCTCGAAGAGTTCGCGCTTGCCGAAAAAACCGGAGTTTTCGATGAAATACGTGTAGTTTACGAATCCTGAGAACAGTTTACCGACATTCTTGGACAGCGTCAATTCAAGGCCTCGGACATCCTGATAGAAATTGTCCTCCGCAAGACGGTAGTTGACCTTGCTGTCTGCGCTAATGATTCTGACTTCGTTGCTACTGCCGAAATTCGGATAATGACTGTCTATATCCTTGTAGTAGCCCGCGACCCGCAGTAGAAACCTATCAAACAGGTTCTGCTCAAAACCAATTTCATACGCCCGGGTGCGACTCATCTTCAGGTTGGGATTACCCATCCGCTGCACGCTGCCGTCGTTGGTGCGCTGAATGTTATACAGGCGCTCGGCCTCTGGCATTGAATAGAAGTGCCCGTAGTTAAAAAACAGTTTTGAGTTGTCCGTAATAGGATGCGAAATACCGAGTCTTGGGCTAATATGCACTTGATGGTCGGTGGCGACCTGCTTGAATGCAGAGTCTGAACCGCTCACAAAGTTACTGCTGAAGAAATCCCGGTCGTATATATCAAGATCGAATGCCTGCCCGCCTGCGTGAGCGTAGTCGAGTCTCAGCCCAAGATTGGCAATCAGGCCTTTGAACTCGAGCTTGTCCTGGGCATATATGGCGCCGCGTACGGGCTTGCGGGTCCAGCTGGCGTTTGGACGTCCCGCCGGCAGGGTCAAATCCACTCCACCAAACTGGGCATCGTGATCGCTGACGACCAACTCAACTCCCGCCTTTATCATGTTGTTGTTGTTGACCTGACTGGTAAAATCGCCACGAAATGCCAGCGTGGAAATGCGGGTAGAGTCCCGCGACTGACTCATGCCGACCCCCATGCGAAAACCAGCCTGGCCAGAGCTTGGGAACGGCATAAATCCGAAGGGCGCCTCGTCCGCGCCCACACCCTCGCCAAACACCCGCACAATGGACTCCGTGTCCCGCAGCCTTCTCGGGAACGTGTGGTAGAAGTTTGCCTGACGCTCAATCTGAATATCATAAAACGATTTTGAACTCAGGACATGGGTTAGTTTGGCCGACACGTTGTAGCGGCGAATACGGGTCGGGGCAAAGAAATCAGGAACCCAGATGATTGATTCGATGAAACTGCGTTGACTCAATTCTTCACCGACACTGCCAGGGCTGCGAAAGTACTCAGGCAATCCAATCTGCGACTGGCTCACGGTGTTTAGTTGGCCGTAGAGTCCGGAGATGGTGAGTTTCAAGTTGGGCTTGAGGTTGGACGTCAGCTTCAGGAGATAAATCTCGTCGTTGAAGGTGTCCCGCGATAGATTTATCAGGTACGCGTCCTGCTCTCTTCGGTGCGAAAAGAAAAACCTCAAGTCGCCGAGGCTTTGGCTCACAATGGGAACGGGACCACTGAAGCCCAAATCAATCGTGTAGTCAGGGTCGTTGATGTCACCCCGCCGGCGGTGTTCCCATTTCCAGAGTTCTTGCGCGGCTTGTGGTGTGAGATCATTGGACGGATTGTCGTCTCTTAGCGTTTGCTCCGAAACGGTGTTCCAGCCGACAAAAGACGGAAACTGCCGCTGCGTGTTCAGATCCCAAGCGCCATTATCCGTCCCGGTCCACGCCACCTCATCGTCGAGAAATGGACGCGCCCAGTAACTGTCTGGGTCAAATGCCGAACGTCCGAAATGCTTTGCCCGCGCCGGACTGTAACGCGAAGTCACCGTCGCACTGTATTTCTGAGCGCTACCTTCTTTGGTGACGACATTAACCAATCCAGAACGAATATTGCCGTATTCCGCACTGAAGCCGCCAGTCTGCACCTGAATGTCCTGAATCGAACTCAATGGAATCGAGGTATAAGGCGTGTTGTTGCGTTCGTCGCGCAGTGTGAAGCCGTCGATCATGAAAGCCGTTTCATCCTGGCCTCCGCCTCGGATTTGAATGCCGTCATCCACCGAGCCAATGATGCCAGCCTGCTGGCCGACGACTTGTTGAATGCGCTGAACGGGCAGGGCAGCGACTTGTACCGCGTCGATCTGCGCCTGACTTCCCGAAACATCTTTTTGCACCACCGGACGTTCGGCAACCACGGTGACCTCATCGCCCAGAGTGACAACTGTCGATTGTAGCTTGAGTTCGAGTCTCGTTGTCAAATCGATATTGACCCGGACGTTTGTCAGTACCAGGCCTTTGTAACCTATCATGGTCGCTTTGAGGGTGTAATTCCCTGGCGCGACATTCAGGATCACAAAATTCCCGTCCAGATCAGCAGCCGCACCCATTGTGGTGCCATTGATGAATACATTGGCGCCGGGTAGCGTTTCGCCGGACTGCGAATCCACGACCGTCCCGGCGATCTTTCCGGTTATGCCAGCAAAAGTCAGCGAATGGATGAGGCAAGCGAGCGCGAATACAAATCTAAACTTCTTCATGAGAGCCACGGCAGGTTAGTCCTCAAAGAAAACTGTTAAAACGAGCTTGTGCCAGATGAAGTCTAAGAGTTGGAAATACTCAATGATGCTAAGAAAGGCGTTGATAATTTGATATGTACCAATATAGCACACCGGCATTGCCATTTCTACCAAAATCTTAACATTATGTAATACTATTTTGCTGGAGCACTTAGACCGGTAACGAACATTGTGCATGACATTCTGGAGCTTAAGAACGGTGTCCTTCGTTCAGAATGGTTTTCACCGGGGGGGGATCTGCGACGGATGAGGCTCTTGCGAGCCCTTTGGTAGGTATCTTTGATGAGGTTGAATAGTAGCGGTGCAGGGACTCGAACCCCGGACTCGCGGATTATGATTCCGCTGCTCTAGCCAACTGAGCTACACCGCCATTTGTTATAAAGCTGCATAAATATAACAGAAATACTTAGAAAGTCAAGTTCAATCTAGCTAAAGAATCTGCCTGGAATGGCCCAGTCAGATTGCTGCCCTGGCACTCTGGCGATGCGCCACACCCATGCCCTCGTGCAGAATTCTCGCCGCCAGAATTGCTGTCCGGTCGTTTGTGTCGAGGCCTGGATTCACCTCCACGGCATCCATGCCGACCAACCTCCATGCTGTGCTTTGTATCAGTCTAAAGACTTGCCGCGGGGTCAGGCCGCCGGGTACCGCGTGTGCCACTCCAGGCGCAAACGCTGGATCAAACGCGTCGAGATCGACTGTCAGATAGACCGAGGCGCCATGCGGGATGTGAGCCAACTCCGGGAGACCGTTCTCCAAATCCTGGGCTGTACAAGAGTGCAGCCGTTCACCATATTTCGACGCCACCTGCCGCTGAGTCTCGTTCATTGTGCGAATGCCAACTTGCGTTAACGACGCAACGTGCTCAAGGCCCAAGGCCCGGGCTGCGACGCAGGCATGCGAATCGGGGTCACCGTAATAGCTGGGATAAAGGTCGGGATGGGCATCAATCTGAATAACGTGCACGGGATTCCGCAGAGCCGCGAGTGCAGAGAGAATAGGAATGGTCACGGCATGGTCACCGCCGGCGAAAAACGGAATCCGTCCGGCGGCAAAAACGCCCTCTGCAAATGTTCGATAGTGCTCCGCGGTTTGCGCCCACGACGCGTGAGTGGTCAGATCGCCCAAATCTGACACAGCCCCGGTGAGGTCGATGCCGGCCTCTGTTGTGGAGTTGAACCCTCGACCATCATACGCCTGCCGGATTCTTTCAGGGCCGGCAGCGCTTCCGTGGCGATAGGTCGACTGGCTATCACAGGCCAGGCCCGCAAAAACAAGTCGCTGTTGCTGGTCGTCACTAAAACAGCCGGCAAATGGTATTGGTTCAGGTTCGGTCAATGGTATTCCTGCTTGTGGATCACAGAGAAAAGGCTGGCTGGATCAGACCAACATCAAGCCCTGCGCAGTTGCGCAACCTCGGCCGATGAAAGGCTTGCATTTGCTGCAATTCATCCGCTGAAAGCAAATCGAGTTGTGCGAGGATTTCGAGCAACACGACGCCGGAGGCACGCTGTCCGCCGTCCGCGACTTTGACTGCAATGCCGAGGTTGTTCTCTCCGCGCACGCTGCAACAGCGCACTCCCTCTGCGCCAAGTTTGCAGACGATCCTGCCGCCGGAACAACGCATGAGCGCGGTATCGAAGCGCCCGGCGCCGGCAACCATCTCGGGATTCGTGGACATGATTGTGAACGCTTGCTCGGCCGCAGCCAGTTTGCCATCCGCCAGGCGGGCGAAAGCGGTGGCCATGCCATGCAGCGGCAGATAGAAAGCCGGGGCGCTGCAGCCATCGATACCGGTTTCGATTCCATCTTCGGGCAGGCCCGACAGCGCTGAGAGTCTGCGCAGAATCCTTTGCTGTACAGGATGATCGACCGAGAGATAGGTTTCCAAAGGAGTTTCGAGAAACCTGGCGAGGGCCAGCATGCCGGCATGTTTCCCACTACAATTATTCAGTAGTGCTGACTCGTCCTGTTCTGACTTCAGCCAGTTGTCCGCGGCATCTCTGAGCAAAGGGCGATGGAAACCGCAGTGCAAGTGCCCGGGCGTGAGCCCAATCTTCCCAAGAATGCTCTCGACAGCAGCCAGGTGGAAACTCTCGCCGTTATGGGAAGCCATCATGACAGCCAGCTCTTTGGCCGAGAACCCGAAATGCTCAACGGCGCCACTCTCCAGCAACGGCATCGCCTGAATCGGTTTTGCGGCCGAGCGCATGTAGGTTCGCAACCCGCGATCTCCCAAGCCGGCGATCACCTCCCCCGATGAGTTCACCACGACAAAATCCCCCCGGTGAAGACTCTCGAGTCGTCCGTCGCGTAGGACGTGCGCCAACACTTGTGACATTTGCACTTAGACGAGCGCCTTAACGCCGGATGATCTGCAACAACTCGCGCACCGCGCGCTCCATGCCGATCATAGCTGCTTTGGCGACGATGGAATGACCAATGTTGAGTTCCTCGATTTGTTCAATGTCCAGAATGTCACGCACATTGTGATAATCGAGGCCATGCCCGGCACTGACGCCCAGACCCAGCTTGGCGGCAGCCATAGCTATGGAGCGGATTTTTTCAAGTTCGTCCATGACATCACCGAGATCACCAGCGTTGGCATACAAGCCGGTGTGGATCTCGACGTAGTCGGCATTCAGCTTGGCAGCGGCCTTGATTTGCTCGATTGCCGGATCGACGAACAGGGAAACCACGATGTTATGACTTCTGAGCTGGCGCACCACGTCTTCGATCCAATCGGTGTTGGAGAGAACATCAAGCCCGCCCTCGGTTGTGACTTCCTCCCGGTTTTCGGGAACCAGCGTCACCATATCAGGCACAACTTCGGTGGCAAGGCTGACCATTTCGTCGGTGGCTGCCATCTCCAGGTTCAAATGGGTTTTGACAATCTCCTTGAGAAGAAAAAGATCCTTATCTTTGATGTGTCTGCGGTCTTCCCGCAAGTGACAAACGATGCCGTCGGCGCCAGCCATCTCGGCTGCAATCGCTGCGGCAACCGGGTCGGGCAGCTTCCCGCGTCGGGCTTCCCGCAGCGTTGCTATGTGGTCGATGTTGACTCCTAATCGCATCATACATTCCCTCCTATTTGGGCTATAAATCAGAAATACCTACGAATTGCACTCCCAGCCTGCGGAGCACCGTCATTTCTCTCTGCAACACGCGCCACGTTTGACGACGGGGATGAACGAGCCCCACCGCGATTCTTTTGCGGGCAGCCAAACGCGCCAGTCGGTGCAGCCTGGCTCGAATTTCACTCTCCTCGCGAACTACATCGACTTCGACGTCAACCGCGAAACAACCTCGGGAGACAGTCACCGCCCCGGAGCAAGCGTCGTTTTCCGGGGTGCCCGGCCGATCAACCAAAACAACATTCTCCTGGTTGAGAGCACCATGCAACGCATCCCGCAGGCTTTCATCCACGATATCACCGGCAAAACAGATTGCAGACGTGGCCTCCGGCAGAACCCGCATCGCCTTGCGTACTCGACGGGTGATTTCGGAGGCTTCAAGGTCCGCGAACAAAGCGAAATCCTCTGACACCGGGTCATTTTCCGCAGGTTCAACGGCAAAATATGCCATCACATCCAGGCCATCAGCTGATGCTGTCTCAGCAATCCTGCGAGAATGCCGCAAGCCGGGCAGCACGGAGAGTGACACCGTCTGCTGCAATTGCAGGAACGATTTCACAGTCGTGTCTAACGAACCACCCAATCCGGCAACCACGATGGCGACACGTCCCTGGTTGCGCCTGATGCCCGAGTCCGGCACGAGCGTTATTCGCACCAGCATCTCCCCTGAAAAGCCAATCTCAATCACCCTACGGCTGTTGTTGCGGAGTCTCTCCGCCCTAAGGCACCGGCCCCCAAGTTCGAGGAATCTGGCCACAAGCGCTGCATAGATTTGCTCGATGGCCAGGTCCCGTGGAACGCGAACAACTTTGCTTGAGCCGTCCCCGCTAATCCAGTCATCGCGAATCCCGTAAGCAAACAACACCGGATACGGGCTGCCGAGCAGAGCAGCTCGTTGGTCATCAATCGAGTCCGAAGCATCAAACACTTCGAGCGACGCTCGAAGTGCAAGCAGGGTAAGGCCGACCACAACAAGCAGCAAGAAAAATCTGATCTTCGGACGAAGTCCTGCCATTCGCACCCTCGGACGTCTCCATGTCGCCAACCCGCGCTGCTGGAGAACGAAATCTACTAGTTAAAAAAGGCCTTCAGCTCGCTCCAGGAAAAATTATCAGGCTCTGTCTTCGTATCTTCCCACCGATAAATTGCCCAGTCACCAAATTCATCACGCTCGAGAAAAAATCGGGCTTGCCCGTTGATGTCTCCGCCCAGGCCGCCAGACGGGCTACTATGTTCCACGACAATTGTGTAGTCCTGCGTGATGACCGCGGTTGAAGACCTCGGAGGCTCCCGGTCGGCTTCCACTAGGAAAAGAGCAAGTACGGAGTCGGCCGGCGTCGCCTGCAGCATTCTGGAGAAGTACCGCCTTTCTCGGTCCAGGTCCCAGCCCAAAAAAATGCCGGGCTGGGAAAGCGCCACGCCCTCATCCGGCGCGAACTCAAAACGTCGCTCGGACCGTGTTGAATCGACAAAACTTTGGACATAGGTTTCGACATTGCGATCCGTGAAGGCAGCCTGCAAATTCAGGAAGACATTCTCGACCGAAGACCGATCCAGAAAGCCAGACGTGTTTTGACTCGGTAGCTCGGGCTCTCGGGTCGTGAATGGGTTCTCACACGCTCCGGCCACCAGAACACACGCGGTCGCGAGATAGAATACCTGACGCAAAATCACTTGTGAATCGACCTCAAAAGATGTATACTGCTAACCGGATCATTGTCACTTGGAGCAGTGTTTATGTTTGTCAAACTCGTCATCCTGTTTACGATTGTGCCCCTGATTGAACTCTCCCTGCTTATCGAGCTGGGCCAACGCTTTGGCTTGCTGGCAACCATCACCGTAGTGATTAGCACCGGTCTGCTCGGCGCCGCACTTGCCCGCAAGGAGGGCTTCGGTGTTATCACCCGAATCCAGACCGAACTCTCCAGCGGTCAAATACCGGCGGACAGCCTGTCAGATGCGGCGCTGGTGCTCGCCGGCGCCCTGCTGCTGTTGACGCCAGGTTTGATAACCGACGCCATCGGCCTTGCCCTTCTGGTTCCCCTGAGCCGGGCGTTTTGCAAAGCCTACCTCAAACGCTACTTGCGCACAAAGATCGACACCGGCGAAATTCAGGCAAACTACCGCGTTGAAGAATGACCCGCCAGCATCAAATCTCAGGAAGAAAATAGGCAAAACTCTCCCGGCATTCAAGACATTTCATCAGCCTCCGGCTCCGCAATCTGAATGCGAATCCGTTTGTTCATCCGGCCCTTGCTCTTGTGCTCCACAACCTTGATCGGCCCCACCTCGTTGGTGTTGGCGACATGCGTTCCTCCGTCGGCTTGCAGATCAAGCCCGGCGATTTCGACGGTTCGAACTTCGGGAATGCCTTCCGGCAACAAGTTGATTTTTGTACGGATGAGATCCGGGATTTGAAACGCCTCCTGGCGCGGCAGGACATTGACTTGTACCGGCCGTGCGGCCTGAACTTCGGCGTTGATACGCTCTTCAATCTGTTCGGCAAAGTCGCCGGACATTGACTCCAGCTCAAAATCGAGGCGCCCGGAGCCGGGCTCCATGTTACCGCCGGTTACCTGTGCTCCGAAGTCACGCCAAATGACGCCGCATAAAATATGCAGGGCTGTGTGCGTCCGCATCAGCAGGTAGCGCCGCTGCCAGTTGATCTTGCATTTGACAAACTGCCCGACCTCGGGCAAGGGACCGTGCAGCCAGTGTACGATGTCCGCTCCGGCCTTCTTGACCTTGTCGAGGCGTGCAACGTAACCGGACCACAGCATTTTGCCTTCATCAGCCGGCTGACCGCCGCCTCCAGGATAGAAAATTGTCTTCTCGAGCACCACGCCACCCTCACTTCCGGAAACCACCCTGGCTTTGACTTCTCTGGAATAACTATCTGAGTGATAAATCAATTCGGTCACAACCGTACCTCCATCTGGAATAACTCAACTTCCAACATACGGGTAAAGTGGGACTATTGCAATCGATTTGGGTTGCCGGCTGAGGGTTCGCAGGCACGATATTTCTGCAAGGCCGGATGTCAGACGCAACGGCTAGAAGTCGCCAACACTGCGCCCTATCTCCGTGTTAATGCCCTAATGAGCAGTCTCTTTGTAGTTCTTTTCGCCTGCGCGAATAGCTGCAGGGATGGTGTTTTCAGTGGGCGGGATCGGACAATTGTACCCCGGCTTGCCGTAAGCACAAGAAGGATTGTAAGCCAGGTTGAAATCGAGATCATAAGTGCCCGAATCATTTTCCTTTAAATCCAGATATCTTCCTCCGGGGTAGCTTTCATGCTTGCTGGTCGCGTCGATGAACGGCACGAACAAATAGCCAGGATAGCGGGGTTGAATATCGAGCAATTTGTAGACCTGCAGGCGGGAGGAAATACCATCCACGGCGAAATCAAAGTAGCCATATTTTTCGGCGTCGCGCTGATGGCCGGTGCTGGTGGCAATCTTGATGGTCGGCTTCTGCTCGTGGTGATGGAGCTTTAGACGGAACCGATAGCCCGGGTCCTCCGGAAAGTATCTCAACCCCTTGAACATGGCTTTCTCCGCCTCTGGTAGCGGCGAATGTTCACCATATTTAAACGCATTGTCTTTCTCCGCCCGTGAATTTTGGAGAGCGCTTTTGGGAACCTTGATTGTTGGCAATGGCGCCGCTTGCTCGGCTTTGCATCCGGCCAGGCAAAGAAGAAAAATCGACAGTATCCAGGTCATGTTTCTACCTCTTCGTTGAATGAGTTCGTCGCTCACTGCAACAAGATCTTTTTGCTGCCTAATTCCCGCTAACCACCCTTGTTGAGTGCCGGGATCAGGCAAATAAACCGCATCGGCTGGTCACCGGCGTTGACAAACTGGTGCTTTTCGTTCGGCTCGACGAAAATCACATCACCACTTTTGAATCGCGTTTCGCCAGATTCACCCTTGAGTAACCCGGAGCCATCGAGCACAAAGACCTCGTGCTCATAATCATGATCATGGAACGGCGTGTGCCCGCCAGGCTCGACCGTGAACATGCGCATTGCGAAATTTTCAGCGCCGTCGTTCTCCGAGATGAGGAGCCGCATTTTGGCGCCGACAGCGCCCTCCATGGTTACCACGCTTTCGTCGATTTCGTTGATGTTTTTGACTTGCATTGGTTCAGACCTCCAGCTTCTAGGAATACTCCGGTCGTTCGACATATTCAATCGGATCGACGATTCCGGCTTTGTGAAAGCCGCGCAGGCGAAAGGCGCAACTGTCGCAGACACCACAGGCCTGCTCCTCATTTTGGTAGCAGGACCACGTCAGTTCAAACGGCACGCCAAGCTCAGCTCCGCGGGCAACGATTTGCGACTTCTTCAACTGAATGATGGGGGTTTCAATCCGGACGTGTGTGTTTGGCCTGGTGCCGGCTGTAATGACCGCTTCGAAGGCGTCATAGAATTCCCGGCGGCAGTCAGGATAGCCGGAACTGTCTTCATCTACCGCTCCGACAAAAATGTGGCTGGCTGAAATGACTTCGGCCCAACTGGTTGCAACCGCCAGCAGATTGGCATTTCGAAAAGGAACGTACGAACTCGGGATCTCCACACTTTCAAGATCAGCATGGCTGATCTCGATGGCAGGGTCGGTAAGGCTCGAGCCTCCAATTTGCGCGAGGTGGCCGACATCGACAACCAGGGTTTGGTCAGCCGCAAAGAAATTCGCCAGGTCCTGAAATGCCTGGCGTTCACGCCGCTCAGTACGTTGACCATAATTCAGGTGCAGCATGGCGAGCCGGTAGCGCTGTCCCGCGATTGCGGTCGTGACCGCGCTATCGAGTCCGCCACTTACGAGTACAACTGCCAACTCGCGCGTCACTCTTTGTCCTTATCATAGGTCGCTTTCACCACGGACCGAAGCCCGCCGCGCACACTGAATTCACCGACAACCCGCATGTTGCGTGGCTGACAGGCTGCAACCAAATCGTCTAGAATCTGGTTGGTGACGGCCTCGTAAAAAATCCCCTGATTACGATATTCTAAAAAATAGTACTTTAGCGCCTTTAGCTCGAGACACAACTTGTCAGCGACATATTCTACGGTGATTGTACCAAAGTCCGGCAAACCCGTCATGGGGCAGACGGAGGTGAATTCGTTGTTGACGATGGTTATGGTGTAGTCACGGTCGGGGTATTTATTATCAAATGTTTCCACCTTCTGCATCCAATCGCTCCTGTTTAATGAATGCAGAAATTACAATCGCAGGCCGCGAAAATCAAGTTCTAATTGCCGCGACCAGCGAAATCAACAACGCCGGCAACGATGGCGCCGGCCATCTCCCGCACAAATGAACCGTTCAGGAGCAGCAGTTCATCTTCCGGGTGAGTAAGAAAAGCGCATTCGACCAGCACCGAAACGAAATCAGTCTGACGGGTGACCATGAAGGGCGCCGTGGTGCTGGCGAATGATTTCAATCCAGTGTCCTGCAAGCGCTCGAAAATCAATTTCGCTGGTAATTCGGATTGCGAGGTCGTGAAATAAGTACTGGCGCCGCGGGGCTCCAGAGGATCGACATTTGGATTGATCGAATTGTGGTGAATTGAGAGAAACAACTGCGTACCCTCGCGGCGAGCCAGGGCCACGCGCTCTTGCAGGCTCAGAGTCTCGTCGCCCGACCTTGTCATCACGACCTCGGCGCCGCGCTGCACCAGGAACTTTTCCACCATCAAAGCGACCTTGAGATTCGCGTCCTTCTCCAGCATCGCGGTGGCGCCGGTTGTGCCTTCCTGCTCGCCGCCGTGACCGGCATCCACGCATATTTTCAGACCCGAAAGCGGCTGGCCCATCTCAGTTGACTGTTCCGGAGCCCGCCTGACACTCAGGCGGAAACGGCCGTCCTGATATTTGCCGGAGTAACCCCACTGCTGCTTTTGGTTCAGCTTGATGCCTATCGTGAAAGTATCACCATCCCTCTGGCGTGTCTGGATTCGCTCGACGAGTGAATCTTGAGGCGGCATAGTGACCCATTTCGGTGAACGGACGGCCCTGTAAAAAGAAAGCTTCAGTTCCGCCGGCTTGACGCTTTGTTCTATCCCGAACGGCACCTGCTCGGAAACATCCATGTCGAGGTGCAGCCAATCGTCGTCTGCTTGTGACGAAATGTTGCCGACCGTAGCGTACGGGTGAGGCGTGTTGGCGGACAAATAACTTAGTTGGTCTTTGTCGATATAGCCGGTCAGCTCGTTTGAGAGACGAACTTGGTCAAGCCGCTCGTGTGCCGAGACAACCCGCACCGGCAGCCCGGCGGGTAGAACCAGCAACGGTTTTCCGCCCGGTTTGCCCAGCACGAAAGTTGACGAATCCACGGTCGTTGCGAGCCGGGGCTGATTTGGGGAGAAAACCTGCACTCTGCCGCGCGCCGAAAATCGAACCGCGCGGCCATCACGGCCATGCAGCATCAACTGCACCACTGCCGGCCGTAATGATGCCGACTCTGGAACCGAGACCAAAGCACGGTAGACGCCGGCCAGCCCGCCGGTTTTGCGGGCTGACATTTCCTTCAGACGAACATGGTCTGTCACCCCGGCGATCAAACAAGAGGCGCGGCCGCCAGGGCTGCCACGGAACTCCACCAGCAGTTTCTCTCCTGCTTGTACGAATACATCACGGCGCGGAATGATGCTGCTGGAATGCACGGCAGTCGGCCGTCTGGGGTAGGAAACAGATTCCGGGTCGCGAAAAATGCGTAGGGTGTCGTGCGAGGTCGCGCCGCGCGCCTCTGCCCTGACCGGGATTAGGTTCACTCCCGGCTTGAGGTCGATCAGCCCAACGAATCCACCGCTGGCATAAACTCGGGCTTCACGCCCCTGAACATGGACCGTAGCGCCCGGGGCAGTCGAGCCAGCATATCTGACCTGCTTGTAATTCAAAGTGTCACCGTTTTGTGGAAAGACAAGACGCAACTCCGGCGGCTTGAATCCATCTTCAGGAACAAACGGCGCTGGCGAGGCCACGCGGCAGGCCGCTACAAGCAAGAACAAGAAAATGTAGGAAATGGTCTGGCTCATGTCCTAATTCTCGTCGAATTCACGCAGAGGTTTAGATCGGGGAAATAAAAATCCCCGGGATGTTCACCCGGGGATCTCGAGGAGGAAGGGTAAATTAGGAGGTTACCATATTTACCTTCCAGGGGCTTTTCACCCGTTTGTAACAAGTTCGGTTCGTGCTTTCTTCCCACGAATTTCAAAATATCCTATTTTTTTTGGGGAAGCGTGAAATTGCGCCACTCGAACGATATTTTAAGATTTGGTTACTTCCTTCAATAATCACTCCAGCAGTCCGATCAAGTCAGTACCTTTCGCAAGAAGGAAACAACGTGCCTCAAATCATATCATGGATGATAACGCAGTCACAAGGACGTAGCGCATTTGTGGTGCAACTAGAAGCGGCCCAAGTTCATACTTGGGTCGCTTTTTTTTTGCCATCACCGATGCCGTTCAACAGGGAACCGTGCTCAGAATTTGATCGACATCCTTCAGAGATGGCTCATCGAGATGCCAGTCGGCGGCGCCCACACTCTCTTCAACTTGCTCAGGCCTGCGGGCGCCGCAAATCGCGGTCGTGACCGCAGCATGGTTCAGCACCCAGGCCAGCGCCAGTTGTGCCGGGCTCTTCTCGAACTCGCCGGCAAGCCCGCGCAACTTCGCGACAACGGCCAGATTTCTTTCGAATGACGTTCCCTGAAAAAGCGGGTCCCGCTTGCGCACCGACTCTGCGATGCTATCTCCGACTTTGAATCGGCCAGTCAGCAAACCGCGACAGAGCGGGCTGTAAGCAAGAACACCCAGATCTTGCGTGTGGGCATGAGGCAATATGCGAACTTCCGCATGGCGCTCAAACAGGTTTAAGGGTGGCTGCACGGTCACAAACGGGCCGAGTTGCCTGTAGGTGTCGCACAAGTCCGTTGAAAAGTTGGAAACACCCAGGAATCGTACTTTGCCTGACTGCACACAATGGTTGAGGGCAGCTACCGTTTCTTCGGCGGGCACGGCAGGATCGGGCCAGTGCACCTGGTAGAGGTCGATGTAGTCTGTCTGCAACCTCTCCAGGCTGCTGTCAAGCGCCTTGAAAATGTGAGCCGGACTCAAATCATGGCGGACCTTGCCCTTGTTGTTCCAGCGCAAGCCGACTTTGGTCGCAATGTAAGCTTGATCGCGTCTGCTCTGAAGTGCCTGGCCGAGCAGAGATTCAGAATGGCCGAATCCATAGATGTCGGCGGTATCGATGAAATTGATGCCAAGCTCAAGCGCCTTCCGGATCGTGGCGAGGGAAGCCTTGTCATCGGTTTTGCCCCACCATCTGCCCCCCATCGACCATGTCCCAAGCGTGATTACAGAAACTCTTAGCCCTGTGCTTCCAAGAGTGCGAAACTTCATGTTCATGAAGCCTCGAGCAAGGCGAGAAATTTATCGGCATCTGACAGATCCTGAAACAGAAAATCGGGTTGGGCGGCGCTTAATTCCTCGAGCGTAGAAAATCCGGTCGCGACCGCTACAGCAACTGCGCCAAACGGCCTGGCGCATTCAACATCTCTGGGCGTGTCGCCAATGACGAAGACGTCGCTCGGGTTGATTTCGGCGCCATACTTTTCGCGGTATCGGGCAGCCGCGACGCCTGGCAGGTCGCTGCGAATGGCTGAGTCATCGGAAAAAGCGCCAAACTCGAAATAATGATGGATGTTGAAATGCTCCAGCTTGATGCGTGCACCCTCGGCCCAATTGCCGGTAAGCAGCGCCAGCGTGACATCACTGCGCTCGGCCAATATGTCGAGCAGTTCCGGCACGCCGGGTTTGAGATGCCGACCGGGAGCGGGCTTTTGGACTTCCGCATGAAGCAAATCGAGGTAGCGTCTCTGAAACCGGTTCTGGGCGTCCTGGGTCCACTCTTCCCCGAGGTGTGCCATGCCCTCCCGAAAGATCGCGGGATCTGTGCGACCGGCAAAACTCACCTGATCCAGGCCATTCTGCTTGCCAAACAAATCGGAGAATGCTCGGTTCATGGCGCGCCGGCCGGCCCCGTCAGTGCTGATCAAGGTCAAATCGATGTCAAAAAGAAGCAATTTCATAGACTTCATTTCCCCACGGTTTAAAGGTTCAGGCAAAGATAGCAAACCACGCCAAGAAAATCAAATGAGGTCAGAAAGAGTGCTGTCAAGCCACATCTGCCCACTGATGCCGGTTCCTTTCAGTACTCGGCGCGGTCTACCGATTGCCCTGCGCCATCCTGACGGCAGCGGGATGTCGCCGAAGGGAGAGCATCGCCCAGATGCCGGCGACAGGACCAATGGCAAGACTCGCAAACGCAACTCCCCAACCGCCGTAGTCCTGCAACAGCGGCACCAACCTGATAGACCCCATGGTGAGCAGAAATCCCAAACTGGTCTGCAGGGTCAGAACGGTCCCCGTGTATTGCGGGTCGCAGAGTTCAGAAGCAGCGGTTGAGAATTGTGCCGAGTCCGCGACCACGGTGATACCCCAGACCACCGCCAGCGCCAAAAGAAGGCCCGCATAGCCCGGCGGAACAAATCCAACTGCCAGGCAGCAAACTCCACTGATCCCCATCGCAACAATGGTCGAAACACATCTGCCAACCCTGTCTGCCCAGGCGCCGTACAAAACGCAGCCAAGGGCGCCGGAGGCAACCACCCAAAAGGCGGCCATGCCAGGACTCAGAAAGGCCGTATCCGGAAGCACCGCGTGGAAGAACACAGGCACCCACGCCCACATCGCGTAAAGCTCCCACATGTGGCCGAGATAACCCATGTAAGCGAGTCGAATCGGCCGGTCGCGCAAAATCGTCAGCGCGTATTTGAAATTGAAGCGCCTGGCTACCACGTCATGCGGGCCATCTTCCACGAGGAAAAAGATGATTGCCGCAGCCACGACCGTCAGGATGGAGGTGGCAAGAATGGTGGTTTGCCACGCCTCCTGCATCACCACGCCGATCCAGTGCGGCAATGCGTTGCCGATGGAAAGCGCCCCTACCATGCTACCGATGGCCAGCCCACGACCTTTCTTGAACCAGCCGGCGATAATCTTCATGCCCGGCGGATAGATTCCCGCCAGGAAGAAGCCGACCAACAGCCTCAACATCAGACTGATCTCGAACTTGTCCGCCCACAACAGATACATCCCATTTGCGATTGCAGCAAGCAATGCCGAAAACGACAGCACTCGACGAGTGTTGAAGACATCCGCCAGATTGGTGAACGCGATAAAGAGCGTCCCGAGAACGAAACCGAGTTGCACCGCCATCACCAGGAAAGCCAGTTGGCGGTCCGTCATCAGGTAGTTTGCTTTTAGAGCGGGTCCCACGGCAGAAACACTAAACCAAACGGTCATGCAAAGAAGTTCAGAAAAACTAACCAGCAGAAGCATTTTCCATGCTTTCGACATTCACCCTCCGGAGGTTGTGATTCGGGGTTATTGCGGGCAGGCGACGGGGGCGACAAATGCGCCTGGCGGTTGAACTTTTTGACGGCCACTCTAACCAGGGCCAGTTCTTTTTTAAGAAAGGAAAGAGATCTGAATCTGGTGCTGAGTTTTGATTTCGAGCAAATCGCTTCGGTCAGAAACTCTTCAACGCTTCCGCCTCGTCGTTGACGTGGCGCATGTATTTTGTAATCCCGATCATATCGAAGATCTTCTGAAAATGCTCGGTCAATCCCCAGCTAATCAGAGTCTGACTGCGTTTGCGACTTTTGGTCAGGATGCCGATGATGATCGCCATTCCGGCGCTGTTGATGTAAGATACGCCGTCAAAGTTGAAACCGATCTTTTGGCAATCTCCCCCACTGAGTTCTTCGTAGGCACTCTCCAGTATCTCTTCGGAAGCACTGGTTACGTCGCCGCTGAGATCAAGGATGCCAATGTCTTTTGATTTGCGAGTTGCTACCTGAGTATTTTGCATGTCCTTCCTCTACCTGTTTCGTCGGTTTCTGGCAAGCTGTTCAAAAGGTACGACGCAAATTCGCACCAGGCAAACCAACCATAAGATAACGCCAAAAAGCTCATTTACAAGGACAAAACTCTGTTTGTGTTTAACAAAGTAGTGGTAGAACGAGCGGTGAGAGGTCCACAACATTCGAGTCCGGTATTTGAAAACGCTGGCGCCTCGCATGTGTCCGACCTTCGCGGCCGACTCGAAGTAAGTGCCGTAGCCGCTATTCTTTACCCTCAGACACCAATCGACGTCGCTGAAAAACATGGGAAATTGCTCATCCCATAAACCGACTTCATCGAGCACGGCTTTTGAGAAAAACAGGCACGCTCCCTGAGGCTGATCCACTGCGCGGCTACTTAAGTGGTCGAAATCTCCCATCCTCCAGTGGTTAAACTGTCTGCTCTTTGCGAAAACGCGCGACAGGCCGGACAACTCCCAGATCAAATCCTGTCGCCTGGGGAATCGCCGGCAGGATGGCTGCACGGTTTCGTCAGGATTCAGCAACTGCGGCGCCACCACGCCCACGTTTTTGTGTGCGTCAAGCGCCTGCCGTAGCGTTGACAAACAACTGGGCCGCAGACAGGTATCAGGATTGAGAATTAAGATGTACTGGCCGCGGCATCGTTTCAACCCCTGGTTAAGCGCCCTGGTAAAACCAAGATTCTGGTCATTGCAGAGCAACTCAACGCCGGTTTCAGAGTCGGCGACTGCGCTGACAAAGTTGCGGGTTTTGTCGCTCGAGTCGTTATCGACAACAATGATCTGGCTGATGTCGCCCTGCAACTCCAGGCCGAGGGACTGCAAGCACATCACAATCTCATTGGCGCTGTTGTAAGTGACGACAACTACCGAGACCAGAACATCTTGCTCAACCGACACGAACGACCTCTCTGGAAATCGGGGTCAGATTTTCCACTCCTTCTTCGGTCACCACAAAATCGTCTTCGATGCGAACACCGCCAACGCCCTGCACATAAATCCCCGGCTCCATGGTGATGATATTTCCAACCTCAAGTGTGTCTTTGCTGAATTCACTGACGCGTGGCAACTCGTGCACATTCAATCCGAGTCCGTGGCCCAACGCGTGCTGGAAATACTCGGCGTATCCATCATCTGCGATGCGGGTACGGGCGACTTTGTCGAGGTCCCTGGCAGCCATGCCGGGAACGGCCGCTGCTTCGGCGGCATTCAAAGCAGCCTCGACCGTCTGCATGATTTTCGACTGCTCGGTGGTCGGTTTGCCAAGAACCACCGTGCGCGTAAAGTCAGCCGCATAGCCGTTGGTCGTCGCGCCAAAATCCAGAATGACGAAATCGCCTGCGCTCAGGCGTTTGCGAGAGGAGACACCGTGCGGCAAGGCTGACCGCTCGCCGCTGGCAACAATAGGCTCGAACGGGTCACGTTCGCTGCCAGCGCGCATCGCCTGGTAGGACAGTTCGGCAGAGATCTCCGACTCGGCGACGCCAGGCTTGAGCAGATGACAAACGCTCTTAAATGTCGCAAGACAAATCGCGGCGGCCGTCCTGACATTCTCAATTTCGGTAGGCGACTTGACTGCGGCTATCCGCTCGACCACATTCTCTGTGCAGATGATGCGAGCATCCGGGAGCTTGTTCCGCAAAAAAAAATAGTCTCTGGTGGAGAGATGAGGGCTCTCAATCCCAATTTTGCAGTTGCCAGAAAGTTGCTGTACCCCTGACAACTCAGAGTACAGATCTTTTTGTACGATGGTGACTGCAGCGTCGGAAACTTGCTCGATAGCTTGCTGACGGTAGCGGCGGTCGGTGAAAAGATAGGCAGCTTCACTGGTCACAATCGCGATTGCGTTCGAACCGGTAAAGCCAAAAAGATAACGAATATGAGCAGTAGACGAAACGAGAAACGCGCTCAAACCATGGTGATGAATTCTGGCCCGCAACGCCTGAACTCTAGGATTCATCCTGAGATTCTGTAAGCTTCTGCTTCAGTGTGGCTATTTTTTGAATATAGAACTCGTTATCCGGGTGCTTTTTGATGAGAGTCTCAAAAACATCAATAGCCTTGCTGTATTGACCCTGGGCGGCGTAGATCTCACCAAGAGTCGGGGTCACTATCTTATCTTGTTTTTGCCTCTTTCTGGCCGAAGTGGTGGCGCGTGGCAACTCGGGTTCGGGCGGGACAAGCTGTGGCATCTCCGGCTCCGCTTCACTTTTGACCGGCTTTGCGGGCTGAGCAGGTTCAGGCTCGAAATCAGGAGTCGGCTGCTCCGCTTGCGAAGCGAACGGCGGCGGCTCATCCGCCACATCTTCTCTTTGAAGTGGCGGATCGGATTCTTGTGTGTCCGGTTCGGGGTCGAGGCCGAAAGCAGCGTCGTTAGGCGCTTGAAACTCGGCGAGAAGGTCATCTACCTGAGGCTCCGAGGCTGGCACTTCGAGTTCAGAATCGACGACGTGAGGCGAACCTGCTGCTTTTTCCGGACCGGCTTCATCGACCTCGTCTTTAAAGATGTCGTCGAGAATATAGGAAAACTCATCAACTTCGCTCGGCGCGCCGCTCTTTCCGCGGTCATCCGGCATCGCGGCCTTGATCACTTCTTCTGTCTTCGCCTCCGGCTCTTCGAACAACAAATATTCTTCTTCTTCTGTGACCGCAATCGGGCTGACGGCATCGAGATCGAGATTGTCGTTACCGAGGGGATCGGCTGACGGCTCGGGTTCAGCAGGCGGCGAATGAGTCAACTCGGGTTCAGGTTCGAGATCAAACGCGCCCCCGAGATCGATATCAAGAGATGATTCCGGAGACACATCGAGGTCAGGAGCAGGCGCCATCTCGGCCGGCGACTCAAGCGGCAGCTCAGGTGGTTGGATAAGGGTCGCGGCATCTTCATCATCCGGCTGTTCGCCTGCAAGGATCTGCTCGCTCGCCATTTTTCGCGCAAATTCATCGAGCGGGTCGATCTCAAGAATCTTCTTGTAGCTCATTTCACAGGTGTTTTCCCAGCCGATTTCCTTCATCAGATCGCCGTACATCTTGTGTGCTGCCAAGAACTTGGGGTCAAAAAGCAGGACACGCTTGAATTCTTTTTCAGCCTGCTCGTACAGTTGCTTGGCCATGTAGCCCTTGCCCAGGACAAAATGGCCGGTCGCATAGTATGGATGCTTTTTGAGTCCGTCTTCGCATAGTGAAATCGCTTCATCCACACGATTCCCGGCTAAATAAGCTTCAGCCAGGCGAGCAAACAGAATCGAATCTGGGTGCTCTTTGACGAAGCCCTCCAGGAACGTAACATCTCCATTACTCTTTTCCGTTGCCATCGTTCTATCCACTAGTAGTAAGTAGTTGCTCTAAATGTAATAAAAATGGGAAACTATAATCAAGCTATTTTTGATTACCATCCTGAAACAGACTTATTGAGGATCTCATTCGCTATCTTGGCTACGGCTTCGTCGATGCCCGCATCCCGGCTCTGAGTGCCCTGGTTCGGATCAAAAGTTCCCCACTGCGTGATCTCGTCTTCCCAGATCATTTTGCGTTTTTTCAGGTCCTGATACTTGACCGAGACCGTGATAAAGATCTTGATGTCCTGCACGCTCTCATCGCTACTGAAAGAGCCGGCACGATCATCCACTCTGACAATTTTGCCTTCAATGAGAGAATCCGCGCCTCGGCGGTCCATAACACGCAGCGTGTGGTCTTGGGTGAACTCATCTATGACTTTGTCGGTCAGCTTATCTTTAATGGCAAACTCCGAAGTCAAATCCTGAAAAATGGGAACCGCGACACTCTTGATGTGCGAGGCGCCGGAGCTGGAAAATGAGTAGGCACAGGCCGAAAACAGGGCCAGAATTCCCCACAACGGCCAACTGGCCACACGCCCGAATTTCAACTGATCAGAAAGGCAAATCATATTCTTTTATCTTCCGGTAAAGTGTGCGCTCGCTGATTCCCAGGGCTCTGGCGGCCTTGCGCTTGCTGCCGCCGGAAGTCTCCAACGCACGGTTAATGACGAAGTGTTCGATGTCCTCGAGGGTTTTGCCGCCGACATCGAAGGTGTCATCGGACGCCTCCGGGGCAAACGGCATGACGGCTCCCGACACGACTTCTGAATACACCGGCAGGGGTTTGGGCTTCGGCTCGGAATAGATTGCCTGGAAGATGTCCTCCCGCAGTTTTGTAATCTCGGACTTTAAGTCGATCAGAGCATGGTAAATGAACTCCCGCTCGACCTGTTCGGTTGAGCGGTGGGTCGGCACCGGCAGATTTCGTCCCGGCGGAGGATTGGCTGGTTTGAGGTAGCGAGCCATGCTGTATTCGTCGATGACCGCGCCTTTTTCAAGGACAATCATGCTTTCAATTGTATTCTTGAGTTCACGGACATTTCCGGGCCAGTCTTGCTTTTCCAACATTCGAAAAGCAGATTCCGTGAAACCCTGGAATTCGATGTGTCCTGAGCGCGCAAAATCGCCGGCAATCTTCCTGACCAGCGGCACGATGTCCTCCCGGCGTTCGCGCAGTGACGGGATGCGAAGATGGATAGCATTCAACCGGTAGTACAAATCCTCTCGAAATTCTCCAGCGGCAACCGCCTTCTCGAGATCTTTGTTAGTGGCCGCCATCACACGTACGTCTACCTGCTGCATGCGTGTGCCGCCAACTCGCATAAAATCCTGGCTCTCCAGAACCCGCAGTAACTTCACCTGCGTAGCGAGCGGCATCTCTCCGATTTCATCCAAAAAAATCGTGCCGGAATCGGCCAACTCAAAGTAGCCCTTGCGGGCGCCGATCGCACCTGTGAAGGCGCCTTTTTCGTGGCCAAAAAGTTCAGACTCGAGAATGCCTTCCGGGATGGCGCCACAGTTGACCGTTACCAGGGATTTGTCGCGCCGCCGACTCTGCTGATGGATGGCCTTGGCCACCAACTCTTTGCCGGTTCCGCTTTCGCCCATCACCAGTACGGAAATGTCGGTAGGGGCAACTTGCTTCACCGTCAAAAGAATTTGCTGGATTGCATGCGAATGCCCCGTGATTCCAAAGTTGTTGCTGACCTCGCTCATAAAGCGACCCCTATAGAATTCATCACCTATTTGAAGGATTCAACTGTCTGTTTCAACCCCTGTTCCAGGTTGAATTCAGGCCTCCAGCTCAGGACCTGCTCAATCTTTTTGTAAGTGATGCAACTGCGCAACTGTTCTCCGAGCTTGCCGGGTCCATGATTCTCTGCCAGATTGGCGCCGGTCACCTGGTTCAACGATCTGAAAATAGTGTTGACGTCGGTTTCCTTACCGGTGCCAATATTGAAAACGTTGCTTTCCTGATACTCTAAGGCCATGACATTCGCCCTGACCAGATCATGCACGAACACGTAGTCGCGGGTCTGCTTGCCGTCGCCATTGACCACCGCTTGCTGGCCGGCCAGTAGTTTCTCGATGAAGATGGCGACAACACCAGCTTCACCGTGGGGATTTTGCCGGGGTCCGTAAACATTGGCGTAACGAAAAATCACGTGCGACAAATCGTAGGCTTGCTTGTAGTAGAACAGATATTTTTCGCAGGTCAGCTTGGTGATCCCATACGGACTGACTGGCCAGGTGGGGTGAATCTCATCGGCCGGGAAATAGTCTTGCTCGCCGTACACGGCTCCGCCGGTAGAGGAAAAAATGAATTTCTTGACACCGTTGGCAACGCAGTTCTGCAGTAGATTGAGGGTTCCGAGCACATTGACGCTGGCATCGAAGACCGGGTCGTCAACTGAACGACGCACATCCATCTGAGCCGCGTGATGGTTGACAATGTCGAAACCGGCGTTCTGAAAGACTTTGGCCAGCGCGGCGTCCTGAATGTTCATCTTGACAAACTCAGCTTTGGAGTTAAGGTTGCTTTCACGCCCAGATGAGAGATCGTCAACCACAACCACCTCATGACCCTTGCTGATGTAGGCATCGACAATGTGGGAGGCGATGAAGCCCGCGCCCCCGGTTACTAGAATTTTCATGCGAATATCCCTTTTCGTTTGGTACCGTTCTTAGTTGGAAAAACTCTTCGCCAAATGCTTTTTGGCTTTCTCCCCAATGTCTTTTCTGTAGTACGCCTTGTCGAAGGCAACTTTGCCGACGGCGCTGTAGGCGCTCTTGCGAGCGGAATAGAAGTCTTCGCCCGTGGCGGTGACTCCGAGCACACGGCCTCCGGAGGTCACAACCTGGCCATCCGCATCGAAGTCAGTGCCGGCATGAAAAATCATGGTTTCTTCGCCGAGATAGCCATCCAGACCTACAACACGTTTGCCGTTCTCGTAGCTACCTGGGTAGCCGCCTGAAGCGAGAACGACGCACAGCGCCCATTTCGAGTGCTGCTTCAAATCACTGTCGATACGCTTTCCGCGGGAGATTCTGAATAGAGTGTCCACCAGGTCAGCTTTGATCAGTGGCAGCAGAACCTGAGCTTCCGGGTCGCCAAACCGGCAGTTGAATTCGACCACTTTCGGGCCGTCTTTTGTTACCATCAGACCGGCGTAGAGTACGCCGCGGTAAGGACGATCTTCAAGCGCCATGGCCTTGACCGTTGGCAGCATAATCTCCTTGTGGACGCGCCGCATCATTGCGGCATCGATGACCGGCGCCGGTGCGTAAGCCCCCATACCGCCAGTATTGGGCCCCTGGTCGCCATCAAAGATGGCCTTGTGGTCCTGAGACGGCGGCAGGTAGGCCAGATTCTCGCCGTCAGTCAAGGCGATTACCGATGCTTCTTCCCCCTGCATGAATTCCTCGATCACGACCCTGGAACCCGCATCCCCAAACTGCCGGTCGATCATGATCATCTCGAGAGCAGTGATGGCCTCATGCTCGGTCTTGCAAATCAGCGCTCCCTTGCCGGCGGCAAGGCCATCGGCTTTGATCACAGTCGGAAACGGAATCGTTTTAAGATGAGCGCAGGCGTCGTCAAATGATTCGAAAACTTTGTAACCCGCAGTCGGAATGTCGTATTTTTCCAGCAGGTATTTTGCGAAAACCTTGCTGCCCTCAAGCTCGGCCGCGCCTTGCGAAGGCCCGAAAATTCCCAGTCCCTGCTCTTCGAACAAATCGGTGATGCCGGCAACCAAAGGAATTTCAGGACCGACAACCGTGAGATCTATCGTCTTGCTAAGGGCAAAAGCGAGCAGCCCGTTCAAGTCCGATGGAGAAATATCGACACACTCCGCCAGCTTCGAGATGCCGGGATTTCCGGGGGCGCAGTATATTTTGCTGACGAGAGAACTTTGAGCGATCTTCCAGACGAGCGCATGTTCGCGTCCGCCGCCTCCGACAACGAGGATATTCAGCTTCGACATGTGTATGAGTCACTCATGCATTGACGTTTATCGGCTCCAGGCAAATTTTTTCTTGCCTGTCAGCCGGTCCATTTCATCACGCAACTCGGCAGCCCGTTCAAACTCCAGTTTCCTGGCTGCGTCGAGCATTTCTTTCTCCAACCGGTCGAGCAGTTCCTCCTTTTCGAGCGGCGATAGTTTCTTCCAATGTGCGGAATCGACGCGCTCGCCCTCCGTCTTGCCCCACTTCTTTGCGTTGACGTCCGCCACTCTGGTCGAACTCATGACCTGCTCGTAGGACTTGTAGATGGATTTCGGCTCAATGCCGTTTCTGGCGTTGTAGTCAGCCTGCAACTGCCGACGACGGTCGGTTTCATCAATGGTGCGCTGCATGGATTCGGTCATCTTGTCAGCGTAGAAAATGACCTTGCCTTCCACGTTGCGTGCGGCTCTGCCCGCGATTTGCATGAGAGAGCGCTGCGACCGCAAGAACCCTTCCTTATCAGCATCGAGGACAGCTACCAGTGAAACTTCCGGCAGGTCAAGACCCTCGCGCAGGAGATTGACGCCAACCAGCACATCGAACTCCGCTAGCCGCAGATCCCGAAGAATCTCCACTCTGCTGAGTGCGTCGATTTCGGAGTGCAAATAACGCACTCGAATATCGACGCCAGCCAGGTAGTCGGTCAGGTCCTCGGCCATGCGCTTGGTTAGCGTGGTTACCAGAACCCGCTCCTGGCGCGCCGTGCAGACCCTGATTTCCGAAATCAAATCATCGATCTGCTGTTTCACTGGTTTGACGACGATTTCCGGATCCATAAGGCCGGTCGGGCGAATGAGCTGCTCAACAACAACGCCCAGGCACTTGTTCAACTCATAGTCTGCCGGTGTGGCAGACACGAAAACCATCTGTTGCATGATCGCATTAAATTCATCGAAAGTCAGTGGCCGATTGTCCAGAGCGGATGGCAAGCGAAAGCCGTGCTCCACCAGGGTTTCCTTGCGCGAGCGGTCACCGTGGTACATGCCATTAATCTGGCCGATGGTGGCATGTGACTCATCGATAATGGTCAGGAAATCACCATCGAAATAGTCAAGTAAGGTAAACGGTCGTTCTCCCGGCTTGCGGCCTGAGAGGTGACGGGAATAATTCTCGACGCCGCTGCAATGTCCGAGTTCCTGCATCATTTCGAGGTCGTACTTAGTGCGCATCTCAATTCGTTGCGCCTCCAGCAATTGATTGTTGTCTCGAAAGGACTTCAGCCTATCGTCGAGTTCTTCGCGAATGGTGCCGATGGCGCGGCGGAGCTTGTGTTCGGGGGTTACGAAGTGTTTCGCGGGGTAGATTGCCACGGCCTCCTGCTGGGAGATGATCTCTCCGCTTATCGTATCCACAACGCTGATGCGTTCGATCTCATCTCCGAACATCTCAACCCGGAACGCTTCCTGTTCGTAGGCAGGAAAAATCTCGACAACATCTCCCCTGACCCGGAAAGTGCCGCGTGCAAACTCAAAGTCGTTGCGTGTATAGTGGCTTTCTACCAAGTGCTTCAGAATCTTACTGCGGTCGATCATCTGGCCACGCTCAAGCATTAGAAGCTCTCGCTTGTAATCTTCCGGGTCGCCCAAGCCATAAATGCAGGAGACCGATGCAATGACAATGACATCTTTGCGCGACAACAACGAACTGGTCGCCTTGAGCCGCAGACGGTCAATCTCGTCGTTGATCGATGTATCCTTCTCGATATAAGTGTCAGTGGTCGCGACGTAAGCCTCGGGCTGGTAGTAGTCGTAGTAGCTGATGAAGTACTCCACCGCATTTTGCGGGAAGAAGCTCTTGAATTCACCGTATAGTTGCGCGGCGAGCGTTTTGTTGTGCGAGATAATCAGGGTCGGCTTGCCGATTCTGGCAATGACGTTGGCCATGGTGAACGTCTTCCCGCTGCCGGTAACCCCAAGCAGAGTCTGATACTTATCCTCCCTAAGAATCCCCTGCGAAAGTTCCTCGATTGCGTTGGGCTGATCACCGGTGGGCTGGAAATCGGAGACGAGTGAAAAATTGACCATGAAAATTAACTTACCTGGTTCACAAGAATGGACAAAATATACTCAGACTGTGCCATAATGTCAAGGCCAATTACCAAAAAGGCCTTGCATATTTACCGGATTGCAGCTATATTTCGTGTTCTGTTTTTTCTTATCAAGAAAGGAGATGCTCCCAAATGGCAGTCATGAACAAAATGCGGGAAATGACCAAAGGGATCCTGTATCTGCTGGTTCTCGCGTTTGTTGGCACAATTATCTTCGACTGGGGCATGAGCTACAGCGGCAAGAAAGCTCAAGCAAACGTCGTCGGTGAAGTGGATGGCATCGAAATCTCGTTGAGAGAGTTCGACACCAACTTGAGCAACCAGATGCAGCAGTACCGCGGTCAGGCTGGCGGCGACCTGCAGGACAGCCAAATCGATTTCATCCGCAACCAGGTTTGGAATTCCATGGTACAGCAAACGCTGATACAGCGGACTCTCGAGGACAAAGGCATTTCGGTTGCCAACGCGGAGATCGTCTACCGCCTTTTCAACGACCCTCCGGAAGTGCTGCGAAGCAATCCAAGCTTTCAAAATGAGCAAAAACAATTCGACATGGCCATGTACCAGGCCGCGCTCAATGACCCAAGCACCGCCGAGCAATGGCGCCCGATTGAGGAGTATCTCAGGCAATCTCTGCGTGTCGAGAAACTGCAGCAGCAATTGCAGGCCAGCGTCCGCGTCACGAGCGACGAGATCAAGCGGGAGTATCTAAACCGCAATCAAAACGCCAAAGTCGAGTATGTCTTCGTTAACCCGCGCAGCTTCGACGCCGAGAGTATTGACATCACCGATGAGATGGTCGAAAGCTACTACAAGACCCATCAGGAGGACTATCTGCAGCCAGAGCAGAGGGCGATTGAGTACATCGTCTTCTCAACAGAACCGACAGCCGCGGATTCAGCCGCCACCCGGGATGAGGCAAAGCGCGTCTTCGACCGAGCGAAAGCTGGAGACGACTTTGGAGATCTGGCCGAGACCTACTCTGAAGACCTTGCCACCAGCAGCAACGGCGGGCTAATCGACTTTTTTGCCAAAGGAGTTCAGGCGCAATTCAGCAACTTTGAAAACGACTTGTTCTTCGCTGACAAGAATGATGTGGTCGGACCATTCGAATCAAATACCGGCGTGCATCTGTTCAAGATCGAAGATAAGCGCAAACAAGATAATGAGAACCAGATCAAGGTGCGCCACATCTCGTTCAAATTTGAGCCATCCAGGAAAACCGCCAATCAGGCGCGCGAAGATGCCGATTACGTCGCAGAACAGTCGCCGGCGCAAGACTTCCAGGAACTCGCAACGGAAGTCGGCGACTCGGTTCGCACAACCGGCCTGTTTGTTAAAGGAATCTTCGTGCCGGGCATCGGCAGAAATCAACGCATCATGGATTTCACATTCGCAAACAAGATCAACTCGGTGGGCGCTGTTCTTGAGATTGACCGCGGATTTCTCGTCTACCGAGTCTCAGATGTCAAGCAGGAGAGCACCAAACCTCTGGATGAGGTGAGAGGCCTGGTTCGCAACAAAATCCTGGCGGACCGCCGCATGGAAAAAGCGGGCGAAGTTGCGAATAATGTCTATCAGAAAATCCAAGAGGGCGCCTCTCTGCAAGACGCCTCCGCCATCGATACTCTGGAAATCAAAGAAACAGCGGAGTTCGCGCGCAGCGGCTCGGTGGCCGGAGTCGGCCGCGATACAAATTTCATCGGTGCAGCTTTTGCACTCAAGCAGGTTGGCGACATTTCAAAACCGGTGGAAGGCACGCGTGGCTACTACTTATTGCGGCTCGTGGAGAAAGACGAATTTGACGCGTCGGACTTTGAGTCGAAGAAAGCCCAGATCTCAGCGCAGTTGAAACAACTGCGAGAGAGTCAGGTGTTCGGACACTGGTACGCCGAACTCAAAGAAAACGCAGAGATCAAGGACTACCGCGCCAGGTTCTACAATTAGCTGCACGCATCAAGTTAGCCGTATGTGGTTAAAGAATTGCGTGCGGTGACTCTGGCATAACAGATACGCCCAAAAAAAGCGTCCCAGGATCATTCCGGAGACGCTTTTTTTGTTCTCGTTCATTTCTATTCCGCTTCGGCCACCGGCTCAGGTTGAGACGCGAGAGGCAAATAGACAAGAAATTGAGTTCCTTCCTTGTCTTTGCTTTTTACTTTGATGCCGCCGCCATGTGCATCTACGATCGTGCGGGCGGATGGCAGGCCAAGTCCGAGTCCACCGCCAAGAAACTTGTCCTTGCCTGTACTGTGGTAGTTGCTGTTTTGTACCTCGTAGAACTTCTCGAATATCTTGCCATATTCGGTTTCGGGAATGCCGACACCCGAATCCTGCACGCAAACCCGCACATAGTCGCCCTCGACATCAACTGAAACATCTATCTTTCCTAGGTCAGGTGTAAACTTGACGGCGTTCTGAATGAGTTCGTTGAAAACACCCTTCAACTTGCCCCTGTCTGCCTTGACCATCAGATTCGGATCCGGTGATTCAAACCTCAGCACCTGCGATCTTTTTTTCGCGATGAGTTGGTACGCTGCTACGCACTGCTTCAGTAGCCCGTCGATATCAAAGATTTCTTTTCGCAAGTCATGCTTGCCACTCTCAATATTGATGATGTTGTGCATGTTGGTGACCATTTCTTCCAAATCGCCAATGGCTTCGGCGATGACCTGCCTGCACTGAATTTCCTCTTGCTCAGAAAGCTGGCTGCGAAAGCCCTCGTCTGTGAGGATCCCAAGGAATCCCTTCAAATGGCTCACAGGTGTACGCAACTCGTGGCTCGTGATCGCGATAAATTTGTTCTTCATATTCTGCAGATCGATGAGCTTTTGGTTGGCAACCTTAAGCTCTGAATTCTCTTCATTCAGCTTGATTTTCTCGAAACATTTTTCGGCCACAATCCTGATCTGCTCGGGCTTAACCGGCTTCAGGATGAAATCTGAAGCACCGTTTTTCATGGCGTGAATGGCGATGTCGATCGTCGCGAAAGCGGTCATGATCGCGACTACAATGTGTGGATGGTCGCGCTTGATGCATTCCAGCAATTCGATTCCGTGCATTATCGGCATCTTGAAATCAGAAAAGACAACATCGACAGGCGTCTCGCGCAGACATTCCAGCGCTCTGATGCCGTTTTCCGCCAACTCGACGTGATAACCACATGAAGTCAGGCTCCGGAGGCAAATGTCACGGATGACCTCCTCGTCATCAACAACAAGAATTGTCTTCGGTTCATCATCCATAAGACTTGGCTGCATCACAAATTAGAATTGTGGCTTCCCCCGATTGTTGTCATCGTACTCGACATGTGTGATATTCTGAAACCGATACACCAATTCCTCGAGTCTTGCCGCCTGCTTCATGATTTCATCGATATCCTTTATGATGGCATGATCATCTGAAAGATCTTCCCGGATGAGTGTACAGTATCCGCCAATTCCGGTCAGCGGCTGATTCAGTTCATGCGCGATGGAACGCGCCACGTCGATTATCGACCGTAGCTTCTGATTCTTACGTCTTTCGTCTTCCAGAACACTGGCTTCGACCTCATTGGACTTGGTGCTCAAGGAAAAATTCTCAATCACGAGCCCGAAGTAGCCGCAAAGCGTTGAGATTGGCTCACGCATTTCGGCGAACCACAGTGCATCGTCCAAGGCTTGCATCTCGACTACCCCGACGACCCGTTTGCCAAGCATCAAAGGTGCAATCAAGCAGCAACCCGTGTCGGCGGACTTCCATAGCAAAATTTCACGTGTGGCGATCGCCTCGCGCAAGGCATCTTCGGGCCGAACGCCCTGTTCGTCAACCGACGCCGCAAGGCTGTGGTCCGCGAACAACCATTTCACCAGCCCCGTGCTTCCCTCGTATGTCCCAACTCTGATCCGGGCTAGCGGCAGAATGGCTTTCATACAGTTTGCGAGCTGCTCGGCACACGCAGGTAGGCTGGTCAGGTCGGAAGTTGTAGCCTGGAAGTACTGCGCAAATTGAGCAAGCGGTCTTGTGATGTTAGGGTTTGGCTTCGGGCGGCTTTGTTCACGAGGCGGACGCATCATTTCTCGTTGGGGACCGGGCTTAAGAGCAAGAAAAAAGTATTTTCACTAGTACGACGCCCATGTAGCATAGTGTCGGGAACGCGCTACCTGCATCGCGCGTGACCGATATTGTTTCAAAGTTAAGCAAAAATCGGCGAAAGTCAAGCCATGTTTCAATATCGTAATCAGAGGGTGTTCGACTTGAACTCGTCGTAGAGAAGCATGACCTGGGGAATATAATTCGTTGTCTCGGTCCAGAGAATCCCTTTCGCCTTACTGTTAGCCAACCAGATGGCCGCGCGCTTTTCGCCGCCATTGAAGGCAGCAAGTCCGCCTTCAAGCTCGTACATGTCAATCAACGTTGAGAGCTGACGACAGCCAATTTGAATATTGTAGATGGGGTTGAAGAGCACGTCATCTGTTGAAGTCCAGGTGATGCCTTCGTAGTGGGCGATCCACAGGCTTGTAGCAGGCATGATTTGCATCAACCCCATAGCGCCGGCTTCAGACACGACTTCCGGCTCCCAAGTACCGCCGCTTTCATGTGTGATGGCAGCACAGATCAAATCTGCATCGAGGTTGGTATATTTGACACTCATGCGATAGATCTCGTCTGCGATTTCGTACCTCATTCCAGACGGCATATCCGGGTTATACTTGCTGATGATTCGCATCACTTTCTGAATATTGGTTTGGCGGACGCTATCGACATTCATGGCCGCACGCAGATCCTGAAGAGATTTCTCGAGCACCGAAAGCCTGGGGTTATCCTGGATTGAGCCCAGCCCAAAGAATTTGTAGGCGACAGTGAAGCCGATCACGACAACGACGAAAACCACAAACGCCCTGACTACGAGGCTCTTGCTCTCCTTGATTTCATTTTGCCCTGCCATTGAGTTACCTCCTTAATTCAATCTCGCGCATCACGATGCATTCGTATCTTTCAGCTTGCGCCAAAGCGTAGTTTTTGATATGCCTAGTTCGCGGGCCGTCTTCTGGCGGTTGCCATGCATTCTCTTCAGAGTCTCGAGAATGACTTTGCGCTCGATTTCCGCCAGATTGCGTGCATGTGGCCCGTTCTCGTCATCATCGTCCCGCAACCTAATCTCATCAGGAAGTTGCTCGGGCACGAGTTCCGGGCCGATTGCCAGAGCTACGCAACGGTGCACTACGTTCTCAAGCTCACGAACATTTCCCGGCCAGTGGTAATTCATAAGCATTGACATCGCGCGCCGGGAAATCTTTCCGGCCGAGCCGTCACCTTGGTCGCCATATTTTCTGATGAAATGCTCAACGAGAAGTGGAATATCTTCGCGCCGCTCGCGCAACGCAGGTGCGAGCAAAGGAATGACATTGATTCGATAGTACAGATCTTCCCGGAATTTTCCCGATTTCACCTCTTTGCCCAAGCTCTTGTTGGTCGCCGAAATGACGCGCACATCCACATTGATGGTTGAACTGTCCCCGACTCTGCGAATCTCACCTTCCTGCAGAAAACGCAGCAGTTTGACCTGAGTCGCGGCCGACATTTCGCCTATCTCATCCAGGAATATCGTACCGCCATCGGCAACTTCAATCAAGCCTTTTTTATTCGAATCGGCACTGGTGAAGGCGCCCCGTTTGTGGCCAAACAGCTCGCTCTCCAGCAGAGTGTCCGTGATGGCGCCGCAGTTCAAGGCGACGAACGGCTCGTTCTTTCTGTGACTCAGGTCATGAATGGACCTGGCGATCAACTCTTTTCCCGTGCCACTTTCACCGCTGATCAGGATGGTGCTATCTTTGTTCGCGACTTTGGCGACCATCTCCAGAAGGCTAATAAGGCTCACCGAGTTGCCCACGATTGACGAGAACGCCAGGAGTTGCCGAATCCCCTCAGATCGAGAAGTGGAATGTTTGGCGGCTTTCTGTTCTTCAACAAACCTCTGCACGAGACCAAGCAGGACTTCATTGTCGAAGGGCTTCGTGATATAGTCAAATGCACCTAGCTTGATGGCCTCGACACCTTTTGAAATCGAGCCGAATGCGGTG
Organism: Candidatus Zhuqueibacterota bacterium; assembly: GCA_029261995.1. Lineage (GTDB taxonomy): Bacteria > Zhuqueibacterota > Zhuqueibacteria > Oceanimicrobiales > Oceanimicrobiaceae > JAJDAF01. The sequence goes on from JAJDAF010000039.1 coordinate 265,490, forward strand.
ATGATAATGACTTCCGTCGCAGGCCAGCGTTCCTTAACTCTCGTGAGCAACTGGATACCGTCCATGTTTGGCATCTTGTAGTCGGAAATAACCAGATCAAAATAGCGTTCGTTCAATTTGCAAAGAGCGGCGCCGCCGGAATTGGCTGCGTCCACGGAAAATCCAGACTTCTTTAGGAGAAAGGCGATGGCATTTCGTACACTGTCATTGTCCTCAACCACCAAGATGTCCAGAGCAGACAAACTCCCCATTGGTTCCCCTGTGGTTTATTGAATAATGAAGGCTGGCTGGGTGCGATGTTCGACTAGTTGCTAAACTCGGCTGCTTCGCCGGCACTTACTGATTTTTTTATCTCGACTATTGCGTCCGCGATGACGGCATTCAAACTCTCGCTGATTGCGCGAACCACTTCCACCGGCTCTTTACGAGTCGATTGAGTTTTATGTGACAACTCGGCCTGCCAAATCACCTCTTCTGTCGCACGCTCATGGAGCTGGAATTCGACCGACACAAGTCCAAACCAGTGGTCTCCTTCATCCCACTCCTCGAACGCTTGTAAGTTTCCCCGCAAAATATAGTCAATCTGGCCAGACGCCGGAAACTTGACCACCCTGCCGAACAGTCGCGAGGTTTGCAGATGTCTGAGAATGCGCTCACCGACCAGTTTCTTCGGAGGAGCGACCCAACGTCTGTAATGATAGAACTGAGCCTCATATGGCGAGTTGCGGTAAACGATCTTGTCAGTTTCGTACAAGACATCTGAACTGAATTGGGCTACTGCCAGTGTCTTTTCAAGGTGATGGCCATTACCCGTTGCCTTGTCCAGGTCATAATCCACGCGGTAATAGTACGTGGGTGGAATCCCACCGCAACTGACCAAGGTCAGGAACACAAGACAACTAAAGGCAAATTTTAACACGATGTTCATCAAATGGGTCCCAGGTTATATCCATAACTACGGAAGTTTTCTTTCTGGCGGCGCAGCTTTGCGCACAAGCAACCAGGGTCGTTCCTTCACGATCCTGGTGAACTCTTCAAGGTTTTGGGATGCATACTGAAAGTTTTCCATGATGTCAATCATACTGCCACCGTTGGCGGCAATGGACGACTCCAACTGAGTCAGAGACGCCCGAATATCTGAGATCAACTCGCTGGTCTCTTTCGTGGTTGTCTCCAGGTTGGCGAACGTTTCGTTGAAATTGTCTTTGTTCTGAGCCATGAGTTCGTTCAAGCCCGCACTCGCCTGCGCCATGCTATTCGTAAGCTGATCCAGATTTTCGACCAACTCCACCAACCGCGAGCCGCCGTCCGTCACCAGCCGGTCCATACTCTTGACCGCCGACGCGATGTTGTTTCGGTTCTCCTCGTCGAATATGCCGCTCAAGCGTTCGATGAGCACCTGCAACTTCTGATTCATTTCTGTGAACGGCTGGGCCATTTGCGAGAAGTTCAGCACTTCCTTACTCTGCAAAGCGCCGCCATTGGGCAATCGCGGTGCATCCAATGTACCCGGTGAAATCTCAATATGGGTTTCGGACATGATACCGATTGTCGTCACATAGGCAACCGAATTTACTTTGACGGGAGTCTGGTCATTGACGCTCAACTTGAGGAGGATCAGTGGACCACTCTGCGGGGTCGCAGGCAGGGTCACACCCGTTACGACTCCCACATCCATCCCGCCAAATTTGACCAGCGAACCTTCAACGATACCAGGTACCTGTTTCAGGGAAGTTTGGTATTCATGGGTGTTATCGTCCCAGTTTACGCCAAAGATCACAATGAGAAAAATAAGAAACAAGCCAAAGCCAACAATCAGGATACCGCCAACCTTGATCTCGTTTGAACTGTACTCCATGTGTCCTAATCTCCACAGCTAGTTGACGCCGCCCGTCAGGGACAGCACGTAGCGCTCTCTATCGATCTCCTCGTCATCCGGCTCGCGGTTGAAGAATTGCCTGATGACTGGATTGTCCATTTCCTTGAGTTCGTCAGGCGTCCCGATGGCCAAAATCTTGCCGTCGTGCATCATGGCAATGCGGTCGGCAATAATTTCAACGGACGCCATTTCATGGGTCACGGTAACGATTGTCATCTTGTACGCTTTTTTCAATTGGACGATCAACTGGTCAAGCCCGGCCGCAACTACGGGATCGAGCCCGGCCGAGGGCTCGTCACAGAAGAGAATTTCAGGATCCATGGTCAGGGCTCGCGCCAAGCCTGCGCGTTTCTTCATCCCGCCCGACAGTTGCGCCGGTCTAAATTGTTCAAAACCTGACAACCCGACCATGCCAAGCTTCATGTTGGTCATGATCCGAATCGTGCTCTCTTCCAGCGCCGTGTGTTCGCGCAACGCGAGCGCCACATTGTCGCCGACCGTCATTGAGTTGAACAGGGCTGCCGACTGAAACAGCATGCCAATTTTCTTCAGAACCTCTGTTTTTTCGTCATCGTCCGCACCGGTGATGTCAACGCCTTTGATAAGAATCTCGCCAGAAGTCGGTTTCATCAAGCCGATGATGTGTCTGAGCAGCGTACTTTTGCCACAGCCCGACTTGCCAAGAATCACGAGAGACTCGCCTTTATGGATATCAAGATCGACGCCGTTCAGCACGGTTCGGTTGCCGTACTGAACCACAAGGTCTCTCACCTGTACGATTATTTCTGCCATGTCAGAGAGCGGAATAAAAGATAGCTGTAAAAAATACGTCGGCGGCAATTATCAAAAACATCGATGCGACCACAGACCGGGTGGTAGACTTGCCGACACCTTCTGCCCCACCCTCGACGTTGAAGCCCTCATAGCATCCGATTTTGGCGATGATCAAAGCGAAGAAAGCGCTCTTGATCAAACCACTTATCAAGTCTTTGAAGGTCAAAGCGTCCACCGTCTGGTTGATGTACCGTACACTGGTCAGGTCGAGCGTAAGCATTGAAATCGTGTACCCGCCCAAAATTCCCAGAAAATCTGCAATCACAGTGAGCGTTGGCAGCATGACCAACATGGCCAACGTCTTGGGAACCACCAAAAATTTCACTGGATTGAAGCCCATGGTTTTCAGGGCATCAATTTCCTCAGCGACTTTCATGGTTCCGATCTCGGCAGTGATGGCGGAGCCGCTGCGGCCGGTGATCACAATCGCGGTCAGGAGCGGGGCCAATTCTCTTGTAATGGACACGGCCACCAGGTTGGCGGTGTAGATGGTGGCGCCAAATTGCTGCAATTGGTAAGCGGACTGCATCGCGATAATCAATCCCACGAAAAAAGAGATGAGAGTGACAATCGGGATGGATTCATATCCTATCCGGACGCCCTGCTCAATAGTGCTTTGCCATCGCAGCCCCTTTCCCTTGAGCGGAGCCACGAAAATCCAGTAAAATGTCCGGTTCCCAAGGTGGACGATTCTGCCAAGATGGGCCAGAAATATGAGCACATTGCGCCCGACGCTTCCAAAAATTTTGAAGACAAACTCCATATCTGCTACAGCTCTTTTTTCGCCGCTTTGACGTCAGAGTAGATGTCAAACACTTTGTCGAGCCGACTAAGTTCGAAGACATCTTTGACCGCATCCCGCAAGTTCGCGAGCATGAGTCTGCCTTTGTATTTGCCGACTTGCTGCAATGCCTCCACCAGCGTTGCAACACCGGAACTGTCCATGTACTTGACATTCAGCAAGTCTACGATTATGGCCTTTTCCTTGGCCCCGGTCAGTTCCATCAGTTTTGTACGCAGCTCCGGCGAGGAGTACAAATCAACTTCACCATCAATTTGTACAATTGAGCAGGTCTGATCTCTTGTCACTTCAACTGCTAGCATTCATCTGCCTCGTCTTTCCGGGTAAGTATTTGGTCATGGTTAGTTGGTTTCCCACGTCCAGGGAATTGTCATACTGTACGATATCCATTGTGGTCTTGATTAGATGCACACCAAGTCCACCAGGTCGGATGTCGTCTAGGTTGCGCGGCTTAATGGTTTTCGGGTCGACTTTCTTACCAAAATCACGCAGTATGATCTGCAAACGGTCGTCCATGATGTCGATGCTAACTACGATAAGCTGTTGATTGTCGCCGTTGTAGGTGTGCTTGATGACATTTGAAATCGCCTCATCTACGGCGATGGTCACTGCGTTGCACTCTTCATCCGAGAGGCGGCAGATCTCCCCGACATGCGAAATGCTGCTCCGGACGACCTTTAGAAATCTAGGGTCGCTCGGCAGCTTTATCTCAATTTGGTTCACGTCTCGAACCTCCTAGTCCCTGCTGTCATGCCGGCACCGGCATCATTATTCAAATCTCCTGATTCCATTTCAGGGCCAGGATTGTCAAATCATCGTGCTGGGCCATATCCAGAGAAAATGATTGGACGTCGGCCAAAAGCTCTTCGACCAGTTGCTCCGCACCACCGGTCGAACGCGTGAGTACGTCGATCGTGCGTTCTAAAGAATAGGCTTTGCCGTCTTTGTTTTTTGCCTCGACGATTCCATCGGTAATGCAGACGATGCAGTCACCACGATTCAGACGGACAGAATCAGATTTGAACGCCAGGTCGGGTGCGATCCCCAACGGAATGCTCTTTCCGCCAGTCAACTGTTCGATGCTGTTGTCGGCAGCGTTGATGCGAATAAAGGGCAAGTGCCCGGCATTGGCGAACGTGAAAATGCCAGTCTCACGGTCCAGGATTCCATACTGAAACGTCACGAACATGCCCCGCCGGCTGCGTTCGACCAGCAGCGAGTTGAGCTGCGTAAGGACATTCGCAGGTTCGCTGTGTTTCTGCGTAAAAGTCCGAAGATCGCTGACCAGACGAGCCATGTACAGCGCTGCCGGCACGCCTTTCCCGGTCACATCGCCGACGGCGATACCGATGGCCCCGCTGTCAAAATTCACGAAATCAAAAAAATCGCCACCCACAGACGCGGCAGGCAAGCTCTTGGCGAAAACAGAAAACTCCTGCCCTGCTGAAGGAAAGGCCTGCGGCATGAAACTCTGCTGAATAAAGCGGGCTGACTCAAGTTCTTTCTGCAAGCGCTGGCGCTCAACCTCCGACTTATGCATGCGCGCATTCTCGATGGTCATGGCGACTTGTCGGCAGAAGGTGGAAAACAGCGCCAGATCTTCTTCAACAAAAGCATGACCATCTGCGCGATTGATGACCTCGGCGACCCCAATGACCTTGTCTTTCACGATGAGTGGGGCTGCCAGAATTGATTGTGTAATAAATCCGGTAGAATCGTCCGACTTCGAAGAAAAGCGTGGGTCAACGGAGACGTCAGGAATGATTTCAGCCTCGCCATGCTTTGCCACCCATCCGGCAATGCCTTCGCCCAGTTCCAACTGTATCCTTTTGACCTCCTGTCCAACCTCGCCCAGCGCGACCTCACACTCCAGCATTCCGGTGTCATCGTTAAGCAACATTACGGAACTCGCCTCCGCCTTCATAACACTCTGGGCCTTCTCCATCACCAATGCAACCAGTTCATCCAACTCAAGCGCGGAGTTGATAATAATGCTGATTTCAATGAGGCTTGAAAGGTCCGCAACCTTGGCGCGCAAGTGAGCAAGCTCTTCCTGAGCACGGCGGGAATCTGTCGCATCTCTGCCGTCCGACACTTGCTTATTTTCTCGCATAAATGATTGAGTTGCAAAAGTTTTGCCAGGCTTGATACATCACTCAAGATAGAATAATGGCCGTAGAAATGCAAGAAAAAAAGCGCCACGTTTAAATTACTAATTCTAAATAAATAGGTGAGTTAGGCAGAGTTTTTACCTAACTCGATGGCAAGAGTGTCCGATAGTCGGACACCTGATTCAAAAAGACACATCCGATCCATCCGAACTTCATGGAATAATCTAGAAGCAACTGATTGTAAATGCAGAAACATAAGGCTCCCCAACCTTCTACCCGGCAGATGGCATATAAATTGCTCACGGTCACACAAATTAACCCGTTTTTACACTTGTAACATGGACTTTACATTGAACGAGGAATATTTTCCAGAGGAATCTACATCCACATGACGCCTGACATCAATCGGTCGCTCGACGACAAATACCAGATCATACGCGAGATAAAAAAAGGCGGGTTCGGGATTGTCTACTATGGCGTGGACAAGAAGCTCAGCAAGCCGGTGGCGATCAAGGAAATTGCGCCAAGTTTGCTCGACGACCCAAAGTATCTCGACATGTTTCAGGAAGAGGCGCTCAACATCGCGAAGTTGAGCCACAACAACATCGTCCATATTTACGAGCTTAAGAAGACTTCCGATCGCCATCTGTTTATCATTATGGAGTACATTGATGGCATCGACATGGAAAAAGTCATTCGCCACGCCAGCAAGATCGGCAAGCCTATCCCGCATCATCTGGCGGTCTACGTCATTTCAGAAATCTGCATGGCGTTGGAATACGCCCACCAAAGACGTGACGCCTTTACCAACAGACCGTTGAACCTGGTTCATCAGGACATCTCGCCTTCAAACATCATGATCTCGCGCTATGGTGTGGTCAAGCTCATCGATTTCGGCATTGCCACGGTGCGACGTCACCGCAAAGAGAAAAAGGACAGCAAGCTGCGTGGCAAAATACCCTACATGGCGCCGGAACAGTTGATCATGGGCAATCACGCAGACCACCGCTCCGACATTTTCTCCCTTGGGTTGGTGCTCTATGAGTGCGTCAGCGGTGAACGGCTTTTCTCGACGCAAGAGGAGGTTATTGGTGCGGGTAAGAACCCGAAGTGGTTTAAGAAAGCCTTGAAAGGCAAACGAATCCCGACACCATTGGTGAAGATTCTTCTGAAATCATTGGAGATCGACCTCAGCAAGCGCTACCAGAGCGCAAATCACATGTACATCGATTTGCTACAGTATCTCATATCCTGCAATGAGACCGGCGAATTGATGGATGACCTGGCCGCCTTTCTATCTGACCAATTCCCGCCTGCGACGCCGGGCACGACACCAACAGGCTACCAATACGGGCCGGCGCGCCCGCAAACGGATTCGAACTTCCACACGCCAGGACCGCGCCAAACATCACAGAATTGGACGCCGGCGCCGGCCTACCAGGCGCACTCAAAACCCGTTGCGCCGAGGGCAGTTCCACGACCACCGCAAGACGAACGACTCGACCAGCATCAGAAATTCCCCACCAACTTCGCAACCATGGAATTTGAGCAGGACGGCGAGGAGGATCTGAAAACGGTCATCGATGTGCTACGGGTGTCGGCGCGCAACAACAAAAAGAGAATCGCCGGAGCGTTTATTGCGTTGTTGCTGACCTTTGCAACCCTTGGCGCCTTCGACACGGCTAACGGCTGGACCAGTGCGGGCGTGTGGATGTACGATTTTCTCTTTCCACCTGTCATCGAAATCGCGACCGTACCGAAAAATGCCCTTGTGCAGATAGATGGCAAAGAAATCGCAGGCCGCGCCCCGGTCTCGATAGACGAAATATCACCGGGCGTACATAAGCTGGAACTGGCCCTGGACGGCTACAAACCCATTGTAAAGTCACTGTTTGTGCCCAGAGACGGCGACGTCCGAATTCAGGGAGAAACAAGCGCAGCAAATCAGCGCACGTACCTGTTCCGCTTCAACACGGAGGTGGAAATCAATTCAGAACCAACGGGTGCAGGTGTCCTGGTAAATGGCATTCGGCTCAACCAGAAGACGCCATGCAAAATTGCCTGGGAAATCGGCAAGCCATTGAACATCGAGTTGCAGCAAAATGGCTTCGAAAAACTGTCCAATTACTCTCTGGACACAGAATCAGGCTTTGACAACGTCGATGACCGCAGATTGTGGAAGTTGAATGTATATAATGATACTTATGTAAGCTATGCCGTTACCGGAATTTTCAGAAAAAGAGTTCACGTCGAGTCTGTGCCCACGGGTGCAGAGATTTTTGACAAGGCCAAGAACCAATTGATCGGAATCTCGGGCAGTAGTGGCGGGATTTTGTTGCCAGTCGGCCGGCACGAGTTGGAGTTCAGAAAGAAGAACTTTATCAGTCGAACCCGAACATTGCAGGTCGATGAGGCCTCTGATGGTCGGCTTCAGGTCGTGCTCTCTCGCATGGTCCGGCTTTCAGCCCGTGATGGAACTGCAAATAACCTGGGGGATATTGCTGCAACACTAATCAGCGTTCGGAATACAAGAGGAGAGTTGGTCCGCAACCGTCGCCAAACGCCAATCGATCTTGCCTTGCCGGCAACGCAGCTAACGGCTGTGTTTTCCAAGCCGGGATACGAGCGTAGGCAAATCGCCATTAAGGCAAGCGAACGAACGGTCGTGGTTGAACTGCAGCCGCTACGCACCACGTTTGAAGTCGCTGTCCTGGATGCATTGACAGAGCAGCCGATCATTGGCGCGGAACTCTTCTATTTGTCCGCAAATGGATCCGGGACTCAAGAAACGGCCCTGGGCCGAACCGACATCACCGGCGTGAGAACAGGAAGCCTGCCTCCGGGCAGCTACACTTTCACAGCGAGATGGCCCGGTTACAACGCACTCACCCGGCAAGTCCAGGTGCGGGCGGGACAGCCACTGAACCTGATTTTTGAGATTTTTCCATCAAACTAGGCGGAGCAATGCCAAAGCTAGTCATTAAAAGGGGGAACCAACTGGTAAAGAAACTCGCGGTCCCCGAAGACATTGAGGCGTTCACAGTTGGATGTGAAAAAGGCAACGACATCATCATCAAAGATGACATCATATCGTTTTTTCATCTTCAGTTTGAACAACAGAATGGCTCTTATTTTGTTCGGGATCTGCAAAGTCAGTGGGGTACATTTGTCAACGGTGACAAAATTTCGGCCCGAACCGAGCTCAGCACCAACGACGAAGTACGACTGGGGAAACACACCATTGTCTTCTTTGCCGCCGGCATCCCTCCCGCAGCAGCAGTTCAGACCGCTGCATCGACCATACCGGCCGGTGTTCCTCACGAGCAGCCCGCGGCGGTTCAGCCCGCTCGCCATGCAAACATCAACGAACGGATGTCCGGCGTGCCTTCCCTGCTGCTGCTAAACGATTGGCTTGCGAGCGGTTCAACACCGGGAGACGACACGCGCGCGCAGCATTCGCACCCGCCAGAAAGCGTCGGGCGCCAGAGTTCTGCGCCGCAATTGCGGGAAGATAGTCTCACTGCGCCGGCACCGAATCAAAGCCCCGAATACTCACAGAAGGCAGCTACCAATGGCCACGGCTACCACGTAGAGCACCAATCTGAATCCATGCTCGACCTATCGACGGGACCTGAGCCTGAGGTCGCGCCGACAGTGCCAGCCGCCTCGTGGGATGAAGAACCGCCGGCCCTGATAACCGGGGATGAAACCCTTGATGCCTGGTCGATGGACAATGGCGCTCAGGCTGATTTCTTTTCAGACAGCTCCCCGGAATCTGAAGGCGGTGCTGATGCTGATATCAACCATGACAAGCAAGCGCTCTATTTGCTTGGAATAAACGGCTACTACCTGGGTCGAAAGTTCAAGATAAAGAAACCCGAAACCAGAATCGGCCGCGATCAGAAATTCAATGATATCGTCATTAAAAAGAACTCGCGCGGCAAGCTCGATCAGAGTATTTCAAGACGCCACGCTACCCTGAAATTCAAAAGCAATCGCTGGTTTATCTCTGACAAACGCAGCATGAGCCGAACGTGGATTAATCAGACCAAACTCGAGCTTATGGATGAAGTCCGGGTGCGGCCCGGAGACGAGCTTGAGATCAAGAGCGACGGCGCCAGCCACATCTTCAGAATGGTTGCTGAAGATGATTGGGACTACGGCTTCCCCAGAAAAGCAGGCAGTTGGTTTGTGCGCTACCGGCTGGCAATGCTCAACGCGGTTTCCATAATAGTCGTGTTGGCTGGGATGTTCGCTCTGGTTCAATCTTTCCTCAACTGGAACATCCTTACCAGCCGGCCAGACAAGCTGACTTTAACGGAAACCGTTTGGGGCGCAAGCGACATCGACTCCAAACACGAGGCAAGTAGAGGAATCCTTGACCCTGCATTAGCAGATGTCAATAACGATGGATATGTCGATCTCGCCTACATCAACAACGTTGGTTTTTTGACATGCATCGACGGCAAATCGAAACAGCCGCTCTGGGTAAACGATGACTTTCTGGTGGTGCAGGGGTTTCCGATCGCAACTCAGGACTGGCACGGCGCTGGTTTGCCAGATTTTGTGGTTCTAGCCAAAGACATGCGATTGCACGCAATTGACGGCAGGTGGGGCGCGGAAATCTGGGTTAGCCCAATCCTGGCCGGCCCGCTGAACGGCCCTCCAGTCGTTGCCGATTTTAGCGGCGACGGCATGATGGATCTGGCGGTGGCTTCCGTGGAAAGCAGCATCTACTTCCGCCTGTCCGGCCCTGACAACAATCGCTGGGTTCAAATGGACCTCGATGACCCCATCCTGTCCGTGGCCAGTGCGGGAGATGTCACGGGCGATGGTCTGCCAAACCTTCTGGTCGGCACAGAGACCGGCAAGCTGCTGATCATTGATGCCGTTGACAACAGCCTCGTAAAAGAAATTTTCATTAACGAAGAATTGAACAAAGCCACCGGCAGTTTTGACCAGAACAATCAACTGAGATTCCCGGCTTCTGCCTGCGATTTTGACGGAGACGGCATCAATGACCTCGCCATGCTAACAGAACAGGCAAATTTGCTTGCCGTCAACGGCGCCAATCTGTCGCGGATGTGGTTTGCCCTGCACGACGGCCAACAGATATCTTCGGACCAGTCGTTTCAAAGCATGGCCATGGGTGATATGGACGGCGACAACCTGAACGATGTTCTGATACAGACGTCGGACGGCGTCTTACGCGCCCTCAAAGGCAAAGGCAGCGGACCCGACCGGGAATTGGTTATCTGGGAGACGCCTGCCCGCCCAGACTCTCCTTTTGCTACCCATCCAATTCTGGCGGATTTCGACAAGGATGGCACGGCTGACGTTCTGGCGGTGACTCAGGACGGCCGGCTCTCCATTCACGAGGGAGCAACAGGCCGGCTTCTGGTTGGCTACGATGTCGGCCGCGGCGAACTGATGAGCAGGCCGCTGATTGGCGATCTCGACAACGATCATTCCCTTGATATTCTTCTTCTGAAACAGGACGGCAGGTTCTATAAATTAGGTACAAACGCACGGATTCCTTCCGGCGTCGTTTGGGGACAGACATTCGGCAACAGTTCAAACTCGAACGCATCATTACTAAAACCGACCAGCGCAAGACATGAAATGGTTGTCGCAGGCCTATCATTGCTGGCAATCCTTGTCTTGGGCGGTGTGCAATATGTGGTGCGACAGAGCCGGCGAAAATTGAGCTACTACTAATTCTAGTGATGTTAGAAACGCGCACCCTTCGGAATGCTCAAAGAGAAACGAGTTAAAACCACAACAGCTGTCTACAGCGATGTTGGCAAGGTCAGAAAGGCCAATGAGGACAGCTTCTATGTTTCCAAAGACGAAAACCTGCTTATTGTCTGTGACGGCATGGGTGGTCAGGTCGCGGGAGGCCTTGCCAGCAAGATCGCCGTCGAGACCATACAGGACGTCTTCCAGAACATGGATGAGGAGTACACCAAGTATTTCCTCTATGATCCGGAATTTAGCCTTTCGAGATCTACCCGCCGTTTGATTGTAGCTGTCCGGCTGGCAAACCGGCGTATCTACAACATCTCTACCAGGTTTTCCAAGCTAAGGGGCATGGGTACTACGGTCGTGGCCCTGACCCTGGACAAAGCGTTTGCCACCATGATTCACGTCGGTGACAGCCGCATCTTCAGAGTCAGCGACAAGGAGGTGTTTCAGCTTACCGAGGACCATTCCTGGCTGAACGAGCTTATTGAAGACCAGGAAATCAACGAAGAGCAGATCGAAACATTTGCACAGAAGAATGTCATCACCAGGGCGCTGGGAACGGGACCGACGGTCAAAATCGATGTACATTGCGAAAAATACAAGGCGGATGACACCTACGTGCTTTGTACGGACGGCATGCACAACACGGTTGGTGCAAAAGACATCAGACGAATTTTTGACAAGAGCAACGGGTCGATCGACGCGGCGACCCGCCAGCTCATTCAGAGGGCGCTTCGCCGTGACGGATCAGATAATGTCACCGTGGCGGTCGCACGCATCAATCAGAACAGCAGGGAAACAAAGCGCCAGGGAGTTTCCACGACCATCCCGGAAGAAGGCGATAAACTCAGCCAAAAAATCGATAAGTTCATCCAGACCAACTACAACGAACCACAGTTAAATATGAATCAGAGTCCAATCATGAACACACTTAGTAGACGCAATTTCATGGTCCCCGTGATGGTCTTGCTCACGGGCCTGCTTTGTTTTCTGCTCGGCATGGCACTGCAAGGCTTCAACCCTGCGCGTGCGCGCAGCGGCGGCCCGCAAACCACGACTTCGGCAGGACGAGCGGCGCCACCGAATCAAATTCAGGCAAGCCAGGCTCCCATCACTCGTTCCAGGCTTCGCGGCGACGCGGTAATGGCCGTGGTCTTCTTCAATAGTACGCGGGACTTCAAGGAGGCTAAACTGGATGAACGAGGTACGGTGCTTGACAGCTACTTGCCATATCAACCAGGTGAAAATGGCAGTAACCAGCGTGATTTTTCGATATTTCTAATCGACTCTGAGAATAACGTGATGCACAAAACAGCCAACGTACAACTCCCCGAATTGGCCGGGCTCTCCGGGAGCAGATAAGAATCCATGAGCGGCATCAACAACATAGTCTTGATTGCTCTACCGGGCATTTTGCTGATGATGAGCCTCGTCTTCGGCCTGATGTGGTTTTCTCCGGAACTGCGGGCGAACTTCTGGATTTGGCGCGGCAACGACCGCAAGGCCGGCCAGCTTTTCGAAAGCCTAATCGCCCAGGACCCGGCCAGGCTACACCTGTACCCCAAGCTGGCCAGAATCTACTACCTCGAAAACCGACGCGACAAACGTGCTCTGAGAACCTTCGAACTGATCTTGCGCTACAAGGTGCCGTTCGAGTGGCGAGATGAGCTGTATACGGTGGTCGCGAAACACTACATCATAGAGGGCCGCAAAGACACGGACGCCATTCGATTCATCGAACGCGCAGTTGACAAAGAACTCAAACGCATGAGAAATTTTGCGATTTAGCACCTGATTTAGATATCTCGATGGAAGCCAGAAACAACAAAGACTTACTCATCATGATCATGGCACTTGGCGACGCCTACCTTGAAAAGGGTTTGTATGGCGAAGCCGCAAAGCGATACAACCAGTTGTTGAGCCTCAAGGTTGCAAACCAGCATATTTATACCGGCCTCAGCAAAGCGCTTATCGGCTTGAAGCAGTTCGATGAAAAAGCGATCGTGATCTACCAGAGGGCTATCCGCTACGAGCCGGACAACTCCGAAATCTACAATATTCTGGCAAACACCTTCTTAAAAGAGAAAAGAGAGGACGCCAACGCTATCCTCGTCTACGAGATGGCGCTACGCCAGGACACACCGCAGTTTCAAAAGTTGGCGGAACACTTGTCAATCATCTATTTAAGCCAAAAAGAATTTGAAAAATGCCGGGACATCACAGGGCGGCTGATCGATCGCGCAGGCTACCTGCCGCGGTTCCTTCAAATGCACGTTCAATCTTCTTATGAGGTTGAGGAGTTCCACGACCTCACCAACCGGATCAAGAAGTTGCTCGACCTGACGGAAAACAACACGGAACTCCTGAATCTGTTGTGTCGCGTCTATCTCGAGAGAAAATTCAGTTGCGACTGCAACAACCAAAGCGTGCGATTCAGCTACATCGACAAACAAATGGTCGCCGACCAACTTTCACAAACCAGAAGATTCGAGACGTTGCAAGACGTCAGTTTCTTCTTGGAGCTGAAACGATTCTCCCTTGAGAAAGCCTGTTGGGGTGCGACGGAAGCCAACAGCGATGTAGAGACGGAAACCATATTCGCTTACCAATCGCTTGAACAGTCTCAGTTCGGGCAGGCAGGCGGCACGCCTCCGCCATCAGCATTTCATCTGAATCGCGAGGTCCTGAAGAAACTCAATTCCTTCGAAGGCCCGTCCAGCAAAAGCGACACGCCACGGTCCCCGCTAACCTTTGAAGATTTTCAGAAGGATGGCGCTTCCATCTTCTCGCAGCAGAATGAAGTTACGGGCGAATTCGACGTTCCCGGCGATGCAGACATTCTCGTGACAATCGAACTTAGCAACTTTGAGGAAGTCCGCAGCCAATTTGGCGTTGATCAGGTGAACCAAATCCGCAAAAAATTCCTTGTCGTGGTCGCGGACAGCCTGGAGAAGTTTCACGTCGCAAACGTCTGGGCAACCGCCAACGGCCTTCTGGTCTTTGCAAACGATGTTGTGCAGGCCGTGTCGCTGGCCGTCGATCTGCTCAACATTTTGAACCGCTACAATTTTGTGAATGAACCGCAGGAGCAGGTGCATCTCGCTGTCGGAATCCACCACGCACGAGAAGGGCTGAATGGCAACAACGAACAGACCCTGCGAGATTTGAGCGTCGGAATCAAAATTGGCACGGTTGGCGAGAACGACCTGTCAGCCCGCGACCGGGCCATGTACGGCCGCGTCTTTCAAAAAACAGATAGAATTTTTCTCAGCGCCAAAGCCACTCGCGAGATCAAAAGCTCGAACAGGTTCAAGGTCAACTCGTTGGGTCAGTTCAAAACAAAGTTCCTGCCCGAAGAGTTGAGTCTGTCTGAGATAGCCTGGCGCAACCCAATCGATGAACTCAAATTTGGCTACATCAAGAAACTGGGACGCTTTGAGTTGCTTGCGGAAGTCGGTGGTAAAGGCGCGGTTAAGGTCTACAAAGCCAAAGATGCCAACCTGCAGCGCTTCGTAATCATTAAAGTGATTCAGTCAGAAGCGTTCAACTCTCTGCCGGCTAACAACCCGCAGAAAGAGGAATTCTACAAGATGGCAACGGCTCTGGGACAGCTCAATCATCCCAACGTTGTCACCATCTACGAAGTCGATGAAGATCAGGCGCTCACTTACATCGCGCGCGAATATGTGGAAGGCGTACCCATCACAGAGGTGTTCACGGGCGGAAATTTCAACGCGGAACGTTTCATCAAAATCATCTACCAGACGTTCAAGGGGCTGGTTTACAGCCATCGCTTCGGCTTTTTTCACCGCAACCTGAAGCCCAACAATATCATGGTTTGCCAGAATGATGAAACCAAAATCATGGACTTCCTCATCCCAAGCACGCTGTTTGAAGACCAAACTCACCGGCCGATGCCGGAAGACTCCGACCAGTTGTATCTGGCGCCGGAGCAAGTGCATGGCCATGAAGGAGACAATCGTAGCGACATTTTCGCCTTTGGCGTCATCATGTACCAAATTCTTACGATGAAGCACCCGTTTGCGAGCGCAAACTACCAGAGCCTTGAAGACGCGATTCTGCACATAGAGCCGCCGCCGCCATCGCAATTGAACACACAAGTTCCGCGATTCTGCGATGCGTTGGTACAGAAGTGTTTGGAGAAGAACCCCGCAAAACGGTTTCAATCGGGAGATCAGATTGTGGATCTGCTCAAAAAGAACTTCGAACGCATTCTGTTTTCGAATTTTAATCATCAGATTGCGCAATCGAGGGATTCGTATTGAGAACGGAGGCCGGATTAAAGACGGAGGCCGGAAACCGGAGGCGGGAGGCCGGATTCGTTGCGTGTCATTTGAAGCCTCTTCGAGTTTGGACATTCCGCAAAAATTGCGGTCTAACCCAAAACCCGCTAAAAAGCGTCCCCCCTTTCACAAAGGGGGGACAGGGGGATTAGTTTTTGCAGTCAAAGATGAACAAGAACAAAGAGATGATACAAGAACAAAAAAAAATACACAACGTCCGGCGCGCCCACGAGCCGGGAAGGAGGTGGTAAAACAGCAACCGGGGGAATGAACATGACCACCAATTCAAACCGCAACAACCAAAATTAAGGAGTAACACCTCATGGGACAACAACAACTTTTGCTTATCGTTTTAAGCACAATCATCGTGGGCATTTCGATTGCTGTTGGCATTAACATCGTTACCACAAGCGCGGGACAGGCCAACTTTGACGCAGTTATGCAGGATCTGCTGGTCATCTCTGAACGCGCACGTGACTGGTACCGCAAGCCTGCGTTGACCGGCGGTGGCGGCAATGACTTTACAGGACTTGATCTGCAAGCCAACATTGGATGGCCAGCCGCCAACGAAAATGGCGCCTACACGATCTCAACTGCAGGTAACGCAACCACTATCGTATTTCAGGGAATCGGTGTTGAGGATCTTGATCAAGATGGAACAAACGCCACCATTCAGGTCGCAGCGTTCCGTGACAGTGTAGTCACCACCATTGTCAATCGGTAACTGCTGCTGATAGGCAAACCTATCTGTCAGGTATCGAACTTTAGGGCAACTCACGGCTTCGTGAGTTGCCCTTATTCAACTTTGTAAGACATCTTTTTGTGAGTCATCATTGAGGAGCAACGTCGAGTGCCGGAGTATCGATACACAGGAGTCAATGTAACGGGAAGACGCATCCAGGGAACCGTTTTTAGCCCGGATGACAAGACAGTCAAGAATCAGATCGACAAGCTGGTCAAGAAAAAGGGCGTTCGAATAGACGCCCTTGAAAAGAAAAGCGTTTTCCTTTACAAAGTTCAGCGCGCCCGCGAAAAACCGCGGCTTGGCGAGCAAAAAGCGTTTTCCAAGGCCGAGGTTGAGACCGCATTGCAAAAAATGGGCTACCGGGTCCATTATGTACGCAAGAAGCTCTTCAACTTCAGTGCCAAGGTGCCGAGCAAGGATCTGATCCTGTTCATCCGCATCTGCTCGGACCTGCTGAAAGAGAACTTCCCTTTTGACGAAATTCTGACCCTGGTTTCCGAGGATACGGACAACAAGCGGCTGCGCGACACCATTCGCGACATCCAGTCTGACCTCAAAGCCGGCAGCGAAGGTCAGGCGGTGTTCAGCAAACATTCTGACGTTTTCGGGACCTTCGCGGCGCACATGATGGCAGTGGCGTCCACGAGTGGTAACATGGCCGCGGTCTACGAAAGTACAGCCAAATTCCTGGAACGCGATGACGAATTCAAGGCCAACATCCGCCGCGTGATGTTCATGCCGGCGTTCGTCACGGTCGGCATGATTGCGGCGGTCGGGTTCTACATCGCCTACATTTTCCCGCAGATGACCGACATGCTGGTCAAGTACAAGATAGAAGTGCCACCCATGACGGCAGCGACCATGCAATTGAGCAATTTCCTGCAGGACAACTGGGGCTATTTGGCCGCCATATTTATCATACCCATCCTGCTGCTGGTCAACTACCTGCGCACGGAAAAAGGTAAATATGCATTTGACCGGGCGATCATCAGAGTCCCGGTGGTCGGCCAGATCATGCAAAAAACAAGCATCGAAATCTTCTCGCGCGTGTTTCATTCGCTCTACAGCAGCTCGGGCGAAAACATCACGGCGATTCGAGTTGCGGCTGAATCCTGCCGCAACAGATACATCGAAAAGCAGATTACCGCCATGGTCATCCCGAAAATGCTGAAAGAGGGCAAGAGTTTTGTGGAGTGTCTGGTGCAGGCCAATTGTTTTACGCTAACCGCCGTCCGCAGACTGCGCTCAGGTGAGGAGTCTGGGACATTGCGGGCCACGGCGTTGCAGCTTGCCAACTACTATGAGCAGGAGACCAAACACAAGATGGCCAAGCTGGTCGATATCATCAATCTGGGGGTCTCCATCATCATCACGCTCATGGTCGTGGGGTTGACGCTGGTTTCATCGGAAATTGGCTTTGTAAGTCCGCCATCGCCACTGACGAGATAGTTGATGAGAATTGTGAAATGTGAATTAGGAATTAGGAATTGGTTTCGAACCGGAAAGTTCCTCACTGTCATTCCCGCATGCTTGTAGCGGGAATCCACGAATGTGCTTTGAGCCTGGACGCCCGCTAGAAACATGCGGGCATGACAAGAGCCACGCGTGATTCCCCCTTCGAAGGGAGACGATTTGCGAAGCATGTCCTGAGCTTGTCGAATGGCGTCCAGCGGGATGTCAAGCACACAACTTTGAAATAACCCTGACAGGGTTTTGAACCCTGTCAGGGTTGCAACAACTGAACTGAAAATGGCCAAAAGATCAGAAAAATCGACAATCACCGCTGAAATCAACGTGAAGCCGCAAACCAAGGGGCTTGGAAGACTGTCGCAAGCCCTGATTGAGCAGGGGGTTGTTTCAGAGGCCAGCCTGCAAAGGGCGTCTGATATTCAAAGCCGCGAGCCGCGCAACGCCAAACGCAAACTCATCGACATCCTGATCGATGATTTGAAAGTGGACCGCCACCTGATTTTTCTTGAAATCTCGAAGCTCTACGGTTTTCCGAGTATCGATCTTACCCCGGAGAAAGTGCCCCGGGAACGCATCGACCTGATCAAGGAAATCGTTCTAAACATGCCTGATGATGTTTCGAATGACCTCCTGAAAAACAAGGTTCTGCCCTACCAGTGGCACCACTACAAGAAAAACGTGCTCGTGCTGGTTACGGGTGATCCAACCAATCAGGACCTCTACTCGGCGGCTAGAAAACTCGACATCGCGGATATCGATGTTGCGTACGCTCCGCTCGAGGACATCGAGAATCTCATTCACGAAATATTCCACTCGAACAACGAGTTTCTACAAAAAATCTTCGATGAAGCGGAAGAAATTGAAGTCTTCGACGACGACAAGAAACAAGTTGACGAAGACCAGCTCGACGCTGAAATCAACAAGAGCCGGCTGGTCAATCTGGTAGAAGGCATGCTGGTAGAGTCTGTTCGCCGGGGCGCCAGCGACATTCACGTCATCCCCAAGGATAGCAACCAAACCGATATCTTCTTCAGAATCGACGGCAAGCTCATCCACTGGTACACCCAGTCCGAAATCAAGCCTGAGGCGCTGATTGCGGTGGTTAAAGATCGCGCCGTCAACATCGATCGATTTGACCGCTCCATTGCCCAGGATGGCTACATCCAGCGAAAAATCGACAACTTTTACATCCGGTTCCGTGTCTCGGTCATTCCAATTGTGGGTATCGAATTCGACCGCAAATTTGAGAGTGTGGTTATCCGTATTCTCGACGACCGCAAGGTCATCACGGATCTGGGGAAAATCGGCTTGCAGGATCAAGCATTGAGCGATTTCAGCAAAGCCATCGAGCAACCGCAAGGCATGATCATTCTGACCGGCCCAACGGGAAGCGGAAAGAGTACAACGCTTGTGGCGGCGCTAAGCCACGTCATGGATCCGAGCAAAAACGTGCTGACGGTCGAGGAGCCGGTTGAATATCTCATCGGTGGCGCGCGACAGGTAAAACTGAACCCGAAGCTTGATTTTGATGGCGCTCTGCGTTCAATCCTGCGCCACGACCCCGACATCGTTATGGTTGGTGAGATTCGTGATTTGAAATCCGCTGAAATCGCAATTTCGCTCGCAAACACGGGTCACCTGGCATTCTCAACCCTGCACACCAACGATGCGCCTAGCGCGATTTCCAGACTATACATGCTAGGTGTCGAGCCGTTTCTGATCGCCAATGCCATCAACCTGGTGATGGCGCAACGGCTGGTGCGACAACTATGTGAAAACTGCAAGCGGCCTGTCGATGAGCCCAATGCCGACCAACTCCTCAGAATGAATTTTGCGAAGGAAGAAATAGCGCGCACACAGTTCTTCGAGCCGGTCGGCTGTGATGACTGTTTCGACGGTTACCGCGGCCGGGTTGCAATCAGCGAAGCACTGCTGTTCGACCGCGAAATGCGCAAACTTATTCTGGCGGCGAAGTCGGACATCGACGAAGACGGTATCCGGACCATGGCCGCGAACAAAGGCATGCTTTCCCTGCGTGACTCGGGCAAGATGCGTATCATCGCAGGGCTGACAACGATGGACGAAATTATCTCCGCGACGGTGGAAGGCTGAGAAGGTATGTCTTCAGATGAAAATGAGGGTGTTTTAGCTTGAGCATGGATTTTCAAACAAGCAGGCAATATGTCGCGAAGGTTGGCGAGGATGTCAAGAAGGTGCCGCTGACCGCAGACAGGTGGCAGTATCTTTCGGAATTGCTCGAGGACCAGCCCGAAGAAACCAAGCTTGCGCTCAAAAACCATTTCGACGCATTTCTGTTGCGCATGAAGGAAATCGGGGCTTCGGACATCGACCTCGGTGGCCCGGGTTGCCGCAATCTGGTTTGGTTCCGATGCGTCGGCGTCAAAACAGCCGACGCCACTCTTCAGGAATACGACATTGAAGAGACGGATATGCTCATTCTCAACCTGCTGACCGAGCCGGAGCGGCTGAAGCTGTTCAAGCAGAGAAACATCGATTTCTCCTATCGGGTTTATGACCCCGAGGCCAACACCTGGACTCGTTTCAGGGCCACGGTTTATTTCGACCTGACCCATGCCGCGGTCAACATGCGGCGGATAAACGATACCATCATCAGTTTTCCGCAGTTTGGGTTTCACGAGGAAGTGGCGAAGACATTGAGTCTGAAATACCAGAAGTCAGGACTCATTCTGGTCACCGGTATCACGGGGTCGGGAAAAAGCACAACGCTCGACTCTATCATCGATGCCAACAACCGCACCATGGAAGCGCACATCGTGATCATCGCGGACCCGATTGAACATGTGCACCAGCCGATCAAATCCATCGTCAAACACCGCGAGATCGGGCGCGATGTGCATTCGTTCAAAGAAGGCACCATCCAGGCTTTGCGCCAGGACCCCGACATCATCATGATTGGTGAGATGCGCGATGCCGAGACGATTATGACTGTGCTGGAAGTTGTTGACAGCGGCCATAAGGTTTTTTCCACCCTGCACACGTCGTCCGCGGTGGAGAGTATCGATAGAATCCTGGGAGAAATTCCGCACAACGAGCAGGCGCGCATCCGGACACGTCTGGCGGACACGCTCACTTGCGTCGTCTCCCAAAAACTCATACCCAGCGAGGACGGCAAGATGGTCCTGGCAAAGGAAGTACTGCTCGGCAACAACGCCATCCGGACGGCCATTCGCAACAACAACCTGGGAGAAATCTACCAGATTATCCAGCAGTCGCGCGACCAGGGCATGAACACACTTGAGCAGGACCTGTCGCGTTTGTATGCGGACAACAAAATCTCATATTTTGAAGCCTACATCAACGCCAACAACAAGAAACGATTCGAAGAACTGGTTAAATACAATTACTAAGCGAATATGAAGCCGAAGCACGCAATCGGAATTACCATCAATGGCAATGAGGTCAGGGCAGCCTTCCTGACTCTTGTAAGAGGCAAGGCGCGCATCAAAGCCCTGGAGTCGACGAAACTGGACGCCCCCCTTGAACGCGTGGACGAAGTCGGAAATGGCAGCGCGAAGTCGTTCAACGACCTTGAAAATGCCTTCGATATTGACGAGCCACGGGTCGAAAAGGATAACGATGACGGCCCGGAGCTGTCATCCAATTCGGAACGCGACAAGAGTGTCAGCCAGATCTATGCTCTGTTGGACAAATTCCAGGATATCAAAGCCAATGTTGCCATTAACTCACCGCACTTGACCGTTAAGTACGACACTCTGAACAAGGATCAGTTGCCGTCGAGCCGCAAGAAACGCTTCAAAGACCGCATCGATATCTGGGGGCATGAGAACGAAGAGGGACGTAGAAGCAATTATATCGACATCAGCGACGAGCAGGTTTTGCAGGTCGATTACGAGCATCACCCACCAATTATCGACCTGATCGAGGAAGTCAACCAGTTCCGCTCAAACCAAATCAACCTGGTCTTGATGGACACCAACGAGCTTGCCCTCTCCGAACTGGTCAAAGAAATCTACAAGTTCGAAAAAGACGAGATCACGGCCATTGTTTATATCGAGCAGGACTTTTCGCGCGTGATCTTTCTCAAGGGTCGCGATATCTTTCACATCACACCCATCGTTCACACCGGCAGCATGTCGGATGACGTTTTGCAGGTCATCTACAGCAAGATGATTTTCGCTCAGGACCACTACTTCATCCCGGAGTTGAACAAGATTCTGGTGGCCGGCCACTCATCGCGACTGAAAGCGAAGTACTACTTCAGACAAAAATTTCCATCTGCCGTAACCGGTTATTTGAATTCCAAAAAGATTCAGTCCGACCTGAGATTCAAGGACCGTGGTTTGCTGTTTTCACGCTATGCAGTCCCCATTGCGCTGGCATGGAAGGCCCTGCTGAAACGGTCCTACAAACAGAAGAATCACAACCTGCTGCCGGAGTATATTCTTGAGCGCCAGACCATGCCCAAGCTGGCAGTTCATGGCTACCTGTTCCTGTTTCTGCTTGCTGCAACGGCCTTCTCTTTCACGTGGGCTTTGGTAGCCAAGAATATGGAAATCCAGAAAGTTAATCGTCAAATCACCAGCATGCAGCAGCAGATCGACAACAACAAATCGCTGACACAACGAGTCCACACTTTTGACGACCAGATCGTACATCTCGAAAAAAAGATGGCCCTTGTTGATAGCTTCAGCGCTGGTTTCAATGAGACCGCGGAGTTTATCAAGACGCTCGGCAAAGACATTCGGCAGACTGGCGACTTGTGGATAACGGATTTCAGCAAGGTAGAAGGCAAGGCTGCGATCTCAGGCGTCTCCCGAAGGCGTGATAGAATTCCAGCGTTAGCAAGCGCCATGGGTGGCGCCAATCTGAAGAAGGTGACGCGGTCGAAATATCTCGACAGTGATGTCTTTGTCTTCCAACTGGAAAAAATCCTGGACGAAACCAGCGACCAAAAGCGATTCGACCTGTCTTCGTTCTTCCAAGGTATTCAGCAGCGGCCGAACGAAAAAGACAGGACAGCCAGAGGCGGCCGCACCGGCAACGGCGCCGCAAACGGGGCAACGAACGGACACTCTGCCAGCAATGGCGGTGGACAGCGGCCGGGGCCGGCAAATGTCGGCAAGGCAGTGGCGGCAAACCTCAACAACAAATTGTCGGCAAAAACAGGCACAAATGGCGCCACGGCAGCAGAGAAATACGTTTATGGTCTGCGGGTGGGCGTGTTCGACACCAGCGAAGCTGCAATGGAAGAATCAGGTCAGTTCAAAAGCCGGGGCTACGAGGTCAAGCTATCGAAGTTGAGTTCAAACTCGGGCGTCATAAAGTACGCGATGCTGGTCGGGGCATTCAAGAGTTACCGTGATGCGAAGACAATTTCGAGCCGTTTGTCGTCCCAGTCCGGCATCGAAAGCACCATCGTAAAATACCGGCTGACAGAATAACTCAACCCGTGACGTAAAGGGGAAAATGTGTTTGCAAAACGAAACAGCGCCACACTGGCGCTCATCTGGATTCTGATTCTGGGCATAGGCACCTTCTGGTATTTCAGTGATACGCAGACGCTCGAGGATTCGAGAATCAAAGTCGAGGTCGTGCGCAAAAAACTCGAAGAGTCCAGGATCGAGGTCCGCCGCCTCACCGACGTTGAGAATGCACACGGTGAACTGGCCTCCAACCTGAATGCCTCGCCCAAACGCATCATCTCAGCGGACGAGCCTTCGTTCACGCTGTCCTACATCAACTGGATTGTCTCAAGCAACAATCTCAACATCTTTTACGACTTTGTGCTAAACAGCAAGAGCGATCAGGATGACGTCACGCGACTCGTCTATACTATTGCCGGCGAAGGGCCCTATGGCGATATCGCGCAACTGGTTTGGCATCTGGCCTACGAGCCTATTCTCTACATCGTAGACACCATATCGCTCAAGCGCCGCGGCGACGACTCAAACTACGTCAAATTCACGATGAAGTTGACCGGGTTTTCCGTCGCCTCTGAATCCGAAGAAGATGTCGATTTCTCGGGATATACCAACGCCAAGGCAAGCTCGCTCACGCGACAGACAGACATGTTTCGGCCACTCATTGAACCCCGGAAAGAAGTGCCCAAACCTCGCGCAGTGCGGGCAAAGCCAACCTTGCCGGCCCGGCAACCAGGCGAAGTGGATGTAGCAAAGGCCTCCCTAAAGGCTGTGACGCCCTCGGCCATTTTTCTGGCGGACGACACGGGCAAAGTAAAGCAGTTGAAAATCGGTGACCGGGTCTACCTCGGTCGGTTGGCCAACATCAGCCAGGAAGCGAATTCGGCGGAATTTATCATCACCAAGTTTGGCAAATCCGAAAGGATTGTACTCACAATCGACCAGAGACGGTAGATTACTATTATAGTATTGATTGGAAGTAGCACTCATATGAATAGAAGTTTGTTGGTTTTGCTAGGTATCGCGGTTGTGCTCATTAAGGGTGGGGTTCAGCCAGGTTTTGGACAACAGGAAACCGTTCGCGGCAGATTCATAAGTTCTGATGAGCGGGTGACGCTCGACCGGACTCTGCCGATGAAAACGGCGTTGGAAATCCTTAGTCAATTCAGCACGAAGCATGAGAACAAGACTATCGTCGATCGCTTCGAGAGCATGAAGCCGATCAGCGTAATGGTCAACAACATGTATTGGAAACGCGCCCTGGAGTATATTCTGCGCTCAAATCTGATGAAGTACGAAGAAAAGCCGAGATATTTCGAGATCTTGCCTTTGATCGAGCGAGCCGCCGAAGAAGAAGATGTCATCCCATACACGACGGCCACTCGTGAGATCGAAATCCATGCAGTGTTTTTTGAGGCGGACTACCAGACACTGACTGAATCTGGAATCAACTGGTCGCTGATCAAGGATGGCCGTGTGAGCGTCAACGGTAACTTTGCCAGTGAGGTAACCCGCCAAATCACGGGCGTGCAAATCAGGAACCGCGTGCAATCCTTCGATATCTTCGCGCTGCTGCGGATGTTCGAAACCTTGGACAAAGGTGAAGTCATCGCAAATCCGCAGATCAAGGTACTCGATGGCCACGAAGGCAAGATCAAAGTCGGAACCAACTTCTTCCTGACCACGCGCGATTTCGCCGGCAACACACGATTTACCGAGTATGAATCAGGCACCATCCTGACGGTGACGCCGACAGTGGTAGGCGGTCCTGATTCAACCTTCATTCACCTCGAAATCGCCGCGGAACGCAGCAGCGTCAATCCGGACGCTGTGGCCGTTACCAAGGTGATTACGGAAAGCAACACGCAAGTCCTGCTGGTCAACGGTGAAGAAACCGCCATCGCTGGTCTTTTTTCGAACTCGGAAACCAGCACCCGCCGCGGCGTACCTCTCTTGAAAGATTTACCGCCGTGGTTCTTCGGGTTGCGCTATCTGTTTGGCTACAATTCTCATGCAGTCGTTAAGAAAGAACTGGTGATTATTCTGCAGGCCAGCATCGTGCCCACGATTGCGGAGCGCATTGCTGCCCGAACTGCAAAAAGACAAGTCTACATCGATAAAAAGCGCAAGGAATTCGAGAGAAAAGTGCGGCAGCTAAGATCGGCCAATGGCGGAAACGCCGCCAGGAATGGCCGCAGCACAACCCGCCGCAGGAGGTAGCCCATGGGACATCGCGAATTGTTACTCACCGTCGGGGCAATGGTAGTTTTCTCGCTGACAACTCTTTCGGTAAACCGGCTCTCTTCCCGAAACAGCGAGGCGATCTACGACCAGCAATCCGAGTTTCTGGCAGTCAGCTATGCGCAGCGCTTCATCGAAGAAGCGAAACTCAGAGCATTTGATGAAGCGGCAATCGACGGGCCAGTTACGGACACCAAGGATTTCTCTTCGGGTTTGAGTTTAGGTCATGGAGCAGGAGAAACCTACCCGAGATTCGACGACGTGGACGATTTCAACGGCTTGACGCGCACCGACACCGTCGGTGGTGAATTTGCGATGACTGCGACGGTCTCGGTGTCGTACGTCGATGAGTCGGCCTTAACCACTCCGGTCACTGACAAAAAATTCTACAAAAGAATGACCGTGGTTGTGACAACTCCCGCTTTGCAGCATTCCGTGCAAGCGGAATATGTTTTTGCTTATAAGAGAATCTAGGGGGACAAACCATGAGTGACATGTTTTCTTTAATCGCCAGCATCAGCCTGGGGACGCTCTTTCTGGTCAGCGTCCTGAGGTTTCACGGGGATGCGGCACAGCATTCCCGCGAGAAGACAATTGAACTGCTCACGCAGGAATCCGCTGCAACGATGATGGAAGTCCTGGAAGATGACTTTCGAAAACTCGGCAGTGGTCTGCCTGTGGCGGCATCCGCGATTGTGGCCAACCCTGACACTGCTGATATCACATTCATGGCGGACATCGATGGCAATGGCACAGCAGAGACTATTCGTTACTACCTGGATAACGCGGTTGACCTCACCCTCACCGACAACCCAAACGATGCCATCTTGTACCGGGTTATTAATGGTGCCAACGACATTGAAGCACCGGCGGGAGTCACAGATTTCTCCGTGCAACTCCTGGATATGCAAGGGAACGTAGCCGTGGATTTCGCGGAGGTGCGAAGCCTTGAAGTCACGCTGACGGTAGAGGGAATTCTGCCCTACGGGTATCCAAACAACAATCAATACCCGACCGCAGTCTGGACCAAACGCATCGTGCCGCAAAACCTGGCAAAACCCAGCAACACGGATTTCTAAAGCTTAGGGGGTCGAAATGGGAAAATCACTCTTGATTATTGTCCTGGGGTTCTCAACGGTACTGGGAACCATGATGTTCAACGTAACTTCGGGTCAGCAACGCTCCTCGAGAGTTTTTGTCGATCAATATGAGAAGATGATCACCCGCAACGCTACGGAGAGCATTGCCAACGTCGCGTTGTCCAAAGCACTTCGGGCGGCCGGTACATCCGAAAGCTTCACTTTGGATGGGGTGAATTGTGCGGTGAACATGACCAAAGTTGTGGTCGATTCCGCTATCGAGGTGCAGAGGGATGTGCTCAGAATCACCTGCGACAATGCCGGGGTCAAGGACACGACCAATATCGTCCTAACCCGCCCGGCGTTCTCCTATTACTACTATTTTGTGGACAAAAACTGGTTGACCGACGTCACCTTCTCAACGGGTGACACTCTGGTCGGCCCTGTACATGCGAACACGTTCGTCCAAATCGACGGCCATCCGGTTTTTATTGGCAAAGTATCGTCCAAAGAAGCCGACTTCTCCGGAACTGGTGAACCGAGAACCTATGGCGGACGCGAGTTCAACACTGCGAATATTCCTATACCGAATGACGCAGCTCTCGCCGATCTTGAAACCGTAATCCGCAACAATGGCCATAATTTTGTCGCGGACGACGACCTGTTCTTGACTTTCAACGCAGACAGCTCCTATGACTGGGTCCAGGGCGCAGCAAACGGCAACATGCGCATCGCCGACAGAAACGGCACGATAATGCTTGATCGCAGCAACAAGGACATTCATGTCAGTGGCGTTCTGGCCACCAAGATGACCATCGTGTCGCAGAGAGATATCTATGTCGAGAACTCCATTACTTATCTTAGAGATCCGCGCAGCATCAGCGGGGCCAATGATTATCTTGGCCTGATAGCCTACCAGGATGTCCTTGTGCGAACCAATTTTGACAACATTGAAATCGATGCCGCGATTCTGGCCCGGAGACACTTCGAGGTCGAGAATGCAGCTGCTGCTCCGCCGAGGGGAACCTTGACGATATTCGGCTCCATCGTTGTCCATGAAGACAGGGCTTCCGGTGTGGTCGTTGGCAGCACCCTGTTTAACGGCTATCGCCGCAAACATGTTTACGACCCCAGGCTCAGATATCGGACACCGCCCTACTTTCCGAGGGTCCCGAACAGACAAGAAGTCACCTATCGCAGCAACTAAAGCAGCAAACAGATGCAGGTTCTGAAAACGCTTAACAATCGCTATCAGCTCATCTCGGTAATCAAACGCGGGGGCTTTGGCACTATCTACAAGGGCCGTGACAACGTTCTTGCCAAGGATATTGCTGTCAAGGAGATCAACCGTGATTTATTGAAAGACGAGTGGTACGTTGAGCAGTTCCAGAACGAAGCACGCCACGTCGCAAAGATGAATCACCAGAACATTGTGCACATCTTCGACCTGGTTCAGGATGAAGATGGCCAATTCTACATCGTCATGGAGTTTATCGACGGGCTTGACCTCAGCACGCTGCTCAGCAGCGGCGAAGATGGCAGCAGCGTCATCCCGCAACATCTCGCTGTCCACATCGTCGCGGAAATTTGCAAGGCCCTGGATTATGCGCACAATTGCAGCAGCACTGACAGCCACGAGCCGCTCAACCTGGTGCATCAGGATATCTCGCCCAGCAATATCATGCTGGCGCGAAACGGCGTGGTCAAACTGATTGACTTTGGCATTGCCGGCGTGCAGAAGCAAACGGCAGACGACGAAGACTCGGTTGTCCTGCAGGGCAAAATTCAATACATGTCACCGGAGCACGTGGATTCAAACAAGCAACTCGACCGCCGCTCAGACATCTTTTCTCTAGGGCTGGTATTGTATGAGTTGCTGGAAGGCAAGCGATTCTTTCGAAATGACGACCAACGTGCGATCGTCGAAACTCTGAGAAATGGCAAGCTCAAGCTGAAAGATTTTTCCCGCACGCCGAAACCGATGCAGCAGGTCATCGGCAAGGCTCTCGAGAAATCACTTGACAGTCGATATCAAAACGCCAACCAATTCTACATCGACCTGGTTACCTACCTGGTTCTGAATTGCGATTCAAATACAATCGACCGCGAACTTGGCCAGATGGTGGGCGCTTTCATTCAGCCGGCACAATCCGAATCTGACTCAGCCGCTGGCGCGAGCTATGACTCACCGGAATCGCCCTCCGCTTCAGACCGTGTGGCTGAAACGTTGGACACACCGCGCGACGACAGCGGCACCTCCGCGACCTCCTTCGAGCCGAAAGTCAGCGCCGTGGAAGCAGATGAAGATCGCGTGATTACGGAAGAGCTTCCTGCCCTCCAGGATTTCGACAAAGAATCCCTTACGGAGAAACCGCCGGAATACGCAGATGCGGAAGATGAAGTCAATACAGTTATCGATGTCCTGCGTCTCGCCACGCGAGACGGCGTCGGGCTGAAACGCACGCTACTCGGTTCCGGTATCCTGATTGCGCTATTTCTGCTGCTCGATATCGCATTCCAGTGGACCAGCCTGGGAGCTGGCGTCTACGATTTCATTTTGCCGCCGGCAATCAAGATCGAATCCGTGCCGCAAGGTGCGGTGGTTTATCTCAATGGCGAGCAGGTGGATGGCGAGACGCCGCTGTCAGTTGATGAAATAGACCCGGGCAACTACGAACTCAGACTCGAGTTGGGAAACTTCACTCCTATTGTGAAATCGCTGCACATCCCGAGCAAGGGCCAGGTGCAGTTGCAGGGCGAAAAAATTCGCAGCGGCAGCAAACCCTACGCCTTCCGCTTTCGGACGACACTCGACATCATGTCCGACCCGCCGGGCGCCGAAGTCTATCTCAATGACATCCAATATGGCCAGACGACGCCATGCTCAGTCACCTGGGAGATTGGTGACCGGTGCGAAATCAAACTCACCAAAGCCGGCTTCAGCGACCTGGATGGCTTTGTTATCGAGTCAGACGAAATGGTGGAGCAAATAGAAGACCGCCGCTTGTGGAGTCTCTCCAGAACCGAGAAACCCTCTGTGAGTTTTGCGGTGAAAGGCACATTCGGGAAATACGTGGTCATCAACTCAAATCCCCCCAATGCAGCCATCTTCCTGGACAAAAGCAAGAAATCGATTGGCTTTACCGGCAACCAACGCCTGTTCCTGAGCGCCGCACGACACAAGATTGTCCTGCGCAAACAAGGCTACAATTCCAGAACCATAAGCCTGACCGTCGATGACAAGACCGATAAAAACATATATGCGAGTCTCACCCGGAAGGTCAGATTCAAGGCTTATGACGCCACCAACGGCAAAAGCCGTGACCTGAAGGCCACGGTCAAGAAACTTGTACGCGGCCGCAAAACTGTCCTGTCGGGCAGGCAAACTCCATTTGTAGTCAATCTGCAGCCCCAGGACTACTATGCGGTCTTCTCAAAACCGGGCTACAAGGATGTCAGGGTCAAAATTTCGGCGTCAGACAAGGTTGTCACCGCGCATTTGCAGCCAGATGCCGGACTTTACTCGGTGATTATTCTAGACGATATCAGCCATTCTCCGCTAGATAATGTAGAAGTTCGTTTCAAGCCACTTGACAAAGCCAGCCGGGGCAACGAGAGATTTGACATCACCGACGGCCAGGGGACAATCAGCGGATCGCTGGTGCCCGGCCTCTATCTCGTCCGCACCAGCAAGAACGGCTACGAATATCAAGAGCAGTCCGTCATGATTGCAGGCGCAAACATGAACCTGATTGAGTTTAGCCTGGCGAGAAAATAGAGCCCAACTCGACTGTCGCAAGGCGGTCGAACCTCTTACTAACCCGCGGTCCGGGGAACGAACGGTCGAGTTGCAAAGATAATCGCTACCCTGAAAAGCAAACTGTAGGCAGAGCTAGTTTCATCCGGGGGGAAAGCTCAGCTCCGAAGAAGGAATGAGTTATGCCCAAAATAGTCGTTCAAAGTCAAGGCCAGACGCTCAAGATCGTCCACCTCAATAACCGGCAAAATGCTTACACAGTCGGTTCCGGGGGGAACAGTGACATCCTGCTGCACGCCGAGAATATCGCGGATACCCACCTTCAAATTGACAATCGCAACGGCAACTTCTACCTGGAACCGCTTGACGAGACAACGGAGGTTCAGATTAACGGCGGTCCCCTGAAATATCGACGCCAGTTGATGCATGGTGACCAGATTGTCATTGGCGACCACACGCTGACCTTCGAAAGCAGGGTATACAACAACCTTGACCAGAACGAAGAGCTTGAAGTCATCGGCGAAGATACCATCGAAGATGACCGTCTACGCCCGCCAGCAGCGGAGCACGCCACAGCCAGAACCGAAACCATGTCTCCGCCTTCGACTGAAGCCGGGCTCGTCTCTGAAAACACGGCGGATGAGTTTTACGAAATCGAGGAGCTTCCTGAAGATGAAGTACTCGAGCCTCCGGGTTTTGACGCGACACGGCCACATAGCAACAACAAGCAATCGGCCTATTGTCTCTTGACCATTTTTGGTCCCTATCTCGGCCACACCTACCCTTTAAAACTTGCGGACAACAGGATTGGTCGCGATAATTCACTGAATGACATCGTCATCCGCAACACCGAAGAAGGCGCCCTCGACCCTAGCATTTCCCGGCGCCACGCCACCCTGGCGTACCGCCAGGGCCAATTCTTTGTGAGTGACAAACGAAGCAAAACCCGAACCTATCTCAACCAGACCAAACTAGAACCAGGTGATGAATTGGCGGTTCAGGAAGGCGACGAGATCGAAATCGTGAGCGACCAGAAAAGCACAATCTTCCGAATGTGCAGTCGTGCGACGCCAGACTCAGGACTTCCTGGAAAAGCCGGAACCTGGCGTATTCGCAATCTGCCGAAAACTCTGCTGGCCGCGACCGCTCTGTTCGGCTGCGCTGCTCTGACGACGTTTGGCATCTCGTGCAACATGCGGAGTCCCGCTCCGGTGGATATCGGAGAACTCAAATTCTTCGAGGAAACCTGGTATTTGGACGAGTCGAGTGGCGAGCCGACATCTGAACGGCAAGGCCGACTCGCCAACCTGGCCGTGGCCGATTTTAATGGAGACGGCGAGGTCAACGTGCTGTTTTCGGAAGCTTCGGGGCGGCTGAAGCTGCTGAATGGATTGACCAAAAACACGGTTTGGAGCAATGACCACCTCGCCATCGAAAGCGATTTTCCGATCGTGGTTGCCGACTTGAACGACAACCGGTTGCCGGATGCCCTTGTTCTCGGCACCGATGGTCGTTTGCGTGCGCTTGACGGACTCAACGGTGCGGAAATCTGGCTCGGCCCTATCATCGGCGCCGGAATTACGGGCGCACCCGTTGTTTTCGATTTCGACGGTGACGGCTTACAAGATGTCCTGGTGTGCACCAGCAACGGCAAAGTGCACATTGGCCACGGCGATATCTTTCGGCTGTCGTGGCGCACACTTGAAACCGGACTGCAGTTGTCGGGCGTGGCCGCAGCCGCGGATTTCGACAACGACGGCCGGGGCGAGGCATTTGTTGGCACGGCTGACGGCAAGATTGCAATTGTCGATGGCGCCGCGGCTACCCTGCGCGACGTTTACGACTTTGGTGCACAGTTCCAGACAAAGGGCGGCGCAACAGCCCTTAAGCACATGCTGCGCTCACCAATCGCCCTGCTCGACCTAAGCGGCGACGATTCGCCAGACTTGGTGGTTGGCGCCACCTCGGGTAATTTCCTCGCGCTTGAGGGCCAGGCGCTGCGCAAGCTGTGGCAGGAGAAACTGCACAGCGAATTGAATTCAGATAACGCCACGTTGTCACTCGCAGCCGGAGATCTGAATGGCGATGGCAGCGTGGACCTCGTGCTCAGCTCAAACCGCGCCCTCAAGGCGGTGAACGGCGTCGGCCAGGTGCTGTGGGAGCACTATGCTGATGAGCAGGATTTCTATGTCACTCCGACATCACTGGTCGATCTCAACCACGATGGCAGCACGGATGTCCTGGTCGGCACGCAGCAAGGCTCTGTGCTGGCCTTCAACGGCTCCAGCGGCAAACTGATTTCGCAAATCCACATCGACGCCAACGCGGTCAACTCGGCCATTCTTGCAGCCGACATGGGAGGAGATGGCCTCCTGAACTTGATCTTGCGAAGGCAGGACGGCCACATTTACACGGTCAAGACCAATTCAGAATTGGCCAGCGCAGACGTTGTTTGGGGCCAGACTTATGCCGATGCCCAGCACACGGGCGTCTCGAATTACCAGCCTCCGGGTGCGACCTCCTATGTGGTTGTCGCGTCGATATTCATGCTTCTCTTCGGGGTAGCCGGTGGCGTCACCTACAAATCGCGGCAAGCCCGAAATCTGCGAATCGAACTGAGACAATCTGCTGCCGCCGAGCCGAACCCTAGCGGCATTCCGCAAAACCGCAATATTTATGAACCATACTCAACCCCTCCGAAGGTACAATGACTCGACGGCTGCAAACTCACTGCGGAACCAAAGTACTGGTGGCATTTCTCGCACTCCTGATTGACTTAAGCTCTACGGCTCACGGTCAAACGACCGCTGCCGAATGGTTTCAAAAAGGTCTGGCCGCGACCGCCACAAACGACCAAATCACGGCTTTTGAAAAGACAACTCAGCTCGACCCCAATTATGTCGAGGCCTATTTTTATCTTGGCCTGGCCTACAAGGCCGGCGGTCTGTTGCCAGAAGCTGAAGTCGCGCTCAACAAGGCCTATTTCACCAATCCCTACGCGCTGGCCAGCGATATCAAAGGACGGATTCTGTTCGAACTGGGCTCGCTCTACGCAGCAACCGGCAAGCCGGAAAAGGCGCAGGATGCTTTGAAAGGCGCCAAAGACCTCGGTGGTGGAAATCGTGCCCTGAAAGGAAGAATCGCGCTTGAGCTCGGCAGGGTTTATCTGAACAAGAATCAGTACAGTCTCGCTCAGGCGGAATTCGAAGATGGCCGACAGCTCTGGCCACAAAATGCCCGGGAGTTTGACAGGCTTATGGCAGAAATAAGCGGTACCCGAGCCGTGAACGACGCTTACCTGCGTGGTCTTGACCTCTTGCAGAGTGAGCGATTTCAGGATGCCGTGCGAGCATTTGACCAAGTTCTGAGCACCCAGCCCGGATTTAGAGACGCAGTACAAAAACGTCAGCAGGCCGAAGCTGGGCTAAATCGTCTCAAACAGAGCAACGACCTGAATGCGCTATATGAACAGGCAGAAAAATTGATGCGTAGCGGTGAGATAGACGAGGCCATCAACAGATTTGAGCAGGTGGCCAATGTAGATGCCGCATTTCGGGATGTTGACGCGAGGCTCGGGCAACTGCGGCGAGAGGCCGGGGCACAGAACCAGACACAGGCTTTGGAGCGCGCTTATGCACGCGGCCAGGCAGCAATCAACCGTGGCGATTGGCAACGGGCATTGAATTATCTGGCCAGCGTTCGCAACATGCAGGCCGGGTACAAAGATGTTTCAAACCTCATCAGCCGGGCAAATCGCGAACTCGGCCGTTTGAGGCAGCAGGAAACCAGACTGAATGAAATGTACGGGCAGGCCATGCAGTACGTGCAGAACGAGCAATGGCGAGAGGCGTTGTCGATCCTCAAGAAGCTCCAGGACCAGCGCCCGGGATTCAGGGATGTCGATGAGCAACTTCTGGAAATACGAGATACCATCGCGCGCCAGCCAGACCAAAATTCGGAACTCGAAAATCTCTACCAACAAGGCACTGTCGCCGAACAAAACCAAGATTGGCTGCAGGCCAGCATGGCATTCGAGAGAGTGAAACTTTTGAATCCGGAGTACAAAGATGTCAAGGACAGGCTGGGAAATGCCCGAAAGCTGCTGGCCAGGAGCACGGCAACTACGGCAGAAACCGGGTCTGCGTCGAGCGTCCTGCTTCTGATTGGCGCGACCCTTTCGCTCTTTATTTTGCCGGTGGCTGGTATCCTGGCGTTTTCGCCAACGACTCGTGCTCGCATGTACTTATTGCAGGGCAATTACACGAAAGCAGCCATGGTGTACGAGGCCGTTCTGGAGAAGAAGCCTGAACGAGTCAAACTCTACCTACCGCTGGCCAATATTTATCTCCTCGAAAACCGGCATGACATAGTGGCGATTAGAATCTTCGAGATGATCTTGAAACTGAATATTCTGATGCCAAGGCGAAATGAAATTAACTCTATCGTCGCCAATCACTACCTGAACCAAGGCCGCACCGATAGCAACGCCATCGCCATCATGGAGCGGGAACTCAGTAACAAGATCAGCAAACTAGAAAGCGGCGCGGCATAATGACAGACTCTGAGCATCTGCAAGACGAAAAAGTTGTCGAACTTCTGAAAGCGCTTGGACGGGCGTATCTCGAAAACGGTGAGCATGACAAGGCCGTCGAGAAGTTTCGTCAGTTGACCAACACGAATTCCGAAGATGCTGATCTTTGGCTCAACTACGCATTCGCGCTTGCCGAAACCGAGGCAATCTCAGAGGATGCGTTGCAGGCCTACGGCAAAGCCGCTTCATTCCTGCCAGATGATGAGAAGTTGCATCTAACCCTGGCCTCTCTGTTCCTGAAAAAAGAAATCACCACAGGCCCCGCTCTACGCGTCTACCGGCGGACTCTTGGTTTTCAGCCCGAGTCCGAGAGTCAAATTCGTGAGGCGATGGGGAAAATTTTCCAGGAAACAACTGAGACCATCACCATTCCGGAAATCCGGGAGACGCTACTGGACTGCATCGATAATCCAGATCTGTTGTCCCTGTTTCTCACCACGGCCTGGCGCGACAAAAAATTCGCGGAAACCCTGGAAATCTTGCGCGACCTCTACATGACGTCGAACAAGAATGAGCTTTATCTGAAGGCGCTTTACCACACTCTGTTGGAAAACAAGTCGAGTTCTGAAGAGACCGGGCAATACTTTGTTCTCGCGCCAACCTACGCTCAATACTGCCTGAAATACCACAACAGCGAAGCTCCATTGTCGCGAATCGTACAAATGGAAGGACATCTCGATTTCAAGAATCTCTTCCTCGCGTTGCGGAAAAATCAGGACCAGCAGGTGGTCAAGGATGACGAATACGAATTCTTTCTGCTGGACAAGTCAATTGAACAAATCGATGAGGTGACGGAGTCAATCAATCTTCCCGTCCACATTCAGCCCACCTTCAGCCTTGTGGCAGATCTGCTCGGCAAAGTGCAGAAAAATAACGGTGCGGCGGATATGGAGATTGTCCAACCCGAAACCGGCGCGAACACTGTGGCTATTTTCGAGATCACGAACTACGACTCAAAACCCGAACTCTCG
This sequence comes from Candidatus Zhuqueibacterota bacterium, assembly GCA_029261995.1. GTDB lineage: Bacteria > Zhuqueibacterota > Zhuqueibacteria > Oceanimicrobiales > Oceanimicrobiaceae > JAJDAF01. Next base: position 301,442 of record JAJDAF010000039.1, read on the forward strand.
AAACTGCCGTTTGAGACATTTCTCAAGCTCATTTCGGCCGAACTGGCAAGCAAACCTGGCGTCACAATGTGTACAACCTCAGACGGCATCATTGCGCTTGGCGCCAACCCGGGCAAAATGCTGACAGACGCAACCGAAATCCTGCAGAAGCTGGAACGCTACAACACGGTGGTCGAGGACTTTGAACGCATCGAACTGACCATCACGCTGCACTGCAGCCCGATTCCCTTTCGCGATTTGGAACACGAGGGCATCCGCGAAATCCGAAAAGCCTTCAAAATTCATAACCTTGATGAGATTGCAGAGCAACAAAACGGTAAGGCGCCTGTCTCAAACAGTCAGATTTGTACCAGCGATGAACTGGCGAATCAGGTCAGCAACCCCGGCCTGGTTGAGCTTGGGCAGTTCAAATTTCCGTTTTTTCCCGCCGAACACCTGGTCCACCAGCTCCAAAATGGCGCACCTGGACCTGCTGCTACCAAAACCGGGCCGAGCAAGCAGTACGGCAAATACGAAATCCAGGAAACCCTGAAAGAGAGCGCACTCGGTTCGACGTTCCGCGGCTACGATCCTCAGTTGGAGCGGCCCGTCATTGTCAAATCGTTTAACACAACAGCCCTGGCCGGAGCGCATCAGTTCGCGAGCCTGAAGAAGCATTTCTATGAAGAGATACGGCAGTTCAACCGGATCAACCACCCCAATATTGGTGTGATTTACGACGCTGGTGAGCAGGCAGACAACTTATATCTGGTACGGGAATTCATCGAAGGCACAGCCTTGAGCAGCCACTTGAACGGCCAGACAAATGCGCCAGTTGACTTCATCGTCGAGCTGTTTACCCGGATTTGCAAGCTCCTGGAGCACTTCCATCAAACTGAAGTCTGGCACAGAAACCTGCGTCCGGACAACATTTTCCTGGTTGCCCACAACGACATCAAGATTGTCGATGGCAGCGTCTTGCCACTTTGGTCGAACGACGACATTCGCGTAAATGAGATCGAAATCCTGTCGTATGCCTCGCCCGAACAGATTCAAAAGGCCAAGCTGGACGAAACCTGCGACATCTTTCAGCTCGGCACCATGCTGTACGAAAGCCTGACAGGCACCAATCCATTCCGCGCCGACTCTCCGGCCACGGTACGGATGAGGGTTCTCGTGGACCATCCAAAACCGCCCACATTCCTGAACAAGAGTTTACCTAAGGCCGTGGATGCCATACTGGTGAAGGCTCTGTCAAAAGACCCGGAAAATCGCCATCGCACGGTGAAAGAACTGGAATCCGAACTGAAGGAACTCATCCCTGGACGGGAAACATCTACCAAAGGCCGCACCTTCGAAATAATAAAATAAGGCGCTGACACATTTTTTTCTTGTGTTGATTCAGTTTTTTTTGTAACATAAACCTATCGGGATCAGCAGCATGTATCCTGGGAGAAATCGTCTCCACCGGCTTCAGTACAGAAAGCGCAGTTACCGACCTCGCCCCGCAATTAGCACACGCGTTGTTAATCTCTCCCACTCTCTAAAACCCTTTTGATTGCTTTGCGTCAGTTGCCCAATTAGGCTGCCCAAACAATTTTGAGGAATTATTTCATCTCAACGAGTCTATATAATAAAGCAAGGCCAACGCCCAAAATACCACGAACGTGGTATTTTTTATCACCTGATTACTTAATAATATATTTACAAGACCGGGCATTGTTCTAGCTTTGGCGGTAACGCCGACTCGATTAACGATATAAATGACTTAATCGAAACCACAGTCACCCCATTCTAAGCGATCAGTAAAATGATGAAAAACAGCAGAAGACTCGCCACACTTTCTTGTGCCTTCATTTCATTGTGGTGTTGGAGCTGCAGTAATGCACCAACGCCATTGATGAACTCGGGCAATCTCAAAGGCGGCGGCCCCTTATTCGCATCTACCCGCGCTACGTCGGAAATGCCAGAGTACCGCCTGGGCTTTGGCGATGTTTTGGAAGTCAAATTCTTCCGTAACCCTCAATTCAATGAGTCATTGCTGGTGCGGCCAGACGGCAGGGTCAGTCTGGCCAAAGTAGGCGAACTCCACGTCGCCGGCATGACGCCAGTTGAGTTGGACAGCGTCATCACCCGAACCTACGGTGAGTTTCTGCTCGAACCCGAAGTGACCGTGATTGTGCGCGAGTTTGGCGGCTACCAGATTTATGTTCTGGGTGAAGTGAGTTCGCCAGGCGGCTATCCGGTGCAGCGCAACATGACGGTGCTACAGGCGCTGGCATCGGCGGGAGGCACCAAGAACTCCGCCAAACTCGGCAATGTCATGGTGCTGCGCCGCGGACAGGGCGAGGCTATTGAAGCCAAAAAGCTGGACGTGCGGCGTCCCGTGAGGGCAAAAAGGGAGTCTGACATCATTGGCAATGACATTTATCTGCAACCGCACGACATCATCTACGTGCCAAAGACTTTCGTCGCGAGTGCGTCGGATTTTATGCGCCAGGTTTACTCCGGCTTTCTGCCACCGCTCGACCTCTATTTGAGAGCTGTCCTTTTTTATGATCTCTAGATCAAGACGGGAGCAAGACCATGCAGCAATCTTACCCAAATGGCCACGGAAGCAAGACAGGCCCGGCGTCTGACGCCCTGAAACGATTCGTTGAAACAGCCTTCAAACGCAAGAAACTGATCGTCTGGGTCTTTCTGAGTGTGGTTGCGATTGTTACCCTGGCCAGTTTCGTCATGCCACCAATATTCAGAGCCACGGCCACCATCATCATCGAGCGAGAGCAACAGTCAGATACGGCGCTCTTATTCAGAATGAATCTTCCGTCACAATATGAAAAATACGACTGGTTGAAGTCCGAACTGGAGATTCTGAACAGCTACCCGGTGACGGCCCGCGTTGTCAGCAAATTGGGATTTGTGCAAGAGCCGGCAGATCAGGATGAAGAAGCCCGCAGACAATTCGAGAAAGAAATTCTGAAATTTCAAAAGAAACTGAGTGTGGAACTGGGCCGTGGCAGCAACGTGATTGCAGTCGGATTTGAGGAGAAAGACCCACGCCTGGCGGCGCAAACCGCAAATGAAGTCATCGCGACCTATTTGCGCTACCGCTCAGAAGTGCACGACGAGTCAGGTACCTACCGTTTCCTCGAAGAGCAAATGCAGATGGCCGATGAGAAGCTGCGCGAGCTGGAACAAAGTCAAGCAAACTTCAAGGACCGCGAACACCTGATTGCGCCCGAAACCCAGCTTGAAATACTGTTAGGCAAACTGGCGGACTTCGAGAAAACCGTCACCACAGTCCGCACCAGGCGCATCGGAAAGGAGGCAAAGCTCGCTGTTGTGAAAGAGCAGCTTGACCAAGCGGTCAAAGACGTCAGCATCCCATCGACGGACGTGAGCGACAGCCCGAGCCGGGAAAAGTACATCGCCAAACTCAAAGGCGAATTGCTCGACATGGAGATTCGGAAAGACCGTCTTTTGCAGAGGTTCAAGCCGACTTACGAGGAAATCGTCGAATTGAAGCAGGACATTGCCGCCACACGCGACAAGATAAAGAGCGAAATCCGGCAAATCATCCGTGAGGAAGAAACAGCAATCAAAGCACTGATTGCAGAAGAACGCGCCCTGCGGCAGTCCATCGAAGGCATTGAGCGCGAGGTTTCCACCTTCGCGCAAAAAGAATATGAAATGGCGCAAATCAGCCGGGGAATCGATGACAAGCGCGAAGTCTACTCCATGCTATTGAAACAGCGTGAGGAAGCCCGTCTATCTCGAGCGAAACTCGAGCGCGGTGTGAAAGTCAAAATTATCAGTCCGGCTGTGGCGCCGACAAAGCCGGACAGGCCACGGAAATTATTGAATATCCTGCTAGCCGTGATTGTCGGCCTGCTGGGTGGATTCGCTGCTGCATTTATCGTGGAGCTGAACGACCATTCGGTCAGTTCCCAGGAGGAATTGGAAGAAATTACCGGCGTCAGGGCGCTTGGCTCAGTACGCGACCTTTGATTTGCACCCGTGGCCACGTCCTGCCTTTGGGAGTTGGAGAACGTAGTACAAAGATTCAAAGGTGGGGTCACGATGAACAGGCTCAAAGTTAAACGTTGGGAGCTGGGGGTTAAGCAGTACGAACTAGCAGGAAAACTTCATTGCAGCGCACCATACCTTTCTATGGTAGAAAACGGCAGAGTCGAGCCGACAGAAGAGTTCAAACAGCGGGCTGCGAACATCTTAAAATTGTCCGTATTCGAGTTGTTTCCTGAAGAGAAGTAATATTTTGTGGTGACAGTAATGTATCTGGATTTCTACGGAATCACGGAGAAGCCGTTCACGCTTTCGCCTAATCCGAGATATTTGTACTACAGCCGAAAGCACAAGGAGGCGCTTTCTCAAATCATCTACGCGGTGACCGAGCACTACGGCTACATGGTGCTGACCGGCGATGTCGGCACGGGAAAAACCACGTTGATCAACGCTCTGCTGCAGTGCCTGCCCGGAGATTTTGAGGTGGCAAAGATCTTCCACACCGTCCTGAGTCCAAAAGGACTCATCCAGAATATCTGCAAAGAATTCAAAATCAGTTTCGAGAATTACACCATGGCCGAGCTCATCTTCAAATTGCACAGCCACCTGACCCAAAACCACAAGAACGGAAGGAAATCCCTCCTTATCCTGGACGAAGCACAGAATCTCAGTGAGAATATTCTAGAGGAGATTCGCCTGCTCTCGAACTTCGAAGCCAACGATGAAAAGTTCATTCAGATCCTGCTGGTGGGGCAACCTGAACTCGAAGACAAGCTCTCCAGGCACAGCCTGAGGCAACTGCGGGACCGCATCAATCTGAAATACGACCTCAGCCGGCTGCAAGCCGAAGATACCGCGGCCTACATTGCGCACCGCCTCAGAATTTCAGGCTATCCCGACAACGGAAGCGTGTTCACAAAAAAAGCCCTTGAACAAATTCAGGCTGTCTCAGAGGGGATTCCAAGAAAAATCAACATTGCCTGCGACAACGCCATGTTGCTCGGATACGCGAAAAATGTCAAACCAATCGACGACCGAATCGTCGCCGAATCCTGCGTGCAGCATCAACCCAGGCACTCAAATGGCAGCGCACGCAGTGAGACCCACACCATCGCAAGAACAGTAGGTGAAATCAGCGTCACCGGCGCAAGCCAGCCGTCTGCACAAACTGGCCAGCAACCGAAAAACCTGGATGATGTTCTGCGGCGCATTCTTGCAGAACACAAATTGTTTGTCGCGCAGCCTTTTTCCTGGCTCGGTTGGTGTGCGCTGTTTTTGCTACTCGCTTTCGTCGTGACAGGCGCGGTCATTCTGGCTCTCTGGCTCGCCAGCAAATTCAACATTTTGACTTAGACTCAGCAACGTAAGGGTAGGCCATGGATAATATTCAGGATGTCTTGAAACGAGCCCGCGACGAGGGCAAAATCGACGCAACCTTGCTCCCATGGGAAAACAAGGAGCGAGAAAGGGATGCCCGCGCTCTAGACGACGAGCAAACCAGGGACCGTGCCGTTCAACTACAGCCTCGGCCACTCGCCATTTCTGAAGCTTTTCTCAGCGATATGCAAAGAACGGTGGAGAACCTCAAAACCGAGGCAGGGAAAAAGAAGTGGAGCGTGCTTGGTTTCGCCAGCGCCAGGGAGGGCGAAGGCACATCGACGCTGCTGGCTGCTGCCGCAACTATCCTGGCTGGCCGGGGCGACAACGTCCTGTTGCTGGACGTGCATAGCCACCGACCCGCGCTGAACGCCCTGTTTAATAAAGCGCTCAGTCCGGGATTAGGCGAACTGCTGGCAAACGAGGTGGACTTCGACAATTGCATCAACTCGATCGCCGACCGCGGACTGGATTTGCTGACTTGCGGTAATCACTCTGGGGTCAGTTCGGCGTCGGACAATCTCTCCGCCCTGATCTCGGAAAAGCGCGACCACTATGACTGGATTTTTCTCGACCTGCCACCCGTCATTCAATATGCCGAGGCGCTGGGATTGAGTAAACTTTGTGAAGCTGTCATTCTGGTGGTTGGCGCCAACAAGACCCGGCGAGAGGCAGTCCGAGCCACCGTTGAACAGCTTGCCAGAGCGGGCGTTCCGGTCCTCGGTTCTATTCTAAACAGACGCAAATTCTATTTGCCAGAAGGAATCTACAACAGATTATGACAACCCAGAATCATCCGTTGAAAGATCATGCTCGCTTTTCGGATGAACTCCACATCTTCAGCGAGTCGCGCTTTCTTCACGTTCTCAGACAGGAACGAGCCCGATCTGACCGCAATGACCAAGCCTTCTCACTCGCGATTTTCAAGGTCTATGGGTTGCAGAACAATCGGGAGTCGGAAGCTGAGTTCATCGAACTCGTTGCCAGACGCATTCGGCTCACCGACCACATTGGATGGTTTAACCGGCGCACGCTCGGTGTCATTCTTCCTGAAACGCCGGCCAAAGGAGCCTGGAAAGTGGTCCGAGAAATTCGGGAACAGTGCCGACCACTAGGGTCAGAAGTCGAATGCACGGTTTACACCTATCCCCGGCAGTCCCTGCCGCAATTGGACAGCGCTGGCGGAGAGAACGGCCAAAGCCTACTTTCAAGAAGCGGTCACCACGCGGCAACCAAGCCATCCGACCGGGCAACCGCGAACCGCGAACCGACCGAAAAAGGCCAAACCATTCGGGCCGAAGCCATTGAACCGGTCATGCTGCGCAGCGGCCACCGCACAAAACGACTGGTCGACATCCTGGGGGCGAGCCTGCTTCTGGCTCTGCTCTCCCCCCTGTTTTTGGTGATTGCCGTGGCGATCAAATACGTGTCAAAGGGACCCGCAATCTTCAGTCAGACCAGACTCGGATACCTGGGGAGGCCGTTTCGCTTCTACAAATTCAGGACGATGGAACACGGCGCATCGACGGTAGCGCACCTCAAGCATCTCGACAGACTCATAACCAAAGACACTCCGATGACGAAGCTCGATGCCGGCGATGACATGCGGGTCTTCCCCCTAGGCCGGGTTCTGCGCCAAACGATGCTCGATGAACTGCCGCAACTGGTGAATGTGCTGCGGGGAGAAATGAGTCTCGTAGGCCCCAGGCCATGTATGCCATACGAAGCGCTCAATTACGCCCGCTGGCAGCATCGCCGCTTCGACTGCCTCCCTGGCATGACTGGCCTTTGGCAGGTGAGCGGCAAGAACAGAACAACATTCAAAGAAATGATTCGGATGGACATTACTTATGCGAGCAAACGGTCTCTCCTGCTCGATCTCATGATATTGTTCAGGACGATTCCATTTGTTTTCCAACAAGTCAAACTCACATTGAACTCAAGGCAAAATGTCAAGAGGTAAGAAATGATTACCGTTGGAGTAGTTGGATGCGGATACTGGGGGCCCAATCTCGTAAGAAACTTCGATTCTCTTCCGGAGGTCGCAGTCAAACTGGTTTGCGACCTGGAACCGGAACGATTGGCCAGGATGGCCCAACTTTACCCGGAAGTGCAAGTCACCAGCGACTATGGCGACCTCATCTCGGATCCGGAGGTTGATGCCATTGCCGTGGCGACCCCGGTGCATCTGCACTACGAGTTCGCCAGGAAAAGTCTGCTGGCGGGCAAGCACACCCTCATTGAAAAGCCGATGGCGGCCTCGGTCGAAGAATGCCGCGAGCTGGTGAAGGTCGCTGACGAATGCAATCTGCGGCTGATGGTAGGTCACACTTTTGTTTATAGTCCCGCTGTGCAAAAGATCAAGGAGATCATGGACTCCGGCGCGCTCGGCGATCTCTTCTACATCAGTTCGCAGCGTCTCAACCTTGGCTTGTTCCAAAAGGATATCAACGTCGCATGGGATCTGGCGCCACACGATCTTTCCATTATTCTCCATCTGTTTGGAGAACTGCCGAAGGCGGTGAATTGCCAGGGCAAAGCTCATGTTTCTGAGGGCATCGAGGATGTGACAAACATTACGCTCGATTTCCCAAACGGAGGCTATGCCAGCATTCACAGCAGTTGGCTCGACCCAAACAAGATCAGGAACATGACCATCGTCGGCAGCCAGAAGATGGTCGTTTACGATGACACGCAAACGCTCGAGAAGATTAAGGTTTTCGATAAACGCGTGGAAGTGCCGCCGCACTACGACACATTCGCCGAATTCCATTATTCCTACCACTACGGCGATATTTTTACACCATACATCAAGCAGGTAGAGCCGTTGAAACTGCAATGTCAGCATTTTGTTGACTGCGTGAAATCTGGCAATCAGCCCTTCTCCTGTGGCCGGACTGGCTTGAGCGTTGTGCAAATTTTGGAGGCGACTTCGGAATCCCTACGCCGAAACGGTGCCAAAGTTGAATTATCCGAAGTTATGAGGCCGGCCGGCGCACGCAACGGCAAGCAGAAATTCATCACCGAAGGAATCTAGCCCGGTGCATGCAGAATGAAAGCTGGCAGCAACAGCGCTCTTGAAATGACTCGCGGCGGGCTGCTCGCACGCAACAGCTTGCTCAACCTTGTGGGACGCGGCGCCCCGATGATCCTGGCGGTGTTTGCCATCCCGGTACTCATTCGCCACCTGGGCGTGGACCGTTTTGGCGTTCTGACTCTGGCCTGGATGGTCGTCGGGTACTTCAGTCTGTTCGATTTCGGCATTGGCCGGGCACTGACGAAGATGGTCGCAGAGCACCTCGACGACGAAGATGAGACCGACTTGCGCGGTCTGGTCTGGACCGGGTTAATTTTGATGACCCTGTTCGGAGGCCTGGGTACGCTCGTGCTGGCGCCAAGCTCGCCGTGGTTAGTCACCAGTGTTCTGAAGATTCCACCGCATTTGCAGGGAGAATGCCAGCAGGTCTTCACCGTGCTCGCGTTTTGCATCCCAGTAGTTGTCAGCACCGCGGGATTGCGTGGTGTTCTTGAGGCGAAACAGCGCTTCGCGCACATCAACGCCGTGCGTATCAATTTGGGTTTTCTGACGTTCCTCGGACCACTCCTGGTTCTGCCATTTTCGACCAATCTGCTGCCTATCGTGGTGTTGCTGGCAACCGGCAGACTGGCAGCCTGGCTGGTCTACTTGCTTCTTTGCTTGAAAACACTGCCGGTTCTTCGCACGTCTCTGGATTTCCGTAGCGAATTCGTGGCGCCGATTCTAAGATTTGGCGGCTGGCTCACTGTCAGCAACGTCATCAGCCCGGTCATGGAATACCTGGACCGTTTCCTGATAGGTGCGATCATTTCCGTGAGCGCGGTCACTTTCTATGTGACGCCGTTCGAAGTGGTGACACGCCTGCTGATCATTCCCGGGGCTGTGGTCGCGGTCATGTTTCCGGCCTTTTCCACGAGCTTCGCGGAAAGCAAAAGGCGCACGGCGCGACTGTTTGCAAGAAGCGTGACCTGGATCCATATCGTGGTTTTTCCTCTGGCCCTGATTCTGACGACGATGGCCAGAGAACTCCTGCAACTTTGGGTCGGCGAGCAATTCGCGGAGGCGAGCACGTTTGTGCTGCAGTGCCTGGCTTTGGGTGTTTTCGTCAACAGTGTGGCTTATGTGCCCGCAGCTCTCCTGCAGGGCATCGGCCGGCCTGACCTCACAGCCAAATTCCACATGCTGGAACTGCCATTCTACCTGCTCGGACTTTGGGTCATGGTTCAGAACTTTGGCATCAAGGGTGTGGCTGCGATGTGGCTGATTCGGGTGTTGATTGACGCAGCGCTGCTGTTCGAGTTTTCAGGCAGACTTATGCCCAGAACGCGCCGCGAAACACGAAAGTCAGTCATCTTGCTGACCTGCAGTCTGGCCGTTCTGGCCGCGGGCTTGATACCGATGGTCGTTGGTGTGAAAGCGATCTTCCTGCTCCTGGTTCTGTCAGGATTCGCCGCCGTGAGTTGGTGTTTTTTGTTAGATGAAGAGGAGCGGGCGCTACTTATAAACCTGAGGCGCGGCGCAGCCTGCAAATCAATCACCATGAACTCCTGCAACTGAAACGTGAAATATCCCTTGCGAACATACCTGCTTTTGGGCGCCCTCGCTCTGTTTTTGCTCTGCTTGATTGTCATGATTCTGAGTGGTTACTGGCTTGAGCGTCTGATCAGCCATCCCTTGCTTGCTTGGTCCGCAGGGATGCTTTTGCTTGCGGCCGGCGTCATAACCGCAATCGCCCGAAGATACCACCAAATCACCCCGTCGGCAGCCTTGTTTGCTTTTTTTCTGGCCGGCCCGATTATCGGGCCGCAGGGGCTCGACATTTACGATAAGCTCTACCACAACCTGAGCGGCGTCAACACGGATATGACCTACCCGATTTTCATCTGGTCGGTGGGAACGCTTGTGCTGACTCTTGGCATTCTACTGGCGCATTTTGCATTCAGAGGGCCGGCCCAGACCGCCAAAGCCCATTGGAGCGAACAGAGGGCCGCCCTAATGCTCTGGCTTGTCATCGGAGTCGCAGCGACCTCGACCCTGCTGGTCTTGACACGCGTCGGGTATGTGCCCATTCTGCACTCAGATATCGACAGCGTGCGCGGGACATTTCACCAACTCGCCGGTGAGTATCCGTTGAAATTCTCCCGGCTCTGGCTTGCTGCTGTGCCACTGGCTGCCCTGTTTGCTTTCCGCCAGGAGACAAAGTTTCTTTACCTGGTGGTCGTTGTTACAAGCTGCCTGGCGCTTGCCCTCTACGGGCAGCGCATGTATACTCTTATCGCGCTCGCGATGGCAATACTGGTTCTCGCCAAATTCAGAAGGATCCGGCCAGGGCGCTCGATTGCGTTTGGCGCAGGCCTGGTCGTCCTTTTCCTCATGTATGCCGAATTTCGTGCCGGGAGATCGTTTAAGGAATTATCGACAGCGGAGTTGGCCACGATGAACGCCTATCGGGAATGGCGCGAGTATACATTCGTCGTGAATGAGATCCGGGATTCGCAGGCCTACTACGGCGAGCAGTTTTATTCCGGAGCGCTGCTCCCCGTCCTACCGAAGCAAATCTGGGCAATCTTCGGCATTGACAAAAACAAACTGATGGCGGAAAAGAGTGCTGTCTACATTCTAGGCGATCAATTCGGCGATTATCTGGGAATTCGCATTGGCACGATTGGTGAGGCTTACGCCGCCTTCGGTCTCTACCACGGTGTCTGCCTGCAAATGCTTCTGTTTGGCGTTTTGTTCGGCTGGCTGGAGGTGAATTACATCAAGCTCGACAAGAATGATGCACGGCTTTCACTTGTAATCTTTGGGTTGGCCCTCCTGATATTCCTGCCGGTCGCCACCATGATTGCGACGCTCTCGACGGCTGTTTTCTTCGGCTTCTTCCTGCTCCTGATCTATTTCTTGGGCAGCCACAAACTGGAGGCGGTGCGCTTGTCGCCCGCACGTGCAGCGTGAACCAGGAACCCCGATTGCCAGGTAACAAAACCGTCAAAACTGCCGGGTGGCCATGGCCCGGCGGCGAGGGGATGGCTGCCAGCGGAGCACCGGACCTCTCCATTGTCATTGTAAACTGGAACGCGAAAGCCCATCTGCGCCGCTGCCTGGAATCACTTCGGCAAACATTTCCCACTCACGTGAGCGCCAAGATCACAGTGGTTGACAACGCTTCCAGTGATGGCACGCTCGCAATGCTAGGACACGAGTTTCCCGAGGTCGAACCGCTGTGCAATACGGCGAACCTCGGCTTCGCAAGAGCCAATAATCTCGCCATCCGACAGTCAACGTCGCGATATCTCTGCCTGCTCAACTCTGACGTGGTTGTGCACGAGGGTTGTTTCGACAGATTGCTTGTCTACCTCGCGAATCACCCTGAAGTTGGTTTGGTGGGTCCACAGCTTCTAAATCCGGATGGAACAGCACAACCCTCATGCTATGGCTTCCCTACGCGCTGGAACACCCTGTGCCACGCGCTTGGAATTCAGAGACTGCTGCCTCGGGCCACAATATTCAACGGCCTCTACGGAAAATACGACTCGCAAAACAGACAGCGGCAGGTTGATGTGCTTTCTGGCTGCTTTTGGGTGATTCGCCGCGAGGTCTTGCAACAAGTCGGTCTTCTGGACGAGAACTTCTTTATTTATTGGGAAGATTTCGACTACTGCAAGAGATGTCAGGATCGGGGTTGGCCAATCGTCTACCTGCCGGAAGCAAAGGCCACTCACTACGGCGGAGCCAGCTCGGCCGCTGCACCGCTCAAGTTCATAATTGAAACGGAACGTGCGGGCCTGCACTACTGGCGAAAACACCACGGCCTCCTTGGCGCGTTGTACATCGGAACTTTGATTTTCGTCAGGCACTCACTCAGGTTGCTGCTGCGCTCTCTACATTTTGTCTTTCTGCCAGCGTCGCGAACAGAAATCGAAAAGAAGATCAGGCAGAGTCTTGCAACCCTGCTCTGGTTGGGTCAAGGCGCACCAAATCGAAAGGTGAGACCAGAATGAGCGGGTCCAGCCGTCTCGTGAAGGACGCGGTGGCGCTGGCATTTCGGGTTTCTCCGTTGCCCGCGCTGATTCGCGCAATGCGCCGCCAAAAAGCGACAATCATTGTTTACCACAACCCGCAACCGGTTGTAGTTGAGCGACACTTGAACTATCTCGCGGCGCGTTTCAGCTTTGTGTCCTTGAGCCAGTTGGTTGCGGCAATGCAGTCGAAAGACTGGTCAGAAATGCCACGCAATCCCCTGGTGGTCACCTTCGATGACGGGCATCGCAACAATCACAAGCTGCGGCCGCTATTCGCCAAATGGCAGGTGCGGCCAACCATCTTTTTGTGCAGTCATCTCATCAACACCAGGCGCGGGTATTGGTGGAGAAGCGGTGTGCGCGATGTAGAAACGTTGAAGCGGCTGCCCTATGCGCAATTCCTGAGTGCGTTGCGGACTCAGGCCCACTTCAGCTTGGCGACGGAATATTCTGAGCGTCAGGCGCTAAATCTGGAAGAATTACAGGCGATGGCTCCGCACGTTGAATTTGGCTCACACACGATGTTTCATCCCGTCCTGCCAAACTGCCCCGACGAAATTTGCCGCAAGGAGATTGCGGAGTCGAAGCAGGCCCTGGAGAAATTGTTGGGACGCTCGATACAACATTTTGCCTTCCCGAATGGCGACTACGGCAAGCGCGAACTCGACCTGCTGCGGCACGGAGGGTATGCTTCCGCCAGGACGCTGGATTTCGGCTGGAATGGCATAGAGAACGAAATCTTCGGGCTCAAAGCCATGGAAGTTGAGGATGACGCGGGTTGCGGACTCTTGTGTGCGCGCGTGCACGGCCTGTTCCCCTGGCTGCGCTATCTCAAAAAGCAGACCCAAGCCACCCTGCGGCGTTTGACGCCTCGCCACGACGTGATCATGCTGGGGCCATATCCTCTAAAAAACGCTCAAGGCGGAATTTCGTCGGTCATTGTAGCCTACAAGGAAGCCGGAATTTTGACCAGGCACAGGATCAAATACATCTCTACATCTTCCTCTTCAAATCATCTTGTGAAAACGTTTGCTTTCGGGGCCGCGCTGCTGCGCTTCACTGCAGAGGCCGTCGCAGGTTCAGCACGGATAGTCCATATCCACTCCGCATCCTGGCGGAGCTTCAAACGCAAAGCAATCTTCCTGCAGTTGGCGCGGTTGCTGCGTAAGAAAATCTTGTTGCACGTACACGGCGGGGAATTCCAGCATTTTTTTGACATGGCATCAGACCGGCAAAAGATATGGATCAGGTTGACCCTGGAACGGGCAAACCTGGTGTGTACTGTCTCGCAAAGTCTCCAAACGCAACTCCGGAAGGCCGCGGCCCTCGACAAGGTTGTCCTGCTTCCTAATCCAGTCGACCATAGAAAATATGCACCCGCAAGTTCAGACAGCAAAGCCATGGCCCCGACGGTCCTGTTCCTCGGCAGATTAAGCAAGGAAAAGGGCGCTTTCGATCTTATCAAAGCAGCCCGCATGGTTGCCGGGAGAGTCCCTGATGCACAATTCCGGGTGTGCGGCCCAGGCGATATCGAGGCATGCAAACGCATCTGCCAGAGTTCCGCCCTCGTTGAAACATTTGAATTCCCGGGATGGGTTCAAGAAGCGGAGAAACTCCGGGAACTCCGCAGGGCCTGGGTATTCGTCCTGCCATCGTACAACGAAGGTTTGCCAGTGTCTATCCTCGAGGCCATGGCCGCCGGTCTGCCTGTCGTCGCTACTGCTGTTGGCGGCATCCCGGAACTCGTGAAGAATGGCAGCAACGGCCTTCTGGTGTCGCCTGGTAATATCGAGCAGCTTGCAGAGGCTCTGACTCGTTTGCTGACGCAGCCGGGACTGCGCGCGCGCATGGGGCAAATAAATCGCCGGAAGATAATTCAGCGGTACGACGTTGAAGTAGCGAGCCTGGCACTCGGCGAACTCTATCGTGAAATCGAGGATAGCCAAAAAAATGTGGCGCTTTCGGAGAATAATTCTAAATTAGTTGAACTTGAGGCATGAGCAGTCAATTCGGCAGAGCCAAACTGCAACTCGTAGAACGGCTTCGGCGGACAGAGGCACTCAAGCGCTACGAAGTCTACAAACGTTCCGAATGGTTTACACCCGAGCAGATTCTGGACATCCAGCTAGATAAAATCCGGAAGCTCCTGAAACACGCGCAAGCACAAGTACCTTACTATCGTGACATTTTCCTCCAGGCTGGGGTGCAGCCTGATGACATCAAGACGGTCCGTGACTACCAACGGTTGCCACTCCTGACAAAGGACACCGTACGACAAAACGGCGACCAAATGCTTGCGAGAAACAGGGCGGTGTTTGCGCCCCATAGAAAGGCAACCGGAGGTTCGACCGGACATCCGTTGACCTACTACATGGACAGGCAATCACGCAGCGCGCAGTGGGCTCATATCTACCGGTTGTGGCACACGGCGGGCTGGCAACCCGGGGAAAAGATGGTGATGCTGGGCGGCTCGTCGCTCTATCCGTCTTCAGACGCCATCAAGAAGTGGTTTTACGTCAAGCTGAATAATTGGCTGCCGCTCTCTGCGTTCGGAATGAGCCCGGTCAAAATGCTGGCATGGACGGAACAACTCAGAAAGTTCAAAGCGCGTTTTATGCATGCCTACGCCTCGAGCGCTTACTTGTTTGCGAAATTCCTGCAAGAGAACGCGATCCAAGATATTCGCTTCGACGCCGTTTTCACGACGGCCGAAATGCTGCAGCCAAAATTTCGAACTCTCATTGAACAGGTGTTTGGCTGCAAGGTGTTCGATTTCTACGGCGCAGCGGACGGCGGCGCCTTCGCTTTTGAGTGTGAGGCACATCTGGGTCTGCATTGTGTCTCGGAATCCTGTTTCATCGAGATTGTCAACGAAACGGGTGATGCAGCGGCGCCCGGCGAAATCGGCGAAGTTGTGACCACGGATTTGAACAACCACGCGATGCCATTTATCCGCTACAGGCTCGGTGACAAAGGCATGTTTGCTGAAGCCCCGTGCTCATGTGGCAGAGGACTTCCGGTGCTGCAAAAGGTCATCGGCCGCACTCCGGATTTCATCGAATCAAAGACCGGAGAACGCTACCACGAGGAATTCTTCTCCTATTTGTTCAAGGAAGTCGATTGGATCAGTCAGTTCTGCGTGGTGCAGAAAAGTCGTGACCAGCTCGATGTCTTCCTGAAGGCAGACACGCAGCCGACGGCCTCAGAGCTGGTCAGGCTGCAAGATTTCCTGAGTAAGAAATTCAAAGGCATGACTCTTCAGTTCAAGCTCTCTGAGGAATTGCCGGTTTCGGCTAGCGGAAAATACAAATATATTATCAACAAAACGTGACCGCGGGAAGCCAGCTTCCGGGCACACCGCAAAACAGAAAAGAGAACAAACTTGGACGCCTCCGCGAAATTAGTCACAATTGATGTCGGCAACAGTCGAGTCAAACTTGGGCTGTTCCAAAAAAACAGCGAGTTCAAGCCGGGCGGGCATCTGCCCCGGTACCTGCACTCGATTGCTATCAACCTGGATGAACCTGTGCCGTGGGATGATCTGGCAGCCTGGACCGGCAACCAGCCGGAACTCGTGCACGCGGTCATTCTGGGCGGCGCAAACCCACGGGGCCGTGACAAACTGCTGGATAGCTGGCCGGCGACTGGTTGGCCGCAACCCGTGATTATCGATAACCCTTTCATCCTGCCCATTGAAATAAACATCAGAAGCAAACGGACGGTTGGCGTTGATCGACTCCTGAATGCGATTGCCGGAAACATCATCCGGCCCGCCGGGCGTTCGATGATTATCATCGACAGTGGCACGGCCACTACAATCGATGTCGTTTCGTCGAGCGGCGCATTTGAGGGAGGCGCCATCCTGCCAGGCTTTCAACTCGGCGCGATGGCGCTGCACCAGTACACAGCGCTGCTGCCGCATATCAGCAACGAAGAAATGGTAAGCAGGCTGCCGGATTCCGTCGGCAAAAACACACGCGACGCGTTGCGCAGCGGCTTGTTTTGGGGGCAGTTTGGCGGCATCAAGGAGATTGTGCGCCTGCATCAGGCATCGCTGGCCGATGAGCCTTTGCTGGTGGTTACGGGCGGCGCCGGCCGACTGATCGCGCCGCGGTTACCGGATGCGGTTCACGAGCCTTATCTGGCTTTGCAGGGTCTGGTTATTGTTGGCCAACAACTGGCTGATCAGCGCGGGGCTGACAAGGATTAGTCCGGTTTTCATCTGACAGAATCCCAAACAGAGCGACCAAGATTCATAGCTGTAACATTTCGTAGTAGGGGTAAGAATCATGAAGATTGCAGTCACCGGTTGCGGTCTGATCGCAGAAAGCCATCTGCGTATCCTGCGAGATCTGCACGCCGATGCGGAGATCATACTCTGTGATCTCGACAATGAGCGCGCACAAGCCCTGGCACACAAGTGGTCCATCCAGCAAACTTACAATGACTTTGCTGATCTTCTCTCGGTAGAAAAACCCGATACCGTCCACATAACAACGCCACCGCCAACACATGCATCGCTTGCTGAAGAAGCCATCCGCGCCGGCTGTCACGTGTTTGTCGAGAAACCCGTTGCGGAAACAGGCAAGGACTTCAAAAGGCTGCTGGACCTGGCGGAAGAAAAACAGGCTGTGCTCTACCCCGGTTACAGCACTCTAGGTATGCCGGTGGTCGTGAAGCTCAAACAGGAAATCGCCGCTGGCCGATTCGGTCGTCTTATTTCCGCACACTGCAATTACGGCTGTTCCTGGCCGAACAATCAAATGCCCTACGCTGATCCAGGCCACTGGGCATACCGATTACGTGGTGGCGTTTTGCAAAACATGGCAGACCACCCTGCGAGTCTGATTCTCGACCTGATTGTGCCGGTCAAACAGCATCGGGTGCTTTTTTCTTCGCGCAACATTCTACCGCTTGATTGCCCGGACTTGCTGCACGTCGCTGTCGAAAACGATGACCAGATAGGCTCGTTCACGCTCTCTCTTGGTCATGGCAGCGCGGATCGGCGCGCTCACCTGCTTTTTGAGCAAGGCTCTGTGGTGCTGGACATGGGCCGCATGCTGGTCTGCAACACAACCGGCCGCGGACCACATAATTTTGCAAAAAAGGCGTTTTCCGGCCTGGCGGAGGGTTGGCAACTCATCACTGGTACGTTCGACAATGCGTGGCAGACGGCACGCGGCAGATTGCGCAAGGAGCCGGGAATCAGAAATCTCGTTGCTGATTTCTATGCCTGCATCTCCCACGACTCTCCACGCCTGGTTCGAAATGAAACCGTCGCTGCCGTTACGGCTTTGCTTGATTCAGTCTGGGGCAAAATGAACTTGCAGCCACCGCAAAACGGCAACGTGACGGTGGCGCCGCCGGCTGAGTTTGATGAACAACAGCCGCCTGGTTGAACCCAGCAAAGCGGCGAAGAGGTAAGCAAGAAAATGAAAATACTACTCACAGGCTATTCCGGTTTTCTGGGAAAGTATCTCGCTGACGCACTGACGAAGGATGGCCACTCGCTGCGAGTCATTCTCAACCGCACGACGGTCGCCCGGCGAGAGCTGCACCAGCACACCGAAATCATCTGGGGCTCAATGGTCGATTCGGCTGTGGTGGAACGGGCCGTGCAAGATGTTGATGCGGTGGTGCACGCGGGCTGGAGTTTTCGTACGCTGCCCCGTCAGCACACAAGTCCCAATGTTCTGGGCACGGGACTGCTCGTCAGAGCAGCAGAAAAGGCAGGCGTCAGCGCCTTTGCCTTCATCAGCTCGGTTGCAGTTTACGGAGTGAACATGGTCACCGCCGAGCCGCTGTCTGAAACCTCACCATCGACATTGAGTCCGGAGGCCCGCTACCCCGAAGAGAAAATCGCGGCAGAGAACGAACTGAATGCGCTGGTGCGCGGGAAAATGCGCCTCGCTATCTTTCGGCCCGGCCCGATTTTCGACGATTGCGGCGGATTGGCAAAAAAAATCGTCGGTCGCAAGCACCCGTTCGCCATCGGTCTCGGGAGCGGCAGAAACCGGATGCCCAACATTCATGCCGCCGATGTGGCGCAAGCGGTAGTGCTGTGGTTGAAGAATGGCGGAGATCGAGAGCTTTTCAACGTCACGCCATCGCACGAGCGAACTCAAGCGGTCTGGGTTCAGAACTGGGGTAAACGAAATCGCCCCGGGCTGCGGCCGCTATTTGTACGGCCGAGCGTGGTGCGCCTGGCTGCCTTCGGTGCAGGCATGTTGAAGAAAGCCATGGGCAAGCCCGGTAAGCCCAATGTCGATTACGTTCTTGCATGCGCCACTCGCGACCTTTCTTACAGCAATGCCCATCTAAAACAAACGCTCGGGTGGACAGACAAGGAAACCGCCAAATGCAGCCAACCTGCCCCGGACGTGATTGCTTGATGAACGGCACACCAGAATACGGCAAAATGCAATTGCAGGGCCGCGTAGCGGTGGTCGTGTTTTCCTTCTACCCTGCCGACCCGAGGGTGAGGCGCGAGACGGAGGCTCTGGCTGGCGCGGGCCTGCGACCACACGTTGTATGCTTGCGTGGCGCATCGGAGACCAGACTTGAATGGCTCGGCGGCGTTTGTGTCCACCGAATGCCGGTGCGGCGCAGACGTGGCGGCAAACTGAGATACATCTGGGAATACGCTGCCTTTCTCACCCTGGCGCTATTGAACATTACCTGGCTCCACATAAAGCACCGCTTCGATCTGGTCCATGTGCACAACATGCCTGACGTGCTCATCCTCAGCGCGCTGGCGCCGAAACTTACCGGCGCGAAGCTGATTCTCGACCTGCACGACCCGATGCCCGAGGTTTTTATGACCAAGTACGCTCTGCCGTGCGCAAGCAAAATCATTCGCTGCATGTGCTGGTTGGAAAGAAGAAGCATCGCCTTCGCAGACCTGGTGTTAACTCCCAACCGAGCCTTCCGTGAACAGTTCGTCGCGAGAGGCTGTCCACGCAAAAAAATTCAAATCATCATGAATTCGCCGCAGGAGGATTTGTTTCAGGCGGCGGATGACATCCGCGCGGCGCAATCGGCGGCAGACCAATTCGTCGTGATGTTTCACGGCACGCTGGTGGAACGACACGGTCTTGCGACCGCTCTTGAGGCGTTGGCCGGCGTTCAGCGGGAGATCTTAGGGCTGAGATTTGTTGTCTACGGAGACGGTGATTTCGTGCCGGCGTTCACCAAGAAAATTGACGAATTGGAACTGAACGATCTGGTGGACTATCGCGGCCATGTGTCAATCGAAGAAATCGCCAGGATTATTCCGAAATGCGACTTGGGACTGATTCCAAACCAGCGCAGCCCGTTTACCGAGATCAACTTCCCCACTAGAATATTCGAATATCTGTGCCTGGGCAAGCCCGTGATCGCACCACGGACCCACGGCATTAAAGACTATTTCCGGGACGACGCGCTATATTTCTTTGAACCGGGGAACATCGAAAGTCTAGAAAACGCACTCTTGCGCGCTTTCCGCGATCGTGAGCAGCAGGACGACGTACTCCGGCGGGGCCTCGCAGTTTACCGCAAACACACATGGCAGAAGCAAAGCGTGAAACTCCTGCAACTCGTGGATGACTTGCTCGATGGCAAACGGCACACTGAAAGCGACGGAATGCTCAAGCAGACCGAGATCAAAACTTTGGTGGACGATTCATGAACGAAAAGCGCCTGAACAAAATTGCCGCCGACGTCAAACTGGGAGAGAACGTTAGAATCTTCGACTTTGTCAACCTCTATGGTTGCGAGATTGATGACAACTCCAAGGTCGGTACTTTTGTAGAGATTCAGAAAGGGGTCCGCATTGGAAAGAACTGCAAGATTTCCAGCCACACCTTCATTTGCGAGGGAGTGACGCTTGAGGACGATGTGTTCGTGGGCCACAATGTCACCTTCATCAACGACATGTTTCCGCGAGCGACCGATTCGCATGGCGCCCTGAAAACTGAGGCTGATTGGACCTGCATTCCCACGCTAGTCCAAAAAGGCGCGTCGATTGGTTCCAGCGCAACCGTTCTTTGCGGCGTGACGATTGGCGAAAACGCCATCATTGGCGCCGGCTCCGTCGTGACCAAAGACGTGCCGGCAAACACCGTCGTTGCGGGAAATCCCGCCAGACGGTTGAGGGAAATCGAACCAACAGGTCGCTGAAATGCCGCAGACTGAACTCATGCAGCCGCTCCTGGGGCGAGAACCAATCTGTCTGTACTCGCGCAACCTGGCAGACCGGACCCGGAGTGCATCTCTGCACCTCAATGATGTCATTTGCGCAGCCTCTGCCCCGGAAACTACGCTCGGACTGCAAGTCTGCTTTTCGGGCGTGCTTTACAATTTGGACCATTTGCGGGTCCTGTATGATCTGGACTCGGCTACGCCGGAGCAGGCTATCGCTGCACTTTACCGGAGATTGGGCACACGCATCACAACCGTTCTGGATGGCGCTTATGCCATCGTCATTCTTGACAACAACCGCGTGACCCTGTTTCGTGACCGCGAAGGACTTGAAAGTCTCTATACCTACCGCCGGGGTGACAACTTTATCATCGCCAACTCCATTGGCCAAATCCGGCAGCTCGTGCGGCTGGAAGTCAATCACGCGGCCCTCCCACGTTATTTCGTTCTTGACCAACTCAACGACGAGCAGACCTTCTTCAAGGATGTCTATCAGGTTTCTGTTCTTAAATTCATGACCGTTGATCTGCGGTCAAACACCTGGTCAGCAGCAGACTACGATGACCTGCCCTACTCACCGATCGCAATCCAGAAACTCGATGACGCGGAGATCATTGAGGGGCTTGAGACCCGTCTTTCCGACCGTATTAAATCGTTAACGCGGGCGTTTCCCGGCTGCCAGGTCCTCAACACCCAAAGTGGCGGCACCGATTCGGCTCTGACACAATGCCTGCTGCGGCAGACCGGTCACAACCGTTCGATTTGTGCCAATTTTTCTGACTTCGGCATGGACGCGCGCTACTCGCAGGATGTAGCACGGCATCTCGATTCAGACCACCGCATCGTTGATATCGACGTGGGTTGTTTCTTCGAAAATATCAAAGCCGCTATCAAGATCTTTGAGATGCCGCTGATTTTCGAGGGGGAATCCATGTTCAATCATCTCTACGGCAAGCTCGGAAACGGAAGCTCTCGCGGCGGTCCGCCGGTCATCTGTTTCGACTCCAACGGCGCCGATGCCATTCTCGGTCACGGCCGCCTGTTGATGGCTCTCAGCCAATTTCAGGAAGCGCCTGGACTCGCGGACTTTGTCACTGGATTGGCGAGTCAATTCTCCCGCAAGGGACTCGCGGCCATGATGCATGACATCGCCCGGGGTGCTCGCAGCGGTGAAATGACGCCCGAGTTCTACTTTGCTGTGTTCAATCTCAAGAAGCGGGTCAGCCTGGTACAACAAGCGTTTGGGTTGGATGATGTTGCGTCCATCGTGGAATTCGAACTGGCTGAGCAGGCAAAATACCCGGTCGATCTACTGGAACGCGTGTATCGGTTGCAGGTATTTCAATATGAAGTCAAACGCATCAACAACATCACTTACAACCTTGCGAAGCGGCACAATGTGGTCACGCTCCATCCATTCAGAGACCGGGCGCTAACGGAGTTCTTCCTGAATATCCAGACCAGGCGCAAGATCAAGCGAGGCGTTCAAAAGTATTACGGCAAGAAACTGCTGGAGAAATATCTGCCACGCGACATGATCTATCGCAAGAAGATTAACAAAGGAATTCCTTACATCAGACTGTTTCGAGAGGACAAGCAGTTTTCCGAACTCATCGAGGAACTCAAAGCATCGCCGCCTAGCTACTTTGAGTTCGATCTTGAGCAGATATTCGGCCGGGCTGAGCTGGCGCCGTTTGCCATGAAGTTGATCAATTTACATCTTTGGCATGATCTGTTCTTGCGTTGACCCAACTCCTAGTCGCCAAGTCGCACGCGCACATTGCGCGGAGCGGCAGGCGGCGGATTGCCCGTACCACCACCGCCAGACTCGTAAGCGCCAATGTCCACGCCGTCACCCTGAGGCACCGGGCCACCGGTGATGTCCACATTCAAACCAAGGTTCTCGCCCGCATCGATACAGGGGGAATTGCTCGACAGACGGATATCAGAAACGGTTGTCGGTGCGTTGGCAGACAACCGTGGATCAGAGGTCAGGGAGTGACTATCGCCGCCATAGATTCGCTGCCAGTCCGTCAGCGCCACGTCATCCGTCTCGCCCGGACCGTTGCGGAAGAGAACCTCACCCTTGGTGGTGTAGTAGCTGTTGGTGTCGAATTGGTTATTGTGGTCATCAGGCAGATTCTTGTCATCTGCAATCAGCAACTGGCGGTAAACCTGATAAAACAGATTGTTCTTGACCACATTGTCGCGCGGTTGAGTCGTTTTGACGTTCTTGATATTGAAAATCGAGACCCCGATAACGCAGTCAAAGACAGTGTTGTTGTAGATGCGGTTGTTTCGGCCGACGTTCTGGTTGTCCACAAAACCGCTGGTGACCGGCAGAATGATGACGCCGGCGTAGCAATTCCGGACGAAGTTGTATGACACCAGCGCGTCGTTGTAAGTCTCAATACCTTCTTCATCGCAATCGTGCACAAAATTGCGCGTTATGGTGTTTTGATTCACAGACCGAATTCCCTGATGCCGGACATTATGCACATGGTTGCCATCGATGACATTGTCCACCGAATGCACCTTGATGGTCACACCGACGACAGCGTTGTACATCTCGCAATTGCGGACCGTGTTGTTGCGCGCCACGTAGCTGTGGCCGGCGCCCGCGGTGCCGATGTAGACGCAGGCGCCCTCCTTGTTGTCGCCAATGTCATGAATTACCGTGTTCTCCACCAGCGCGCCGGAGGTGTTGTGATTCAAACCAATCCCGACGGGACTGCCAGGTCCGGACTTCTTGATGAACTCAATAATGCAGTTGCGGACCGTGAGCCGCTGAGAATTGATGGCGAGGATACCCATGTCGCCGCAGTTCAAAATATGGACATCCTCCACCGTAAAATCGCGCGTATCCTCGGCCTGAATCGCGTCGTTTACAACGCTAATCTCATAGGTCTTGCTGTTGGTTTTGACGCTGCTGCCGTCGCTGGCTTGAACGGTCACGGCGGTATTTGAGTAGTAGAAGCTACCCGGCGTATCGCCGACAGAGGATTTGCTGTTCACACGCTGCAACGGGACACCATCCTCGAAAACCAACGAAACGCCGCGGCTTTCTTTCAGCTTGAAGGAATGGGGTATGTCAGGCACTTTGATAAAGGCCGCCTTCTGGACTTCAACCATACCGTTGATTTTTGGCAAGTCCCCGCTGCCGTAGGCGCCAACCCGCATGCCGTCGCGGGCCACGAGTTGTTCGCCGCGCCACTCCTCACCACGCTTCAAAAGAACAACATCGCCATTGCCGAGATTGCTGTCGTTAACCTTGGTGAGAGACTGCCAGGGCGAGCTCTCGGAGACTCCGCTGTTGCCATCGTCGCCGCTGGAGGCATCCACGTAGTATGTCCCGGGCATCCCGATGGTTGCGGCTAGAAGAATAATCAAGATCGGACCGAAGACTCGATGCAGTGCCATAGTGTACTCCAGTTTGGCGCTGTGCTTTTGGTTTTGCTGGTTGAAGAAACTGAGCCAAGAATAAGTTTATCAACTATTTCGGATATGTTCTGGACGTGAACGACTTTTTGAACGAAATATCACATTCAGTCCTACCCAAAATTACCATGGTCACCAACAAAAACAATGCCAAGCGGTGCAGGCAACTCAAAGACCGGTCATAGCAGCGCGGAAATCGGGCGATGTTTTCAAATGGGTAATTCGAGGATGTAATCAGTGTGCTTCAAGCCAATTGTCAGCAACGCCGATTTCGGCTCTGATTGGAACATCAAGTGGCATGGCGTTCTCCATCTCCACCTTCACCAGTGCTCTGACTTCTGAAATCTCAGACCTTGGGACCTCGAAAACCAGTTCATCATGTACCTGCATGATCATGCGGGCGCCGAATCCACCTTCACTTAGCTTGCGCCAAATATTGATCATAGCGACTTTCAGCAATTCCGCGGCCGTGCCCTGGATTGGAGTGTTGACGGCAGTGCGTTTTGCAAATTCATGGATGTTGCGGTTCTTGCTATTGATTTCCGGCAAATAACGCCGCCGATTGAGCAAGGTCGTGACATAGCCGTGCTGCTCAACCTGCCGGTGCATGCGCAGGATAAATTCCTGCACTTGTCCGTACTGGGCGAAGTAATTGAAGATAAAATCCCGCGCCTCGTCATTTGAAATGTTCAGTCGCGAGGCCAGCCCATAAACTCCCATGCCGTACATGATACCGAAGTTGATCTCCTTGGCACGCCGGCGGTGCTCTGCTGTCAGATCTTGTGGCTCAACCGCGAAAACCAGCGAGGCCGTTTTCGTATGAATATCCTCCTCGTTGCGAAAGGCTTCCAGGAGGGTCGGGTCCTTCGACAGATGCGCCATGACGCGCAGCTCGATCTGAGAATAGTCGGCATCCAGAATTACGTGGTCCGCTGCGCGCGGCACGAACGCCCGCCGGATTTCACGCCCCAGCACGGTGCGAATCGGAATGTTCTGCAGGTTGGGATCGCTGGACGACAGGCGCCCGGTGGCGGCCACAGTTTGGTTGTAAGACGTGTGCAGACGCCCGGTTTCCGGGTTTACCAGACTCGGCAACGCATCAACATAGGTCGATTTTAGCTTCGTCAATTCGCGGTACTCGAGCAAAGTTTTCGGCATTTCGTGGACCTCCGCCAGGGCCTCGAGCACTTTGGCATCCGTCGAGTAACCGGTCTTGGTGCGTTTCTTCTTCGGCAGTTTGAGTTTTTCAAACAAAATCTGGCCAAGCTGCTGGGTGGAATTAATATTGAACTCCTCCCCTGCCAGCTCATAAATCTGAGCCACAAGACCCTCGAGCTTGCCGGCCATCTCCTTTGACATATTCGCAAGAAATTCCAAATCCAACGAAACGCCGTCACGTTCTACATCGCGCAGAACCTCGACCAGGGGGCGCTCAACATCGCGATACAAATCCATGAGATTGCCGTTTCTAAGCTGCGGCTCGAACACATCCATGAGCTTGCGAACGACATCGACGTTCTCGCAGCAGTATTGCGCGGCCTTGTCGATCGCAAGCTCCGCGAAAGTCAACTGCTTGCGGCCCTTTCCCAGCAAGTCGGTTGGTTTCATCTTCACGATATTCAGGTGTTCGAGCGCAAGTGCTTCGAGCGTCTGCGCACGCTGCGCGGGATTGATAAGATAAGACGCCACCATCGTGTCGAAATCGAGCCCCTGCAAACCGATGCCGTGACGCGCCAGAACGATCATGTCAGACTTGAGATTGTGGCCGCTTTTCAGTATGCCGCCATCTTCAAAAAGCGGCTTGAGAAACTGGTTGAGAGAAACGGTCCCGAACAGGTCGCCGGCGGAAGGCAAAAACATCTCGCGCACGACGGCGGTGATACCGTCTCCTCCAGCTCGGCGTTCGACCTTGACGGGAACGTAAAAGGCTTCTCCGGGCCGAATCGCAAACGCAAGACCGATGATTTCAGCGCGCATGGGTTGCGGGTCGGTGGTTTCAACACTGAGGGCAAATCGGCCGGCCTTTCTCAAGTCTCTGACCATGGCCTCGAGTTTTTCGGCGGAGTCGGCAATCTGATAGTTCGCGCTCGGTGAGGTCGGCTCCGCTCTAAAGCGATCGACCAGCGTGTGAAACTCGAATTCCTGCAAGAGTGGAATGAGTTCATCGCGATTCACATCGACACACCGGAAAGATTCCAGATCGATGTCTAACTCAACCTCCAGATCGATAGTCACGAGTTGCTTGGAGAGCAAGGCGTCGTCACGATAGGTCTGCAGATTTTCGCGGACGTTCGCCCGGCTGACTTTGTCCGCATTCTGCAGTACTTCTTCGAGGCTGCCGAACTCATTGAGCAGCTTGACCGCGGTCTTCTGGCCAACACCCTTGACTCCGGGAACATTGTCCGAAGTGTCGCCCATCAGCCCAAGATAGTCGATGATTTTCGACGG
The DNA here is from genome assembly GCA_029261995.1 of Candidatus Zhuqueibacterota bacterium. Taxonomy (GTDB): domain Bacteria; phylum Zhuqueibacterota; class Zhuqueibacteria; order Oceanimicrobiales; family Oceanimicrobiaceae; genus JAJDAF01. The sequence continues at coordinate 327,950 of JAJDAF010000039.1, forward strand.
CGGCAGACCCACTTTTTCCAGAACGCCGGCCTCGTCCAGGATTTCAACCGCCTCGCCAGCGCGCTTCGGATTGTACAGTCTGATGTGCTTGTCCACGAGCTGCATAAAATCCTTGTCGCCGCTCACCAAATACGATTCAAAGCCCTGATTTTGCGCCCTTTTGGCCAGCGTGCCGATGACATCGTCCGCTTCGAAGCCTGGCTTCTCTACTACCGGAATATTCAGCGCCTTCAGCGCCGAGTGGATCAGGGGGACCTGATCGCGCATATCGTCCGGCATTTTCTGACGGGTGGCCTTATACGCGGAATACTGCTGATGTCGAAACGTGGGCCCCTTCGGGTCGAAGACCACAGCCAGGTGGTCCGGGTGTTCGTTGTCATAAATCATGAACAGGAAGCGCAGAAAGCCGAACACGGCACTCGTGTTCTGGCCCTTCGAGTTGATGAGTGGATTATTGATAAACGCAAAATAGGAGCGGTAGGCAATTGCAGAACCGTCTACCAGAAAAAGGGTCTTGGCCATTCGAATTATCCTTGCAGTTGACGAGTAAGCGGCATCGGGAAATATAGACCAACCACAAGCTCTTGTCAAGATAAAACGCCGCACTGCGCACTGGCCCGGCCTCTTCAGCACGCAGTCTCTTTCTCCCGTCTCAGCGTTTTCTTGCTGTCATCTTTTTGATTTGGTTATTTTGTAGATAATTGTTATCGTTACCGGTCATCAATTCGGCAAGGCCGGGCCCCAAAGCTGAGGACCGGGCCGCAGCAGCAAACCGTCGAGCCGCACGAGCTTCTGAGTAAACGAGGCGCCTGCAGCTTGCTCTTTTTCACCGCCAAGTCAAAAGGGAAGGAACTTTCATGGACCAGAATTCACAACAGCAGCAGATAAATGTTGAACTCGGCGAGAAGGAAGCCGAGGGCATTTATTCCAACCTTGCGCTGATTTCACACTCACCGGCAGAATTCGTGATTGACTTCACCCGCATGCTCCCGGGCGTGCCGAAGACCAAAGTCTACGCGCGCATCATCACTACGCCGCAGCACGCCAAATCATTCCTGCGTGCCCTGCAGGAAAACGTCAGCAAATATGAGAAGCAGTTCGGAGAAATCAAGATTCACGGTCAAGCTGCGGACGGCCAGTCTATTGGGTTTAACACGCCGGATCCATCACAGGGTGGCAAAGACAAGTAGTCAAGCACTCGGCAGTGGTCGGGGTATGAAAACTGCCGTCTATCTCGGGCAGGGCTCGATGGAGCCCTGCAGGTTTCCGCCAACCACGATCATTTCTTGTATCTTCCTGCAACGCGTCGGTACGCCTCTCGAAACGGAGCACCTTCCGCAACCAGCCGATAAACTTCCTCGGTAGCGAAAACTTCCTCAGTCAACCCCTCTTTGCACTTGGTTTCGTCAACGCTAAGTCGCTCGAAAACTAACGTGACAATCGCCAGTGATGAGTTTGTAATCTCGAGTCCCTTCATGGTTGGTTCTTTGGTGAGTTGCAAGTCCCGGTGGTAGCCTGAAATGAGATTCGCCGTGGTTGTGCGCAGTTGCATTTCACAGGCGAACACGGAATGATACTTTGCGCGCACGAGTTCGAGTACATCAGGGTTCTGCTTCTGCGGCATAATGGAGCTGCCGGTGCAAAGGTCGGTTGGCAGGCTAAAATAGCCTATCTCCGGCATACTGAAGAATATGAGGTCCGATGCGAACCGATTCAAGTCGAGCATGATTTGGCTTTGTGTATGCAGCATCGTCGCTTCAAGTTTTCCGCGGCTGAGTTGCGCGTAGACAGGATTTTCCTGCACCCTGCCAAACCCCAACTCTGAAGCTGTGAACTCGCGATCGATTTCCAATGGCACGCCGTAACCGGCAGCGGTTCCCAGGGGGCACTGGTCAATCATGTTCATCGAAGCATCTACCAGACTAAGGTTGTCTTGCATTGCCGCGACAAAAGCGCCCCCCCACATCGTAATGGAAGATGGCATGGCTTTGCGAGTGTGTGTGTAGCCAGGCAGTGCAATCTGCCCATACTTTTGCACAAATCTCTCAATGGAGGTGCTGAGCGCAGTAACGCTTTCCTGGCAGCTTTCTAGTGCATCCTTGTAGTATAACCGCAGCGCCGTTAAAACCTGGTCATTTCGCGAGCGCGCGGTATGTATTTTCTTTCCAAGCTCACCCAGTTTCTCGACAAGCCGGTTTTCGATAGCGGTATGGCAGTCTTCCTGCTCTGGCAAAATCTTAAAGATTCCTGCTTTTGCCTGCTCGGCAATTTTGTCGAGTTCCAGAACCAGCCGCGCTGATTCTTCTTCCGTCAGGATGCCAATCTTTGCCAACATCTTCGCGTGTGCTTGTGAGGCGAGGCAATCGTATGGCACGAGTTTGAAGTCCAGAATGTAGTCGTTGCCGACAGTGAACGTCTCTATTTGTTGGTCGATTGGCGTTTCTTTCTGCCAAAGCTTCATGGCTCGGGTCTCCCGGCTTTGTGACTCAGAAAATACACAGGCTCCATCGGAGGTACCGACGGAGCCCGCGGCTTATTTGCCTCCCCGGCAATGTCGAACACGTGAAAATTCGGTTCTAATCTCCCTTTCGCCACTCGTAGGGCCGACGCTTGCGCAGGACCAGATTGTGCGCCTTCAGTCGAATAGCGTTGATATTGATGAACCCTGTTGAATCCGTGGCGTCAAATCCGCCCTCGACTTCCATGCTTGACAGCTCCTGGTCATACAGAGAGGTTGGCGATTCGCGGCCGATCACCTGAACATTGCCTTTGAACAATGACAGAAGCACCTTGCCGTCGATGGCCTCCTGGCTTTTCTCAAAGGCACACATAATGAAATCCATCTCCGGCGAAAACCAGAAGCCGTTGTAGATCAACTCCGCAAATTTAGGAATGAACAAATCGCGCAAATGGCTCACTTCCTTGTCCATGGCGATGCCCTCCAGATCGCGGTGTGCCAGCCAGAGAATGGTTGCGGCCGGAGATTCATAGACACCACGCGATTTGATGCCGATAAACCGATTTTCGACCATGTCAACGCGGCCAATGCCATTCTCGCTTCCGAGTTTGTTAAGATAAGCAAACAGCCCTAAGGGACTCTCCTCGCGAGTGCTGTCCGTGAGATTGGTTACACAAACCGGCGTGCCGTTGCGAAAGACAATCTCCACCAGGGTCTCTGTCTCCGGCGTGTTTTTAATGGCCTGGGTCCATGAAAAAACGTGCTCATCGGGCCGTAGCAGCGTATCTTCAAGCACGCCGGCCTCATGGCTGATGTGCAGCAGGTTTTCGTCTTCACTGTAAGGCTTGGCCTTGGAGGCTTTCACCGGGATATCCCATTTCTCGGCATAGTTGAGTAGGTCTGGCCGTCCTTTGAAGGAGGCGAGAAACTCAGGGTCTTTCCATGGTGAGAGAATCTTGATGTTGGGGTCGAGGGCGTAGTAGGTAAGCTCGAATCGCACCTGGTCGTTGCCCTTGCCAGTTGCGCCGTGTGAAACGTACCCTGCCCCTTCTTTCTCAGCAATCTCTATTTGCTTTTTTGCCAGCAGAGGCCGCGCCAGCGCTGTGCCGAGAAGATAGCGACCTTCGTACAGGGCGTTGCCTCTGAGCGCCGGGAATATGTAGTCGGTTACAAATTCCTCGCGCAAGTCTTCGGTGTAGACTTTGCTTGCGCCAGTGGCAAAAGCCTTGGCCTCCACCTCATCGAAATCATCCTTCTGTCCGACATTGCCTACAAAACAGATGACTTCGAAGCCCTTGTTGATGAGCCACTTTAGAATAACAGACGTATCGAGTCCGCCGCTGTAGGCGAGAATGACTTTTTTCTGTGACATGTGAGTCTCTCCGATATTTGTGTTCTTGAATGTCACCCTGCAACACCTATTTCCGCAGGATGGCGAAACTGAGCGGGCCTACGCAATTTTCGTCCCGGCTCCGCTCAATGCGTCGCGGACCGGATGCTGTACCCTTCCGTCACTGATGATGACTGCGCTCGCGCCACATTCCGACATCTTTCTCAGCGCGAGCATTTTCCTTCGCATTCTGCCCTCGACCTGCTGCTCGCGCAAAGCAAGCTCCGCTTTCGAAATATGCTCAACCAGAGAACCCGGGTCATCTTTATCTTCCAGAAAACCAGGGGCCTCAATAAATTGCAGAATCTTGTCAGCGCCAATCGCGGCCGCCAAAACACCAACGATATCATCGTTTTCCGAGTTGATGGCGACGTTGTTTTCGTCAATAATCGGGATGGCCAGCACGGGTGTGTAGCCGTTGTCAAGGAGCAGGCGCAGCAACTGCACATTCACGCTTTTCGGCTTGCCTGAGAAATCCCTGACGATTCGCAGTTTGCCGTTTTCGCGCACTCTAATGCCCTTGTTTCGACGCCCTTGAACGACCCTTCCGTCCAGGCCGGAAAGGCCAACTGCATTGATACCGTTTTGCTGGCACAACTCAACGAGGCGTTTGTTCTTCAGTCCGGAGTAAGCCATCATCAACATGTCAACGGCATCCGCATCGGAAAAAACGCTGGTGTAGCCGGAAACTGAGGTCAGGACTTTCTTCGGCCGCCCGAGGTCCTCGGCCAATTGGTCGCGCAAGGCATTGGCGCCATGAACAATAATGAATGGCTCATCAACTCCAGCTAAATCCGAAATGATGCCTTCGATGTTGAGCGTCGCGCCGCCGCCAATTTTCACAATGATCATCTATTTTCCTCGTTTGGCTGTTTGTCCGCGCTTCAGGCGCAGGCTATTTCAGCAGCCCGACTGACCACGAGATCGACGATTCGGCCTGGAACATCGATGCCGGTCGCCGCACAACAGCCCTTAAACTCCATGGTGTCATTGATTTCGTTTACGAGATATTCGCCGTCACTCTCAAACAAATCAACTCCTGCCATATCTGCCGCTACGGCCCGGGAGGCGGCAAGCGCCACATCTCGAATCTCACTTGTGATCTCGCATTTTTCAGAAACGCCGCCACGGGCCGCATTGGTGATCCAATGTTCGGAGGTTCGGTAAGATGCCGCCACACAGTCATCGCCAACCACGATGACGCGCAGGTCCCGGCCCTTTTTCTCGATGTATTTCTGGATGTAGATAATGGCGTGCTGGTAGGTGCCCAACACGCGTTTGTGCTCCAGAATAGCACGCGCGGCGTCGAGGTCGTTTATCTTGGACAGCAATCGCCCCCAAGAGCCGACCGCTGGTTTCAGCACCACCGGGAAGCCCATCTTTTCCATGGCGCTGAGAGCGGCATCTTCGGAAAACGCCACGCGCACTTCTGGCTGCGGCAGTCCTCGCTCCTGGAGAACCGCGGAGGTGAGCAGCTTGTCTGAGCATGTGCTGCTGGCCTGGTGGGAGTTGAGGCACCGAACTCCCATGCATTCGAACAGCCGGATTGCGTTGATCGCACGCGAGGTACTCACGCTGCGGTTCAGAACCACGTCGAGGTCGGAAGACAGGTCCGAGAGATTGAACTGCAACTCGCGATCGTCCATCTGTACCAAGTCAATTTCTGGCCTGGCACGAAACTCGTTGATGAGCATTTTCTCTTCCGGGCGAATGACTGAATGTAGGAATCCGACTCTCAAGACAAAACACCTTTCACTAAGTTGTTGTTTAACTGGCTCGGGATAAATCTCTGCCCCAGGCTCAAATTGGGTGCAAACCCGGAAACTCCAGACCTGTCGTTTCCGCAAAACCGTGCATAAGATTGAACGCCTGCACGGCCTGGCCTGACGCTCCCTTCATAAGATTATCGATGGCGGCGATAGCCACCAGACGGCTCGACTCCTCATCCTTCTTGAAGCCAACGTCGCAATAATTTGAGCCGATCAGTACCTTGGGCTCCGGATAGCGATAGGCTCCGGTCGCCTCCTTCACGATGCGGATGAACGGCTCCTGCCCGTACTCCTGGCGATAGACTTTCCAGATGTCTTTTTCCTGCAAATCTTCTTTCAAAAACACATGGCATGTGGCAAGAACGCCACGGACAATCCCCAGCGCCGTTGCCGAAAAATGCATCTGAATGGGCTCGCCGAAGCTTAGCTCCTGCACGACCTCGGCGATATGGCGATGCTGAGTCGGCTTGTAGGAGCGCACGACATCCGTTCGCTCCGGGTGATGCGACGCTTCCGAGACGGAATTGCCACCCTCGCTGGAGCCTCCCTTCACTTCGACAACCGTGCGGTCAAGCTCCACCAGCCGATTTTTGTAGAGCGGGTAAAGTGCCAGAATGGTTGCCGTGGCGTTGCAGCCGGCACTCGATATGAAACTCGCAGCGCGCATTTCCTCACGATGCAGTTCCGGAATGCCGTAGACGAAATCCATCAGGTTTTCAGGGCAGGCGTGCGGTTTGCCGTACCATTTTTCATATCCGGCGGCTGATTTCAACCGAAAGTCGCCGCTCAGATCGATGATCTTTTTGGCCTTCAATTTCAGGCTGTCCAATCCACACATAGATTTGCCATGTGGCAGACAAAGGAACAGGACATCGCATTCCTGCAGGTCATCGAGTGCACTGAACTTGAGTTGCGTGACTTTGCGCAAATTGGGATGCGATTTGTAGACCGATTTGCCTGTCAGCCGTTCCGAGGTGACTTGCTTCAACTCAACCTGTGGATGGAACAGCAGTAGGCGCAGGAGTTCGCCGCCGGTGTAGCCCGAACCGCCAGCAATCGAGACGCTGATCTTAGCCATCGACATCCCCTTTCGCCACATTCACGACGTAGTCCACGATGAGCACCGGAATATTCACCCCGGTGGTGTGAATGCTGTTCTTGAATTCCATGGTGTAGTTCACTTCGTTGACTTGCAGCCCATCGCTGGTTTCGAAAAGATCCACCACCACAATTCCGCCACCCACTGCGCTAGCTGCACGCAGAGAAAGCTCGGCCAGGTCAGAAGTAACGTCGCAATTGCTGGCCTGAGCACCGCGAGCAGTGTTGGTAATCCAGTGGTCTGAGCTGCGGTAGACTGCCGCGACGCACTGGTCTCCGATGACGAAGCTGCGGATATCGCGGCCGCGCTTTTCGATGTATTCCTGGATGTAGAAGATCGAATGGTGATAGGTGCCCAGGATGGTTTTGTGTTCGAGAATCGACTCAGCGGCATCGCGATCATTGACTTTCGACAACAGACGTCCCCACGAACCAACCGCGGGTTTGAGCACGACAGGATAACCAAGTTCTTCAATGGCCTCAAGTGCGGCGTCTTCGGTGAATGCAATCTTGATGCGCGGCTGGGGAATTTGATGATTGGCCAACGCATCAGAGGTCAGCAGTTTGTCGCCGCAGATAAGCGCGACATGCGAGTTGTTGACACATGTTATGCCGGCACTCTCGAAAAGCTTCAACGCATGCAGGGCACGCGAGTGATTGATGCTGCGCTCAAGCAAAACATCGATATCAAAGCTGTCCTTGCCAAGCTCAAACGTCAACTTTCTATCGTCAATCATGACAAGCTCGAGGCCCTGTCTCGCACGAAATTCATCAAGCAGGAACTTCTCATCTTTTCTTATTAGCGAATGCAATAAGCCAATTTTCATTTCATTTCCATCTGGCTGTTTTTGCGTCATTCAACAATTTAGGCGCGCTCACTCAATCTGAGCGGTCGGCCCCTCTGGCTGTGCCCGCCATGGCGCGGAGTTGCATCGAGAACTTGCAGCACCTTATTCTCCCCAGTCTTCTTCTTCCTGTGGAGCTTCCGCAACAGCAAATGGCTTGATTGAAGTTACTTCCAGTTCCGTACCACAATCCGAACATTCAATCAGTTCCCCTTGCAGAGTGTCTCCACCTAGCGTAACTTCGCCACCGCAAATCGGGCATTCGAGATTCGCACTTGCACTCATTCTGGTACCTCCTCACTTAATTTGATATTTGGTTTTACGGTGCCATAACAAAAAAAAAGGCCTTCCCAAGTTCTATGCTTGGAAAGGCCTTTTCTGATGCAGGCTCTATTTAAAATATAGCGTCTCTATCAGTCTGGATCTACGTGTCCTCTCCAAGCAAATATGGGCCTCAAGCCATGCCTCGTCTCGGGGCGAAATGGTCGATGATTGTTTGCTTTGCTGGAGGACATTCGTTATTTTTGGGTCTGTTGTTCGCTATTAAATATTGGGCCAAAGATACACAGCAGATGAAGAAATGTCAAGTGGAATTTGCATTTTGGTAAATATTTGTTCATTTTCATGCCTCCATTTGTCACAAAAACTACCGAGCTAACATGGTTCAAACCAGCGTCATCATCCCTACATTCAATCGCCTGGCATTCTTGCGTGAGGCCATTGAATCTGTGTTTGCGCAATCCTGTCAGGATTTCGAGCTGATCGTAGTCGATGATGGTTCCACCGACGGCACACGGGCCTACCTGGCAGGGCTCGGCGAACGCGTGCGTTACCTGCACCAGAAGAACAGCGGCCCGAGCGCAGCGCGCAACCGAGGCATTTCCGAAGCAAAAGGCGTCTACCTAGCCTTCCTCGACTCAGACGATCTTTGGCAAAAAGACAAATTGCAGGCCCAAATAAGTGTCATGGAGGCAGACCCTCGGGCCCAGATCTGCTACACCGATGAGATCTGGATTCGTCGCGGCGTGCGAGTCAATCAGAAGAAGAAACACCGGAAATACTCGGGATGGATTTTCGAGAAATGTCTGCCTTTGTGCATTGTCAGCCCATCATCCGTCCTGATGCGGCGCGGATTTTTCGAGACAGTCGGGCTGTTCGATGAAACGCTACCAGCTTGCGAAGACTACGATTTGTGGCTTAAAGCATCATTGCTGGTCGAGTTCCACTACATCGCGAAGTTCCTGATCGTGAAACGCGGCGGGCATCCCGACCAGCTTTCGGCAGAATGGGGCCTCGATCGATATCGGGTTCGTGTGCTGCAAAAACTGCTACGAAACCCCGCACTGACTCAATCCAAGAACACTCTTATCGTGCAACAACTCCACGAAAAGTGTAGAATTCTGGAGTTAGGGTTCCGAAAGCGCGGCAAGCTGGCGGAAGCCGAGCGTTATCTGGATTTGATGCGAAAGTTCGAGCCTGCTCGTTGAAGATTTTAGGGCCGGAACCCGACGACTGTGGTCCACGCTGGTCCCGTGCGTCAAGTCACCGAAGCCCTACTCCGCCGGCACGCCGAGCGCGATGCCATTCCACGGCGGCAGAGCCTCGCTGCCTGGCCGCCCTACTTAAGACGCTGGAACAGGTGAAAACCAAGGTCTGTTTTAACGACCTTGCTGACCTTGCCGACGCCGGTGTTGAGAATTGCTTGTTCAAACGCCGCCATCATATCACCTTTTTTGAAGTACCCCAATTCGCCACCTTTTGATGCCGTGTGTTCGTCCTGTGACTTGTCCAGGGCAAGCTTGGTGAAGCTGCCGCCATTATTCAGCTCGGTCAAAATAGCATCGGCCGCAGCCTGGGTCTTCACGAGAATATGGCGGGCGCGGTAGTATTCGTTATCCAATGATTTCTTAAGGTCGTCCATGTACTGGTCAGTCATTTTGACGCCATGACGTTCGGCCGCCTTGGCGTGCTGCATGGCGAGGCCATAGTCCAGAGTTTCATAGAAGGCAAACGACAGATTGTTGTGCGAGATGGCATAGTTAGGTGCGATGTCCAGTGCTTTCTTGTACCACAAGATGGATTCTTTGATATTGCCGCTGTTCATGTAGGCAAGGCCGAGACTGTTGTAGGATTCGGCGTTGAGCGTGTCCAGCGCGATAGCTTTCTGGTGCATCTCGAAAGCCTGTTCAAACTTGCCTTGAAAACGGTAGGTAACTCCGAGACTGTTAAGTGCGGCGACGAGCTTGGGGTTCAGCTCAAGCGCTTTCTTGAACTTCGTCTCGGCCTCATCGTGTTCTCCTTTTGCATTGTAAGCCATGCCAAGGTTTTGGTAAGCGCGGGCGTAATCGGGCTTCAACTCAACGGCCTTTTCAGCGGCTTTAATTGCCAAATCGTTGGCGCCGACTGAATAGAGCGCATAAGCCAGATTGTTGTGCGCCTCCGGGTAGTCAGGGTCGTAGTGCAAGGCGGTTTGGTATTCCTTGACTGCACCATTTATGTCGCCTGCGGCCAGCAATGCAGCACCAAGATTATTGTGACCCAGGGCGTTCTCAGGCTCGAATGACAGGGCACGAGCGTAGAGCGCCACAGCTTGCTTGAGCATGCCGTTGGAGTAGTACATGAAGCCAAGATTTATGTAGGATTTGGCGTAGGTTGAATCCGTTTCAACGGCGGTCTTGAGGGCGTCAACTGCCTCAGGGAACTTGCCCTGAGAGATCAACTCCATAGCCTGCTGATTCAATTCTTCCGCTGTTTGAGCGGCTAGTGTGGACGCCAGGCCAGCCAACAGACCTACCATCAGGCCATAGCGATAACATCTGGATTTCATCATGTCTCCTGATCGATACGATGGTTTAGTGAATACCGAACCTCGACGGCGCGGTCGTGTCTTAAAAACAATAATCGTACAGTCGTTCCCAACGCGACATTGTAGGAAACGGCCTGTCTCCAGAAGATAAACGTTCAGGGAAAAACGTCGATAACTTAGCACAATATACCCAAATAATCAAGAAAAAATCCGTGGCATCGCCGTACAGGATAGCGTTGGACATTTTGCTTGCATTTTGATAGAAACCCAACTAAATTGTTGACAAAGCAGCAACATCCACCAGCCAGAGGTTCTATGAAACTCGACTACCTGGACGGGTTCAGGATGAAAAGAGCAGTCATCGCCGGCGCAAGACGCGTCATCTTGATGCAGGAAGGGTTGAATCGAATTAATGTCTTCCCCGTGCCAGACAACGATACTGGCACGAACATGGCTTTGACAATGCAATGCATTGCTGAAGGGGCCATCGACTGCCGCCGGAACGGTCTGGCTGAGATGAGCCGCTGTGTGGCCGACTCAGCACTCATGGGCGCGCGCGGCAATTCCGGGGCAATCCTGGCGCAGTTTTTCGAAGGATTGGCAGAACGATTTCAAGGCCGGCGCCGGGCAAGTTTGCAGCAATTCGGGGAAGCTGTGATCGGGGCCCGAGATTCATCCTATGATGCTTTAAACGAGCCTCGAGAAGGCACGATTCTGACCGTCATCCATGATTGGGCGGAGCGAATCCGGCACCATTGCCACCACTCTCAGGACTTTGCCGATTTGCTCAAAGAAGGCTTGCATGAGGCCGAACGTTCATTGAAAGCCACACCCATGAAGCTCAAGCTTCTGGCCAAAGCAGGAGTTGTCGATGCAGGCGGCCAGGGGTTTGTGCACATGCTTGAGGGGATCAATCAGTTTTTGCAATCAGGAAAGATTGAACGTGCGGTGGGGATCGGGGGTTCGAAAGCAACCAAAGCAAAGATCGAAGAAGCACCCCACGAGATCAAATTCCAGTTCTGCACCGAGTGCCTGGTTGAAGGAGATGGCATTGCTCGTGGGCAACTCAGAAATAATCTCGGCAATCATGGGAATTCTCTAATAGTCGCGGGATCAGCATCCAAAGTCCGAATTCATATTCACACCAACGAACCACAAAAAGTGTTCGAGATTGCCGGGGAGTACGGTCGCGTCAGCAAACAAAAGTACGACGATATGCGCCTGCAGCATGTTAAGGCCCACGGCGCGGCGATTCAGGCGAAGATAGGGCTTGTCACCGATTCGTCTTGCGACTTACCGCCTGAGTTCATCATTCGGCACAACATTCAAGTGGTTCCGGTGCAACTGTCTTTCGGCAGCAAGACCTTTGTTGACCGCATCACGATTACTCCCAAGGAGTTTTATCATTTACTTGGAAAGTCGAAACAATATCCAAAAACATCGCAACCAACACCGGGTGATTTTCGAAATACATACCAGCAGGCCTTAGACCACTACGAGCAGATGTTGTCAATTAGTCTTTCGGGAGCCGTAAGCGGTACTCTGCAAGCAGCGCAGCGAGGCGCCAGGGCGACTTCCGAAGATCGGATCACAGTGGTCGATAGCCGGACAACCAGCGTTGCCCTTGGGTTAATCGTCGCGGAGGCCGCGCAAGCGATCGAGCAAGGCTGCACGCTGGATGAAGTGAAAAAGAAAACTGATATTGCCATCGAGAATGCACGGTTTTTCATTACCTTTGCAACTGTGGAATATCTGATGAAAGGCGGCAGGTTGAGTAGAACCAGGGGTTTTCTCGCCAAGGGCCTCGACCTTAAACCCATTCTGATGCTGAACAGCAAGGGAGAGCTGGAAACCATTGCCCAAACACGGGGCCGGGGCGCAGCGTTGAAGAAGCTCATGGAGATCGTGAGCAAAGAGGCAGCCGGAAAGCGCAACTTGCGTTTCAGCATCGCGCATGCAAACGCACCGAAACGCGCAGCCTGGCTGAAACGAGAAATCAAACGGCGGTTTGAAGTCCGAGATATGATCATAACCAACGTTTCCCCCGCCCTGGGCGCCCATGCCGGCCCTGGAGCTGCGGGCGTTGCATTTTTGGGAGATTAGTGCCATGTATTCTATCATCGTTATCGCGCTGCTATCCTACCTGGTCGGTTCATTTCCGACGAGTATTGTCTGGGGTAGAATGACCAGGCGGATAGACATCAGGGAGTATGGCAGCGGGAATGCGGGTGGAACAAATGCGCTTCGTGTCCTGGGGTGGCAGGCTGGTCTGATCGTCGCGATTGTCGATGTCGGCAAGGGGATGCTTGCCGCAGCTCTGATTTCCAAAATCAGAATCGATCCCGTCGCACTGGACCATGAACTCGTGCAAATCATTGCGGGTACCTGTGCCGTCATCGGGCATATTTGGACTGTTCTGGCGCTTTTCAAGGGCGGTAAGGGCGTTGCCACAGCCGCCGGAATGCTGATAGCCATCTACCCGTGGGCCGCACTGGTCTGTGCTATCATTTTTCTGGCAATCGTGCTGACCACCCGATATGTCTCCGCGGGGTCAGTCATCGCGACTTCCTCCTTGCCTCTTGTACTCATCGTGCTCGAACGCATGTCCGGGAGGTCGGTATCGAATTCTTTTCTGCTTTTCAGTATCCTGATTGGTGGTCTGATTTGCTTCACCCATCGAGCTAACATTCGTCGATTGCTAGATGGCACCGAGAACCGATTCCGGAAAAATTCCGCCAAGAAAAACGCATAGAACCTCGTACGAGAAACAACGATAGACCACACAATCGACCTGAGGCAACCCTGGCAATCAAAACCCACGACTTGAATGACCCCGGTTTGCGACAGTTCAACAACTGCGAATCTCACAAACAAAACGAAGAGGAGAAAATCTGTGTTTTGCTCAAAATGTGGTGAACAACTTAAAGAGGCAGCCAAATTCTGCCACGCGTGCGGCACTGCAGCCAAGGGCCAGGCGAAGGCTCCGGCAAACAGCCCCGGTCCGCAAATTTCTTCCCGTAGCTGGCTCCATTCCTTCGGTGTCTTTCTTTTCATTCCGATTTTTGCATTGATAATCGTTTTGCTGTTTTGGGCAAATCAGGATTCGGACGTCACCGCAGCGAATGATGGCGGACAAGAACAACAATCGGCACCGCCGGTGGATGCCGCGGCCATGGGCAATGTGCATCAAACACTCGAACGGCTGAAAAGCCGCCTGGAGGCAAACCCGCAAGACCTGGTTGCGATTGACAGCTTGGCTGTGATGTTTTCGATCGCCGGAGGCTATGACAGGGCCCTTGAACTCTATGAGCAGCACCTGGCTATCGAACCTGACAACAAGGATGTAAAAATAGCCCTTGCCTTGACCCACCACAATCTAAAGGACGACAGCAAGGCTATGTCGCTGCTGCAGGAATTACTGGACAATGAACCGACCTATGCCTTCGCGCTGCACTACATGGCGGTTATTCAGGCATCCCTGCACAAACACGATGAAGCCGAAAAACACTGGCAGAAAATCATCGACAGTTACCCCGGCACTGAAATGGCCAAAATGGCAGCAAAGAACATCGCGCAACAGCATACGGATAACTAGCCAGGAATCTCAAACCAGTACTATTATGGAGGAGCCATGCCGTCTGTCGAATTTACAGAAGCAAATGTCAGTGTCACCGCAGATGATGGTCAGGATCTCCGCAGCATTGCGGGAAAGAACAAGATTTCGGTCTACGGCGGTCCAAACAAATTTCTGAATTGTCGAGGCTTTGGCCTGTGTGGCAGCGACCGCATCAAAGTTGAACCGAAATCCGCCGTCTCACCGATGACATGGAAAGAGAAATTGCACTGTGACCCCAAGAGCGGCGTACGTCTTGCCTGTCAGGCACGTTTGGTAGATGATGCAAAAATCAGCATCGAACCCGCACTTGAGTACGCTGACGAAATGATTGGTAATCTGAAGGTTGGCGCTATGGCTCTCGTCTTTGGCGGAGGGATGTTATTCTTCGTTATCTTTATGCTGTTTGAGTTAGTTGGCAAACCTCTGTTCTGAGGTGGCCGACCGGGGTCGTTGTGATTCCGCTTTCGTGCAGATGACGGAGTCACAACGCACCCTGCGTTCTCACAGTCGTTTTTCAAGATTGCCCGCAACCCACCGCCGTCTTCGACCGTACTTTCAATCATATCCATTTGATAGGCAGGAGGTGTCATGGAGCTAACGGTTTTTCTTTTGGCAATCGCGTGCTTTCTCATCTTTTTCAAAGCACTCGGCTTTGTACTCAAAGCCAGTCTACTTGTTATCAGCATTCCCCTGCAAATCCTTGGGGCTGTATTCGGAGCGATCCTACTGGTCATCTTCATGCCGTTTGCCCTTGTTGCAGGCGTTATGACTGCCATATTCGCACCGCTCTTTCTGCTGGGTCCTCTGCTGCCATTTATGCTCATTGCCTTCGGCGCCTACCTGCTCTCAAAACGTTAGCTCGAAGCAACAACCACCAGATTCGACGACTTGTCTTCGTCGAAGGGGTTGAGCGAAAGATCACCATACCATGAGACATTATGGAAACCTGTTTGACGAAAGAGGTTGTCCAACTGGTCTCGCCGCCACGGGTACAGATTCGTGCTCAACCACTGGTGCCGTGGACGGCCCTGCTCACGCTTGATAACCAAAGTATTGAATTGCAGTGAGTCTTTCTCAAAATCATAAAAGCGGACAAATGTGGCGCCATCGCCTTCGGTCACACCCACCATTCGTTCACTACTCCTCAAGATCTTAGAATAATTCAAAACCTGTAGAATAACGACTCCAGACTGTGAGAGCAGCGAGTTAAACCCACAAAGCGTTCGCCAAACATCTTCCTCCTTAAGCAAATGCGGCAGGGTGTTCCCGAGGCATAGAATTCCATCGAACTCGCCGGAGGCGGTGTGCTCCAGATCGGTCAGCGCCGATGCAAGCAACTCAACTCGTTCACCATGGCGATGCGTGTTCGCCTTTGCTTGTGCGACCATGCCCGGAGAAACGTCCGCAGCGACCACTTGCAGGCCAAGTTTCGACAGGAGAACGGCATGTACGCCGCTGCCGCAACCGGCATCCAAAACTCGCTTGAAGCCGAATTGCCCAACAAGACGCTCAAAGATCGGCATCTCTCTGGCCAACCGCGTCTCGAACTGAGTCATGACATCATAGTCCTGACCCAGCTTATCGTAGAAATCATCCATTCTTACACCCGTGTTAGATTGAGCCTGTGACGGCAAATGTAAGCATCATTCCGTACAAAAACCTACAGAAAAATCCATGCCAATCAAGTGTCACGAGTTCGAATTTCACGTCGAACATTCTAATAGAACAGCCCGACTGGAGATGAGCGCATCATTGTCTTGCCATTGCGGTTTGCTGCTGGTTTGGAGGCTGGGTATGAATACCTTCTTCCGGGTAGGTGGGAAGTAATGGGGCAATGGTGGACGTCTAGCGTCATCAGGCGGCTTGTTCACCGTTACGAGACTTCCACACGGTGACGGCACTCGATCACAAAAAAAAACCGAGTTATTACACCAAGTCGGAATTAGGGGAGTTACCGATTTCAGCGTAATATAACTCGGTTTCTGTTCCATATTGCAACAACGATGCCAAAAGTGACCCGATTCAACATAAAGTATTATGTTAGAAAAACTTAGGTCATTCTATGAAACAAATACAATATTCTTCCGGTGCGGTGGTGCATTTCATTCTGAACCCCCCGGTTTCAGAAGTGAACCCCTTGACTCCGAATCTGAGCCCGGGTTCGCAGGCACCAGCGGCTACTGCTCGGCGGTCAGTCGCTTGTTCTCGCGGCCTATCCAAATGGCAAGCAGAAGCCAAACCGAAACCAGCGCCAGGTTAAAAAGCGCAAAATGCATAGTCTGAAAAGACAAGAACTTCGTGCCAACGAAGACCAGCAAAGCCGAGAGCACATCGCCGGAGCGGTGAAAGAAGGAATCGATTGCCTGCTTAGCCTTGTATTTTTCTTCTCGAGATGTGGGTAGGAAAAGGGCATGCCTGACGGTATTGTTCAGGCTGTAATCTGTCGAATTCTCGGCTGTTTTTGCCCACCTTACGAAATTCAGGAGTGGGTAGAAGGCAAGAAACATGTACCCTCCGAATGCTATAACCGGAAGAATCAGGATAGCAATACGAATTCCGAGGTACTTGATGATTCTCGAAACAAGAAACAGTTGAATGAGCATTACGGCGACGTTTACGATGGTAAAGAACTCAGCATAAAATTCGCCGATGTATTCCTTGATCGAAAAGCCACCAGTAACGTCCTGAGCCGCTAACTTCTCGGCTGTCTCCTGGACCGTCCGCCCGAGAATGAACTCACCGGTGGTATTCACCCAGTTGAGCAACAGAATAAGAATCGCAATCATCAGCAAATACTTATTCTGAAAAACCAATTTGAAAGCGCCCTCCTTGCCAAGTGCATCATCGGGGGCAGCCTTCTTATCCTGGACATCGGCCCTATGAACGCCACCTTCCCTGGTATCGACAAGTTTTACCAGTAGCAGGCTGACCAAAAGGACGCCAGCCGCGATTAGCAGGAGCGGGTACAATCCAAAGATGTCAATCAGGAGCTTTGGCAGATAGCTGCCCGCAACCGCCCCGGCTGACCCTCCAAATGCGACGATAGCAAAAAGCCGCTTGCCTGCCTCAGGTGTATAGATGTCATTTGCGAATGACCACGCCTGCGCCACGCCCATGACGGCAAACATTCCGACCCAAACAAAAAAGATAGCACCGAGGAAAGGAATATCGAATTGCGAGAGAAAATAGAAAGCCACCATACAGCCGGCAAAAAACACCGTTACATAGTCGATCAATCGGGTACGCGACACTTTGCTTGCAAGCCAGGCATACCCTCGAACAGCCTGCGAAACAACCAAAACAATGGCGGCGGCCAGGTAGCTCTTCAGCTCCGCGCCACCACCGGCAAGTATCAGCGGCTCCCGTACGACTTTGGCAATGTAATAGGAGGTCAAGACCAGGAAAACAATTAACATCAGCAAAACGGCCGTCAATCCTTCCCCGGACTTGACTTCGGCGAATAGGGCAAGGAATTTCTCCAAAATTGTTTTCTGATCGCGATTCTTCATAGACAACTCTTTTCAGTTTGGTTGTACAATTCCAGTGGCCAGCTTCTCAACAATTATGAACGGGCAAAGTATGTGAGTTAATTCCTGCCTTGATCTCAACCAGAGTCGCAGTGTAAATTCCGTGCGTCAGAAAGCGTGCTCTTGGACGAACAACACGCTCACGGTCAGAGAAGAGGAATAGAAAGAGATCCAATCAGCTTTGGACCGACCTCCCTGTCCGGCAGTCAGATGTCACGCGGCTTGTGTGGGCGCCATCAGTTCAAAGAAAACTGCTGGTCAATTCCCACAGTGATGCCCAAGCCACGGTCGCCGCGCACCGGCAAGGCGAAGTCTATACGCCCAACCCGGGAGCTGGGCGATTTTGTGTAACCGAGGCGCAAACCAACTCCCATGCTTATGTTCATGTCCGCAAAACTTACCTGCTGCGATTCCTGCCAGACATGGCCGGCATCCGCAAACACAACGCCCCCGATCGCAACGGTCAAGATATTCAACGATGTGAAAATGCGATCTTCCAGATTGAGCAAGAGCCGCTTGTTGCCGGGAAACTGCCGCGCCGGAAATCCCCTAAGGCCGGAATCGCCACCCAGGACAAACGGTATTTCTTCGGTATCCGTTGCATAGCCAAACTCAGCATTGAGTGCGAGCGTCTGCCAGCCCATGATCTTGTTGTAGTAGCGCAAGCGCAGGCTCAAGAGGGTCTCCTTCTCGAAGAATGTCTGGAACGCCGCGGTAGCAAAAAGATACTGGCCTGCTACAATCTGGTAAGCCTGGTGACGCGCCAACAGCAGTTCAAAGCGCTTGACGCCATTCGGAGCCGGCAGACCGGTTCTCCCCAGACTGACCGTCGTGATGCTGCCAAGCGTGATGTCTTCGGTTTTGAGAAAACGGTCGATTCGGGTCTCCTCTGCGAAAGCAAGACGCTCTACACGCAACCGAGCGGTCGTACGATGGATCAATTCATTCTCCGGAAGCAATCTTACCGTGCCGGGCACCTGAGTGAATGTTCGGTCCTGAAATTGGTAGGCAAGCCGTGCTCTGACCTTGCGGTACCGGGGACCGAACGCTCGCTCCGCAGCCAAACGCAAACTGTTCACCTGGCGCCTAAAACGATTGGACTCCAGGCCGGCGCTGAATTCACGTCTGACTCTGTCGCTGCCGGCGCCTTCAATCGTCCATGACCATTTTGTGTCCGGCGAAAAGAAAGGCCGCACGATCTGCCCTGAAGACAAGCGGTCAAACGGGCCATCCACGAACCTCCCTTCAGCCGTCCAGCGGCTATCGAAGAGCTGGGGATCGCGATACCTGAACGATAGCGTCGTACCTTCGTGACGCTCGTGACTGGCTTCAGCGAACAATTGCTTGCCATAGCCCAGAAGGTTGAACTCCTCCAGTGCACCGCCAAAAATTGTGCGTCCACCGCCGCTACTCAGAATTGTCGAGGTGAGAGTGGTCCACTGATCGGTGGTTGCGACCGTGACATCGACAGAATCGGCTTGGCTGGAATCGATTGCGATGCTGACCGCGCCAAGGTATGGCAATCGGCGCAAACGCCGCTCGCTCTCGTCGATCAGCTCGAGATCAAGGTTCTGTCCTTCACGAAACAGGAACTCCCTGCGAATGACGCTTTCTTTGGTAGTAATATGCAGGGCATTTGCCCAGCGGTAGAAGAATTCGGGTCGTCTGGTGATCTCAGGAAAAACATCACCCCTGGTCACCTGAATAGACCGAATTGTGCGGGCGCCAGGCGCGGTAACCTGGGCAAGTACTCCAGATGCCCGAAACGGAATCAAGAGCACAACGATGAGGCAGACCCAACCGTTCATTTGTCTCTTCAGGCTCTTTTCTGGACATCGTGAAAGGTGATGTTTCAGCGCAACAAAGCGGTCTTTGCAACCGAGGATTGCAGGTATACCTAACTCTCCTTCCTTATTTGCAAAGCAAAGTTAGCCGATTTAGTACAAAACGCAAGAAAAATGTCCGCGTCTGTTGCTTGCAGGAATAGCCGTTGAATGTACTTGTATGTTAACAGATGAAAGCCTAATTTGAGCACTTACCTGAACTACTGAAGGGACTCACATGCTAAGACCCGCACAATGGATTGCAACGGCAAGTGCAATATGCGCTTATCTCATCGTTTCCACCCCAATTTTCGCTCAGACCAACAACTCTCAAAAACTCGACCCGCAACTGTCGCACGCCAAGATCAGCAGGGCGTTACTGGCTGCAGTCCAGCCTGACGGCAAAGCTACCGTTGAAAGACGGGCACGCGCAAACTCGACCGTCAATATCGATGACAAAGGCCGAGCACATGTTTTTCTGTACGCCGAGATGACTGCATCCAGGCTCGACATTCTGCGCTCGCTCGGGGCGTCTATAGAAATCGTCCAGCCTGCAACCAAGACGACGCAGGCCAGAGTACCCCTCGACCGCTTGAGGGCGATTGCGCAACTGGACTTTATCGAGTCCATGCGTCCAGCCGACCGGGCCGTGGTGTTCACCGGCAGCGTGACGACCGAAGGAGATACCCTGCTGGGGGCGCAACAGGTGCGGTCTGCAAATGACGTAGATGGTGACGGTGTTCGGATAGGTGTCATTTCGGATGGCGTGGACAGTCGGCAGCAAGCGCAGTTCACTTTGGATCTGCCAAACGCCATCGACATCAATCCTGCGTTGCCTGGCGGAGGAGACGAAGGAACAGCTATGCTGGAGATCATTCATGATCTGGCGGCGGGCGCCCAGCTGGCGTTTTCCAGCGCACAGACCAGCGTGGAAATGGTCGAAGCCATCGACTATCTGACCAACGACGCTTTTGCCGGGGCGGGCTGCCAGGTCATTGTCGATGATTTGGGTTTCCTGAGCCAGCCCATGTTTGAGGACGGCCCAATCGCTGACGCAGTTGAGCAGGCAGTAGCTCGGGGCGTGACCTACATCACAGCCGTCGGCAATCAGGCCACCGCTCATTACGAAAGTGAGTACACGCCTGGCCTGCTAACCATCGACGGACAGCCACGGATCGTACATGATTTCGGCACGGCCATAGGTGGCGGTCCAGATTTCGGCCAGGAGATTTTTGTACCTGGCGGTGGCAGCGTGACGGTGATTCTGCAGTGGAGCGACCCCTTCAACAACCCACTCAACGACTACGACCTCATTATCATGGACCAAACGCTGACACGAATTCTCGCTATCAGTGAGGAAACGCAGTCCGGACAAAGCGGGCAACCCCCGATAGAAATCGCAACGGTGGAGAACAACACCTCCAGTGAGCTTCGGGTCAGCGTGGTCATCCGAAACCTCAATGCCCAGGCCAGGACGCTGGAAATGCACTACAGCGGTTTGTTCCGGCTACAGGAGTTCAACACGCCTGCCGGCAGCATTGTCCCTGGGCAACAATCTGCCAACGGCACCATCTCCGTCGGCGCTATCAATGTAAACGACCCAGGCGCTGACACGATCGAGCCATTCAGCTCCATTGGGCCAGCCGCGATTCATTTTCCCAGACGTGAGGACCGATCCAAACCGGATCTGGTTGCCGTGGACGGGAATCTCATCACCGGGGCAGGTGGCTTTGGCAGCATCTTCGGAAATCAGCGGCGGTTTTTCGGCACATCTGCGGCGGGACCACATGTGGCGGGAGTGGCTGCGCTCTTGCTGGAGCGCAATCCCGACCTTTCCCCATCGCAGGTGCGAGCAGCGCTGGCAGGGACGGCTGAGGATCTTGGTGAACCAGGGCAAGATTTTGTCTACGGGGCAGGCCTAATCGATGCGACCAGAGCATTCGAGGTGATCGGCACGGAGACCGGATCATCGTCGCTCGAGCTTGCACTGAGTTACCCCAACCCATTTGACCCGGCACAGCACGCTTCTGTCACCGTCGATTTCTCAAATCAGGAACTAGCCAGCGTCAAGCTCGAAATCCTAAATACATTGGGGCAGCGGGTGGAGACTATTTTGAACACGGAAGGGTTGTTGGTGATTGGCCCGGGTCAGGCCATCTGGGACGGCAGAAATGAAGACGGTCGGCTGATGCCAAGTGGTATTTACTTTTACCGTCTGACGGCTGGCTCGAAAAGCAAGACGAGGAAGCTTGCACTTATCTGGGGCTGGGCCTCCATCCAGTAACAAGAAAGCCGGACAATCTCTCTATTCAAGAGAGGCCGCCCGGCTGTTCGTGAAGAGTATCTCGAAGCTTATCGTAGAAGCGTCATCTCTTTGACGTTGGTGAAGTCATGGGTGCTGATGCGGTAATAGTAAATGCCATTCGGCAGACGGCTCGCATCGAAATCTACGACGTGGTCGCCTGCAGGTCGCGTTTCGCTATCAAGCAAGAGCGCCACCTGCTGTCCCCTGAGGTTGAACACGCTCATCGATACTTCGGCTTGAGAGGCAAGGGAGAACCGAATTCTCGTAGTCGGGTTGAACGGATTTGGATAATTCTGATAAAGCAGGGGCTGCTCCGGCAAAGTCGGACGCGTGGCCACGCTGGTCACCAGCGACGACACCTCCGCCAAATCGAGCAGCAGGCCATCTCCCTGATTAAAGGTCGTGTTGACACGCTCACGAAACGCAACAAAAATGTCCTGGCCGGCAAATTCCTCCAGCGACAGGCTGTACTTCCGCCACTCGTTGCTGGATGCACTGTCGAACACCACAGCGAACAGCGTTGTGTCAAAGGAAGCGATGCTGTCTGCGTCAGTCCTCGAGACCAAGATCTCAAAATTCTCAACAAACGCGAAGACGTAGCGTAGCTGAAATTTCAGCGAGTCACCCACCTCCACAGAGGCAATCTGAGGGGTGATCAGCCATTGGTCGGTCTGCTGATCCGTCGTAAAATTGCTGTCGGCATCGCCAGTGGCCCAAGATGCCAATGCAACAAAGTCTCCGCCACCTGGAGGACTATCCACTGTAATGTCATCCTCAAATCCAGGGACAACGGAGCCTACTTGCGCTCTGCGCCACCCCAGGCCATCAAACTCGGTAATCTTTTTCCATCCCGCGGGCGGGAAAGTATCCCCTTCAAAAGACTCAACAGGTAACAACCCGGCCAGTGCGGCTCCGTCAGTGCTTCGTTTCTGTGCAACAGAAATGTCCAGTAAGAAAATGCCAAGACATGCTGCCACAACCCAAAATTGAATTCTCCTAATCATAATCGACTGTGATTCCACTCCTAATCTGTGATCAATTTGTTCCTGTCTCGCAAGCACCTATCAGCGCAAGAGTGTCATCTTCTTGATCGCCGAGAACTCGCCTGCTTGAATTTGATAGTAGTAAATACCGTTGGACAACCCTCTCGCATCATAAGTCAGCTTGTGACGACCCGCAGGCAGTTGCTCGCCTTCAAGAGGAACCGCCACCTCCTGCCCCAAAATATTGAAGACCTTCAAAGTGACGTCGGATGCCCGGGGCAGCGAAAAAGCAATCTGAGTTGAGGGATTGAAAGGATTCGGGTAATTCTGCAACAACTCGAACTGCTGAGGGATAGCTGAACTGGCGACACTCGTGACCTGCCGGGTGATGCTAAAATGGTCAACCCAGACGGCGTCCGAGTTTTTTCCAGTCAGCCCGCCATCTTCAATAAGGTAGTTGACGGCGATAAAAATGTCTGCGCCGGCAAAGCCGGACAGGTCAAATGTGTAAAGGTGATACTCTTCAACCGGCCCATCCACCTTGAAGGAATCAATCAGGCTGGTGAAGCTTTGCAAGGCTGAGTCCGTCGTTGACACGTAGACCCGAAGTGTGTCTTTGTAAACGCCATCCGGAGCGCCGGCGTAGAATGACAACTCGTCGCCGGGCTCGATGCCTGCGAGCACCGGACTGATGAGCCACTCGTCAATCAAGCCATTCGAATTGGCGCCTTCAAAATTGCTAAACCAGAAATGACTGCCCGCCTGCGCGGTGACAGATGCGACCTCCACTCCATTCACATCCACAAATTGTGCAACATCGACATAAGCAAAGCTCTCGGCAAGTGTATCCACGGCGTCTGAACTGCCGTCATTGTTGATGACTCGCCATCCGGCCGGCGCTTCAGGGGCATCGAAGATTTCCTCCCACTTCGGCTCATCCTGGCCATAGCCAACGCTGGCAATAAGGATGAAGACCATGAACAGTGCTAACGGCGAATTTGCGAAGACTCGTCTCATAACCTTGGTTTCACATTGACGATTCGAATGCTTGCGGGGCACCTACAACCTACTACCCGGGCGGGCGTCAAGTTTCATTACCCATGACACTTTGCAGGATTTCATCATAAATCCGGTGGTTGCCAGAAAACTCGATAATCTCGCAAGAGAGGTTATTCTGGCGCACAAATTCTCTTTGCTGCTCTACATGACCTTTAGGAACAAACTCGTCATCATCTCCGATGACAATCCTGGTCCTGATCTGTCTAAAGGGCCGGAGATCGATTGCCTTGACCACGACCTCTCTGGGATACAAACCTCCCCAAAGAACCAACTCTTTTGCTCGGACCTGACCCTTCTGTATCCAGCGGCATGCAGTCGCTGTACCTTGTGAGAAGCCGAACACCCCGACATCGACACCAGCCCTCGGCAGCTTGGCCATAACGTCGGACAGAACCGCATCCAGATAGTCGATGTAGTCATCGATTTCATCATTCCGCGCTTCGCTGGTCATCCAACTTGCGCCAATCCTTCCGGAGACACCGCTAAGGTAAAACCTGGACAGTCCTTCCGGCGCCACAATCAAACGTCCTGGTCGCGAGACCGTTTTGAAATATTCGAGAAACTGGACGGCCAAGTGCCCATAGCCATGCAGGACAAACCATACTTGCTCAACATCGGGACCGCAATTTCCGAGCAGGCAGTATCTGCCCGTGCGTTGAACTTTGATTGACACGGTTTCCACGTTGGGCTCTACTATCCTCAGTCCTCCACCTCGACTCCGCGCCAAAATGCAACGTAGCCCAGGATATTCTTCGCGGCATCTTTGGGCTCCAGGTAGGTCCAGGCTGCATCGACGTTGACCTGTCCTTCGACTTTGAGGTGGAAGTATTGTGCCGTTCCCTTCCACGAGCATATCGTTTGGGTATTGCTTTCCTGAAAAAACTCTCTATTTATGGAGTCAGGCGGGAAGTATTTGTTTCCCTCAACAATTTCGACAGATTTGCTCTCGGCCAGAATCTTGCCGTTCCAGATGGCTCTTGCCATGTTTTTGGCTCTCCTAAGCTTCTTAACTTCGTTGGCATTTTCGGACCTAAGTTTAACGATCTGAATCAACAAATCCAAGCACAAGATTGCGTGTTACATTTCTGCCACGCATGCGGTCAGACCGCAACTTTGCGATGTCGTACACGTCTAAGAGGCAGATCAACAGTCAATTTCAAAGATTGTATTCCCGAAGGAGCAAGAAGAAAATGCTTACGATAGTTGGATCTTCACTGGTCATGCTGTCAGCGGCGGCGTACGCGCTGTATCTGTGGCGCAATGAAGACCGAAGGCAAGAATGGCGGCGAGTTTCGCGCGCCACCTGGAAACGCGCTGGATAGGTGCTGATTGCAGGCCATGCGGGCCACAACGCATGGCCTTTTCTTAGCTTGGCGCCGGAAATGCTTGTCTGTGCCAGGAGTCTGCAAACGGAATCTCCCAATTGGAGCCGCGAAAGTCACCGACGGTTAGAATCGTGTTGTCGAACACAATGGTTTCAGCGGTGACCTCTCCTGCCTGAACGCTTTTCTTGAAGGCTGCCCGGTCAACAGCACGAACACAACCATCGGAAGAACGGTAAAACACCGCCGAAGCAGTCCCGACGATCGGGCACGCCAGTTCGGTTTCCAACTGCTTGAGGAATCGAACCAGAGAATCCACCGAGCATCCCGAGGCCGCCATTCTACGCTCATCCACTCCCACCATGATGAATTGCTGGTGCACAAGTTGCCAGCCGGTTTCAAGCTCGCGTTTGTGAGCCGTCCAGCTCTCAAGAAATTCAGTAATCTGCTTGCTGACGAAGGCGATTTCAGTAGTATTTAACTCCCGACTGCAGGGATAAATCCACAATCGGCTGGCGTTAGCCAATTGCTCGAACGCAACAACACTCATAGTTCAACTCCTGTTTGTCCCGGCGTGACTGGCGGGTCATGGCGCCATCACGGCGCCATTGTTGATGTCAAATACCTGACCGGTAAACGATGTCTGTTCTTGAGAAATGAGATATGCCACGAGGCTGGCGACTTCCTCCGGCTGGCTCATCTTCGCCAGCGGAACGTGGGCCATCTGCTCGCGATAGGCTGTGTCGTATTCCTTTTCCGTAACCTCCGCCAGGGCACGGATACCATCGCGAGCCATATCTGTCTCTACCCAGCCGGGGCAGATGGCATTGACAAGAATTTTCCGGCGCGCGAATTCCGCCGCCCAGGAGCGCATCAATCCCAGCAAGCCTGCTTTGGAAGCACAGTATGCTGAGTAGCGTGGAATACCAAGCCGCGCCAATACGGACGACACAATAATGATATGCTTATACGCACTGGTGTCCTTCCGCAAAAAGGGCAAGCATTCGTTCACCAGATAATACGTGCCAGTCAGATTGATATTCAGAATTTCAAGCCAGCGGTCGTTGTCGCCGTAGTTGTTTTCGCCGCCGATACCGGCATTCGAGATGACGCCGGCCAGTGAATTCAACTGCAGCTCGCCGAGCCCGGTCGCCAGGGACGTTCTGTCGGCAATGTCCGCTGTCAAGATTTGATGCCTTTCGGGAGAGTTCAGTTCTGCCCGCACCGTCTCCAGCTTGGTCTTCGTTCTACCCACCAGCACGGTGGCGTGGCCCTCTTTTGCCAGACGAACGGCAGTGGCTCTGCCGATACCCGAGCCTGCACCTGAAATCAAGAATGTTGCCATTCGTCCTCTCAGTCGGTTTATCAACTCACTCTCTTCCACGATTTTTCAGAAGAAAATGAAGATACGTTCAAAACCGAAACTATCCAAGAGAAATCTGGACGCCCCGCTAGTGCAGTCGAAAGACTACCGGAACCGCTACCCAGACGGCCACCGGCTGCTCTCTCTGATAGCCGGGATGCCATCGCGTTTGCATGATGGCGGCCTCTGCAGCCTGGTCCAGAGGCTGGTAGCCTGAGGTTTGCAGAATATGGGTTTGTTTGGGATGGCCATCAGCACCGACCAGGACCCGGACGATCACGCGGCCTTCGATGTGAAGCTTACGTGCGCTCTCGGGGTACACGAGATGGCGCGAAACCGATGCAGAACCGCCAATCAAGAAGGGTTTCTGTTCAACTGCAAAGAACTCATAGACCGGTTCGGTCATCCTCGGCGCTTGTGGCAATTCGAGTCCGGATCCGAAACCGATGGTTGGATCAATCGTCACTTCCGGCGGGAGCTCGGGGTCGTCGGAAGGGATTGGGACGGTAGGACGTGGTGGTGATGCAGGCCGTTTATTTCCGGTTTTTGGCGTCGGTGGCCGAACACCGCGATAAGGCTCCACAAAGGGCTTGGGGTACGCCTTCAAATCGATATTTCGGCCCACCCATGACAGAAAGAGCAGACAAGTCAGGGCAAGAATCAGCGCCATCTCAATGCGCTTGCGGTAGATTCTGTTGCGTTGTAGCTGTTTCATGTCGCACCTCCTTTGCGTAAATTCACTTGACGTACAGCACAAAAAAGACAAAAAGAAGAACCAAAATGATCGAAGCCAGCGCCCACGTCCAGGGTGGGACTTTCAACAGCGGACGGGCGCGCCGGCGCGCGCGTTGCGCATTAATAACGTGACGCCAGGTTCCCTTACGAAACGGAGTGACATCCTGGTCAGGCAGCTTTCCGTCCTGCAAAAAGTTTTCAATCTCTCGAATCTTCTTCATAATATCTTTCTCAGTTGAATCAGCGCTCTCCGAAGGTGTGTCTTCACCGTGTTTTCGGGTAGCTCCAGAATCTCCGCAATCTCACGGATGGCCTTCCCTTCGAAATATTTCAAGGTCAGAACCGCCTGAAACTTGGGCTTGAGTCTTTGAATACCGGCTGCCGCCTGCATAAACTTCTGATTCTTCAGAATGTTCTCTTCGATTTCAGTCAGGTGCGTGTCCGCTTCTTCATCAGAACGAAGGTGTGCGACCATGTCTCGCGTGAGCGGCACCACGCGCTTTCGTTTTCGATAGTTGAGATTTACCTCGTTGGTCGCGATCCGGTAGAGCCATGCAGAAAGGGAAATGTTCTTCCACTGAAAACCAGTAACATGCTGCACAGCTTTGCAGAAGGTGTTGGCTGTGAGGTCTTGCGCCAAACTGACGTTGGCGGTACGGCGCAGGATGTAATTGAATATCCGGTCGTGATACTTGATGAAGATATTCTCAAAAGCCGTGAGGTCGCTGCGGCACTGCCGGATCCAGACCAGCTCTTGCAGTTTCTCCGTTTCCAGCGGTTTGTGTGGCTCGCGCAAAATGCCTCCTGCCTTTGCGAATTGATTGTGGAGTTATTTAGTCAATGCAGTCGGGAGTCGAATGTTTCACTTGCTGTCAAGAACATTACAAATATCCGAAGCCACGCTGATGAACCTGCGGTATGTCACGACCATTTCTGGCGCAACGGACAAGTAGATGATGGTGGTTTGATTAGGATTTCACCACAGGAATTCAATAACCCGGCATAGATAATCAAGGGAGGATGGAACGAAAAACCCCACTGCTTAATGGTGCTGCAAGATGTCGTTGAACAAAGCTCACTTGAATGATAAATAGGGCAGCATCAGTTGCCCGCGAATCGTCCCCCGTTCTACTCTCCCGCTTGCCGACCGGAACCCTTCATTTGCAATGATCGCCCGCCATTTAAGGTAGTAGAATCTTCGCAGGACATCATAGTCATTCTCCCGCATCTTGGCAAAGGGATTGAGCTGCAGATCCGCATTTTTGTGAGCATGATACTGCTCCAGAACCGCGGACCACATCGGCCGGGAAGCTGGTGGTCCGAGCGTCTCTGAATTGAGCATCGAACTGCGCACCGGGAGTTGAAATGAGTGGCGTGCAAGCTTCGCCTGAATGGTTTTCCGGGTCATCCATTTTGCCAGTCCGACTGACAAAGCATACGAAGGCGAAGATTTTGGAATTCCCCAAAACCAGACATTTGCAAATCCAGCTCTCTTGTGCTCCCCACCCGCCGGATAGTTGCTACCGAGAGGCAAAGGTGCAATACCGATGTCAGGGTCGTTTGGCTGCAGGCCGGCCAACTGTGAGCCATTCAGAAAAGCCATGAACACCCTGCCCGAGTTGAGCAGCCCTACAATATCTCCCTGCGTTGTACCGCCAGGCAACCATGTAGCCGGATAAAGTAGATCGGCCTCACGCAGAATGGCATCCCAGTAGAACGCTTCGACTACACCTGCTGCCAGCGGACCGTTGGTCCGGTTGGGTAAACTAAAAACATCATCGAGCCGGGCGCCGTGCGCGAGCGCTTTGTTCAGAATCAGGCTAAATGTAGCTGGTGAATCAGTGCAGGGGTAGGCAAGCTTCGGCTCGTGGCCAGCGCCTTGATTCCTGGCCCAGAAGGCGCCAGCGACAAAAATATCAAGATAATCCCATTGCCCAACGTCGGATTCGAGTTCGTAGTCCGTCGGCAGTGGAATACCGGCGACCCTGCTCAGTCGATAATCCAGGTCGGCGCGCCGATCACGCCAAAGCTCAACCGCTTCACTCACCTTTGATTTTCGGTAGACCAAGACGAGGGTCTCGTACGCGGACGGCAAGAAGAACAACTCGCCATTTCCAGCCTGATTTCTGCCAAAGCGCAATGCTGTGCTGTCGATTGGCGCAAGCAACTTCTGGAATCTGTCAACGGGCATGTGGAGATGATTGCGGGCTACTTCTTCAAAAGACATCATAGCCACGGGCTCGGCATTCATGAGTACGCCCGTCAGGTTCAGCGGCACATACGTCAACAGAAGTCCTGATGAATCCAGACTCGACTCAACTTTGGGGAGCAACTCGTGGTCGTTTTCCGGCGAATACGTATCGATGACGATATCGACGTCGTATTCCGTCTCGAACCCCGACAGCATTTCAGTATCGATCCAATGTGCCGTTTGCCGTGTGTCTGGCAACAGAATCGTGTACTGCTGAGGTGGCGCTGCAGACAGATGATAAAAGGCGAGGCCGAAAAGAATGCTGCCAATGATGTAGGCTACGCCTTCGGTTTTTAGTGTGAAGTCCTGCGTTCCGGGCTCACCATGGAACCAGGCCGCGATGAGAACCATCGGAAAGAGTGCGATCCCGAAATTTCGGATAATCTCAATGGTGCCGGCTGAGAACCCGAAATAGATTATCATGGGCTCCAGCGCATTCCAGATCCCAATGAAATAGACTGCCGCCCACCAGTGCACCCGTTTGTCAATCAACGCACGAAAGAATCTCTTGACAGCTGTGACACTGGTTTGAATCAAGGACTTCTCTGATGAATTCTCGCTCATCTGCTTGCCTCGCTGGTTAAGGAGAATGCCAAACGTCACCGTCTCATACCGGCCCATCTGACGTGCAAGTTGCAGGAACGGCAGATCCGGCGGCTCGACGCCATGCTGAAAACTTCCGGAGTCTAACTCTGCAGACTTGGGAAACGCAAGTCGAACAGCTCAAACAATCCCTTGACCTCGGAACGCACGAACTCCACATCTTGTGTGCTTTCGACCAGAAAGAGGCTGCTAAGTTCGCGCAGGCCGCCCTTAAGCTCACGAGATCTCTCATCACGCTGACCGGCCTGAAAAATCTCATTGGCCAGGTCCATGAAATGGCCAATGTTGATGCCCTGGAAAGAATGATTCATCACGTTACGTAGGTAGCCCACATCACTCTCGCTGGCGACGAGGCAGAGATTCGAAAGCTCAGCCTGCCAGACCAGCCACTTGCCCAATGTAAAACTAACACTGCTCTTCGAGTCTTTCAGCATGAAAACCCCGAGTTGCGATGAAATCGCCTCCAATGCCTCGTCTACCTCACGAATATCGACGGTTTTGTTACGCTGTTTGCTGGCGGCGAACTTCTGCTTGATGGCATCGATGGCCTCCAGGAGATCTTGTGGGGCCTGCAACAGGTGCAGGCGGTGATTGATCTTCAGCAGGTACTCTTCCATCGCATACTTAAGCTGGTCCAGTTGCTGAGGGTTACGACTTCCGGCCATAAATTGGGCCCAGTCCCAGCGAGCCGCCGTGAAATAGGCGCCAACGATTGTGGCTTTCTTTAAATCTGCTTCCTGCTCAAGCTGTTCGGCTTGCACGGGAAGCTCGTCTCCGCCACGTAGGCTGAATAACACCATCTCATCGCTAAGTCGCGGCAAGGCCTGGTCCATCACATCTACAGAAATTGCGCTTTCGCCAAGACGCTGCAGGATGTCATCGATGTCGGGCGGCGGGTGCTGTGCGCACGCGCTGGTGCAGTTAAGAAAAAGAATGAGTGTGGCCAGAGCCCCACCTGGCGGCCTGAAGGGTGATTTAAAAAGCTTCATGACGCAACCTCCATAACATTTGACAATACCGAGAACAGACTGCAAGATGTGTTGACTACCGTGCAGCATCAGTGGCAGCGGGCGGCGTGCTCCAGTAGCCGTACAATAAAAAACCTGCCCAAAAGAACGGATGTGCCGTCTGTGGATTTCTGAGCATGGCCAACTGTGCATCACGCAAGGCCATTGCTTTATCATGCTTGGCTTGAAAAAAATTCCTGAAAAAGGCTGACATGAGATTCGGGGTAAACATGTCGCTGACCGGCCAAAGCGTGGCCATCACTGAGGATGCGCCCGCCTGACTAAAGGACTGAACCAGGTTCCGAACGCCGAAGACCGGGGTGTCTTCGCCAACCGCCGTGGCGCAGTTTGGGAGAATCGCAAGATCCATCCGGGCAAAATTGCCGCCTGACTGTCTGGCCTGCTCAATTTCGCGAGTGTACCAGCGGCCATCCTCGCCGTCGGCGCTTGCCAACTGCAAGTAGGTCTTGCCGGTTTGCTCAGGATTGACATTACAATGGCCAGACAGAATGAAGACACAGCTTTGCAGGCTCTCCGTTTTCGCCCGGGACTCAGATGCATCCCGCTCCGTGAAAATCCGGGCTTGTGGCGCAAATACGCGCAAGCTATCCACCTCCCGCTGGACCCCTGACAGATTTCCGGCGGAGTAACCCAGATAAGAAACCCGCTGGCGACAAACATCCGCCGATACATTCGAACCGCCACTGATGCTGCGCGCAAATGTCGTGGAGGTCAGGTAGGCAACGGTCCATTTTTGAATAACAAACTCAAGGTGGCCATCGCTTTGCTCTGTCAACGCGTGCAGAGGCAAGTAGTAGAGCATGCCGGACGGGATAATGAGTAGAGTCTTCGCGGCGCCAAACAGATTGGCCACTGGTTTGATGAGATAGCGATGCAATTCCGTAGAAATCTTGACAAGCGGCCGCAGCCTGTCCTCGGACCAGGAGTCCACCCTCAAAAAATCATCTACTTCGGCACGGCCTCGGCCCGACTCCACGAAATTCTGAACAGCGTCATCCCTCTGCTTCTTGACCAGTGCCCGATACTCCCTGATTTTTGCATACAGGTCTGCACGCGAAATGTCAACTGACGTGGCCTTGTAATCATCCTGTGTGGCCACGTAAATGTAGAGCTTGTTGGGTGCGGGATAAAAAGTCACGACAACGGCGTCGTCTGGAATCTTGTCCTGAATCGAAGCGATGTTCGCTGCGCTGATACGCAAAACTCCCGGATAGTCCGGATAGTTC
The DNA here is from genome assembly GCA_029261995.1 of Candidatus Zhuqueibacterota bacterium. Lineage (GTDB taxonomy): Bacteria > Zhuqueibacterota > Zhuqueibacteria > Oceanimicrobiales > Oceanimicrobiaceae > JAJDAF01. The sequence goes on from JAJDAF010000039.1 coordinate 360,157, forward strand.
TCGAAAAGCCAGCGTTCCAGATCCGTGACTTCCTGCGAGGTTCGCGCCAGGACCACAGACAGCCGGTTCACCACTGCGGTATTCTTCTGATTCTGTTGAATCTGACCCTGCAGCAGTCGCTCTTTCTCGAGTACGATTTTGAGTTCCGCAAGCTTGTTTGCCAGCTTCAGATTTCCGGTGGTTCGAGCTTTGCCCTCGTAGAGTTCTACCAGCCCCGTCGATAATGACCGGTCGATGTACTCGTAAGCACGGTTAGCATCTCCGAGTCTGTCAAACAGGAGTGAAATAACACGATCGTAAAGGTCAGTAGTACTCTTGATGTACGATTGGAACAAGTCGCCGTTCTTGAACCCTTCACGAATGTGCTCGACCTCAGAAATAGCTCTGTCGTAGGCCGTGAGTGCGCTCTCATACTGTCCCATCTGTTCATAGGCGACACCCTGGTTCGAAAAGACGGCAATGAGAAGGCGCTTCAGATAAATGCCTTCCGCCTCCTTCTGAGCCATCTGAAAATGGGAAAGTGCAGGTAGATTCAGCCCGCGCTCGAGTTCCAGAATTCCCAGATTATTGAGGGCGATTGCGACACTTTCAGATTCCTTGAACCGGCTGCTTATGGCATTGGCCTGTTCATAGAATAGGCGCGCCTGGTTGACATCGCGCTTGCGGTGTGCGATATTTCCGAGATTGATATAGGCCGACGCTATCATCAGCGAGTCTTTTTGCAGAGACGCAATTGCAAGAACTTCGCTGTGGTGGGTTTGCGCAACATCAACATCTCCGGCTACAGTCAGAATGTTCGCCAAACCGGTGAGGCTCGCCATAATATGGCTTGAATCGCGTACCGCGCGCGCTTGCCGCAGGGCAGCTTGGTAGAATTTAGTAGCCTCACTATCTGAGTTGATTTCGTGGTAGACATTAGCTTTGTTTACCAGCGCGGTCAAGCCAAGTTTAATAATCTCCGGGTCAAGTGAAGCGGAGTCGGCGCCGGCTCTATCATAAAACGCGATGGCCTGTTCATACAAATCGCGCTGATAAAAGGAATCCGCTTGCCGCAAGGCGATGCGCAATTGTCCCACCCGATCGCCAGACTGCTGGTAGAGTTCTCCGGCCTTATTGAGATAATCCGATGACGTGTCAAAATCTCCGAGAGCCGATGACGATTTGGAAAGTCTGTCGTAGGCAGCGATTTTCTGTTCGCCCTGCACGAACGTGCCACCGTCGCGCAGAGCCTCCTGAAATTTCGAATGCGCTTCAGAATACAAACCCTGGCCAAAGTAGACATCACCCAGACCCAGGAGCACTTTGAATGCATTTACCTGGTCGTGATTGTCCTGAAAAATGCCAAGGCATTGCTCGTACTTCAGCCAGGCGTCTTCGTGTCTATAGAGCTTGACAAGGCAGTCAGCGGCATGCCGCCGGCATTCGGCAAGCTCTTGCTTCGAACCTGTCGTTTCGTATCGCGCTGAGGCTTCGTTGTACAGAGCAAGCGCCTGCTCATAGTGTTCGAGATTGAAGGTTGCGTGACCGGCATTAGTCAGACAAAGAGCCGCGTTTTCGACGTCCCCGCCAGTGCTGAAGACGGATTCCGCTCTGAGGTAGAGATCGATTGCGGCGGCGTACTCCTTATTTCCGAAGCGCACGCGGGCCACGCCAAAATCGCATTCCGCGACACCTTGTGCCTTGCCAGCCGAAGAGAGGAGTGCTCTGGCATGAACGTAGGCGTTTTCGGCCTTGCGGGGATCAGCTGGCGCCACATTCAGGTACAGGCCGCCCAAGTCTTTGTAGCAAGCAGCCATGCCCTCTGAGTCGTTTAGGGATTCATAGATTCGAAGGGCTGTAAGGTAGCGGTCGAGAGCCGAACGCAGGCGAGACTCACCGGACTTGATGGTTGCGCCGATCTCCTTGTGACAGTCAGCCTCACTTTTCCTGTCATTCAACTCGCCATATAGCACGAGAGCCTGAGTGAAGCGCTCGATGGCGACGCTATGGTTGCTTGACTTTTTGTGAGCCAGACCGCCATTGTAAAGCGCGTTCGCGGCACTTTGTTTCTTCCCTGCCTCCATGTAGGCCTTGCCGGCAGCCTCGAAAAGCGGAGCAGCCTCGGCGTTGCGCTCAAGAGCCAAATTGCAGCGGCCCTTGCCAAAAAGCGCCTGTCCGAGTTGACTTTTCGAAAACGCCAAGCGAGGGTTCCCGGAAAGAACGCGCTCGTACTCGAGCAACGCCCCTTCGAAGTCAGCGGATTCGCGGCGGGTATCGGCCAGCTTCAGGCGGATGTCGAAAATTTGTTGCCGCAAGGATGTTGTCCCGGTGGCCAATTCAAGCGCGCGACGATATGCCTCCAATGCCAGGGGTTGATGGCCAAGTTCAGCGTAAGCGTCGCCCTGTTTGCGATACGACTCAAGTGCATCAACGGGATTTCCTAGTTGCTGGTACAACTGAGCACAGCTACCGAAATGCACTGCCGCTTGTTCAGACTGCTCGTCCGCGGTAAGAGCATCCCCGAGATTCCCAAGCGCCTCTGCTTTTTGCGGATACAGGCCACTCTCCTCAGATATCGCGACTGCTTCGCGATAGTGCCGGGCAGCTTCCGAGAATTTTCCGCTGTTGAAGTTGGCGTGGCCAAGAGCAGTCAAGGCCGGCAGCAGGCTGCGGGAATCTCCGCCTGAGCGGTAGGTACTGACAACCGCGTGCAGGTGCTCGGCTGCACGCTCCCAATTCTCCAGCTTGAGAAAACACTGAGCAATATTGTACTCGCAGATTGCGCCAGAGCCAGCGTCGCCGATCTCAGTCAATCGGCGCGAGCCTTGTTGAAATGCCACAAGTGAGGGCTGCCACTGCTCAAGGGCAAAATGCGCATTTCCGAGGCGAAAATACGCGTAGGCAAGCGTTCGCGGATCAGAGCTTTGCTGGACCACCGACTCCAAATGCAGAATCGCCTGCGCGAAATGGTTCAACTGATATTCGCAAGTCGCGAGATTGTAACGACTCTCGGTGGCCTTGTCGGAATTCCGAAGTTTGTCGTAAATCGTAAGCGCAGATTTTAACGCCTGCGCGGCATCAGCGTAGCGTTCGGCAGCGAGATGTACTTTACCAAGCCCGGCAAGGCTGTTTGCCTCACCTTCAAGATTGCCATGTGCGCGGTAGCTCGCGACGGCCAGGTTGAAACTCCTGACAGCCAAATCGGCAGAGCCTGAGTCATGATAGGTCCAGCCCAGCAGCCAGTGAAGCTCGGCTTCTGTGGCCTGATCCGTGACCTGACCGGAGAGATGGTACTGCAGCGCCTGTCTAAATGCATTCAACGCGTCGGAGGTTCGGCCCAACCGACGGCTGGTCTGTCCGACGAGTTTTAAGGCCTGGGCTGCCTGCGCTATGGCACCGGCGCGTTTGAAACAATCGGTGGCTTGTTTGAAGGAGGTCAGGGCTGATTCGAGGGCGCCGGCGTTGAAGGAGTGGATGGCGCGGTTGTAGGTGGCGTTACAGGAGTGAGACGCACGCGACTGCCAAGTTCCTTGAGAAGCATTAGCCTGAATGACCAGGATTGTTAGAGAGACTAAGACCATCCGGCGGCCGGAATATGAGCGGTGGTGGACGAACACATCACTCAAGACGTTCTACCTTGCCCGGCGGCGCACATGGCAGGAGAACTGAGTTGAATGTACCTTCCGCACAAGGGTGCCCGTGCAGGTACACTAACATATGTGTAATATCGTCACACATTTGAAATTCCCTTCGGCTGAAGCAAGACCATAAGTATTAATAAAACAATGTCACTATTTCACTGGCTTAATTTTTGCGGAATTACGGTAAATTCTGCAGCCAGGGCCGTAACTGCCTTGAATGCATACTCAACTCGACATCAATGACAACATCTTGGAGGCCAGGAAACGATGACACAAACAATTATCGGCTACGGCTTTGTTACGGTAGTCTTTTCGGTAATGCTCTTTCCGCTATTTGCCAGCCTTTTTTCAGAAATCAAGAAACGTAAAAAACGCAAGACCAAATCTTCAGCTCAGGCGCGATCGATTACGCTGTAGATAGTCGGTGTGGTGGTGGTCCTGTGCGGGCTAACTTTCTTCGTGGCATTAAGGATGGTAGTTAGAACCGGGACGCTTCCAGAGTGGCCAGGTTGTTGACCGCCCGTCTTGGTACGCCAGTATCACAAGGATGAAACTCGTAATCAGGGTCAGGTACCATTGCGTACTTCAGAATGCCGTCATTGGTGAACAAGCTCAGGCTATTTTCGCCATACCTGGCAGCGTTCACCGCACTGTTGTTTTTGATGTCGAAAGACGTGATAAACTCACCAGATCTATCAAATACAAATATTTTCTTTGCGATCAAATCGCTGACAAGCGCCCACTCACCTGCTGAATCCACACGGTAGGGTGCTATCATTCCTGAGTCTTGTGCAGGTCGCACACCACACGCTGCAACCACATTTCGTAAGTCAAGATCGATCAGGTAGACACTACCTGCTTTCCAGTCCGCAACGAACAACGTTCGAGCCTTGCTTCCCACTATAGCCAGACTCCCAATCGATTTAAGTTGCGCATCACTCGTTTTTGCTGTGATTATTCCTGTGGTGGCGTCCACGCGGAAAATGGAATCCGTGGCCGCGTCAGCTACGAAAAGGTCGTTTTGTTCAGCCACCAAGCCTACCGGATCCGAGATTCTCTGGCGCAGTTGGTCTGCAAACAACGGCGTAGGCGCACCCCCAGACTGAGGAAATGCAAAAATTTCGCCCTCCGTCCTGCTCGCCAAAAGATAGCCTCCCTCGTAGCCAGCCAGAGCATTGTAACTGTGCCCATCCGAAGCATCGTGCCCAACGATTCGACGTAGCGTTTTCTGCCTGCGAAGCTCGAATAGGGGTGTTCTCAGGTCGTTGGCAACTATAATCCCGTCCGACTCGGCGACTACTTGAACGCCGGCCAACTCGTGAGCAGGCTCGGCTCCGGAAATCTCCACGGCAGGCTTGCTCTGGTAAAATACTTCCTGAGCGTTCCGCGTGAAGATGGCATCCGCAATCAATGGGAAGCGCCCGGTTTGGGACACTATGTACGTGTACGGTTTGCTTGATTTTAACTTTCTGACTATGACTCTCTTGTCAGAGAAAGTAGTATCCACAGACTCAGACGGAATGAGTAGGCGTCTTTGCGCTGCATCATCGAACCGGAACACAACATCGATGTCTGTCTGCAAGAAGAATTCCCTAGGTCCGAGCATACCCGTCTCCCGGTCCGGCCGCAAGATGTGCAGCGGGCGGGAATAAACCTGCCATACCTTCAGGAGTTGCTGCTTCTCGGCAATGTTGAATGCCTTGCGCGCGTCGAGCAGCAGGTCTAGCCGCACATCTGGCCGGCCGACTACGGCAACAGCGCTAGTTGATTCACAGAGAAGTTCCGCGTCCCGCATAGACTCAAGCTGATCCGCAATTCCGTCCATGCAAACACCATTATTGGCTTGGCTCCATGCTCTGCAAGTATCTTCATTGGAACCAAACTGAAGCATAAGCAGTAGGGCGGCCCTAGGGTCTACATCACGGATGCGATTGTACTCTGCCTCCGCGGGATCGTAATCGACGTAGTAGAAATCCTGAAGGATCCTGCCACGATAGTAGCGCGACTCGTTTCGATTTGTTAGCGTATTGAATTTGTGTCCGGCTAGCCTCGCCAGCGCCGACTCAAACTCCCCGCTTTGAAAAAGGCAGAAGGTCTGGAGCAACACCATCTCGTCGGCATTGACTCCGCTGTCTTTCAAAAAGGAATAGAGCAGATAGGAGTATCTGTGCTTCCCAACTGTTCGTAGAAAGTTCGCCAACGCCCGAACTCTGGCTGCGTCGTCCTCTGAGAGAGGTGAATCAACGCCAAGCCAACCTGCAAGATTGTGTCTATTGCCGACCGTCGCCAGCCAGTGTTCTACGGAATTGAATGTCTGAAAATCGGGAAGCCTGCCGGGAATTCGGAGCCTAGCGAAGGTATTCGCCAAGTCAAATCGTTGGATCTGAGCGTTCCAACCAAACACATAGCATTCCCGGCGTTCCCCAGCATAGCTGTCGAAAAGCCCGCTGGGCATGTTGGCAATTGGGGTTGGGGCAGCCGCAAAAATGCTGCGCTGGCCTCGAAAGTAATCGGCCTGAGCTCCAAGGCTTGCGGCATGCGGCTCTTGCATTTGCCCGATTGGCAGACTAAAGCCCGGAAGTTGGAGGGTGTTGCCATTCACAAACTCTGTATAGGCCACCAAATCACGCCAAAACCTGGATTCTGGGAGTTCGTCAGCAACGGTCACCCTGGCTGACGAACCGGAAACCAGGTAATCCAGGAAACGACGATAGACATTCATGACCAGTGTCTGCCGTACATCGCCTGCGGGTAATGCCTCCGGCCTGCTGAGTTGGAAATGCTGCCCTTCCGTGGTCGATGCGAGATAGCGGCCAATATCCTGTTGCATGAGCGCCATATTGTAGTTAAAACGGGCGTGCGCTTGCAGCTCGGGAGCTGAATCTGATCTTGCCGCAAGGTCACGAAAGTAATCCTGCACAGCCTGCAATCGTTGCTCTTGGTCACTCACTTGCCCTGACGTATGCAAAATGTCTTCTTGCATGCGCAAATAGGACGTGAGATTCATGAAGAAGTCGGTCAGTTCCCATACTGCACTCGTACTGCCGACTGTCCCGAATATTGCAGACGCGGTATCCAATCGACCAGAAGCTATCCTATGCGTGTAGTATTCTCTGAGTGCCTGCAGGTAATAGCAGTATCCAGACATGAAGTGGATGTCATCCTGCAAAAAGCTGCCGAGTTCGGCTGCGCTTATAGCTGCTTCCACCTCCTGGAGATTGAGCAAGGACTGGCGTAGCAGCGCATCATCATCGTCTGTGCCTGGAAGCAGAGCGCGCCGGATTTGGCACCAACTTATCATGAATTTTGCAAAGACCTGATGCTTGGGTAGCCTGATGTTGTCGCCTTCCTCCCTGTGTTTGCGATAGGCTAAGTCAAAACTCCCCTGTGCCTTGTGGAATCCAGAACTGGCGGCCTCGTTCTGTCCTGCATCCGCGGATACCAGTCCGGAGACGTAATGCAGGTAAGCTGTGTAGTAGTGCCTCTTGAATCGTTCAATTGCGTTTAGATCGACTTCCGCCAGCCTCTCAAAATCCTCGATAGTTCTGCGCAAGGCAATATGATCTATGCTGACGGACTGGAGTCGGTCACCGATAAACTCAAGAGCACGTTCTTCAAGCTCGTGGGACGAATTCTGGGCAACGCCAGCGCCGGCCATTGCCATGAGTGCCGCCAATATGACACCAAATATTCTAGGTAAACGCGTCATAAGTTGGCCCTTGTCAGGCGTGCTGAGCCCGTGAACTGTGAAATGAATCTACGCCGAATCTTGTGATATGCGCGCACATCGTCCTTGGCCGGCATTCTGTCGATAACCATATTTATCCTGGCAGTTGGAAAGTCAAGCGGAACAAGGTAACGTGCTTCGTTCTTCGTCAACGGTATGGTATAGCAAGTCCGTCTCGGATTCGGGGCCTTATCTCGTGACATGCGGTGATACTTAATCTCGATGTCACCGGTCGGCAGAATCATCACCCGGAAGCCGACGTTTCTTACGAAATCTGTGAACTGAAGATCTTTCTCCCAAGCCTTCTCAAGGCTACTAAGATAGCCCTCGATTATCGGGTTTCCAGGCAAATAGGCGACATCTACCTCACTAATTTTCTTAAGTGAATCATAGTGGACATCGATCTTTAGTTGGCTGGTTGCACCGCCTGGAGGCAGAAGAGATCTAACTTTGTTGTGTGACAATCGCAGAATGTGGTTGTTTGTGTAGCCAAACATCATCAGTTTCGCTTCCTGCTTGATAACCAACTCATCCGTGCCAAGATTACGGCACTCATTCAAAGCCGGGGCTTCTACAGGGTCCAACTCCCAATTCGTCTGGCAACCACTTGCGGCAAACAAGATCGCGGTGACACCCACAAAACTACTGATTCGAAGCATCACGAGACATCTACCTTTCAGATTCAATCTCTTGGGTACTCAAGTCCATAAGTATCTGGATTATCGAAGCTAAGAACTCCTGCCAAGTCTGCGACCGACCCGCTCGCCAAGTGAACTTTGACACCCCTAAACTGCTGGCATCTATCCACCACAGCCAGAACATCTCCATAGGACGCCAAATCCGGGCAACGAATGATCACCGTCTGTTGCTTACTGAGTTTAAGTTCCGCTGGAGTGTCGAGGATGCGGTGGTTGCGAAGAACTGCTGCCAGGCCTGCAAAATTTCCGTTGTCAGAGAGTGTTCGCAAACTGCCGAGAAGGTCATCTTCCTGCTGGCCGAGCGTTTTATCAAACACTAGGTACCGCGTGCGGTTGCCCAGTTCTGGAACCCGTTGCAGTTGAACGATGACATCGACCTTGTCTTCGGTTGATCTCGGCACTGGTACGTCAAACGAGGCCTCAATTGGTTCATCCCGGGTCATCGCTGGAATGATATTGAGCGTCACCATAAAAAAGATCAATAGCAGAAAAATGACATCGATGAGGGAAATCAGCTCAAGTTTGCGCTGCCCGCTTCTTCTGCGTTTTCGTGCCATGCTTTCACCTGCTTATTGCTTGCGACTCAAAACTCTGAAATTCAGATATCTGGCCGGGATGTCGGCTTCCTGGAAAAAGGTCAGCATTTCAAAGATAAATTTGAAATAAACGGAATCCGCCAATCGCAGGTGAACATCCCTGTCTTCGTTGGCGTCGGCGAGTCTAGCTCTCAGCACATTAATAACCCTTCGGTACTCGGCATCGTCAATCGTACCATCGCTCTCACCTGGCAGATGATAGGGTAAGAACAGAGTCGCGGACGCGATCTTATCCCTCAACTCGCCAAGTGGCCAACTTTGACTTTGGGCTTCGTCGAGTTGGCTATTGATCCATGCCGCTCGATTGACTGAGGCCGTTTCCACATCGCCGCAACCATCACAAACGAAGACGGCATAGTCTCCGATATCTGTTTCCTCAGCAAAAGAGCGCCTGCCTTCTAGAAAATCGTCAATGCCATTCTGATCGAGACGACCCAGGACAGAGTTGACGAGGGCAAAATCATAGCCAATCATCTCCGAGACCTGACGTACCTGGACAAGGTAAAACGTCGAGTCCATCATGTCGGGCGCGTTAGGGACTTCAGCCAGCCAATCCAGTGGCGCCTTCCTTTTCGGTGCGTTGTGCTCGCTAACATCGACAAAACTTGCCGTCGCCAGGCTGACAAAGAAGAAAATCAGAAGCAGGAAAACGACGTCAATGAGCGGCGTTTTGTCCGGCTCACGCCGGTCTCGGATTTTGCGCGTCGATCTCATATCCCAAGTCCTGTTTTCTCAAATGTTTCTCTCTGGCTGACCATCTCGTTCTCCACCTTGCGCACGAACTCATCTGCGACGCCGTGCCAGGCGTCACGAATGGTGTTGATGCGCCAGCTCAACAAATAGTAAACAAGCAGAAACGGTAATCCCACTATCAGGCCGCCAATGGTCGTGTGCAACGCTTCGTGGATACCGCCCGACAGATTCTCAATCATGCTGCCATTTGAAGTCAGACCGATCTCACCAAAGGCGCCGGCAATTCCCATAACAGTTCCGAGCAGGCCAAACATCGGGGCGATGACGCCAAAGTTCCAGAAGTATTCTATCGAGAAGAAAAAATTCCAGACACGCCCGCCCCGGAGTGTCTGGCCAAGTTGCAGTGCCTTCTGTCCCAAGAGACCAGGCTCATCTTCTTCAAATTTTTGAAAGCCACGCGGGAATGTAAGATTCGAAAGATTGGTGTAGTGCGTCTGGATACGATCATACAGTGCTCGCTGAATTCGTTCAACTTTGGTGAAGTGGAGAGCCCGGCCATTCGGTCTTGGCGGGACCAAATATTCAATCGTGCCGGAAGGGAAGATGACTTCACGCTTCCAACGATTGATACCGTTCGCCAGAATTCCCAGAGTGGGCGACATGTTGCCTGCGCGCCGCGCCGCTTCGATCTTGTCAATAGCTTCCGACAAGCTCATTTCTCGGTACTCGCGCCAGGTACTACGAATGACAGCGGGCCTGACTCTCTTGCGTTTGAATAGCTTCCAGCCAAAGGTGAACATGAGAAAACCACCAGCGCAGGTAATGACCAACAGGCAGACAAATACAAACATCGACTCATGAAAGATCATTTTTGTGGCATCCCCAAATTCCCAAACTTGGTCCAGAACAGGTGTAACCCATCCGAAATAATTCACGCTGACACGTCGTTCGTGGAACCTTATAGTATACTGCCCATAGCCATGGTCGCCGCCGAGCGTCCGGTTAACATCATCAGTGATATCTTCCACAAAGGGACTCTGGATTTGGACTCGACAGGCGTAGGACTTGCCAAAGTCTACGCCGGGAAATGTGTAGAACCGCTCATGGGTGAGCACGCGCTTATCGCCAACAGAGACGATGAATTCCAGTGCCCCGGTGTAGTCTGCGAACTGATCCGGTTGACACTCGGCGTAGGTATCCCAACTCAAGGTGACTGTATCATGCTGGGCCACGGCATCGGTGAATGCGACTAGCACTCGCGGTCTATTGTCGTCAGCCTGGCCGTGCAACGGCATCGTCGTGGCCAGAAAAACCACACTCGCGGTGGCCAGAAAGACCTTACCTAACCACCTTCGCGCGTCAAGCAGTGCAAAGTTCATTTGCGTCTCACGCCTTGTTCGTGATATTGATGAAATATCGCTCAAGAGAATCTGCCCTGGTATCCATTCTTGACTTGAAGAAATAGTAGATTGCAACCGAGGCAAGGCCAAGAATGATGCCGTCGATGGTTGTCGAAAGTGCGACATTGATATGGCCGGCGAGCTCTGTCATGAGCTCCTGCGGTGGCTTGTCTTTGATTTCGCCAAACGCACTGGAAATGCCAACGACCGTGCCAAGAAGGCCCACCATCGGGAAAATTCCTGCGAAGGCCCACAGAGAGTCAATCATGCTGCCACTCTCGTCTATTTTGATCACGGAGGTCCGGTCTATAGCACGATCGATCTCCTGCGACGCCCACCAATTATTTTGATTGATCAGGTGATTCTGCAAGCCTGACTCATAGACTTCGAACAGGGTATAGCCTTCATCACCGTTGCTTTTGTTGGCTGCGTGGCAGATATCCCTGGCCTTCTTAATGTTTGGCTCCCCGAAGTAGTACCACATTTTCTTTGAAATGGCTTTCTCCTGCTCAGGCGAAAGCGCGAACCATTTTTGCTTGTCTTCCAGGATGCTGTCAATCTCCTGAATATCCGTCAGGAATTCAGTCACTTTTGCCTTGCCCTCGCCCGGCGAAGCTGCAGCTAAAACGTCAGCCGCCTCAGGAAGCGAATCGGACACGCCATTAGACAGCAATTCGCGCAATTCATCTTCATTGTTGCACGCAGAGACATCTTCCGCAAAGCGCCGGATCTCGGGCCGTCCTACGCCTAGTTTTTCTTTGCTCAGGAACGGACCCTCAAGGCTTGACAATGCCATTGCCCTCATCCACATTTTTTGCACCTGAACTGCGTCGGTGCTTTTGAAATTTCGCTCAAGAGTCTTCTCATCGACGACAGGGGCAGGCGAGCCCTTGCCATTTGGTGGAGCGACGGCACCCCAAATTTTTAAACCGTTCCAGATGACAAAGATCAGCCACAATATGGTCAGGGCGACAAATGCGATCTTGAATGGCAAGTTCAGGTTCCACCACATGATGTCGATGATCCCACTTGGCGGAGATGTGATCTGAACCCTCAAGTCGGTCCTGGTATTCTCGAAGCTTGCACGAAAGCGTTCTTTCCTTTCATCACTTTCATTCTTGAGGTTGCATGCCTCAAGATTCAGGCTCAGCAGAGGCCTAGTGTTACCTCCAGCAATGCTAACCGTGTACCGAATCGTACCATCGCTAAAACCATGAGGCCTCCAGGTCGAGATAATCTCTTCGACAGCATTTGCAAAAGCCTGCTCACCTGTTCGCGGTCGCTGAAGGTCGATTTTGGCGCCGTCGTCGCTGAGATATTCCTGCATGATGACGACTTTTCCGGGTGACTGGAAGTCGCTGGCATTCAGTCTGCGTTCTTCCTGTGCGCTCAGATTTGACGCTGTACACAGAACAACAGCGGCCCATAAGATCATAGACTTGGCCAAATACCTGACGCCCGATGTTAATTTTTGCACTGACATTGAGGGGAACCCTCCTTTCTTACCTGACAAGATTGCCTACAACTCCAACTTTTCTATCTGCTCCTAATTCCTCGTGGTTTTTGGCCCCCGCTCGACCACAGTCTCAAACACGTTCTGACCAATGGGTAGGTTTGCCAAAAACCTGGTCTGATACGGCAGCCAGAATAGAGAAATGAGCTCAGAGCGTGCCTCGACGTCACTTCTCTTGCCGAGTTGCCAGATGTCCCTGCGTTTTTTTTGCAAAGCTTTCCCGATGTCGGTGTGAGGTAGGCGCAGCATGACCTCCAGTAGACCATATCGTATGTCCAATGCCGACATTGCTTCGGCCCGGGCGCATAGATCTACAAATCGAACATCGTCATCAAGAACTCCGTCAGCGATGAAAGGCGTAGTCAGATGCCTGGACCGTAACGACCGTATAAGGTTGACAGGACTGCTTCTCGTCCGCTTCAGAAAGGATGAGTTGTCTGTGCCTCCCTGACCAACCAGCGCCACAGCTCTGGTCAAATCAAGAAGCAGGCGTAGCGTGTCGTCGGTTGTTTCTTGCAAGAGTTTGTCGATGCCACTTTTGCTTGCCAGCACGCGCTGTGTTCTTGCCTCGAGTGTTTCTGCCGGGCTCATCCCCCGTGTTCTACGCTCCTTAAGAATCTCAATAACTTTCTGATTGTTCACCTGGCCACCGAGCAATAGCACGGCTCTTGTGTAATTGAAAAGATACGTTTCGTTGCCTTCTTTCAACAAATCTGGCCTAAAGGACTCATACGCCTTGCGGAGTGAATCCAGGGTGTGGACCCGAACGCCACACTCGGGCCAGTCCGGCCAGCCGGTGTTCTCAGGCCGACCATGCGGCGAAACGAACTCAACGTTCGCATGGTAGTCCTTGATCCTTTGAAACTCCCGATTCGTAAACTTCAGAAGCAGTGGCAGACCGCGGATGAACTCGTCATAGCGTCTTCTAAGAAATGGGCTGTCGCCGGATCTGTCACTCAGCTCCCAGGCGACTTCATCTTTGTACACGGTATCGATAGAATCGCGCTCGCCAATAACACGGTCGTCTTCGGAATACTGTGATAAGAAGCCGAGCAACGCAGCGTCCGAAAGTCCTTTGAAACGTCCGCGATTCATCTTGACATTTCTGCGCCAATCACCGAGTCTGGCAGTGAGGAAGAGTTGATAGGTATTACCCAATTGCGGATGGTCAGCATTTGCAAAATCGACATCCAGTCCCCGAAGAAGAGGCGCATTTTGCCACAAAGCGCCATCGGTCTTGAAACCAAAACCAAAGGACGATCTACTCTCGACGCTGGCTCGACCGAAACGGTAGCCGTATCGCGCTGCGACTACCAGCGATCGAGCTAATCGAGTGGTTAATTCTGCGCCAAGATGATGTTCGGACTCTCTGACTGATTGAAATATCTTTTCGAATTCGTATGACACGGCCATCTTGACGGGCAGCCGCGAAATCCATTCCCCCGGCACGATGCCATCCAAAACATCCTCAAACGCAACATTGCTAATACCGATGTTCAAAGAGTTTGGATAGTCTTGCTCAAGAGTAAGCAGCTTGACCGAAGACAGCGCCCGATAGTTGACCCCGAGACGCCAAGCCATGAGAGACTTCAACGGTATGAAACCGAGCGCCGGTGGCGACAGCGGCTGCCAGAGAAAGCCGATATCCACTCCAAAACCGCTGCCAGAGGTGTTCTGAACTTCCTGGCTGAAGAATTGCGGTTTGACGCCAAGATTGAAACTTCCCCAACTGTTCACAATGTTCAGGGCATAGGGCAGTAAGACGGCAAAATCCTGCGTTCCGAAAGTTCCGGTGGAGACATTGAAAGAATTGCGCTGGTCAAAATTGTCGGAAGTGAGATTGATAAGACCAGCACCGAAATGATGGGTCAATCTTGAGTTGTTCGAGGAAAACAAAGGCCCGGCCACAGCAAGATACTGATAGCGTGAGTCCGCGAACAATCGGGAGTGCATGGCGGCCAACTGCCATTGGTTGAGGGTGCCCAGTCCAGCAGGATTCCAATATACCGCACTGGCGTCATTAGCCAAAGCAGTGAACGCGCGCCCCATGGCCAAAGCCCTGGCGCCGACACCGTAGCGGAGAAACTCTCCGCCCTGCCCCGCTGAGCCAGTCTGTGCGTTAAGCTGCCCTGCTGTGCCTGTCAGCATAACACACATCACGACACAAGCATTCCTTGTGTTTTTTAGGTCCACCCAAACTCCTTTTGAATACTCCATCCTGAAGGACCATTCCCACCCCATGAGAATGACCCGCAGTGCTACCTGACTATCTTAAAACAGCAATTTTCCTTATGTATTTCTTGCTGCCATTCTCGAACACGCAGATATAGCCGCCACTTGCTACTAGTTCGTCCAGATCATTCCTGCCATTCCAGGGACACTCGTTTAGCCCGAAATGACGCGAGAGCTCGCCAGGCCTGAAGGCCTTGACGAGATTCCCGAACTGGTCGTAGATTCGCAAACTCAGCGACGCCGAGGGGTCTGTCACCGTGTAGGTGATTTTGGTCTCTTCGGCGCCATCGCCGAACGGATTTGGATAATTGGCAAGCGCGTCTTCGCCAGTGGCGCCGATGCTCACCAGGAAAAATTCGCTGTTAATATTCTCCACCGTTGCGAAAACAAAGCTGATATCCGTTGCAACGCGCCAGGTTTCTTTCTCCCCTGCTGGGAGACAGCCCTCCGGCAACTGCTCGAAGATTCGCAGCGCCCGCGGATCAGACGAAAGGCTGAACTCCCCGTAACCAAACCCAAGTGTGCCGGGTATCTCGATACTTGCGGATAATCCGCGACTGCGGAATGCATCGAATCCGTGCCGGCTGCCCTGTATCCTGGTGGCCCCCTCGTACCCGCACGGGCCACCCATCGCACCCTGATCCATGATCACAATGGCATCCGACGGGGCCCCTTGCGGCACAATAACCTGAAAGGACGGGGTCAGGATGCTGCCGCCCTGTTCTATTTCCATGAAGGTGTAAAAATCGAAACGGCGACTCTGCCCTTGCAGTCCGCACGCCGGGTCACGGGTCTGAACCGACGATAGGTCGATGGCGACCTCAAACCAGCCGGAGGTGCTTAACGATGAATCCGGGTACCAGATTAGCTTCGTTGCCGAGTCAGGCGTGACTTCTGTTCGACAGGCGCCATCGACCACATGGTTTTTATTATATTGATTGGTCACCTGCAAAATGCAGGCTGAGTCGGCAAAAGACACGATGCGGTCAAACAAGACCTCAATTGAATCAACGTCCGAAGCATGGTGAAACACTGTCGTGTCAGGCGAAATGTGCAAAATTCTTGGCGTCGCCTGCACTTCAGTGGTTAAGACTGAATCCGGGTGGAATGGCTGCACGTTACCGCCGGCGTCGGTGGCTTCGGCGTAGAATCCGTAAATCCCGTCGCCCCGATCAGCCTTGAACTCGAACATGGAGTCTGCCTGCGCCAGCATGGGCGGCTCAAAAACATGCGCTTGCCATATCCGGAACTCTGTCATACTTTCGTGACGATAGTAAAGCGTCACCTGTGCCAACCCGCTTTCGTATTCATCTTTCCGGGGGTCATCCGCGGTGTAATTAATATCGAAGCAGAGGAGATCATGCGTATCTGGGAGGCTGACGACCCTTGACTCAGGCAGTACGGTGTCAATGAACAGGCTCGTCGTGTCCACGTAGACGGTATCTAATGTGTCTGACTCATTGCCGTCCGTAAGTGGGTTTTCAGGGGTCCACTCCGGATGGCGGGCGGTATCCCTGGCGGTGATCAGAAAGCCGTGGTAGCCGTCACGAGTCCGTGTGTGGGGATAGTTTGCCGTTCCGGCCGAATCTTTTGAGCTTCCCGAAAACAGCGTATCCAACGGCGTTTGTGCCACCCATTCACCGTCAGGCTCATGGCGTACCCAGAGCGTTGCGCGGTCAACCGCACCGGAAATCTCATCCCAGACTTTGAATGGGATGTCGAATGAAGAATCCGTCAGACATGTCAGTTGACTGAATACAGAATCAATCTGAGTGAAGGGCGGCTCGGCATCCTGCTTAAACGTGATGGACTCACCGAATGGCAGACAAACAATCTTCTCACCAAAATTAACAACTGTCACGAATAATTTTAGAGCAAACTCAACAGTATACTCGACACCGCTCTCCAACAGAATCTCTTCAAGATTCATTCTGCCAGTGAAAGGGAGTTCAATATTGATCAGGTCCAATTGCTCCTGATCGGGTTGCAGACCAACACATTCATTGTTCTCTTTCTTGCGCACGACAGCGAAGGCATGGGCCGTTCTCAGTGTACCGCCGAGAACCTCGTCGGTGATATTGAATTCAGGAATCCGAAAGAAAACCGTGTTACTATTTAAGCCATCTCCTGAGGTCACGTCGGGTTCGCTCACGGGTGTTAGCCTGACCGTGGAATCAGGATAGGAACTGCCACAATCACTTAACTCGCACCCGGCGTCACCTGCCACCAACGTCTCGACATGGTCTTGTCCAACTGCGGTTTTGGCCGCCAACAGCAGGCAACTCAAAGCAATCAGCGCCAGAATAGTATTGGGTAATTTGGCGGATCGTGTCACTTGAGTAAAATCATCTTTTTTGAGTGTACAAAGGAACCAGCGGTCATACGATAAACATAGACGCCGCTACCCATTTTCCGATTGTTAACATCCAGCGCGTCCCACTCTCTGTGATGTATCCCCGGCGTCATGGTCTCATCTACCAGGGTCCGGACAAGCTGGCCAGCGAGGTTGAATATTTCAATTCTCACGTGGATTGCGCCAGCACTATTGGCGGGCACGCCAAACTGTATCCTGGTTGTCGGATTAAATGGATTCGGGTAATTCTGGCTCAAGCTGAATACCTCAGGCACCAGAACCCGGTTGTCGGGCTGAACCGGAGTCGTGTTCCGATTTAGCTCACAAACAAAGGTCTTTGACCAGTCGCTCATAATCGTGTCTGATTCAGTAGTGACACGCGCGCGCACACGCCAACACAACGAATCAAGCAATCGGGGCTCATAAACACAACACGTGTCCGTCACCCATGCACAGAATGTGATGCCTTCGGTATCGATATTGTCGCAACTCGCCGCAGCCTGCGCATAGTATGCGACAATCCCCTCTTCAGAACCCGCAGGTAGCGTCACCGTGCTCCAGCAAACGGTCGTATCATCGACACATATCAGTTGTGGGGGCAGGAGCTCTGGCGGTGCACATCCAGCAGCCTCAGGTTGTCTGTTCATGAGACTATCTACGGGGTGAACCATCCATGCAAACTCAGTAAGTAATGAAGCTTGCACCGTATCCCGCAATGTGTGGACGCTAACGCGGCTCGTGTCGTAAAACACGGTGTCGGGTTGACCGCTCAATGTACGCACGATTTCATAATACCAGGTTCCGCTGCAGTTATCGCTGTCCGCATCACCCCACGACAGCTTGACGGCGGCCAGATCTTCAGTAGGGCTCTGAATGATTTCGGTAATCTCGCACGTCACCGGCTCGGGTGGTATTGCATCGTAAACACCTGCGCCAACGCCAAGCTCGCTAAAAACACGAGACCACGGCGAAACATGCCCCCACCTGTCCTTGGCGCGGATTTGCGCAAAGAGCTTGTTATTCGAATTGCTCACAAAAGGATACGAGGCGTCATGCATGAACTTCCGGCCCCCGACGATGGGGCCACCTGCGGTTGTGTCGAATTCGCCGGTGACGCGCAACCACTCGGTAGTGGACTGCGGCGAGTCCGGATGAAATTGCGGGTCAATGCTCAG
Source organism: Candidatus Zhuqueibacterota bacterium (assembly GCA_029261995.1). GTDB lineage: Bacteria > Zhuqueibacterota > Zhuqueibacteria > Oceanimicrobiales > Oceanimicrobiaceae > JAJDAF01. Next base: position 378,164 of record JAJDAF010000039.1, read on the forward strand.
GCTAATCTGCACGGATTCCGCGCCACAGGTGGTAGTCGGGTCCGGGATGTTCTTCCACTGCCAGAGCACGGTTGCCGAATCTCTGAAACATCCGGGCGCAAACTCGCTGACCATGGGTGTGAACTTCCACTGAGGGTTGAAATCCGCCGTCACTGTGTCGTTGTGCACGGACTGCTGGCGATGCCGGTCAAGTGCGCTCACGGTGAGCCAATGCTCACGCGAGGGATTCAGGCCGCGGACCAAAGCGGTGTCAACGCCCGAAACGACCAGCGTGTCGGCGTCGTCACCGTCCGTCGGCCCGTACATCACCAGAAAGGTGTCAACGTTGCCGTCGTAATCAGGCCATGTGAGATAGACACTGCCTGTGGTCGAATCCGGATGTACCGGCAGCGCCTGCTTTTGCAATGTCGTGACGCTGGCAGGCAAATTCTTGTACGGCACGGTGCAGGTGTCTGACCAATTGCTTTCGAACTCCGCCGCGCAATGCTGGTCGGTCGGCGCCGCCAGGAGTTTCTCTCTTACACGAAATACATAATTGGTGTGGCTCTGCGCTCCGACAAAGGTAAAGCAAGAATCCGTTTTCCCATCCCCGTCACGGTCAAACACCTCTTCGGTCTGGAGACGAGTCGCTTCAGATACGAATTCGGTGTAAACTTCTACGGTCGGTCTGAACTCATCAGCTCCCGGAACGCGTGGCCAGGGCCGTTGCCAGCAAATCGTGATTTCCCCATTCACAGTCGTATCTACTTTGGCGCAGAGAATCTTCGGAGGCAAGTCTGAATACTGCGAGACCCCGGCATCCGCGAAATTTCCAAAACAATCCCGGACGCGGACAGTGAAATTGCAGCACTGATATCCCACCAAGCTATCAAACACGGCAGATGTTTGCTCTGGTGCCACCCTCAGCGAGTCGGTCGCGCTATCCCCATCGCAGGCCTTTATTATTATGATATCGGAAAGGCTGTCAGGCGGCAACGGGTCCCATTCGAGGATGATGTTGCCCGTAGGATTGGGATCATGTCTGGCCACTAGATTCTGAACCGAATCAGGCGGTGTTGCCTTGCGCACGACATTCAATGTGTCGGAACAAGTGGATGGGCCAGATTCGTACTCGGCCTGCGCGGTTATTTTGTAGAGGCCATCGCCACCGGTCAGGGCCACAGGAAACCTGCGACGCGAAATATCGCGGATCGTCGTTCGGTGGCCGTTTACGGTGAGGAAATATTTCAAGACGCCGTCACGATTGCCATCGATGCGTATGGTGACGGTATCCCTGTTCGTACCCGTGACATTGCCGCAGACCACCAGTTCGCCGGTCGTGGCATCCGGCTGAACGATGGGGCCAATCGGCACCCTGGCGCTCTCATCCCACTTCGATTGCGTGATCTCATGGACAAAGTCCAGACTATCAACAGAGCCCACCTTGTAGAACGCGACCTTGCTACTGTCCAACGCCGGCGTGTCCCGGAAGCAAGTTTCCATCGCCAAAACCTCACCGATTGGCGCAAAGTCAGGCTCATCCTCAAATCTTCGGAAGACCTGGTACTTTGCAACGCCGCTGCCATCCCGGTCAGATGCGGCATCCCAGCAGACATCCACGGTTGCGGTTTTGCAGTCAGGCGAGACCACCGGCGCCACGCTTAGGTTGCGGATGTCGCCAGGCGGAAGCGCATCCTGAATCGCGTCAACGGTGTCAGACCAGGCGCTCTCGTTGCCATAAATGTCTTTAGACTGTGCGCGGTAGAAAAATGTGCGGCCATCGACGGAATCCGCTGAGACGCCGAAATTGAAGGCATACGTAAGATCGTCAGGCCCGTTCACCGCAAGCCAACCGCTATCAAAAAACACCAAGCCACTGTCAGCGGGTTGCCGTAAGTCCGGGTCAAAGAACCTTGCGGCATCGCGCACGGCCTGAAAACGCACGAAATCTGTAGCTCGGAAGCCGTCGCACTCCGCATTCAGCCCCGGGTCCTTTAATTCAACCGTGTTCGTTGTGCCACGGCCAAACCTGCGCGGTTGAGTTTCTGGCACGGACCACATCTTGAATTCCGGGCGGCATCGTCCCTTGAAATCAACAATCACCGGACTGGAAACCGCTCCCCGCGCTTCATTGCCAGCGACATCAATCGCATCAATTCTGTAACGGAAGGTGTGTTGGTCTAAATCTGGATTTTGGGTAAGCAGGTCATCAGCGAAAGTTATCTCGCCTGATGTCTCTTCTGGAGTTTCTTCCCGTGGCACTACGAAGACAATATACATCGGGGTGTCGGTCTCGAGCCGGGTGCCCTCAGAAAAATTACCCCCAAGCGTAACCAAAGTACCGCCCGGCAAAGGTGCTGCAGACTCGTGTAACCTCAACCGCTCCTTGGTTGATTCGCTTTCCAGGCTCTTGTTAGTCGGACTAAAATGAGGCTCTCTCAACCAATCTGGAAATTTTCCGTTTAGAAGGCGTCTGTTGTCGTATGCGATATAAATATCGGATTCGACGCCAATTCTGAACTGTAGAAAGTCGGCTGACTCATTCCAGCGATCCCGCATGACAGGACGAATCATGTAGGCGCCGTCAATGCTGTCAGGCACACGAGTGGCCGTCACAAGGCTATCCAGGTAAAGCGCATCACCGGCCTTGAAGTTCTCTTTTACCACATAGTTTAACGGCGTGACGATACGAACAGCCTGGAACGGAACGACCTCGATTTCCCGAAATGTGGCATCTTTTCCCTCTTCGAATCGCAATATGCGGTAGGCGTCAAGCGGGCTGATGGTGTCGGATGAGTTTTGCCACCGCAGCGTTACCCAGCCCTGCTCGTCTACTGAAAAGCCAGACACGACGACTTGTGTGGGCGGAGTATTATCCTGAGTAGAATACTCCGGTTCAGTTTTATGTTCAACCAGCGAACCATCGGGATTCTCGATGCGTGACACAACCGTGTATTTGTACCTGATGCCATCCACCAATCGCGGCACTGTTTCACAACTGGGCTCGCTGAGATTGAGCAGGGCATTCGCAGGCAGACGTAGTAGATTTGTGGGCGTGTCGGGCTCTACGACAAGGTGGTCACGGTGTGGCTGGCAGCCAGCCCAGCAAACTTCGTTTTGATCACCGGGCGTGTACGGAGGTTCAGGAAACAGTCTTGGGTAAATGCTGCCGCTGATGGGTACTGACTTCGTCCTTCCCTCGAAACTGGCTATGATCGCAAACTCATACTCACCGCAGTCGGTGGCCATGGGCGTTATCGCTAGGACAGCTTCGAGCTTGCATCCCCGCTGGCATTCTACGGAGGTATCATTCCAGGTCGAAACAAAGGCCGGACGTTGCTTGTCATCGATTTTGATTTTCAGCGTCCCGGCACCACTGGCGCTGGCGGACAAGAAGAGGTGGGCCGTATCTCCTGGAGCCAGCCGGGCATTTTCCTTATTGCCAATGACTTGAAACTGGAATTCCTGGGCAAGAACCGTGCTCAGGCTGAAGAAGAGCGTAACGGCGGTTAGAGCAATTCTAAGATGCGTTTTCATGGTTAACCTACTCCCCCGGATTCCAGGAATGGAGCGACTCATGTCAGGGAAACAATGACCACAACCGATTCTCAAAACCATCAGAAGAAACGGTTTCGCGGCGAGCCAACCGCACAAGCGAGAGCAAGACATTCCCAAACCCAGTCATGCTGAACTTATAATGTTAGTTGCAACGCTTGAACTTAGACTTTGATTAACAGCAAGTCCGATCTTGAAATATATAAACCGTGAGACTAGCCCACACCTCATGGGTTTCCGTAGGTGCAGTGCTAAGATGTATTGGGGAGACTCCCAATGCTATAAACCCATTAAAACATTGAGCCTGACTAGTAAGATAAGATATTTGACAACATTGTCAAGAAGAAATTTGCAGCCGCTGCGAAAAATCAAATAATTACGGTTAATTCAGCAGATCAAAAAGGCGGCTATACTTGACCGTTACGCTGCGTGAATCAGGCCCAAAGCGACCATCTACCTCTTCCTGGACTTCCCGATAAACGACAAACAGGCCGGTGTTGGCAGTATCGAGCCAGCCAAAGCGCACATTGGCTCCCCAGACATCATCACGGTCATTGTATTGCAGCAGACCCTGCAAGAATATGCGCGGCGTAAAAGAATAGGACAGCCTGGCCCGCAAAAGATTGGTCGTGAAACTGCCTCCTGGTAAATCAACTTCCTGGTGCGACCAGTTGAATTGAATATTGAAGGCCTCGCTTGTTCTCAGGCGCAACGATGGGAACCACGCAACCCGGTCACCTCCCCAGAAACCGCCAATGACAGTGCGAACCTGGAAGAACCAACGGGCGCCGGGGTTGGTTAAGAAGACAATGCTTGCCTCAGCATGGTCGTAGGTTCCCGGCGGCACAAAAACGCCGTCAGAGATTTCAAACGCGCCATTTTGTGCATCCAGCGAGTCGGGCTTAAGTCCCTCACGCGTGAGGTTGACACCTGTGTGGAATTCATAGCCATTTTTCCACTCCAGGTGGTTGTCGATGTGCCAAAAGCCGCTCTCCTGAAATCCGTCAAAGTCCCAAAACGCGGTATAGGAAGTGTGCGGTCTCAGCTCCAGCAGGCCCCCGAGGTCTGTCGGACGAGTACGGTTGAAGATTGAAGCCTGCAGTCTGCGATAGCCGTCCCGACGCAGAAACCCAAGCTCAGGCTGGAAATTGTCACCCACCTGACGGAAGGCAGCATTGAGCAGCCAGGCTTCAGAATTGTACTCTGCGCGCAGATTCAGCGCATTGTCGGCGCCCACCGACTCATCGCCCGAGAACGTGCGAGCCGCGTAGCCGGAGATAAGCCCAAACTTGCCGATTCCCCAATGTGCGTCAACGGCAAGAGTGCGGCCGTAGTCGTCGCCGGTTGAAAACTCCCCAAATCCCTGACGGCTGGTGAATAGTGCACCGATCCCAGAACGATTCGGCAGTTCTTTGCTCAATCGCGCCACGGTGAAATTATTTTCCTGGACCTCGACAGTGTCAGGCCTGGAGGGGTTGTCTTCATTGCGCTCCACAAATCGGGTCGCCTCGGTTTGCATGGAGAGCACGCCGATGTTCAAGCCACCCTCCTTACCGGAAAACCGGCCGCCAGCGATGATTGGCACCTCCCGGCCATCATCATCCAGCCCGATGCGGCGGCTGAAAAACAGATCGACTTCACGCGGTGAGCCGACCGAAAAATAACCGGCGTTCTCGAGGAAAAAGGGTCGCTTTTCCGGGAAAAACAGTCCGAACCGGTCGAGGTTGATTTGCTGGTCATCCACCTCTACCTGGGCGAAATCGGTTTTGTACGAAGCGTCGAGGGTAAGGCCGGGAGTGACGCTGTACTTGGCGTCAAAGCCAACGCTGCCTTGCCAATCGACCGCCTGGCTACCTTGAAGATTCGGCTGCCTGACGACCTGGCCCAACGAAAATGGCATCAGCTTCAGGTTGTTTTGCCGGATGCCTGCGAGGCCTTGCAGGCTTCCCGCCATTGAAATTCTCTGCAGGTTGAATTGTCGTGGCAACCTGGCCCAGAAGGCTGTCTCATTATTGCGGCGGATGTTTCTCTGAAAATTCACACCCCAGACATGCGAGTCCGCCGCATCAAAGCGCAGAGTACGAAAGGGGATAGCAAATTCCGCGCTCCAACCCTGCTCCGTGACGATGGTTTCTACTTCCCAGGAAGCGTCCCAGTTCAGGTTAAATCCCCCACCGCCGCTGCTGAAACGAGCGCCCCCGCCCTCATTTGTAACCTGAGCATCATACTCGATGCCCGCAGGATTGGTCCCGAAAAGGAAACCGTTCTGGTCGTCGTCAAAGGTGTCGAGGATCAGCTGAAAGCAATCTGTCTCATCAAGGTCAGCGTCGCGCCGGCTATCTGAGACAATAATTCCGGACGGATTGCTGTCGTAACACATCACGCCAACGTACAGGGCGGTCGGCGTGTAGAGTAACCTGACTTCGGTTCTTTCCGAGGCCGCATCGCCTTCCTGTGGTGTGGTTTGCCAGAAGCCGGAGGCCGGCGCGGCGATTTGCCAGGCAGGGTCATCCAGAACCTGGCCGTCCAATGTCGGCGGTGCATCAACCCGATACGCCTGAATTGTCGGCAAAGTTGAGTTCGTCCCTGCATTTGCGTCATCATCACCTGGATTTGCAGCCACAGCGTGACCCACAGGAATAAGCAAACCCAATAAAACTAACGTCGAAAGTCGCACGTAGAAGCGCAATGTTATCTCCAAATCGATGTTGTTATAGAGTTAGAAGAGATGTTACAAATGTAACAGGCATGATTAAGTGCAAGATTACGGCGCCGGGTTTCAAAAAGTTTCACCCAGCACGCCTACTTACAAAAGCAGCCACCCGGGTGCTGACTGAGTGGCTGCAAACGCAGGCTACTTAAGCTCGCCAACCATGTTTCCTGGGACAACGAACTTGTCGAAATCATCGGGACTGAGGAACCCAAGATTTACGACTGCTTCTTTGAGGGTGCTGCCTTCCGAATGTGCTTTCTTTGCCGCCTGAGCCGCCTTGTCATATCCAATGTGTGGATTCAAGGCGGTCACCAGCATGAGCGAATTTTCAAGATTGGTTTTGATCGCGGCCTGATTTGGCGTGATGCCGGCGACGCAATTGTGATTCAGAGATTCGCAGGCGTCACCGATCAGACGCGCCGACATCAGAAGGTTGTAGATCATTACCGGCTTAAAAACGTTGAGTTCGAAATGGCCATTCATGCCACCGACATTGATGGCGACATCGTTGCCAACAACTTGCGCGCAAACCATGGTCATGGCTTCAGGCTGGGTTGGATTGACTTTACCGGGCATGATGGATGAACCGGGTTCGTTGGCCGGCAGGTTGATTTCTCCGATGCCGCAGCGCGGACCGGAAGCGAGCAACCGAATGTCGTTGGCAATCTTCATCAGGCTCACCGCCACGGTTTTTAGTGCGCCGGAGGCTTCGACCACCGCATCATGGGCGGCCAGAGACTCGAACTTGTTCTCCGCGGAAACAAACGGATGGCCGGTCATCTGAGCAATCTTTGCGGCTACTTTGTCAGCAAAGCCAGGAGGTGTGTTGATGCCCGTTCCGACCGCCGTGCCGCCCAGGGCAAGTTCAGCCAGATGTGGTAGAGTATTTTTGATTGCTCGCAGCCCGTGTTCCAACTGCGAAGCATAGCCGGAAAATTCCTGCCCCAGGGTCAACGGCGTCGCATCCATCAGGTGGGTACGTCCAATCTTGACAACTTTCATGAACTCCCGGGCCTTTGCCGCCAGGACTTCCTGAAGTGCCTGAACCTTTGGCAAAGTCTGCTCGACCACCATCTTGTAGCCGGCGATGTGCATTGCGGTTGGAAAGGTGTCATTCGAGGATTGCGACTTGTTGACGTCGTCGTTCGGGTGAATCGGCTGCTTCGACCCCATTTCTCCGCCGAGAATCTCGATGGCGCGGTTCGAAACGACTTCGTTAACGTTCATGTTTGATTGTGTGCCCGACCCGGTTTGCCAAACCACCAACGGAAAATGGTCATCGAGTTTACCTTCGAGAATCTCATCACAAACTCTTGCGATGATCTCAGCTTTTTCCGCTGGCAAAACGCCGCACTCGCTGTTGGTAAGCGCGGCGGCTTTTTTGAGAGTGGCAAACGCGTGAATCACTTCCACGGGCATGGTCTGCCCGCCGATTTTGAAGTTTTGCTTCGAGCGCTCGGTTTGTGCGCCCCAATACTTGTCGGAGGCGACTTTGACCTCGCCAAGTGTATCTTTTTCTGCACGATAACTCATTGTTCATTTCTCCAACTTGAAATAAGAAATCCAGAGTCAAACGTCTCACTAAACCTGAGGAAAGTACAGACTGCGACCGTGAGAGTCAATGCTTTTTGAGTGAAAGACGGACGGATTTTTTGAAAAGGTTTGATGGAAGAAGGAGGCTGCGAGAACAGGTATCTGCCCTGAGGTCCGACAGTCCGGGCAGAATGCGGACAGCGAACATCGCAGAAGCCGGCAGACCGAAAGGCCGGCATTCGCTAGGCTGCCGTGTCGAATGCCTCTTCCGCGGCGCCTTCGCTGCGCCGGACGAGTTCCGCGACATCGATCGGCGGGATGCCTTTGGATTCATCCCGAAAGACAACGCGAATCACCTCCTCGAGCGAGGTAACCCCTTTGACCGCCTTGTAGAAACCATCTTCGCTCATGGTGACCAGGCCGCCGTGTTTGCGGGCGACCGCTTTGATCACCAGAGAAGTAGAGCGGCTGAGAATCTCATCGCGGATTGTGTCGTTGACCAGCAGCACTTCATGCACGCCAGTCATCCCGCGAAACCCGACGTGGCGGCAATGAATACACCCTTTGGGCTGGTAGAATGTATAAGCCTCCATGCCATCGCGCTTCAGGGTATTGAAGAAAGAAAGCTCCTTCTCTCCTGGCTGATATGGCTCCTTGCAGTGTTTACATAGCAAACGAACCAACCGCTGCGCCACCACCGACACCAGCGTGGATGAAATCAGAAACGTCTCTATTCCCATATCCATCAGACGCAGGAGCGCCCCGGTCGTGTCTTCAGTGTGGAAGGTACTCAGCACTTTATGGCCCGTCAACGATGCCTGGATAACGGCTTCGGCAGCTTCAGTGTCACGAATCTCGCCAATCATCAGGACGTCGGGATCTTGCCGCATCATTGAACGAATATAGTCCATGTAGGTGATGCCCACCTTTGCCGGGATACTCGCCTGCACTACGCCATCGATGGTGTACTCAACCGGATCTTCGACCGTCAGGATAACGCGATTGCCTTTGTTCAGATGTTGCAGCGAGGCATACAGAGTCGTGCTTTTGCCGCTGCCGGTCGGCCCGGTGACCAGGATGACACCGGATGGGTGGTCGAGCATGGCCATGTATTTGGCGAGATTTCCGGGCGAAAGGCCAATTCGGTTGATATCCACGATGTCGCTTTGGCGGCTCTGAATCCGGATCACGACATTCTCACCCCAGATCGCTGCGTAGGTCGAGACGCGCAAGTCATACGCTTTTTTGAGGATTCGAGCCTGGATGCGGCCGTCCTGATGCTTGCGCTTTTCCGCGATGTCCAGCCCGCAAATCGCTTTGATGCGGCTCACCAGTTTCACCGCAATGTGATTCGGCAAATCAGTTCGGTGGTGCATGATGCCATCGATGCGGTAACGGATGCGCAAAAATCTCTCCTGCGGCTCAATGTGGATATCCGTGGCGCGCTCCAGAATCGCGTTGGAGATGATATAGTTGACCGTTTCGATGATATTGTCATTGCCCTGCGTAAATTCTCCGTCACCGATGACGAGGGCCTTTTCATCCTCTCCGGCGGACAACTCCTGGCCTATCTCAACTTTCTGGTAGAACATCTTGATGGTGTTCTTAATTTCAGAAGAGGGTGCGATGGCGGGAATGATGTTGAGCTTCAAGACCCTGCGCAGGAAAGCGATGGTTTCCTGGTGCAGCGGGTCGGCCATGATGACTGTGAGTTCGTTAGCCTCGCGAAACGCCGGAATGAACTGATGTTTAAAAAGAAACTCAGGATTGAACTTGTGCAGCAGCTTTTTGTCGATTATGCTGATGGATGGGATGATTTTGGGAATGCCCAGCTGCATGCTGAGGGCATCGCACAAGGTGGCTTCATTGATAAAGCCCTGGTCAATCAAGATGGCGCCGAGGCGAAGATCACCCGTGCCCTGTTTGTCAAGGGCCAGTTGCAGTTGATCGGCTGTCAGAATCTGCATGTTCAGGAGCAACTCGCCCAACTGCATGCTCTTGTGGTATTTCTTCAGAATGCGGTTTAGCTCGTTTCGCCCGAGAACATTTTCTCTAACACAAAGCTCACCCAGCGGTGAGTAAGGCTTTTGATTCTTCTGCAGAGTCAGCAGCGCCGCCAACTGCTCCCGGGTCGCCAGACCCTCGGCCAGCAGAATATCTCCCAGCGGCCGGCCCGTATGAGGCTTCTTCAATTGCCTGTTCATTTTCTTTCACCGGTTTGACAAGAGCCAGAAAAACACCCCGAACGCGTGCTCCCAGCGCTCCCCGTTTTCCATCTTTATCAATCGGCAACAAAGAACCATGCTTGATTGAAGGACAGCATCCGCCCGAAATCCACGCTTTGTATAGCCCTAAGAGACTCATTTTTCTGATTTTAAATAAGCGCAACAATCAAGATATCTGTTCAACAATAATGTCAGAAGTGACGAAACAGGGGAAACCACCGGCATGGATACAACAATTATAACTTGTGATAAATCAAACAATTAAAAGCTCAGGCCGAGCACCCGGACCATGATCCAGCAGATGGAAAGGACGCCGGTCGTCACGGTCATGGAAAATGAGCCGGTGGAGCAACAGCAAGGAATCCGGGTGGGTGTGCTCGCCGAGGGAGATGACCACATCGTGCTCGCTCAGCTACGAAAACTGAAGGCTATCTCACCTCGCTATCGAACACTGCAAGCCAGCCGGGGGGTGGCAGATAAAGATCTGATCGTGGTTTACCTGCGGACTGAAGACTGGGGCCGAAAAGCGTTGCGAGCCATCCGTTCCCGGCCCGCAAGTTTCTTGACACCCGTTCTGCTGATTCACGAGACCGAGCCCGGGCCTATGGCGGATGTCGCGGACCACGCCATGCCGGCGCCGGCCTCCGAAACCCAGTTTCAGGAAGCGATTGACGGACGACTTCGGAAAATCAGCGAAGCCCTGGCAGGACTTCCCGAGGTACCAACATCAACCGGTGACACCGGCACGCGAAAGCTGCTGCTGCTACGCTATCTCTACTCCAGAGAGCATGCAAGTCTGGCGCCGCAGCTTGATCGCTGTGCAAAAGTGGGCTACACCTACCCTTTGGCCCGTATGCTTTTCAAGGCCACGGCCGGCGCCGAGGCGGCCCATCTTGAGAGCCTGGAGGAGGCTCAACTTCTTCTTCCTGAATTGGTCGATAAAGTAAACCTCTGCCCGCATTGTGAACACACACAACTCAACTTTCGGGAGTTGTGCCCGCACTGCAACTCGCTGAACATCAGCGAAGAATCGACAATTCATCACTTCCGCTGTGCCTTCGTGGGACGAGAGTCCGAGTTTGCCCGTGGCGCACAACTCATCTGCCCAAAATGCCACAATGAACTCAGGCACATCGGCGTTGACTATGATAAACCTTCCGAAGTGCTTTGGTGCAATGCATGCAAGAACAACTTCTCCGACCCCAAGCTTTCCTGTTTTTGCCTGGCTTGCTCAGCGACCTTCGCGCCAGAGGACGCATTTATCAAACAAATCAGTAAATACACGCTGTCGCAGGACGGATTTCGCGCAGCGGAAGAAGGCGCCATGCCGGGCTACGGTCTGCTCAACCTCCTGAAGCAGGAAATCGGCTTCTACAAAAAAGAAGTTTTTCTTGAATATCTGCGGCTTGAAATCGCACGCTGCAAACGCTACGGAGCGCCCTCCACCCTTTCAAAATTTTACCTGCAGGGCGTGCGCGCCACACTTGAAGAAAACCTCGCCATCAGTTCGCGGCGATTCAAGCGCGATTTTGCGTCGGTCCTGCATGAAACCTACCGCAAGACCGATCTGTTCACCGAACTTCCGGGCGGAGACATTCTGATTCTTTTCTTGAATACTAGCTCGGACCACGCAAAAATTGCTTACCAGCGCCTCGCCGACAGACTCAAAACGACATTCAAAATTGGCGTCAAGTTGCGATTCAGCCTGCACGAGCTTGCACATATGCCGGAGGACGTGGAACAGGTCTGGGAGAATCTGAGATGATTCCGGATATCATTCAGGACACCTGGGATTTTCTGTGGGCTCTGTCTCCGGAGATGTTCTTACGCGTGTTTTGGTTCTTTTTCCTGTTTGACTTTCCGCGCTTCGTTGTGACCGACATCTTCGTCTTTTTTTATGAGCGCTGGCAGGGTACGCGACCGGACAAAAACGAGCAGTTCATCCGCATGCTGAAGGAATCTCCGCCCAAAGTCTCGATCATCATTCCGGCCCTCAACGAAGAGGACACGGTGGCCTGGACCATTCGTTCGCTGCACGAGCAGACCTACCGCAACCTGGAGATGATCATCGTCGATGACGGCTCTGAAGATCGCACTCCGGAAATCTGTCGCGAGTTGGTGCGCGAGAACGACGACATCCGCTATCTGCGCTTTGCCGAGCGCGCTGGGAAATCCGCCGTGCTCAACTATGGCCTGCGTTTTGCCACCGGCGAATTCGTGGTGTTCGTCGATTCAGACACAACCTTTGACCGCGACGCAATCTTCCAGATCATCACTTCATTCGCTGACCCGAAGGTCGGCGGTGTTTCAGGGAACCTCAGCGTCAGGAACGCGGACTCCAACTTGCTCACCATGCTGCAGACCATCGAATATATGTTCACGATTTCCATGGGCAGACGGGTGCGGTCGCTCCTGGGAACCCTGCCGATTATCTCCGGCGCCTTCGGTGCGTTCAGGCGGGAGATGATCATGTATGACCGCATTGGCGGCCACGAACCAGGCCCCGGTAATGACTCCGACCTCGCCATCCGAGTCCGAAAGCAGGGCTACAAAATCAAATTCCAGCCGAAAGCAGTTTGCCTGACCAACTCGCCGGTCAAGATGTACAATCTGATAAAACAACGTTCGCGCTGGGACCGCAATATGATCAAAAACCGCATTCGCAAGCACAAGGACACCTACAATCCGTTCTCGAAGAGCTTCCGCCTGCGGGAGTTGATCACATTCATGGATTCCCTGTTTTTCCATCTGGGGCTTGCGGCCCTGACAGCCTACTACCTGCTAGACATCGCGTGGAACTACCCGGACTACTTTGTGCAACTGATGTTCGTCAATTTTTGCCTGTACTTCTGCTCCGAACTGCTCGAACTGATTCTCATCACTTCTCTTGACCGCAGGCTTCACGAGTTCCCGCGATTTCTCATGCATCTGCCACTGGTGAATCCGTTCAAGATCTTCCTGAAACTGGTCAGGCTAAAAGCGTATTTGCAGGAGTTTTTTTTGCGGGAATCCAATCGAGACCCGTTCGCCCCCATCAAGGTCAGGCAGAGGTACATTCAATGGTAGAACGCTATGATAGAGATTGTTCGTCTGGAAAGACATTTCGCCGTCGCCGAAATTGCGCTGTGGCCGGTTCTTCAGGCGATCCCGACCGACCAATGGTTTGGCGCTTCCTAATCGCCTCGACGATTCTGATTCTGACCGCCTTTTGCTCAGGATCGACTCCAGACGATGGCGTAACCTACCGCGATCTGGAAAAAGCCGTACTTCAGAAAGACCACGCCGTCCAGGCAATTCTTTTGCGGCGCCAGGGCCTGGAATACCGCCTGTCGGCCACGCGCGTACAATTCCTGCCGCAGCTTGGCGCTACCTACCGCCACACTTCGGACGGGCTCGATTTGACCGACGAGCAATTAGACCCATCCGCATCTTTTAACCTGAGGTTGAGCCAGGACCTCTTCAGGTTGTGGAAGGTGCGTTCAGGCAGAATCCGCGAGGTGGAGACTGAACTCAAGATCTCCGACCTGGAAATTCGTGATGGTCGCAGCCTGGCCTTGCTGCACTTCCGGCAAACCTACCTGGAATTGTTGAGCAACAGGGCGCGTGCGCTGCACTACCGCAAGCTGGTGGACATTTACGACTCGCTGACCGCCATCCAGGAAACCCGCTTCCAAAATGACGAAGGCCTCTTGAACAGCATCCTGGATGTCGAAAAACAGCGTGGCCACTTCAACATGCTGCGCGCGCACCACGAGAAACGGGTGTCCAGTCTCACAGGTCAACTCGGCGCATTTTTCGAGATCGATCAGACGCGACTCTTGTTGGACGAGGTCAGAATTCCACCTTACGATATCGATGAGCCCAGGCTCAAACAAATTGCGAAGAAGAACTCATATTCCGCCCGTGTCGATCAAGCCCAAGTCGAACTGGAGATGGGGCGGGCGGGGATTGCACCCTATCTTGACGTCAGGGTGACGCCTTACCTCGGTTTGAACCTGCGCAGCAGAAACGCCACAACCAACGCGCTGCCTCGTACCAACAGCGAATTTGGGCTGCGAGTGTCACTTCCAATTCTGCAGCCGTTTGTGGCGAAGCGCATGCGGCAAAGGTACCATGCCCGGGCCTCCGCCTTGCGCTTGCAGGCCGAGGCTGAAGAGCTGGCCACAGCGCAGCGTGTCAGCCTGCTGCACGACAAGTTTGTGCTGTGGACCGAGCAGATTCACGACCTTGGGAAGATGATCGAATGGCGCCAGGAAAAACTCAGAATTGGTCAATCAAATTTCCAGACAGTGGCGCTGGAACAGGGGTTTGGCTGGGCGCAAGTGCTTTACGAGACAGCGGAGGTCGTGAAAGCGCAACTCCAGTATGAGATCAATCTCTACGAACGTGCCGGTGTTTTTTACGAGTTGCTCTATCAGTCAGGCTTGCATTGGCCACGCGAGTTGCCCACAGTCCGCACCTTGAATGGAGAGAAGCCAGACAGGCTCGAGCGTGCGATGTGGCTTTGGCGCGGCCAGGCCCACCTGAGCGACCTCGACGCAGTGGCTGATCTGGTAAAATTCTGCACGAAACATGGCATCACGCAACTCTACTTCTCCGTCAACAAACACGTCTCTGCCTCGGCAAAGCATGCCCTGGCATTGCTGAAGCTGATTCGAGCCTGCCACGCCCTGGACATCAAGGTATCTGCTCTGATGGGAGATCCCGCCTGGGTGTACAGCGCGGGCCGGCGAACCATGGCGAAACGGTTCTCCTTCGTGTTTCAATTCAACGAAAGCGTGGCAGTGGAATCTAGGTTTGACGCCATCCACCTTGATATCGAACCACACGCCCTGGATGAATGGCCGGGGCGCAAAACAGAGCTGCTGGACAAGCTGGTTGAAACGGTGCAGATCGCAGACAAACTCATGCGCAAACACGCTCCCGGGCTGCGCCTGGAATTGGCAGTCCCGCCCTTCTACCAGCGCCACGGAGGGCAGCATCTGCAATCTCTGATGAGAATTGCGGACGCGCTCGCGCTGATGGCTTACAGCAAAAAGACTCCGCGCAGAGTCTTCGACGCCACCAACGAAATTGTCGTGGAGGCCAAGAAGCAGAATATCAAAATTATCGTCGGGGTCAACGCCAAAGACTTTGCCAGCCCGGGAGATTTGAGCATGCTGATGGAAGAAGTGTCCAATCGGTTCTCAGGCGAAGAAGCATTTGGCGGCATGGCGATTCATGACTACGACCAGTTCAAGAGAATGGTCGAAAGGTAGGAAATGCGTTCTAAACGATTGCGCAAACGCGGCCAGGCTTTCACCCGCGCAGGTGACTCCGGCAGCGAAAAGAAAATTCAATGGGGTAAAATCGGCTATCTTTGCTTCCTGGCCGGCGTCGGGCTGAAGGTTTTAATCTGGGCATATCGAGCGCTCCTGTTCGTAGATGGCGCCGGATTTCTGGAGACCGAAACCTTTTTTGTTGAAGCCCGCCATGCCGGCGCCATCGCAAGCATCAATTGCAGCATCAACGACTCGGTCATGACCGGATTCCCGGCGGTTGTGGTTGACCGCGCCTCTGGCACCAACACGAACCTGACCACGGCCACAAATGGCAACAGCTACTACGCCAACGAACGCCGGATAATCGAAACAGAGGGCCAGTTGGCGCTGCTTCAAAAAAAGGTCGAACGGGACACGAAGCGCGTCAATTTGCTACGGGCTGAAGAAAGGAGATCGCGCCACCTGCTGGAGATCAAATCGATAACGCGGGCGGAGCTTCGTAATTTGCAGCGCGAGTTGGAAAGCGCCGAGTTCAGCCTTGCGGCTCAGGAGGTTGAGCAGAGGCAGGCGAGCCGGCGTCTGCGGAGCTACCGGCAACATCAGGGCAGTCTTCGAAGCGCCTATGTGAGTCTGCAGCCAGACACCAGAAAGAGCGTCTTACTGGTGCCCAAAAGTGGCTACGTTTCCGCCATTTACAAAGATAAGGGCGAAGTGGTCACGGTTGGCGAATCGATCCTCAAGATTGTGAACAAACGCAAGAATTACATCAAAGCCTATTTCGCCGGCGATGCCGAACACTCCGTGTGTGAAGGCGATGAGGCACAAGTCATCTTTGAAAACGGCGATACGGAAACCGGCGTTATCCGAAAAATCTATCCTACAGCTTACCCGCAGCCGATTGAAATCAGGCACAAGTTTGGCAAAGTCCAGCGCTTCATCATCGCGGAAATCCTGCCGAAAAACGCCCAAGCCTGGGACCGCATTCTGGAGACTCAAGTTAAGGTTTTGTTAAAAAAACGATGGCTGAAAGAAATTCTCTAGGCATGCGCAGCACAGCCACATCCCGCTATGCGTGGCTTCGAATCAGTATGAATCCCAGATGCAGCCACAATCATGGCATTTCCAGATTTTGCGCAACGGCAGAAATCGAAAGATGAAGTACTTCTCTTCGAAAACGATGTTGCGGGAATCACAATCAAGACATTGTGAAAATTCTGCCTCGCTGTTCGTAGATTTGAGTTCATGCAATAATTGTCCTGCCAACGCGACCTCGTCCTTTGCAACCTGCAACTCAACCTGACGGCCACGTTTTCCCGGGCTGAACTCACCCTTCGCGAAAAACCGCACGCCAGCGTCTTCAAGGATAGATTTCGCGACAGCTAATTGCGCCTCGCTCTCCACCATTAAGACCGTAGCCATCTCGACATATATCGGCGCCGGTGTGCAATCCAGCTTGATTGGCTCTACTGACGCGTCTGCGAATGGAAGACCGCAAACAGGGCACTCACGCATTCCATTCTCAAATTCTGCATTGCATTCGGGACAAACCATGTGGCTTCCTTTTCGAGGTGACGTAAGAGGTGGATATTCTCCGAATCTGGGTAATTAACACCTCGGCCAGGGACTCAATTCTGACATCAATTAAGGCTCGAACATAACTCGCTTGCAAGAGTCACCAACGCCTCGTCCTGACCAAAATCTCCGACAAGTTGCAAGCCATGCGGCAGTCCGGCCGAATCCAGACCCGTGGGAATCGAAACGGTCGGCAGCCCGCTATTTGTCCAAGGCAGATTCATCACCGGATCGCCGGTGCTCACCAGACCAGCCGGAGCGCGGTCCGTGGCTGATGGGCAAATCCAGCCATCGATGCCGCCGTCACGCATGCGGTGGGTGAGAGACTCGCGCAGTTTTAACCGGAAGTCACGCAGCTCCTGCAACTCTCCATCGGGAATGATTTGCCCACGGCGGATATAATCGGCCGTCCGGGGACGGTAAAGATGGCTGTATTCACCAAACCAGTCCGCGTGAAGCCGTGCGACTTCGCCTGTGACCAAACGCTGGTGCGCGTTATTGATTGCGTGAATATCCTCAAGAATGGCAAGACGCTGCACGTCATGTCCGGCATTCCTGAGCCGTTCCACCGTGGCTTCGAACTGGCTCAACGCATTGCGGCTTGCCTGCGCGAGATAAGGCCCCCGCGGAATCGCCAATCGCGCTTTCCTGCCCGGGATTGACGGGGGGACACGCCAATCGTCGATGAGCACGGAAAGTACCGGATGCATCAAGCTTGCCTCCGAAAAGAACACCCCCACGTGGTCGGCCGAACCTGAAAACAGAACCACGCCGGCTATCGGAATTCTGCCAAAACTCGGTTTGACGCCGATGACGCCACAATAGGCCGCCGGGCGGGTAATTGAGCCCAGAGTCTGCGTGCCAAGCGCCACTTCGAAATAACCGGCGGCAACGCCTGCCGCCGAACCGCTGCTGGAACCACCGGGCGTATGCCTGAGGTTATGCGGATTACGGGTTTCGCCGGGCTCAGGGCCTGCAAACTCGGCGGTGACGGTTTTTCCCACGACCACAACTCCGGCCTTGCGAAGACGGGAAACCGAAGCTGCTTCCGCGCCCGCGAACAGCTCTGGCGGCAGTTTTGAGCCGCACAAGGTGGGATAGCCATCAACCCGAAAGATGTCTTTGATGCCCGCTACCAGGCCCCAAAGTGGCTTCTCTGATGTGGGAGAGGCGGCCTCAAGCTTGGAAACCTGAGCCCAGACGGCATCTCGCGAGAATGTGCCGGGAACCAAAGCGCGGAGCTCAGATTCCTTCGCGTCGATGACGTCGCACAGGGCAACAAGGCGGTCTCTCAAGTTCATATTTTCTATCTGAGGGGCGGATTTGAGACGTGCAGCTATCTTGCTGAAACAGAACAAATGGCCCGTGTATTTCCTGGCGAGGGCAGGCCGACCTAAATTCAGATCACATCTTTACCGGTTTAAGAACAACGGCACAAGTTTTGGACGTTGATGGAATCTGAATTTCACGAGCAAGCGTTACGCTGGGTGCTAACCAACATCCCTCTGTTTTTTCGCTCTGGACGAGCGAAAAAACTGTCTCCCTTCCGAAGGGAGATTCAAATGTCGTACTTCTCCGCATAGGCCACCAAAGCGCTCTCGAAAATCTCCATTGGCGGACGCACCAGCCCGGCGCCAATCTGGCCGACACCTGCTTCTTTGTGCGCAATTCCCGTATTCACGCGGGGCGTGATGCCCGTCTCCACTACCTTTCGAAGATCAATTCCGATTGGCGTTCCCCGAAAACTCATGGACGGGATCGTGAACGCGCGGTGCTCGCTGAAAGCGATCTCATACATTTCCATGGTGGCGTTCGTGGCATCCTTTGGCGTACCGCTGACAAACGTCACAATCGCGGGAGCAGCGGCCATGGCAAAGCCGCCAATTCCGGCGGTCTCCGTAATCGTGCTGTCGCCGATGTCGGCATTGGCATGTTCGTCCGCGTAGCCCGGGAAGTATAGGCCCTTCGGAATTTGGGCCGGCGCTGTGAACCACTGGTCATCCAGGCCGCTGACGCGAATGCCAAAATCCGTGCCGTTGCGCGCCATGGTCGTGACGATGGTGCTGCCGGCAATGCCGTGGGCCGCATCGGCCATGACTTTGCAGGCCGCCATCACGGGATTCAGGACGCTCAGCGCATTGTCGCCGATTGCCTGCAAAACCTGTGCAGCCACAGCGCTATCCTTGCTGACCCTCGCGATGTGCGGCGCCAGCGCCTTCAAGTAAAGAATCGAGCCGGCCTTGTTGCGGTTGTGGCCTTCATCTCCCATGTGCAGCGCCTCTGATAGCAATGCCTTTATGTCGATGCCGCCGCTGGCCTCGATTGCATCTTTCAGGACAGGTCCCATCACCTCTTCCATCCAACGCAGTCTCTCCTGCACTTCCGAGTCGTACGCGCCGTAGCGCAGCACTTTGCCATATCCTTCATTTAGATTCGAGAACGCCCGGTTGCCATGGGTTTCATTCTCAATGATGTAGACGGACATGGATGGCGAGGTGACGCCGGCCATTGGCCCGACCGACTGATGATGGTGGCAAGGCTCGAGTTCAATCTCTCCATTTTCAACCAAGGCACGCGCCCCATCCTCATCCCTAACTTTGCCTTCGAAGATCAGAGCGCCGGTGATTGCGCCGCGCATCGGCCCGGACGCGCGTTCCCAGGTGATCGGCGGGCCGGCATGCAGCAATAAATTTTCCCGCATGCCGGGAATCACATCTTTCGCTTTGCCCAAGCCGACGAGCACAGCCCGGGCTTCAATCATTTTCTCTGTTGCTTCCTTGTTTGCTTTGTCGATGTCCATTGCAGGACTCCTTTCGATAATAGTCTCGATATCCTTGCGCACAAGCCGTAACCCGGACAACGTCCGGCTGGGAATTGTGCTTTGACTAAGCTCGTTCTATTTCTTCTTCATGCGCTCCAGAATCGATAGGAGCTTGTCATTGCCACCGGCCGGCGGCCGCCAATCGACGTGCAGTGCTTCTGCTTCCTGCGCCTTGATGCTGGCTGCAAACGACTCCAGCCCAACGTTGAGCACTGCCACCGGCTGTTGCAGCACTTTCAAATCTACATTCTGACCTTCCGGGGCCTTTCCCACAACTGGTAGTTTTTGTCCAACGTGAGCGGCTAGAGAGCGCGTGCTCATTTCAACGCGGGCGCCGGCTTGTTGCAGCCGCTCGACCTGAGATGCAAAACCCTGCGGATCGTCATCCGTTCCAACAACCAATGCGACGATTTCCAGGTTGCGGCCGGCCTTTTTTGCGGCTGCCCGTGCAGCTGAGATTGCGGGAGCGAGTTCCGCCGCAGGATCCGGATGTGCGCCATGGCCCAGGACAACATCCAGGAGAATCATGCCCACCGACGGATCGTCCGCTTCCTGTTGCAGCCTTTGCAGCCGCAGCGTGTTGTCAAGCATGGGATGTGGACGACCAACTGTGAACTCATCTTCGCCAAGATCGATGATCGTGTGTTCTTGACTGGTCCAGACGTCTGGCAACTTATGCGCTTTGTTCAGGGGAATGTTGGAATAGACGGCAGGCAAATAGTTGCGCAGCATCAGCAGCACCTCATGCGCCAGAGTACCCCCGGAGAACAATCCGCGCAAATGGCCGCTACCATGCGTGACCCGTTCTGAAGTGGGTGTCTCCGGTGGTCTTGAGATTTGCGGAGCTAGCCCCAAACCAACAGCCAATTCCGCGGCTTCGTCAAGAGAGCGAGCGAAATGCAAATTCTCATCTGTCATTTTCTCCGGAGCCGAATGGCCAATAAAATTGACCACTACCGGTTTCTGAGTCATTCGAGCCTGCCGTAGCATGACCGCCGCCACTTCTTCCGCCGGCGGTTTTGAGATGAGCACAATCACCTTTGTCTCAGGGTCGCGACGAAGTAAATCGAGACTCTGCAGCGCGGTTGTGGCCGCTACCGGAGTCGACAAATCCCGCCCTCCGGTGCCCAGAGCGTGCGTAATTCCGCCGCCCAGTTGGTGAATTCTGGAAGTGACATGCTGCAATCCGGTACCGGATGCGCCAACCAAACCAACAGGCCCTCGCCTCACCTGATTGGCGAACCCAAAACCGATGCCATTCACGATCGCTGTGCCGCAGTCCGGGCCCATCACCAACAGGCTCTGGCGTCGAGCCTGCTGCTTCAGCGAGACTTCATCTTCGATAGACACATTATCGCTGTAGAGAAAGACATTTTTCTGCAGCTCCAATGCTTCGCGCGCTACTCTGGTCGCATATTGCCCCGGCACGGAGACCAGGACCCAGTTGGCGTCCGGCAACATTTTCGTGGCTGCTGCAAGAGATTTTGGCAGGTAGTCCTGGTCAACGGCCGAGCGCCGGCGCACCAGCAGATTATCTACTTCTGCCAGCGCCGTTTGAGCGAAGGCTTCGTTTGCAGCCTTGATGCAGATTATCAAATCCTCTGGTTGGGCGTCTTTGGCGCTTTCGTCCAGCAGGCCCTGCATATTCAATAAATCCTTGTTTGCGGCCGTTGCCATCATCACCCCAACGTCGAGAACTTCGGGTAGCCGCTTGAGGGATGACTGAAGCTCCATCAGGACGACCGAATCAAAATAGGCGCCGCGTCGAATTTCCGTGCTCACTGTTGACATATTAGTAGACCAGTCGTGATTTCTGTCGTTTCGTGTTCTGCGCTGAAGAGCAAATGATGGCCTTCCAGGCCGAGAAACCGCAAAAATAAAGATAAGACAAATCGAGATCAAAGGCAACCGGGAAGAGCCCACATCGGTCTTCAGATTGAGAATGCAGACTGTGATGGGGAGGCATCAGACCAAGCACCGTTGAGTTCGGCATCGATCTTGCAGATTGCACCTTGAGTTTGATGATGATTCGGCCCCGCCGGCCTGATTTGAGCGTGAACGGTCAAATCAGGCCGGCGGCACTCTAACTTGTAAGCACTACAATTACATATTCGTAGTGTAAAGAATTCAAAACCGTAGACTGCATGGCAAAAAGTGCTGAGTCAGCATCAAACAACGACATTATTTCTCTCATGCGCCGGCATGATGTACATGCCAGGCCTTTGACTTAACTTGTCAGGAGAACAACCATGATGAGAACACTGCTCGCCAGCCTGGTGCTTTTCGGCACCGCCCTGGCGCAAGATGCAACCGTCAAAGTGAGTTGGGATGCAAATACGGAGAACGATCTCGCGGGCTACAAAGTGCATTACGGCAAAGCCTCGAATAGCTACTCCGATGCGGTTGACATCGGCAACGCGGTCACAGTGGACATCACCAATCTCGACCGAGGCGCCACATACTACTTCGCCGTGACAGCCTACGACCACTCAGGCAACGAATCAGGCTTCTCGAATGAAGTTTCGGTCACCATTCCTGCGGCCCCGGACACGCAGGCCCCTGCGCCACCGGCAAGTGTGCGGGTTCAAATCACCTCAGGTGGGTAGCATTCGCGGCGATAGAGTGTTCTAACCGACGTAAGGGCTTCTGAATCCAATGATTCACGAAGCCCTTATCGCTATGACGCGAGTAGGCTCTTGCAGCATCTCCTTCAAACCCACGAACCGGCCAACGGATAAAACAAAAACGCCCGAACCAAAGTCCGGGCGCCGTCAGCATCTCATTACACTCAAATTCTTACCAGTCAGCTACCACGGTTTCGGAAGTGAATCCCAGCCTCTGGTCAGGTAATCGCTCATGGTGATGGTCAGCAGGATGGCCAGAAACAGAAAACCGCTGAAAACCGCGGCCCAGGTCAGTTTACTGCTGTATCTCACGTGCATGAAATACAGAATGACCAGCGTCGCTTTGGTCGTGGCTATGCCCAGGGCGATGACATCGCTGAACGCGCCAAGATCGATGAAGGCTACCCAAATTGTGATGGCGGTCAGGAACATGAGCGCGCCAAAGATGATATAGTAGATTCTCTTGGGAATCGTGTGCTGAGGCATCAAGATCTTCCTATCAAGTAAAGTAGTGGAAACAGATAGATCCAAACGATATCGACAAAGTGCCAGTAGAGGCCGAACATTTCAACTGGCGTGCTGTATTCAGCGGTGAAACGCCCCCTGGCAGCCTTCACCATCAACCAGACGATAAGGCCGGCGCCGATGATCATGTGCAGTGCGTGCATGCCGGTCATGGCAAAATAGAAGGAATAGAAGATCCTGACCTGGTCGGCGAGCGGACCGCTGTACGCGAACATCTCTCCCGGAACCAGGCCGTGATGCCACTTGTGCGAGTACTCGACGACTTTGATGCCAAGGAAAGTGGACCCAAGTATCAGCGTGAGTGTCAGGAACAGAATGATCTTCTTCTTGTCGCCTTTTTGCGCCCAATAGACGGCCAGAGCCATGGTCAGGCTACTGGCGATCAAGACCGCTGTGTTGATGCCGCCAAGCTTGACATCCAGCAAGCTGCTACCGATCTTAAACGCTTCGGGATAGCTGGAGCGGTAGACCAGGTAGCCAAGAAAGAGCCCGCCGAAAAACAGAATCTCCTGCACGAGAAAAGCCCACATGCCGAGTTGTGAGGACTCGTATTGCTGACCGAGGTCTTCGAAATGATGTTGTAATGCTGCGTTCTTTGCCGACATCTAATCATCCACGTTTGGGTTCATATGCGTAAGCTTCCTCGGTTACGACGGGTGTCTCCTCGAAATTATGAGCAATGGGCGGCGAGTCGGCTTTTTCCCACTCCAGACCCTTTGCCTTCCATGGATTCGCACTTGCCTTCGCGCCATAGCGCAATGACCAGATGAAATACACCACAGGAATCGCGTAGCCGACCCCAAGAATGGTTGCTCCTGCGGTCGAAAGCACGTTCCAGATTTGGAACTCTTCCGGGTATGCATGGTAGCGTCGCGGCATGCCAAGATAGCCGACGATGAACTGCGGGAAAAACGTCAAGTTGAATCCAATGAAAATGACCAGCGCCGAGAACCGCGCCCAGCCTTCCGGGTAGAGCCTGCCGGTGATCTTGGGCCACCAAAAATGCATGGCCGCCATATAGCCCATGATTGCGCCACCCACCATAATATAATGAAAATGAGCGACAACGAAGTAGGTGTCATGAACGTGAACATCGACAGCCAGGGTGGCGAGAAAGACGCCGGTCAATCCGCCGATGGTGAACAGCCCGAGGAATCCGATGGCGTAAATCATGGGAGCATCGTAAGAAATCGAGCCCTTGTAGAGCGTCGCTGTCCAATTGAATGTCTTGATGGCAGATGGAATCGCCACCAGAAAAGTCAGCACCGAGAACACCAGACTGGCGTAGACGGACTGGCCGCTGGTGTACATGTGGTGACCCCAGACCAGGAATCCGAACATCGCAATCGCCAGACTGGAGAAGGCGATGAAGTTGTAGCCAAAGATCTTTTTTCTGGCAAAACAGCAGATGACTTCGCTGATCACACCCATGGCAGGCAGAATCATGATGTAGACCGCGGGGTGCGAATAAAACCAGAACAGATGCTGAAACAGGATCGGATCACCGCCAAGCGCCGGGTCGAAAATTCCAATCTTGAACAAACGCTCGAGCGCCACCAGAATAATGGTAATCGCCACAACGGGTGTCCCAAGAACCTGAATGATGCTGGTGGCGTAATGCGCCCAGACGAAAAGCGGCATCCGGAACCAGGTCAGCCCGGGGGCGCGCATTTTATGGATGGTGACAATGAAATTGAGCCCGGTCAGAATCGAGGCAAACCCTGCGAAAAAGGCGCCCAGCGCCGCCAGAATAACGTTGCTGTTTGCGTAAGTGCTGCTGTACGGCGTATAGAAAGTCCAGCCAGTATCGACGCCACCAAAAACGATTGCCGTCACGCCAAGCAGGGCGCCGAAAGTGAAGACATACCAGCTCAGCAAATTGAGCCGCGGAAACGCCAGATCTTTGGCTCCGATCATCAACGGGAGCAGGAAGTTTCCAAACACGGCAGGTGTTGCGGGTATCAAGAAGAAGAAGACCATCACCACGCCATGCATGGTGAACATCTTGTTGTAAGTCTCCGATTGCAGCATGTCGCCAGCCGGCGTGAGCAGTTCCAGACGGATGACGAGCGCAAAAATGCCTCCGAGCAGGAACATCGTGGTAATTGAAATGAGGTAAAGAATCGCGATTCTTTTGTGATCGACGGTCAGAAGCCAGGACTTGGCGCTGAAACCGGCGTTCAGATAGTTCTTTGTGTGACCGTTGTCTTCGGCTTGCTGGTCAGCACGATGTTTAAAAACAGCAGTGCTCATATTCTATTTGCTCCCATCTTTTGACAGGGATTTGATGTAGGCCGTAATTTGCAGCAGACCGGCTTCGGTCAACTGGCCTTTGAAAGTCGGCATCACCGGTTTGTAGCCGGCGGCGACCTTGGCATTTGGCGTCAAAATGGATTCCCGAATGTACTCTTCATCGACCACAACTTTGACGCCGCCTTCCAACTCGACATCTTTGCCAAAGACGCCAACCAGCGAGGGTCCGCGTGCATTGGCGTTGTCGGTGTGGCAGGTGTGGCAGGCAAGCTGTTGAAATTTCTTCTCACCGGTCACTTCCATGGGCTCACTGGCGGCCCCGCCGCTGAGCCAGTTCTGATAGTCGGCCGGTTCCATCGCCACGACCTTGCCGATCATCTGCGAATGTTTTGTGCCGCAGTACTCGGCGCAAAACAGGTGGTACTCGCCGGCTTTTATCGCTTCAAACCACATGGTGGTGTAGCGGCCGGGCACCACATCTTTCTTGAGCCGAAATGCCGGAACGAAGAAGCTGTGAATCACATCCTCGGTCGCCATTGTCAGTTTGATTGGCTGCCCGACTGGAATGTGCAACTCGTTGATCTCGCGCTGGCCGGTGGGGTGTTGAATGTGCCACATCCACTGCTTGCCGACAACGTAGATTTCAGAGGCATTCTTCGGCGGCGTGTAACTGTCGAAGTAGAGTGTGGCGCCCCAGACGAAAACGAACATCACCAGAATGAGCGGTATGACCGACCAGAGAATTTCCAGCTTGAGCAGTCCTTCGATCTCCTTTGGAATGTCATCTTCCGACTTGCGTCTGTACTTGACCGCAAAAAGATAGATCAGGAAGAAAATCAAGCAAGCAAAAAAGACACTGACAGCGACCAGAAAGAAGTAGAGCAGGTCAACGTCTCCGGCCACACTCGATGCCTGGTCGGGAAAAAATCTGAAACCCTTATCCATTAAATACTCTCGATTAAGTTGTCCGAACTTGTTTCTTGGCTCGTCTGTCGCGGACGATGCTGGTGATGATGAACACAGCGAGCAAGAGAACGGTCGCGGTTCCGATGAGCCGGACGACGTTCATAATGACCAGTCCGTATTTCCCGGTCGTAGGGTCGTAGTGGAAACAGTAGAACAAGACGGCATCAACTGGAGAGCCGATCCGCTCCTCGGAGGCTTCCATCAAAGATAGCTTCAAATCCCGCGGCGAGTACTCGATGCCGTAAGCGTAGCGCGAGAGTTTGCCGTCGGGCGTCGCAACCATGATTCCGCTGGCATGAATGTATTGATCGTTCTCGGCATCGTACTTATAGCTGAACCCGGCCGAGCGGGTGAGCTGTTTGATATTTTCCTCGCTGCCGGTCAGAAAGTGCCAACCTGCTTCGGCCCCTTCCCGGTCGTACTGTGCGAGATAGGAGGCTTTCTTCTTCGCCGCCATTTCGGGTGTTTCGGTCGGGTCGAAACTGACGGTCACAATCTCAAATTCATCACCGACGTCAAACTCCAGGACGTTGACGCATTTGAGCAGGCCATTCAGAATCATGGTGCACAGCATCGGGCATTCATAATAAACCAGGGAAAGCACCACCGGCCGGTCATGGAAGTAGTCGCCCAGCTTGACCTCCTGCCCTTCAGAATTCTTGAAAGTCAAGTCAAGCGGCAACTGCTCGTTCAAACGCTGCTCAATGCCGACATTCTCCAGCGCGTTCGGTTGCTTGTTTGAGGTCATTTCCTGCGCCGGAGCCATCGAATTCAGCACGGCTAAGACGCTTAACATTGAGACGATTCGACGAGTATTCATTCCGCGCCTCCACTCTTTGCACGTGCCGGAAAACCTTTCTCCAACATAATTTCCATGGCGGTTTCGATGGGCAGCCGCACTGCGCCAGCGTCTTTCGAGATCCAACCGGGATTACTTGTAATCGAGTCTTCCCGTGCCTTAAACTCCCGCCAATCCCGATCAGGATTGACCTGCAGCCGCGGGCCATCAGGCAAAGGGCGTTCCGCGGCCAACGGAGAAACCGGGACCGCGTTTTCCTGCATTCGGCCCTCAAAAAACCTGAACACTGCCAGCGCTATAACTATGGCGAATATCACAAAGCCAAACAACGCAAGCCCGGAGAGAATAACGGGCCGGATTTGCGCATCCCTGACTTCATACCCCGGATTTTTGCTATCGGGTTTGGTCGTTTTACTCATGCGAAAATGCCTCTTTCAATCTTGGATCATGCAGGGGCAACAGGGCTCTGCCTTTCAGTTGCCAGACGAACGCAGCAACCCAGAAACCACCGATCGCGAGCGGAGCCACAAGATCGAGCCAGTGCATGCCGAGACCGTGTTCGCGAAAATTAGGCGCCACAATCCAGAACAGATCGAGCAGCCGCATTATGATTACAGCGCCAGCGATTCTTGCCAAAATCTGCACCCGGCGTTTGTTTCGGCGCGACAGTAGCAGCGCAAATGGCACCACAAAATGGAACAGGACAACTCCGACACCCAGCCATTCCCAACCACCCTGCATGCGGTGCAGATACCACGGAATCTCCTCCGGCAGATTGCCAGACCAAATAATCAAGAACTGAGAAACGTTGACGTAGGCCCACAACGATATGAACGCCAACATCAGGTTGCCGAGATCGTGGAAATGCTTCTTCGCGATGACCTCAACCAACGGCTTGCGGTCGGCGAGCTTTGCGACCACGATGATGGCAAAAGCCAAAGTCAGCAAGGCCTGGCCAAGGACAAATACAAAACCGAAGATCGTGGAAAACCAGTGCGGATCAAGCGACATGGCCCAGTCGAATGAAGCGAAGGACATAGTCAGGATATAGAATAGCAGTCCCGGCCCGCCGATCTTGCGCAGCTTGTCGCTAAAAGACGCGTTGCCGGTCTTGTCCTGCTCAAGCGACCAGCGATTCATGGCGGTGATGAACCCAAACCAAACCAGAAAAAAGAACGCGGCCCGAATCCAGAAGAACGTCTGGTTCAGGTAGGCGGACTTGTGCTGCAGAATAAGATCCTCCGCGACAACCTCAGGCCGGGCCCAAATGTAAAGCTCTTTCATCCCAAAAAACACGGGAAGGAACAGCAGCGCCATCAGCGGCAGGGTGCGCGAGCAGGATTCGAGAATGCGTTGAATCGCGAATCCCCAGCCGCCGGCAACCATGTGGTGCAACGACATAATCGCGAGACTGCCGAGCGCCAGGCCGATCCAGAACAGATAACCGAACAGGTAGGACTGGTAGAACTGGGCCGGGTTTCCGAATGCACCAACGAGACAGCCGAGTGTGGCCAAAGCGCCAACGCCAAGCGCTGTCCGCTGGATTTTGTTAAGTTGTGGCTTTATCGCTTCGAGATCGTTCATTCCTGGTTTCCAGACAATTTTTGACGGATAGCCTCGGGCACATCCCCGATGTTTGCATTTTGACTGAACTGCAGAGCACGAACATACGCGACAATCGCCCAGCGGTCCCGCGGCCTGATGCGTTCTTTGTAGTCGTACATCGCACCCAGGCCATTGGTGATGACATCGAAAAAGTGGCCCACCGGCGCCTGACGCAGCCGGTCAAGATGAAATGAAGGCGGCGCCCGAAAGCCGCGCTGAACGATCATGCCGTTGCCATTGCCGGTCTGGTCATGGCACGGCGTGCAGAAAATATTGTACCGCTCCCTGCCGCGCTCCAGAATCTCCCTTGTGATGGGAAACGGGAAAGTGCTCACGAATTCCCCATCTTGCCGGCCCTGAAAGAGATGCTTATCAATCCGCAGGTGTCCACGGGCAACAGTGCCTGCCACCAACGGCCGTGAAGCACGGTTGTCCGCGAAAAAGCTATTCTGCTCAAGCGGCTCAAAGCGGGGTTGGTCGTGCATATCCTGACGGCAGGAGGTTGTCGCCAGCATGATGATGCCAGCAATAAACGCGATCTTCAGGCCGCCCTGGTTCCATCTAATGAACGAGAATAGAAGATGGAGGATGGAGGATGGAGGATTGTGTTTGCTCAGTTTCGTCAATCTTTTTTGCTCCTATTTGACGGAATGCCTGCAGAAGTCATCGGCCTTTTGAATCATTCCGTTAAGCATGGCCACGATCGCCTGCCATGCATCATCAAGTTCCCTATAAACTTCGTTGCCAATGTAATCACAAGTTGCCGCGTGGTCCAGCCATGCCTGGGTTTCCATCGCCTCTCCGAGAGCTTCGTTCACCTTGTTGATGAAAGCGGCTTTGTAGATTCTGCGCGCCCAAGCCTCTGCCAAAAGAGCCCCGACCGCACGGGAAGACCTCCTGCTTGGTCAGTCATAGAGTACCGCTCCTCAACTGGAAATTCGAGCGTCACCTTATAAATCCGCTTCGCTTCTTTCAAAGCACATCTGTACACCTCCAATTCCCGAAAACTCCGAATAACACCCACATCTCCTTCCTGACCCTGAGCTGAATTGTGATCGTATTGACCTGACAGTTGGCCGCTAGAAATTAGTAGCCATAGCGTCTCCTTTGGGTTAAATTAGTCTGTTCAAAAAAAGTAACTCAAGGAGACTTACTATGACTACTGAAACCAAGGTTGCCCGTCG
>JAJDAF010000040.1 GCA_029261995.1 Candidatus Zhuqueibacterota bacterium
ATCGTCACGGTAGGAACGCCGGTCACCCGGCGTCCCCCGTACAGATCCCGGCGTGCAGTTTTCCCGCACCGGGCTCCTCAGAGATACTCGCTTCCGCAGTCAGCTAAAAGAGAGGGCAAGCTTTTGCTGGCCTGTGTCAACCTGCGTGATTCGTGGCCGCTCAATCTGATGTCGGTTCAGCATCGCCCAAAAGCGTTTGCTGTTGTAGCTCTTCTTTTGGCTCCTGCGATTTAACCACTTACTGAAGATTTTCATCGCGTGGCGGAAGAATTTGTGCAAGCTCAAGTAGTTCCCGATAACACCATAGTAGTTGTAATAACCACGGAGCTTCTTATTCAGTGTCACCAGCAAGCGCCTGATGGGCGTGCTGCGGTGGGTACGACACCATTCGGTGAAGTTGCCCAACGCTTGGCGAAACTTCTTCCGGCTGGTGCGGAGCTTGACAATTCGCTTGCCTTTACGACTCTCTCCCCAGCGATATTCAAAACCTAAGAAGTCAAAACTGCTGCTGTCACTATCCCGAAAGCGACTGAACTTCACAACACGGGTCTTTTCCGGAGATAGCTCCAAGTTGAACTTGCCAAGTCGTTCCGAAAGCTGTCGGTAGAAACGGTCGGCATCTTCTTGATATTCGAACGCTGCTACGAAATCGTCAGCATAACGACAAAGATGCGCCATCCCACGACACTGCTTCTTAACGACTTTCTCGAACCACAGGTCAAGGGCATAGTGCAAATAGACGTTGGCAAGCACGGGAGAAACAACCCCACCTTGAGGAGTTCCCGTCACCGGATGATGCACCTTGCCATCTTTCTCCAGGATGCCCGATTTCAGCCATTTCCTGATAAGCCGAAGAAAGCGCTTGTCGTCTATCCGTTGCTCCAACATACGAGTCATCCAATCATGATTGATGTTGTCGAAGAAGCCCTTGATGTCCGCTTCTACTACATAGCGATAACGACCAAACTGAAACGCGTCCTTCAGCTCCAACGCTGCTTGACGCGCACCACGTTTCGGGCGATAGCCATGGCTGCAATCCAGAAAGTCTTCTTCGAAAATCGCGCGCAGGATGAACGCTACCGCTAACTGCAATAGCTTATCTTCCAGGGCTGGTAATCCAAGCGGACGGAGTTTGTCTTTGCCCTTCGGAATCCACTTCCGTAAGACCAACTTCGCTCGGTAGCTGCCATTCCTGAGACGCTCCAACAGCTTGCCCACATTGTTGCTGAAGTCCCGACCATACTCCACCGCGGTCACTCTATCTACGCCAGTGGCCGCATTCTGCCGGATATACTTCCAGCAGTATTGCAAGTATGATTCGGTGAGCATCCCACTCAGGTTGCGAAACCGATGCTGCTTCTCTTTTCTAGCCTTGTTGGCTATTCCCTGCAGGGAGGTTTGCATTGATGCTTCCGAGTCTCCTGTTCGGTCAATGTTTCCTTTGCAGACTACGTAACTCTGTCAGCCCCTTCCCCATGTGAACGGCTCTCCCGCTCTCAGAGTACTATGAGCTGATCCGACTCCCGACAAACCATCAGCCATCCTTCTTCGAGTTGGATAGGCTTACCAACTCATGGATAAATCCGTAGAGCTGGAATCTGTAGGGTCTCCTAGGTTCTCAATGCTTCTCTACACACATGCCACGCTTTAAGGTGAACCCCGGCAGGCCCTCTGGAATCTCGCCTTCGATTATCGCGATTCCTTTGTATTGGCTTCGGTGCACGTTAAAACCCTCGCCACCTGCATCTGCATCCTTTTACGGGGCTATATCAAGCTTCAGGGAGTACGGTCTCCCTTACGGCCTATGTGTTGCCCTGTGTACGCCTCAGCTATGTCGTTCGGCTGGCTGGCTCCACTGTTTGTGTCCCAAAGGGCTTGTTGGGTGACTGGAAACTGTCAGTCCCAACACCGGGAGTTTTCTCCGGTTCTCCTAAACCGTCTTTAGCCTGCCTCCTTCATAGCCGCAACACTCGGTAAGGGTGGTTGGCTAAACCTTACCCTACAGGGACTTTCACCCTGCCAGAAAGCATTAAGCTTGCCTAGCGCACTAACGTATTGGATCGGCGAGATATTACATACTGAAAAGATCGTCAAAGCACCCAACATCTACGCCGATTCACGAAATCCATTGGAGACTCAATCGAAATCCCCCGATGTCAGGGTTTCCAAATCCGTGCAATAACGGCTGAACAAGCAAGCTGAAGAGAGAGTATCATCCTCACGCGGTGGGACCAATTCTGGACTATGTTCGCGCCCTTTGAAGCAGCGCCGAATCCAGAGTTTTGGAAACTAACATTCCAGATAGCGGCAAGAATCAGGTTCCTCTTTTCTGGATGTGTTCCTTGAGGAACTTGTCGGCAATAATTTCTCTAACTCGCCGCGTAAAATAGGCTCCGCTTTCAATTTTTCGTTTGATCTTGTTCACCTGGTCTTGCTCCATCTCGTCGCGTTCACTCATC
This sequence comes from Candidatus Zhuqueibacterota bacterium, assembly GCA_029261995.1. Classification (GTDB taxonomy): domain Bacteria; phylum Zhuqueibacterota; class Zhuqueibacteria; order Oceanimicrobiales; family Oceanimicrobiaceae; genus JAJDAF01. Next base: position 2,460 of record JAJDAF010000040.1, read on the forward strand.
GGGCGGCTCCAGAATTCATCGTTTCACTCGCAGTGCCGCCCTGTCCCGCGAGACCTTTTCTTGCAATGTAAAATCCTTCATTTACAGTGATTTAGAGTTGAGAGAAGTATCGACGGTATGTTACAAAAACTTTACACATCGCGGCAGAATAAAATTCTGCATGAGTCAAAAAGCAAGCGGGGTTCCTAGTTATCATTCCAGAAACCCCGCGATTAGTACGCCAGGAGGGACTCGAACCCACAGCCTTTGGCTCCGGAGGCCAAAGATATAAGCTCATAAATCATTGTTAATATTGACTCTTTTGAAATTAGGTGTGCAGATTGTGTGAAATGGATAACTATGATTTAAGCACTGTGTGCAAAGTTCGCCTTACTTATGGCAAAGGCCGGTTCTTGTTTTCCAGGCCTCATCAGGAAGCAAAACTTATGTACCTCGCAAGCCAACCACCCAAAAGAGTGTTGCGACAATTTCTGGGCACAGATGCCGGTAAACCATGTTATTTGATTCGGAGTTACAAAAATGTAAGAAACCGTACAGCCCCAGCGGTCAGATTGAGCCAATTCTTACCTGGTGTTTTATTTTTCCACCGATGTGTCATCCCAAAACACTTTAAATCTTTCTATCAAATGATCCCTGGCTGTTTCATAGTGACCCAAGTTCTTGGGTGAAATCGTTCTGTTATGAGCGACGGCATTGCGAACACTTTCAATTGTTTGTAAATCCTGTTTTATTGCCGCAAGAAAGTCTCGGTGCTTTTCATTTTTTATCCCACGGTTGCAGATTCTATCTCTGAAACCTTCATAGGAGTCTGAGCTTTCTAAGATGGCATTCATATCTTTGACATGCCTGATTTCTTTAGGTCTATCCAAAGTAAAATAATTGCTGAACGTCAAATAAAAGAACTGGTTTTCAAGACGCTCCTGCAATCCCTCTTGCGGTGGAGTATCTTTGGGAAAGTTTATTTCGTATTCTTCCAGCAGGCTATAAAAGTCATCTGAATATTCATAATAAAAGATGCAGGATAAAATTTCCCGCAAATGCATTTCCACTTTGGCAATTTCTCTATAATAATTCAAATAGGTTTTGAAACGAATTTCATCATGAAATTTGATAAGAGCAAAAACATGACCGTCCTCCTTCATTTTGTTGACATAGTTTTCTAAAAATGCCTCATGGTCATCTAATGAGATATCATTCGCTTCAACTTCGAAGCCCGCAATCCATTTCGAATTTAATAGACTGAGATTGTACTTGTTCTCATAGAGCAATTTAATTTCATCATCCGACTTTTCAATATAAAGACTTTCCAAAGCACTCTTTAGCGCATCAAAAATGATGGCGTCAAAGTCATCGGAATCATGCAAGAGTTGAAAGTTGACCTTCATTGTGCCTGCTCAAACAATATCGCTTCCATCTCCATTTTCGCTTTTTTAAGATAGTCTTTACCTTCAACCTTTAGGTCTTTTGCCTTTCCTATCCGCTGCTCTATTTGTGCTGAAATTTGTTCTTGGATTCTCTTGGGCGGAATTGGAATTAGCAATTTGTTAACAGCATCTCTTACAAGTCCAGTTATGGTTGCTCCCGTTATTTCTCTTCTAATCTGTATTTGGGAAGTCGCTGATTTCAAAAAGCAGAAGACATAAAATGGGTCATATCCATCCTTAATTCTAATCAGAAAGAGATGCTCATTGATATTTACTTCTTTAAAGGGATAATCTTCTGGAACAAATCCAACTTTCCCAGTCGTTGCTCCATCCTTCACGAGTAGAATATCATTAGGCAAAACTCTACTATCCAAATGTGACTTATGAAATTCTTCTGGTATATACTTGAGCTTAGTTTGTGCAACAATCCCTAAAGCATTTATGTGTTCACCACCTAGACTTGGTATCCCTTCAGATATGTTTCTTACGCCACCTTTTGGTCTTTGCCCACTCGTGATTAGATTTGCAACGTCACTTAAAGGTGAAGCAGTGTATTTTCCATTAATAATTGATTGTAGATTTTCTTCAAAGATTTGTTGATGATAAAAAGGGTCGACTCTGTTAGCAAGTAAGCGACGTGAATCAATTGTGAAATTCTTTTTAACACGAAAAGCAACTTTATTCACACCTAATTCCGTCGACAAACAATCATCTATGGAATTGTATAACCCTTCCGCCTCTTCTTCATTTTTCTTTCTCCTGGAATAGGCTTCGGCCATCAGACTAACAATTCTTTCCTGCATCTCAAGAAACGGAACTGGAATTAATAACTTGCGTATCTCTTCTAAAAGTAAATGGACTAAAACTGCTCCCCTCGTCTGACGATATATTTGTCTTTGCACTATTGGAGAATTAATCATTATTTCCAAGAACTGTGGGATAACCATCTTGCTATTTGGCCTAATGGCAGCAACACTCACGAAGATAGAAAAACTAACAAAATCATCAGGAACCATAGCCGCAATGCCAATAGTGCCATCTTTGGTAATTAGTATATCTCCAGGCCTTGGAGAGTATCTTTTTAGTACGATATCTTCCCAATCCTCTGTAACATATTTTAGGTTGTGTTCAAAATTAACAAGGCCTTCCTTAATGTTGTTCACCTGAATAAATGGTAAGCCATTTTCAGAATATCTCGGTGTTTTGTGTATTCCGTCAGTAACAAGAAGTGATAGTTCTAGAATACTCTGTATTGGAAACCTTGAAGAGTCTAGACGCTTCTTAATAGTATGGAACTGTGGCCTATAAAAAAAAGGGTCAAGCCTTCCTTCAAGTCCTTTGTACTCAATTTGAAAAACTTCCATTACATCCCTTCTTCAAATTCACGATATTTTTCCAAAACTGTTGGCAAGTCATCTTTTTCTATTTCCCGCCCCGTAGCGTCATAGCCGATGTAATCAGCAATAGCCATAAAAATGGGGTAGTTTTCTAATTCTTCATCTTCACCTTTGCGCCGCAGGAAAACCAGCGAAGATTTCACGCCAGCGCCAAAATGGCTAAATGCAGTTTGCGGCAAAGAGACCACAGCCAGTATTTGGGTGTGGTCCATAACAAAATCACGCACATACTGCAGGGAAGAGTTGGTTAAAATACCATCAGGCAGAACAATGGCGATTTTGCCCGTTTCTGGTTTGACGAATTGTATGCAGCGTTCAATAAAAAGAATTTCCGTTTTCTGATTGGGGCGCTCTCTACCTTTGTTTTTGCCCAATTCATAATTCTTTAAATAATCCTTTTCAGTGATCTTGATCGTCGCGCCAAAGGGCGGATTAGTAAGCAATAAATCAAACTCGCCTGCCTTGAAATCCTGTTTGATGTTTTGGATGTAGCCAAAATTTTCAAGACTATCTGTGCTGATAATATTCGTATGGCCGTCGTCATGAATAATCATGTTCATTTTGCAGACGCGGGCAATTTGGTCATTGATTTCAATGCCGTAAAGTTTGCGCATCGCAAATTCATGCCACAAGCGATAGGCGTCGGGATGATCGTAATTGGCCTCGGCTTCATTTCTTAAATTGTCCAGAGTGTGCAGTAAAAAACCGCCACTTCCGCAGGCAGGGTCAATGACCTTATGGTCAAAAGCGGGATTCATCATGTGAACGGCAAAATCGACAATAGGGCGGGGCGTAAAGAATTGACCCATTTTGCCCCTGAAGAAATCCTGCATAAAACGTTCAAATGCAATTCCTTTTGTATCCAAGTCAATCTTATTTATTGCCAATTCCTGCAAGTGTTCAACCACTGTGTAAACAATGCGTGGCTCTAATCGAACATCTTCACGGAAAACGTCTTCGTCTTCCTTTTTTGCTTTTTGATAAATGGCATTGATGCGCTTATAGACTTCGTCTGCTGTTTCATTAGTGCCTATTTGGAAATCATATTCAGCGTCATTTGGTTTATATTTTTCATCTCGTAATTTGCAAAAAAGCAGTTTGGAAACTTCATCAAAGGAAGTTGTCGGTGCCAGTTTTCCGCCCTGCCAAACTGTATCGTGGCATTTCTCAAGCGCCCTTATCAGTTCTTCTCTGGACGCAATTTTCAGGTCTTTTTCAGGATTGCCTTTTATAAATTTATATTTTGGCGCTGTGCCATATTTTATGGGAACATCAGCGATAACATTTTTGTCACGCTCGCTCGGCTTGAAACCTGCTACGTCAAAAGCAGTTTTTGTATTTCCTGCGACTGTGGAAGCATATTTTGAACGAAGACTATTGGCATTTCCAAAAGCCTGTTCAATAGCCTGTCTAAACTCAGCATCTGTAATGCCGTCTTTTTTGCACTCAACAACTAAAAATGGGCTCATGCATTCATCATCCTCATAAACGACAATGTCAGCACGATCTTCAGGCGTTCGTCTGGGAACGGTTACTTCAATGTCGATCCTTTCTTTTGCATAAGCATAATCAAGCACAAGTTCAGTGAAATAAGCAGCACGAATTGTTTCTTCAGGATTTTTGAAGCTGGTGGAATATTCTCGCCTGCAATGATAAGTTACTCTTGTTTGCTCATCATTGAATGAGAGTATCTTGGCATCGACTCCCCGCTTGATATTTCGTTGAAAGATTGATTCATCTGTTTTCATTGCTTTTACTTCTTCCGTCAATTTATATCTCCGATCTTGTCGCTAGGGTAATTTGTCAGCCATTCGTTCATGAGCGCGGTGTTCACGTTGTCGTTGTCGTTCCAGTTCTCGTTGCCCTTTGACATGCCCCAGTTCGGGCATTCGGAGTTCTTTCTACTTAAGATAGGTTAGTAGGCCCGGCTATGGCCAAGTTCAGCACTTTTAGTGGGATGTGAAAACTCTTTCTGTCAATAAGGCAATTTTGCAACAGCCTTCTTTTTGGCCTCAGCCACGATGTGCGTATATATTTGAGTTGTGCCGATGTCCTTATGGTCAAGAAGCTCTTGCACTAGCCGAATGTTGCCGTCGTTGGCCTTTAACATCTCAGTTGCAAAAGTATGCCGGAATGCATGAACGCCACGCCCTTCCTGATACAAACCCGCAGTCCGTAGCGCCTTCCTTATTTTTGCCGATACGGTATCGCCAATATAGCTCACCACCAACCCGTCCACATCAAAAATCCGGCTCTGTTGTTGGCTTCGCATTTCCGCCGCCAACTCTTTCTTGAGCAGAGCGTTCATTGGCTTGATCTTCTCTTCGCTCTTGCCGTAGACCTTAATTTGATTTTGCATCCAGTCGATATCACGCCAGCGCAAGCCCGTGCCATCCCCAACGCGCCTTTGACAAATTTCGCCACGCCGAGCGCCTGTATAGATGAACAAACAGAATGCCAGCCAAAGCTCGCCATCGGTAAACTGTTTTTTTAACTCAATGATTTCTTGGGGCGTGAAGACTTTGGGCAATTCCAGCTTGCGCTCTTTGGGGAAAAAAGGCATTTTGCGAATTGGCGCCTCATGAATCAAACCCAAATCCACCGCATAATTGAGCATGGTGCGGATGTTGACCAAATCCTTGTTTATACCCTTTTTTGTGGCTCCGCATTCATTCAGCCTGAATCTTTTGAATTGCTCGATACGTTCCCGGCTCAATGCCGAAACCCGCAAGTCAGGGCCGACGCAATCCATGAGAATTCGCATTGCGGAAAGGTTTCTCTTCAAGGTAAGCGGAGAGACTTCCTGACGTCTCCTTTCAGCCAGGTCAGCCGTTAAGCCTGCCAGTGTGCTTCGCTCCCTTTTTCGCTCGCTTCCGTCCAAACCCGGTATGGTGTCCGTCATACCGGCTCTATACTCTGCGATCTCAGCCTCTAGCCGCTTCTTATGTGCCTTAATTTTGTCCAGATTCGCCCCTACAGCATAATAAACTGAGTAACGCTTATGGTTGACCATGTATTGCAATCGATAGGCTGTACCGGTCTTTTTCTTGATTTTTGTTATGGTTGCCATAGCGTTTCCTCAGTGCTTGTTTTGGGTTGCATTCTTCTTAAGATAAGAATCAACAGCGCGACGGATTAGGTCGGCGACTTTCAAGCCGGTGTCTTCGGAGAGCTTACGCAATCGCTCAATCTGTTTTTCAGTGAGATGGTAGGTTACTCGTTTTAGCATGGTATGAACAAAGTATGCATTACCGCAAAAAGAATCAAGTGAATAATTGGCCCAGATTTGCTTTCCCTTTGTTTCCTGTACCTAAACTTCAGAAATAGTTTTGACAACCTCAGAGTGTGGCACTCGCACACTACCACCAATTCGAACGGCTCTGATTTTGCCGCTGGCTATCATTCGGCGAACGGTCTTTTGTGAAAGGTCCCACATGCCAGCCAGAGTGCCGACGCTGTAATGCCTTTGACACTTATCACAATGCGCCCAATTAGCTCGTTGAGCGCCGTTTTTAACACCGGATTTCACACTACTACTAAATCAGTTTATAATTTACAATAGTTTAAGCAACAATAACTTTGGCTTACTTAGCCAAAGCTCATAGATTTCTTGAAGTTCTTTTTTGACTATGTAAGCACGAGGGCCGAAAACGGATAAACCTTGCACCGCCCTAACACTTGACGGCTTTTAGTCCTTCTTGACGGGTTTTGACAGGTTTGACAGGTTCCGCCTATATTATACCTTTTTCTTTCTTCTTTTCTCATCTCATTGAATTCCAGGAAAAGATAATATAGGGTAAAGTCGTCAAAGTCGTCAAAAGCCGTCAAAACCTGTCAATTCTTGATCAAAGTCGTCAACTAGACCTATCCCGCGCCAGCACCTGACTTTTCCGTCTTTTCTCCATTCGGACCCACCAAAGACATCTTTCACCTTGCGGTTCAGCTTGGTTGGGCTGAGTGGTCGCAAGCCAGACCCATCACACCAGTTTTTATACTTACCATACAAATCTGTTTTCTTTACCCATGCATCAGCGTCTTGAACTATGTTTTCCGACAGAAACGCCCAGGCACTGTCAGACCCCTTTCGATACTCGTCTTTTGCGCTTGCCGTTGATTCTGTCTCGGTGAACCCGTTATTGTCAACCAACCGGAGCAAACCCTGCAAGGCGCGGTTCAATAGGCCCGAGAGTTCGTCTGGCGTGGTAAGCTTTTGCAGGATACCCACGTCTTCGTTCTTGCCCTCGAACTTATTCTCAAAAGGTATGATGCACCACCTGCGATAGAAGGCATCGGTGTTGTCCGGTGAATGTGGAATCTCATTTGTGCTAAATATCAACTTCGCGTATGGCCGAAAGAAAAAGGCATTTTTGAACTTGCGCTCGGCGTCAATAGCATCACCCGCAACAATTGTCTTGAAATAAGATGTTCCTTTTAGGGCACGGCGGTCAAGGTCGGCAAACACGTTAGCCAGCCTACCAAATAACTCGGCTCTCTTAAACTTGTGTTCGTCAAGCTCCTGTAGCGGTATTTTGGAAACATTCTCAACCCCTATAAACTGCTCCAACAAATTGATGGCAGTTCCTTTTCCGTTTGCCCCGCCGCCAACAAACATGAAAGCCTTTTGAAAGCGGGTGTCAGAGATAAGCAAGTACCCCAAAAGTTCATCAAAAACCGCGATATCACACCTGTTCAAGGTAGTTTCCAAAAACGCGTTGATATTCGGGCATCTCGCGGCTTCATCATAGTTGACCGGGATTTGTGCCAGAAAATTATGGCCGGGCGAGTGTTCGAGTAGTCGGCCAGTTTGCCAGTCAAATACCCCATTCTTCAGGTTTATCAGGTCAACGGGAAATACCAGCTCTTCAAATTCAAGCAGGTTGGCGACTTCGAGATACGCGACAACTTCATCGGCGAATGCCTTTCGGTACTTATCTTTTAGATCCCTCTGCAGAGTTTGACGAATGTAACGGTCTCCATCCTTCCTGAACACGCCACCATCGTAGCGGTAAAGCCTGGAGCCAGTACATAAGAATTCTGTCCGTTTGTTTAAGTCTTGGGCGATGCGTGGCGCGTTGAGTCTTCCCGGTGTGCCGGAATTCAACGTATCGTCAATTAGGGTTCTTAGATCGTCCGGCGTATGGTTTTTCAGGTAGTCGGTTACATCTTGCTTGTCTCCTACAGGCAGGTCTACAATTGCTACCTTCCGCGCGGTTCCTACTAAGCTCCTGGCTACCTGTTTGGCGTGAGCTTTGCCCGGCTCGTCATTGTCAGGTAGTATTGCAACTCGCTTGTCCTTGAAATAGACTGCGTATTCCCCGCGCCACTTGCCCGCACCGCATGGGTTGCAGGTAGCGACAAACCCGTGCCGCCTTAAGTTATCAACATCCTTTTCGCCTTCTGCTATAAGGACGAGTTCCGCTGCCAGTATATCAGCCAGTCGATAAGGAACACGGCGCACACCGTTCACGCCCCACGTCCAGCCGTTACGACCGTCTCGCTTTCTCTGGCGGAAATCTTTGGGGTGGAGTCTGACAACTTGGGAAAGTAAGTTCCCGTCTTCATCGGTGTAGCTATAAGTCTCTAGGATATTCATTCTTGAACCATTGCTTTGTTCTGGCATAAGCTCCTTAAAACTCAACCCCAACGCATTGACTATTGACTCGGGGGCACACCCTGCATGACAATGAAGAAGTACTCTGCCATCATGGCCCTTGCCGACGCTCAGAGATGGCTTCCGGTCTTCATGTGCGGGACAACTTGCAACCCATTCCGGCCCGGCCCGCTTGACATTCTTGCACTTGTTTAAGACATCACCAATCGCGATCATAAAAATCCGCTTCTGTTAGCAAATGGTCTATTTGTCCCAGCATTCGATACTCACATTGAGTTCTATACGGGTTCCAGAATTTGGTATCGCAGGCTCTTCTCACGTTCTCTTTTGAGCTTGAGTAATTTCTTAGTTTTTGCATGAGGAAATGCCAATAGTTTGGGCACATTGACTCATCTCGCGACTTCTATTCCTTCTCAAATTCCAGTTTCTCGAGGATTTCCCTGGCGCGTTTTTCCAACGCAGGTGATAGCTCAGCCAAACCCCTCTCCACCCGGCTAAGCGTGATGGGTGCTATGCCAAGCTTTCCTGCCAAGACATATTGCCTCAACCCACAGAAACGCCTACGATTGTGAAGCTCTATTCCCGACATTAGTGTTGCCAATAAGAGTGCAATGTGCTGTAAATTTAAAGTGTCGTAGGTAGTATACTAAGAAAGAGAGCATGATGTCAGTTTGGGACATAAGGTTTTTCAAGAAGTTTTTTTATGTCCCAAACACAAAAAAAGCCCACGCTCAAAGAAATGCGTAGGCTTCTTACCGAAGTTGACCAATTCGTTCAGGCCTTTCTCAATCTGTCTCTGCTTTGCGTTTTCACACCGTAGAGCGCAGCTAGTTGCATGATGATATTGGTTGCCCTTAGCTTGTTCTCCACCTTCACCTCATTTGGCCCGTGAAGATGGCCATGACGCCGGCCCTTGAGCTTAGCAGACAGATCACCTTTTAGCTGCACCTGAATGGATTTGTTTATTTTGGGGATGGTAGTGTTCATATTACCATAGCGCTGCTTAGCAATTTTCCACGCCCAGATGATGTCCAACAACCCTTTGGCTTCGGCGAATACGTCCCGACCCACACCTAAATAGTCCTTCAACTCTGCGTCGCTATCATCTAGCTCCTCTATCAGTTTATCAAATCTATTATACCAACTCAACTCCTTCCTCAACTCATGCAATGCTGAACCACCCGAATCTTCCTTCAACTTATAGTATAAATCTTCTTCAACCCACAATCCATCTCTCCATTCCTTGGAACACTGCTTAAAATATTCCCAAATGCCTTGCTCATGAAGCATGTAGCCGAATCCGAAAAACAAATCATTTCGTAGTTCTTCGGGCATACGTTCCGCAAACTCATCAGGAAGCCTCGCAAACCACTCATTTATCTTCTTAGCCTGCTCTTCAGCGCTGGCCTGCTGTTCAGTGGCGTTCCTGACCAGACATCGGGACACCATTCCCCGATGGAATTCGAAGTTGATTGGGACGTACTCAGGAAATCGGGCAACACGATACAAATCACGCCCATCGCCGTATTTACCAATCAACGGCTTAGCCCATCCACTATTGTGGCCAATTTTCCATTGATCTGGAAAATCGGTCTCGAAATAGTCTGGGCCATTTGGCAGGGAAGTCCTAACTTTATTCGCTCCTTCTCAACTGCAAGATTCTTATCCTATCAACCAAGTCTTTCAACCAGTATCGCTCAAAAAGGTCATCTCTTATGAAAGGATCACTCTCGACCGTTTCAGCACCTTCCAGATCCCTTTTGAATTTGTAATGAGCTATTGGACTACTCTGGCTGCGGGCCCGGCCTTTCTAATCAACTCTGAGATGCAATCGAGTGGCCTCAATATGTTTGGGCTTGCTCTAGCTTCATCGCAGTTCACTTCCCACCCTCAATCATCGGCAGTGAACCCATGAGCTGTTTCTTCTTGTCATCAACGATTTTGGCATATTTGTGTGGCCTGAATTGTCTCCGGACGGCATCATCTTGTGTGGAAACCGAGAATTGCCTAGTCCATGGGGTTCTCCGTTCATTCTCCCACGATTGTCCCATCTATGAAATTGTACTTCCGGAGGCCCAGGAGCAACATTGTATCACTTAGTGTTTTCACCTATCATTTCTGCTACATCCCTTGCCCAAATTCCATATCATCCGCTACTCTCAGACTTATCTCCGGTAGACTTTGCTAGGCATGCCAGGGTATCAGTCAGAGGTTTCTCCTTCATCTCTTTTCCGTCTCCGCTCCGTCTTTCTTCCGAGAGTTATGTCCGAACATTTACCGAGTCTCTTCCATCCCTCTTTTCCGAGTCTCTTCCATCTCTCTTCCGAGTCTCTTCCATCATCTCTTCCGAGTCTCTCATGACAAGAACAATACACCGTATTAAAAAAGCTCGCCCTGAGACGGTTCCTCCGGCCAAATCTTGGTCATTTCCAGCCTATCAGGTTCAATTGGCTTGATCAACTTCAAGAGAGCATCAGCTTGGTCAAGAGAAGGATCGAGCCAGGGGTGTACCTGTTCTTTCGTTAAGATAAAAGGCATTCGGTCGTGAACACGACCAATTAGTGAATTTGGCGGCTGTGTGATGATGCTGCAACTGTAGCGCCTGCCAGCCCCATCCTGATTCCACACATCGAATAGTGCTCCCAGAGCCATTATGGGGCTGCTCTTAAGGGTAAAGGCATACGATTCCTTCCTGCGCACTCTTCTCCCAGATATAACACCTGAATGATAGACAGGCCTACCCTCAATCTTTCGGTTCTCAAAGAACCGATTCACCGGCACGATGCAGCGGTTTCGTTGCAGCAAGGTCTTTTGCAGCGGCTTATTCAGAGTCTCTTTTCGTGTGTTGAACCAAGTCCGCTTGGATTCGAAGGCAGGCGTATCCCGTGGAATTAGATTCCAAAGCATGTTACGCCCGACCACATCGCCAATGCTACTCATGTGAATAGCCGTAATCTCCCGAAACGGCAATATGTCCGCCGCGAGAATTGGGGGATCCGGAAAACTGGGAAAGGGGATATCAAACAGGCCTTCGAAAATGCCCTCGGCGTCCGGCATAAAGGAAAGTTGGAATCTTCCGCACATGATTGCTCGTGTCTAAAATGGATAAAGAAATTGTCGGGGACCCAAACTAAAATAGATCCCGCCAAGCATCCGCAAGAACCCGCTCATCCCGGACAAGCTCAAGATACCCCACCATCCCAACATCCTTTGATTAGGAGTGTGAAAAAGAGTGCGTAATTCTTGACCCAATTTGTCCACATTTGACCACTGCTACAAATGACGAAGGCCTCCAAACGCGGAAGCCTTCACATTGAAAATAAAAGAGTTAGTTTAGTACGCCAGGAGGGACTCGAACCCACAGCCTTTGGCTCCGGAGGCCAACGCTCTATCCAGTTGAGCTACTGGCGCTTATGTTTAATGCTGCTTGTACTGTATTGTGCATGAGCATTGCAATGGTCATCGGCCCAACCCCGCCAGGAACCGGCGTGATGGCCGCAGCCTTGCTCCGCACAGAATCAAAATCTACATCTCCCGTCACACGGTAGCCTTTTTCTGTCGATGAATCACCCACCCGGTTCACGCCAACGTCAACCACAACAACGCCATCCTGAACCATGTCAGCCACAATCACTTCTGCCTGGCCCAGCGCTGCGACCAGAATGTCGGCTCTACGAGTAAAAGAACTCAAGTTACTGGTACCGGTATGGCAGATCGTCACGGTTGCGTTGGCCCGGTCACCCTTTTGCGTTAGCATGGTTGCCAGTGGCAACCCCACTATTTTGCTGCGACCTACGATGACGACGTGCTTCCCGGCAGGTGCATGGCCGCTTCTTATTAACAGTTCCTGAATTCCCAGCGGCGTACAAGGCACCAGGGTATTTTCGCCAACCAGCAGTTTCCCGCGATTCACGGGGTGGAAGCCATCGACGTCTTTCTCCGGCGAGATGGCGCTGATGATGCGATTCTCGTCAATGTGTGCCGGCAACGGCAGTTGTACGAGAATTCCATGCACCGCAGTATCGGCATTCAGCTTGTCAACGACGTCAAGAAGCGACTCTTCACTGGTTTCGCTCGGCAGTATAATCGTATCTGAAGCGATGCCAAGCTCAACCGCGCTTTTCGTTTTCATCCGGACATAAATCTGAGATGCCACATTCTCGCCAACGAGGACAACACTCAACTTCGGCGTGCGTCCCGCCGCTGCAAGAAACTGCACCCGAGCCAGCAACTCGGACTTTATCTCTTGAGCGATACGCCGCCCGTCAATGATCTCAGCCATGCTCCTACGGCAAAAACAAGCGTTCGATGCGATTGGCCTTCCCCGTCTCCCGATTAACCCTAATCAAGACCCCGCAAAAGCGTAAATTCTCCTCGGCAGGCCGGTAACGGACAGGCGTCTGGTTCAAAAAACGCCTGATTGCAAGTTCCTTCTTGAGGCCAATTACTGAATCATAGGGGCCGGTCATCCCGGCATCCGTCAAATAGGCAGTGCCTTCCGGAAGAATCCGTTCATCCGCGGTGGGTACATGCGTATGAGTACCGATTACCGCGCTGACTTTTCCATCGAGGTACCAACCCAGGGCGATCTTCTCCGCGGTTGCTTCGGCATGAAAATCGACGAAAATAACATTGGCGTGCTTCTGCAATCGCCTCACTTCATCGAGAGCTGTGCGGAATGGGCATTCGATTGAAAACATGAAGGTCCGGCCCTGCAAGTTCAAAACACCGACCTTGAAGCCATCTTCAAGCTCAATGATGGTTGAGCCTTTGCCTATATTACCATCCGGATAGTTTGACGGACGCAAGATTCTGTGGTCCGTCTTCAACGTATCATAGATGTCACGGTTGTCCCAAATGTGATTTCCGCTCGTGATGGCATTTATGCCGAGGCCAAAGTAGGTTCTGGCAAGTTTTACGGTCAGTCCCTTGCCTTCGCACCCATTCTCGCCATTGGCAATGCAGATGTCAATCTTGTGTTTCTCAAGCAGACCTGGCAGGAGTTTGGTCGTGATCTCCAGACCTGGCTTGCCGACAATATCCGCAATGAACAGAATGTTTAAGTCGTTCTCAGTCAACGCAGCCTAATATAAAAGTTTATCGCAAAAGCGCAATCGAAATTGTGGCTACTTGGCATAGTCATATGAGCGGTACTCACGAATCACTGTTACTCGAATCTGGCCTGGAAACTCCATCTCGTCGCGCAACTTGCCGACGATGCTATCCGCCAAGACCTGTGCCTTGTTGTCGTCGATGAGCGAATGTTCGGCAAGGACCCTAATTTCGCGTCCCGCCTGCAGCGCGTAACTCTTGATCACGCCGGTAAACTCTTCACAAATACTTTCGAGTCGCTCCATGCGCTTCAGATAGTCTTTCAGCATTTCCTTTTGCGCCCCTGGCCTAGAGACGGACAGCGCGTCCGCCAGCCTGACAAGGATGGTGATTGGCGAAAGTGCCGTGGTTTCGTCAAATGTTGGGGATTGACTGATGATGGCGTTTTGTACAAACTCATTCTCCCCGAACTTCTTCGCTAACTCGGCGCCTATCTCAAAAAACGGACCGTCACCGTAATCTTCCGCGGTCCTCCCGATATCGTGCAGAAGACCGGCGCGTCTCGCCAGACCGACGTCCAGGTTCAGCATGGAAGCCATGCCCCCCGCAAGAATGGAGACTTCCTTTGAATGTTGAAGAAGATTCTGACCGTATGTCGTTCTGTACTGCTGCTTTCCCAGCAAACGGATCAACTCCCGGTGCATGCTGCTCGAGAGCCCCATATCCTGTATTGTCTGTTCGCCGGTGTTGAAGATTTGTTCATCCATATCTTCTTCAGTCTTGGCGACCACTTCTTCGATCCGGCCTGGATGGATACGGCCATCGTAAATCAATTTTTCCAAAGCCTGCCTGGCCACCTCCCGCCGATGGGCATTGAAGCCCGAAAGCACCACCGTCTGAGGCGTATCATCAATCAGGACTTCAATACCAGTCGCGCCTTCAAACGCTCGGATGTTGCGCCCCTCACGACCAATTATTCGCCCTTTCATTTCATCATCGGGCAAGTTGACCAACGAGACAGTGCTATCCACCACATGGTTGACCGAACTTTGCTCAAGGGCCTGAATAATGATCTCGCGAGCTTCAGTTGTCGCGCGTTTCTTGGCCTGCTCGCGAATATCCCTGACCTCATCGGCGGTCTCCTGTTTGGCCTTTTCAAGGACATGCTGCATCTGAAGCTTCTTGGCCTCTTCAGAACTGAGGCCAGAGATCTGCTGCAGGCGGGAGTTTTCTTCCTGAATCAGTTTATCAAGCTCATTCTCTTGCTTGCGAAGATCTTCCTGCTTGAGTTGCAGCTTCCGGCTTTGTTGATGGAGTGTTTCCTCTTTCTTGCTTAGAACATCGACTTTTCGGTCAAGGTTGAGTTCGCGATTTCCGAGCTGCTTCTCAAGTCGGCCCACGTCGTTTTGCTTCTGCTTAAGCTCTGACTCTACCTTTTGCCGTAGCTGAAAAATCTCTTCCTTCGCTTCGAGAAGTTTCTCCTGTTTGAAATTCTCACTTTCCAGCCTTGCGTCCTCAACGAATTTCTCAGCCAGGTCGGACGCCTTTGCGATTCTACTTTGCCCGACTTTCTGACGCAACATCCAGCCCGCCAGAAAGCCCAGCCCTGCTGCAGCCAGTGCGAAAACTATCCATATTCCCGTCATTTGGTACCCCGTAAGATGTTTGGTTGCAGTGCATTCTCCTGTTTGGCGAAGAACGCTAGCAAGACGAACTGATGCAAGACCACAAAAACCCAGGCAGGATGAAGGGAGGAGTGCGTCGATGCTATGGGGTCAGTCTCAAGTAACTAGCTCTGGCTACCGATGGCCTCGTCAAGCTTCTCGGAGAGCCGAACAAGTCTGTCGGTAACCTGGCCGCCGCCCAAATCAGAATTCCTCGCCTGGAAAAGTTCGTCAGCGATATTGAGCGCCGCGAGAATGGCGACTTTGAGCGACGATTTGGCGCCGGTGCTCTGATCGACCTCACGCATTTTCTGATCAACGTACTCGGCGACCCGCATAATGTACTCAGTCTCAGTCTCCGGGCCGCTTCTGATCGGATACTCGGTGCCAAAAATGTTGATCTTCAGAACTCCACTTTCCTCTTTCATTGCAATTGCTCAGGCATGACCGTGGATTTAGTGCCCAGGCAGACTCTTCGAAAACTCTAGAGCGCCTGCAATTCGTCAAGCTTGTTGAGCATTTGCTCAACCTTGCTTCTTATCTGTTCTTCCTTTTCCTTGCCCAGGGAAGATTCCTGCTGCACAAGTTTCAGGTTGTGATTTTCCTCCTTAAGTTGTCTAATGAGCGAATCTCTGGATTCTGCTTCACTCTTGAGTTCAGTCAACTCTTGCGTTAGAATGTCCTTCTCCGAGCGTAACGTTCCTATCAGCTCAACCGCTTGCGTTACTTTTCTATCGAGTATCTCTATTTGTTCGAGTTCCATGATATCTCCATCTGTCGTCATGATCTCAGTTGTGCCGCATGCTCTGACCCCAACTTAGCAAGAATGCGTGACATTCTGCCGTCTACTTCATCCTCCGTTAGCGTGCGGTCCAGGGCATGAAACGTCAGGCCCAGCGCGATGCTTTTTTTATCGGGGCCGATTTGCTCGCTACGGAAGATGTCAAATATCTGCACATGCTTGAGCAGCTTGCCGCCTTCTTTCTTAACGGTCTCAAAAAGTTCGTTTGCGGCCAAACGGTTCTCAACCACAATGGCCAAATCTCTGCCAACCGGAGGAAACTTGGAAATCGGCCGAAACACTCTGCGTCCGCTACGGTGTTCGAGAAGGGCATTCAATTCCAGATCGAAAAAAAACACCGGTTGCTCTACTCCAGCCGAGCCAGCAACTTCACCTGCGATTTCCCCCAAACAGCCAATCTCAACATCATCGACCACAATCTTCAACATGTCCTGGCCTGCAAACTTGGCGGAGGCCTTCTCAAACCGCCATCCGGCAAGGCCATTTCGGTTTAAAAGTTGTTCGATTGCGCCTTTTGCATCAAAAAAATCGACGGCATCCACTTTCGCCTTCCAACTGGAAGTTGCGGCAAGCCCGGTCAAAACGCCTGTCAAGCAATTGCGCTCTTGAATTTTCCCATTGACCGAGCAAAAAGTTGTTCCATGTTCAAATAGCTTCAAGTTTTTGTTTTGGCGATTGATATTCCATTTCAGAGTCTTCAGCAACTGGGGCAACAAACTGGGCCGCAGCGTTGCAAGATCCTCGCTGAGTGGATTGATAAGTCTGACCACACCGTCTCCGGTAGAGAAAACAGATGCCTGTGACTCACTCATCAGATTGAATGTCACGACCTCGGAAAAACCCATCGCGACCAGAAACCGCTTGAAGCGGTCGATCGTTGCATCCTCATCATCTCCCTGGTCCAGGTGATGCACCAGGGAGGAGAAGTCTGCCGGGATGTTGTCGTAGCCATACACTCTTCCGACTTCTTCAATCAGGTCGGCCTCGCGTTCAACATCGGGCCGAAAAGTAGGTACCGTGATCAGAAAACTTCCGTCGCTATCTACAACGCCAAATCCAAGATGCTGCAGTATCGTCTTGATTTCTTGAGATTCGACCTGAACGCCAAGCAGAGAAGCAACACGCGCCGGCCTCAGTTCAACAGTTTTCGGCTCTATTTTTTGAGGATAGACATCCACGCGCCCCTGCGCGATTTGGCCTCCGGCAAGGTCGGCTAGCAACTGTGCAGCTCGGTCCAGAGCCAGATGACAACCGTTTGGATCGACACCGCGCTCGAATCGTTTCGATGATTCGGTGCTTTGCCCAAGTTGTTTTGAAGACCTCCTGATGTTGACGGCATCAAAATAAGCACTTTCCAGCAGAACTCTGGTTGTCTCCGCGGAGACCTCTGAGTTTTGCCCACCCATGATTCCGCCCACAGCAACAGGTTTCTCCTTGTCGCAAATAAGCAGGCATTCGTTACGCAGAATGTGCGATTTGCCGTCAAGGGTCGTAAACTGTTCTCCTTCGGCCGCGCAGCGCACATGAATCTCGGCGCCAGCGAGCAAGTCGTAGTCAAACGCATGCAGAGGCTGCCCTGTTTCCATCATCACAAAATTGGTGATGTCAACGACGTTGTTGATGGAGCGGATGCCAATTTGCTCCAGCCTCTGAACCAGCCATAGCGGCGAAGGACCAACTTTGATCTGGTCAATATAGCGAGCAGTGTACCTTGGGCACTTGGTTGCATCGTGAATTTGAATCTGAATCCGCTCATCCACCGAGGTCTGCGTTTCTTTGATGGGAATCCGCGGTACGCGAAACTGTGTGCGCTTGAAAGCCGCGAGGTCACGTGCGATGCCGATGGCGCCAAAACAATCGGGCCGGTTGGGCGTGACGTCGATATCGATGATGACATCGTTGGTGTCTACGAGTTCCTGAAATGGCTGTCCGGGAGCGTAGCCATTTCCGAGCACCAGAATACCATCACTCTTGCTGGCCAGCCCCAACTCAGATTCAGAACAGATCATTCCGTTTGACTCGACACCGCGTATCTTCGAGGTGCGGATCTTGTGTCCGTCCGGGAGCTTGGTGCCGGAAGTCGCAACAGGCACTATCTGGCCGGCAGCCACATTGTCCGCACCACAGACAATCGTCAGAACTTCAGCTCCGACATCAACCCGGCACACCGATAGCTTGTCTGCATTTTCATGCGGTGACTTGTCGATCACCTTGCCGACCACGATACCATCAAAATGCTTCTTGTCGGGATGATACGAATCGACCTCGAGGCCAAGCATGGTGAGCTGTTCGACGAGTTTTTCGGGCTCGGCATCGAAGGCGACGAACTCCTTCAGCCAGTTGTACGTAACTTTCATTTATGTCCAGATGACGGCTAGATTAGAACTGATTCAGGAAGCGAATGTCATTCTCATAGAAATGACGAATATCATCAATCTTGTACTTCAACATTGCGATGCGTTCGATGCCCATACCAAAGGCGTAACCCGTATACTTCTCGGAGTCAATGCCCACGCCTTCGAGTACATTAGGATCGACCATCCCCGATCCAAGAATTTCGAGCCATCCGAGTTTTTCGTCAAAATATACGTCCATTTCAGCGCTGGGCTCGGTGAACGGGAAAAAGCTGGGACGAAATCGAACTTTGGTTTGTTTGCCAAAAAGTCGCCTGGCGAAAGCAACCAGCGTGCCTTTCAGATGCGCAAGCGAGATGCCCTCGGCAATGGCCAGTCCCTCGACCTGGTGGAATTCAGGTGTGTGGGTTGCGTCCGGCGTATCCTTTCTAAAACAGCGGCCCGGAGCAATAATCCGGATTGGGGGTTGCGACTTCTCCATAGTCCGGATTTGAACGGGAGAGGTGTGGGTTCGCAAGAGAAGTCCGTGGTCCAGGTGCAAGGAGTCCTGAAGGTCCATGGCAGGGTGGTCTGCCGGAAAGTTCAGAGCCTGAAAATTGTAGTACGCCGTCTCGACCAGCGGGCCCGTTGCCACATCGAATCCCATTGTCGCTAAGATGGCCTTGACCTCATCAAGTACTTGCATGATTGGATTTCGATGTCCCAACTCATGCGCGGTGCCTGGCAGCGTCAAATCATGCTGCAAAGAATCATCGCACGCACCATTGCCAGCAAACTTGCTCCTGAGGCCGTCAAGCTCTTGTTGGATGTGCTCTTTGAGAAGGTTGAGTTCGCCGCCGAGCTGGGGGCGTTCTTCAGCCGCAAGCGTCCCCATGCTCTTGAAGTAGGCGGAAATGCTACCTTTGCGCCCCAGATACTTGACGCGTACATCCTCCACCGCATCAAGATCGGTGAGCGTGCTGACGTCACCGCCGAAGGCTACCCGCTCTGCTTTGAGTTTCTCCAGGATTTCAGTCAACGCCGCAGACATTGCGCTGATTAACCCTGAACTTTCTGAATCAAGCTCTTGAAGCCTTCCGGGTCCTGAACAGCAAGGTCAGCCAAGACCTTACGATTGATTTCAACATTATTTCGTTTCAGGGCGCTGATGAAAGTGGAATAAGACAAACCATTTTCGCGAACGGCAGCGTTGATGCGCGCGATCCACAAACGCCTGAACTCGCGCTTTTTTTGTCTCCGGTCACGATACGAATATTGCAGCGCCTTATCGACGCTCTCCATGGCAGTGCGAATCAGTTTGCTCTTACCACCACGAAAGCCTTTTGCTTTCTTCAGGATTTTCTTGTGCCGCTTGTGTCCTGGCACATTGTATGTTGCTCTGGGCATTCTATTCCTCCGTACTAGGCGAGTAGCATCTTATTGACCCTGTGCTCGTCAGCAACTGCAACCAACGTGGAGGATCTCAAATTTCTCTTGGTTTTTCTGTTCTTCTTCGTCAAAATATGACTCTTGCCAGCTTTGTGGCGCTTAATCCTTCCGGACCCGGTGACCTTGAAACGCTTCATGGCTCCGCGATTGGATTTCATTTTCGGCATCGCTTCTCCAACTATTTCTTGGTTAAATACATGATCATGAATCGACCTTCCATCGAGGGTGCCTTCTCTACTTTAGCAAGGTCGTCTAGCTCTTCTGCCAACCGATTCAACTTTACTCTTGCAAACTCCTGGTGTGCCATCTCGCGCCCCCGAAACATGATGGTCACCTTCACCTTGTTGCCCTTCTCCAAAAATTTGCGAGCATGATTGATTTTGAAATTGAAGTCGTGGTCCTCAGTTTTCGGTCTCATTCGTATCTCTTTGAGGCTGACCACGTGCTGCTTCTTCTTTGTCGCCTTATCCTTCTTGCTCTGCTTGTACTTGAACTTTCCAAAGTCCATAATCTTGCAGACCGGCGGCGCTGCTTCAGACGCAACTTCGACCAAATCCAGGCCCTGGCTTCTTGCCATATCTAGAGCCTCAACGGTCTCGATCACCCCAATTTGCTCCCCATCCGCGCCGATTACGCGTACCTGAGGTGCTACAATGTTGTCATTGAGCTTGGTGTTTTTTTTCTTAATAGCTAATATCCCTTTCTATTTATGACACCGACTTTTGCTCGATTTCCTTCAGGATGCCGGAAGAAAACTCGGTAAAATCCATCTTGCCGACATCCCCGACTTTGTGCTTACGAACAGAAACCTTCTTGGCGTCTACCTCCTGCTTCCCAACCACCAACATGTATGGAATCTTTTGAGTTTCAGCTTCCCGAATCTTGCGGCCTATCTTCTCGTTACGCTGATCAACCTCGACCCGTATGCCCAAACTCTTTAAACGTGAGCCTACATCCTGAGCATAGGGCAAATAGTCATCAGAAATCGGCAAAACGATGACCTGGACAGGTGCAAGCCAGACAGGAAACGCACCAGCAAAATGCTCTATCAAAATGGCCATGAAGCGTTCCAGCGAGCCAAACGGCGCGCGATGGATCACCACAGGGCGATGCTTCTGGTTATCGGCGCCAATGTATTCGAGTTCGAAACGCTCCGGCATGACATAATCGACCTGCACTGTACCCAACTGCCAACTTCTGCCGAGTGCGTCCTTAATTATGAAGTCAAGCTTAGGGCCGTAAAAAGCAGCTTCGCCCTCAGCCACCACATAGTCGAGACCACTCGCGTCCGCTGCGTCCTGAATGTCAGCCTGCGCCCGCTCCCAGGACTCGTCCGTGCCGCCGTACTTGCCCTTGTCATTGGGGTCCCGATATGAAAGCTGAGTCCGAAAGTCCTCGAAACCCAGGGTGGAAAACACCAGCTTTATCAAATCGATGACATCCACAAGCTCATCGCGCAACTGGTCTTGTCTGACGAACATATGGGAGTCGTCAACGGTGAAACTCCGCACCCTCGTCAAACCATTAAGCTCACCAGATTGTTCGTAGCGATAGACGGTACCAAATTCGGCCAAACGAATGGGCAGATCGCGATAGCTTCGGGGTTTCGAAGCATATATTTGAAAATGATGCGGACAATTCATCGGCTTCAGCAAGTACTCCTGCTCGTCCGCCTTTACCGGAGCAAACTGACTATCCTGATAGTAGGGATAGTGACCGCTCGTCTTATACAATTCCAGATTGCCGATGTGCGGCGTGATAACAGGCTGATAGCCTCTTTGCACCTGCTCGGCCTTCAGAAAGCCCTCGAGCGTCTCTCGCACGATGGTTCCCTTGGGTAGCCAGAGTGGCAAGCCACTGCCTACTTTGGGCGTCAACAGGAAAAGTTCAAGCTCACGCCCAAGCTTCTTGTGGTCTCTTTTCTTAGCCTCTTCCAGCGCAACCAAGTGCTCATCCAACTGCTTCTTCTTGGGAAAAGAGACGCCATAAATACGCTGTAACTGCTGGTTTTTTTCATTTCCGCGCCAATACGCGCCGGCAATGCTCAGTAGCTTGAAATTCTTGATCTTACCCGTCGATGGGATGTGAGGACCGCGACAGAGATCCACGAAATCGCCCTCGGCGTAGGTGCTGGCGAGTTCATCTTCCATGTCCTGCAGCAACTCGACCTTGTAACGATCTTTGCCAGCGAACATCGAGGCCGCCTCATCCTTCGTGTGCTCATTGCGCAGAAACGGGCGGTCAGCAGCGATAATTTCCTGCATCTTGCTCTCGATTCGCCCCAAGTCATCAGGCGTGATCCTGGAATCGATATCGATATCATAGTAGAACCCGGTCTCAATCGCCGGGCCCACTCCAAACTGCGCCTCCGGATACAACTCTTTCACCGCATGAGCCATAATATGGGAAGTGCTGTGCCAGAATGTATTCAACCCTTCCGGGTCGTCATGCGTCACAAGCTGAACATCGGCATCATTTTCGATGGGGCAGTTCAGATCGATTGACTTGCCATCGACTTTGGCTATTACGGTCTTTTCCAGGAGCGAGCGACTGCCAATATCTTGAAGAATATCTTGCGGACAAGCTCCTTTTGGGAAGGACCGGGCGTTGCCGTCGGGAAACCTGATCTGAATGGTGCTATTGTCTGACATCTCTTGAATGTGCCCGGTCTGGATGAAAAAAAGTGGGCGCTACTGGATTTGAACCAGTGACCCCTTGCATGTCAAGCAAGTACTCTAACCAACTGAGCTAAGCGCCCAAACCAAACTAAAAAAGCGCGCCATAAATAAAATGGCAACGCTCTTTGTTTCATTTATTTATAACACTATGTTTTTGAAATTTTGATATAGTCTGATAAATCCTATGCGGCCCAGATGACCAAATATCAGCGCAAAGATAACAGGAAATGCCCAAAAAGTCAAGACATTTCTCACGCGTAAATGCAATATTCTTCAGATATTCGAAATCTAATCGACGACCTGTTCGTCAGCGTGATACGAGCTTCGGACTAACGGGCCGGACTCAACGTGTTTGAAGCCCATCTCCAAACCTCTCCGCCGGTAATCCGCAAATTCTGCCGGCGCAACGAATCTGTTCACTGGCAGATGCGCCTTTGTCGGCTGCAGGTACTGGCCAAGCGTAAAAATATCAACATTCCGATGGCGCAAATCCCGCATGACTTCGAGGACTTCGTCGGGAGTTTCTCCGAGTCCAAGCATGATGCCGGTCTTGGTTGTCATGTCTTGGGAGTGAGCAATTTTCAGCACATCCAGGCTCCACAAATAGTTACCCTGTGGCCTCACGCGGCGGTAGAGCCTTGGAACCGTCTCAGTGTTGTGATTCAGAATGTCGGGCTTGGCGTCGATGATCAGCTGCAAAGCATTCGGATCTCCCTTAAAATCAGGAATCAGCACCTCAATCCGGCAGCCTTCTGCCTTTTGCCTCACCTGCCTGATCGTCTCTGCGAAAATCGCGGCGCCGCCGTCTGGCAGTTCATCCCGGTTAACCGAAGTGATGACGGCGTGTTTCAGTTGCATTGTTGCCACCGCCTGGGCGACGCGGCGGGGCTCGTCACGGTCAAGAATGGCAGGCCGCCCAGTCTTAACGGCACAAAAGCCACAACTGCGGGTGCAGACATCGCCGAGAATAATAAAGGTTGCCGTCCGCCGTTGCCAACACTCGGCGATGTTCGGACAACGTGCTTCCTCGCAGACAGTATTTAGCTGATTGCCTTCAACCAGTTCTTTCACCTCTCGGTAGCCAGAACCAGAGGGGATTCGCACTTTCAGCCACTCGGGGCGCCGCAAAGGACTGGAAATCATGGGCGTAGACATATGTGCGTCATCCTACAAAATATTGGCAGTGTCGAAGTTAGTGAGATTCTGCGCAACCCGATCAAGGAACTGTCCTGCCATTCCGCCATCGACCAGACGGTGGTCAAAGGAAAGCGAGACGTACATCATGCTCCTTATCGCAATGGCGTCGTTGATGACAACTGGCCTTTTTTGAATGGTGCCAACGCCCAGAATCGCCACCTGCGGCTGGTTGATGATCGGTAGTCCCATCAGGCTCCCGAACGAGCCCATGTTGGTGATTGAGAATGTGCCCCCTTGAACTTCATCAGGCAGCAGCTTCTTGTTGCGCGCCCGTGCCGCCAAATCATTGATCGACCGCGCCATGCCAACCACGTTGAGTCCGTCAGCATGTTTCACCACGGGCACAATCAGGCCGTTGTTTTCGAGCGCCACCGCCAAGCCGACGTTGATATCCTTCTTCCGTACAATTGTGTCACCGTCCACTGAAGCATTCACCAGCGGGAAATCCTGCAATGCGCGGGCACACGCCATTGTAATGAAGGGCATATAGGTCAGTTTGGTCCCGGTGTCCTGAAGGAACCGCTCTTTATTCTGTGCCCTGAACGTAACCAGGTTCGTCATGTCTGCCTCACTCACCGCAAAAACATGCGGAGAGGTCTGCACGCTGGCCAGCATGTGCTTGGCAATGCTCTTGCGCATGGTGTCCATCGGAATTCGCTCGACCCGCTCACCGTCTGCGGCCGGCGCGGAAACCTGGGCTGGCCGGGTGGCAGGCGCTGGAGGACTCACGGCGGCTGCAGGCACCGTTGTGGAAACGCCAGCAGTGGATCTCGTGTCCAGATAATTCAGGATATCTCTCTTCGTAACCCTATCGTTGGCGCCGGTACCCGCGATCAGACCTAGATCATCAGAAGAAATGCCTTCTACTCTGGCGATGCGACGAACCAATGGTGAATAGAACCGGCGAGCGCCATTGCCTGTAGCTGCGGCGACCGGTGAGCTGGGTTCTGGTGACGAAGCTTGAGCACCTGAGTTCGCCTGAGTGGCTGAAACAGGCGTTGGCGAGGATTCTGCAACGGCTGTGGCCACGGGTTGTGCAGCGGACACAGTTTCCCTCTGCATGCTTTCTGCTCCAATTCTTGCGATGACGGCGCCAACCTCGACGGTCGCCCCCTCCTGTATCAAAATGGCTTGCAGAACACCAGCGTGTGGCGATGGGATTTCAGAATCAACTTTGTCAGTGCTGATTTCGAGAAGAATCTCGTCGCGCTCGACGCGTTCACCTTCCTTTTTGAGCCAGCGGATTACCGTGCCCTCGGTGATGCTCTCGCCCATCTGCGGCATGACGATATCCAGGACACCGCCTTGCGTTGCGGCGGGAGCCGGGGCGTCAATAACCGGCGCTGACGGAGCAGGCTCGGGTACATCGATTGGGGCTGCGACATCGACCGGAGATTGTGTTGCAGGTTCCGGTGTGGCTGTGGGCTCCTGTGCCGCTGTCTCGATTTGTGCAATGACAGAACCAACGGTCACCGTGTCGCCTTCACCTGCCAGGAGGGCTGCTACAATGCCTTCCTCAGGCGATGGGATTTCTGAATCCACCTTATCTGTGCTGATCTCGAGAATAATTTCGTCACGCTCAACCCGCTCGCCTTCCTTCTTTAACCAACGGATGATTGTACCTTCCGCGATGCTTTCGCCCATCTGCGGCATCACCATGTCAACTCTTGCCATGCATTCCTTCCAGATTTGTTTGTACTTTCAACTCTAAATGGCCGCTCACCTGGCCGACTACAAAGCTTCCGCTACCAGTTCAGCGATGTCTTTGACATCGACCTGGTCTTCCTTACCTCTCATTTTGCGTGCGTCGTCGAGCATGATGTTGCAGAATGGGCAGGCCGTAGCAGCCAACTCGGCCCCGGACTGTTCGACATCATCAAAGCGAACCAGGTTGACGCGCTTGTCCGGCTCTTCATCCGTCCACATCATGCCGCCGCCTGCGCCGCAACACAAGCCCTTCTCGCGACACCGGCCCATCTCCACGACTTCTCCATTTGCAACGTGGCTGACGACCGAACGCGGCTGCTCATAAATTCCGTTATGTCGGCCGAGATAGCAGGCGTCGTGGTAGGTTATCCGCTTATCTACATTCTTTTTTGGCTTGATTTTATTGCTATCTACCAGTTCCTGAATCAACTCCGAGTGGTGCACGACTTCATAATTGCCGCCGAATTCCGCATACTCATTGCGCAGGGTATTGAAACAGTGTGGGCAGCCGGTGACTATCTTCTTGAAAGAGTATTTGCCCAGAGTTTCGATGTTATTCTCCGCCATCATCTGGAACAAATATTCCTGCCCGAGACGACGTGCGGAATCCCCTGTACAGCTTTCCTCCGTACCCAAAATACCGAAATCCAGGCCGGCGTCTTTCATTATCTTGACGATGGACTTCGCGACGCTCTGGTTCTTTGGGTCCATGGCAGCGGCGCAGCCCACCCAGTATAAATACTCCACTTCTTTTTTGTCCTTCATCAACGGCACCTCGAGCCCCTCACACCATTCCGTGCGTTTCTGGCTGGGCATGCCCCAGGGGTTGCCTGTATTCTCCATGTTGTCCAGGGTCTTCTGTACTTCGTCAGAAATGTTGGCCTGGTCCATCACCATGTAGCGGCGCATATCCTGCAGCGTGTCGACATGCTCGATAAACACGGGGCAGTTTTCGACACAGCCAAGGCAGGTGGTACATGCCCAAATGGCTTCTTCCGAAATGACGCCGCCGATAAGTTCAGCCCGGTCAGACGCTCCATTTCCAGACCACAGGGAAGGTCCAACATCTACCAGATGTTCCTTTAGATCGTGAATCACCAGGGCCGGGTTCAACCCTTTGCCGGAGTGGTAGGCCGGGCAGTTGTCCTGGCAGCGGCCGCATTCCGTGCAGGCGAAGAAGTCCAACATCTGCGGCCAGGTGAAGTCTTCGACTTTGCTCACACCCAAAGTGACATCATCCGACTCGAAATCGACCTGTTCGAAATCGATCTTCTTGAGCACGCCCTTCCGGCGATTTCTGTCGCGGTCCCGGCGCAGAAAAATATTGGGGAGAGCGCCAACCAGGTGCACGTGCTTTGAGTGCGGAATGTAGGACAGGAATGCGAGGATGATGATGTTATGAATCCACCAGGCGATGTCATATCCTATGGGCATGACGCCGTCTTTTGAACCGGAGGCGAAATTGGAGAAGAAGTTGGACACGGGTGTGAAGCCTGCCAATGCCCTCTCGTTGAGAATAATGTAGCCATGCGTCACAAACATGGAAATCATCAAAGTCAGAATCATTCCCAGAATCAATCCGGCATCAAACCTTGCGGCGAAATCTTTGCGCAGCCGGTCAGGCTGGATGACAAATCGCCGAAACAGCCCGATAACCACAGCGACGATAACAGCCAGACCGCAAAAATCAAAGGCCGTCGAGGCAACCACTTCGACGCCATGGCCGAAAAGGTTGCCCCAGTGAAAGCTCGGATTGTAACCGCGCACGAACATCTCGACGGTTGCCAAACCGAGAACTAGAAATCCCCAGAAAATAAAAAAATGGCCCCAGCCGGACAGCTCGCGCACCACTGACCGCTGCCCGAAAAAAAACTTGAGCACAGAGCCGACGCGCCAGCCATAGTTTTCGACGGGGTCATGCGACGGCTTGCCCAACCGCACCAGACGTGCTATCCTGTAAACACTCCAAGTGAAAAAACCAACACCGCTTAGAATCAAAACGGTCAAAACTACAAGTTTGATTTGCATGGTCTTTCCCTTCCATTCGCTATTTGTAAGCAAACAAATAGCGTTTACCAAAGGAACAGGCAAACGCTATCGACTTGACGGCCTGTTGTCCAGGTGGCCGCGGGAAATCAACTGCTATCTGTCAATACAACCGAGAACGATGTCGAGGCTGCCGATGATGAGCACAAGATCGGCGATCATCCCGCCTCTTGAAATGTCGTCAATCATGCAGATGTTACTGAAGCATGGCGATCTGGACTTCACCCGGAACGGCACATCTGAACCGTCGCTCCGAATCAGAAAACCCAACTCACCGCGCGGAGTTTCGCTGCGCACATAAGCTTCGGCGCCAGCCGCGGGCCGAAGCCGTTTCGGGATGGCTGCCTGCACATCCTGGGCAGTAAAGGGCTCGATGCCATCCAATGCCTGGCGGATGATTTTCACAGATTCCGCCATCTCGTCGATTCTTACCAAGTAGCGGTCGAGCACTGAGCCAACAGGCCCGAACTTGCCCTCGCCAACCGGTACATCAAAATCGAATTTGTCGTAGTAGGAAAACGGTTCATCTTTGCGCAAATCCCATTTCACGCCCGAGCCCCGTAGAACAGGTCCTGTACAGCCGTAACTGACGGCTACCTCAGGCGTCATTACCCCGATCTCGGCAGTTCTCTCAATAAAGATATGGTTTGTGGTGAGGAGTTTGTTGAACTCCACCATCTTCGGTTCAAAGTAGTCTAGAAACTCCCTGACCTTCTGCAACCAGCCTTCTGGCAGGTCGCGAGCCAGACCGCCAACCCAAATATAATTGTAGAGCATTCGGGCTCCCGAGAGCCATTCGAGCAGGTCGAGAATCTTCTCACGGTCGCGAAACGCCCATAGGAACGGAGTGAATGCGCCGACGTCAAGGCCGAAAGTACCCACAGCAACCAAGTGGCTGGCAATGCGATTAAGCTCGCAGGTGATAACACGGGCGTACTCAACTTTCTCCGGCAGTTCGTTGAGACCGATGAGTTTTTCCACGGCCAGAACATAGGCCAAATCCTGATTCATGGAAGCCAGGTAGTCAATCCTGTCGCAATACGGAACGACCTCGTTGTAGGAGATGCTTTCCGCGTGTTTTTCGAAATTGCGGTGCAGGTAGCCGATATGCGGCGTAACCTTCTTGACGACCTCACCGTCCAGAACCAGCTCGAGACGCAGGACACCATGCGTGCTGGGATGTTGCGGCCCCATATTCACGACCATTTCGTCGCCCTGGTAGGATTCGATCTCGAGCTTGCTCATGGTCTCTTCATAGTAACGACCGGCGCTCTGGTCGAGATCGACAACCATTGTGCTTTCATCTTCGAAAATGTAACGCTTCTTTTTGAACAGGTTTCCGAACATTTATGAGTTTCCCTTATGCAAGTATCAGTCCGCCTCAGGACGCGGATTTCTGGAAGCGCGGTTATGCTCCTACGGCGCTCTTTCCCTTTCCTTCTGCGGCTTTCTGTTTTGCCGCCAGCTTCGCCTCTTTTTCGCGCGCTTTTCTCTCGTCCTCTTCCTTTTCCCGCAGCCGCAATGCCACCGCTTCTTCAGGTGAGTATTTGGAGAAATGGTAGATGCCGTTGTCTCTGCTGTAAACGCCATTCTCATACTCATCCGTCATGTACAGACACTCGGTCGGGCAAACCGTAGTGCAGTCAGAGCAGTAGCAGCACTTGAACATGTCGATGTCGAAACGAATCACATGTTGCCGGATTGGGTTGCCCATGGAAGCCTTGCCCAGATCTTCGTCCGGTGCTGCTTTGACGGCATCGAGATAGATACAATCCACAGGGCAAATGCGGACGCACTTGTTGCAGCCAATGCAATCATCAGCGTTCATGAACAAAATGCCCCGGGCATTTACTGGCAATTCCCAGCGTTCACGAGGGTATTGCAGCGTGACAGCAGGCCGAAACATCGCCTTCCAGGTTTGCCCCATGCCGATGGCAATGGTGCTAAGGGCGCGGTAGATGTTGCCAAAATAACTAACCATTGCTCTTGTCCTCGGACTTATTCTTCGCCGACTTCCCGTTTTTCATCGACTCAACGAGGTCAGGCACCTTACTCTCGAACTGAAACACAAAATGGCCGCGCTCCGGATTCTTGGCAAGCGTTTCATAATCTTCCCAGTCTTCCTTGTATGGAACGCGCATGCCGTGATAGAACTCCTGCACCACATAGTCTTTGCGCAGAGGATAGCCCTCCCAATCTTCGACGCACAGAATTCTGCGCAAGTCGGGATGACCCTCGAAATGGAT
Organism: Candidatus Zhuqueibacterota bacterium; assembly: GCA_029261995.1. Lineage (GTDB taxonomy): Bacteria > Zhuqueibacterota > Zhuqueibacteria > Oceanimicrobiales > Oceanimicrobiaceae > JAJDAF01. The sequence goes on from JAJDAF010000040.1 coordinate 32,066, forward strand.
GCCAAACAGGTCGAACGCTTCGCGCTCATGCCAGTCGGCCGTTCGCCACACCGATTCGACCGAGTGTACTCTGGCTTCCGTCCGCGGCAATTCTACGGTCAGAGTGATCTTGTGCTTTTTTTCCATGGAATGCAGATTGTAGATGACTCCAAGATTGGCATCCTCACCGTAATCCATGCCGCTCAAGCACATTAGAGAGGTGAAGCTCAACCCCGAGTCATTCTTTAGAAAGGTACAGATTTCGAGTACGTGACTGGCTTCAATCTTGATAAACGGGTCTAACGCCTCAGCTCCGAATTCAAGGATGGCATCGCCGAATTTGTCCTGGAGCTTCTGGTGAATTTGCTCTGGCGTCATACGTTGGCCCTTTCTTGCAGTTTGCGTTTGATCAAGCTCTCTTTGCGGACTTTTTCCTGTATTTTGAGAATGCCGTCGATGAGAGCTTCGGGTCTTGGCGGGCAGCCTGTTACATAAACATCAACCGGCACAATCAGATCCACACCTTTGAGGACGTGGTAGCCGTGCTTCCAGTATGGACCGCCGCAGGTGGCGCAACTTCCCATCGAAAGCACATATTTGGGCTCCGGCATCTGGTCATAGAGTCGCTTAATCCGGTCGGCCATCTTCATGGTAACTGTTCCCGCAACGATCATGACATCGGTTTGCCTCGGGCTAGGACGCATGACGCCGGCGCCGAACCGGTCGAGGTCGTAGCGGGCAGCAGCGGTCGCCATCATTTCAATTGCGCAGCACGCGAGCCCAAACGTCATCGGCCACAACGACGATAGCCTGGCCCAACTAAAGAGACTGTCGATGGAGGTGATGAACAGGTTGTCGCCGTATTTTCCTTCTTCAAGAAACCGCTTCTCTTTTCCAACAAACGGCTGTTTGGTCTGGGGCATATGTCAAGCTCCTTCAGGAATTGCGGGTCGGATTCAGATTTCGCGAATATACAAATGTCTGGTTATAAACACAAGTCCTTAAGTCAACTTTTTGTGCTGCTGAACCATTCGAAAAGCAGATTTTTGTGCCTCAATCGAGGTCTTCCACAAACGGCTCCGAAACGACATCTCCTTCGTCGTCAAATTCGACATAACGCTTGCTTTTCGGCTCGAGAGCAAGCATGGTTTGCATGTCCCGCATCATGCCTTTCCGACCGTAGCTAGAAATCTCGAGAATCCCGGTATCCATGCGGATGGCGTCCTCCGGACATGCTTCTACACAATATCCGCAGAAGATGCAAAGCCCAAGATCAATGTCAAACGACTTCGGTATCTTTTCGATGTCAGGTGCGTCCGGCTTCTCCTCCGCGATGATGTAAATGCACTTCGCCGGGCAGACGGTTTCGCACATCATGCAAGCGACGCAGCGCGGCGAGCCGTCATCGCGCTTGGTGAGTCGGTGGTGTGTGCGCAGTCGCGGAAACAGCGGGCGAATGAACTCCGGGTACTGAATCGTGACGGATCCCAGCCATTTCACGTCCATGCCAAGGGCTCGCAACGTATGGGCAAACATGTTGCGCACAAAATGCCGGGTCGTCAACCACAGGCCGGCAAGAACGCCGGGCAAATAGGTCTTCTCCCACCAAGTGAGAGGTTTATGTTTGTCGTGAACGTTCATGGCATCATTTGATGAGTAGAATCGCTGCGCCGGTCAACACGATGTTTGCCAGCGAGATCGGCAAAATGTATTTCCAACCCAATCGCATCACCTGATCGTAGCGAAAGCGTGGCAGTGTCCAGCGGATAGCCATCTGCAGCCAAAGAAAGAACATTATTTTGAGGGTGAAGCCCAAGACTTGCAGCAGAGCCACCACCCACTGCGCGCACAGCAGTTCGCTCCCCCACGGAAAATGAAAGCCGTCCGGCGCAAGATAAGGGACTTGCCAGCCGCCGAAAAACAAGGTTACCGTGATGGCCGCAATCATGACGGTTTCGATGAAGTCGGTCAGGAAGTACATGCCGAAACCCATGCCGCTGTATTCCAGAAAGTAGCCGATTATCTCCGACTCTCCCTCCGGCGGATCGAATGGGACGCGTTTGGTTTCCGCGATGCCGACGGTCAGGAAAAGTAGAAAGCCCAGGGGCTGTAAAATGACGCCCCAGGCCGGTAGCCAACCCCAAAAGTAGGCGCCCTGCCAGCGCACGATTTCCTGCAAGTCAACCGTTTGGTAGACCATGATGCTACCGAAAATTGTGACCCCGAGCGCGATTTCGTACGAAATCATCTGCGCTGCGGCCCGCAAACCGCCAAGCAATGCATAGTTGTTGCGCGAGGCCCAGGCCCCGAGCACGACGCCGTAAACCGCCATCCCGGCAACTGCAAAAAGATAGAGAATTCCGACATTTAGTGGCGCGAGCTGCAAATTCACGACCGTGTCACCGAGCACAAGTTTGTCACCAAAAGGAATGACGGCAAACCCAACCAGCGCGAAGAAAACCGAAATCGCCGGGGCCAGCGTGAAGATGAACTTCTCGGCATTCGCCGGTCTGAAGCTCTCTTTCAAAAACATCTTGATGGCGTCAGCAAGCGGGTGGAAAAGTCCGATGACACGCAAACCCAAAATCGAGGCCCGATTGGCGCCGATGCGGTCTTGCATTATTGCGCTCTGCTTGCGCTCAACCCAGGTAAGGATGCCGCCGAAGCTGAGCACAAACACCAGCACGAAGGCCAGTTTTATCAGGACAATGCCAATGGCTTCCATCAGAAAAACGACTCCCTTTCCTTGGTCTTCGCCGGCGTTTTTGTTTCGGCCCCCGGGCTAAGTTGGGCCCCGCTTTCGCCGATGCTGCCGTAGTCAAGACCGGCAAACGCCGCCTCTTCATCAGCCAGCGCCGCAAACACATCTTCCGCTTCAAAATAGGGCATGGCGTGCCCAAGCGCCTTTGCCAGGGATTTGAAAATGAGCCAGTCTGGTTTCGAATCTCCAAGCGGCGCCACAGCCTGGCAGAAACGCTGAACCCTCCCGGCGTGGCTTGTGAATGTGCCATCCCGTTCCGCGAAGGTCGTGGACGGCAGAACATAATCAGCCTTTTCTGATACCATGTTGGAGTTGCTGCCCTGAAAGATCAAGAAGTCCAACTGCGAGAAGGCGGCCTCCAGTTCTTTGTCGGCAACAGCTTGCCCCAAGTCGTGGTGACAAATGTACAAACCCCGGACTTCCTTCTCTCTTGCAACCTGCAACAATGTAGCGAGACTCACTTCATGGTGGTGCGGCAGGCCCAGAAGCCAGCCACCCTTTGAGTTGGGGTTGCGGTCTGCTGTCATGAGCAAAGCGTCGCCTTCTTCAGGTTCAAGTTTTGGCACCTCAAACGCCAAATTAGCCAATCCGATAAGGTTGGAAAACAGTTCTCGACCAAGGAACAAATCCTCGTTCGCCATCTGCGGCGACAGCACCACCGCAACGGAGTCCGGGCCATACTTTCGGACGGTTTCGGAGATCGCCATAGCGACTGCTTGCATGGCTTTCCGCCAAGACAGGATTTCAAGCTCAGAGCCAAGCCGTTTCCGTGGTCGCAGCAGCCGTGATTCCGCATCGACGAAATCGAACCCGTAACGCCCGGTATCGCACATCCACCACTGATTGACCTCGGCGTTGTAGCGTGGCTTGAGCCGGGCAACGCGGGCGCCATCTGCTTTGTAAGTCCGTTCGTCATTGTGATGAATTACAATATTGCAGCCGGTGCTGCATCCCGGACAGATCGATGGCGTTTCGTTGAGATACCAAACGCGGGTCTTAAATCGAAAATCACGATCTGTTAAGGCGCCGACCGGGCAGATATCAACCGTGTTACCAGAGTAGTTGTTGGCAAGCTCAACGCCGGGGTAGGGCGCGAGTTCAGAATGGTCGCCGCGGTTGAAAATGCCGAGTTCGTGTGTTGCGGTCACTTCATCGCAAAAGCGGACGCAGCGTGTGCACAGGATGCATCGCTCCGAATCTAACATCACATTCGGCCCGATAGGCTGAGCTTTGTGCTTCTTGACTTTATCGACAACAACCTGACTGTCGTGCTGCCCGTGTTGCATGTAGTAGTTCTGCAACCAGCACTCTCCCGCCTGGTCGCAAACGGGGCAATCAAGCGGGTGATTCACCAGAAGGAATTCCAGGACAGCGCGGCGGGCTTCGAGCACTTTGTCGGAATTGGTGTGGACGACCATTCCATCCGTCGCCGGTGTGTGGCACGCGACCTGCAGTTTTGGCATGCGCTCAATTTCGACCAAACAAATCCTGCACTGACCGACGATGCTGAGTCCCGGGTGGTAGCAGTATCTCGGGATTTCGATGCCGAGCTGATCCGCGGCCTGGATCACCGTTGTGCCGCGCTCAACCTCGAGCCTGAGGCCATCTATGGTAATTTCAGCCATTCCGTCTTCCTATGCATCGATCAAGGGAAGGAGCCGTAAGTTCAGTCACGCCGCCTCCTTTCGGCCTTTGCTGACTCTGGCCTCGAAATCGCCACGAAACTTCGTCACGTAACTCCGCAATGGCAAGGCCGCCGCATCCCCCAGCGGACAAATGGTGTTGCCCATGATATTCTCAGCAATTCTCACCAGATTGTCAAGATCGGAGGTCTCGCCTTCATCATTCAGAATGCGTTGGATGATGTTCTCGGCCCAACCCGTGCCTTCACGACAAGGCGTGCACTGGCCGCAGGATTCATGGTGGTAGAACCGCATCACGACATGCAGGGCGCGCACAATGTCGGTGTCATCATCCATCACGATGACACCCGCTGAACCAAGCATGGAACCGATGGCCGCCAGCGATTCGTAGTCCATCTTGACGTCGATCTCATCTTGCGTCAAAATCGGGCTGGATGAGCCGCCAGGGACGACCGCTTTGAGCTTTTTACCATTGCGAATGCCGCCGGCGTGTTCGTAAATAATTTCCCTTAGAGGGGTCCCCAGCGGCAGCTCATAAAGTCCCGGCTTTTCCACGTGGCCGCTCACGCCGAACAGCCGCATGCCACCGTTTTGTTCGCTGCCGATTCCAGCAAACCACTCGCCGCCGCGTTCCATAATCGTTGGCACGTAGGCGATGGTTTCAACATTGTTGACGATCGTCGGGCAACCGAAAGCGCCTTCCACGGCAGGAAACGGAGGTTTCATGCGCGGCCAGCCCTTCTTGCCTTCAAGCGACTCGAGCAACGCCGTTTCTTCGCCGCAGATGTAGGCGCCGGCGCCGCGGTGCACCACGATATCGAAGTCAAATTTGCTGCCGAAAATGCCTTTGCCAAGATAGCCGGAATTGCGGGCGGCCTCGATCTGCTCGAGTAGGCGCTCAGCCTGCCTCACATATTCTCCGCGGATGTAGATGAAAGCCAGATTTGCCCCGATCGCGTAGCCGGCGATCATCATGCCCTCGAGCAGACCGTGGGTGTAGTGGTCCATGACGTAGCGATCTTTGAAGGTGCCGGGCTCGCTCTCGTCGGCGTTGACCACCAGGTATTTCGGCTTGGGATTGTCTTTCGGGATGAACGACCACTTCCGCCCTGCGGGGAATCCTGCACCACCCAGGCCTCGCAAATTGGATTTGGTCACCTCATCAACAACGTCCTGCGGCTTCATTTTTTTGAGCACTTTTTGAATGGTCTGGTAGCCGCCATGCTGCTCGTAAACCTCGATGGTGTGGCTGTCGCGAATGTCGAAGAATTTGGAGATTATTTTCTCAACCATTATTTCAGGCCCTTGACGATCTTGTCCACTGCCGAGGTGGTCAACTTGCCATAGTAGTCATCGTTGAGTTGCATCATGGGCGAGGTTTCACAGGCGCCAAGACATTCTACCTCCGATAGGGTGTAACGCCGGTTCTTGCTGGTCCCTCCTACTTTGACCCGGAGCTTCTTTTTGAGATGGCGCATGATATTGTTGCAGCCAAGCAGATCGCAGGATAACCCGCGGCAGACCTGAAAATGGTATTTCCCTCGCCGCTCACGCGGGAACAGCGTGTAGAATGTCACGACTTCATGGACTTTGACAGGAGGCACTTCCAGCAGACCGGCGACATATTGCTCCACTTCCAGAGAAATATGCCCAAACTCTTTTTCAGCAAGGTGCAGCACCGGCAACATCGCCGCCTGCTTTTGTGGATACTGTTCGATGATCTGCTCGCACTTCTGCAGTGCCCGTTTTGAGAAAGCAACGCTCACCTGTCCAGTTCTCCTGCAATCATGTTGATTGACCCGAAAGTCGGAACAATATCCGCCACCTGCGCGCCTCTTATCATTTCACTGAAGCCCGCAACAAAGGCGAAACATGGCGGCCGGCAGCGCACACGAAATGGCCGGTCTGAGCCGTCACTGACCACATAGAAACCAAGTTCACCGTTGGCGCCCTCGACCGAAAAATAAGTCTCACCACGTGGTGGGCGAATGCCGTAGCCTTCCATAATCATCATGAAGTGGTTCATCAGGCCCTCGATGCTGCCGTAGGTCTTTTCTTTGGCCGGCAGGCTCACCAGCTTGCTGGCGGAGCGGACATGTTTGTGCTCCGGAAAACTGCCGCCGAGTAGCGTGGGATCGGTTACGGCAACTTGAGGGAGCAGGCCGGCGGTTTGGCCGAACTTCCCGATGTCCGCCATCTTGTCCGCCGGTATTTCTTTGCCCTGGAAGTCCACCATAACTGCACCTGCAGGTAACTTCTCGAACGCCTGTTCAATGATCCTGCAACTCTGTTCTATTTCTTCCATTCTGACCAGGTAGCGGTCGAAAACATCACCGTTCTTTCCCACCGGCACTTCGAACTCCACCTGATCGTAATTGCTGTAGGGAAAAACTTTGCGAATATCATACGCCACGCCGCACGCCCGCAGCATCGGTCCGGTAAAGCTGAAAGACAAAGCGTCTTTTTTCGAGATGGCGCCGACATTCTGCACTCTGTCTACAAAAATTCGGTTGCGAGTCAGGAGCTTGTGCACCTGCTTCAGCTCATGCCGGACCTTCTTGAGCTGTTCGCGCACGCGTCCCTCGAAGCCCCGGGGAAAGTCTGCCTTAACACCTCCCACTCTGACGTAGGAGATGGTGACCCGTGCTCCGGTCACTTCTTCGATGAGCTGGTACATAGACTCGCGGGCCTGCATGAAGTACAGAAACGGTGTCATGGCGCCAAGCTCCATCGCCAACGCTCCGATGCAAGTCAAATGGTCGGAGATGCGAGAAATCTCACTCATGATCATGCGAATGAACTTAGTGCGCTCTGGAACTTCAAGGTCGAGCAGTTTCTCAACAGTGAGAGCGTAGCCAACGTTGTTAATCAGCGGTGAGACGTAGTTCAAACGGTCCGTGTACGGAAAGACGCCGTTGTAAGCAATGTTCTCAGAGTGCTTCTCGAAGGCCCGGTGCAGGTATCCAATCTCAAGATCAGAGCCAACCACTTTCTCGCCGTCAAGCTCCAGAACAATCTTCACCACGCCGTGCATGGCCGGATGTGACGGCCCCATGTTGAGAAACATGTGCTTGACTTTCAGGCCGTTGGCGCTGGAAACGTGTTCTTCCAGAGCCCTGTTGGCGGTCTCGGTGCTCGGCGATATCTGAGCATTGTTTGTCGTTTGCGTCGTAACCAGAGGCTGGCGTTTCTCCAGCGGATAATCTTTGCGTAACGGATGGCCGCGGAACTCGTCGTACATGAGCAGCCGCCGCAGGTCATTGTGGCCTTTGAAACGCACGCCAAACATGTCCCAGACCTCGCGCTCATACCAGTCTGCGATTTTCCAGAGGTCAGAAACCGTGGTCACCTGCGGATCACGAAAGTCAACCGGCGCCTTGATGCGAAGACGGTCACCAGTTTTCATGGCGTGCAGAAGATAAACCATTTCGAAGCGAGGCTGGCGATCCAGGTAATCGACGCAGGTGAGATCTACGAGCAATTCGAACTTCGGCTTGCTTTCGGAGCGCAAGAAACGACAAAGCGAATGTAGTATGCGCTTGTCCACCACAATAACCTGGTCGCCAAGATGGGTAAATGCAGCGTGAAGTTGGTCTCCGAACTTGTCCCGGAGGATGGGGAAAAGATTTGTGGTCATTCGTCCCTAATGTCGAGTCTGGAATCCGTTACCGGTGGTGCAGCGCTGCGTTGGTTGGCCAATTGATTCCATCTGATTCTACGAGGTACTGGCGTTGGTTGAAGCGCCTCGCTGTGCGCTTTTGACTCCTTTGCACTTTTCATAAACAAACTCAGGATCAAGATCAACTCCAGATTTCCACTCAATGGTATCGAAGGCGACCCTGACCTGCTTGAACGAATCATGGTCTCTGAGCCGCTGAAAGACACCAAAATCTAGGAACGGCTTCATGTCCAAAGTACCGCGCTCTCCATTGTCAAATACAATTGAGAGTACGTAGCCGTCACCGGGCACAACTTCTTTTACGGATGGATACATTGATGAACTCTTGTCTGAAAAGGCTGGATCTTGAACTGCTCTTTAGATGGCCTATCCATGGTTATTTCAAATTACTATTTCGGTTAAAAATTAGGGATTGGGTGTCTCCAGTCCGGGGACACTCTATTTTTCCAAAAGGAATTTTCTCAATTCCTCTTTACTTCTAAATAGGGGGTGGTTCGAATCGTTATTTTGGGGCATCGCCTTGAAAATTTTCCCCGTATGACGGTCAAAAGCATAGCCTTGACTAACAAAGTGGTAACGTGTATTAAGCACATAAAGATAAAATGTATAGGCAATAAAACCGAGTATGAAGATGATGCATATTTTAAAAATCTTATCAAACATTAGCAAAGTCCCAAAGTCTTTCTATTCTATCTATGGCAAGTTGTCGCAACGCAGTGTCTTCTATTTGCCCTGGCCTTTCCATGTATGCAAGAAAGTATTCTGTGGCTTCAGTATCGCGCTTGCCCTGGTATTCTTCCCATGCTCTGTCAAAGGCATCACGGTTTGTGACATGGTAGCGAAATCGAATCATGGCCTTTTCGTGTTCAACAGCTCTATTTTTGATAATGTCATAAACGAGAATTTCATCGTCAACCCCAACCCCTTGTTTCGAAGATGCGTTCAAGAGATAGATGGTTTCAACGAAAGCATTTTTGAACTCAGCACAGGCATCAAGAAACCTTTGTCTTTTGAGCAAAGCAATCGCTTGCTTGTTGGAAAGCCAGGCTCCGATTCCTACACCGAGAAGAGTACAAAAGATGGGGATGATTACATCACTCATAAAAAACTCAATCGTTCTTTCATTGGTGCCGGTCTTGCTGCATTGTTATTGAATTGAATTTCTACTTCAATTACGGAATTTGTGGTAGCATATTCAAACCTAACACAATTTCCAATAACCCGCTGCCCATCAACTCTTGTGTCGATTATTAGACACAAATGACCAATAATAGCAACATGTCTAATGTTAGACAATGGGCACTGCCTACTACCAGACAGAAGACGGCGGTCTAACCGGTGTTCTGTTTTTTCAACCTTGCCCACACCAATCGTGGCAGGGCCCCAATCCGGATGAATCTTCCGCTGCCTAGTACTCCTGCCGCTGCTGCTGAATCTTCTCCTGCAACAACATCAAACCCTGAATCACGGTCTCGGGCCTGGGTGGGCAGCCAGGAATGTAAACATCCACCGGCAGAATCGTGTCGATGCCCTGCACGGTGGAGTAGTCATTGTAGAAACCACCGGTGCAAGTGCACACACCAAAGGCGATGACGTATTTAGGTTCACACATTTGATCGTAGACACGCCGCAGCACGGGCGCGATCTTTTGGCTCACGGTTCCGACACACATCAGCATGTCCGCCTGGCGCGGCGAAAATCGTGGGAAAGCCGCGCCGAACCGGTCGAGGTCATAATGCGATGCAGAGGCTGACATGTATTCCATGCCGCAACAAGCCGTGACAAAAGGGTATGGAAACAGCGAATACTTGCGCGCCCAGCCAACGGCCTTGTCCAGCCGAGTCGTGACAATATTGTCCCCGCCCAGGAAATCTCTTAGTCCCATTGCAGTGCTCCTTTTCGCCAGGCGTACACCAGTCCCAGAACGAGAACTGCTAGAAAAAATGTCATCGAGACCAGCCCGGCAAGGCCCAGTTTTTGAAAAACCACGGCCCAGGGAAACAGGAAAACAATCTCAATGTCAAACAGCACAAACAGGACGGCAACGGTGTAAAACTTGACGGGAATTCGGTGGTTGGTGGTAGCGATGGGAATGTTGCCGCACTCAAAAGGTTCACCCTTGACGGGATTGCTGGCTTTGGGTCCCAGCCACTGCGATAAGGCCAGCAGCAGCGCAACAACCACGCCGGCGCCAGCAAACATGATGAGTACGGCAACCAGTTCATTCATGGGCTACTTGTCCGCTGTCAGAATCGCCATGAAATCGTTGATCGTGCTAAAACTCTCCAAATCGAAAATCGCCTTTTTGATGTCGCTCTGTTTCCCGGCACTCAACACGGGATTGCACAAGCTCTGGAATTTATTGTCGAGGTCAAGCTCGCTCATCGGCTCGCGTGGGTCGCCCTTTGGATAATCGAGCTGCGCCGAATGCACGTCGCCGTTTTTCAGGCGAATCACGACTTTCGAAGGCTGTTTCGCCGGAAACATTTTCTCGAACTCCTCACTAGCCTCGCCTTTAATCTTCGACAAGACAGCCTGAATTGCGGGATCGAGAATGCGCTCGTCGCTGAATTGGTCCGTGGTGATTTTGCGATCCACGATAGCCGCGGCGATGCAATAAGGCAGGCTGTGGTCCGCGGTCTCGCGCGATTTGGGTCGGTATTTTTCAGAATCAAAGAGAATATCGACAGCGCGCGCAATCGTGGTGACCGTCACCAGTTCGATGTCGTCAGGCCGGATGTCATTTTCGACCACGCACTTCAGTGTAGCCGAAATGTGTGAGTGGGTCAGGGCCTCACAGGGGAAGGCTTTCATCGAACATTCCATGATTTTGAAGCTGTCGCCAAGATTACCCACAAGTTGCTCCGTGTCCCAATCCGGGCCAAGGGTTTGCATGAAGCCTTCTTTGCCTTCGAAGATTTGCTCTGTGCCTGTGTAACCCCGCTTTGCCATCAAAGCAGCCATCACGCCGCTCTGCGAAGCCATGGGGTCAACGGTGTTTTTCATCATGGTCAACTGGCCGGCCGTCACCGCGCCGAGCGTCAGATTATGCGCGCCGGAAATGCCGATAGCGTGCACCATCTGGTCTTCAGTCAAGCCGAGCAGGTAACCGGCGACAATCGGCGATACGAATTGCGTCAGCGTAGCGTGGTGCCACTTGCGCTCACGCACGCCGGGCACGGCGAACAGGCAGAGCCGCATCTCAAATTCGTAAGCCAGAACGATGGCCGTGATGACGTCTTTTGCGGAGCTGCCGACCGCTTCGCCAACGGCAAGCGCCACTGGAATGATGTCGCTGGGATGGCTGGGATCTTCCTTCCAGTAAATATCATTGAAGTCCAGAGCCCGCACCATCAGGCTGTTCAGGAAGGTCGCGTTGTAAGCGGGTATTTTGTCACCGCTGCCGATGACAGTTGCTTCGGCGTTGCCGCCCATCTCGGAGTAAATGTCTTTCACGATGCCGACATCGTGAGTCTGGTAACCGCCAAATGCGCAGCCGATTGAATCGTAGAGATAACGCTTAACTTCGTTGACGACCTCTGCCGGCAGGTCTTCGTATTTGAGTCCCAAAGCGTATTTTGAGATTTGCCGCGAAATCGATGCCATGTGCTGTCTTCTCCTTAACTGTGTCCGGTTGTTTCCGCTTACAATTTGCGGGCAATTTCCTCGGCGACTTCGAGTGTTGTCGCGCTTCCGCCCATGTCGTAGGTTTGCACTTTCTCTTCCTTGATAACCGTCGCGATGGCGCTTTCCAGCTTCTGCGCCATGTCCAGCTCACCGAGCCAGTCGAGCATCAGCTTGCTGGTCAACAGCATGGCGATGGGGTTTACTTTGTATTGGCCGGCGTACTTGGGCGCCGAGCCGTGAGTCGGCTCAAAAACCGCGTAGTTGTCGCCAATGTTGCCGCTGGAGGCAAAACCAAGCCCGCCGATCAATTGCGCGCACAGGTCTGAAATAATGTCTCCGAACATGTTGGTCGCAACCAGCACGCCGTAATCTTGCGGATTCTTAACCAGCCACATGCACTGGGCGTCAATGTTGGTTTCCCACAAATCGATGCCCGGATAGTTGGCCGCCACTTTGCGCGCTTCCCGCAGCACCAGGCCACCGGTTTCACGCAGGACGTTCGGCTTCTCAACGATAGTCACGCTCGGGTAGCCATGTTTTTTGGCGTACTCAAAGGCTTGCGTCACGATGCTGCGCGAGGCCTTTTTGGTATTGATGCGCAACGATACCGCAATTTCATCGAGCGGCGTGTCGGCAAACCGGCGCATTTTCGGGGCATGTTTGGTGACGACGTCCATCACCTCCTGCGGCAGCGGGTGAAATTCGATGCCGACGTACATATCTTCGGTGTTCTCCCGAAAGACGACCAGATCAATGTTGTCACGGTAATTCAGCGGGTTGCCTGGGTAGGCCTTGCACGGTCGCAGGTTGGTATGCAAGTTGAACTCCTGGCGCAAACGGACAATTGGACTGGAGTAAACCAAGCCCTTGCCCTGCAGCTCGTGAGACAGATCTTTCTGTGCTTCTTCCTTGGGCATAGATGTGATTGCGCCGAACAGGCAGGCGTCGGTGTTCTTCAGCAATTCAATTGTGCGGTCGGGCAGTGGATTGCCTTCGGTCTTCCAGAACTCCCAGCCAATGTCGCCGTGCGGGTAGTCTGCATCAAACTTGAGTGCGTCCAGAACGATTCTGGCCGCTTCCATGACGTCGTTACCAACGCCGTCACCGGGTAACCATGCAATGTTATATTTTGCCATTTTCTTCCTCTGTGATTAAAATCGTTTCTTTGCTTGTTCCGGGTCGCTTGCTGAAGCCAAACCCATTCTTCTTCTATATTCGAGCGCACGTTCCAACTCGACCTTGTCCATGTGCTCATTCGCTTCCTCGATGCTTCTGAATTTGAAGACACCGCGAGGATAGGGAACCGGATTGATTCTCTCGGCGATTTCCCAAAGATCGCCCATGCGGTCGTAATAATTCTGATTCGGCCAGATGCACCATAGCGCTTCTTCAGCTTCTTGCAGGGAGTTGAATTTCTGTACCGCCATCGCTCGATTCTCTTTTGAAGTATTGCCTAGCACACCAAATCAAAATCAATAAAATCAGCGTGATGCAGAATGATGGCCTCGGGCGAGCGCGGAAAGTGGTCGCCTTCCTTCGAGTGCACGGCAATGATGTGCATGACTTCCTCGGGAATGTCGTACTTCCAGGACAGACCGACGCCGCTAAATGGGTGGCGCAGGTACTTTCCGTGTTTGCTCTTGACGACCTTGCCATTCTCTTTATCGTACTCGTAAAGCTTGCCAACGTCGGCGAGCAGTGCGCCCGCAACCAGAAAGTCGCGATTCACAGGTGTTTTTCGCTCGTGGTAGGCTTCTGTCAACACGTCGTCGCAGGCAACGCACATTTTGCAGACTGTGCGAACGTGCTCAAGATATGTGATCTTGACGTTTTCCGCAAGCAATGTGAAGGGAATATTTAACAATTCTTCCTTGGTCCAGTTGCGATGCTCGGTAGCCTCTATCCAGACGGCAATCGAGTTCTCTCGCAACTTCTCATCTTTGATCAGACTGAATTCGGGGATAATCTGCAGCAGAGTGGCTTTGTTCATATTTTCCTCGTTGATTTAGAGAGTACGGTCGTCGGGACCGTCGTATTCGTGGTCTTTTGGATGAATTGCCCGCATCGGTCTTTGGCGTGTCTGTTCTTCGTAGACATGGGCAACCAGCCCTGGCAGGCGAGCTATCATGAAAAATGCGTTGGCCAGCGCGGGAGAAAAATCGAGTTCGCAGAGCACCGCGGCGATGGCGCCATCGACGTTTAGCGGCAGTGTTTTGCCGGTTTGCTTGGCCAATTCAGATTCAACGGTCTCGGCGATTTCAAGGTACTTTTCGCCTGTCTTCAACTCACGCGCAAGTTTGAAGAGTTTTGTTGAACGCGGATCCTGAGTGTGCAGCCGGTGGCCGAAACCGGAAATGCGACGACGAATCTGCTTGTACTCATCGACAATTTCCTCGCATGCAACTGACACTGAGATTTGTCGGGCGCGTATTTTATCTTCCACCTGCAGCAACACACCCATGCAGTCCTCAATCGCGCCACCGTGAAACCGTGAAATCGCAAGAATACCGCTGGCCACCGCAGCGTTGAGAGGTGACCCCGTCGAGGCCACGGTGATCGCCGTGAGTGCAGAGGGTGGCGTAGCGCCGTGGTCGATGGATGACACCAGAATAGCGTCGATGATCTTGCCGACGTTCGTGCCGGGAAGTTCGCCTTTCAAGGTCAGGTAGACCACCTGGCCGAACGAGATTTCCCCCATGAGTTCATCGACGCGATAGCCCCTCAGCCGCACTTCATTTGGCTTGATCTTGGTAATCGCTGTCTTCCAATGTAAATCACTCATACCGTTTCCTCGTAGTGAATTGTTACTTCTCTTCTACTTCAAATTCGCCAGTACGCCTGCGGTGACTTTTGGGATATCATCGAAATTCTCGACAATGTGCGCCCCAACTTCGCGCAAGCGCCTGACTTTGCTTTCGTGGGTGCCTCGATTCCCCTCGACAATGGCGCCCGCGTGCGAAAAACGGGTACCGGACTTCGCCGCCTTGCCCCCGATAAACGCAATCAGGGGCTTGGTGAATTGACCGCTTTCGATCAAATCCGCGACTTGCTCTTCCTGAGTTGTGCCGATCTCGCCAAACATCACCACCGCGTTTGTATCCGCATCGTGCTGAAAGAGTTTCACGACCTCAGGGTGCGGTGTTCCCACGATGGCGTCGCCGCCGACGTGAACAATCGAACTCAAGCCAATTCCGCTGCGACTGAGATAATAGGCAATCGATGAGGTAATGCCGCCGCTGCGCGAGGTCACGCCAACATTGCCTTTTTTGAACCACTCTTTCGCGGTCTTTGCGCGGCCACCCATCATGCCCAGCACGGCGCGGTCAACGCTCAACAAACCGAGGGTATTCGGCCCCACAAATCTGGCGCCGTTGAGTTCCGCGGCCTTGGCGATTTCGAGAACATCATAAATCGGCACACGGTCGGGTACGATGACCAGCAGTTTCAAACCGGCGTCGATGGCCTCGAGTGCCGCATTGCGTACAAGAGGCGCGGGTACGAAAATCACGGAAGTATCGACTTCGGTGTTTTCGGCCGCTTCCTGCACTGTGTCAAAAACCGGCACATCAAGAACGGTCTGATTGCCTTTGCCGGGCGTCACACCAGCCACGACCTGGGTACCGTAATCCATCATCAAGCGGGCTCGGGCCATGCCTTCACGGCCGGTGATGCCCTGCACCAAAACTTTGTTGTTTTCATTCACCAGGATTGACATCAGGCCACCTCCCGTCGGTATTCGTCCAGACCGGCAATGGGCAGGTCGATGTAGGCGCCGCGTTTGCCGTGGTAGATGCATTCCATCTCGCAAGCCAGGCACTCGATGCACTTGCCTGCCTTCGCATCTTCTTCAGAGATCGCAAGCACCGGCACGCCGTTTTCGACTTTGAGAATTTCCGGGATGCAGCTCTCGACGCACACTTTGTGGTCACAGTCCGCGCATGCGCCGTGGTCAAAGGTGATTGAACCAGTCAGCGTGGCAAACGAGTAGGGCTTGTCAAAAGATGGCTTCACAAACCGGCGGCCTGGCTCGGGCTCGGGCTCGAGCACATTCTTGTCCACCAGATCGCGCAGCCGCTCGGCACAAAACTGAGCCGTGTCGTCTTTTCTGTAGCCCTCCACCGGCGCCGGAAGTCCTTTCGTGCTGGTGGTGAGGATATCAACCGCCTTGTCTTCACCATTGCCGCCAAGACGAATGACGGCGGGAATGGAAAGGTTTTCTTCAATAAAAGCTTTCGCCAGGCCGCGGGCTGAATGAAACTGCTCCTGGCTCGCGACACCCGAGCCTGAACCGAAATAGCCCAGAATGTTGGGCTGTGAAAGAATAATCTTCGCGGCGCGATAGACTTTTGAGGCAGCGGGATTGCCACTGGTATCCGTGAAGTTGGCGAGTTTGAAGCCTTGTGTGTGAGCCGCATCCATGGACATCATGGAACCGCCACCGCCGGCGCCGTGAAACCCGACAAAGCCGTCATCCTTGCTGAAGTCCTGCTCCATTTGAATGAAGTAAAAAGTACCGCGGTAGTCGTCCTTCTCGACGTCGTAGGCGATCTTGTCGAGTTTTGACGGCGGCCGGTTCAACTCCCGTGCGATGTCGATGCCTAGGTCCGGGTGGCGAAAAACGGCATAATCGTCCACCGTAATCCGGCAATCCGCTGCCATGACTTTGCCATCGCCGGTGAGAACCAGCGGGTTGATTTCGGCGGAGCGTGCCTCGTACTTACGCGCGGCTTGCCAGAGTTTAACCAGCACGCCGGCCAATTGCATCTGCAGTTTTCCATGAATTCCGGTCTTGCGTACCAGGTTGCGCGCCTGGTAGTCCCGCAGTCCGGTTTGAATATCGATCTCCGCTTTCGCGACCTTGTCGGGATGCGCTTCCGCGATTTCTTCGATGCCAGTGCCGCCCATGGAGCTAAAAATAATAACCGGGCACTGCGCCGAGTCGTCGATAATAATGCCGCAATAAAACTCACGCTCGATGGTGATTTGCTCTTCGACCAGCAGCGTGTCGATTTCAAAATCTTTGACCTTCAAGCCAAACAGTTTTTCTGACTTGGCTTTTGCTTCTTCGGGAGAATCGGCGAACTGAATGCCGCCAAAAGCTGCCCGTTTTGTGGTCCAGACCTGAGCCTTGACCACGACTGGCTTGTTCAGGGCCTTGGCCGCGGCCAAGACTTCATCCGGACTGGATGCTGTCTGACCGGCAGGCGTTGGCACCTTGAAACCCGCCAGGATTTCTTTGCCTTTGTATTCGTGAAGTCTCGCCATAGTTCTTCCCGCGCATCAGGCCGAAGCCCGATACTCATGGTCCTCCTCCAGATTATCGAACTGTTGGTTAAAATGAATTCCAAAAACGCACTCGAATTGACGTACCACCCTCTCTATCGCGACGGCCATGTCTACTTCTCTTCCCAACAGCTTGCGTAGTGAAGTCACGGACTTATCGCCGATGCCACACGGTACGATGTGAGTGAAGAAACCGAGGTCCGTGTTGACGTTGAACGCAAAGCCGTGCATGGTCACCCAGCGGCTGATTTTAACTCCGATTGCCGCGATTTTCGCACCATCCACCCAGACTCCGGTTAATCCAGGAACGCGTTCGGCCTGAACTTGGTACTCAGCCAGAGTCAAGATGATGACTTTCTCCAGGTCACGAAGGAAGCGCAGCGTGTCAAGGTAGTGGTCGTGTAGATCAAGAATCGGGTAGCCAACGATCTGGCCCGGTCCGTGATAGGTGATGTCTCCACCGCGGTCGATGCGATGGACTTTGATGCCACGATGGTTCAGCAAACGCTCATCGGTGACCAGGTTGGCTTCATCGCCGGATTTGCCGATCGTGTAGGTGTGCGGGTGTTCGGTGAGAATCAGCGTGTCCGGCACGTCGTGTTGTACCCGGCGGCGGTGCAGTCGTTTTTGGTAGTCCCAGGCGGTCTGGTAGTCAAGGCGCCCGGCATGAATTAGGGTTGCTGCTTTCATAGCCTCAAATGTGGATCGCTTGGCCAACTGCGTCGCCTGCAGCTTCCATGACGGCCTCGGAAAGGGTTGGGTGCGCGTGAACTGTCTTGAGCACCTCGGTGTAAGTCGTCTCGAGCGACTTCGCCAGACCAAGCTCGGCAATCATGTCAGTAGCCTCAACGCCGATGATGTGGGCGCCGAGGAGTTCGCCATACTGCTCGTCAAAGATGAGTTTGACCATGCCGTCGATTTCACCAACGGCAATCGACTTGCCGTTTGCCCTGAACGGGAACCGGCCGATTTTGAGTTTGTGGCCCGCTTCCAGGGCCTTCTTTTCAGTCATTCCGACGCTTGCGACTTGTGGCTGGCAGTAGGTGCAGCCGGGGATGTTGGTGTAGTCCACAGGCGTAGGGTCGTGCCCGGCAAGTTTCTCCACCATGAAGACGGCCTCGGCCGAGGCGACGTGGGCCAGCAGAGGCGGTCCGATAACATCGCCGACGGCGTAAATGCCCTGAACGTTGGTTTGGTACTTCTCGTCAACCCTAATGAACCCCCGATCTGCAGCAACGCTAACATTCTCAAGGCCAACACCTTCAGTCAGGCCGCCAAAACCGACCGCCATGAGCGCCATGTCCGCCTTGACCTCCTTGGACGTCCCGTCTTTTGCGCCGACCGTCACTGAAACGCCTTTGGCCGAGGTCTTGACCGATTCGACTTTGGTTTCCGTCAGCAGGTCTATTTTTCTCTTCTTGAAACTGCGCTGCAAATGGCCCACGATCTCTTCATCCTCGAAAGGCAGGATGTGCGGCATCATTTCAACAATCGTGACCTTGACGCCAAACGCGTTGTAGAAATAGGCGAACTCGATGCCGATGGGTCCGCCGCCAATGATGACCATGGATTTTGGCAGCTTGTCCAGCACCAGGGCTTCACGGCTTGAGATGATCTTCTTGCCGTCGATTTCCACACCAGGCAAAGAGCGCGTGTAACCGCCGGTAGCCACTACAATGTTTTTCGCTTTTACCACAGTTGCCACTGCCTCACCATTTGACACCTCAATCACGCCTTTTGACGCAATTCTTCCTGCGCCCTTCAGGTGGAGAACCTTGTTCTTGCGCATCAGAAAATCCACGCCCTTGCTAAGCTGGTCAGCTACCGCGCGGCTGCGTTTGATGATTTTCTTGGTATCAAACTGAACCTCCGGCACCTGCAGGCCGAAGGAGTCTGCTTCCTGAATGAGGCGGTAGACTTCGGCACTGCGCAAGAGGGCCTTGCTCGGAATGCACCCCCAGTTCAGGCAGAGACCACCGAGCTTATCTTTTTCGATGATGCATGTTTTCATGCCCAGTTGCGTCGCCCGGATGGCGGCAACATAGCCGCCCGGACCGCCACCAATTATGGCGATATCAACATTTTCTGTTTTGGCCATTCAGGATGTGTCCTATGATTTTCGTTCCGTGTTCGCGAGAGTTTTCAATGAAAACTTTGCTGCCTTCAGAACCGGCAGTAATGACGCCGGCAATATAAATACCCGGCACGTTAGTTTCAAGTGTATTCGGGTTGTGAACCGGAGTGTACCGGGACTGTAATTCGACACCCATTTGGGTCAGAAAACCGGTGTCGGGATTGTAACCGATGAGCGCGAAAACAAAATCATTTTCAAGCTCTGATTCACGTCCCTGTGCGTCGCGCACGATGATGGTGTCTTCCCTAATGTCCGTGATAACCGTGTTGAACAAGGCCTTGATCTTGCCTTCCTTAACCCGATTCTTGATGTCCGGCAAGATCCAGTACTTTACCGATTTGCCGAAGTCGTCGTGGCGATGAATTATGGTCACATCGACGCCGTTCTTGTAGAGCTCAAGGGCCGCCTCCACTGCCGAATTCTTGCCACCAATAACTGCGACCTTCTTACGGTAGAAACTGTGCGCCTCAGTGTAGTAATGGCTGACCTTCGGCAGGTTTTCGCCTGGTACTGCCATCAGGTTGGGGTTGTCGTATTGGCCCGTCGCCACCACGACATTGCGCGCACGATATGAGCCTTTCGTGCTGGCAACGGTGAACTCGCCAACCGTTCCGGTAACGGACTCTACCCTCTCGAACAGCTTGATATTAAGGCGGTGATGTTCACTCACGAGCCGATAATATTTCAGCATATCGGCGCGAGTCGGCTTCTCGGTCTGAATGATCAGGGGAACATCACCAATTTCGAGTAACTCAGGCGTGGAGAAAAAAATCATGTTGACGGGGAAATGAAAAATGGAGTTAACCAGACTTCCCTTCTCAAGGACCAGGCAGCTAAGATTTGCTTTCTGCGCATCAATTGCACAGGCGAGACCGGCAGGGCCGGACCCGATAATTAGAACGTCGTAGATATTGTCTGATGCCACGGAATTGAGCTTATCCTTTCTTATTGCGCTGCCCGGTCGCGTGCCGCGTCTTCGAGCGCGCTCTTCCTGTCACTCTCTAAGCAGAGCGAGAATCACGGTGTTCACCAATCGATAGACGGTTTTGCTGTCATTTTCAGAACGCCCTCTTAATCCAGGACGGCTCTCCTGAAGGACAGAGTTGAGGGCGGTACGCACTATCCGACCACATCCCGCGGATCCGATATGACACCGCGGACTGCTGTGGCCGCAGCCACAGCCGGACTGACCAAATAGACATCGGATTCGGTGTGTCCGTTTCTGCCAACAAAGTTTCGGTTGGTGGTAAAGACGCCAACTTCGTCCTTGGCCATGACCCCCATGTGCGCGCCGAAGCATGCACCGCAGGTCGGCGGGCCGATGGAAGCGCCGGCTTCGTGAAATATCTCGGCGAGCCCTTCTTTCAGCATTTGGTGGTAAATGGTCTCGGTAGCGGGCACGACCACCATTCTGGTCTTGCTGTGAACCTTGCGCCCCTTGAGAACTTCCGCTGCGATACGTAAGTCTTCAATCCGGCCATTCGTGCAGGAGCCAATGTAAACTTGATCGACATGCACGGGGTCGGCTTCGGCCACTGGAATGACATTGCCAGGCAAATGCGGCTTGGCTATCATGGGCTGCAGGTCGCTGACATCGTAGTTCAATTCGCGGCAATAGCGCGCATCTTCGTCAGGCTCGAAGAACATCCACTCTTCCTCGGGCTTTGTGGCGCGCTCTCTGAGATACTCACGCGTCTTCTCATCCGCGATTACCACGCCATTCTTGCCGCCGCACTCGATGGTCATGTTTGCGAAAACAAAGCGGTCATACATAGGCATGTTCTCGATGGTCGGGCCGCCGAACTCCAGGGCGCGATAGGTGCCGCCCTCCAGGCCGAGGTCGCGGCAGACCATCAGCATCATGTCTTTGCCAGCCACCCACTCCGGCAGAGTGCCCGTGAACCGAATCTTGATCGATTCCGGCACTCGCAGCCAGGTTTCACCCAGAATCCAGGCGGCAGCCATGTCCGTGCTGCCGACGCCACTGGCGAAACAACCGAGTGCGCCGTAAGTAGTGCTGTGCGAATCTGCTCCCAACACCACATCGCCGGGATGAATCAAACCCTGCTCAGGCAGCAATTGGTGCGAAATTCCTGAACGCCCGACTTCATAGTAGTATTCGATTTCCTGTTCGCGCGCGAAATTGCGCATGATTTTGGAAAACTCCGCCGATTTGATATCTTTGGCAGGCACGAGATGGTCGTGAACCAGCGGCACTTTGCGGGTGTCAAACACCTTTTCGCCACCCATTTCTTCGAAGACTTTAATGGTGAGAGGCGACGAAATGTCCGTCGCCATGGCGATGTCGATCTTTGCGACGATCAAATCTCCAGGCGAGACATGTTCCAGGCCGGCGCGATTCGCAAGAATCTTTTCGGTTAAGGTCATTCCCATATTCGTGCCTCTGTTTGGTTTAGTGGTCCATTTCGCTTCAAATCTTTGAAGCCTGAGTATAGTAAAAAACGCAGCAAATTTCAAGAGCGATTTTCGACCTTTGTAACGGCAGAAAGGGGTTGACAAGCTGTCGTGAAATGCTATATTGATTAGCCAAATTCAAATGCTCTTACCGACTGCCAATTCCGGACAAATTTTGTGAAAAACCGCTTCAACACGCTGACATCCAAGGAATGGCTGCCTTTTCAGAAATCTTGGTTCCGCTTCGAGGACTACGAATCACTGTTCGAGAAGAACATTCGATTTTTCACCCTGCCGGGCGATGGACCGGCAAGCATCTACTACAGTGGCCCGGAGAAACGGAATCTCCTTTTCAGCACAGTTGCCAATCGTAACCTGTGCAAATCGAATTCGACTGCGGAGAGCTCGTTTAACTTCGCAATGGTCGATCTTCTTGACTCGCTCAGTGATACCACCACGTTGTCTGACTACGAAGACATTAAGAATAACGTTGTCGGACTGGCTGGGAAACTGCACGAACGGCTCGACCACCGCCGGTTTCTGTGCCTTCTCGTTCAAAACGTAAAATCGAACGGAAGCTTTCACCCGTTCGCCTGGGACCTGGCAAAGGCGGTCGCGCAGATTCTGACTCTGAAGGATGAAAAAATAGCCTGCCTGCCGGAAGCGAACGAAGGCCGGCTGGGCGACCGTTTTGAGCCTGGCCAGGACACGTTCTACTGCCTGTATTTTCGAAACGATGAGAATTCAAGCAGTACGGGCGAGATAGCGGATGCTGGTCTGTTCAACTCCGTGCAGCAGCAGAGGGCTGAGCACACGTTCAATCGCCCCGTCAAGAGTTGGCACGTCCTGAAACCTCAGCCCAGAAAGAAGAATGAAATCCTGCACCCGGCAAAATATCCAGAAGATTTGGTCGATCTCTTCGTGAACTGCTTTACCGCGCCCGGTCAAAACGTCCTGGACCCGATGTCTGGCACCGGCAGCACGCAGTTGGGTGCTTTGCGAAATGGCCGCAACGGTTACGGCACGGAACTCAGTTCACTTTTCGCAGAAATCGCGCGAACGCGCTGCCAGGATTTTCTCGATTCGGCTACGGCGGACGGCCATGACACGAGAAATACGGAATTCAGCATTTTGCAGAAAGACGCTCGGGACATTCAGCCAGGTGATTTTCCGCCGGCGGATTACATTCTCACCTCGCCGCCCTACTGGGACATGCTCAACATGAAAGGTGCCGAAAATCAGGCAAACCGAAGGGTCAAGGGACTGCAGCTCAACTACTCCGATGACTCGAACGATCTGGGAAACGTTTCTGACTATGAAGCCTTTCTCACGGAATTATGCGACATCTATTTCAATCTTGGGAAGATGCTAAAGCCCGGCCAGTACATGACCATCGTGGTAAAAAACATCAAGAAGAAGGGCAAGAACTACCCGCTGGCCTGGGATCTCGCTCGACGATTGCAGAAGGAATTCATCTTATTGCCCGAAATCTTCTGGTGTCAGGATGACATCTCTATTGCGCCCTACGGCTACGGCAATACCTTCGTCAGCAATACCTTCCACCACTACTGTTTGAACTTTCAGAAGCCAGTATTGCGTGGAGCGAAACGGCGGGTGCAATCGGGATAGGGCGGGGCCTCACGACCCCGCTCCTCCCACACCACCGGGCATACGGATCACGTACCACGGCGGTTCGGTTGGTTGAGTTGTTTCACGTAAAGTCTAGGTAGTCCAAGTGCGTCAAAGAAACGTCCAGGTA